>SECP01000117.1 GCA_004193285.1 Myxococcales bacterium | reverse complement strand
ACCGTTTTGGAGTTGTAATATTCCATTTTTCCTTATTTAAAAAAAGCGTCCCTTTTGATTGGGACGCTTTAGGTATATTGTGAGTATTAAATAATCATGCTATAACGTCCCTGGCTGCTTACTTAGTAGCAGAATAGTAATAATAAGAATGACATATAAAGTAGACTCGTAATCTGCTCTATTTGTAATACTTAAACTTAAAATTCTTGGGTTGTACATTGTCATTGTTTTATAAAAACCAATTTAGTTTTTAGTTCAGAAACTAGCAAGGCTTATCTTAAAATAAATAAAAAAAAATTTAATTCTGATTTTTATTACAATTCAAAACATAGTATCGTGATAATGGATTTACGCAGTCGAGACATTGGCAAGGTGTAGACTAAATATGAAATCGGTATTCGGTCTATTTATTATGCTTGCATTATAAATTGGCGATTTTCGGCGTAAAATTTATAAATCTCTATTTTTTTTGCTAAAAATTACTTTTGCGTAACGTCTTTCTTAGCGATGGATTTTTCCTTTTTTTTGCTGTTAGTCTTATATGCGAATACAATTAACAGAAACACCCAATAAATAGCATAATGTTTATCTTCGTTGTTCGGGATAATGAGATAAGTAATGTACGCTAAAAGTGCGATGAGAGCCATACTGAAGATAAGAATGGTTCTTTTTTTCAAGCTCAACTTTTGTTCGGTTAAATCTACATTGATGATGAGGCCTTTACTACGGTTAATAATATAGTCTTGCAATACGAGTTGAGCACCGAAACAACAGATGATAATGCCGAAATAAATAGCTGGGGGTAATAAAATTTCTACTCTTGAAATAATAAGTGATGCGCCAAAAGGAAACAGCCCGATAAAGAATAAAAAAATCAGATTTCTAACCACCAAACCTTTGTCATAATCTTTTAATATGCTAAACATTTGAAGGTGTTTATACCACATTTGGCCTATAAAGAAAAAACTAAGGGCATAAGCAAAAACGGTTGGCATTAAATGTTTTAATGCAGCTACAAAAGTAATTTCATTATAATGCGCCTCTGGCAAATGAATTTCAATAGCCATTAAAGTAATAACAATGGCAAACACAGCATCGCTAAATAAAATCATTCGCTCTAGCTGAAATTCTTTCTTGATTTCTTCTTTAGTGATTTCTTGATTTTTATCTGTCATATCGAG
>SECP01000027.1 GCA_004193285.1 Myxococcales bacterium | reverse complement strand
GGGTCGCCGAGATGGGCGTTGTCGGAGTGTCGTGCGACCCGAGCAAGACCAGCGTGCCGACGCCCAGCAGCGCGACCGCAGAGGCCGCGGCGAGCACCGGCACGAGCGAGCGCGCGACTGGCTTGCCACCGTTGGTGTTCGCGACGCCATTGAAGGTCGGCGCGGGCAGGCCCGGCCCGGTGGAGAGCGTGGCCGCCGCCGCGAGGAGGGCAGGGCTCGCGCCAGCGGCCGCTGCGAGCTGCACGAAGCTGTCGGCGAGCTCCTCTGCGGAGCCGAAGCGGGCGCCGAGGTCGCGGGAGAGCGCGCGAGCGAACCATGCGTCCAGCGCGGGCGACCCGACGCCGTATTGCGCGAAAGGCGGCACGAACTGCGCCTGCGTGACCGCGACCGCGACCGCGCCGAAGGTCTCGCCGTCGAACGGCACGCCGCCGGTCAAGCAGTGATACGCAAGCACCGCGGTTGCCCAGAGGTCGGCGCGCAGGTCCACGTGCTTGGAGCTGAGCATCTGCTCGGGGCTCATGTAGTGCGGCGTCCCCATCATCGAGCCCGTGGAGGTGACGCTCGTCTCGTCACGCAGGTTTTTGGCGATGCCGAAATCGAGCACTTTGACGAACGCTTCGCGCTCGGAGTCCACGAGGAACAAGTTGTCCGGTTTGATGTCGCGGTGCACGATGCCGTGCGCGTGGGCCTTGGAAAGCGCACGGCAAAGCTGCGTGAGGATGCGCGCGGTCACCGCGGGGCTGAGCCGGCCGTGGCGCTGCACGAAGGCGGAGAGCGTCTCCCCCTCCAGCAGCTCCATGACGATGTAGGGGCCTAGCTCCGGCGATACGCCATGATCGAAAATCTGCACCACGTGCGGGGACTTGATGCGCGCGGCGGCCATCGCTTCTCGCTGGAACCTCGCGGCTGCGGCGGCGTCCTGCGCCATGTGTGCGGCCAGGAATTTCACCGCGACTTGAGTGTGGAGCGCGAGGTGCTGGGCCGTCCACACACTACCCATGCCACCTTCTCCCAGCTTCTTCTCGAGACGAATGGAGCCAGAAAGCTCGAGCCCCGCGGCCAGCTCCAGTGAGGTCCTCATGATGACGCGGTAGCCCGCAGCAAAGGGGCGCTAGATGAGGTCAGGGCGTCGCTACCTCGCGCCTGGCGCTTTGATGACAATACGTGCCGGAGCAGCAATTTCGGAGTCGCGCTTCCGTATACGCACGCAGCAGTGCTGTGCGAGCCTGGCTATTGCTAGCGAGCATCCTGTTCGGTTGCCAGGTCATCAGCGGCGTGGATGACCTCACCGTCGTCCCCGGCGTGAGCTCGTCCGGCAGCAGCGGCGCGCAGGCCGGCAGCGGCACCGAAGCCGGAAAGAGCGGTGACGAGGGCACCGCGGGCGACGGCCAGACCGCCGACGAGTGCGGGGCCGACGGGTCCGAAACCTGCCCCGGTGACTTGCTGTGCCAGTCCGGCAAATGCATCGACCCCGCGAACGACGCCGATCGTGACGGTATCCTTGCGGGAAGCGACTGCGACGACACCGACCCCGAGGTGGGCATCTCTGCTCAGCGAGAGTGCGCGGGCCCCTGCAGCAAGGGGGCCATGCAGTGTGTGATGGGCGCTTGGGCCGAGTGCGACGCCCCCAAGGACTGCTCGTGTGGGCCGGGTGAAGAGCGCGAGGTCAAGTGCGGCAACTGCGGCCTTCAGGCGCAGACCTGCAGCGCGGCGGGCCTGTGGCAGGACGTGGGCACGTGCTCCGGGGCAGGTCTCTGCTCGCCTGGCCAAAAAGAAGAACGCGGCGCTTGCGGTCGGTGCGGCAGCGCCTCCGCCACTTGCCTCGAGACCTGCGAGTGGGACGACGAAGTCTGCTCGGGAGAAGGCGAGTGCGAGGCGGAGGCTACCGAGATGCAGCCCCAAGGCTGCGGCACATGCGGCGAAGAACGCACGCGCGCGCGTAGCTGTGGACGAACGTGCGCTTGGGAAGCTTGGAGCGCGTGGGGCGAGTGCAGCACCGGCGCGGGCTGCGAAGTGAGCGAGTCGCAGACCGAGCCGCAAACGTGCGGCAACTGCGGCTCGGGCATGAGGACGAGAGGGCGTCAATGCGGCGCGGATTGCTCCTGGGGCACCTGGGGCATGTGGGGCGCTTGCGGCGGCGAGATGGGCTGCGCCGCCGGCACGGACCAGACCGCGAGCCAAGCGTGCGGCAACTGCAGCCAAGGCACGCAAGCGCGGGTTCGCAGCTGCAACGCCTCCTGCGCTTGGAGCGGTTGGGGCGCGTGGGGCGGCTGCACCGGTGCGGGCGGCTGCACGCCAGGCGCCGTCGAAACTTCCAATCAGCTCTGCGGCAACTGCAACACGGGGTACCAGAGCCGCAGCCGCACGTGCAGCGGGTCGTGCGGCTGGGGCGCGTGGGGCACCTGGGGCTCGTGCGGCGGCGTCTCGGTGTGCTCGCCGGGAGCGGTAGACATCTCGAGCACGAGCTGCGGCAACTGCCCGGCGGGTAGCAAGGAGCGCACCCGCACCTGCAGCGCTTCGTGCGGGTGGGGCACGTGGGGCACGTGGGGCGCCTGCTCCGGGCTGCAGTGCTCGCAGAACTGCTGCGAGGGCGTCACGTGTCAGAGCCTCTCGTGCAACTGAGCCGCCACCGGCGGGACTTCTGGTGGGTCGGTGCGCTCGCGCTTTCAGTGCGCCTGCTACACGCGCACTTCGTGGCTCGAACCCCCTTCTTCGAAGGGCCGGTGATCGATGCGGCCGTCAACCGCGCGCTTGCCCTGCAGCTCGCCGCCGCCGCCGACACGGGCGCGGCTTTCTATCAGCCGCCTCTGTACCCCGCGTTTCTCGCGCTGCTCTACCGAGGCGGTTTGCAGAGCGCGTGGTCGGTGGCGTGGGTGCAAGCGATCCTTGGCGCCATCACGTGCGTCCTGCTGGTCGAGCTCGGGCGTCGCCTCGCCAGCCGCTCGGGGGCGGCGCGCCTCATCGGCCTTTGCACGGGGCTGGCCGCCGCGCTCTACGGGCCTTTCGTGCTCTTCGACCTCGAGCTGTTGCCCCCGTGCGTGGTGCAGCTGCTGCTCGTAGGAGCGCTTCTGCTCGCCTTTCGCCGCGGCCCGCTCGGACTCGGCGACGCGCTGCTCGGTGCATCGCTCGGCTTGGCGACGACCGGGTGGACGCTTTCGGTGCTGTTTTTACCGGCTTGCGTGCTGCTGCGCGGTCGGCGTTTGCCTCGGCCGCGCACCTCGCTCGCGGCTCTCGTGCTCTCCGCGGCGCTGCTGCCGCTCGCGGTCACCGCTCGCTACAACGCTCGGCACGGCGCTCCGGGCGTGATTGTCTCGTACAACCTCGGGATCAACCTCTGGTTGGGTAACAACCCGAGCTGGCGTGAAACGTGGCGCGCTCGTCCCGGAGCGGAGTTCGAACCGGAAGTCGAGCGGGCGGATCGCAATGGCATGACCACGCCCGCGGAGCGCTCCCGGTTCTTCGTCCAGCGCGCCGTGCAAGACGTGCAGCACCGCCCTCTCGCGTTCGTGGCGCGAACGGCGGAGAAGCTTTACTACGTCTTTGCGGGCCGCGAGATCCGCCGGGACCAAGACATTCAGCTGCTGCGCGACGCATCGCCCGTGCTGAGAGCACTGCTCTGGGAACGGGGGCTGGCGTTTCCTTTCGGGCTCGTGGCCCCGCTCGGGCTCATGGCGCTCTGGCGCCGTCGCGCGGAGCCGGAGCTGCGTCTGCTGGGCGCGAGCGTCGTCGTCTACTCGCTGGTTCTGGCCTTGTTTTTCGTGTCGTCGCGCTATCGCCTGCCGCTCGTGCTCGTCCTGCTGCCGCTGGCGGTGGACCAAGCCCACGAGCTATGGCGAGCGCGAAGCACCGCTCCGGTCGCGCAGCTTGCTCTCGCGGCGTGCATCCTGCTCGCCAATTGGCCGAGCGAGCTCACGGCCAAGTTTGCAGCCACGGAGGCGGAACGAGGGCTGCTGGAGGCGACCGCTTGGCGCAATCAGGGCCGGTGGGAGCAAGCCGAACGGCTCGCCTCGGGGCTCGCCCAGCGCTTTCCCGCCGAGCCCAACGTTCTGATGCTGCTCGCGGAGCTGCGCGCCGCCGCCGGTAGCTGCCGCGATGCCGTGCCGCTTCTGGAGCGAACGGTCGCCCTGGCCCCGCGCACCGCGAGCCCTCGCCTCCTGCTCGCAGACTGCTACGAGTCTTTCGGTGACGAGGCGAGCGCGCAGCGCGAGCTCGCCAATGCGCTCGCCTTGCACCCTCATCACCCGGTGGCGCTCCGTCGAGCGGCGTGGCTGCTCTGGCGACAGCGCAAAACACGTGAAGCGCGCGTCCTCACGACCCGCTTCCTTGCCTCGGGCTACCGAGATCCGGCGCTCGAGCGATTCTTCTATCGAGCCGTCACACCCTCGGACCGCGGAGCCGAGCCAGCGGGTACAAACTGAGCATGTTGCGCAGCCGCTGGCTCGCCTCCGAGTCGATGTCCCCGCGGAGGTCGAGGCGGGCCGTGTCGCCGGAGCGATAGGCGCGGATGCTGGCGCGCTTGACCCGCCTCAGGGCGGTGCCGAAGTCGTTCAATAAGGCTACGGGAGCGTACCCGCGGGTGAGCCGCTGCTTGCCGTCCCGGACCGAGATGCGAAACAGCTCGCGCGAGCGTGCCAATAGCCAGCAGAAGACGGCGAGACCGAACAGGAACAGAGCCGGTAAAAGCAAGCGCTACGCCTCAAACGCTGACGTACGTGTCCTTCCGGCCCTCGTACAGGTCCCAAAACTTGGCCGCGACGCTCGAAGCCTCGAGCGTCGCGGTGCCGTCGTCCCAGGAGGTGCCTTTCACGATGGTGGTGACGGTCACCTGGCCAACGTACACGGCCTCCTTTTGAAGGCGCCGCGCGAGGATGCCCACGAGCTTGTGCTTGGCCGCGTTCGTGAGCGCGAGCCCCATGGCGTTCCAGCCCACCGCCGCGTCGTTCGCGGCCGGGTCATTCGCGCCGAGACCGCCGTTGGTCACCAAAACCGCGCCTTGCTGCGCCTTCAAGTCAGGCAGGGCCGCTTGGACCGCGATCACGAGCCCGGTGAGCGCGATGTCGTACGCTTGCTTCAGCTCATTGGCGTCCGCGCTGAGCAAGTCCCCCGCCGCGCTCGAGTAAGCGTTCCAGTGCAGCGCGGTGATCGGGGGCAGCTGCTTGCGCACCTGCGCGACCAAGCTCTGAATGGCGCTTGGGTCTCCGAGGTCGGCCGGGAAGGCCGCGGCCGAAATACCCTTCGCCTCCAGCTGCTTCACGCCCGCGGCCAGCTTGTCCGCGCTGCGCGCGACGAGCGCCAACGAAAAGCCCGCGGCGCCGAACTTTTCCGCGACCGCGTGGGAGATGCCTGAGCCGTAGCCCGCTACGATGATGGTTTTTGCCATGGTCGAGAATGCCTAGAGTACCTTCTTCCCCGCCGCAGCTCACCGAAACGCCCGAATTGTTGTCCATTCGTAGTGTCCGTGGACTGGCATGGTCATTGCTCAGTTGAGGGCAGGAGAAACAGACCATGCCCAACGCACTCGAACGAGCCGCATCCGAAGTCATGGGGGCCGCGAAAGACGTGCAGGCCGGGTTCAAAGGCCTCACCGGGGTGTTCATGCATCTGATGGAGGAGCACGGCAGAGTCGGCGCTCTCATCAGGCGCGTCGCGCTGAGCGAAGACCTAGAGGTGCGGGCCAAGCTGTATCCCACGATCCGAACCGAGCTCTTGGATCATGAGAAGGGGGAGCTCATAGCAGTCTATCCGGAGCTCGCACGCTTCCCGGAGACGGCAGCGATTGCCGCGGCGCACGCCCACCATGCCAGCGAGCTGGAAGCCGAAATCTTGGAGCTGGACGCGCTCTCTTTCAACAGCGGGAGCTGGGCGCCTGCTTTCGAGCGGCTCGCCAAGCTGGTGGACGAGCATGTCACGATCGAGGAGCGCGAGTATTTTCCGCTCGCTCAGAAGGTCCTGGGCGAGGAGAGGGCGCAGCAGCTCCTCACCACTTTCGAGGCCGCCAAGAAGAGCTGAGGCAGCCGAAGCGCGGCGCGGAGTCACGTCACCTTGCAAAGCTCGTACGACGAGCGACGGTGACTCCGCGCTACGTCACCGAAGTTGCGGCCGCTGGAGCGCCGCGCGGCGGCGCCGCAGCAACGCGGCGTAACCGAGACCCAGCGCCGCCACCCAGCTGGCATCTCCACTCGACGGTGCGCTCACCGCGCAGCCGCCTTCGTCAGCCGGGGGAGAGGGGGCTGGGCTGGGGCTCGCGGCCGAGCCGCCGGCGCTGGTACCGCCCGACGCCGTGCCTCCGTTCGAGGGTGCTCCCGCGCTCGTGCTGGCGCCGCCGGTGCCGGCTGCGCCGCTCGTGTTGCTAGGCCCGGTCCCTCCCGTCGCCACTCCGCCGCTCGGGGCGCCGCCCATGCCGCCTGCGTTGCTGCCTCCGCTGCCTCCGCTGCCTCCAGCGCTGCCCCCGCCCGCACCGCCACCCCCGCCGGAGACGAGCGGTCCCTCAATCTTGATGTCGGCGCATTGGTAGTAGTACTCGTTGTCGTTGTCGTCGCCGACCTTGTCGTACATGAACTGAGTGAGCTGCAGCGTGCAGTTCTGGCAGTTCACGTTCGGGATCTTGATCGACAGGGTGCAGGTCTTATCCGGCTCGGAGGCGCAGTTCTTCTCGCTGTCCAGACGAAGGCCGAGAACTTTCATGCCGTCTACTGGGAACAGCGCCTTGGGATCGTCCGTCGTGGGGTTCACGCTGTCCATGTTGGCGCGCGGGAAAACGAAGCTGTCATCGCCGTCTTCATCGAAAGCAACCGCGAAGTAGCCCGGGTGGTCGATGTACTCCTTCATCTTGATCTCAACCTGTTGACCGGGAGAGAACGTGGTGACGGTGGCGGTTCGCTTATTCGTCGTCTGGCCGCAAGGCTTCAGCTTCAGCTGATTACCGCCTGCTTGGCCCGGTTGGCGAGGGGGAGGGCTCACCAGGTCGACGTGTGCTCGCGCGGCGAGGGGGAACAGCACGGCGAACACGGCCAAAGATGCGGCGCAGGTGAATCTCATTCTTAGCTTCTTCGAACGGTGGCGAGTGGACGAAGCGTGACACGACCCCGTTGGGTCAGGCAGCCGAAATTCTTAGCTAGCGAGCAGCAATGAGCGGCGTTTCGAGGAAAACTGCCGCTCCGCTGCCAGGCCACTCTCCAATCGAGAAGACGAGCGGTAGGATGCTGGGCATGCATTCGGTTGCGCCTCCGCCCAAAGATCCGCTCACCGAACCGGGGCCATGGAACCTGATCGCCAAGGGGTACGATGAGGTGTTCTTCGAGCAGGTGCCCGCGCTCTACGAGGCGGCCATAGAGCTACTACGCCCGGAGGAGGGTGACCGGATCTTGGATATCGCCGCGGGCCCGGGCACGCTCGCGGTGAGGGTCGCGCCGCGCGTCGGTCACGTGGTGGCCATTGATTTTGCGGAGGTCATGCTCGAGCGGCTTCGCGGGCACATCATGCGCAGCCGCGTCGCCAACGTAGAAGCCAAGCTGATGGACGGCCAAGACTTGAGCTTCGAGGACGGCTCGTTCGACGCCGCCGCCTCCCTGTTCGGCGTGTGCCTGTTCGACGACCGCAAGCGCGGCCTGGAGGAGATGCTGCGGGTGGTGGTTCCCGGCGGTAGGGTGCTCAGCGCCAGCTGGGCCGCGCCCAACGTCAACACCTGGCTCGGGGTGGGGGACGACGCGCTGCGCGCTGCCTTGCCCGACATCTTCGGCACGCCCGAGCCCGACCGTCGCGAGCAACCGACCGAAGACGCGGAGCAGTGTGAAAGTGAGCTCGTGGAGATCGGCTTCGAGCCGGTCTCGATCCACCCGTTCAAGCAGAGCCTGCGCTTTGCTTCGGTGTCGGAGTACTGGGAGGCCTACGAGCGCACCTCCGCGGAGCTTGCGGTCTTGGCCCGGCGCCTGGAGCCAGCAGCCTACGCCGCTGCTACGGGCCGCGCGCGAGAGCACCTGCTGGCCACGTGCGGCGAAGGTGGTTTCGAGCTGGATTGTGCGGCCCTCCTCGCTTTGGGTGAGAGACCGCTGTCCGCGGCGTGACCTGCTCAGTGCGCGTCGTCCAACACCTGCCGCACTTTACGGGCGAGCTGCTCGGACGTGAATGGCTTCTGCAAGAAGGGCACGCTGCCGTCGAGCACCCCACTGGAGACGATACCGCGGTCCGTGTAACCGGACATGTACAGCACCTTGATGCTCGGGCGCTTCTCGAGCAGCCGAGCGGCGAGGTCGGCGCCGCTCAGCTTGGGCATGACTACGTCCGTCACCAGGAGCTGAATCTCGGCCGGGTACGTATCGCCCACGAGCAGCGCCTCCAGCGGCGACTCCACCACCAACACCTGGTAGCCGGCGCGCTCCAGGACGCGGCGCGCTACCTCGCGCACCCCCGGCTCGTCCTCCACGAGCAGCACGGTCTCGCTGCCGAGCAAATCCGCGGTCGGGCGGACCGATGGGCGAACGTCCAGCTCCGCGTCCACGCGCGGGAGGTACACCTTGAACGTGGTGCCGTGCCCTTCCTCGCTGTAAACCCAAATTCCTCCGCCGCTCTGCTGCACGATGCCGAGCACGGTAGATAGCCCCAGCCCGGTTCCCTTTCCCAGCTCCTTGGTCGTGAAAAACGGCTCGAAAATCCGGGTGCGGGTGGCCGCATCCATTCCGAGGCCCGTGTCCGTAACCCCCAAGAACACGTACTCACCCGGGCTGCTACCGAGGTGATTCTGCGTGAACGCTTCGTCCAGCGACACGTTACAGGTCTCGATCGTGAGCCGGCCGCCGTTGGGCATCGCGTCCCGCGCGTTCACGACCAAGTTCAGGACCACTTGCTCGAGGTGTCCCCGATCTGCGCGGATGCGGCCGAGCTCCGGAGCGAAGGAGGTGATGAGCTCTAGGTGCTCACCGAGCACTCGCCGGAGCATCCGCTCCATGCCCGTGAGCACGTCGTTCAGGCTCACGACCTTGGGCTCGAACACCTGCTGGCGACTGAACATCAGCAGCTGCCGGGTGAGCTCGGCAGCGCGCGTGGCCGCGGCATGAATCTCCTGCAGGTCCTCGCGGATGGGATCACCCTCTTTGAGGGTCGCGAGGATGTCCTCCCCGTAGCCCAAGATGACGGAGAGGACGTTGTTGAAGTCGTGCGCGATGCCCCCCGCGAGCCGCCCCACCGCTTCCATCTTTTGCGCTTGGCGCAGCTGCTCCTCCAGCGAATCTCGCCGATTTTCCGCGCGACGCTGGTCGGTCTGGTCGACCGAAAGCACGACCAAGCCCTCTGGCACCGGCTGGATGTACAGCTCGAAGAAGCCTGTCTCGCCGTCACTATGAACGAAGCGATTCTCGACGCGCTGCGGCTGCCCGGTGTCCAGCGCAGCCTGGAGCGCGAGGTGAATCGGCGTGTCCTCGAAGCCAGGGTACAGCTCCAGGGGCGTACGACCGAGCAGCTCCTCGCGCGTGAGGTGCGTTTGCTCGGCGCCCGCGCGGTTCACGTACACGTAGCGGAGCTCACGATCCATGATCGTGTACCCCTCCTTCATGCTGTCTAGCGTGCTCTGCAGCCGCTCCGCGGTCTGGTCACGCTCCTGTTCGGCGCGGACTCGTTTGGTCTGATCCGTTACCACCACGAAGCGCGCGGGCTCCCCGTGATAGCTCGCGAGCTGGCTGCCGCCTTCCACGTACAGCACCGAGCCGTCCTTGCGTCGGTGCTTCGCGAGGCCGGCGGTGTGATCGTCGCCCGCGGCGTCCAGCGCTGCCATCAGCCGCTGGCGGTCGTCAGGGTGCCGAAGGTCGTTCAGCGACAGGCGTAGGAACTCGTCCCGACTGTAGCCGTAGAGCGCGAGCGCTGCTGCGTTGACTTCCATGACGCGCAGGTCGTTCGCGGAGATCACGTACCGCGCGATCGGGCTCGCCTCGATGAACTGTCGTCGCGATTCTTCCGAGCGGTGGACGGCCGCTCGGGCTCGCTCTGCGGCCGCGAACAACCGCGCGTTCTCCATGGCGAGCGCGGCGTGATCGGCGAGGTTCTGAGCGAGCTCCTGATCTTGCTCGTCGAACGGGGGGGACTCCGGGCGGAACCGTGCCAGTGACAGGATGCCGAGTGAGCGCCCTTGCACTCTTAGCGGAACCAGCAGCGCGCTGTGCAGGCCTAGTTTTTCCTGCCAGCGCGCCCGCTCGGGGCTCGTCTCCGTCGCCGAAAGTCGCGGCGCCAAGATCGGCTCGCCGGTCGTCACGATGCGCTGGAACGCCGGCTGCGCGCTCAGCGGGATTTTTCGATCGCGAAAGCTCTCCCGGAATTGCTCGAGCACGTGCGCGTCCGGCGCATGCATGGCGACGGCGGTGACGGTTTCTGGCGGATCGTCCAACAGGAACACCATGCAGCTATCACGCAGGGTGTCCCCGAGCGTCTCCGCTACGGTGTCGAGCAAGCGGGCGTAGTCGGTCGTCTCCTCGGCGAAGCGGCGCGTCACGTACGAGATCGCGCGCAGGCGTTCCTGGAGATTTTGGACCTCTCTTGACGGTGTTTGCGTAGAGCTATCGCGCCCCATCTTCCCGATTCATCCGCCCAGCGAGAGCCGCCGGCCCGGAGCTCGCGAGTATGGCCCCGGCCAGGCGCCTCCACCAAGACAATTCCCCTAGCGCTCCGGGGCCTAGCCCGTGCGCTCCGCCGCGGCTAAAACTCCGTGTCGCGTGCCGAGGCGCGGGGTACCCTCCAGCCCATGATGCCTTCGCGTCGTGACTTGATGAAGCATGGCCTCAGCAGCGGATTTGCGCTCGCCGTGGTGCCCATCGCGGACACCGCGCTGGCGACCAGCAGTCAGGGTTTGGAGGCGGGGGAGGTGAAGATCCCGACCGCCGCGGGTGACATCCCGGCTTATCGCGCGTACCCCAAGGGGAGCGCCAAGAACCAATTGCCGGTCCTGCTCGTGGTGCACGAGATCTTCGGGGTCCACGAGCACATCAAGGACCTCTGCCGGCGCTTTGCCAAGCTCGGCTACCTGGCCATCGCTCCGGACCTCTTTGCGCGCCAGGGAGACGCTACCAAAATCGCGGACATCAATCAGCTCCGCGCCGAAATCGTCTCCAAGGCTTCGGACGCGCAGGTTGCTGGTGATTTGGACGCCACTGTGGCCTGGGCGTCCAAGCAGTCGGAGGCGGACGTATCGCGCCTGGCGATCACTGGCTTTTGTTGGGGCGGTCGCATCACCTGGCTCTACGCCGCGCACCAGCCGAGGATCAAAGCGGGGGTCGCCTGGTACGGGAAGGTCGTCGGCGACAAAGACTCTCTTCACCCCAAAAATCCGATCGACCTCGTCGGCGACCTCAAAGCGCCGATCCTCGGCCTGTACGGCGGCAAAGACCAGGGCATCCCGGTGGAGGGGCTCGAGCAGCTGAAGGTGGCGCTCAAGAGTGGTAGCGCGGCGGCGAAGCGCGCCGAAATCCACGTCTATCCCGAGGCGGGTCATGCCTTTGCGGCGGACTACCGCCCGAGCTACCGCAAAGAGGACGCGGAGGACGGCTTCAAGCGGCTCGCGGCCTGGCTCAAGTCCAACGGAGTCTGATCAGCTCAGCTGGTCGCGCAAGCGGGCGGCCTTCATCAGCAGGTAGTTGCGCTCCGGCGTGCTGGAGGTGCGGGCCGCCGCCGCCTGGTAGTGGTGCACGGCCAGCGCATGCTCGCCCGAGCGCTCGTAGAGGTGGCCGCGCACCGCGAATAGCCGGTGGTGCGAGGCCACGCGCTGGTCGAGGCTGAGGGGCTCGAGCAAGCGCAGCGCCGCCTGAGGACCCTGAACCATCGCGAGCGCCACCGCCTTGTTGAGCGTGAGCATCGGGTTGTCGCCCGAGACGCGCTCCAGTAGCCCGTAAAGGGCGAGAATCTGAGGCCAATCCGTAGCGTCAGTGCTCTCGGCTTCATCGTGACAAGCGGCGATTGCGGCTTGTAGTTGGTAGGCGCCGATCGCTCCCTGCGTGAGCGCGCCGCTCACCAGCTCCACGCCTTCCGCGATCGATTCGCGATCCCACAGGGCGCGGTCTTGCTCGTCGAGCGGAACGAGCTCCCCGTCCGGTCCGGTGCGGGCTCGGCGGCGCGCGTCCGTCAGCAGCATGAGGGAGAGCAAGCCGGTCACCTCGGGGTCGCCGGGCAAGAGCTGCCGCACGCCCCGCGACAAGCGGATGGCCTCGCTCGAAAGGTCCACGCGCGAAAGGCTACTACCGCTGCTGCTCGAGTAGCCCTCGTTGAAGATGAGGTAGAGGACGTGGAGCACCGCGCTCAGCCGTTCGTCGCGCTCACTCTCCGTCGGCATCTGGAAAACGACGCCGCTCTTCTTGATCAGCTGCTTGGCGCGGCTGATACGCTGAGCCATCGTCGCCTCTGGCACCAAGAAGGCGTGCGCGATCTCGGCCGTGCTCAGGCCTGCCACCGCGCGCAGCGTGAGCGCGATCGCGGAGGTGCGCGTGAGCGCAGGGTGGCAGCACATGAATAGCAGCAGCAGCGTGTCTTCTTTCTCCGCCTCGTGCTCCGAGTCCGGAGAAGGAGCGAAATCGTCTTCGAGCGTGACCGCGAGGACCGTCTCCCGGCGCCGCCGCGCAGCCTCCGAGCGGAGTTGGTCCGTGATGCGACGAGCCGCAACCTGAATCAACCAGGCGCGGGGATTGTCGGGTACGCCGTCGCGAGGCCAAGTCAGCGAGGCAACGAGCAGCGCTTCCTGCACCGCGTCCTCCGCCGCCTCGAAATCGCGGTAGCGCCGCACCACTGCGCCGAGCACCTGCGGCGCCAGCTCCCGCAGCAGGTGCTCACCGGCGCGACTCAACTTATGGCTCCACCGGCGGCGCGCTCATGACCTCGCGCACCTCCACCGCGATGCGGATAGGCTTACCGCCGGGACCCGGCGCTCCGGAGGCGCGCGCGGCGATCGCATAGGCTTGCTCGGGCGTCTCCACGTCCACGATCCAGTAGCCGGCCAGGAACTCCTTGGCTTCCGCGAAGGGGCCGTCCGTCACCTCGGGCGAGCCATCCTTGGCGGATGCGCGCACCAGGCGAGCCTGCCCTGGCGGCGCCAGGCCCTCCGCCGTCACGAGCACGCCGTCCTTCTTGAGGTCGATGTTGAGCTGCTTCATGAAGCCCACGTGGGCCTTGAGCTCATCCATCGTCCAGTGCTTCACGCCGTAGTCGCCATCACCGCGGGGCGCATTCATCATCAACATGAACTTCATTTCGGACCTTCTTTCGCTGAGCGCCTTGCTTCGGCGCTTTGCGCTTTGCGCTTTGCGCTTTGAACGAGACGTCGGAGCCGCCCCGCCATTCTCGACAGGCAACGATTCGATTTCGGACACTTTCCTGCAAGTGCTCGCATTCGCTCAGGTTTCAATCCAGTGCAAGCACGTCCGACCGGGAGCGGTGCTGGTCCGCCCAGCTGGACAGGGCCGCGGGCAAGCTCCACCCGAGCGACACCACCTGCGCCGCGGGAGGGAAGCTCACCGCGCGCTCGGGCAGCCCCTCCAGCCACGTGACCAAGCAATAGACCGCGATGTCAGCCGCGCTCCAGCTCGTACCGCACAGTGCTCGACCGGTGCCGCGGGCGGAGACGCGCGCCGAAAGCGCATCGAGCGCGCGCTGAGCTCGACCGACCAGCATGTCTTTGACCTGGCCGAAGCTCGGGTCGGTGCTGAGGGCGTGGTAGCGCATCCCGCAATCGCTCAAGATGTTGGAGACCGCATCGCACAGCGCCATGAGCTGGAAGGCCTCCGCGCCCGCGATGCCGCCCGGCCACAGCGGAGGATCCGGATACTTGCGCTCGAGGTAGTGGAGGATCGCCGTCGAGTCGCAAACCACTACCTCCCCGTCGACCAGGACGGGCACGGTGTGGAGCGGATTCAGTCGGTTGACCTCGGCCCGGTGCTCGGGCACCGCTCGCGCGTCGCGTAGCTCGGCGGGCAGCTTTTTGTGCTTGAGCGCGAGCCGCACGCGCCGCGCGAAAGGCGAAGTCGTGAAATGATAGAGAATCATCGCGGGTGCTCCTTGCTCCGCGCCATGTACTCGGCAAAGTCCGCCTCGTAGTCCGGGTGCCAGCGCGAGAGGGCAGGCCTGTTCTTGATCAGGTCGTCGATGGACCATTGCATGCGGAGCTCGTCGGTCTTTCGGTCCACCGCCCCGTCTGGGCACAAGATGTAAAAATCCCCGCGCGAAAGGCTCGCGAGCATGAATTCGACGACCTGTTCGGCGGTCCAGGCGGCGGCTGGCTTTTCCGCGACGCCGGTCATGCCCGTGTACGTAAAGCCGGGGATCAGCAAGTGCGCAGAGACTCGCCCGGGAGCCGCGGTCCGCAGCGCGTGCGCCAAGGACTCGGTGAAGTTACGCAGCGCGGCCTTGGACATGTTGTAAGCGGCGTTGCCCGGCGGGCTCGTGATGCCCTGCTTCGACCCGGTGTTGATGACCAGCCCCGGCTTGTCACCGGCTAGGAGCGCTGGCACGAACGCCTCCACGCCGTGCACGACCCCCCACAGGTTCACGTCCACCAGCGCCTTCCAGGCGGCCCCATTTTCCCACGGTAGTCCCGGGTTGTTACCGACCCCAGCGTTGTTCATCAACACCGACACCGCCCCGAAGCGCTCCGTAGTCGCCTCGCGCAGCAGGAGCAGGTCCGCGGCGCGGCTCACGTCCGTCGGCATCGCCAGGACGCGGTCCTCGCCTCCCAGTCCTGCCACCTGCTCGGCGGCGCCGGTCAGGGCTGGGCCGGGCAGATCCGCCAGCACCACGTGCATTCCCAATTGCACGAAGCGCTTGGCGGCGGCCAAACCGATCCCGCTGGCCGCGCCGGTGATCACGGCCACGTTACCGGGGGCAAAAGCGGGCGGGAGCGAAACGGGGCTAGTCATGCTCGACCGGATAGCACTTTTTGCCGGGGTTTGGTCGCGTCAGGCGTTGCTTGCACGCGCACGCGGCCCCGGGAATTGGGTGCATAGTGGTGCGTGCATGCAACGCAAGGCGGATCGGCTCCAGAAGCTTCAGTGGGACGACGTGCGACTCTTTCTGTCCTTGTGCCGTAGCCGCACCGTGGGGCAAGCAGGGCGCAGCCTCGGGGTGGACGCGTCGACGGTGTCGCGGCGGCTCGCCGCGCTCGAGGAAGCGCTGTCGGCGACGTTGTTCGAGCGAAGCCGAGACGGAATCTCGCCTACCGAGGCCGCCGAGCAGCTCTTACCGGTGGCGGAAGAGATAGAGCAAGGCGTCGCCCGCTTCGCCAATCAGGTAGACTCGCTGGAGCGCGACGCGACCGGACTGGTGCGCGTCACGTGTCCGCCAGACGTAGCGGAGGTGGTGTTGGTGCCGCTGCTGGAGGAGCTGCTGCGAACCCACCCCGGGCTGCGCGTCTCTTTGATGCCGGGCGAGTCCGTGCTGGATCTGACTCGTCGCGAGGCGGACTTGGCGCTGCGCACGGTGCGACCACAAAGCGGTGACCTGGTGATGACGCGTCTGACGAGCGCGCGCTGGGTACTGGTCGCCTCGCCGACCCTAGCGCGCAAGCTGGGCACGCTGCGGGATTTTGCCGCCGCGCCGTGGATTGGCCCTGGGGAGGCGCTCGCCGGCATGCACATAGCGCGCTGGTTCGCCAAGCACGTGCGTGGGGTCGAGCCGGTAGTCCGTTCGGACAGCATGCGGCTGCACCTCGCGGCGGCGCGCGCGGGCGTGGGCGTCGCGCTCGTGCCGGAGCCGAGCGTGAAGCACTTTGGCCTCGTCCCCGTGAAGCTGGGCAAAGCCCTGCAAGCCGGGGCCGCGGATTGGCCGATAGACGAGCTGTACTTGGTCACGCACCGCGCGCTTCGGGACGTCCCTCGCGTGCGCGTGGTTTGGGACCTGCTACTCGAGCGCTGGGGGCCCCGCTAGGCGAGCGAGTGCGCCGCGATCAGGATTGCCGGTCATGAAACCGAAGAGCAACAGGGTCGTCACGTAGAGTAGGCCGCTCGTCTCTTTCCGCTGACCTACCCGCTCAGCCGGTTGGCGCAGGTGGGCGCAACTGATACAGCGGTACCGTGACCGAGCCCAAACTTCCGAGCCGAGAACAGCTCCTCCTCAATCTGTACGAAGCGGCGGAGCTCGAGCACACGCTCATGTGCACGTACCTCTACGCCGCCTTCAGCCTGAAAGGTGGCGAAGAGGACGGGCTCAGCCCGAAGGAGGCGGAAGCGGTGGCTCGCTGGCGGCGCACCATCGTACAGATCGCGGTGGAGGAGATGAGCCACCTCACGGCGGTGTGGAACATCACCTCCGCGCTAGGAGGTTCCCCGCGCTTCAACCGCGACAACTTCCCGCTGGACCCTGGGCTGTTGCCGGCCGGCATCGTGGTGCGGCTGGCGCCCTTCGGGCCAGACGTGCTGCAGCACTTCGTGCACTTGGAGCGCCCGGAGGCCTCGCAGGAGCCGGACGGCGCCGGCTTCGTGCCGGAGTTTCAGTTCAGGCGGGGCACGTCCATCAGGCGCCTCACCCCCAGCGTCACGGACTACGAGACGGTCGGCGAGTTTTACGCGCAGCTAGGCGCTTGCCTGCAAGCCTTCGCGACCCACCACGGTGAAAAGGTCGCATTCTGCGGCGACGCCGCGCTGCAGCTCTCGCAAAGCGAGGTGCAGTTGCTCGGGGCCAAGCCCGTGATTTGTTCGAAGACCGCGCTCGGCGCGTTCGTCACCATCCGCGAGCAAGGTGAGGGCGCCGCCGAGCACTTGGAGACCTCGCACTTCGCTCGGTTCCGCGAGATCCAGCGGGAGCTGACCGCGCTGAAGGCCGAAAATCCGCACTTTGCGCCGGCGTATCCGGCGGCTCACAACCCGGTGCTGCGCCGTCCGCTGCGGCCGGAGGGGCGCGTTTGGATCGAGGACGAGGTCGCCGCATCGACGGTGGACCTCGCGAACGCCACGTACGGCTTGATGCTGCGCCTGCTCGCCTACTCCTACCTCTTGCCACGGCCAAACCCCGAAAAGGCGCTCGCCGTCGATCTCGCGCTCGGCCTCATGCATGCGCTCACGCTGCTCGCGGAGCGCGCCGTCCGGTTGCCGGCGGGCCCGTCCAATCCGGACTGCCACGCTGGCGTTTCCTTCACCGCTCTCCGAGACGCGGGGGCGTTTCCGCCTAGCCCGGGCGCGCGCTATGTCTTCGAGGAGCGGCTGGGGGAGATGGTCGCAGCCGCACGCCAGTTGGCCGAGAGCGGCGACGAGCGCACCCTGCGCGCGCAGCGCACGCTGGAAGCTCTCCTGGAGCGCGCCAAGCGAGGTTTCGCGGCCGCCAATACGCGCGCCGCAGAATCCACGGCGGCTCCCGCTCCCGCTCCCGCTCCTGCTCCTGCTCCGAAGTCGGCGGTGGCCGCCGCCGCTGGTGAGCCAGCTCGCACTCCGAGCGGCATCCCGATTCCTCGCCGCGACGACGGCGTGGACTACATCGACAGCAAGCGTTTGACCCTCGTCTACGAGGGCAAACGCTGCATCCACGCTCGCTTCTGCGTCACCGGCGCGCCCAAGGTCTTCATCGCGAACATCGAAGGCCCGTGGATCGATCCGGACGGCATCGAGACCGCCCGCCTCGTGGAGATCGCTCACGCCTGCCCATCCGGCGCGATCAGGTACGAGCGACGCGACGGCGAGCCGGACGAGACCTCCCCGCCCGTCAATCTCCTCACGGTGCGTGAAGGTGGCCCGTACGCGGTGCGCGGTGCGCTGTCGGTAGCCGGGAGCACGACCAGCTTCCGCGCGACTCTATGCCGCTGCGGCGCGTCCAAGAACAAGCCGTACTGCGATGGCTCGCACAAGGAGATCGCCTTCGCCGCCACCGGCGAGCCTCCGACCGGCAAGACCGACATGCTCGAGGTCCGGGACGGCCCGCTCGAGGTCGAACCCCAGCAAGACGGGCCCTACCAAGTGCGAGGTAACCTGGAAATCACGAGCGGCACCGGGCGCGTCGTCGCCCGCCTCACCCAGGCGCGCCTGTGCCGCTGCGGCGGCAGCGCGAACAAGCCATTCTGCGACGGTACCCACGAGCGCATCGGCTTCCGCTCCTGAGCGGGGTTTTCGGCGTAGGCGGCGGGAGGTACCATGCAATTTTGCAAGGGAGCCGGGTGAAGCTGGGCGTAGCCGTGCATGCGCGCACGGCGCAAGCTGCACCTCATGATTTCGCGCATCTTTTCGGCTCTACACCTGTCCGCCGCGCTCGGCTCGGGGCTCATCGCCGGAGTGTTCTTCGCCTTTTCCAGCTTCGTGATGCCGGCGCTCGCCCGCTTGCCCCCGGCCCAGGGCGTCTCCGCGATGCAGAGCATCAACGTGGCGGTGCTCAATCGCTCGTTCCTCGGCGTGTTCGTCGGAACCGCGGCGTGCTGCGTCGTCCTCGCGGTGCGCGCGGTGGCTTCGCCCTCGACCGCCAGCGCGCGGCTCGCGCTCGCGGGTAGCTTGTTCTACTTGCTCGGCTGCGTGCTCGTCACGCGCGCGGGCAACATTCCGTACAACGACGCGCTGGCGCGGCTGCTGCCGAATACGGAGCAAGCAGCGGACTTTTGGGAGCGCTACGTGGCCCGCTGGTCGCTGTGGAACCACGTGCGTGGCTTGGCCGCGTTCGTCGCGTGCGCCCTGTTCATCCTCTCGCTCGGCGGCTGCAGTCGCTTCGGCGTGTGCGCGACGCCGGAGCGGTCCCAGCTGGACCCTCTTCCAAGCAAGCTTTCCCAGACCGGGTACGGAACCGCGGAAGCGCGCGAGTTCAAGCCTCGCTTCGAGCTGTGGAGTGACGGCGCGCAGAAGCGACGTTGGATCGCGCTGCCGGAGGGGGCGCGCATCGACAGCACGGACGTGGACGAATGGTCGTTTCCGGTCGGCACGCGACTCTGGAAGGAGTTCGTGGTGGACGGCGTGCGGGTGGAAACGCGGCTGCTGCAGCGGGTGGGGCCTGGCAGCGAGGACTGGGCTGCCCAAGCCTACGTGTGGCTGCCGGACGGCTCGGATGCGGTGGCGACCCCGGGCGGGGCGAACGACGCGCGGGGCACTTCCCACGACGTACCGGCGGCAGGGCAATGCTGGGCGTGCCACGGCGGGAGGAAGAGCTTCGTGCTCGGGTTCTCCGCGCTGCAGTTGGAGGGCCCGGCCGCGCCGGGTCTTGTCAACTTGGACGCGCTGGTCGCCGAGCAGCGGCTGACTCGGGCGCCGTCGTCGCCGTTGCAGGTGCCGGGCGACGCGACCGCGCAGGCGGCGCTGGGCTACTTGCACGGTAATTGCGCGCATTGCCACAATCAGCGAAGGCCGGCCGCCGCCGCCAACCGCTGCTTCGATCCCAGAAACGAGCTGGACTTTGCGCTGCGCAGCGCGGAGCTCGCCACCGTGGAAGGCACCGCGACGTACCGCAGCGCCGTGGGGACGGCGTTCGAGCCCGGGGTACCCGACGCAAGTCGACTCGTCGAGCTCATGTCCAGTCGGGGATTTTCGCAGCAGATGCCGCCGCTAGGCACGGAGCAGGTCGACGCAGCCGCGGTTGGCGCGGTGCGTGGATGGATCGCGGCGCTTCACTGAGCTACGCGGAGGACGGCTCGCCGTCGTCCTCGTCCGAGCCTCCGGGCCGCGGGACGCGCAGGCGCTCGACCGAGGCGTAGGGCTCGAATACCTCTCGGCTCGCCGAGCGCATCCGCCGTAGCTCCACCGCGCGTCGCGCGGTCTCGTGCATCACGTCGAATGGTACCGGTTTCACGAGGTACGCAAAGGCGCCGTGCTCCCCGACCTCGAGCGGGGTGTGGGGGCCAGGGGAACCCGAGGTGAGCACCACCGGAAGGTCCCGATCCAGCTCGGCCAGGGTCTCCAACAGCTCGATGCCGCTCATGTCTGGCATGTGCACGTCACTAATGACCACGTCGAACGAGAGCTGCTGAGCGAGCTCCACCGCGACCCGACCGTTCCACGCCTCCACCACGACGTAGCCGGCCTTGTTCAGGCTGCGGCGAAATAGCCGGCGAAGCTCCGGCTGATCGTCGACCAGGAGTACCCGTCCGTGACTGACGGCGGCTTGTTCGTCGAGAGCCTGAGCCTTTGACATGTTCCCTCGACCACACCGACCGCTTCACCCCGATGGCTCAGCGATCAGCACGATCCAAAACTAGATAACGGTAGGCTTAGCCGCGACTTGAATCAAGCAGTACCGACTCCCCGCGCGACGCCGAAGCATCAGTCAAAACGCCTCGGCATCGCTCAAAATGGGACGCGCGGCTGCTGGTCTTTCGCAAGCCCGCGCGCAAGCCGTCGCGGCTCGTCGCCGCTCCTCGCGGCTCGCTCGCCGTTCGTCCGACCCCCCTGCAAAGCCGCGCTTAGCCGGCCGGTAGGGCAGCAGTCGCCACACGTAGCTGGACATGCATGATTGGCGCGTTTGGAACCATCAGCCGGGCGCAGCGCACTCAGAACGACAGGCGGTGTGGGTGAGTGTAGTGGCTCGCCGCACCCTCGCTGCGCGATAGGCGCCGCTCGGTTCGCGCTCAGCGGCCAGCGCTTAGCGCCGCGCGACGCGGTCCGTCTGATCGCCCTGCAATTTGCTCAGTACCTCGGGCACGCGGGACACGGCCGAGCTGGCGGCGGCGTCCACTGCGTCCAGCTGGGAGCCACCGAGGGCGGCGGCGCTGCCGCGAACCTCCGCGACGAGCTCCTCACGTTGATTCTTGACGGCCAGGCTCACGATACAGACCGTCTTGGATTGCTTGCCGTTCGGCTCCGCATACCTGCGGAGTTGGACGATTGCCGGGGCCAACGCATAACCGCGCAGCGAGCTGCCGACGCCGCTCCGTGCGACGTGGCGAGTGACCGCGTCTTGAAGGGCGCGCTGCAGCTCCGCTTTGGAGCTCGCAGCGGGCGCGCTCTCGGCACGCGCCGGCTCGCTCGTGGTGAGCGCGCCCGCGAGACATGCAGCCACGCACAAGCCAAGCCCTGTCAATTTGAGGTTCATCGTTTGCTCCGGTTGATTGCAGCTAGAGCAAGGCGCGGGCCAGGGCGCGGCTTTCTGGCTCGATGCCGGATTTCTCGCGAATTTGCGGGTTGGTCGCACGAGCTTGCGACAAAAATGCCGCACTTGTGATCGCTCCAGCCACGCCGCGGTTACAATGGCGGCAGACATGCTCCAAGAAAGTCCGCGGCCCATCGAGCGAGCGACGCTCTCGCGGATTTTTCGCTACTTCAGGCCGTACCGGAAGCAAGTCGTCCTCGTGACGACCAGCATCGCTTTTGCGGCGCTCGCCGGCGGCCTCCCGCCGCTCTTCATCAAGCGCATCGTCGACCACGCAATCCCGGCCGGTGATTACCCGGAGCTCGCGTGGCTGTGCGCCGGCATGGTGGTGGGGCCGCTGCTCGCGGGGCTGCTGGGCGTCGCTCATAAATACCTCGCGGCGTGGATTGGCGAGCAGGTGATGTACGACTTGCGGCTGGAGCTGTTCACGCACGTGCAGCGGCAGTCCTTGGCTTTTTTCGCCAATGCCAAGCCGGGCGAGGTGATCTCTCGCGTGCTGACGGACGTGCAGGGTATCGGCCAGGCGCTGCAAGACAACCTGGTCAAGTTGATGCAGAACGCCCTCACGCTGGCCGTGTCGGTGGTGCTGGTCGTCGCGCTGGATTGGCGGCTCGCGCTCGTCGCGCTCTCCGCGCTGCCGCTCTTCGTGCTGCCGGCGCGAAAGGTGGGGCGGCAGCGCAAGCAGCTCAAGAAGCAAACACAAGCGCGCATGGCGGAGCTGACCGGCATCTTGATGGAGACGCTCAGCGTGTCCGGCGTCCTACTCATCAAGGTGTTCGGCTCGCGGAAGCGCGAGACAGAGCGGCTGCGGGACAAGGCGCGCGAGCTGCAAGCGGCGTCGCTCAAGCAGAACTTGGTCGGCCGCTGGTTCCAGATGCTCATGAAGCTGTTCGAGGACCTGGGCCCGGCCGTCGTTTACGGCGTGGGCGGCTACCTGGTCATCACGAGGGAGATAGGCCTGGGCACGGTGCTCGCTTTCGTCACTCTGCTCAAGAAGCTGTATTCGCCCGCCTCGGACCTCGCCGGCGTCCACGTGGACATCGTGACTTCCTACGGCTACTTCGAGCGCGTGCTGCAGGTGCTGGACTTGGAGCCAGCCATCAAGAACGCGCCCGGGGCGATCGCGCTCACGGACGTGCAAGGAGCGCTGAAATTCGAGCACGTGAGCTTCGCGTACGGCGACGCCCCGGCGACTTTGCAGGAAATCGATCTCGAGATCGCGCCGGGCGAATCAGTCGCCGTCGTCGGCCCCTCCGGCGCGGGCAAGAGCACGCTCGCGGCTCTCGCCCTGCGGCTCTACGATCCGACGGCCGGGCGCGTGCTTCTGGACGGTCACGATTACCGTGAAATCAAGATCAAGACGCTACGCCAGCACATCGCGGTCGTGTCGCAGGAAACTTACCTGTTTCACGCCACCATCGCCGAGAACCTCCGCTACGCCCGGCCCGAGGCGAGCCAAGAGGCGGTGGAGCAGGCAGCTCGCGCGGCTCAGATTCATGAGCTCATCGCGGCGCTACCACAAGGTTACGACACGCTCGTGGGCGAGCGCGGCTACCGCCTTTCTGGCGGCGAGCGGCAGCGCCTGGCCATCGCTCGCGCAATCCTCGCCGACCCCAAGATCCTGATTTTGGACGAAGCTACCAGCGCGCTCGACTCCGCGAACGAGCGCTTGATCCAAGCCGCCCTGGAGCCGCTGCTCGCCGGCCGAACGAGCCTCATCATCGCTCACCGGCTCTCCACGATTCAAAAGGCGAATCGTATCGTTTCGCTCGAGCACGGCCGCATCGTGGAGATCGGCAGCCACCGTAGCCTCCTGGAACGGCGCGGGCTCTACGCGCGCCTCTACGAGCAGCAAATGTTCAGCGCGCCGGCCGCGGACCTGACCTGAGCGGGCGGCCGCTGCGACTCACCATTTGAGCGCCTCCAGCATCTTGTCGCCGTAGCGCGTCCCCATCAAAATCACGGATGCGTGGTCGAAGTGGTATTCGTCCATGACCTTCGTGCCGTCTTGCGACACGTAGGAGCCCATTGGCAGCTGCATCGCGGCTTGGTGGACGAGGGCGTTGTGGATGCTGCAGCACCCGCCGGCGGGGAGCTCACCGAGAATGAAAGGGACGTCGTAGCTCACTCCGAAGCCGGCTTTGACTTCGCTATACAACTGCTTGACCAGCGCGGGCCACGTACCCTGGTTGTTGTTGGACTCGCCCTGGTGGAAGATGACGCCCTCGAAGCGCGCGTTCTTCGCGGTCTTGACCGCCGCGATCTTGTTCATGATCGCTTGGTGGTACTTGCCGCCGGTGATGAAGGTCTCGATCTTCTCGCCGCTTTCGGCGGTACCGATGAGCCCGATTGTATCCCCCGGCGGAAGCTTCTTCAGCAGGGTCTTGGCGAACCAGATGCCCGGGTCCACGCTCGTGGAAAGGTTGATGCCGCTGCCTCCAGGACAATCACTCAAAGGAGGGGTAGCGGTGTTCCACTGACCGGCCTTCTGATTGCAGCCGCCCCAGACCTTCAGCCGCTCGTCCGTGTTCTTGTCGCTCGCTTCCGCCTTCGCGACGCCGACCATGTTGGACTGACCCATGAGCATGAAGAGGTGGAAGACCGGTTCGCCCGAGCCGGTTCCGCCCGAGCCTCCCGTCCCCCCTGCGTTCGCTCCGGCCACGCCGCCAGTGGAGCTCCCGGCCGCGTTCGCGCCGCCGCCGCCGCCGGAGCCAGCAGCGCCCCCAGCCGACGTGCCGGCGGCTCCAGCGCTTCCCACACTCCCGCTGCTCCCGCCGCTGCCGCCCGCGCCGCCTGCCGCGGAGCCGCCTGGGCTGGTACCACCCGCGCTGATTCCGCCGCCGGCTCCGCCCGCGGCGCCGCCGGCGATCGGAGGGCTGCCTCCCGCGGGCGAGCCTCCGAGGCCGTCACCCTCGGTCGGCGACCCGCACGAGGCGGTCGCCAGAATGCTGAGCAGCGGGCACAAGATCGCAAAGCGGAGTTGGGTCATGCGGACGGTCCTCGTGGCGCAAGCGCGAGCGCGGTGGGGCACTGGCTCTGCTCCTTGCAGCTACGAGCATGCAGGAGCGAGCCAGCTCCGTCGACGGTAAACCCATGTAAAAAACGCGCAAAAGTGTGGGCGTTGGCGGTGGATTGTTCCGCTCGGCAGCGGCGAGAATCTCACCCTTCGTGATGAGCGTGAGCGTGATTCGGGATCAGCGCGAGACCTCAGCGCGCTTGCGACGGCGACTCAGAGCGAGCGCGCCCGCGAGCGTAAGCCAGCCGTAGCCATCGCTCCGGGTCGTGCCGACCGTGCGGCAGCTGCAGCCGCTCGAGCCGCTCCCGGACGCGGGCTCGCCGGTCGAGCCGCCGCTCGGGCTCGCAGTCTTACCGCCCGAGCCACTGCTGCTGGGCTCTTCGCCAGCGCCCGCCGCTGCACTGGGCGAAGCTCCACCGCCACTCTCCCCGGCGCCTGCGGAGCCTCCGGTCAGGGCCCCGCCTTCTGTAGGCGCTCCCCCGTCCGCGGGGGCCCCGCTGCTGGCTCCGCCGCCGTGGTCGCTTCCGCCGCCATGGGGCGCGCCGCCGTTGCTCGGGGTGCCGCCAGTGCTCGTGGAGCCGCCGCTCTCACTTCCATTTCCGCTTTCACCGCCGGCGCCGGTTTGCCCGCCGGCGCCCCCACCGCCGTCCGGTGGGTCGTCGACGCACGCTCCCGCCTCGCAGTGCTGGGCCGCGTCGCACGATATGCCGGTGCACGCGTCCACGCAGAGACCGCCGGTGACGCACTTGTCCCCCGCCGGGCAGGTGAGCCCCGAGCACAGCTCCACGCAGACTCCGGCGCCGGCTTGACAGTGCTTGCTCGCGCACGCGGCCGGCACGCACGCGGGAGTGCACAGCTCGCCCGCGCCGCAAACCTGCCCCGCGCTGCAGACGCTCGCCGCGCAGCCGGGGCGCAGGTGCGTGTCGGGGATGACTTGATAAGGGCGCGAGGGGCTCGACCAGCCGAGCGTGAGCTGCGCGCCGCCGCCTTGTTCGTAATACTCGAGCGCGACGTCGTGCCAACCCGGGGTGAGCGCGATGGCGCCATTGTCGATGGCGGCCGCGTGATCGTCGAAGTGATCGATGACCGCGACGCCGTCGATCGACAGCCGCACCCCGTCGTCCGACGTGGTGCGAAAGGTGTACGTCTCCGAGAAGTCGGCTTTGACCTCGCCTGTCCACCGCGCGGAGAAGGTATCGGCGCCGATGCTGGGATCGGGCGACCCGTTTCCCCAGTCGAAGTCCACGATTGGGTCCAGTCGCGTCAGCGGAGTCCCCCCAAACGCGAGCTGGTCGAAGTACTGTGCCGTGAGGCCGCCGCCGGGAGCGTAGGTCGCAACGTAGCGAGTGGGCTGGGTCGCGTCGGCGAGGGTGTGGGCGCGTGGCAAGCCGTCCGACCACTGGGCGAAGGTCCAGCTGGCGCCGCTGAGATCCTGGCGCTGCGCGGCCGAGACCGTGTTTTCGGAACCGACGATCACACGGCGAGTAAAGGGCGTCTGCTGCGCGGTGGAGCCGACGACGAGCGTGAGCCCACTCGGCTCCGTATCGAATACGAGGCTCACGGTCTGAGGCTGGAGCTCGCGGCGCACGGTCCGCGTTTGGCCAGACTCGTCGGTTGCGGTGAGGATCAACTCCAGCCGCATCGGGTACTCGTGATCTTCGGCGGGGAAGGTGCCGCTGGCTACGCCTTCGAAGGAGAGCAAGTCGTGCACGTGGCAGCCGCTGGGGCAGTGCTGGATGACGATCTGCCAAGACAGCGCCGAGGCGGGCAAGTTGCCATCTTCTGCGTCTACCGCGTGCCCACTGAATGCGATGGCGTCGCCGACCTTCCACCGGGTGGAAACGAGCGGGGTATCGATGAACACGTCGGGCGGGGTGCTCACGGGCGGCGGCTCGGCGGTAACGTCCACCACGAGGGGCTGGCTCACGTTGGATACGCCGCGTTGATCCGTGACCTTCAGGCGCGGCGCATACTTGCCGATGGTCTCGTAGAGGTAAGCGGGCTTGACCTCCGTGGCGTCATCGAACGCGCCGTCCCCATCGAGATCCCAGGCGTACGTGAGCACATCCCCCGGGAGGGCCTTGGTCGACGCCCCGCCGTCGAAATTGACGAGCAGCGGCGCTTGCCCTTTCACCGGCGAGGCCTTGAACACGGCCGCGGGCTGCAAATAGCTGATGCGCTGGATCGTCCCCGAGGTCAGGGCGGCGTAGAAGAGGTCGCCCCCTGGGCCCGTCGTGAGGAAGACCGGGCCGTCGGCGTCCACATGGAAGGAGCGGGCAGTCGCCGGTGCGGGCTCGCCGTCTTGCCCCTGCTCCATCACGTAGATGCAGCGGCGCGAGTAGTCCGCAAAGAACATCGCGCCTTGGTACGCCGGCGGGTAGCTCGAGCCGGAGTAGAAGGCGAGGCCGGTGATGGATGAGCTACCGCGACCGCACGCGTCGTTGCTCGAGACGCCAGCGTTGTGGTTGTAGGCAAAGAATGGCGCGCTGTGTCCGCCGCCGGCGTAGAGCGACTCGCACTGCGCGAGGCCGGCGCCTTGGTAGCCGGGCTGTTTGCTACTGCCTTCGTAGCAGGGCCAGCCGAAGTTGAGCGCCGAAGCCCCGCCGAGCGGGATGCGATTGACCTCTTCCCAGTCGTTCCAGCCCACGTCTGCGACCCACAGCTCGTTCGTGCCGGGCCGCGCCGCGATTCGAAATGGGTTGCGTAGCCCGTACGCGATGACGCGTTTGGCGATGGAGTCGGTAGAGCCCTGCATTGGGTTACCGGGCGAGGCGGCGCCGGTCGCCGGATCCACCCGGATCACGGTGCCGTTCAGCAAGACGGGGCCGGCGGCACGGCGCACACTTTGAGATCGCAGGGCCCCGCCCTCCGCAGTCGGAGGCGTCTGCGCCTGACCGACGGCGACGGGCGGATCCCCGAGTGGGTTGCGCGGATTGCCGTCTTGGCCGTAGTCCACGAAGTTGAAGCTCGCGCCGTCTCCGCCGGAAGCGTAGAGCGCTCCGTCCGGCCCGAACTCGACTTGACCCGTCGAGTGGCTCGGATACTGCTGCCGCCACCCTTCCAGCAGCACTTTCTCTGCACCCGCGGCGTTGCCGGTGGCGGTGAAGCGAGACAAGCGGCCGGAGATCACGCACCCGTCAGCAGTGGCGCCGGGCGGAGTGGGGCACTGGTCCCCCCACGTGGGAGCGCCGCCGCCTGGATCGCCGTCGTACGCGTAGAGCACGTAAACGTACGGCTGAGTCGGAAACGCCGGGTCCAGCGTCATGCCGAGCATGCCGCGATCCCAAAAGTCGTGCACGCGATTCGCTAGATCCGTAAACAACGTGGGCGTCGTGTCAGTGAGCGAGTCGTAGATCCAAATCTTGCCGCTCTTCTCGGCCACGAAGGCGCGGCCGTCGCTGGCAAACCGAACCACGGTGGGCTCGGTGAGCCCTTGAAAGACGGTCACCTCCATGAAGCCTGGAGTCGTCAGCGAAAGGGCGGCGGTGGTTTGCCCCAGGGGGCCGTCTTGGAGGCGCGGCTCCTCGCTGCTGCAACCGCTGCCGAGCAGCAGGGCCGAGGTGACCGCACTCGCGAAAGCCCACAGTGGACGCATTGGCATCGAAGGTACGCTCGTATCTTCGATGGGTGATTGCGACAACGGCAGAAAGCGCAACCTCAGTCATCGCGTGGTTCGCCCTACCGAGCGAGCAGGCGAATGGCTGACGGAGACCTGTCTGTCCGGCTGCACTGTAAAGTGCGCTCCGCGGCGACGAAAGCAGGCGCGGGCGCGAGGAGGCCGCTGTAGCGTGCGGGAGTGCAGCCCCGAAGACTCGCGGAGAGACAGCTCGAGCTCGATCAGCAGCGCACGGCTCGTTTTCCGGCCCTCCTCGCGCGCAAGCAAGCGCGGATGAGCGCCTCGCCGCTTTCATTCCTGCGCGGCGCGGCCCCGCTCTTCTACGAAATGCTCGCCGCCGATCCGGAGCTAGCAAACGGTCCCGCGGGCGAGGGCGTCATCCAAGGTGACGCCCACCTCGAGAACTTTGGCGCGTTCAGCCCTGGAGTGGAGGAAGCAGGGTCTTGGCATAAGGGGCACGCCACCTTTCACCTCAACGACTTCGACGAAGCTACCCGCGGCGCCTGGCGGTGGGACGTGCTGCGGCTCACCACCAGCTTGCTGCTCGCCGGACGGGAGCTCGGGCAAAGCGGCCCGGCCGTGCTCGGCCTGTGCGAGGCGCTACTGGATAGCCACAGCGACGCGCTCTTTGCGGCCGCGCGACTGCCACCCCTTCCACCCCCGGTCGCGGCGCTCATAATGAAGGTGGACGGGCGCGCCAACAAACGGCTTTTGGAGGAGCGCACCACGACGAGCGGCGGCGTGCGGCGCTTCGTGCGGGGTGAGCGGTACGCGGACGTCAGCCCCGCGGTCACGGCAGCGGTTCCGGCCGCCCTGAAGCTATTCGCAGAGCGCACGGCGGCGCGCGGCGGGCCGCGTCCCGAGCAGCTGGAGCTGCTGGACGTAGCGTTCCGGATCGCCGGCACCGGCAGCCTCGGCTCGCTCCGAGTGGCTGCACTGACTCGCGGCAAAGGAGGGGGGGACGCGTGCTGGCTGTTCGATCTGAAAGAGCAAGCAGGGTCGAGCGTGGACGTGCTCGCGATGCGGCCGCCGGTCGCTTCACGCGCCCAAGAGGTAGAGAGCGCTTTCAGGGTTTGCGTCGAGCAGCCGCCGCGCATGCTGGGAACGAGCTCACTCGCCGGCACGGACGTGCTGGTGCGCCGGCTCACGCCTCAAGAAGACAAGCTGAGTCTCACTCGCCTCGAAGCCGGGCAACTGCCGGAGCTGTCTCGCTACCTCGGCGCGCTTCTCGGCGCCGCGCATCGCCGCGGCAAGAGCGCCGAATTCCCAGCGTGGACGGCGCGTGAGCGCGGCGGCATCCTCGAGCGCGCGGTCACGCTCGCCGGCATCCACGAAGCGGTCTACCTCGAGCTTTGCTGGCGCTCTCGTGCCGCCAAACCCGAGCCCGAAGAGCCGGTCATCCCGGGCTGAGCACCGAGGTCGGTTCCGGCGCGGCCTGGCGGGCGATCACGCTCACGGCGTAAGCGACCCTGCGTGCGCGCATGATCTGGCCCAGAGGACGATGCTCCTCGCTCGCGTGCCAGGGGTCGAAAGACAGGTTGCTGACCAGCTCCGTGATCTCCTGACCGCGCGGCGAGCTCGGATCCTGCCTTGGTAGGTTGAGCGTCGCCAAATCTACCCACGGCGCGTCCCACTTCACGCTCGTATCCTCGATCGGGGTCTTGTCCTGGTCGATGAACAGCTGGGCGCGCAGAGTCCACGACAGGGGACCTTCCTCGAGGCGGGCCGCGATCTCCTGGCGCAGGTAGTCGTTGCCCTTCACGCGCGGCCCCACCTCGGAGTTTCCGTTGGGGAAGAGCGCCAGCTTGGCCGCGCTCTTACCGAACGCGATTGGCGCCGCGGTGTGAAAGCCGTGGGTGGCGTAGCTCTTCACTTTGTCGGCTCGGAGCGCGCCCCACAAGATGCCGAGCGCGCGGCCAAGACCAAAATGGCCGATGAGCCGCGGCAGAAGCTTGGCGGGTCCGTCCTTGGCGGACCGCACGAACATCATGAACTCCGCCGGGTTGCGGAACGGAATGATCGGCGTATCGATGAGCAGGAAGTCTTGAGTCGTCGCGCTCGTCAGCTCCGGAATGAGCTTCTGTCCGGGAACGCCAACGAGCTTGAGGGCAAAGCCGCGCACGTCCGGCTCGCCGTCCCCCTGGTGACGGCTGCTGCCGTTCGAGAACCGTACGTAGACGGGCCAGCTCTTGCCGCTCATCGAAAACACGCCGTGACGAGCGGTGTCCGGAGCTTTCACGACGAGCTCGCCCACCGCGCCGTGGTGCTGCTTCAGGTGCAGCGCGCGCAACGGCTGACCGCCTCGTGCCGCCGCGCGCTCTCGTTGCAGCGCGCCAATCTCTTCGCCAAAGGCTTTGAATTGCTCTTCTTCGTCTTGCGCGATGGTTTCGCCGAAAGCCATGAGAGCGCCGTAGCACGGCTCCGTTGCCGGCTGGTGTCAGCGCAGCTTCCGCCGCCTCCGCCACCACCGAGCGAAAACCCCGAGCACGGCGAGCGGCGCGGAAACCGAGCGGTCCGGCAGTCTGGAGAGCGAGCAGCTCTCGGCCGGCCCTTCTTCGGTGGGGAGCGGCTCGCGGCAGCCTTCTTCCACGCCGCAGGGGGCCCAGCGCGGCGGCGCTGCCTCGCGCAGCTCCGCCGCGGCAATCGCTTCCGAGCGCAGCCAAGCTGCGCGCGTGGCTACGTCCCCGAATACGGGCTCGGCGCACCCGCCCTTGCCCCGCGACACCACGCCGACGACGAGGCCCTGCGCGTCGAGCGCGGGACCGCCCGAGTCGCCGCTGCAGGGACCGCCCGAGCCGACCCACTCGTTGTCGCGCACGTCGGGATCTTCGCAGTCTTGTCCGCGACACTGGACCTGCAGATCGTCGCGCCGCTTTCGCTCCCCCGAGGGCTCGCCCTCCACGGAAGCGTCCACCCCGAAGCCTACCGCGGAGTAGGGCTCGTTCGAGATCACCGGCGAGTCGAGCCGCGGCTCCACCGGCGCAATGCCGGATAGCGGCTCGGCCAGCCGCAGCAACACCACGTCCGTCCCGCACAGGTCGTCGCCCGAGCCTTCCGGCATGCGAATGTCGGCCACCGCCAAGTAGTCGTGGACGTCATCCGTGATGGTTGGGCGCGCCACGACGAAGACGGCACCCGCGCTATCCGGCGGGTCGAAGCGCGTGCGACCGCACACGACCGCGGATTCTTCCGTGCCGGTGCTCGCAACGCAGTGCCGCGCGGTGAGGACCAGGGTGGGCGTCAGCAAGCTCCCGGAGCACTGCCCGCCCGCGAAGTTCACCACCGCCACGATCGCGTCGTCGTCTGGGGCGGGCATGCCGCCGTAAACGGCTTGGCGCAGCCGCTCGCCGCGGGCCGCTTCTCCGCAAGCGGCGCAGAGTGGTAGCAGCAAAACCAGCCTGAAGAGGCTCATGGTAGCGGGGAGACGCGCACCAGGTAGTGGCCGGCAGTGGTGCCGCGAGTGCCGTCCGGCTTCGAGTAGTAGTCCAGGATCGCAACCTTGTAGAGCGCTCCCTCCGCCCCCGCTACGACGTACGTCACGTCCGCGGCGTTCAGCACGTGCTCGACCGGATCGTATTCGCTCCAGCCAGTGAAGGTCGTGATGAGCTCTGCGTTCTCGTCGACCTTGAGCGTGCAGTCGTCGTCGAACCACTCCTCGATGGGCAGGATCTTGTCCCCCACCGTGGAGGCATCCACCTGCTCCCAATCGAGCCCGATGCGGATGGCTCCGCCTCGCCCAGGGCCACTGTCGCCGCTATTGGTGCGCACCACGAACCGCTTGAAGGCGAGGTCCCAGGCCCTCGACTCGAGCGCGGCCAAATCGGTCAGGGTCACGGCTTCGCCGGTAGCGAGCGAAACGTAGACCCAAGCGTGCTCGTCCTGCCCGTCGATGCCACCTGCGGACGCGTCCACGTACAGCGTGCGCTCGGGGGCCGCCTCGGAGAGCACCGTGACGTCCGCCGATGAAGCCTCATCCACCAAGCCGAGCGACTGCTTCAGCGCGCCGCTGCAAGCGCGCGGGGGGGGAGACGTCGAGCCGCCGCTCGCGCTGCTCCCCGCCGCTCCTTCGTCCGGAATGCTGGTGGAGCTGCAGGCGCTAGAAATCACAATCAGAGCGAGGAGCACAGCGCGCATCGAGGATCACCCTTTCGTTGACGGCTCGAGCGCCGCAGCGCGAAGCCGACGAGCCAAAGTAACGCGGGGCCCGGCGCGCCCGGCGGCGCCGCGAGCGAGCAGCCGGAAGACTCCGCTCCGGAGGTGGGCGAAGGGCTCGCAAATACGAGCTCGAACGGCGCGTCGGTCCGCGCGAGCGTTTGCGCGGCCACGACCACGATCGCCTCGCCCTCCGTCCTTGCGGGCAACGGCTGCGCCGCCGCCAAATCGACCTGGCCGTCTTTGAGTGGCAGCAGCAGCGCCGCAACGCGCTCCGGGTCGGCGACCAGCCGTAGCTCGGGCGAGGCTTCCGGAACGCGGTAGTAGAAGGCGCCCAACCCGGAAGCGGTGTCGGTCGGGGTGCGGGCTTCCAGCGTCTCCACCGGAACCTCGGGGTACTCGCGCGCGCTTTCGTAGCCGCCGCTCACCGGTGCGCGGCGCCCCGTGGCCGCGTTGTAGGCGGCGAATTGCACGAACTCGCTCGCCAAGCTGCTGCCGCGCGCTTGCAGGGCCCGGTCCGCGGCCGGCAAGGCTCCTTCGGCGCCGTTCAGCTCCTCGAAGACCGCGCGGACGAGATCCGCGCCGAAACGCTCCTCCAGAAATACCGGCCAAATCGCGGTGGCGTACAAGAAATTGGTGATGATGCCCGGAGGCGGCACGTTGAGAGGCCGCCAGGGCACGTCGAAGTAAGCCGGGAGAAAGCGCTCGAGATCCTGCAGCTCAGGGTAAACCTGCTTCGCGGCCCACTGCGCGGACCCTTCCGCCCACCAGCGCTCCAAGTCAGCGTCGTACGCGTTTTGAACGAGATGAAACACCTCGTGCGGCACGACGGTCCGCACTCCCTCTTCCGTGCTCGCGTAGCCTGCGCCGCGGAAGTCATTTTCCACCAGCACGAACCCGGCGCAGCGCGAGGTGCCGGGCTCGCAATGATCGATCCCGGCTTGGCCATCCGCGGCGCTGAAGTGCAGCAGGTAGACGTCCAAGGCGGCGCTCCCCCCGTTGTCCGCACAGGGCGAGGCGCCGTCGCTCAGGGGAGGCTCGTAGCCGAGCCGTTCGTACTCAGCGAGCGCGTCCTCCGCGGCCTGAGCCGCGACGACGACCGCGTCCGGCACGCCGTCCTCGAGCGAGGATTCGGCCGGCGGCGCGCTCGCCCCGGCGCGGGCGAAGTGAACGCGCACACGCCCGCTGGCTGAGTCATGAAAGGCTCGGTCCGCGCCGCCGTAATCCGGGCGCGCGCCGGCGCAGGTCTGAGCGCGGGCCGCCGGAGCTTGGGAGAGCATCGCCAGCAGCGAGGCCAGCGAAGCCAGCGCTTTTCCAAGCCGCAGCATGACCCTAGGCGACTGCCAAAGCGGTCCTGTGTCAAGCGCGCGCGTTTCCTCTTGAGGGCAAGAGCCGGCTGCGGACATCCTTCCGCTCATGACCACGGCAGCTCGGGTTTCGCTGACCTTCGCTCTGTCGTTCGTCGCCGCGCTGGGCTGTAGCAGCAAAGCCTTGCAAGAGCCGGGGAACGAGGGCTCCGGGGCAGAGCCGGGCGGCGGCCTCCCGTCTTTGCGCGTCACGTTGGGTCCCGCCGCGCGCACCTTCGTCGAGCTGGCATCACCCTCGGTGGTGAAGGCTCGGGGCGACGGCGAGAGCTCGATCGCTTGGGATTTGGCCTTTCGAGGGCGGGACGTGTTCACCAACGGCGGTATCTCCGGGCCCGGCAGCAGTAGCGCCTTCGGGCCGCTCTCCGCGCCGACGTTCCTTTCGGATACCGCGCCCGAGGTGCCGCTCTTGCTCGAAGATCGCGCCGGCGGCGCGTTCATCGACTGGTACGACTACGGCGGGGCCGCGCACGAGCTTTTCAGCCGTTACCACGTCTACGGCGTCAAAGACGGGGACCGCTACTTCAAGGTGCAGGTGCTCGGCTACTACGGCGAGCGGCTCGGGGCGCCCCTCCCGGCGCTCTATCGCGTCCGCTACGCCGAGGTGACCGAGACGGGGGAGGAGGAGACGCACGAGCTCGACGCGATCGACGCCACCGCGGGCGGCAGCAAGCCGGACGCTGACGCGCAGTCCGCCTGCTTGAGCCTGGATACGGCAGAGCTCACCCCGCTCACGCCTGCCGAGGCCGCGAAGTCGAAGGATTGGCACCTGTGCTTCCGGCGCGAGGCCATTTCGGTCAACGGCGGCTTGTCGGGGCCGCGCGGTGTGAGCGCCGTGGACCTCCAAGCCCAGCTCACGATCGAAGAGACGGAGGCCGAGATCCAGTCCCGTACCGCGGAGTCGGAGCAACGCGCGTTCGAGCAAACGGACTGGAACGCGCTCAGCGGCGCGGAATACCAGGAGGACGGCGCCGTGACCGCTTTCGGTCGGCGCTGGCTCGAGCCAGGCTCGGAGCCGCTCGCCGTGAGCGACGCGGTGTGGCTCGTGCTCGGGGCGGACGGCGCTCGTAAGTTTTTGGTCCGCTTTTCGGATCTGTCCGGGGATCCGGCGGAGGGGGCGGCCGAGGTCACGGTGGAAGCCAAAGCCGTTCGCTGACCGGTCCCTTCACCGCTTGCGCCGGCGCCGCCCGAGCACCAGGTTGGGTGGCGGTCTGCGTCGCGGCTCGAATGAGACCGACCCTTTAGCCTCACTGTAAAGTCGCTGTAACTCCGGCGCGCCGGGCCGCGTACCACCGAGCATGAAACCCCGGGCGCCTGCCGTGCTCCAGTGGCTGTGGCTCGCGTTGACGCTGAGCCTCGGCCTGAACACCATCGCGTGTGAGCGAAAGCCAGGAAGCGAAACCGGTGCGGCGAGCGCCGAGCATCAGGCGGCCCGCGTCGCATCCAGATTGGACACCCGAATGTACAAGAAGCCCACGGAAGCCGAGCTCAAGCAAAAGCTCAACCCGCTCCAATACGAAGTCACGCAGAACGACGCCACCGAGCCGGCGTTCAACAACCAGTTCTGGAACAACCACGAAGACGGCCTGTACGTGGACGTGGCGTCCGGCGAGCCTCTGTTCAGCTCGCGGGACAAGTTCGACTCGGGCACCGGCTGGCCCAGCTTCACGAAGCCGGTGGACGAAGCGCGCGTGGTCAGCCACACGGACTCCTCGTTTGGTATGCGCCGCACGGAGGTGCGTTCCAAAGCGGGTGACTCGCACCTCGGGCACGTGTTCGAAGACGGGCCGCGGCCCACGGGGCTGCGCTATTGCATCAACAGCGCGTCGCTGCGCTTCATCCCGGTCGCCAAGCTCGCTGAGTCCGGTTATGGCGACTACCTGCCGCTGTTCGGCCAAGCGGCGCCGGCGGCGGTAGCCGCGGCCGACAACAGCTGCGCTAGCCCTGCCGCAGGGGAAAAGCCGGGCTGCACGCCCACGCTGGAGACGGCCATCCTGGCGGGAGGGTGCTTCTGGGGCATGCAAGACCTCATCCGCAAAATTCCAGGCGTCGTCTCGACAGACGTGGGCTACACCGGCGGCCGGGCAGGCGTCACTTACGAGGACATGCACCACGACACGACCGGCAACGCGGAGGCCGTCCGCGTCGTGTTCGATCCGAAGAAGCTCTCGTACGAAAGCCTTCTGGAGGACTGGTTCTTCCGCATGCACGACCCGACGACGCGTGATCGACAGGGCAATGACGTGGGCCCTCAGTACCGCTCCGTCATCTTCGCTACGTCACTCGAGCAGCGGGAGGCAGCAGAGCGCGTGAAAAAGCGGGTGGACGCGAGCCACAAGTGGCCGCGCCCGGTGGTGACACAAATCACGGAAGCCGGGCCTTACACCGTCGCGGAGGGCTACCATCAGGACTACTTGCAGAAGAATCCCGGTGGCTACACCTGCCATTACTTGCGGGATTTTCCGAAGATCCCCAAAGCCGCCGAGTGACGCGATACGAGACGCGGGTCGCGTAATGTCTCGCTGACGCGATCATCCCACCTGGGGCGCCGTCCTGGACAGGCGCCCTAGGTGGGCGTATTGATTGAAAAGCTCGCGCTGCGTAGCGGGCTCGGAGGTTTACGATGCCGACTCGCGATACCCGAGTCTTGGTCGTGGACGACGAGGAGCAATTGCGGCGCCTCGTCGAGCGCATGCTGGTCCGTGGCGGTTTGCTGGCAGAAAGTGCCGGCGGCGGTGAAGAGGCGCTAGAGCTCTTCCGCCAGGGGCGCCGCTTCGACGTCGTCGTTTCGGACCTCATGATGCCGGGCATGGACGGCATGCAGTTCCTGCGCGAAATCCGGCAGCTGGATCTAGACGTTCCGATCGTCTTTCTGACCGGCAACCCATCGGTGGCGACGGCGATGGAGGCGATGGAGCAAGGCGGGTATCGGTACTTGGCCAAGCCCATCGAGTCGGACAAGCTCGTGGAGGTCGTCAAGGACGCGGCGGCGCACCACCGGCTAGCTTTGCTGAAGCGTAAAGCGCTCGAGGTCTGCGAGGCTGGTGGCTGGCTGATCGAGAATCTGGAGGACCTGAGCTCGCGGTTCGAGCGCGCGGTGGAAAAGCTGTGGGTCGCTTACCAGCCGATCGTCTCGTGGCCCAGCCAGGAGCTGTTCGGGTACGAGGCTCTGGTTCGGTCTTCGGACGCGGATCTTTCCACGCCCGGTAAGCTGTTGGACGCCGCCGAGCGCCTCGGGCGCGTCCAGGAGCTGGGTCAACGGATTCGGGACGCAGTGGCGGTCGGAGCGGAGCACGCGCCGCCCAGCGCGCTGCTCTGTGTGAACCTGCACGCGTTGGATCTCACCACCGAGCACCTCTATTCCCTACAGGCCCCGCTCTCCCGTATCGCGGAGCGAGTGATCTTGGAGGTGACCGAGCGGGCCGGGCTCTACCGAGTCGACCAACTGCCGAGCAGGATACGCAAGCTCCGCGAGCTCGGCTACCGCATCGCGGTGGACGACCTGGGCGCCAGCCACGCCGGCCTCTCCAGCTTTCGTCAGCTTGGCCCGGATTTGGTCAAGCTAGACGTATCGCTCATTCACGACGTAGACAGCTTTCCGGCCAAGGCCAGCTTGATCAAGAACATGATCTCGCTGTGCACGCACGAGCTGGGCATGCGCGTGGTGTGCGAAGGCGTCGAGACGGTGCAAGAGCGGGACACCTTGGAGCGTCTGGGGGCAGACCTGCTCCAAGGCTACCTGTTCGGCTTCCCGGCGCGCGGCTTCCACCACGGGAGCGTGCTCCCCGCGGCGCCGGTAGCCTCCGTCGCGTCCTAGTCAGTGCTTCGCTTCGCTCGTCAGCCGTCGTAGCTCTTCTTCCTTGGCGCGCGTCTCCGGGGTGAGGTTCTCGCCGAAGTCGTCAGCCTCGAAGACGGGGCGGATCTCGACGTTGCAGAGCCCGTCTTCGTCCTCACTCTGCGGCATGCGCTTCACCCACTCCACGGCCTCCTCGATCGACTTCACCTGCCACAGCCAGAAGCCAGCCACGAGCTCCTTGGTCTCGGCAAACGGACCGTCGACCGCGGTGGGCTTGCCTTGGCCGAAGACGACGCGCTTGCCCTTCACGCTCGGGTGCAGGCCCTCACCCGCGAGCATCATGCCCGCCTTCACGAGCTCCTCGTTGTACTTCATCATCGCGGTCAGGTCCTTCTCGGTGGGGAGCTTGCCGGCCTCGCTGCTTTTGTTCGCCTTGACGATCACCATCACTCGCATCTTCGTTTCCTCCTTGGGGGAGCTGCTCCGAGCAGCCTCTACCTGGGCGACGAACGACCTCCACACCGATCGACACCGCGGTTGGTTTTATTTCCCCCGCTGGACCTCGCCGTCAATTAGCTCAGCGAAAGCGATGGTTTAGCAGGGTGGTGGGGGGCCGAGGGAGGACGCGCCGCTCCGCCGTGGCCGGCTCGCGACTCGGAGCTGGCCGGTTCGTCCGCTGTCACTCGCCCGTGAGCACGAAGGGGATGCTGGCCGTCGTCGCGTTCTTGGTGGCCGGGAAGCGCCACCCCCGGACTTGGGCCGCGATGCAGTCTGCGAGCCGGGGGTAGCCGAGCGGGTCTCCTCCGGTTCTCACGTCCAGCACGCTTCCGGAAGCGCCCACCGTGATGGACGTGCTGACGCGCGCCGAAGTAGGCGCGGTGGGTGCGCGCGCATCGCGTGCCGGTTGCCAGCAGCTGCTTTGCACCTGCTCTCGGTAGCGCGCCACCGTCTCCTGAATCTGCTGGTCGCTCAGGCGCTCGCTCAGTGCGGCCGAGCTCGGCGCGGTGGCGACGTCGTCGCGCGCAGCTGGCGCTCGAGTCGTGGGGGCCTCGCTGGCCTGGCCCCGGGCCTTGCGCGCAAAGGCGAGCAGGGCCGGCGACCTCGACAGGGGATTGGAAAGAGCGAGCTTCATGCGCTCGAAGTTGGCGGCCCAGCACGTCTCCCACGTCAGCTCGGGCAGGGCGCGGCAAGGGTCCAGGCTCCGGCGGTAGCTGGCCTGGTCGATGAGCCTACCGTGGACGTCACTCAGCCCCACCGCGATCGTGTCCGTCCCGCGCCACTCGACCCCCGCGACGAGGTCGCGTTCGGCGTCGCTCGCCACGAGCTCGAAGCCGACGCTCGAAAGCGCCTCCGCCAACGCCCGGCGAATTGGCGGCTGAAGAGGAGCGACGCGAACCGAGCCGAGCGGCTCGCCCAAGCAGCCGCCTTCGGTCATGCACACCTGATTGGCGCTCTCGGAGATCACCACCCGAAGACCCGCTACCGGGGACGCGCTGCTCGAGCAGCGCGGCGGGCACGAAGACAATGGGGCGGCTGGCGGCGCCGAGGAGCAACCGGCCGCGGCCACGAGCGCCCACCCGGCCCAGCGCCACCACGTCTCGCTCACTCCGAACGGGCCCACGACGAAAATCGGCTCCTCGCTACAACCATACAGCGGAGGATGCGGAAGTCTACCGCGGGCCGCGCGACCTCGTCGTGCCGGCGGCGGCACCGGCCGGCCGCGGCGCCAAACCGGCGGCCCTTCAGCGAGCGGCGCGCCGCCGCGCTTTCGTGCGAGTGACCGCGCGCCGCGCCATCGAGCGGGCTGCTGCAGACGAGAGCGCAGCGGCAGCCGCTGCGAGGCCACCCTGACCGCCGCGAAATTCCTGGACGAGCGCTCGCCGCGAAGGGGAGGTCGTGGCAAGTTGCGCGGGCCGACAATGAATGAAACGGGGCTCGATCTCGGTTACTTGATGGTCACCGCTCGCCGCCCGAGCGTCGTGATGCGCGAGGGCAGCGGCTCCTGGCTCACCGACAGCACGGGTCGTCGCTACCTGGATTTCGTGCAGGGCTGGGCCGTCAACTGCCTCGGCCATTCTCCCCCCGTCGTGGTGGAGGCCCTGACCCAGCAGGCGAGCCGCCTCATCAACTGCGGCCCTGCTTACTTCAACGAGCCCGCTGCGCGCGCCGCCGAGCAAATCGCGCGTCTGTCCTTCGGCAATCGCACGTTCTTCACGAATAGCGGCGCGGAAGCGAACGAAGGCGCCATCAAGCTGGCGCGCAAGTGGGGCCAGCCCCGCGGCGCGTTCGAGATCGTCACCATGACGGGCGCTTTTCACGGCCGCACGTTGGCGACCATGTCCGCCACCGGCAAGCCGCAGTGGCGCGAGCTCTTCGAGCCCAAGGTCCCGGGCTTCGTACACGTTCCGCTGAACGACCTCGCCGCAGTGGAGGCGGCGATAGGTCCAAAGACGGTCGCGGTCATGCTGGAGCCGATTCAAGGCGAGGGCGGAGTCGTGCCCGCTTCGGAAGACTTCCTTCGCGGCTTGCGCGCGCTCACGCGGGAGAAGCGCCTCCTGCTCATCGCGGACGAAGTCCAGACCGGCGTGGGCCGCACCGGCCAAATGTGGGGTTACGAGGCGAGCGGCGTCGAGCCGGACATCATGACCCTGGGAAAGGGCCTGGGTGGCGGTTTGCCCGCCGCCGCGCTCGTCACCCGGGAAGATCTGTGCGTGTTCGAGCCGGGGGACCAGGGCGGCACGTTCAACGGCGGCCCGGTCATCGGGGCGGTGATGCTGGCGGTTTTGCAAACGGTCGGTGCGCCGGAATTTCTCGCGCAGGTCCGCGCGACGAGCGAATACTTCCAAAGCCGCCTGCGGGACCTTGCTGCGCGTCACGGCCAAGGAGAGGTGCGCGGTCGCGGTCTGCTCTTGGCGCTCGCGCTGCGGGGCCTCAGCGGTCAAGCGGTGGTGCGTGAAGCGGCGGAGCGGAACCTGCTCGTCAACTCCCCCCGCGAAGACGCGCTCCGCTTCATGCCCGCGCTCAACGTGAGCCGCGCCGAGGTCGACGAAGCGGTAGCGGTGCTGGACTCCGCGCTCACTGCCGCCCGCACGTAGAGCTCCACGGTGAGCCTCTGCTCGCCCGGCTAGTGCAGCGCCGCACCTGCGCGCCGCTAGTGCGCGCCTTCGACGACCACGCCCGGCTGGGGCCGCTTCAAGAGCAGGATCAAGACCAAGCCGAGCGACATCGCGAGCGCGGTCCAGCGAAAGCCGTTCTCGAAGCTCTGGACCATGGCTTGGGTCGTGACTTGCAGCTTCAGAACGCTCTCGGCCACGAGCTCCTTTTGAACCGTCTGGTTGCCGAGCGAGGACGACAGCATCGCCAGCCGCTCCTGCGCGAGCGGGTTCGAGGCGTAGGCGTTCTCGCTCAGGTACGAGCCGAAGCGCTTGATGTCATTGGTGACCAGCATGCCCATCAGCGCGGTGCCGAGGGACCCGCCCAACTCGCGCGTCAGGTTGAACAAGCCGGTCGCGTTGCCGCGCTGGCTCGCGCTCAGCCCAGACAAGGCCATCACGCTCACCGGAATGAAGATGAAGCCGAGCCCGAAGCTGCGGATCATATTGGGCTCGACCATGTCCCAAAAGCCGGCCTTCTGGGTCAAGTGCGAGGCCACGTACTGCGAGAGCGCGACCACCGTCACCCCAATCGTGAGCAGGATTCGGCCATCCATGCGCGGCGCGAGCCGGCCCATCAGGGGCATGATGAAGACGGATACCGTGCCCGCGACCAGAAACACTTTGCCGATGTCGAGGGCCGAGTAGTGGATGACCGAGCCCGCAAACAGCGAAAACATGTAGGAGCCGCTGAACAGCGCGAAGCCGGTGAGGAAGTTCAGCCCCGTGCCGGCGGTGTACGAACGGTTCCCGAACACCCGTAGATCGACGACCGGGTGAGGGCTCTCCAGCTCGTGAACGATGAACGTGACCAGAGATATGGCCGCGACCGCCGCCAGCGCGACGACGAGGCGGTTCTCCCACCAGCCTTCGCGGTTACCCTCCTCCAGCACGTACTGCAGCGAGGCCATGCCGACGGCGAGGAGCGTGATCCCGAATACGTCGATCTTCGCCGCCTCGCCTCGCGGCGCCTCGAAGCCCGGCTCACGAATGAAGCGCAGCGCCAACAAGGCCGCGATGCAGCCGAGCGGGACATTGACGATGAAGATCCAGTGCCAGCTAAACCACTCGATCAGGTAACCGCCGATGGTCGGGCCGAAGAGCGGCCCCGTGATGGCGCCCAGGCCGAAGAGCGCCGCCGCCATGCCGTGTTCTTTTTGCGGGTACCGGGCGAACAGCAGGCTCTGGGCGGTGGGGATGATGGCGCCCCCGCCGAGCCCTTGTAGGGCTCGGAACAGCACGAGAGAGGGCAGGTTCCAGGCGAGCCCGCACAGCGCGCTCGCCACCGTGAAGAGCGCAATCGACCCCGCGAAGTAGTTTTTGTAACCAAAGCGTCGCTGGAACCAGCCTGTCATCGGGATGATGACGATGTTGGCCATCATGTAGCCAGTCGACACCCAACCAATCTGATCGATGGGGGTGCCAAAGCTGGCGCGGATGTCGTTGAGGGCGACGTTGACGATGGTGATGTCGATCATCGCCATCAGGGCCGCCGTCATCACCACCGCCGTGATGCCCGCTTTCGAGCCAGAAACTTGCTCCGCTTCCATGGTAACGCTCTTACATAACCCCGGGGGATTACTTGTGGATGCCTGTGGATTACTTGGTGTCGACGGTGACTTTGGCGCTCAGCCCGGGGCGCAGCTCGAGGCCGGCGGCGCCGTCCAATCGGACCAACACCGGCACCCGCTGGACGACCTTGGTGAAGTTCCCAGACGCGTTATCCGGCGGCAAAAGCGAGAAACGTGAGCCCGTGCCTCCGGCCAGGCTGTCCACATGGCCCTTCAGAGCGTGGCCGTCGAAGGCGTCCACTTCGATATCCGCGGGCTGGCCCGGCTTCATGTGCGCGATCTGGTCTTCCTTGAAGTTCGCTACGACCCAGGTGTCGCTCAACGGTACGAGCGCCAGGAGCGGCTTCTCGGGCGACGCCATCTGCCCAACCTCCACCGAGCGCCTCGAAACCACGCCCGCGACTTCGGCTTTGATGTGAGTGTAGCTGACGTTCAGCTCGGCTTGCTCCAACGCGGCTTGAGCTTGAGCTAGCTTGGCGCTGGCGAGCTCCACCGCCGCTTGCGAAGCCTCGATTTGCTCGGGGCCCGCCTCGGCGGCGATGACCCGGCCTCGCGCCGACTCGATCGTACCGGAGGAGTTTTGACGCGAAGCTTCCGCGCTGGCGACCCGAGCTTCGGTCTGGGCCACGTTGGCGTCCGCTTGCTCCAAGCTGGCGCTCACCGCGTCCATGGCGGCCTTGGAGATGACGTTCGACCGGTAAAGCTGCTGATTCCGCTCGAAATCCATTTGCGCGAGCTTTTGCCGCGATTGCGCGGCCACGAGCTCGGCCTTGGCCTGCTCGATGCCGGCGCGCGTCGTGCCCTGCACGGAAGCGGCCTGGGTCAGGCCACCGCGGGCAACGACCAAGTTGGAGTCCACGGATTTTCGGGTGACGGCCAGCTGCGTTTCGCTGGCGCGAAGGGATGCTTTGGCCGCGGCCAGATCCGCCCGCGCGGCCGCGAGCCGAACGTTCAGATCGCGGTCGTCGAGCTCCACGAGCACGTCACCGGCTTGCACGTGTTGGTTGTCCTTCACGAGCACGCGCTTCACTTGGCCAGCGACGTGCGGCGCGACGTAGGCCACGTGCCCCTCGATCTGAGCGTCGTCGGTCGTCTCGGTGCCGACTCCGGCGAAGTAGGCGAGGGTGCCGCCCCCGAGCGCGACCGCTGCGAGCAGCGGAAGGAGGACGAGCGCCTTGCGGCGAGGCGCACGCTTCACGTTCCCCGAGGTTGCTTCCAGGAGGGGACCACCCGATTCTGCGACACTGACCATGATGGCTGGCCCTATTGCAGACCGCGTGCCGTGCCGTGCACCCTTCCGAGCCTAATAAGATCAATTAGTTACGGCGGCACTGGTCAGCGCCGCGGCCAGATGGATGAACTTCGGATGCATCCAGTGACGGCAAATGGAAGTATTCCAATCCATGACTTCCGTTTCTCCGGAGCGCGTCCGGGAGCTTCGTGGCGGAGAGAGCCGCGCCGCTTTTGCACGGCGGCTCGGCGTCACCGCGAACACCGTCTACCGGTGGGAGCTGCCGGAGACGGCGGCGGAAGCACGCCGCCCACGGGGCGAGCAGCTCGAGAGGCTCGCGAGCCTCTCCGGCGCCGAGCGCGTGCCGGCTACGGGAGCAGCCAGTTTGGCCACGCCGAGCGCGCCCGCGGACGACTGGGCGCAGGCATTGCTCGGGGTCGAGCGGGTGCTTTCCGGCGAGGCGCGTCGCGGCCAGAACGACCTGGCCCTGCTCTTGGCCCGACAGCGCGGGCTGTCCGAAAACGCGAGGGCGCTCGCTGCTTATGGCGTGGCCCTCGCGGAGCTCGTGCTCACCGGGGACGCCCAGAGCGCGCTCGTGACGATCTCCTCCGCCTTGAGCGACGCCGAGGCGAATCGGCTCGACCCGTCCATCGCCGGGCGCGTCTTCGCGATCGCGGCGCTGGCCCGCTCGCTGCCGCAGGCGCGCCTGTTCGATAACGGCTACGTGCACGCGCTGGCGGCGCGGGCCGACGCTCTGCTCGCTGGCTCGGACCCGGAGACGCTCACGCTGGGCATCCTGGCCACTCTTTCGGCCGGCATGCTCGTCGGTGACCGCGATCTCCTGGAGCGCGGATACGCCCGCCTGGAGGAGGTGCCGGTCCTGGGCCTGCGGCCTTTGGTGGCGCTCCACTTGGAGGAGTTTCAGGGCCTTCGTCCGATGATGGCGGGCAAAGCCACCGCTACGACTCGCAGCTTCGAGACGCTGTCCGAGCGCGCGCGCGAAGCCGGCTACCCCATCTTGGCGGCGCGAACCCTCGCGCACCAGGCGCAGAGCGATCTGGACAACTTGGGAGATCCGGAGCACGTGCTCGAGCTGGTGCGGCGCGCTCGCCAGCTGCTCGGCGCCCGTACTGCGCCGGGCGTTCAAGAGCTGCTGCTCGCTCGCTCGGAGGCGGAAGCGGAGCTGCGCGCTGGTCGTCCTCAAGCGGCCCTCGCGGCCTTGAGCGGTCTGGACGCGTGGTGCAACGAGACCGGCTTGCCGCCGCTCTCCGCGATCCCGACTTGGTCACGGGTGCTGCATCTCTCCGGCGGGGAGCTCGGCTTCGGCGCGCTGATGACGCGCCTGCGCGATTGCGACGTACCGGCACTCAAGCCCATTTGCCGCGCCTACTTGGCGTTCTTGGAGGCAGTGGAGAGCCTGTGCGTCGGCGCGGAGCCAGCGGTGATGGTAGCGGCCTTCGAGCGAGCGGAGCAGGAGGCGAAGCGCTGGCCATTCTTGCTGCGGCACGTGATGCCGCACGCCGTGCTGGCGCTGGTAGTCGCCGGGCAAGACGGCCCGGCGCGGTTGACCCTGCGGCGCGCGCACCGGCTGATGGATGCTTTTCCCGCTCCGTGGGTCACCGCGGTGTTGCGGCGCGTGGAAGGCACGTTGCTCTCCGCGGGCGGCCAATGGAGCGAAGGCCGTCACTTGCTCGAGTCCGCGACCGCCACGTTCGACCTCGCCAAGGACCGCTGCGACGCGACGCTCGTTCGCTACCTGCTCGCCTCCTTCGCCGAGGCCTACGACGAGCCCGGCTCGCGGGAGGAGCTCGAGAAAGCGAGAGAGGCGCTCAGCGGCATCGGGCTATCGCCGCCCAAATCCATGGGCCTCGGCATGGCGCGCCTCCGCGAAAAGCGCGCCCAACAGCCCGAGCACCGGCGCGGGCGCGCTGCCGCTTCCGTGGAGGCGCTGGTCGTGCCCCTGCAGCGCCTTTCCGTGCGCGGCGCGCTGCCGACGCTGATCTTGCGCGAATTGGTCTCTATCGCGCAGTCTTTCTTCCCGGAGCGCGGGGTGAGGCTGGACGAGCTGGACTCCACGGGGGCGCCTCGCGAGCTGCTGGGAGGCACCGCGCCGCCCTCCTCGACTGCGATCGAGCTCGGCGACGGTGCGGGGCGCACTTTTCGGCTCAGCGTCAGCGGCGACGGCACGAGCGCGGACCGAGCGCTGCTCTCGGTGCTCGGCACCGTCGCGTCGCTCTCGCTCGAGGCCGCGACGCTCCGCGGCTACGACGAACGCCGCGCCAGCGTGACGAGCGACGAGCGTTTGCCGGAGCTCCCCGGATTCCTGGCCGCCTCGCCGGCCATGCGCAAGCTCCGCGCGGAGCTGGGCCGCCTCGTGGGATCCAACGCCACCGTCATCATCACGGGCGAGTCGGGCGTCGGTAAAGAAGTGGTGGCGCGCGCCATCCACGACTTGTCGGATCGCTCCGGCAAGGCTTACGTCGCCTTCAACTGCGCGACGGTGCCGCGCGAGTTATTCGAAGGCCAGCTCTTCGGCTACCGACGTGGCGCTTTTACCGGCGCTACCTCCGACCACCCTGGCGTTATCCGAGCGGCGGCGGGCGGCACGCTCTTCCTGGATGAGATTGGCGAGCTGCCGCTGGACATTCAGCCCAAGCTCCTGCGGTTCCTGGAAAACGGAGAGGTGTTTCCGCTCGGCGAGCGGCGACCGCTGCGCGTTGACGTGCGCGTCCTGGCGGCCACCCACCGAAACCTCGCGGAGCTGGTGCGAACCGGCAAATTCCGCGAGGATTTGTACTACCGGCTGCAAGTCGTGCCCATCTTCGTTGCCCCGCTTCGGGAGCGGCGAGAAGACATTCCGGTCCTGGCGCGGCATTTCCTGAGGGAGCTGACCCGCCACGGAGAGCCGCCGGTGCTGGCGCCTGACGCTCTTGCCAAGCTGTCTGCGCATCATTGGCCGGGCAACGTGCGCGAGCTACGCAACGTGATCGAGCGCGCTATGGCATTTTCTCCCACCCCCAGCGTGCTGCGCGCCGAGCACCTACGAATCGACTAAGAGTCTCGCGGCGGAAAAGAGTTGGAAACGACGCGCCGGCAGACTCGAGATCGATGGCGCTCGAGACTTCGAGATTCATTCAAGGGCTTTATGACTTCAGCGGCGCGGGCCTAAAGCGCGCCGTGCCGTTGTCTCCGCCCGTGAAGTACACGGTGCCTTTCGACAAGCGCACCCAGCTCATCTACTTGCGGGCGGGCAACGCGCTCCCGGAGATGATTTACCTCGTGCTGATGCGGGACGGTAAGCCCATGCGCTACTTCCCGATCGGCGCCAAAGGCTCCGTTCACGTGCCCTTGGCAATCGTGGACGACATCGAGCCCGAGTCCAACCTGGAGCTGTGCGTCGGCGCGCCGGAGGGCGCGAACGGGCAAGTCTTGGTGGATATGGGGCTGGTGGAGGTGTAGCGGTGAAGAGCCCTGCGCCGTCCTCGGGAAAACGCCGGCTCGTCGTGATCGGCAACGGCATGGCGGGAGCCCGGGTGGTGGAAGAAATCCTGGCGCGCGGCGGGGCGGACTCGTTCGAGATCGTCATGTTCGGCGAAGAGCCGTACGGCAACTACAACCGCATCCTGCTTTCGGACGTGCTGAACGGGTCGCACGAAGAGTCGGACATCTTCCTCAACCCGCTCGCTTGGTACGACGAGCACGGCATCAAGCTCCATGCAGGCGTGAAGGTGCTCAAGATTCTGCGTCACGCCCAGACCGTGATGGGGGAGGGCGGCGTCCTGGAGCCCTACGACCAGCTGATCATAGCCACCGGCAGCGTGCCGTTCATTCCGCCCATGGAGGGCGTGCGCTTCGAAGACGGTCAGCTCAAGCCGGGCGTCTTCTTCTTTCGCAACTTGGACGACTGCCGGCGCATCACCAGCTACGCCATGGGTAAGAAGGCCGGCGCGGTGGTAGGCGGAGGCTTGCTCGGGTTGGAGGCGGCGCGCGGCCTCCAAAACTTCTCGCTGGACGTGCACGTCATTCAGCGCAGCGACACGCTGATGAGCCAGCAGTTGGACCGCGCGGCGGGCGGAATCCTCAAGAAAACCCTGGAAAATCTGGGCATCAACGTGCTCCTGAAGAAGGACACGAAGCGCGTGCTCGGGGATGAGCGCGTCACCGGGCTGGAGTTCGCGGACGGCCAGCAGCTGGACTGTGATTTGGTGGTGATCGCCGCCGGCATCAAGGCGAACAGCGAGCTTGCGGTCCGCGCCGGGCTCAGCGTGGAGCGCGGCATCGTCGTGGACAACCAGCTACGCTCGCCGGACGACCCGCGCATCTACGCGATTGGCGAGTGCGTGCAGCACCGCGGCCAGGTCTACGGCCTCGTCGCGCCCATCTGGGAACAGGCCAAGGTGCTGGCCGATCACATCACGGGCCGAAACGCGGAAGCCGCGTACCTCGGCTCCAAGGTTTCGACGCGCCTCAAAGTCATGGGCGTCGAAGTAGCCTCGATGGGCGTCACGGAGCCTACCGAGGAGGGTGACGAGGTGGTTCAGTTCACCGAGCCGAAGAAAGGAACGTACAAGAAGCTGATCATTCGCAATGGTCGCTTGCTCGGGAGCATCTTGCTGGGCGACATCAGCAAGGCGCCGTACCTGACGCAGGCATTCGATCGCAACACGCCGCTACCGGAGGAGCGGCTGTCCCTGCTGTTCGACATCGGTGCGCCCCAGGGGCGCGCCACCATCGATGAAATGCCGGAAGATATGCAGGTTTGTAACTGCAACGGCGTCACGAAGGGCGCCGTCATCGGCTCCGTCGCTGCAGGCAAACGCACCCTGAAGACGGTCATGGAGGGCACGCGCGCAGGCATGGGCTGCGGCGCTTGTAAGTCCTTGGTGGCTGACGTGGTGGCGTGGGCCTGTGGCGGCGCGGCCGAGGTCGATCCCGCGGCCGACTACTACGTGCCCGGCGTGCCCCTGTCGAAGCCCGACCTGGTGACGAAGATCCGCGAGCTGGGCTTGCGGTCCGTGTCATCGGTGTTCGCGGCTTTGGCGGGCGGCCACGAGGACGCGGGTAGCAAGCCCGGGCTTGCCTCGCTCTTGCGCACGATTTGGGCGGGCGATTACGAGGACGAGCGGGACGCGCGCTTCATCAACGATCGCGTCCATGCCAACATCCAGAAGGATGGCACGTTCTCCGTCATTCCTCAGCTCCCCGGCGGCATCACCACCCCTGCCCAGCTCCGGCGCATCGCGGACGTCGCGGAGAAGTACCGAGTTCCGCTCGTCAAGCTCACCGGCGGCCAGCGAATAGACCTGGTAGGCGTTCCCCGCGACCAGCTGCCGAACGTGTGGCGCGACCTCGACATGCCGTCCGGGTACGCTTACAGCAAGAGCTACCGCACCTGCAAAAGCTGCATCGGTACGGAGTATTGCCGCTTCGGGCTCGGGGACAGCATGGGTCTGGCCCTAGAAATCGAGGGGCGTTTCCAGGGGCTAGACACGCCCGGCAAGCTCAAGCTCGCCACCGCCGGCTGCCCGCGCAACTGCTCGGAGGCCATGGTCAAGGACGTCGGGGCGGTCGCGGTCGAGGGCGGCAAGTGGGAGATTTACGTCGGTGGGGCCGCCGGCGCGCACGTCCGCAAGGGGGACCTGCTCTGCACCGTCGCCACCCATGCGGACGTGCTCCGCATCTCGGGCCGCTTCATCCAGTACTACCGCGAGAACGCCAAGTACCTGGAGCGCACCTACGGTTTCGTGGAGCGCGTTGGCATCGAGAAGGTCCGCGCGGTCGTCGTGCACGACAGCGAGCATCAAGCCGAGCGATTGGACGCCGCGCTGCAGAGCTCGGTCGATGCCTATCGAGACCCGTGGCTAGAAGCCAGCAAGCCTGCCACCGCGAACCAGTTCGCGTCGCACCTTCCCGTCATCCAGTAGGAGCACCGCATGCAAGCCGCCCGTTCCCTGCCCGTCGCTAGCTCCTGGGTCACGCTAGGGCCGCTCAGCGCAATTCCAGAAGGCGAGGGGCGCACCTTCGACGTCGGCGGCACGCGCCTCGCAGTGTTCCGGGCCCGGAACGGCGCCGTGTACGCCACCCAAGCGGATTGCCCGCACAAAAGCGGTCCCCTCGCGGACGGCCTCCTCGGCACCGGCACCCTCATCTGCCCCCTGCACTCGCTCAAGTTCGACCTCGCGACGGGCCAGGCCCACAGCGGGGATTGCCACCTGCGCGTGTACCCCGCCAAGTTATCCGGCAATGGGCACGTGCTCGTAGAGCTCTGAAGGCAGAGCGCATGCGCCAGATATAAGCTGAGACCATATCTGGCATCAGTAACATGAGTTGGAGTGTTGTCTCCGAAACCGGCAGGTTGTGCGGCGAAGGAGACCTCACATGCAACACATCGATTCTTTGATTGAAGGCACCGCTTCGAGCCCGGCTCGCACTACCTCGCCACTCTTGGAGCGGTTCCTCGCGACGACGGCGAGCCCGGTGCCTACCCTGCTTCGAGTCGCGCTGGGCGGCGTGATCTTGGCCCACGGCGCGCAGAAGGTGTTCGGCTGGTTTGGCGGCTACGGCCTCGAGGGCACCATGGGCTTCTTCGGGTCGGTGGGGATCCCGGCTCCGGTGGGAGCGCTCGTCATCGCGTCGGACTTTTTCGGCTCACTCGCGCTCCTGCTCGGGGTTGCGACGCGCTTCTCCGCCGCCGCTGCGTTCGCGGTCATGCTCGGCGCCGCGCTCATCGTGCACCTGCCGAACGGTTTCTTCATGAACTGGGGCGGCGCTCCCCAGGGCGAGGGCTACGAGCTCCACGTACTGGCGATGGCGATGGCGGCGTCGCTCGTCATCTCGGGTGGCGGGCGAGCGAGCTTGGACGCGTGGCTCGCCTCCAAACTGCGCCCGGGCCTGGGCCGCTGAGTCAGGAGCTGCTACGAGCGCCCCGCGCGCAATGAAGAAGCCCGATTGGTTCTTGACCGGGATGGTGGCCGCGGTGGCGCTGGCCTGGGCGCTGCCCGAGCCGGGCGCCACCGGCGGCAGCTTGCACCCGGAGCTGGTCAACAAAGCGGGGGTTTCGCTGATCTTCTTTCTGCACGGGCTCTCGCTATCGCTTCAGGCGCTGGCGGCGGGCACGCGCAAGTGGCGCCTGCACTTGCTGATTCAGGGATCGACTTTCTTGCTCTTTCCGCTGCTCGGGGTCGCCCTACTCCTGCTCGTGGGGGCGCGTCTGTCCACCGAGCTTCGGACCGGCTTGTTCTTCTTGTGCGCGCTGCCCTCCACCGTATCTTCATCGGTGGCGCTCACCGCGGCCGCGCGCGGCAACGTCGCCGCGGCGGTGTTCAACGCCACGCTATCCAGCCTGCTCGGCGTCCTGTTGACTCCGCTCTGGCTCAGCGTCGTCCTCGGAACGGGCGGGCAACCGCTGCCGCTCGGCGCGGTCGTGCTCGACCTTTGCTTGTGGCTGGTGTTGCCGCTCGGCATTGGGCAAGCGCTCCGGCCGCTCTTGGGCGGGTGGGCGGCGCGCCACAAGGCCGGCATCCACGTCGCGGACCGGCTCACGATCTTGCTGCTCGTGTACACGTCTTTCTGCGATTCGGTGCAGGGCGGCGTGTGGCGGAGCGGGGTCACGGCTCTGGTGGTTTCTGCCGCGGCCAGCGTCGTCCTGCTGGCGGCGGCGCTGTCGTCGACGTGGACCGCGAGCAAGCTGCTGGGCTTCGAGCGCTCGGACCGCATCGCGGCGCTGTTCTGCGGCTCGAAGAAGACGCTCGCGAGCGGGGTGCCGATGGCGCGGCTCATCTTCGGCTCGCAGCCGAGCCTGGCGATCGTGCTGCTGCCGATCATGATCTACCATCCGCTCCAGCTCGTGGTGGGCGGCTGGATAGCGGGCAGGCTTTCGCGTCAGGGCTGAGCCGCGGCCGGGATGGTGACGCGGAAGAGGCTGCCGCGCTCGGGCCCGCTCTCGGCCACGATGCGGCCGTCGTGGGCCTCCACGATGCGGCGCGCGAGCGCGAGGCCCAACCCGACGCCGCCCGTCGCTCGCGCCCGGCTCCGATCGGTGCGGTAGAACGGCTCGAAGATTCGCTCCAGCTCGGCTGAGTCGATGCCGATGCCTTGATCGTGCACCTCGAGCAGCAAGGCGCCTTCGGGCGCCGCGACCGCGCTCAGGGTAATGGGCGTTTCCGGCTCGGAGAACTTGGCCGCGTTGTCGAGCAGGTTATCGAGCACCCGCCGCAAGAGGGTCGGATCCGCTTCGACCTCCGGAGCCTGCGGAGACACCTCCACCGTGAGCTTGCGAGGGGCGGCGCGGCGTTGAAAGCGTAGCCGAGCCGCTTCCACCAGCTCGGCGGCGCCTAGCCGCTGTCGACGCAGCGGGGGCAGCGGGTCGCGGCCGGTTCCGCGCGATAGATCCAGCCGCGCCGCCGTCATCACGTCGTCCAGCAAACGCTCGAGCTCTTGCAGGTCGTCTTCGATGTCCGACAAGTAGCCGGCGGCGCGCTCGCGTTCGCCTTCACGCACGAGCTCGAGCGCCATGCGGATGCGCTGCAGTGGCGTCCGAAGCTCGTGCGAAATGTTGGCGAGCAGCTCCTTCTCCGCCTTGCGCAGGCCGATCACGCGCTCGGCCATGTCGTCGAAGGAGCGACCCAAGTCCGCGATCTCGTCGCCGCCGACGAGCCCGCTGCGCGCGGTGAGGTTTCCGTCCCCGAAGGCGCGGGCCACGACCGCCAAGCGCTCCAGCGGCGCGGTGATGGAGCGCGCGAGGGGGATGGACAAAAGCGCGAGCACGGCCAGCGCCGCCGCGAGCTGCGCCATCGCCGCGCCCAGGGGTAGCTCCGGCATCGGGAAGGTGATTTGGGCGTAGCGCAGCAGCTTGCCGGTGCCGTCGCGCAGCGCCACCCGGCCGGAGCCGGAGTCGAACTGAGAGGTACGGCCTCGCAGCGCGTTCAGCTCTGCGGGGCGGAGCGGCGGCGGCGGGCTGGTGGCGTTGCTCGCGATGAGGTGCCCCTCGGCCGTGAACAAGCTCATTTCGAGCCGTACCCGCTTCTTCAGGTCCGCAAGCTCGCTCTGCACGCGCGCCGGGTCGTCGACTGTCTCCAGCAGGTGCCAAGCGATCCACGCGGTCGCGGGGCGCGCCGGTAGCTGCACGGCGGGTGCGAAGACGAACCGGCTGACGACGTAGCTCGCGCCCCCCGCGAGCGCCAGCATCAGCACGCCGTACAGGTACACTCGCAGTAGCAGCCGCGAGCGCGCGAAGCGCGGGCGGTTCACCGGTCTTCGCCTGCCGTGAGCATGTAGCCCGAGCCGCGGATCGTCTTCAGGAGCTGCGGGTGGCGCGAATCGTCACCCAGCTTGTGGCGCAGCCTGGAGATGCGGACGTCTATCGAGCGGTCGAAGGCTTCGTCTGCGTTGCCTTTGGCGAGCTCCAGCAGCTGCTCGCGGCTCAGCACGCGACCCGCGTGGTCCGCGAGGACGCGGAGCAGCGCGAACTCGTACGACGTGAGGTGCAGCGAGCGGCCGTCCAGCGAGGCGTTCAGGCTCGCGACGTCCAGGACCAGCTTGCCGACCGTGAGCTCGCGCGGCGGGGGCCCGGCCTTGCCCCGGGCCCGCCGAACGACCGCGTGGACACGCGCCAGGAGCTCGCGAGCGGCGAATGGCTTGGTCATGTAGTCGTCCGCCCCGAGCTCGAGACCCAGTACGCGGTCCGCCACCTCTACTCGCGCCGTGACCGCAATGATGGGCACGTGCGAGGTCTTGCGGAGCTCGCGGCAGACCTCGAATCCGTCGCAGCCAGGCAGCATGAGGTCCAGCACGACCACGTCGATGTCCGGCCGGACGCCCTCGCGGATCGCGGCGGGGCCGTCCGCAGCTCGTGTGACAGCGATGCCCTGATGCTCCAAATAGTCACTGGTGAGCCGCGCCAGTTTTGCGTCGTCTTCGACGAGGAGCACGTGAATGCCGGCCATGGCGAAAAGCGTACACGACGCGTTCGGCGCTGGCGAAACCTACACAAACCGACACATTGTTCACACAGCCCTGAAAGCGCTAGAGCTTAGGTGAACCAGATGGCGACCGCGTTCCCCTGCCGCGTTCAGACGTGGCTCCTCCTTTCTTTATGCACGCTGTCGTTCGGGTGCGAAAGCCGCTCCAAAGCTGCAAAGGGCGAAGACCCAGTGCCGGTCTCCATCGCGGTCGCGGAAAAGAAGGACGTGCCGCGCGAGGTGCGCGCGTTCGGGAGCGTGGACGCCAGCAGCACCGTCGACGTGCGGGCGCAGGTGCAAGGGCTCGTCACGGAGGTGCACTTCAAAGAAGGTGACTTCGTGAAGCGCGGCCAGCTGCTGTTCACGGTGGACACGCGCCCGTACAGCGCCTCGCTCGCGGCCGCGCAGGCGGAGCTACTGCGCAACCGAGCCATCGCCGAGCAAATGCGCGTCGAGGCCGAGCGCGCCAACGCTCTACGGCAAGAGGGCATCGCCAGTGATCGCGACGTGGCCAAGGCCAACGCGGACGCCGCTTCCAGCGCCGCCGAGGTCAAGCTCGGTCAGGCCCAGGCCGCGAGCGCGAGCCTGAACGTGGCGTTCACGCGGATCACCGCCCCGATGGACGGGCGCACCGGCGCGCTCCTCGTGTACCCAGGCAACCTGGTCAACGCCACTGACGCGCAGCCGCTGGTCGTGCTGCGGAGCATCTCCCCGGTATATATCCGCTTTTCCGTGCCTCAAGAGCACCTGAGCACGATTCGCGAGCGCCTCGGCAAAGAGCCGCTCACCGCGCGCGTCACGCCTCGCGGCGAGCGTGCCAAGACCATCGAGGCGCCGGTCACTTTCCTGGAGAACACGGTGGACGCCTCCACCGGCACGATCCAGCTCAAGGCCACGTACCTGAACGCCGAGCAGGAGCTCTGGCCCGGCTCGTCGGTAGACGTCGTGCTCGTCATGGGGAAGGACGAAGGTGCGACCGTCGTCCCGGAGCCAGCACTGCAGCGCTCCCAGTCGGGCACGCTGGTGTTCGTCATCGGGCAAGACGGCCGCGCTTCGCCTCGCCCGGTGAACGTCTTGCGAACGACAGAGACGCAGGCGCTCATCGCCTACGGCCTGGAGCCGGGCGAGCGGGTCGCGACTGACGGCCTCCTGAGGCTACGCAAGGGCACGAAGGTGGCCGAGGCGGCGCCGCCGGCAAAATTGGCGGCGAGCACCAGCTCCGAGCAGAAGCGACCCGAGGGTCTATGAGTATCTCCGAGCCGTTCATCAAGCGGCCGGTCGCCACCAGCTTGGTCATGGTGGCGATCCTGCTGTTCGGCTTGATGGCGTACCTGAAGCTCCCCGTCGCCGCCCTTCCGGACGTGGACTTTCCGACCATTCAGGTCAGCGCGTCCTTGCCCGGCGCGAGCGCGGAGACGATGGCGTCCTCGGTGGCGACGCCGCTCGAGCGCGAGTTCTCGGCGATCGACGGCATGGCGAGCATGAGCTCGGAGAGCTCGCTGGGGGCGACCAGCGTCACCCTACAGTTCGACCTGCGGCGAGATCTGGACTCCGCCGCGCAAGACGTGCAGGCCGCCATCGCCCGCGCGATCCCGCGCATGCCGCGGGACATGCCGCAGGCGCCCAGCTACCGCAAGGTGAACCCCGCGGATCAGGCGATTTTGCTGCTCTCGCTCAGCTCCACGACGCTGCCGCTGTACGTCGTGAACGAATACGCGGAAACACGCCTCGCGCAGATGATCTCGCAGACGCGCGGCGTGGCGCAGGTGAGCGTGTTCGGGTCGCAGAAGTACGCGGTGCGCGTGCAGGCGGATCCGCAAAAGCTCGCCACGCTCGGCATCGGGCTGGACGAAGTGGCCGCCTCCATTCAAGGCGCCAACGTCAACCTGCCGACGGGCGCGCTCTATGGTCCGCGCACTGCCTTCGCGATCGAGACCAACGGCCAGCTCACGAACGCCAAGCCCTACGAGGACATCGTCGTCGCGTACCGCAACGGCAGCGCCGTTCGCATCAAGGACGTCGGGCGCGCCATCGACAGCGTGGAGAACGACAAGACCGCGGCCTGGCGTGGGGACAAGAACGGGATGCCGCGGGCAGTGGTGCTCGGCATCCAGAAGCAGCCGGGGGCGAACACGGTCGAGGTCGTCAAAGAGGTGATGGGCCTCTTGCCGGCCTTTCGGCAGGAAATCCCGGGCTCCGTGGACCTGGACGTGATCTTCGACCGCTCTCAGACGGTCAAGGATTCCGTGCACGACGTGGAGCTCACCCTCTTGCTCACGTTGGCGCTGGTGGTGCTCGTCATCTTTCTTTTTCTGCGCCGGCTCACCGCGACCATCATTCCCAGCTTGTCGATGCCGCTGGCGATGCTCTTCACCTTCGCGGTGATGCACCTGCTCGGCTTCTCGCTCAACAACCTTTCGCTCATGGCGATCACCCTCAGCGTCGGCTTCGTGGTGGACGACGCGATCGTGGTGCTGGAGAACGTCGTTCGTCACATCGAGATGGGCAAGACGCCGATGCAGGCGGCGTTCGACGCGACCAAAGAGATAGGCTTCACGATCGTCTCGATGACGATCTCGCTCGTCGCCGTGTTCGTGCCGTTCCTGTTTTTTGGCGGCATCTTGGGCAGCTTGTTCAAGGAGTTCGCGGTCACGATCGCGGTGTCCATCCTCGTCTCCGCGTTCGTTTCCCTCACCCTCACGCCGATGATGTCGGCGCGCATGCTCAAGCCGGGCCACGAAGGGGAGCAGCAGGGGCGCGTGTATCAGGCCATCGAGCGCATGTTCGACTCCTGGCTCGCGGTGTACCGAAGGACGCTGCTGTGGTCGCTGGGCCACCGCCGGCTGATGATGGCGCTCTCCGGAGTCGTGCTCGCGGTCACGGTCGTGCTCTTCATGCGCATGCCGAAGGGCTTCTTACCGAGTGAGGACACGGACCAGCTGCAGGTCACGACCGAGGCCGTCCAAGGCATCTCTTACGAAGCGGTGGCGGAGCGGCAGCAACAGGTCGCGCAGATCGCTCGCAAACATCCGGACGTGGACGCGTTCATGTCCAACGTCGGGGCGCGGCAAGGCCGGGGCGGCGCCAACCAGGGCAGCTTCATGATTCGTCTGAAGCCGCGCGCGGATCGCAGCAAGAGCGCCGACCAGATCGCGACCGAGCTGTCCAAGCAGATGAACAAGGTCGCCGGCATGCGCTCGTTCGTGCAGCCGCCGCCGCCCATTCGGCTCGGTGGTCGCGTGACCAAGAGCGAATACCAGCTCACCCTGCGCAGCACGGACACCGCTAGCCTTTACGAGAGCACGCCCAAGCTCGCGGCGGAGCTCGCCAAGTCCCCCGTCCTCAAGGACGTAACGACCGACGTACAGCTCCTGAACCCGGAGCTAAACGTGGAGGTGGACCGCCGCCGAGCGGCCGAGCTCGGCATCACGGTCGCCAAAGTGGAGGACACTCTCTACAGCGCCTATGGCGCGCGCCAGGTCTCCAGCATCTTCGCCAGCAACAACACGTACCAGGTCATCTTGGAGCTGGATCCGCGCACGCAGCGCGAGCCCGCCGCGCTGGAGTCCTTGTACGTCCGCGCCGCCTCCGGGGCGCTCGTCCCGCTCACCTCGCTGGCCAAGGTGAGTCAGAGCGCGGGGCCACTGACGGTGAGCCACTCCGGGCAGCTGCCGGCCGCGACCGTCTCGTTCAACGTGCAAGCGGGCCATTCGCTGAGCGAAGCGGTGGCGGTCGCGCAGGGCGCCGCCAACCGGATGCTGCCGGAGAACATCACCGCCAGATTTCAGGGCTCTGCGGAGGCATTTCAGTCTTCTCTCACCGGCCTCGGCTCCTTGCTGTTGATCGCGGTGCTGGTGATCTACCTGGTGCTAGGCGTGCTGTACGAGAGCTTGATCCATCCGCTCACGATCTTGTCCGCGCTGCCATTCGCGGGCTTCGGAGCGGTGGTGACGCTCATGATCTTCGACATCGACTTGAACGTGTACGCGTTCGTCGGGGTCATTCTGCTCGTCGGCTTGGTGAAGAAGAACGGCATCATGATGGTGGACTTCGCGATCGAAGCTCGCAAGGACGCGAACGTGAGCCCGGAGCAAGCCATCACGGACGCGTGCCTCGTGCGCTTTCGGCCGATCATGATGACGACCATGGCCGCGCTGCTCGGGACCTTGCCCATCGCCCTCGGCATCGGCGCGGGTGCAGAGTCGCGGCAGCCACTGGGCTTGGCGGTGGTGGGCGGCTTGTTCTTCTCGCAGCTGCTCACCTTGTACGTTACCCCCGTTTTCTACCTGTACATGGAGCGCTTCAGCGAGTGGGCGGCGCGCCGTCGTCATCACCGCGCGCCGGCCCCACCGCTTCAGCCCGCGGGCGTCTCGTGAAGCTGCAGCACCTCGGAGGTGCCGTGGCCGACGGCCGACAGGAAGCGCTTCGTCCATTCCAGGGCCTCGTCCTTGCTCTTGACCTGCAGTAGGCACAGCCCCGCGATGAGCTCCTTCGTCTCCGGGAATGGGCCGTCCGTGATGGAGTACTTTCCACCCTCCAAGGTCACGCGCGCGCCGTAGTTGCTCGGCAAGCAGCCTTCCACGCCCAGCAGCACGCCGGCCTTGGCCATGTCCCCGATGAGCCTGCCCATCACCGCTTGCTCCTCGGCGGTGGGCGGTGTGTGTGACTCGGCTACTCCGGGCTTGTAAACGCATAGAAAACGCATGGTGTCGGTCCTTTCGTGGCGGCGGCGCTCGTCGCCTCGAGCGCACGTCACCTGAGCGGCGGCGCGATCGACACGGCCTCAAAGAATCTTCAGCTCGCGCCGCAGGCCCGTGAGCGCGCGAGCAGCCGCTCGCGCTGACGTACGTTCTGGGTCATGCCTGCGGCGCGCTCGAACTCGTCGCGCGCCTCCGAAAAGCGCCCCAGCCGCTCGAGGAGCTCCGCGCGAGCGCTCGGCAGCAGGTGGTAGCTGCGCAAAGCAGGCTCGGCCAGCAGCGGCTCCAGCAAAGCCAAGCCCGCCGCCGGGCCGTCTGCCATCGCGACCGCGACCGCGCGGTTCAACTCCACCACCGGCGACCGCAGCATCGCCGAAAGCTCACCGTAGAGCGCGGCGATGCGCTGAAAATCCGTCTGCTCTGGGGTGCGCGCGCGCGCGTGGCAGGCGGTGATCGCCGCCTGTAAGACGTACGGACCCGGCGGCTGCCCCAGCCCCTCCGCGTGCGACAGGGCGGCCAGCCCACGGCGGATCGAGAGCTGGTCCCAACGGCCGCGATCCTGATCCAGCAGGAGCACTGGCTCACCGGCAGCGTTGGTCCGCGCGGAAGCGCGAGAAGCGTTGAGCTCCATCAGGGCCACTAACCCGTGCACCTCCGGCTCTTCGGGAGCCAAACCGGCGAGGACCCGCCCCAGCCGCAGCGCCTCATCCATGAGCGCCGGACGCATGCAGTCGTCTCCTGCGCTCGCTGAGTAGCCCTCGTTGAACACGAGGTACACGACCTCCAGCACCGAGGCGAGCCGGGCCGAAAGCTCCTCACCCCGCGGGACCTCGTAGGGGACCTGCTTCTCCGCCAGCGTGCGCTTCGCTCTGACGATGCGCTGGGCGATCGTTGGCTCCGGAACCAAAAACGCTCGCGCAATCTCGTCGGTCGTGAGGCCGCCCAAGAGGCGCAAGGTGAGGGCGACGCGCGCCTCCGTGCCCAGCACGGGGTGGCACGAGGTGAAAATCAGGCGCAGCAGGTCGTCCCCTACCTCGTCGTCCATGGCCGCTTCCAGCTGAGCAATCAGCCGCTCCGGCTCCTGCAGCGCCCCCAGCTCGTAGCCCAAGTCCTCGTGCTTGCGCTGCAGCATCTTTCCGCGGCGCAGGGTGTTCAGCGCGCGGTGTTTCGCCGTCGCGGTGAGCCAGGCCGCGGGGTTGTCCGGAATGCCTTGCTCGGGCCACTGCTCCAGCGCCGCGAGCAGCGCGTCTTGGGCTAGCTCCTCCGCCAGCCCGACATCCCTCACGATGCGCGATAGGGTGGCGATGACGCGCGCCGACTCGATGCTCCAGACCGCGTGAATGGCGCGATGGGTCTCGGAGCTCATGCCGGCGCATCACAGCACGTCTTCGCGGCGTCGTCAGCCGCGGGGCGGGAGGTCCGCGGCGTCGAAGACCTGCAAGATCTCCCCCTCGCCGTCCCCGGCGACGCTCATGAACTCCTTGGCGATCGCGATCGCCGCCTCGCGAGAGTCGCAGCGCACGAGGGCGAAGCCATCAATCAACTCTTTGGTCTCGGGGAAGGGGCCGTCCGTCACCGAAAAGTCGCCGCCGACCTGCTTCAGCTTCGTGCCGTGGTCGGGCCGCACCAGGCCGCCGGTCATCAGCACGACGCCTTTCGCCAGCATTTCCTGCGTGTACTTACCCAGCGCCGCGAGCGTCTCCGGCGAGGGCGGGGCGGTCGTAGCGCCTTGATAGGTCATCAAGAACTTCATCGTTCGACTCCTTGGGTCAGGGGGCAGCGGACGCTACCGGCGGCTTGGAGGAGGCCTCGGCCTTGGCCTTCAGGTTGGCGAGACCGCGCTCGAAGTCTCCGCCGACCAGCTTGTCCATATCCATGACGAGGTGGAACGCCTTGCCCATGAAGTCGTTCTTGCCGTCCATGGCCCAGGTGGTCTTCGTGCCGCTCGGGATGCTCTCGAACGTGAAGGTCGCGGTGTTCGTTGCTTCGAATGGCTTCAAGAACTCGAGCTTGATTACGACCTTTTGGGGCTCGCTCTTCTCGATGGTCATTCGACCCTCGCCGACCTCCTTGCGACCGACCCAGGCGTACCTGGCGCCCACCCCGCTCGGCGCGCCTTCGAAGGTGCGCTTCATGTCCGGGTCCAGCTTCTCCCAAGGTGACCAGCCCTGCCACGCGTGAAAGTCGTTCACCTGCGCGTGAGCGGCCTCGGGCGGAGCCGCGATGACCGTGGAGCGCTCGACATGAAAAGTCGAGGGCTGCAGCGCGATCACGATCACCAGCGCCACGAGCAGCGCTGCGACGCCGAGCAAAATCTTCTTGAGCATGACTACCTTCCTGGATCTTCCTATGAGCTCCGGCGGACGGGCGCGTCCGCAAGCGGAGGTGGACTCTGCAGACACGTCAAACGGGACCCTCGCCGATCGACACCGCTGCCGATCTTTCTGTCCTGTCCACATAAGTATCTGAATTTACTTACTATTCATCCGTCGTCGGTAAGGCGGGGTCACCTGGTATCGTTACCAGATCACTCGCGCTCCGCCTGTCGCCGTTCCCCGCTCGCGGGCGGCCGAGTCGAGCGGGTCTCTGGCCAGCGCGCTCCGCTGGAGCCGGGCGCTTCAGATCTGGCTCCAGGCATTTCGGCGCCAAATCAGCCAGAATTGCGGCAAAGCGTCAGACTAGGCTAAACAAGTCGGGTGGATAGCTCACGCGCCGAAGGGCACGCCGTCCGGCTCGCGATGCTCACGGCGGCCCTGGCCATCGCCCACCAGGTGGCGGGCAAGTCGCTGCGCGAGGGGCTATTCCTCTCCATCTTCAAGGTCCAGGACCTGCCCAAGGTGATGCTGGGCTCGGCGCTGTTCGCCATCCCCATCGTGCTGTTGGTTTCGCGGCTGATGACGCGGCACGGCCCGGACCGGCTGACTCCCTTGTTGTTCGTGGTCAGCGCCGGGCTGTCGCTCACCGAGTACCTCTTGCTGCCGGTCGCGGCCCACGCGATCGCGCTCACCGTCTACCTGCACGTGTCAATCGGCGGTGCGCTCATGATCAGCGCCTTTTGGTCGTTGGTGAACGAGCGGCTCGATCCCCACGCCATGAAGCGCGCGGTGGGTCGCATCACCGCGAGCGCGACGCTGGGAGGCCTCCTGGGAGGCGTGGCCATGGAGCGCGGCGCCCACTGGTTCGACGCTCGCAGCACCCTGCTGCTCGTTGGTGGCATCTGCTTGCTCTCGGCAGCGTGCTCGCAGCGCCTCGCTGCGACCGAGAGCACCTCGAGCGGTCCCGCCAGCCGCGTCCAGGAGCCGGTCAAGTTCAGCGGCTACTTGTGGACCCTCGCGCTGCTCGTCAGCAGCACCGCGGCTGCCTCCGCTTTTGCAGACTTCGCGCTCAAGCAAGCGGCGCAGGCACGCTTCGGGAGCGCCGAGTCCTTGGTGCGCTTCTTCGCGGTGTTTTACACGGGCGGGTCGCTGCTCAGCTTTCTGCTCCAGGCCTTCGTCTCCAGACCCCTGTTCGACACCTTGGGTTTGGGCGGCACTTTGGCGGTTTCTCCGGCCCTCGGCGTGGGACTGGGCGCGTTTGCGTCGCTTTCGCCGTCCTTCGGGTCCATGGGCGCCCTGCGCGGGGCGGACCTGGCGCTCGGGCCGTCGCTGTTTCGGAGCGCTTTCGAGCCGCTCTTCACGCCGTTGCCGTCCGCGACCAAGCGCGCCACCAAGTCCCTCATCGACGTCGTGTTCGACAAGGGGGGGGACGCGGCCGCGAGCCTCGCCATCTTGCTCGTCTCACTGGGCACTCCGCTTTTGATCGAGCGGGTGCCGCTGCTCCTCTCCACGTTCGCGTTCGCGCTCGCGCTCTTACTTTCGCTACGCGCTCGGCAGGGCTACGTTGCGGAGCTCGAGGCGAGCTTGCGCGCGGGCACCGTCAGCGTGGAAGCGGTCGAGGTCGAGGATCCGGCCGCGCGCCTCACGCTCTCGGCCACCACCCTCGGCATCGATCGTGACAAGCTGCGCGCGGAGATCGAGCGCGCTCGTGCGGACCGAGCCGCTCGCGCACAGGCGGCCCCCCCTACCGCGGCCGAGCAAGAAAAGCTGGTCGCCGACGTGCGAATGCTGCTCGGCCACGACCTAACCGCGATCCGCAGTGTGCTCAGCCGGCCATCGCTGGACCCGCGTCTGGCCGCCTTCGTGATCCCCCACCTGGCCTCCGACCAGCTCGCTAAAGCCGCGCTCTCCGCCCTGCGCTCGATGGGCCCGGACGTGGTCGGTCAGCTCGCGGACGTCATGCTCAGTAGCTCCCCGCCGCTGGCGGTGCGCCGTCGCGTACCGCACGTGCTGCGCGCCCTCCGAGGTCCGCGCGTCGTCTCCGCGCTCACCCGCGCGCTCGGGGCGGAGGCGCTGGAGGTGCGTTACCGGGCCGCGCTGGCCTTGGCAGAAGTGACGCAAGAAGACCGCGCCCTCCTGCCCGACAGCAAAGAGGTCTTCGCGCTGGCGCTCTCCGAGCTGGAGCGCGGCCCCCTCTCACAAGACGCCAGCGATCACGTGTTCGCGCTGCTCTCCTTGTCCCTCACCCGCGGCTCGATGGAGCTGGTCCGGCAAGGGCTCCGCACGGACGACCGCAAGCTGCGCGGCACCGCGCTCGAATACCTCGAGAGCCTCTTGCCGGAAGCGGTGCGCTCACCGCTGGTGGAAGCTCTGGCGGAGCGCCCGGAGCCGCGCGGGGACATATCGCGCACGGAGACGCAGCTGCTCGACGAGCTCAAGCGCTCCATCCGCGCGGACTTCACCCCCCAAGCTCTCGCGGGCGACCCGGATTGACGCGGTTCGCGCGAGCCGCGCTCTCCCTAAAAGGTGCCGCGCAGGCTCACGTTGCCGGGGCCAACGCCGAGACCTACCTGCTCTTTACCGGAGTCGTTCGTGACGAGGAGCACGGTGGCGATGCCTGCGAATACGATCGCGCCGCCAGCGAGGATGTCGGTGGTGAGCGCGAACGTCTTGGCCTTGCTGGCGTCGTCGTCTAGCTCCGCTGCGGTCACGCCGGGGCGCTTGAGGTTGTCCTCGCGATCGCTCTGGGCCTGGAGCGCGAGGTAGCCCGTAACGCCCGCGCCGGCGCCGAGCGCGAGCGCGCCGATGCCGGTTACCCAGAAGCCGGCGCCGAGGCCTCTGGGCGCACGGGCCGCGCCGCCTGGGCTCGAGCCGCTGCCCGCCGCCGCGCTCGGCCTGAGCTCTTCGAAGTTCAGCGTCACCGCTTGCTCCTCGCCGCCGGCGAGCCGTACGACGCGCTGCTTGCTCCCGTGATCTTGCGCCTCGACCGAGATGGTGCGCTGACCCTCGTTCACGTCGATAGCGCTCGTGAGCGGGGTCACGCCCGCCTTCTTGCCGTCCACGTAAACGGTCGCGCCGTTGACGTTGACGCTGAGCTTCAGGTGCGCGATTCGCTTCTGCAGCTCGCTCAGGTCCGTGTCCACCTGCGCTTTGCGCTCGGCCTCGATGTTGCTGGCGCCCTCTTTGACGTAGCGGGAAAGCGCGTCTCGCGCCTCCACGTACTGGTGCAGCTCGAAGTAGCACTGCGCGATGTTGTAGAGGACCTTGAAGTTGCTCTTGATCGCGTAGGCGCGCTCGAATTGGACGAGCGCGGCGTCGAAGTCCCCCTCTTTGTACAGCTTCAGCCCCTGGCTGAAGTGCTTGCGGGCCTGCTCGACCTCGGCGTCCGCGCTGGCCGTGTCTGCGCTCTGGGCCCAGGCCGGCGCGCTGACGAGGCCAGCGCCCGCGAGGCAGAGCAGGGTAGCGACGCGTGAGATTGGCGAGTGGAGGCGAATCATCAGTTGGCGTAGGGGTCCGAGTTGTCGATGGGGCGCGCGGTCTTGCCGTCGCGCGGCTTGTGCACGAAATCTTCCGAGGTGCTCGTCGGCTTGGCGGCGGCGGGCTTGGCCGCGGCGGGGGCGGCGGCGGCCGCTACCGGCGGCGGCGAAGCCGGAGTGGCGCCGGCGGGGGCGGCGGCACCAGCCGCGCCGTAGGGCAGCTCGACGTGCAGCTGCAAATCGTGATCGAGGTGGATCATCCGCACGTCGCTCTTGCGACCCGGCGCGCGCACCTCCAGGCGATGGAGCGCGCTGTCTTTGGTGAGCTGGCCGTGAAACGGATTGCCCTCCAGCTTGGCGCCGTCCAGCAAGAGCTCCGCGCCAAGCGGCTCCGCCGAGATGCGCAGCTGCACCAGTGGCTGCGGGGTCGTGACGGTGGGCTTGCTCAACTCCGTGGGCGCAGGCGTGGACGCCACCGCGGCCGAACCGGTAGCGGCTTCCGCGACCGGGCGCAGCCGCGTGGCGAACGCCCCTGCGACGCCCGCCAAAAGCGCGAGCGCGCCGGCCGCGACGAACATTTTGCCGCGCGAGACGGGGGGGGGCGTGCTGCCGCCGGGATTGGTGCCGCTACTGGTGCCACCGAACATCGTGCTCGCGGCCGGCACGTAGGGCCCGCGCGTGAAGTCGGAGGGGTTCTCGTCTTCCAGCGTTGCCTGCTTCATGCGCAGGTCGATCTGGCGGCGCATCTCCGCGCGCTCTTTTTGATAGAGAGTCTGCAGCAGGTCGCGCAGCTTCTGGCTCGGGTAGTCGAGCGAGTGCCCGGCGACGTACTGCTTGATGGCGTCGCGCATCGCGCCCGCGGTCGGATAGCGGTCATCGGGCGACTTCGACGCCGCCTTTCCGCAGATTTCCATCAGCTCCGGGGGCACGTCTGCGCCCTTCTGCAGCATGAGCTCGGACTCTGCCCCCGCGATGCGCCCTTGCACGATCTCGGTCTGGGTGCGGTCTTGAGTGAGGCGACGGTAGGTGAGGATCTCCCACAGCAGCACCCCGGCGGCGAACACGTCCGACCGTTGATCGCTGCGCCCGACGATCTGCTCCGGCGCCGCGTAGCCGAGCTTGCCTTTGAACGTGCCGGCCTCCGTAACGTGGCTGATGCCGGCCGCCTTGGCGACCCCGAAGTCCAGCACCTTCACGCCGCCGTCGAACGTGACGAAGATATTGTTGGGGCTGATGTCGCGGTGCACGAGGCCCAGCGGCGTGCCGTCCAAATCACTGAAGGCGTGCAGGTAAGACAGGCCCTCCAGCATCTGGCACATGATCTCGAGGCGCGCGGCGAGCGGCAGCGACCCATCGATCGTCTTTTTGAGGAGTCGGCTCAGCGTTTGCCCCTCCAGGTACTCCATGCAGATGAAGTAGCGGCCGCCGTCTTCACCCACCTCCGTGGTCTGGACCACGTTCGGGTGATTCATGCGAGCCGCGAGGCGCGCTTCACCCAGAAACATGTTGAGCGACGCCGGGTGCTCCCGCAGCTCGTCGCGCATCACCTTCAGCACCACGAGCTTGCTGAAGCCAGCGAGGCCGCTGACGAGCGCCAGGTAAACGTGAGCCATGCCGCCGTGACCGAGCTCCATGAGCAGTCGGTAGCGGCCGAGCAGGGTGCTCGGCTTTTGCGGCGACAGGCCTGCGTTCACGGGAACAACTCCACCAAAGAGGCGGTGTTCGGCTTGACCCGAATGATCACTTCCTTCAGCTCCTGGCCGGAGGGCAGCTGGGCGCGGAGCGTCGTCGTGCTGATCGGCACGTTGGCGAAGCCGACTGCGCCTTGAGCGGCGGTTTCCATGAGCGACGTGTCGGGGAAATTGTTCACGAAGTAGAACTGCAAGCCCTCCTTGCTGTTCGTGAACTTCACGCCTTCCAGCGGGACCGCGTCGCAGTCCCGCGCCACCGCGATGATGAGGCCCAGGCTCGTGTCTACGTTCTCGCTCGTCGCGACGCTCAGCTGCTTGACCAGCGTGGGCGTCGGCATGGTCACGTTCCAGCCCACCGTGTCCTGGAGGATGGGGCGCCCCATGAAGACGAGCGCGTCGAGCGAGTCTTTGTTGGTGATGAAGAAGTAGCCCTGGAAGCCGGGGGGAACGAGGAAGTCCTTCGGCTCACCCGCGTTCACCATCACCGGACCGTAAACGGGGCTGGTGCAGTCCAGGTCACCGGGGAGGCACGCCTGGATCTCGAATGGCTCCGGATCATCCGGCTCGCTACCGACGACGTAGATTGGGGCGAAGGTGTACTTGACCCGCTCCTCGGTGCTCTTCTCTGGCGTTTCGCAGACCAGCTCGTCGTCTTCCATGCCCGGCGCGCCACCGGCGTCGCTGCCGCCGGCGCCCGCGGCCGGTAGGACGCACAAGTCTGCCTCACACGTCGCGCCGACGAAGGCGGGGCCGAGTGCCTCGCAGTCGGCGTCGGTCGTGCACTGCTTGGTGTCGACATCGATCAGCACGGAGCAGCCGGAGAGCACGCCTCCGCCTAGACTGAATGCCAACGCCGCTAAGCCCAGGGGAAGATAAAGCCTTGTTACCATGCTGCCGAAACGGCTCGCGGATTCTAACCGTCGAGCCCCCGGGAACCAGCCTTTTCGTGCGCGCGCGAACCGGCCAGTCGGTTCCGACTGGCACGATGGCATGATTACCGACGGCCGGCCGCACCTACTTTTCAGCGTCGGCACGGCTCGCGGCAGCGCGGCCGAGCAAGACATCGCGCTCCCGAACGTTTCGAGTCAAAGAGGCGGCTCGTTCGAACTCTCGCGCCGCTTCGGCCGAGCGCCCCACCTTTTGCAGCAGGTCACCCCGCACGCTGGGGAGCAGGTGGTAGCTCGAAAGTAGCGGTTCTTTCGCGAGATCATCCACGATCACGAGCCCCGCGGCGGGCCCCTCCGCCATCGCCACCGCGACGGCGCGATTCAGCTCCACGATGGGAGACTGTGTGCGCTCTACCAGCTTTGCGTACAGCTGCGCGATGCGCCGCCAGTCCGTTTCTTCCGCGCTCCGCGCGCGCGCATGACACGCGGCGATGGCCGCCTGCAGCGTGTACGAGCCCTCCCCACCGCCGAGTTGCTCGGCTCGCTGGAGGGCGGCCAGGCCGCGCCGAATCAGCAGCTGGTCCCAGCGGCCCCGGTTCTGCTCCAGAAGCAAGATCGCTTCCCCACCGGGGCCTACCCGCGCTTTGGAGCGCGAGGCCTGAATCTCCATGAGCGCCACGAGGCCGTGCACCTCTGGCTCCTGAGGCGCCAGCTGGGCCAAAATTCGGCCAAGCCGAAGCGCGTCCTCGCAGAGACCGGGCCGCATCAGGTCGTCCCCTGCCGTGGCCGCGTAACCCTCGTTAAAGATGAGGTAGATCACGCCGAGCACGGAGGACAGCCGGTCCGCCAGCTCCGGCGCGGGCGGCAGCTCGAAGGGCACCTTCGCTTCGGCCAGGGTGCGTTTGGCGCGGACGATGCGCTGCGCGACCGTCGGCTCCGGCACCAAGAACGCCCTCGCGATCTCGTCCGTCGTTAGCCCGCCGAGCAATCGCAGCGTGAGGGCGACGCGCGCCTCCATCGACAGCACCGGGTGGCACGAGATGAAGAGGAGCCGCAGGAGGTCGTCGCCGACCGCGTCGTCCAGCCGCGATTCCAAGCTGCGCATCAGCCCCTCGCGCTCGGCGACTGCGTCCGCCTCCAGGTCTTGGCCCAGCTCCTCGTGCTTGCGGATGAGTCGCTTGCTTCGCCTCAGCTCGTCGATGGCGCGGCGCTTGGCGGTGGCCATCAGCCACGCCCCAGGGTTGTCCGGCACGCCTTGCTCGGGCCAATGCTCGAGCGCGGTAACGAGCGCGTCCTGCGCCAGCTCTTCCGCGACGCCTACGTCCCGCACCATCCGCGTGAGGCCGGCGATCAGGCGCGCGGACTCCATCCGAAAAACCGTATGGATCGCGCGCTCGACGTCGCTCTGCGTCACCCGGTTTCGCTACGGCAGTTGCGCCGCCCCAGCAATCAGAAATTCATGATCGCCGCGCGCGCGGGCTTCGGCTGGTGCAGATCGTCGTAGAGCAGTGGAAAGTCGTCCCGACTCGGCACCGGCTCGTTGTCGAGCCACGTTTGATCGTCCGACACTCCCCAGAACGTGACGCTCGTGACGACGTCCTTGTTCTTTCGGTACAGGGTGAACAGATCCGCGAAGCGCTGGGCCTGACGCGCCGCGAGCTCCGGCGTGTAGGTGACGGCCGGTTGAGGCACGAAGGGGCCGGTCGCATAGTCGCTGTACACGGTCACATCCAGCTCGCTGATCTTCACCTTGTAGCCGGCGGCCTTGACCTTATCGATCGCGGTCTGGAGATCGGTCACGGTGGGCCAGGTCATGTTCTCGTGGCTTTGGAACCCAACGCCGTCGAGCGTGATGCCCTTGTCGTCCTTCAGCCACGCCAGCAGCTTCAAGATCTTGTCTGCTTTCACCGTCGCTACGTACTCGTTGTAATAGAGCTTGCCCGCAGAGCTGCCCGGCTCCTTGGCTTCGAGCGCGTCCTTGGCGAATTGGTAGGCCCAGTAGATGTACTCCTCGCTACCGAAGACCTCGAACCACTTCGAGCCCTCGGGGCCGTCCCGGTACTGCTTGTCGGCGGTGTCGCTGATGGCTTCGTTCACGACGTCCCAATTGTCGACGACGTCCGCATAGCGGCCCACGACCGTCTCGATGTGCAACTTCAGCCGGCTCTTGAGCAGCTCCAGGCTCGCTGCGTCGCCGGCGGTTACGCCTGCGAACATCCACGCCGGCGTCTGCCGGTGCCACAGCAGCGTGTGCCCGGTGAGCTTCATGCCGTGCGAGCGCGCGAAGTCCGCAATGCGGTCCGCGCTCGCCCAATCGTACGTGTCTTCGCTCGGGTGAATGTCCGCGATCTTCATCGCGTTTTCACAAGTGAGGTGGTTGAAGTCCCGAATCAGGACGTCTTCCAGCGCGGTGAGGTGAAAATCGCTCACCGCCGCTCCGATCGGGAAGATGCCTGCGTACTTGGCCGCGAGCGAGTCCGTGGCGGCGGCGCCGGCGCTGCTGCCCGCGGCGCCGCTCGACCCCGCTCCTGCGGTCGCCGCTCCACCGCTTCCACCCGTGCTGGCGCCGCTGCTGGTTCCGGCCGCGCTCGCGCTTCCTCCCGTCGACGCGTTGCCGCCGGGTCCGAGGGGCGTCTCTCCGCCGGTATCACACGCCGAAATCAGCGTGCTCGCGCCGATGGCGGCGAGCAGGGAGAGCAGGGGACGAACGTGGCGGGCGAGCATGATCGGTAGCGAGCTCCGGGGGCGCCCTCCGACCAGGCGAGGGCGCAGGGTTGGACGAGACGCGTCATGACGCTGGCCGGCGGGATCGTCAACCGAGCCTTCGCCATGCGGGAATTCGTTCCATATTTTCGGACAGATAGTGCTGCTAAGCTCGCGCCATGAATCCGCCGCGTTTCGTGTACCGTCTGCTCTCCATCGCAGCTTGGCAGCGCGCCCAAAGCGAAGGCCATTTTCTCGGGTCCGAGCACGACGAGCGCGACGGCTTCATCCACCTCTCCACCGCCGAGCAGGTCGCCGAGACCGCTGCGCGCCACTACGCGAGGCAGCCTTCTTTGCTCCTCCTGTGGGTGAAGACCGCCGAGCTCGGTGCTTCGCTCCGCTTCGAGCCGTCGCGCGGAGGGGCGCTGTTTCCTCACCTGTACGGTCCGCTCCCCGTGTCAGCGGTCGAGCGCGCCGAGCCGCTTTCGCTCGACGTGGAGGGCAACCATCGTTTTCCGAGCGCGCTAGAGTGAGCCGCGCGGGGCCCCAGCCGCCGGGCCGCTGCGGGTCGTTCGTTGCCGCGGGTGAAACTCAGTGGTGCGCGGGGGAGGAAGGTCGACCAAAACTCGCTGATGCCGGCCATTTCCCAATCTTAAGAAGCGTCAAGGGCAGCCTCCTCGCTGCCCGCGACCCTTGACGGCTCCCGGTCGCGCCCCAGATTCCAGGCATGTCAGCAGTCAAAGGCAGCGACCCCGGGTTTTCCATGCTGCCGCTACTCGTGCACAGCAGCGCAGTCTCCGCGGGCGCCAAAAGCGCGCTCCTCGCGGCCCAGGCGAGCCCTCCCGAGCTTCGCATTCAGGCCCTCAAGTCCGCGGCGCGCGTCCTCCACAGCGAGACCGGTCTGGAGTGCCGCGACGTCCTCGCCATCGTCGGCCTGGAGGATTGGAGCGCCTGCGCGTGAGCGGTGGCGCGGCTTACGGCCGCGCTCCGCGTGCCGGCCTGAGCCGGGCTCGACTCGGCTTCTGATTGCTCGTCGGCGAAAACGAAAACGCGCGCCACCGGAAACGGGGCGCGCGTTGTGCGTTTCGGACCCGAGCTTCGTTACTTTTCGACGAAGGCGCGCTCGACCGTGTAGTGGCCGGGGTCGTGCGTCGCGCCTTCCACGAATCCGCGGCCGCGCAGCTCCACCGCGAGCTCGTCGAGCATGCCGGGGTTGCCGCAGATCATGACGCGATCGTGCTCGGGGTCGAGCTGAGGAAGGCCTAGGTCATTGCACAGCTTGCCGCTGCGGATGAGATCCGTGATGCGGCCCTGGTTCGCGAATTCCTCGCGCGTCACGGTCGGGTAGTAGCGGAGCTTTTCGCGCACCAGGTCCCCGATGAACTCGTGCTGCGGCAGGTCGTTCTTGATGTGGTCCGCGTACCCGAGCTCGGAGATGGTGCGCACCCCGTGCACGAGGATGACGTGCTCGTAGCCTTCGTACGTCTCCGGATCGCGGATGATGCTCATGAAGGGGGCGAGCCCCGTGCCGGTGGCGAGCATGTAGAGGCGCTTGCCGGGGAGCAGCGTCGTGGTCACGAGCGTGCCGGTTGGCTTCGTGCCGACGAGGACCTGGTCGCCGGGCTTGAGGTGCTGGAGCCGCGAGGTGAGCGGGCCGTTTTGCACCTTGATGCTGTAAAATTCGAGGTGCTCTTCGTAGTTGGGGCTCACCACGCTGTAAGCGCGCAGCAGCGGTTTGCCTTCGACCTCGAGCCCGATCATCACGAAATGCCCGTTCTTGAAGCGCATTCCCTGATCACGGGTCGTCGTGAAGCTGAAAAGGGTGTCGTTCCAGTGCTTGACGGTGAGGACGGTCTCTCGGTTCAGGGCAGCCACGGCGCTGTCTCTAGCGCAAAGAAACCCATCGGCAAACCTGGATATTCAGGTAACGTTCTGCGGGAAAACCGATATGCGCTTCAGCCTGCGGCAATTAGAGGTGTTTACGGCGGTGGCGCGGGGCGAGAGCGTGAGCCGGGCGGCTCAGGAGCTGGCGATGTCGCAGTCTGCGGTCAGCGGCTCCCTCGCCGAGCTGGAGCGACACTTCGACGTGCGGCTGTTCGAGCGGGTCGGTAAGCGGTTGCAGCTGAGCGAGGTGGGGCGGTCTCTGCGCCCCCGGGCGGAGGCGCTGTGTGAGCAAGCGCGCCAGCTGGAGGCGGGGCTCGCCGGGGAGACTCAGGCGGGGGAGCTACGGGTCGGGGCGACGCTCAGTATCGGTAACTACTTGTGCGCGCCGCTCATGGCGCGCTTCATGATCGAGCACCCCGGGTCGAAAGTGCGCTTGCACGTGGCGAACACGGTGGAGATCGCCCGACAGGTAAAAAACTTCGAGATCGACGTGGGACTGGTCGAAGGTGAGGTCTCGGACGCGGAGCTGGAGGTGACGCGCTGGCGCGATGACGAGCTGTGCGTGTTCGCCGCGCCGAGCCACCCGCTAGCGCGGCGCGCGCGCCTCTCCGACGCGGACTTGAAGAGCGCCGCTTGGATCTTGCGGGAGCAGGGCTCCGGCACCCGTCAGACCTTCGAGCGGGCCATGCACGGGCTTTTGCCCGAGCTCACGGTCGTGCTGGAGCTCGAGCACACCGAGGCGATCAAGAGCGCGGTCAAGGCCGGCTTGGGCCTGGGCTGCGTGTCGCACGTCGCGCTGACCGACGCGTTCAAGCACCAGAGCTTGGTCCCATGTCGCGTGCCGGGCCGAGATTTTCGACGCTTCTTCTTCTTCGTCGTGCACCGGCAAAAATTCCAGAGCCGCGCGCTCGCCAGCTGGCTCGCGCTCTGCCGTGCCGGCGAGACCTGAGCGCGGCCAAGGTGCGCAACTGCGAGCGAATGCCGCTCTTGCGGCCGACGAGCGAAACCTAGGGACGCCCCGTGAGCTTCTGCAATTCGTGCTGCGGGTCGGCAGCCCCCTCCGCGAGAGCCTCGCTGAGGCGATAGACTTGGTTGCCGGTGGCCTCGTAGGCGTCGGCGAGCTTCAGCACGAGCAAGTGGCTGCGCACGGTTTGAGCGTCGCCCTCGAGCACGCCCTTGCGCAACCGGGCCTCGAGCGCGTTCATCGCGATCTCGCTGGCCCGCGCCGAGTCCAGATCCACCGTAGCGCGATCGCGCAAGGCGTCACGAACGGCGGCGCCGGCGCTGGCCAAGAGGTCGTGCATTTGCTCGAGCGCGCTCAGGTCTCCGGGGGCGAGCTCCGCGTGGCGCGCGTCCGTGGAGAGGGCGACGCGTGCGTCCACGAAGCGCGCCGCCTGCCGCTCGAGCCCCTCCAGGCTGCGCTGCAGCTGCACGCTCGTGAGCGCGGCGCCGCGTAGCGCTTGGCTATTCGGCGCGTCGCCGAGCGCCAACATGGGCCCCGCGATGAGCTCGTCCAGCAGCGCCTGAGCGCTGCCGAGCGCGTGCTCCACTCGCTCCCCGGCGTCGCGATCGCCGGCGAGGACGAGCTCGCGCAGCGGCGTGAGCGCGGCGAGCTGCGCTTCGCACACTTCCAGCAGGCGGACCCGAGTGACGCGCAGCGCGTCGCCCACGTTCGGTAGCGACGTCTTCGCGTCTTGCGGAAACCAGCGCTCGACCAGGCGCGCGAGCGGAAAGCTGGCCGGGAGCAGCACCAGCGCGGCGCTCAGCTGAGAGAGCGCGAAAGCCACGCCGAGGTGCAAGCCGAGGTGGGGTAGGAGCACGCGCTTACCCCAGCGCACCTCGTGAGGCACGCCGGGCACGAGCAGATCCGCGACGTGTGCGACCACGTCTACCAGCGAGGCGGCGAGCAGCGTGCTGGCGAGGCCGAGCATCAAGTTGAGCAGCACGAGCTTGCGTGAGCGCTTGCTGGAGAGACCGGCCATGGAGGCGCCAACCGCCGCGCCCAGGCCCGAGCCTGCGAGCACGGAGAGCGCGGTGCGCAGGTCCCACTGCGCGGTGGTTTGGGCGAGCACGAGAACCAGCACGCACACCGGCGCCGGGCCTTGGAAGATCGCGACGAGCGCCGCGCCGAGCAGGGCGCAAGTGGCGACGCCGAGCACGCTCGCGGCGCGCAGCTCCAGCACCAGCGAGAGCAGCGCGGAATCGTGCACGAACGGCTCGAAACCGGGACGGAGCGTCTGCAAACCGAAGGCGATGAGACCCACGCCGAGCGTGAGCCGAGCGAGCGCGGTGCCCCGCCGGGTGGTGGTGAAGGCGAGCCACATCACGCCGAGCGCCACGAGCAGCAAGCCTTCGCGTGGGTCGAAGAGGCCGCTCACCAGCGGCGCGCTCGCGGTGCCGAGCTGTGCGCCCAGGAACGCCGCCGCGGCTGGGCCTAGCGCTAAAAGGCCGCCGCTCACGAGGCCGGAGAGCACGCTCGCGGCCGCGGTGGTGGACTGCGAAAGCGCGCCGAGGCCGATGCCCATGCCGAGCGCGGCCGGACCACGCTGAGCCCAGCGCGCCAGCGCGTGGGTGCTGCGCAGCCCCACCGCCTCCCGCGCGCCGCGACCGAGCACGCCGATCCCGAAGATGAGCAGAGCGAAGCCGCCGACCAAGCTTCGGAACGGCTTGCGCCAGTTCTCGAGCTTTACCCGTAGGTAATATGGCTTGCTGCGCTCTTGGCCGTCCGCGACGCGCAGCTTGACGTGACCGGGGGCCAAGGTTTGGGGGAGGCGCACCACGAGCGCGTCGTCCAACCGCGAGAGCACCTCCAGCTCCGTCTTGCCGACGGAGGCGGTCACGGCGCGGGCGTGCGCCGCGCCCGCGAACTGCACCGTGATGGCGCTGCCGGGCGTGGCCGCTTCCGGTGTGACCGCGAGGACCTCGATGCGCGATGGGTCTGGCTCCTGCGCCGCTCCTTCGGTCTGCAGGCTCGGCGCGTCTTCGCCGTCCGGCAGGCTGAAATAGACGCCGACCATCAGGGCGGTGAGCAGCCACGCGAGCAGGAGCCGCAGCTTCCCCGAGCGGCTGCCGCGCGCGCTCGTCGGCTCAGCCGCCATGCAGAGCTCCGCTCGCAGCCACGAACTTGCTGTAGGTGACGGGCGGGCCGGCGGCGGCGTTCAGGGCGCTGCCGAGCCAAGTGGGCAGGTCGGTACGGCGCTTCACCTCCACCACCGCACGTGGCTCGACCCCGAGCGGCTTGCCGAGCTCGCTCCGCGAGAGGGGGCGAGCGCGGCGAAACAGGTCCGCCGGAACCGCAAAGTACGACAGCGCGAGATCCACCGTGACCCGCAGCGTGCCGTCCGCGTTCTGGAACGACAAGCGCCGGTAGTTGACGACCGCGCTCGGCACGACCGGCTCGTCCTGAGCCCGCACGTGCTCCACCAGCGCCTCTGCGTCCGCGCGCTCTTCCGCGGTTTGTGACGGAAGCTCGCAGGCGAACCCGCGCTGCTCGAAGAGGGTGGCGGCGGCGGCCTTGGGGAACCGGAAGCGGCGCTTGCTGGTGACCGAGCCCTCGCGGCGCTTCAGCTCGAACCAGAGCCACGGCTGGTAGCGCAGGATCTGCTCGGGATCGGTCGCCAGCTCCGCCAGCGATGGGTGCAGGTCGTAGTACTCCTTGGCGCGGATCTTGAGGTTGTGGTGCTGGTTCTGCTGCGACGCCCGGTAGTAGCGGAGCCCGGGCGTATCGAAATAAATGGTGGTGACGAAGTGCTCGGCGCCCGGCAGCCGGTTCGCGGCTTCACCGGTGAAGCGATGAGGCTCGAGCTCGGCCGCAATCTGCCGCAGCAGGCCCGGCAAATCCCGCTTTTCTACCAGGTACTTGGTCTCCTCTCGCTCCGCCGTGATCGCCGCGTCGGCCAGCGCCGCGCGCGCGCGATCCAGGGCGGGCGAGGGGACGCTCACGGCGCTTCCTCGACCGAGTACTCCGTGAGCTCTTCGGTCTGCGACCCCGTCTCCTTCAGCTTGCCGACTCCGCGCAGGTACCAATATTCCTTGGTGCTGCTCCCGCCGATTTTTTGAAAGTGGATCACGTGCTCGAAGGTGCCGGCCGGCACCGTCACGGTGGCGTCGTCGTCCAGCACCGTCCACCGCTCTCGCACTTCGTGCTCGGTGGGCGAGAGGCCGACCTCGAGCTTGTGCTCCTGGTACGTTTCGAGCCAGCTCGCCTCTTTGACGGTGCGCTCGGCGCTGCCGTCGATGTGGAGCTTTGCCGGGTCCCAGTACTCCTCCAGCTCGAGGTCGCCGCTCGTCGCGTCGAAGGATTGCTCGCGGTAGCGGATGATGCGGTCCTCGTTGTCTGGATCCTGCGCTTGCCAGCTCTCGGTGCGATCCGCGAGCTCCGCGCCTTTGGCGGTGACCACGTGGTAGGCCATGAGCTCCGCGTTCGGACCCTTGCCACCGACCGCTTCCAGCTCGCCGATGGTCGTGGTCTTGACGCTGGTCAAGCCGTCTTTGGTGATGCGATAGGTCCACTCGTTGCCTTGCGCCCATGGCAAGAGGGGCCCGTCTGGCCCCGGCGTCTCGCCTCCGGAGCCGCCCGCTCCTTCGCCCCCTGCGCCCTGGGGGTCAGGCTTCGAAGGATCCACGGTACCGCAACCGACCAGCGTGAGCATGACTAGGGGCAAGAGTGAGCGAAGCTTCATCGGCAAGTCTCTGAGTTTAGCTTGATTCGTCGGGGTTGAGGTCGAGGCGATGCAGGCCGAGCGCGATGCTCGACACGTGCTTGAGGAGCGAAACGTTGTCGGGATATTTTTGCAGTTGCCGCTCGAGGAGCGCGTCGCCGCGCGGGCCGTCCGCGAGCCTTCCGAGCGTCTTCACGACCGTGGAGGGCCAGACGTCTTGGCTCGCCTCTCGCAAGGCCCACGCGGGCTCGCTGTCCACGCCTTGCAAGCCGTCCAGCGCCTCTTTGCAGTCCGCGACGACGCTCTGCCTCAGGCGCCAGGCCGCCTCCTCGGTGCGCTCGCGCAGCGTCGCCATCACGACCTTGGGCGCTCGACGCAGCGCCTCCGTGCGCCAGCTCCAGCTCTCCGTGTCGCTCACGCCGACGAGCGAAGCCAGCGCGGCCACCGGCGCCGCGGGCCGGGCGGCGCGCCGAAAGCGCCACGCCGCTTCGTCGCCCAGACCGGTTACGGAGCGGGCCAGTGCGCGCGAGACGTCGTAACCGAGGCTCAGCTCACGGCCGCGCTCTTCGAAGAGGCGGCTCCTCAACTGCTCCGCGCGCGCGGAGCCGATTCCGACCAGGCTCGCGATCGCCAGCTCTGCGAGGGCGGGGCTCGCTTCGTAGAAGCGCTCTCGCGCGCGCCAAGCGCGCTCGTCGTCCACCGCGGTCAGGCAAAGCAGCGCGTCGGCGGGAGCCAGCTCCGCCAGCTCTTCCCACAGCTCCCAGCCCCCCGGGCTGCGCAGCGCGAGGCCGAGTGAGCGCAGCGAAAGGCCCGGGTGCTCGCGCCGAGCCCGGCGCCTGAGCTCGAAGCTCGCCGGGTCCGGCAAGTCACGCGAGGCAGCCAGGACGGCGTCCGGCGCGCGCTCGTAGAGCGCTTGGCGGCGCTCGTCCACCTGCGGCCCGAACATACCGCCCAGCAAGTAGGCGGCCACGCGCGGCTCGCGGTCGCTCACGTCGTCCACCACCTTCAAGAAGGCGGAGAGCGCCTCTTTCGTGGTGGAGACCGGGGTCGTGCTCCGGGCGAGCTTCGTCTCTGCGCGAAATCGCGCGATGGCGCGCGACGCGCCTTCGCGGTGCGCCGCGCGAATCAGGCCCACCGCGCGCTCCACGCTGCGCTCCAGCGCGTCCTCGTTCTCGAGCACCACCCAGCGCTCCGGGTGCTCACTCGCCATCTCCAGGTAGCCGCGCCGCAGTCGCTGCTGCAAGCCGACGCCCGAGAGCCCTTTTCGCGACGGTGGCTTGGCTTGTTGCTCGGAGAGCTTGCGCAACTTACGGCGAGCGCGCGCGAACGTGGGATCCACGTCCACCAAGATCACCAGGTCTGGCTCCAGGCCGTCGGCGGCCGCGCTGAGGATGGGCCGCGTGAAGCTCTCTGGCAGGCGGCGGCCATGACGGCCGAGTACCTCGGGCGTGTAGAGGAAGCGGTCCGCCAGCACCAGGTCGTGATCCGCGAGCGCCGGCCGCAAGGCTTCGTGAATCAGCTGCACGTCGCGCGCTACGTACAGCAAGAACTCCGCCTGCCAGGAGAGGTCCCAATTCTGGGAATTGCGCCCGAACTCGCGGATTCCCTCCGACACCGGGGACACGAACTTGCCCTCGGCGCGCAGGTGCTTGACCGAGAGCCCCTCGGCCGTGAGCGCGGCCGCGACCCGGTTGGAGATGGTGGTCTTCCCACTGCCGTCGATACCTTCGAAGACGACGAACATCAGAAGCGCGCTCCTGCCTGGAGCAGCAGGCTCTGGTGATCCGGCGTTTGCCCGCCGAGGAAGCCGGCGGGGAGGTTGCGCTGCCCCGCCGTCGTCTCCCCTTGCAGGGTGAGGCGCGCACGGTCCCAAAAGCCGACGCTCACGCCCAGGGCCGCCTCGGTCACCCGGTCCGAAACGACCTCGGTGTCCGGATCCATGACCGCGAAAAAACCGAAGGGCTCCAGGTACGGATCGCCCTGCGCGACGCCGCCGAAGCGGTAGGCGACCTGCGCGCGGCCGAACGCGAACCACGCCGCGTCGCCGTTGCCGGGCTTGTCGGCGTGCAAGTACGGGCTCTGCCCGGCGCCGCCGTCTACCCATGCGCGTACCCCGCCGTGCTCGAAGCTCCGGTCGATGGTCGCGTCCAAACCGAACGTGGCGTAGTGCTCGATGCGATTGACGACGATGGAGTTCACGCGCTGCTGGTACCAAACGCCCAGCGCCACTCCGAACGGTGAAATCTCGGCGCGCGCGGCGTACGTTTGGGCGTGGAGCGACGCGTGGTCGATGAGCCGCACGTCGCGATCGCCGGGCACCACCGTATCCAGCGTGGAGCCTTGGAACACGCCCAGCGTGAGCCGCGGACGCAGGCCGGATTTTTGGTGGTAGCCGAAGGCCACGCCCGGCGCGCGCCCCCCGACGTCCATCCAGTCTACGAGCAGGTTGTGCACGAGGCCGCGCCGCACCTGCGGGATGGTCCACGGCGACGCGAGCTCGAGCGAAGGAGCCGGCACCTTGAATCGCCCCGCCTTCACGAAGAACAGCTGGCCCGCCTTCACGAAGGCGTCCTTCGCTTCCACTTTGCCGGCGACCTCGATTTCTACCTCCGCCGAGAGCCACGGGAGTGGGGAGCGGTAGTCGACGCCGATGCGCGCGCTCTGAAGCTCGAGATCGAGCGCGTCGCGGTTACGATCGACGATGCCGCTCTCCACGGTGACGACCCGCTCGCGCCGATGCGACAGCTCGGCGAGCGCGAGCACGCGACCCTTGAGACGAAAGTCGTGCTTGCCCGCCTTGTCGCGCTTCTTGTCGACCTTCTCCGCCTTCGGCAGCGCCGACGCGGGCGCGGGATCTGCGTCGTCATCGGTCGGCTTGCGGTGCTTGCGTTTCTTCTTTTTGCCGCCGCCTGTCTCGTCCACGCCGCCTGCGTCGTCCGCGGGCGCTGGGGCAGGCTCGTCCGCCGCGGGCTCGACCGCGGGCTCCGGGGCAGCCGGCGGCGAGGCGTAGGAGCCGCCGGGCGGCGCCGTTTCGGCAGGAGCGGCCGGCACCTGCGCGTGCGCGGTTTGCGAGCCGAGCAGTAGCGCGAGCAGCAATCCGAGGTGGGTGGGGGAGGACAATCCCCGGAATCTGTCACTGAAACTGCATGCGGGAGTCATCGGGCAGACACGAGGCAACTGCATACCGTTGTAGCTTCCCGCTCTCCCAACCGATCAGTTTTTGAGCTGAGATTTTGAGGAGGTAGCAGCGGCGGCGGCTCGCCCAGGCGCGCGAACATGGCGCTCCCTCCGGAAAGTTCCGCGGCGGCTGTCGGCCTGCGCGTGGTAGCGTGCGCCGCGATGATTCGTCACATCGTCATGTGGAAGCTCAAGGGCCCAACCGCCGAGGACCGCCGCGCTCAGGCAGAGCAAGCGCGCCAGGCGCTACTTGGCATGTTCGGCCAGGTGCCAGGCTTGACGAAGATGGAGGTCGGAATCGGCCTGACCAGCGGCGAGCAGGAGGCTGACCTGGTGCTGACGACGACGCACGACAGCTGGCAAGCGCTCGCCGAGTACTCCGAGCACCCCGCGCACGAGCCGGCCAAAAAGCTGATCGGTCAGCTTCGCACGGAGCGGCGCGTCGTCGACTACGAGCTCTAGTGGTAAGCTTCGGCCATGTGCCTCATCTGCATCGACTTCGACCGAGGCTCGCTCAAGCTACGTGAGGCCAAGCGCGCCTTGGGGGAGATGCGCGGCATGCTCGACCAGCAGCATCTGAAAGAGGTCGAGCGAAAGCTCGCGGAAGCGGAGCGAGCGGCGCAGAGCGACGACGACGGCTGAGCTCGCCTCTGCCATCTGTTCCCTAGTGGGTGTATCCAATTGACACACCTGTGTCGTTCGGAAGCGGCGGCCAACGCGAGGTAGCGCGGCCAGGCATCGACTCGGCAGTGGGGCGAGGCAAGGCTAGCCCACCCTTCGCATGAGAGTCGCCCTCAAGTTGGTGCTGGCCACGGTGCTCGGAACGCTGGCCGTGCTGATCATCTTCGGCTGGGTTCGCGCTCGAAAAGAGATCGAGCTTTTCGATTTGGACATGCGCCGCGATCACCTGCTCGTTGGCACGACGCTCGCGGTGTGCGTCGCGGACGAGTGGGTCGTCGCCGGGCAGGCGCGCGCGATGCAGCTCGTGCGGCAAGCGGACGAGGAGCGACAGCACATGCGCGTCGGATTCGTGCACCCGAGCGGGCGCCAAAACGAAGTTGCACCGGGGCGTGTGCCGCAGCGCAGCGTCGTCAATCACCTCGAGAATTTCGTGATGGCGGATCCGAGCGAGCCGAACGAAGAGTTTCTGGTCTCTCGAGTGCCGGTGCACGGCGACAAGGGTGAGCTCCTGGGCGCGGTGGAGATTTGCGAGCGACTCGGCATCCGCGACGAGTTCGTCCGCTCGAACCTCGTCGGCACGCTCGCCGCGACCCTGGCGATGGTCGGGTTCTCCGGCATGGTGGTGCTCGTCATGGGGGTGTGGCTCGTAGGCAGGCCTCTCAATTTGCTGGCCGCAAAGGCTCAGCGCATCGGCCAAGGCGACTTGACCGGCGCGCTTTCTTTCACCCAGCGCGACGAGATTTCGGAGCTGGCGAGCGAGGTGAACGCCATGTGTGAGCGCCTCGCGGAGGCGAACGCGAGGACCCAGGCCGAGACCACCGCGCGCATCGACGCCATCGAGCAGCTGCGTCACGCCGACCGGTTGATCACGGTCGGGCGGCTCGCGGCCGGCATCGCCCACGAGCTCGGGACGCCGCTCAACGTCATCGCGGGGCGGGTGAAGATGCTTCGACGCGGCACGGTGGAGGCCGAGGTGGGCGCAGAGTACTTGGCTGCGGTGGCAGAGCAAGCCGAGCGCATGACCGTCATCATCCGACAGCTGCTCGATTTTGCGGGTCGGCGAGAGCCTCGCCCGGCGCCCACGGACCTGCGCCACATCGCGCGCGTCATCGCCCGATTGGTGGAGCCCATCGCGCGCAAGCACGAGGTCCAGGTCGAGATAGCGGCCGAGGGTGGAAGCGCCATGGCGCTCGGGGATCCGGTTCAGCTCGAGCAGGTGCTGTCGAACCTGGTCGTCAACGGCATCCATGCTTGCAGCCCGGGAGGCAAGGTGCGCATTACCTGTGGCACGGAACCTGCTTTTGGCGGCGACCGGAACGACCCCCCGTCCGTAGGCCGACGCGCCTACCTGCGGGTGACCGACGACGGACACGGCATGGACGAAGCAACCAAAGCGCGCATCTTCGAGCCCTTTTTCACCACCAAAGACGTAGGTCAGGGCACCGGCCTGGGTCTGAGCGTCGCTCACGGTATCATCGTGGAGAACGGCGGCAGTATTTCCGTGACCAGCCAGCGGGGAATGGGCAGCACCTTCTCCGTGTTCCTGCCGGCGGTGGCCACTTGAAACCTCGAGCATTGATCGTCGACGACGAACGCGCTGAATGTGAAATGTTCGCGGACGCGCTCCGTGACTCCGGGTTCGAGGCCGCGTGGGAGACGAGCCCGGTGGCCGCGCTCTCGCGCCTCGAGACAGAGCCGTTCGACGTCGTGGTCACGGACTTGAACATGCCGGGCGTCAGCGGCAGCGAGCTGTGTAGCCGCGTCAAGCAGATGAAGCCGCACCTCCCGGTGGTGGTGGTGACCGCTTTCGGCAGCATCGACTCGGCGGTCGCGGCCATGCGCGCCGGCGCTTACGACTTCGTGACCAAGCCGTTCGACATCGACACGATCGGTCTGGTGATGAAGCGCGCGGTGGAAAATCACGAGCTACGCGCGGAGGTGGACGCGCTACGGCGCGTGGTAGACACGTCTCAGCGCTACGGGTCGCTCATCGGCAGCAGCGAGCCGATGCGCCGGCTCTACGCGACGATCGAGCACCTGCAGACCGGCGATTCGACCGTGCTCATCACGGGTGAGTCGGGCACGGGAAAGGAGCTCGTGGCGCGCGAGATCCACGCGCGCGGCTCGCGCAAAGACCGCCCGTTCGTGGCCGTGAGCTGCGCGGCCATGCCGGAGACGCTCCTGGAGAGCGAGCTGTTCGGGTACGAGCGCGGCGCCTTCACGGACGCTCGCACGCGGCGGGATGGCCTGCTCGTGTCCGCCCAGGGCGGTACCCTCTTGCTGGACGAGATCGGCGACATGCCCCTCGCCCTGCAGGGCAAGCTCCTGCGCGCGCTAGAAGAGCGAACGGTGCGGGCGCTCGGCTCCAACCACGAGGTTCCGTTCGACGTGCGAGTCATCGCCGCGACCAATCGCGACCTCGAAGCCGCCGTCGAGCAGGGCCGGTTCCGCGAAGACTTGTTCTATCGAGTCAACGTCATCCACGTGGAGCTGCCGCCGCTCCGCTCGAGAAGCGGCGACGTACTCTTGCTGGCGCAGGCCTTCTTGGGGGAGCTGGCGGTGCGGAGCGGTAAGCCTATCGCCAAGTTCAGCGCGGCCGCGGCCGAAAAGCTCGCCGCCTACGACTGGCCGGGCAACGTGAGGGAGCTCCGAAACTGCGTCGAGCGAGCGGTGACACTCAGCCATGCGGAGGTCGTAGATCTTCAAGATCTGCCGCGAAAGGTGCGGGATTTCCAGCCGGGTCACGTGCTCATCGCCGGGGACGACCCGAGCGAGCTCTTGCCTCTCGAAGAGGTCGAGCGTCGCTACATCGCGCGGGTCATCAAGGCGTGCGCGGGCAACAAGAGCAAGGCCGCACGCGTTCTCGGCATTGGGCGGAAGACCCTCTACCGCCATTTGGACGGCACGACCCCGCCGCCGGGGCCCGAAGAAGAATGAGCGAGCGCGAGCCGGGTCACCGCTGAGCCGGACGAAGCCAGGCGTGAGCCGCGCAGAGCCGGCTCACGCCACGCGCACCAGCGCTCGAACGCTTACGCCGGGACGCGACGCAAGAGCACCGCGGCTTTGTTCTCCAGCACCCGGAACGTGAAAGACTCCGTGATGAAGAGCTCCACGTCGTCCGTGCCGTGCGTGACATAGCCAACGGAGAGGTCCTGCCCGACCGTGAGCTCGTAGTCACCTCCGCGCGTCGAGAGCAGCACGGCGCCTTCCTCCAGCGCGGGAGCCCACACCAGGGAGCCCTCGGCGATGCTCTCCTCCAAGCGCTTTCGCAAGGGGTAGCCGTCGTCACCCTCGGAGGTGAGCTCGGCGTACGCGTTGGGGCCAGCCGCGAGCGCGTAGGGGCCGTTGACCCCGGAGAGGCGCAGGGCCTCCTTCGCGCGGCTGACTGCGCGGGGCCAATCACTCGGCGTCTTCACGTCCACCGGGGCATGGGGGCTTGCCTCGATGATGCCTTGGATACCGCCGGCGGCCAGACCGCGGAAGATGGCCGAGTCCTCCGCGCGCGCGATGCGCTCGGCAGCGGCGATGACCGGATCCAAATCCAGGTCGTCCGCGCCGCGCGCCGCGTAGTCCAGCTCCAAGGTCTCGATCTTGAAGTTGCTGCGCAGCTCCACGAGGGGCCGCACGTCTCGGATCGCGTGCGCCACCGTGTCCGGCGCCGTCGCCTCGATGTGCTTGAGCCGGCCCGTGTTCACCGCGCCGAGCTGCCAGCCGTGCGGCCCCGAAAAGTCCACCAGCTTGCGCCCGGCTAGGTGCAGCTTGAGCACGCGGCGTGCCTCGTCGTCGATCTGTTCCCAGGCTTCGCTGGTGATCGGCGCAAGCTCGCGTTTGAGGAGATCCATTACTTCATTCCTTTCAAGCTACCAATGCCGAGCGAGACCGAGCTGGAGGGAGCTTCGGCGCCGCCGCCAGCGCTACCATGACCCGTCGCGCCCTGCTCCACACTGACGATGGGCCCGGTGGAGCCGACGTAGGTGCCGATGTTCTCTGCGAACACGGGGACCTTTCGACGCAGCCACTCGAGCGTCATCATGGCGTGCTCGACCTCTTCGTTTTTATTGTGAATGAGCACGGCCTTCAGCTCCGGGTCCGTGCAGGCCTCGGCGCGCTGCTGGTACCAGTCGACCGCCTCTAGCTCTTCCATCAGCGAAACGATCGCGCGATGTTGATTCTTCGTGTCTTCCGACAGGAGCTCAATCGGCTCGTGTAAGCTCTCGCTGCTCATGGCGCGGAACATAGCGCGAAGCGCGCCACCCCAGACGGAAACATTTGCGGGCTTTTCGCGCGCTCTTTGCCGCCGGGGCAGAACGGCCCAGCTGTGACCGAATTCCTACGCGGCGACGGCGAGCGTCTCCACCACGCGCCGGAGCGCGGCGAAGCACTCCGGGTCGAGCGCGGTGCCGACGGTCTGCTCCATGATTTCTAGGGTGCGCGGCACCGCAACGGCGGCGCGGTACGGGCGCTCGGCGGTGATCGCGTCGAAGATGTCGGCGGTGGTGATGATGCGCGTCTCCAGCAGGATCTCGCCGCCGCGAAGCCCGCGCGGGTAGCCAGCGCCGTCCAGCCGTTCATGGTGCGCCGCCGCCACCAGCGCGAGCTCGCGAAACTGTGGGATGCGGCTCAAGATCTGCTCGGTGAACACCGCGTGCTTACGAACGGCTTCCCACTCCGGAGCGTCGAGCTTGCCGGGTTTGTCCAAGAGCGCATTGCTGACGCCCAGCTTGCCCACGTCGTGCAGCAACGCCCCGCGGTGCAGCCAGCGGCGCCGCGCCGCGGTGAGGCCGAGCTCCTCCGCGATCGCATCCGTGTAAAGCGCCACCCGCGCGCTATGCCCGGCCGTGTAGGGGCTCTTGGAGTCCACCACCTCCCCGAAGGCGACCGCGATTTCGTCCAGGTAGTCGTCGTCCACCACGATCGAGAATTGCGCGGGCTCGGCCGCGAACACGTGCTCGGCCACGTTGGGGGAGGCGAGGTGCCGCCACAGCTCGTCGTGCGCGCCGATATCGAGCAAAGCGCTGACGAGCTCTGGGTCGAACCAGCTGCCGCTGCGACGCTTGGCCTCCTCCAGCGCGGCGTCGAGCCCGCTCTGCGAGTGAAATACCTCCACGACTTGGGAAAGGAGCGCGATGCGCGCGTACAGGGGAATGTTCGCTCCGGCCAGGCGCTCGGGGCGGCCTTGGCCGTTGTAGTGCTCGTCCAGGCTGTGAATGCTCTGGGCGACGCGCTCGTGGAACCGCAGCCGACGCGCGATGGAAGCGCCTCGTTGACAGCGAGTCACGATGAGCTCCTGCGCGACCGACTCTTTGGTGCGGAGCGACCCGAGCAGGACCTTGAACCGCTGCCACAAGCCGGAGCCGAGCGCGGTGTGGTCCAGCGCGAACTGCACCGTCTTGAGGAAGTCCGCGTCGTCCAGCCGCTTGACGTCCCGCTTGAAGGTCAAGTCGTCGGTCAGGTAGAGCTCGCAGATGCGGGCGGCGTTACTGCTGCACCCCAGGTCCTTGAGGAGCAGCGTGTAGTAGAGCTCCGCCAAGGACTCGTCCGAGAGGCCAAGCCGACGTCCGAGCTGCATGCCGATGAGGCACGCCCGAACGCAATGCCCCTGAGGCTGACCCTCCGTGATGTCGAGCGCGTAGCTCAGCGCCCCAATCAGCTCGGCCAATCTGAGCTCATTGCCAACCATTTCCAGACTCTACGTCTACGAGGCGGCCAGCTTTATGGATCGGGCTCCCGCAGCACTTACGGAAGCCGAGCGCAACCGGGTAGTTCCGGTGACACCGGAAAGCGTATGATGGTCACTGCGCATGACGAGCGTGGTCACCGAAGCCCTGACTGCCGCACCAGGGCAGACCGACGAGCGGGTTCCGCTGTCAGCGCCGTCCCGGCTCATGGAGGCACTGCTCACCGGCGGAGGAACGCTCGTTGCGCTACCGCTGTGTCACGCGCTCCCTGCTCTCGTGGGCTGGGACACGGCGGAGCTCGCGGTAGGGTTTTTGACGTTTCACGCCGCCCACGTGATCAACGATCCGCATTTTTCGGTCACGTACCTGCTCTTCTACCGAGGCCTGAAGCGCAAGCTGCTCGGCGCGGAGGTCCCGCTCGCGCAGCGTGCACGCTACTGGCTCGCCGGCGTCCTCGCTCCGCTGCTGCTCGCGGGCTGGGCGCTCTCCGCGCTGCTCACGCGCTCCGCGGCCTCGCTCGGCGCGATGACGCAGGCGATGTTTTTGCTGGTCGGCTGGCACTACGTCAAACAGAGCTTTGGAGTGCTGACGATTCTTTCGGCGCGGCGCGGCTACGCGTATTCGCTCCATGAGCGGCGCGTGCTCGTCGGGCATTGCTTCGCCGCGTGGGCCTACGCCTGGGCCAGCCCGCTGGACCCTGGCCGGCACGTGGAAGAGAAGGGCGTCGTGTACTTCACCTGGCCCCACCCCGGGTGGCTGGAGCAGGCTACCCGGGCGGTGTTCTTGGCGAGCGCGCTGGTGCTTGCGGTCACGCTCGCCCGCAAGTGGCACCGGGAGCGCCGATTGAGCCTCGCGCCGCTCCTTGGCTTTCTATGCGGGGTATGGATTTGGACGGTGTACAGCGGGCTGGACCCGCTCTTCGTGTACGTCATCCCCGCTCTCCACTCCGTGCAGTACCTCTACTTCGTGTGGCTCTTGAAGCGCGGAGAGGCGCATGCCCACGAGGGGGCTCCCGCCTTCGGGCGCCCGGTCGCGACTGTCCTCGGCGGTTACGCGGCGGCGGCCGTGATTGCCGGCTTGCTCCTCTTTCATCTCGTGCCCGGCTCCCTGGACGCAGCGCTGGTGGATCGCCGCGCCGCGCGCTACTCCGACCTCGGACCGACGCCGTGGTTCGCGGCGCTGTTCACCTTCGTGAACCTGCACCACTACTTCATGGACTTCGCGCTCTGGCGGCGTGAAAACGCGGAGACGCGCTACCTGCGAGCGTGAGGCGCTCACTCCGGCTTGCGCAGGTGAGCCTCGATCTGGCTCGCGATGAAGTCCGGGTGGTCGATCTCCAGGTCGTGCGTCGCCCCCGCGATGATCTCCAGCCGAGCGCTTGCCAGGCGCTCGGCCAGCAGCCTGCCGACCTCCGGGGGGGCGATCAAATCTGCGTCGCCGTAAATGAGCAGCGCGTCGTGCCGGATCTCGCTCAGCCGCTCGGTCACGTCCGTGCGGTCCTCCACGAACCAGCTCGGTGCGCTCGGCTGCACCCGCTTGAACGTGTCGCGCCAGTCCACACCGCCGAGTGCGGCGACATCTACCCCGCCGGAGGTGGCAAGGAGCGTGAGCTTGCGGAGCCGCTCGGGGTGGTCGAGCGCAATGCGCAGCCCGAGCACGCCGCCCATCGACATCGTGACCAGGTCGAAGCGGGCCGGCAGCCGTGCGAGGAGGTAACGCTGGAGGTCCGAAAACGTGACGAGATCAGGGTTGGGCGCCACCCCGCCCAGGCCCGGGTACTCGCACAAAATCGTCTGGCGTCGGGGCGCAAGACGGTCCGCAATGGGGCGCAGAAACTCGATGCGGCCGCCGGCGCCGGGAAAAAACACGAGCGGCAACGCGGGAGCGGTCTGGACCATTGGGCCGAGCGTGCCACTGAGCTAGCGTGACCGCATGAGGATTCTGTACGGTGTGGTCGGTGAAGGCATGGGCCACGCGACGCGCTCGAGCGTCATTCTGGACCACCTCACCCAGCACCACGACGTGCACGTCGTCGTGTCTGGTCGCGCTCGGGACTACTTGGCGCAGCGCTTCGAAAACGTGCACAAAATCTGGGGCCTCACGATCCAGTACGAGGGCAACTCGGTGCGCAAGCTCGGCACGCTGCTGGACAACCTCAAGGGCGCGGTCACGGGCCTGCCCAAGAACGTGAAAGCGTACTTCGACCTGATCGACGAATTCAAGCCTCAGGTAGTGGTGAGCGACTTCGAGTCCTTCAGCTATTTGTACGCCAAAAACCACCTGCTGCCGGTCATCAGCGTGGACAACATGCAGGTCATCAATCGCTGCCAGCACGACGCGGCCCTCCTCGCGGGCTACGAGCGCAACTTCGAGCTCACGAAGAGCATCGTCAAGACCAAGCTCCCCGGCTGCGCTCACTACTTGGTGGCGACCTTCTTCTACCCGCCGGTGCGCAAGGACCGTACGACGCTCGTGCCCTCCATCTTGCGGCCGGAGATCTTGGCCGCCAAGTCCGAGCCGGGCGAGCACTTGCTCGTTTATCAAACCTCCACCACGAACACGGACTTGCTGAGCGCCCTCGAACAGAGCAGCCTGCCTTGCCGCGTGTACGGCGTGCGCCGCGGCATCCAGGCGGACGAGGTGCAGCGTAACCTCACGTTCCGCCCCTTCAGCGAGGCCGGCTTCATCGAGGACTTGCGCACCGCGCGCGCGGTCGTCGCCGGCGGGGGCTACACGCTGATGAGCGAGGCCGTCTACCTGCACAAGCCGGTGCTCAGCCTGCCCGTTCAAGGTCAGTTCGAACAGACTTTGAACGCGCTCTACCTTCAGCAGCTCGGTTACGGGCACCACGCGGAGGTGCTCGACAAGCCGACGCTGGACTCGTTTTTGGCGGACGTGCCCCGGTGCGCACGCAACCTCGAGGGCTATTCGCAAGACGGCAACCGGCTGATGCTGCAGGCGCTGGACGAGCAAATAGCGCAGGCCACCAGCCGGAACTGAGCGCGCCGCGATTCGGCTGGCGGCGCGGCACCGCTTGTGACATGCGGAGGGCCGAAAATGGTAGCCGTTGCGCCGCTCTACGCCTGCCTGCCGCCGCCCGGCTCCGATGCGGACGCGGTGCTCAATGGTTTCCTGCAGTACGTGGAGAAGCTCGGCTTGTCCTTGTACCCGCACCAGGAGGAGGCGGTCCTGGCGGTCATGGGGGACACCAACGTCATCGTCCACACCCCCACCGGCTCCGGTAAATCGCTGATCGCGATGGCGGTGCACTTCAAGGCGGTCGCGGAAGGGCGTCGCTCTTTTTACACCTGCCCGATCAAGGCGCTCGTCTCGGAGAAGTTCTTCGAGCTCTGCCGGGAGCTGGGCCCCGAGCACGTCGGCATGATGACGGGGGACGCGACCGTGAATCGCGACGCGCCCGTCATCTGCTGCACGGCCGAGATTTTGGCCAACATGGCCCTGAGCGAGGGGCAAGACGCAGACGTGGACTACGTCGTCATGGACGAGTTCCACTACTTCTCGGACAAGGAGCGCGGAGTCGCCTGGCAAGTTCCGCTCCTCACCTTGTGGCGTAGCCGCTTCGTGCTCATGAGCGCGACGCTCGGGGACGTCGCGGCGTTCGAGCAGCTCCTGCAGAAGCACACCGGTGAGGAGACGATCACCGTGCGCACCGCGCAGCGCCCGGTGCCGCTCAGCTTCGAGTACCAGGAAAAGCTACTGCAAGAGGCCGTGCAGACGCTGGTCGAGCAGGGGCGAGCGCCCGTTTACGTGGTGAACTTCACCCAGCGCGGCGCGGCGGAGGCCGCCCAAAGCCTACTCAGCGTAGATTTCGCGAGCAAAGACGAGAAAAAGACGCTCGCGGAGGCGATCAAGGGCGAGAGCTTCCGGAGCCCTCACGGTAAGGAGATGCAGAAGCTGCTGCGGCACGGCATCGGCCTGCACCACGCCGGCCTCTTGCCGCGGTACCGCTTGCTCGTCGAGAAGCTGGCGCAGCGCGGCTTGCTCAAGATCATCTGCGGTACGGACACGCTGGGCGTCGGCGTGAACGTGCCGATTCGCACCGTGCTGTTCACCAAGCTCTGCAAATACGACGGCGAAAAGGTGCGCATCCTCACCGCGCGCGACTTTCATCAGATCGCCGGGCGCGCCGGGCGGAAGGGCTTCGACACTCACGGGTACGTCGTGGCTTTGGCCCCCGAGCACGCGGTGGAGAACCTGCGCTTGGAGGCGAAGAGCGCCGCCCAAGGTCGCAAGAAGTTCGTGCGCAAGAAGCCGCCCGACTGGGGCTACGTGCACTTCGACAAGGCCGTGTTCGAGAAGCTGGTGGAGTCGGCGCCGGAGCCGCTCACCTCGCGCTTCCAGGTCTCGCACGGCATGCTGCTCTCCGTGCTCGGCCGACCTCGAGGCGGCTGCCACGCAATGAAGCAACTGGTCCGGGACAGCCTGGAGACTCCGCAGCGCAAGCGTCATCACAAGCAGGAGGCGCTGCAGCTCCTGCGCTCGTTGTGGCAAGCGGGGATCATCGAGTTCCGCTCTGCCGCAGAGGGCGGCGGGGTTCGTCTGAACGCCGAGCTTCAGGCTGGCTTCTCGCTGTTTCAAGCCCTCGGCCTGTTCATCGTGGACGCGGTAGAGCGACTGGATCGCGAGAGCCCGACCTACGCGCTGGACGTGCTGACCCTCGTCGAATCCATCTGCGAGGATCCAGAGGTCGTGCTGCGCCAGCAGGTGGACAAGCTGAAGGGGGAGAAGGTCGCCGAGCTCAAGGCGGCCGGCGTCGAGTACGACGAGCGCATGGCGGAGCTCGAGAAGGTCGAGCACCCCAAGCCGAACGCCGAGTTCCTGTACGCGGCGTTCGAGGCATTCTCCAAGGAACACCCGTGGGTCGCGCGCGAGGTGCTGAAGCCGAAGTCGGTGGCGCGCGAGATGGTGGAAAACCTCCACTCGTTCAGCGGCTACATCAAAGAGTACGGTCTTTCTCGGTCGGAAGGCTTGCTCCTCCGCTACCTGTCCGAGGTGTACAAGACCCTGAACCAGACCGTGCCGGAGCTGTCGCGCACGGAGCAGGTCGACGACATCATCGTGCACCTCGGCACGTTGATCCGCGGGGTGGACTCGAGCCTGCTGGACGAGTGGGAGCGCCTCCGCGACCCAACGTACCAGCCCGCCCAGCGCGAAGAAGAAGAAGCGCCGGCCGGCCCCTCCAACGACATCACTACCGACACGCGGCGCTTCACCGCCCTCGTCCGCAACTTGATGTTCGGGATCCTGCGCGCCATCGAGTATGGCGACTACGAGACGGTCTCGGATCTGGCCGAGCCGGGAGAGCTAGACCTGGCGACGACCGAGCTTCAGCGCAAGATCAAGCCGTTTTATACGGATAACGAGCACATTCAGCTGGATCAGAGCGCCCGCAGCCCGCAGCACCTCACGGTGGAGATGGGGCCCGACTACTGGACGGTGTCGCAAGCGATCTTGGCCAACGACGAAACCACGGAGTTTTCCGTGCGCGGGCGCGTGGACCTCAAGCGGAGCCGCGAGGAGCGCCGACCGATCCTGCTGCTGGACCACCTCGGCGCCTGAGCCACTCCGCCCCATTTCCGATTAATCGCTTTCGAGCGCGCGCCCGGCGGCCTATCACGGGCTTCCATGATCCAGCTCTACGGAAGCCCCTTCAGCACCTGTACCCGCAAGGTCCTCATGACCTTGCTCGAAACCGGTACGCCCTACCAACTGAACGTCATCGACTTCGCCCAGCGCGAGCACAAGACGGAGCCGCATGTCTCGCGGCAACCGTTCGGGCAGGTGCCGGCTATCGATGACGACGGTTTCGTGCTGTTCGAGTCACGCGCCATCTGTCGCTACTTGAGCGCGAAGGCGAACGACGCGCTCGTCCCCACTAGCCTGCGTGAGCGCGCGCTCATGGATCAATGGAGCAGCGTGGAGCAGAGCAACGTGTCGCCGCACGCGATGAAGTTCATCTACCACTACGTCTTCAAGCGCGCCCAAGAGGACGCGGTCCTGGACGCGGCCCGCGCTTCGCTGGAGCTCGCGTTCGCGGCGCTCTCCAAGCCGCTCGCCACCCAGCCGTTCCTCGTCGGGGACAAGCTGACCATTGCGGACATCGGTCACATGCCGTACCTGGAGCTGCTACCCACGACGCCGATGCAAGCTTCGCTGGATAAGTTCCCACACGTGGTCGCCTGGTCCAGTCGACTGCGTGAGCGCGAGACCTGGCGAAAAATCGCGGGCCGCTGAGGTTCGGTCTCAGCAAGACCTCAGCCTCCCTTGCCGTCCGGTTCGGGGAGGCCGAGGTTACGGGCAGCCCCGCTGGTCTGCCCACCAGCACCTCGCTACCGCGTGGCGCTCGTCAGCGCGCTTCGAGCCGCGCCCGATTCAGTCTTCGGGCTCGACTCGTTCGCGGAGCGACGTCATGAGGCTGCCCCACCAGCGGGCCATCGTGGCCAAGAAGGCGGCCGGCGGCTCGCCGTGTCGGACCGGATGGTCCGGACGGATGCGGCTCCAGCCGCGGTGGCAGACGGTCACCATCGTTCCGCTCGGGCTCGGGGCGAACAGCACCTCGACCTCGGTATGCTCGTCGGGTGCGAAATTGACCGCGCGCCAGGTGAGCACGAGGCGTGACGGCGGCTCGAAGCAGGTGACGCGCCCTGTCTCTTTCACCTTTTCGCCCGCGGCGGTCTGAAACGACTCGAACAGCCGACCGCCGAGCTTCGGCTCCAGGTGCACCACGCTCCGGTTCTTGCCAATCCGGTAGCGCAGGCCCGGCCGCCACCAGCCGTCGATCTCCTCGGTGAAGACGCGGAACGCCTCCGCCGGCGCCACCCGCACCAGGACACTGACTCGCGCCTCGTCGCCGGAAGCGGCCGCGCTCATTTCGGCCTCTTGGCGCGTTTTTCGGCGTGCTGCTTGAAAGCCAACAACTGGTCGCCCCAGAACGCCTCGACCTCCGTCAACCAGCTGCGCAGCTCCGCGAACGGTCCCGGCTCGAGGCGGTACAGCCGCACCCGCGCGTCGTGCTCGGGCTCGCTTTCACTCACGAGGCCGGAGCGGCGCAGCACCCGCAAGTGCCGGCTCATGGCCGGCCGCGTCATCGAGAGCGCCTCCGCGAGGTCACTGGCGCGGCGCGGCTCTTGGCGAAGGAGCTCGATCACGCCGCGCCGGGTCGGGTCCGCGAGCGCCAGCAAGGTTTGGTCCAGCGTGCGCACTAGCCTCGCATCCGCTGCATGAACCACCACAGGTGGCCTTCGGGGTCCAGCACGCCATAGCTGCGATCGGTCCAGTACTCCTCGCCGTAGTCGTTCGTCACCGGCTCGCGCGACACTCGACCACCGGCGGCGACCGCGCGCGCGTGGTGCGCGTCCACGTCGTCCACGAACAAGCAAGCCGAAGTGGTCACCGCGCCGCCGACCGCGCGCGGAGAGCGCTGCATCGATTGCCAGGGCTCCTTGCCGCCTTCGCCGCCCACCATGATGAGCGCCTCGCCATACTTCAGCTCCGAATGCACGATCACGCCGCCGTCGCCCTCGACCTTGAGCTGCAGCTCGAAGTCGAAAGCGCGGCATAGCCAATCGATCGCCGCGCGCGGGTCCTGGTAGTAAACGGAAACGCTCAGCCGCGGCCAGCCCTTGGGGGTTGCTCTCATCGCGATGCTCCTGGTTGATGGGTGCGCGAATAGTTAACGATGCGGAGAACTATGTCAACCCCGAGCGCGCCTCGCATGGTGCTCGAGAAAGCGCGAAACGCGGGATGAGGCTTGACCCTCACGCCGCGTGAGGCAGCACCGTACGGGCATGGCTCGCGCACGTTGGTACCAGATCAAAGAGGTCGCGGAGCTTGCCCGGGTCTCGGTGCGAGCGCTGCATCACTACGACGAGCTCGGGCTCTTGGTGCCGAAGCAGCGCACCGAGGCCGGCTACCGCCTGTACGACGACGAGGACTTGCTGAGGCTGCAGCAGATTGTGCTCAGTCGCGAGCTGGGCCTGTCGCTCGAGGACATTCGGCGGTCGCTCGATGAGCCCGGATTCGATCGCCGGCGGCTGCTCATGGCGCAGCGCGCGGAGCTGATGAAGCGAGCGGAGCAGACGGCGGCAATGGTGCGCGCCGTGAACGCTGCGCTCGCGCGCTTGGAAGGACAGGAAACGGACATGTCGGAGATCTTCGAAGGCTTCGAGCCGTCTCGTTACGAGGCGGAAGCGGAGCAGCGCTGGGGGCAAACCGAGGCGTTTCGAGAGTCGCGAAGGCGCACGCAGCGCTTTACGCAGGAAGATTGGCAGGAGCTCGCCGCCGAGCAGCAAGCCATCTACGCGGAGCTCCACCGGCTCCTCGTGGCTGGGACGCCGCCCACGGCGGCTCCTTCCTGCGCGGCGGCCGAGCGGCACCGGCTCAGCATTCATCGCTGGTTTTACCCATGCGATCACGAGATGCACTCGAAACTGGCGGGGCTGTACGAGCAGGACGCCCGTTTCGCGCAGAACATCGACAAATACGGCGCAGGGCTCACACCCTTCCTGGTTGCTGCGATCCGAGAGAACGCCAAAAATCGGGGGATTTCACCCACCTAAATCCGAGCGCCGCCCGCGCTCGTACTGTCCATGCAGTCGACGACGCCTCGAGGCGTGCCATCATGACCATCAAAGCGGTGACCGACGACCTCCACCCCGCCTTCGCGCTCGAGGCGCTCGAAGAGGCGGACCCGGCAGATCGGCGCGCGTTGCTGGAGGTCGTGAATCGGCTGCCGGAGGCGCTCCCGCTCGGGAGCGGGCCGGCGTCGCTGCGGGCCCGGCTTTTGGAAGAAACGTCGCGCCCCCCGGAGCGCTATGCGCCGTTTTCACGGCGGTTGAGGGAGCTCTACGACTTGCCGCGCCCGGCCGTGGCCGAGCTGCTCACGCGCAGCGCGGATCCGCGGGCGTGGCAGCGCTCCGGGCTGCCTGGGATCCGAAAGCTGCCCGTACGCGCGGGAGCTTCCTGCCAGGATGCGCAAACGTACCTGGTGCGCTTCGCAGCGGGGGTCACCTTCCCGGCGCATCGGCACGACGGCGCGGAACAGGTGCTCATCCTGGCCGGTTCGTACACGGAGAGCACCGGCCGCGTCTGGTCCACCGGGGACCTGCACGTCATGGAGGCCGGTACCGCGCACGCCTTCACGATCGAGAAGGACGAAGATTGCGTCGCCGCGACCGTTCTGCGGGGCGGGCTCCAGTTCCGCTCCCTTCCGCTCCGGCTCTTGGCTCGGCTCCTGGGGCACTGAGCGGCGAGCCGGCACTGCTGTGGCGACCTCATGACGCCGTTCGGATGCAGGGCGGCCTACCGGCGCCCGTTCCCGGTCGCTGCGCTGGCTAGCTTCACGGGCGCGTACTCGAGCTCCTCGTTTTGAGCTACGCAGCGCAGCAGCAATGAGCCGCGGCTCATATCACCCAGACCCGCCAGCCGCGGCGGAAAGTGCAGCGCCTCCCCCACGGCTTCCGACAGGGGAATGACGTACTTGTGGCTCGCCAAGCTACCGAGCAGCACGAAGCGAGCGCCGGGGCCTACCTGATCCGAGAGCTCGCACACCTGCCGAATCAAGGGAGCGGTGAAGTGCGGGTTGTGCTCGCTGACCGACACCTTCTGCCAGCCTTCGAGCCTTGCCAGCGTCACCGGCTCGCCCAACTGCCAGAGGCCGCCGCCCGCGGTCATGACGTACGCGGCGGGCTTCGCTTCGGCGCGACCAAAGCGCTGGGCGTACGCCATCTTCCCCCGGAAATACAGCCCGCTCACGAACGTGAAGACCTCTCCGAGAGGAGCGCCCTCGGATGAGCGCAAGCGCCGTGCGAGCTCGAAGCGCGCCTCGGGGTTGAAGAGCAGCTTGCCGCGCTTGCCGCTCAGGCTAGCGGGCGAGATGAGGAAGATGGTAGCCGCGGACGTCACGGTTTCGTGAAGCGGCCGATGGCGGTGACGTCTTGCTGCGCGCTACCGGCCCCGAGCAGCTCCTCGAGCTTATCGAGCACGGTCATCGCCGTGGGCAGCGGCGCGTCCACCCGCCGGGCGGCAGAGACGGCAAGGTCCAGGTCCTTTTTGGCCAGCCCCACCGTGAACGCGGCCGGACGATCGAAGTTTTGCTCGACGAGCAGCTTGCCGTAGCCCGCGTAGAAGGGCGCGCTGAAGACGGACCCGGTCAATGCCTCCAGCAAGGCTTGGGGAGCGAGCCCGCTCGAATGGGCGACGTCGAGCGCCTCCGCCAGCGCCTTCACCGACGACAGGAGCATGAAATTGCCTAGCACCTTCGTGAGATGCGCGGCCTCGGGAGCCGGGCCGAGGGAGAGCACCTTTTGCGCGAGCGCTTCGAAGAGCGGCTGAGCGCGGCTCACCGCTGCCGGGTCACCCCCGGTGAGGACGAACAGCTTGCCGGCCGCTGCCGCATCCGGACGACCGAAGACCGGCGCGCCGACGAAACCGACTCGCCGTGCGGCGTGACGCGCCGCAAGCTCTTGCGCCAACGCGGGGCTGATGGTGCTCATCGACACGTGCACGCTGTCCGGTGCCATCGCGTCCAGCGCGCCGCCCGCCTCCAGCACGTCACGAAGAGCGGCGTCGTCGGCCAGCATCGTCACGACCAGCTCGGCGCCGGTGACTGCGCCACCCGGAGTTTCCGCGAAGCGAGCGCCTCGCTCCAGCAATCCTTCGGCCTTCTTGCGCGTCCGGTTGTAGAGCACGAGCTCGTGACCGGCGGCCAGCGCCCGCGCTGCCATCACGCTGCCCATGTTTCCGAGCCCAAGCCATGCGATCTTCATGTGAGCCTCGAGCGCGAGCCTAGCACCGGGCGACGCGCCCGCTTTGCCTCGGCTCAGCTGCGGGCGAGGAGGCGCGAAAGGCTGGCGAAGAGCAGCTCTTGCACCCGCGCCTCCTCGCTCGAAAGCTCACGGTAGGAGCGGACTGCATAGACGCCACAGTCCGGGTCGTGAATCAGCTGCTCGGCGCAGGTGAGCCTCGCGCGCTCCTCGCTAGTCAGCATGAAGGGCAGAAGCTGCCCCACTCCGAGGCCAGCCAACACGAGCGCCTTCACCGCGCTCAGATTCTGAGCGATAGCGAAGGCGTCTGCGTCGTCTCGGATCACGGAGGGCTGCCCCGGCAGTGCCTCCATCTCCACGATGGGCAGGTCCCGCAGCTCTGCTTCCGAGCTCAGCGCCGCGATGCTGCCGAAGCGCTCACTCAGCCCGTAGTACTTGAGCCCGTAGCTGCCGACGCGCGTCGCACGTTCGGAAGGGGGACCCGAGTAGGCGACGATGGCCAAGTCGAGCGACCCCCTGTCCACGCGCTCCAGCAGCGTCTGCGTTCGACCCATCCACAATTTGATCTTGAGGTCCGCGTGCTCGCGTAGCAGCGCGGGCAAGCACCCGGGGAGGATGTGCGTGCCGATGCTGTCCACCGCGCCGATGCGCAGATCGAAGTAGCCCTCCTTGGCGGCTCGCTGCGCTTGCTCGCGGGCCCGCTCGGACTCTCGCAAGATTTGACGAGCGCAAGGAATGAGGGCGCGGCCGGCGGCCGTGAGCTGCAATCCGCGGCCCTGCCGGTCGAAGAGCGGCGCGCCGATGTCTTCCTCGAGCAGCTTGAGGCTGCGGCTCACGGCCGGCTGGGTGACGTGCGACTCGCGGCCAGCCGCGCTCACCGACCCCGTGTCCACGATTTTCAGGAAAAGCTGGAGCCGTTCGAGGTTCATGCGCGCTTGGAATGCCTATTCATGTCTTTTTTGCATGGGCTCGGTGGCGGAGCGGCTCGTATCATACCCACATGGTTCGGTTTCGGTGCGCATGGGCGCTCCTTCTTGCGATTTCTTCTGGAGTTTTCGGCTGCAGCAGTGAATCGGCCGCGCCCGGTGCGGGTGAGCCGAGCTCGGACGTGAGCGGCCTGACCGCCGTAGAAGTGAGCACGGTCACCACCGTGCAGGGCGCCTCCGGCATCTTCCTCTCGCCCCGCGCGCAGCAAGAGCGTCCCCCGTACGTCGAAGCCAGCGCGGAGCTCGAGGGCGACGCGGTGCCGGCCCCGAGCGTCGAGCTCAACCGAGTCAAGGTGGACACCGCGCTGCTGTTTCGCGGCCCGGGTGCGGCGAGCTTCGAGGTCACGCTGAACGGCGTGAAACCGCAGCATTTCTTTCCGGCCGTAGCCGGCGCTCGTTGGCCAATCGTGCTGGGCGAGGAGGGAGCGGACCCGGCGGAGGCAGTGTGGACCGAGTGGGAAGGCTGGCGCGCTTACGCAGGGCGCTCCGTCGAGCGCGCACCCGCGGCCACCCTCGACCACGAGCGCTTCGATTTCGAGTCGCCAGTCGTGCTCACGTCGGACGGCAGCGACGAAATCCAGGTCACGAACCGGAGCACGCAGGCCATCAATCGGGCGCTCCTCGTGTATTCGCACTCCGGCGGCATCGGCATCAGCTCGGTGACGGAGCTCGGGCCGGGCATGCGCAAAGTGACGACCCCCGGTCCCAAAGAAGGTTCGCCGACGTACCTGCTGGACAAAGCGCGCGGGGAGCTGGAGGCGTTCTTCTCGGAGGCTGCCGGCGCGGAGCTCGGGAGAGCGATGGCGCAGTCGAAATCGATTCCCTTGCTGGAGACGCCGGGGCTGCGGCTGCTCTACTTGTTGGACGACGCGCACTCGCCACGGGTCGTGGCGCTGCCGCGCGGCTTCGCCTCCGAGCGGCGCTTCGTGATCGCTCAGGCGGAGGTCGTGCTGCCAGTGGAGGAGCAGCACGTGTTGTCGCTACTTCGAGACGGGCTGGAGCCGACCGACGTACCGAGCGTGCTCGGGCGCTTCAGCCGCGCCAAGCTGGAGCTGGCCGGCTTGAACGAGGACGCCGAAGTGCAGGCCCGGGCCGGACGGCTTTTGCAAACGCTGAGCGACTGAGCGGCCGCTTTTCAGCGCTACTTCGGCGGCTTGCTGGGGATTTGGTCTGCGCCGAGCCGAAAGATCAAGAAGTCCTTCGTGACGTTTTCGGTGCTGCCCGGCCACAAAAAGGCGCTCCCGTCTCGGCGATCTACCACCCAGTCGAACCACATCCAGCGCGCGCTCGGCTCGATGTCACACGCGATCAGAAACTCGTTGCCAGGCTCCGGAGCATCGCGCGTGGTGCCGTTGTCTTCACCGAACACGACGCGCCCGTGCTCGTTACCATTCGCGTTGACCCAGCCGACGCTGGAGGTCTCCGCGTCGAGCTCGGCGGCGTTACACTTGGCGATGTACTCGTCTATCGTCTCGCGGTCGGGCCCGCCGGATCCGGGGTCGTAGTCTTCGCCCGTCGCGCAGACTTCCCAGTTGCCGGTGCCCGTGTACACGGGCTGCGCGCCTTCACGGAAGAACTTGGCGATCACGCCTTGGGTGGTGGACTTGTCGGCGTAGCCAACGATGTAGAGGTAGCCGCCAGCGTTGGCGTCCTCCGCCGGCACCACGTACTGCTCCGGGCCATTGCCGACGGGGCAATCGAAGATGTCGCTGGACTCCTGATTTTCCACCCCGCCGAAGTAGTTTTCCAGCCTGCTCTTGGTGCCGTAGCCGAAGCCGTAGGCATTGTCGGCGGTGATGATGACGTTCACTTCCGACGGCAAATCAGGCATTTCTTCGCCGGAGCCGTCGCCGCCGTCACCGGCTCCCACGCGGCCGCCGAGGCTGACGGCGCCAGCCGCGCCGTTGCCCGTGCCATTCGTCGTGCCGCCGCTGCTCATCGCCCCGCCGCCGTCGCCAGGCCCCACCTTGCTCTCGCCCTCCGAGTCCGAGCAAGCCAGCGCAAGGAACGAAAGCAAAACGGGCCCCGCGACGTGATGAAGACGCATGACCGCTCAGTCTGCCGTCGATTGTCTGCATCGTAAAGCGGTCGCAGGAGGCTCCGCAGCAACAGTGGTGCTCGCTTGTGAGCGAACACCGTACATCTCACACTTCGCGGCATCCGCTGATGCAGCCGCGCGCACGCCGAGCGCGTCGCCCGCTCGCGGCTGGGAGCTGCGCAGCGCCGCCGCAAAAGAAGCGCTCCGGGGCCGTCGCTCGCGCGGGCGGGAAAGTTGGGCCTCGACCACGACTACGGCCCGGAGGGCGGCATGGCGCGAGCATCGGGCGGTGTGGAGCCCTCCGCGCGCCCGCTAGCCGCCGATGCCGTCGCTACTGCTCTGCTGCTGGGCGCGGCTGCGCTGCTGCTGCGCCGCTGCTCCTCAGCAGCGGCAGCGGGCCGGCGCGCGTGGGCACGACGGAGCCGGTGAGAAGACGCGCTGACCTCGCATGGAAGCGGCGGGAGGCTCCGACGGCGGACGCACCGCTTGCAGGCCCGCCGAGCTTATCCGCGTCGCCAAGCGGTACCGAAAGCCGCGCCTTGGCCTCTGCAGGGCAGGCCGCGCTTTGGCAGCCCCCTGAATTTACAAGGCAAACTGAAAGAGCCCGGCCCCTGGTTGGCGCCGGGCGGGATTGTGCTAAGAGGGCGCCCACCGTGGCAACCCGTATCCCTCTCGAACGCATTCGTAACATCGGTATCTCGGCCCATATCGACTCGGGCAAGACGACGCTCACCGAGCGCATCTTGTTCTACACGGGCCGCATCCACGCCATCCACGAGGTGCGTGGAAAAGACGGCGTCGGCGCCAAGATGGACTCGATGGATCTCGAGCGCGAGAAGGGCATCACCATCCAGTCCGCCGCGACGTACTGCGTGTGGAAGGGCCACAAGGGCGACCTCGAAGAATACAACATCAACATCATCGACACCCCCGGACACGTGGACTTCACCATCGAGGTGGAGCGCGCGCTCCGCGTGCTCGACGGCGCCATCCTCGTGCTCGACTCCGGCAAGGGTGTGCAGTCGCAGTCGATCACGGTCGACCGCCAAATGAAGCGCTACCACGTGCCGCGCATCGCGTTCGTCAACAAGATGGACAACCCGGGCGCGAACTACGAGCGCGTGGCCGCGATGTTGAAGGAGAAGCTGGGCCACCACCCGGTCTGTCTGCAGGTGCCGATCGGCGCGGAAGACAAGTTCCAGGGCATCATCGACGCCATCACGGGCATTGCGTACTACTTCGAAGGTAACGACGGCGAGAAGATCATCGAGAAGGAGCCGCCGGCCGAGTACGCGGACAAGGTGAAGGCCGCTCGCGCCGAGATGATCGAAAAGGTCGCGGACGTGGACGACACGCTCGGCGAGAAGTTCCTGGCGGAAGAGCCGATCAGCGACGACGATCTGCGCGCCGCGATCCGCCGCGCGACCCTCGCGCTGAAGATGACGCCGGTGATGTGCGGCTCCGCCATCAAGAACAAGGGCGTGCAGCTCCTGCTCGACGGCGTGCTCGATTTCTTGCCCAACCCGACCGAGGTCAAGAACGAGGGCCACGATCAGGACAAGAACGAAGAGAAGATCGTCATCGAGAGCGACGCCACCAGGCCCTTCGTCGGCTTGGCGTTCAAGCTGCAGCAGGACAAGTACGGCCAGCTCACGTACTTCCGCGTGTACCAGGGCAGCGTCACCGCGGGCGACACCATCTACAACATCTCCAACGAGCGCCGTAAGGTGCGCGTGCCGCGCATGTTCCGCATGCACTCGGACGACCGTGAAGAGATTCAGACCGCGGAAGCCGGCGACATCGTCGCCTTCTACGGCGTGGAAGCATCGTCCGGCGAAACGTTCACCGACGGTAAGATGAACGTCACGCTCACCTCGATGCACGTGCCGGCGGCGGTCATCTCGCTCGCGGTTCGTCCCAAGGACCGCGCGGCGGAAGCGAACTTCTCCAAGGCGCTGAACCGCTTCACCAAGGAAGACCCCACCTTCCGCGTCCACCAGGACGAGGAGAGCCAGGAGACCATCATCTCCGGCATGGGCGAGCTCCACCTGGACATCTACATCGAGCGCATGAAGCGCGAGTACAACTGCGACGTCATCTCCGGCAAGCCCCAGGTGGCCTACCGCGAGACCATCTCGCAGCGCTCCGAGCTCGCGTATACGCACAAGAAGCAGACGGGCGGCTCCGGCCAGTACGCCAAGATCGGTGGTTACATCGAGCCGCTGCCGGCGGACGCGGTGGAGAACTACGAGTTCGTGGACGAGATCGTCGGCGGTATCATCCCGCGCGAGTTCATCCCCGCCTGCGACAAGGGCTTCAAGGAAGGCATCAAGAAGGGCTCGCTCATCGGCTTCCCGGTGGTCGCGGTGCGCTGCGTCCTCAACGACGGCGCGTACCACGCGGTCGACTCCTCCGAAATGGCGTTCAAGACGGCGGCTCTCATGGGCTTCCGCGAGGCTTATGCCGGCGCCAAGCCGACCATCCTCGAGCCGATCATGAAGGTCGAAATCGAAGCTCCGATCGAGTTCCAGGGCTCCGTCGTCGGTCAGGTCAACCAGCGCCGCGGCGTCATTCTGGAGACCAAGAGCGACGAGAACGTGACCGTCACCGCCGAGGTGCCGCTGAACAGCATGTTCGGCTACTCCACCGACCTTCGCTCCGCCACCCAGGGCAAGGGCCAGTACACGATGGAGTTTGCGAAGTACCAGCCGGTGCCGAAGCAAGAGCAAGAAGAGATGGTGAAGAAGTACCGCGAGCAGCAGGCCAAAGAAGCCGCCGCCCGCAAGTAAGCTTCACGGGTCTCTACGGTAAGAAACGCCTCGCGGCTCCGGCTGCGGGGCGTTTCTGTTTGCGAGCTGCGAGCTGCACAGCGTCGCCCAGAGCCGCCGCTCCAGTTCCTAGGGCGCCTCGCGCCTGGGTGCGCATGCGCTGCGAGCTGCCGCTGCTTGAGAAGCCTGACGGGTGTGTTTGCGTTTGCCATGTTGCCTTCCGAGCGACTGGCGTGGGGCCGGACGCAAGATCGGGCGCGGCGCGGAGCGTGCGCGCTTTCGCGGAGCTCGGCCCACGCGGGTCGTGAGGACATCGCCTTGACCCCACGATCCGCGGCGCAGGCCGGGCTTTAGCTCCCCCACGTCCGGGCGAAGGCCCGGCGTTTGGGGGAGCTCCGGCCGCGCGCAAGCGAAGCGAGCACGGCCGGGCCGTGCAGTGCCGTGATGAGCAGGGGGCAGGCCCGCAAGAGCAGGAAGAAGTGGTGAAGAAGCACCGCGAGCAGCAGCACGGAGAGTTGGCGGTCGAGCATCACTCTCTGGGTTTGTGCGCTCTGCGGAAGCGCGGGTGGCCCGGCGAAGCGACGAAATTTTTTGAGGACAATCAGGCGGTTTCGTACGGTTTGCTGCGCCGTGACAATCGGGGGCAGGGCGTTTAGAGTCCGCCTCATGAAAAGCGGGAGTTGGGCGGGGCGGGTGTGGGGCGCGTGCGCGGTGAGCGGTGTCTTGCTCGCGCAAGCAGGTTGCGGGGACGATTCCATCGGCTTCGATAGCGGGGCAGCTGGCAACGGCGGCGCTTCTGGCGGTAGCGTGTCGCACTCTGGCGCGCCGGGTGCCGCCGCGGGGACTGGTTCGAACCAAGCGGGCTTCAGCGGCGGTGGTGCCGTTGGCGCCGGTGGAGGCGCCGCCGCTGGTAGCGCAGGGCAGGCGAGTGGGGGCCAATCGGGGGCCGCGGGGACTGGCGGCATCAGCGCCGGCGGTGACGCAGGCCGCGGTGGCGTAGCTGGTGGCGGTGGAAGCGCGGGTGATGGCGCCGGAGGCTTCGGTGGCGGAGGCGCCGGAGGCTTCGGTGGCGGAGGCGCTGGAGGCTTCGGTGGCGGAGGTGCCGGAGGCTTCGGTGGCGGAGGTGCCGGAGGTGAGGGCGGCTTGGGTGGCGGCGGTGCGGGCGGCTTGGGCGGCGGCGCCTCCA
>SECP01000099.1 GCA_004193285.1 Myxococcales bacterium | reverse complement strand
GGCGGTGTGAACGCAACCGCCGGGGCCGCTTCGGGCGGCGGTGGCGTCGACCCCAGTACGCTCGACAAGTTCAGCTTCTTCGTCACGAGCATGGCGGGCATGCAGCGGCTCGCGAAGAGCGACAAAGGCTTCGGGGGCGACCTGCGCTACGGCACCGCTGACGGCTTGACGGGCGCAGACAAGATCTGCGCGGAGCTTGCGGAGTCCTCCATGCCCGGTGCCAGCTCGAAGCAGTGGCGCGCCTTCTTGAGCACGAAGAAGGGACCCGTGCACGCGAAGGACCGCATCGGCGCGGGGCCTTGGTACGACCGCGTGGGCCGCGTCGTCGCCATGGACCTCGCGAGTCTCCTGAAGAACCGCCCGGACGCGGACGCGGCCATCAAAGAGGACTTGCCGAACGAGCTCGGCGTCGGAAACCATCGCCCGAACCCCAACGCGGAGCCGGACGACAACCATCACACGCTCACCGGCTCGAATACCGATGGCACGCTATTCACCGGCGAAGGCAACATGGCCACCTGCTTGGATTGGACGAGCAGCAGCGACGACAACAGCTACACCGCGGCGGGCACCGGCCGACCGCGCATCGGCTTTTCTTGGTCGGTTCAGAACCGCACCCACTGGATCTCCGGCCAAACCGAGGGCGGGTGCGCTCCGGGCGTAACCGGGGTGGGCGAGACGAACGGCGGCTCGGACCCGAACAACCCCATCGTGGGCTCGGGCGGCGGGTACGGCGGCATCTACTGTTTCGCACTAGTCCCTTGAGGCAGGTGCAGCCGACACGCGTTTCGGGCTAAGGCAGCTTTCATGCTGCTGCTCGTCTTCGCTCACCCGTATCCGGACCGGTCGCGCGCCAACCTGGCGCTGCTGAGAGCCGTCGAAGACGTGGAGGGCGTCGAGGTGCGCTCGCTGTACGACCTCTACCCCGCCTTCGACATCGACGTGCCGGCCGAGCAAGAAGCGCTCGCGCGCGCGCGCGTGGTGATCTGGCAGCACCCCATTTACTGGTACGCCCCGCCCAGCTTGCTCAAACACTGGTTCGACAAGGTGCTGCTGCGAGGCTGGGCCTACGGGGAGGGTGGCGACGCGCTGCGCGGCAAGCGCTGCCTGTGGGTGGCGACGACGGGCGGCGAGCCCGCCGCCTACGGCCCCGACGGCATGCACCGCTTGCCGTTTTCCCACTACGTGCCGCCCGTCGAGCAAACCGCGCGCTTCTGTCAAATGGGCTGGGAAGAGCCCATCATCGTGCAAGGCTCGCACCGGCTGAGCGACGAGGAGCTGGCGGCAATGGGGCGCGAATACCGGCGCCGGCTGGAGCAGCTACGGCGCGACGTGGAGGCGGCGTCGTGAGCGACCACGGCATCTTGTCGGACGCCATCGTGTACCTGGCCGCAGCGGTGGTGTGCGTGCCGCTGGCGAGCCGCTCCAAGCTGGGCTCCGTTTTGGGCTACCTGGCCGCCGGTTGCATCATCGGGCCGTTCGGCTTGCGGTTCGTGGAAGATCCGGAGTCCACCTTGCACTTCGCCGAGATTGGCGTCGTGCTCATGCTGTTCGTCATCGGCCTGGAGCTCGATCCTTCCCACCTGTGGAAGATGCGTCGCAGCGTGTTCGGCGGCGGCGCCATTCAGCTCTTTGCCTGCGCGATTCCGCTCGGGCTCGGCCTCTTGGCGCTCGGCTTGCCGTGGCAGGGGGCGCTCGTAGCCGGCTTAGCGCTCGGCTTGTCTTCCACCGCGGTGGCCATGCAGACGATGGCGGAGAAGAGCCTGCTCTCGTCGCCGGTCGGTAAAACTTCCTTCGCGATACTGCTCTTTCAAGACATCGCCGCGATTCCACTGCTGGCGATGGTGCCGCTCCTGGCCGAGCGCGCTTCGGGGGACTCCGGCTCCGGCTCCGGCTGGCTCGGCGCGGCCAAGGTGCTGGGCGCGGTGACGCTGGTGTTCGTGATCGGGCGCTTCTTGACCCGGCCCATCTTGCGAATTTTGGCCAATACGGGCCTGCGTGAGGTGTTCACCGGCTTCGCGCTCCTGCTCGTGCTGGGCATCGCGCAGATCATGGCCAGCGTCGGGATTTCGATGGCCTTGGGCGCGTTCCTGGCCGGCGTGTTGCTCGCGGGCTCGGAGTACCGCCACGCGCTGGAGAGCGACATCGAGCCCTTCAAGGGCCTGCTGATGGGGCTGTTCTTCATCGCGGTGGGAATGAGCATCGACTTCGGGCTGATGACGACGCGCCCGCTCTTCGTCTTGGGCCTCGTGCTGGGGTTCCAGGTCTTGAAGGTGCTCGCGCTGCGCGCAGTGGCGGGGCCGCTCGGCATCGGCACGGCGCAGCGCTGGCTGATCGCGGCGCTTCTGGCCCAGGGCGGCGAGTTCGCGTTCGTGGTTTTCGGCGTCGCCCGCTCCGCAAAGCTCCTGCCAGGGGATTGGGACGCGCTACTCACCTTGGCGGTCGCGCTTTCGATGGCCCTGACCCCGGTGTTGATGATCTTGCACGACAAGCTGGTGCTTTCACGCCAGAAAAACCAAAAGCCCGAGGCCGACGAGATCGTGGACGAAGGCCGGCCGGTCATCATCGCCGGGTTCGGGCGCTTTGGTCAGATCGTGGGGCGCCTGCTGTTCGCGAGCGGAATGCAAGCCACCGTGCTCGATCACGACCCGGACACGATCGAGCTGCTAAAGCGCTTCAAGTTTCGCGTCTACTACGGCGACGCAACCCGGCTGGATTTGCTACACGCCGCCGGCGCGTCGCACGCCAAGCTGCTGGTCGTCGCCATCGACGACGTGGAGGCGAGCGTGCGGCTGGTCGAGAACGTCCGTGAACATTTCCCGACCCTCAAGATCGTGGCGCGGGCGCGCAACGTCGGCCACTGGCAACGGCTGCGTTCGCTCGGGGTGGAGATCGTGGAGCGCGAGACGTTCGAGGCAGCGGTCATGGTCGGGCGGCACGCCCTGGAGATGCTCGGCGTCAAGCCTTACGACGCGAAGGAGCGCGCAGACGTGTTCCGCCGTCACAACGTGCGCTCGATGGAAGCCGCCTTGCCGGTTTGGCAGGACGTGGAAGCGCGCACCAAGATGGCGATCTCTGCGCGTGACCAGCTGGAGCGACAAATGGATACCGATCGCAAAGCCGCAGACCGCCACGTGACGCGCGGCTGGCATACGGATCCTCCTCCGCCCGGCGGGGAAGCGGAGATGAGGGAGGCGGAAGCCGCCGAAGAAGAAGCGGCGGGCGAGTCGCAAAGCTAGTCGGCTCTCCGGGCGGCGAGTTGGGAGCTTTCGTTATTTAAGTGACGGCCCCGTCCTTCGTTTGTTGGCCCAAGCCTGCGCCGCTCGTTACTTCCGAAGCCGATGCGAGGCTTGCGCAGATGGATTGGAGTCGGCGCGGCGCTGGGCGTGATCGTGGCGCTCGTGCCGGTGGTGCGCGGCAGCATCGCCATCGACGCGCCCCTGCGGAAGCTCTCGAACGCGGTCGGCGCGAGCCCCAAGAGTAAGGAGCCGCCCAAGCTCGAGGGCCTGGATCTTCTACGGCTGGACCTGCGCCCCCAGCGCGTGATGGCGCCGCTCAAGGACGGACAGGTCGCCGAGCTCACCCTGGATCCCGTCGTGCAGCGCGCGGCGCGTGCGCAGATGCAGAAGTACCGCGTGCCGGAGAGCGGCGTCGTGGTCATGGACGTGCGGACGGGCAAGCTGCTCGCCTACGCGAGCCACGTGAACCAGGGCGAAGCGTTCGACGTCAACGTGCGCGCGGAGGCGCCGGCGGCCAGCGTTTTCAAGGTCATCACCGGCGCCGCCCTCGTCGAGCGCGCAGGAATGACCTCCGAGAGCGAGCAGTGCTACCACGGAGGCAAGAGCCGCATCCTCCCCGACGAATTGGTAGACGACCCCCGCCGGGACAAGTGGTGCGCCACGCTCGGCATCGCGATGGGAAGAAGCCTGAACGTGGTCTTCGGGCGCATGGCTCAGAAGCACCTCACGCCGGAGGACGTGGCGCAGATGGGCGGCGCGTTCGGCTTCGGCGCGCCGCTGCCGTTCGCGGTTCCGAACGAAGCGCCAAAGATCGAAATTCCACAAGAGGCCCTCGAGTTCGCGCGCGCTTCCGCCGGCTTTTGGCACACGACGATGTCGCCCTTGCTCGGGGCGTCCATCGCGCAAACGGTGGCCAACGGCGGCGTCACCCTGGAGCCGCGCGTCGTCGCGGCCGTTTCCCGTGGCGGTGAAGAAGTGTGGCGTGAAGAGCGTGAGCCTCGCGTGCTCCGGCGCGCGATCAAGCCCGAAACGGCGGCCCAGGTATCACGCATGATGCGCGAGACGGTCGCCAACGGCTCGGCCTTCAAGAGCTTCCATGACGCGAAGGGCAAGCCGTACCTGCCGGGCGTCGTGGTAGCGGGCAAAACCGGCACCCTGACTGACTACAAGCTCAACCGGTTTTACACGTGGTTCGTGGGCTTTGCGCCGGCAGATGCGCCCGAGATCGCGATCTCGACGCTCGTGGTGAACACTCCCGAGTGGCAAATCAAGGCGCCGCAGCTGGCCCGCGAGGTGCTGCGCGCCTACTTCGAGAAAAAGGGCCTGACCTCACAACGGCTCGCTACGGCCGAGCCGTGACTCCGTGACACGCCGGCGAGAGTCGTCTGGTCCTACGCGCCCCGGCGAAAGCTGCCGCAACCCAAGGTGTGCCACCGAGAGCCGGACAGCGCGCGCGACACGGATGTCGCGGCCGCACCGCCGAGCCGCGGTGAATGTTCCGCGTTTGTACGCGTCTAAGGCCGCCTGCGTGAGCTAGCGGATGCTGGCCCGCTGTTTGCAGCCTAGCGGCACCGAGGTAGTTGGATGCTCGGGGCAAAGCATGGTTGTGCCATCATCAGCGTCGCTTTCGTCGTAGCTGCTTGCGGTAGTGACAGCTCGCCGAGCCTGAGCGCTGGCGGCCCCGCGAGCAACGGAAGCTTCGGAGGCAGCGGGACGACACTGCCGCCCGGAACGGGCACTGGCGAGCCGGAGCCAGTGCCTGAAAAGGAGCTGGAGAGCGCCTTTCGGGTGCCCGTGGTGAGCGGCCACTGGGTGTGGACGGCCAACCCACTTTCGGGCCGCGTCGCGCTGATCGACGCCCAAGCGTTCACGGTGAAGACGGCGCTGGCGGGCGCGGGGCCCACCTACCTCACGGCGCTCCCGGCCGAAGCGGGCGCCTCGCGTGCGCTCGTCATCAACACCCAGAGCGAAGACGCCACCTTGCTCGCGGCGGATGAGGACGGCGAGATACAGGTGCTCGCGACCGTGCCCGTTCATCAGGGCGCGAACGCTTGGGCGGTCACGAGCGACGGCCGCTTTGCGGTGGCATGGACGGACGCGACCGAGGTGCCGGACGCGGACGCGAGCGAAGGCTTCCAGGACATCACCGTGATCGATTTGATGGCGAAGGAGCCGACCTCCAGGCGCCTCAGCGTCGGCTATCGGCCAGCGCGCGTCTTCGTGGATGACGACGACGCTCACGTGTACGTGGTGACCGATTCGGGCATCGACGTCGTTGCGCTCGACTCCGACGAGGGCCCCATCGTCGAACGCGAGGTGCAGCTGAGCGAGGATCCCGCGAACGATACCGCGCCGCGCGAAGTGAACGTCACTCCCAACGGGGAGTACGCGTTCGTGAGGCGTGAGGGGAAGGCCTACGTCACGGCCGTGAGCCTCGAGCTCGGTACGTTCGTGGACGTGCCGCTGCCGGGTCCGGTTACCGATTTGGATCTGAACGCGGACGCGACGCTGGCGGTCGCGGTGATACGCCAAAAGACTCTCGTCGCGGGAGGCGACGTGGTGGGCGCGGGGGAAGGCGGCCAGGCGGGAGCTGGGGT
>SECP01000076.1 GCA_004193285.1 Myxococcales bacterium | reverse complement strand
GTGCGGGGGCAGCCGTTTCCGTAGGGGCGGGCGCTTCGGCGGGCGCAGGCGCGGGCGACGCTTCGGGAGCCGCCGTTTCGGCCGGGACTGGCGCTGCCGTCGCCGCGGAAGCCGCCGTTTCGGCGGGGGACTCGGGGGGCGGAGGCGGCGCGACGGGTGCGGGCGACGCCGCTTCCACCGCCTCGGGCGCCGGCGCCGCAGGCGCAACCCGTACCTCCGTCGGCGCAGGACGTGGCGCAACCGGAGGCGCTTGCGGAGTGAGAATGGGGTCGCCCTTGGTCTCGACGACTTTACGGCGACGACCGGGACCGAGATCTCGCTCCTCCGCAATCCGCTCCCGCACCGCCAGCGCCGCCGCGTGCTCCGGCTCACGCTCGATGACCTCTTCCAACATGCGGAGCGCTTGCTCGTAGTGGCCTTGTGCGGCGTAAATCTCCGCGAGCGTGACGGTTGCGACGGGGGGCGGCCCCTGAAAATCGTGCAGCTGCCCTTCCCCGCGGATGGTAGCGGCCGCCTCCGGGAGGTTGAGCCCGGACTCCACGACGCTCGCCAGCAGATCCCGCGCGACGCCGAGCCAGCCGCGCGTGCGGCGTTGGCGCTCCAGGTCGGGCTCGCTCAAGCGAACGATCTCGTCGCGCAGCTCGACGCGGGTCATCTGCTCCGGTCGCTCCACGCCGCGCGCGCGGGCTCGGAGGATCAGCTCGTCGCGCGAGAGGCCGTCGAGCTCGGCGGGGTCGAAATCCATGGCGGCGCGATCAGTACCACGCCCCACGGGCGCTGGGATCGGGCTTACGCGCGGCCGTGAGCGCACGCGCCGCGTCCATATCCCGCCCGATTTGCGCGCGAAGCTCGTCGACTCCGGAAAACTTTCGCTCTTCGCGCAGGCGGCTCAGCAAATGCACGCGAAGCTCCTGGCCATAGAGGTCCTGGTCCAGATCGAACAGGTGCGCCTCGAAGCTCGGCCCGGCACCCAGGGTCGGCCGGACGCCGAAATTCGCCACGCCGCCCGCGAGCGCCTCGAAGCCGTCGTCCGTCTTGCGATCCGCGAGCACCGCATACACGCCGTGGGGCGGCAACGCCTCGCTCAGCTCGCCCAGGTTCGCGGTCGGCACGCCGATGCTACGGCCTCGCCCCTGGCCTGGGATCACGAGGCCGGTGAGCGAGTGCGGCCGGCCGAGCAGCTCCTCCACCTCGCCCAGCGCGCCTCGTTCCAGGGCGCTACGCACGCGCGTGCTGGAGATCGGACCTTGCGCGTCGCGCTCGAGCTCGGCCGCTTGCGCGCGAAAGCCGAGCTCTTCACCGAGCCGTGACAGCTCCGCAAAGTCGCCGCGCCGCCCACGGCCGAAGCGAAAATTTTCTCCGACGATCACCATCTTGGCGCTCAAGCCGCCGACGAGCAGGCTCCGCGCGAACTCCAGCGGCTCCATCTGCGCTAGCGGCAGAGTGAAAGGCTCGACCACCACCGAAAGGTCCGCGCTCTGGCGGCGCAAGAGCTCCACCTTGCGCTCCAAGGTCGTGAGCGCGGGCAGGGCGCCGCGCCCGAGCACCTGCGAGGGGTGCGGATCGAAGGTCAGAACCAACGGCGAAAGCGACGAGGCCTGGGCGAGCTTCACGGCCTGGCTGACGACGGCCTGATGACCGCGGTGAACGCCGTCGAAATTACCGATGGCGACCAAAGAGCCCACGGAAGAGCTCGGCTCGAATGCGCCGAAAACGCGCTGGGAACACACGCCGCCGCTTTACTACGGGGCGGCGCGACGTTCCAATCCCGCCGTGATAGGAAGCGCTAGTGACGCCGGATCAAGCGCTAGCCGAGGCCTCCCGGGGTGAGCTCCGCCCCGTCTATCTGGTCGCGGGCGAGGAGGTGCACCTGGCCAGCGCGGTGGTCGCCGCCCTCAAGGCGGCCGCCATGAAGGGGGGCGTGCCGGGCCTGAACGAAGACCAGTACCAGGCGGGCGAGGCGGACGTGGACCGAGTGCTGGGTGACGCGCGCACCCTGCCGATGATGGCCAAGCGGCGCTTCGTGCTCGTCCGGGGCCTCGAGCGCTGGGAGCCCCGCGCCGGCAAGCCCGAAGGCAAGGCGACGGACAAGGACCCGCTGGAGAAGCTGGTGGACTACGCCAAGGCGCCCTCTCCGAGCACGGTGCTGGTGCTGCTCGGCGCGGGCGTGGACAAGCGGCGCAAGCTCTACACGGTCGCGAGGGCGGACGGCTTCCTCGTCGCGTGCGAGCCGCTCGCGCGCCACGAGCTGCCCACGTGGATCGAGCAGCGCGTGCAAGCGCGCGGGTGCAAGATCAGCGGCAGCGTCGCAGATCTATTGGCCGAGCTCACCGGGCCGGAGCTATCGCCAGTGGCGGACGCGGTGGAGCGGCTGTGCCTGTACGTGGGCGACGGCAACGAGATCGAAGAAGAGAGCGTCGCGACGTGCATCGTGCGGCTCCGGGCCGCCAGCGTCTGGGAGCTCGTCGGCGCGGTCGGCCGCCGCGACGCCGGCGCCGCGCTCGCGGCGCTGGCGGACGTCTACGATCCGCAAGACCGAGGCCTTCGGTTGCTGGGCGTGCTCGCTTGGTCGACGCGTCAGTTACTGCGGTTCGATTCGGCGCTGCGCGCCGGCGCGTCGCCGGATCAGGCAGCAATCCGCGCGGGAGCGCCGCCTTTCAAAGCGCGCGAGCTCAATCAGCAGCTCAAGGCGCTGCCCCGCGCGGACCTGGAGCGTTGGCCGGAGCTGCTAGCTCGGCTGGACCTGGAGCTGAAAGGTGGCAGCCGGCGTCCACCCCAAGCGGTTTTGGAAGCAGCCATTTTGAAGCTCTGTCGAACTTCACAAGCGGCCGCGCGCCGTCCGGCAACTTGACCCCCGGGGAACCACGCACCATGTTCCCTGCAGCTCAGTAATGTCATCGTTCGGCTCAAAAGAGCGTGATCCTCGGCTCGAGCACAAGGCCCGCGCTCCCATCCCCACCCGGTACGGCACGTTCGAGCTGCACGTATTCGAGTGGGAAAATCCGGACGCCCACCCCGGGCTCAGCCGCGAGCACTGCGCCCTCGTCATGGGGGACGTGCGGGGCCAGCGCAGCATTCCGGTGCGCATCCACTCGGAGTGCCTGACTAGCGAAGTGTTCGGCTCCCTCAAGTGCGATTGCCGAGAGCAGCTGGAGCGAGCGCAAGCGGAGATCGCGCGGCGCGGTGTCGGCGTCCTGCTCTACTTGCGGCAAGAAGGCCGCGGCATCGGGTTGGCCAACAAGATCCGCGCCTACGCCCTGCAAGCCAAGGGCGCTGACACCATCGAGGCCAACGAGCTTCTGCACCTTCCGGTGGACGCGCGCACGTACGACGTCGCTGCCGCCATGCTGAAAGACCTCGGCGTGGAGTCGGTGGAGCTGCTCACCAACAACCCGCTCAAGCTGAACGCCCTTCGGGACCTCGGAGTGCACGTGGAGCGGCGCGTGCCCGTACTGGTACCGGCCAACCCCTTCTCGGCCTCCTACCTGGAGGTGAAGCGCCGGCGCATGCAGCACGACCTGCCCAGCGCGCCCACGCCCGGCGCACCGCAGGTGCGGGTAGCTTCCAGCGAGGGCTGAAGCCCACGATATTTGACCCCGCGGGCCGACGTCGGCTAGGCCACGGTGATGCGATCGATGCTGGCGCGCTGCCCGCTATGGCTGCTCTTGGGCCTCGCCCCGGTGCAGGCGCGGGCGGAGCCGCCAGCAGGCAGCCTGCCCGCGGCGCCGGAAACGCCTCCCGGAGGGACTGAAAAGGCTGCTGCAGGTAAAGCAAAGCCGCCAGAAAAGAGCGCCAGCAAGCCGACGGCTACGAGCAAACCGGCCGCCAAGCCCGAGACCAAGCCGGAGGCAGCGAAACCAGCCGCGCCACCGGTCAAGGCGGACGCGGCCAAGCCAGAGCCGGGCGCGAGCAACAAGCCGGCTGCGGACGTGGCGCGCGGCGCCGGTAGCCGGAGCGTCACGCCGGTTCCCACCGAGCCAGAGCCCGAGCCAAGCCCCGAGGCGCCCGTCAAACCGGCACCCTCCAGCGGCCCCGGCTCCCACCAAAAGGGGCGCCCGCCCGCCAAGCCCGCCGCGACACTGCCGCCCGGCTCGGCGATCCCTGCCCCCGACGAGAACGCGCGGCAGCGCATCACCGGCGGCGTCCCGAGCGACGACGCCCGACGTCGCGGCAACGACGACCCGGAGCTCGTGCGCTTGCGTGATGCGGAGCGCGTCCTGTTCCCGCGGCCGCTGCGAGGCCTCGAGCTAGGCTTCGAATTCACGCCGTCGAGCAACGCAGGGCCAGAGCTCCACGCGTCCGGTTTGCCGGTGGGCGCTACGAGCGGTGCGGATGCGAGCAGCATCAGCCCCGACGAGAGCTGGCTGCCTGGGCTCAGCGCGCCGGATTTGCCGACCCGCTACGACGAGCGCGTCGTCCGCTACCTCCGCTTTTATCGAGATAGCCCCGCCGGGCGCGCCATCGCCCGGACTTGGGCGAAAAAATCTGGCCGTTACTCTCCTGCCATCCGCGCCGAGCTCGGCCGCGCCGGGTTGCCCACGGACCTGGTGTGGCTCAGCCTGATCGAGAGCGGGCACAACCCCAGCATTGCCTCCCCGGTCGGCGCGGCCGGGCTCTGGCAATTCATGCCGGACGCCGCGCGCAACTATGGCCTCGTCGTCGACCGCTGGGTGGACGAGCGGCTGGACCCCGAGCGGAGCACTCAAGCCGCGCTCCGCTACCTGAGCGATCTTTACCGGCGCTTCGGCAGCTGGGATCTCGCGATGGCCTCCTACAACATGGGTTACGGCGGGCTCTCGCGCTCGGTGAAGAAGTTCAACACCAACAGCTTCTGGGAGCTCGCACGCTACGAGGCCGGGATCCCCTGGGAGACGACCCTCTACGTCCCCAAGATCTTGGCGACGGCGGTGGTGATGAACAATCGCCGCGCATTCGGGCTGGATGGCGTCGCCCCCGACGCGCCGGAGCGCTTCGACGTGGTCGTCGTGGGGCCTTCGGTATCGCTGTCGGAAGTGGCGCGCGTCGTCGGCGCGACGGCCGCCGCGGTGGAAGCCGCAAACCCGCAGTATTTGGCGGGCCGCACGCCGCCGGTCGCCCCCGGGGCGCCACGCCCTTCGTACCGCGTGCGCGTACCGGAGGGCAGCGCCGCCAAGTGGAGCCCCGCCCGCCTCGGCAACGACGACAGTCTCGAGGCCTACGTCGTCAAAACCGGTGAAACGATGGAGCGCATCGCGCGCGCGCGCGGAACCAGTGAGCGCGAGCTTCGCGAGAAGAACCGCGTCGCGGCCGACGAGGTGCTCGCGGCGGGCACGGTGCTGCTGGTCCCGCGGCTCGTGAGCCACGTGGAGCAAGATCCGACGACCGCAGCGGAGCTGGTCGTCGTCCCCGCGCGCGCGGTGGACTACCCGGAGCGTAAACGCGTCTTTTACCGCGTCGTCTCCGGCGACACGACGAGCGGCGTCGCGAGCGCGTTTCACGTTTCCTCCCAAGACCTGGCAGACTGGAACACGCTGGACCCACAGGCCCGGCTGGAGCCCGGCATGAGCCTTCAGGTGTTCGTGCCCAAGAATGCGGACCTCTCCAAGGTGCTGCACGTGCCGGAGGCCCACGCTCAAATTCTCGTCGCCGGCAGCCCCGAGTTCTGCGACTGGTTCGAGGCTCAAAACGGCAAGAAACGCTTGGTCATCGCCGCGCGCGATGGCGACACGCTGATCGCTATCGGTAAACGCTACGGCATGACCGTCGGCCAAATGGAGCGCGTGAATCGGCGGGGGCGAAGCGACCAGCTCACCGCCGGCGAACGCGTCGTCGTGTACACGGAGCGCGCCAAGGTCGCGCCCGGCGACTCACTCCTCTAGGGAGGCACCCGCTTTTTTCTCCGTGCCGCCCGATAGCGTGCGAAAAAGACGCCCATGACGACCTCGCCCCGTCTCTCGGCCATCGTCCTCGCGGCTGGAAAAGGCACGCGCATGAAGAGCCAGCTCCCCAAGGTGCTGCACCCCCTGTGCGGGCAAGCCCTCGTCGAATACCCGGTCGCGGCCGCCTTCGAAGCCGGCGCTGCGCAGGTCGTGGTCGTCACGAGCGGTCAGCCAGAGCTGACCGAGGCTCTCGAAGCTCGCTACGGTAAGGAGCGGATCTCCGTCGTGGTTCAGGAGCCTCCCCGCGGCACCGGGGACGCGGTCCGGGTCGGCCTCGATGCGGTCGTCCACCCGCGCACCCTCATTTTGTACGGGGACACGCCGCTGCTGCGCGCGCAGGACTTGAGCGGCCTGCTCGGCGCGCTGGAGGCGCCCGGGTGCGAGCTCTCGCTGCTCACCGCGACGCCGGAGAGCCCCCTCGGCTACGGCCGTGTGCTGCGCGACGCGCAGGGCGCGGTGACGGAGGTGCGTGAGCAGCGCGACCTGAAGACGGAAGCCGAGCACGCCACGCGCGAGGTCAACGCGGGCATGTACGCGGCGACGACGGAGACACTGCGCGCGGCCGTCGCCGCGCTCGAGCCGAACAACGCGCAGGGCGAGTACTACCTGACGGACGTCGTAGCCAGTATCGCTCGGAGCGCGCGGGTGACGGCCGTGCTCGGCGACGCGGACGCGCTGGTCGGCGTGAATGACCGGGCGGATTTGGGCCGCGCCGAGGACCTGCTCTACGCGCGCCACCGCGACGCGCACCGCCGGGCCGGCGTCACCATCCACGGCGACGCTCGCATCGACACCGGTGTGTCGATAGAAGCGGACGCTGAGATTGGCCCCGGCGTGGCCTTGCGCGGCAAGACGCGCATCGGCGCAGGAGCCCGGGTGGACGTCGGCTCCGTGCTCGTCGACGCCGATATCGGCGCGGGCGCGAACATCAAGCCCTACTGCGTGATCACGCAGAGCCGCGTCGGCGAGCGCGCCGAGCTCGGCCCCTTCGCGCACTTGCGGCCGGAGAGCGACATCGAAGCGGAGGCGCACATCGGCAACTTCGTCGAGACGAAGAAGACGCGCGTCCGCCGGGGCGCCAAGGCCAACCACCTCGCCTACTTGGGCGACGCGGACGTGGGCGAGCGCGCGAACATCGGCGCGGGCACCATCATCTGCAACTACGATGGCTTCGTGAAGCGGCGCACCATCATCGGCGAAGGCGCCTTCATCGGCAGCGACTCACAGCTCATCGCGCCGGTGAGCATCGGCAAGAACGCCTACGTGGCGACGGGTACCACCGTCACGGAAGACGTGGCGGAGGACGCGCTCGCCATCGGGCGCGTGCGCCAGGTGAGCAAGCCTGGCTATGCGAAGAAGCTCCGCGAGAAGCTCGCGGAGGCGAAGAAGCGGACCTAGCCGCTCAGTCCTTGGCGCGTTTGCGTGCGGAGGCGAGCCAAGTCCCTACCCCCACGCAGAGCGCAGCGCCGATGACGAACAGCGCCCAGCTCGGCCGCGCGAGGCCGCCGCCGTTGCGCTTGAGCACGACCTCGAAGACCTGCACCAACAGCGCGCCAATGCCGGCGGTCGCGGCGCTGTAGAGCACGGTGCGGCGCAGCCGCTGCTGGGCTTCGATCGCGCGCGGGGTGCTCGGCCAAACCTCGGCGCGGAGGTGAGTGATCCACAAGAAGCCGGGCGTCGCGAGCGTGAAGAGCGCGCCCACGAAGCTGATCACCGCCTCCGTCTGCGTGAGGTCCGCGCCGCCGCGAATCAGCCGGATGATGCTGCCAACCAGGACGAGCGCCCCGCACAGCAGCCAAAGCCCGCCCAGAACCGTGAAGAACACCAGCCCCGGACGCGCCAGCTTCACGGTGCGCGTCGCCTCTTCGATATTCGCGCTCTGTACGGTGGCCGATGACTGACGCAGCACGGTCTTGGCGGTGGCGACTGCGCTGCGGTCCGTGGCCGTCGACCCCGGCGCCACGTCGATGAGCTCGCCGTCGGTATCGAACGGGGCGAGCGCGGCGTCCAGCTCGGCCATGGTTTGAAAGCGCTCGGCGGGGCTCTTGGCCATCGCCTTTTGAATCACCAGCTCGAGGGAGAGCGGAACGCCGCTCGAGAGCTCGCTCGGCCGAGGCGGCTCCTCCGTGAGCACCGCCGTGAGGGTGGCCATCGGATCGCGACCCTCGAACGGCTTCCGCCCGGTCACGGCGCGAAACAGCATCGCCCCCACCGCGTAGATATCTGCGCGAGAGTCCACCTTGTCGCCGCGCGCTTGCTCGGGCGCCATGTAGTCCGGCGTTCCCATCACGGTGCCGGTCTTGGTCAGGCCGTCCTTGTTGTCGCCGACCTTGGAGATGCCGAAATCCAGCACTTTGACCTGCGTGCCGCCGCCCGCCAGAAAGACGTTTTCCGGCTTCACGTCGCGGTGGACGATGCCTGCCGCGTGCGCCGCGCCGAGCGCTGCGCAGACCTGCCGCACCACGTGGGCGGCCGCGCCGGCCGTCATCTTGCCCACGCGGTCGAGGTGATTACCGAGCTCCTCGCCCTGAAGGAGCTCCGCCACGATGTACGGGCGCCCGTCGGCGCTGGCGCTGACGTCGTACACGTCCACCACGTTGGGGTGCGACACGACGCTGGAAGCCTCTGCTTCGCGCTGAAAGCGCGTCACGACCTCGGGCTGGCGCGCCAGGTCAGGGTGCAGCATCTTCACCGCGAAGCGCTTGGTCGGCAGCCGCTGGTGTCGCGCTTCGTACACGCGCCCCATCCCGCCTTCGCCCACCATCCGTACGACCTCGTACGCGCCGCCCAGCACCGCGCCGATCATCGGATCTTCGTCGTCCGGCGCGTCCTCGAGCGGGGTCGCGTCGTGCGGGCAAACCTTGAACGCGGCCGGGAAACGGCGGTCGCAAGCGGGGCAGCGCCGCGAGTTGGGCATGCCCTCCGAGAGCGCGTCCGAAAAGCTCGCCTGGGAGGTGCGCGCCGGGGACAGAACCGGCGCGCTACCTTGGGGAGCGCGAGGACCAACCATAGGGCCAAGAAGCGTAGCCCAACTTCGGGAGGGGCAACCAGGCTCTCGAGTAGGAGCGTTACTTACGAACGACCAGGAACACGGAGGCACCGCGACGGTGGACCAAGAGCAGCACGTCGCCGGATGCCTTGGCGTACTGCTCCTTGAACTTTGCCAGCGAATCCACCGGCGCGCGGTTCAGCTCCAGCACGACGTCCCCTGGGCGAAGGCCGGCTTTTGCGGCCGCGCTGCGAGCTTCAAGATCCGTGATGACGACGCCCCGCTGCACGTCCGCGCTCAGGCCGAGGGTTCGGCGATGCTCGGGCGTCAGCTCCTCCAGCGTCACGCCGTCGAGCGCGCCGCCGGTGGTGGCTTGAGGTGTGCTGCTCGGCCCGGAGACACCCGCCTCGGCCGCGTCGTCAGGTACCTCACCCAGGTCGACGCCCAGCGAAACCGCCTTTCCGTCGCGCATGACGTCGAGCATGACGCGCTTCTTCGCGCCGCTCGACGCGATCAGGTTGCGAAACTGCCCGGTGGAGGTGACCGGCTTCCCGTCCACCTTGATGACGACATCGCCACGCTGAAGACCGCCCTTCGCCCCGGGGCCGCCGCTCCGCACCTCCGTGAGGAGCACGCCGTTTTGGCTGCTGAGCTTGAGCGCCGCCACCAAGTCGTGGTCGACGTCCTGAATCCCTACGCCGAGGAAGCCGCGCGACACCTTGCCGGACGTCTTGAGGGTTTCCATGATCGGCTGGGCCATGCTGCTCGGGATTGCAAGGCCGATGCCCTGATAGCCGCCGGTGCGTGACAGGATGGCGGTGTTGATGCCGACCAGCTTGCCCTCGGTATTGATCAGCGCCCCGCCCGAGTTGCCGGGGTTGATGGCGGCGTCGGTCTGGATGAAGTCTTCGTAGGCGGTGATGCCCAGGTCCGCGCGGCCCTTGGCGGAGACGATGCCCATCGTAACGGTTTGGCCGACGCCGAGCGGGTTACCGATGGCGAGCACCACATCGCCCAAACGCAGCTTGGAGGAATCACCGAACTCGGCCGCGACCAGCCCCTCGGGGCTGCCCTTGATCTTGATGACGGCCAAGTCGCTCTTCGGGTCCGTCCCCACCACCGTCGCGTCGAACTCGCGCTTGTCCGAGATGGTGACCTTGATCTCCTTGGCCTCGGCCACGACGTGGTTGTTCGTGAGGATGTAGCCGTCCTTCGAGACGATCACCCCCGAGCCGATGCCCTGGCCCTGCCGCTCCTGCTGGGGGCCGAAAAAGAAGGGCAACCCCTGCGGCTGACGCTGCTTGACGATGGTGGCGACGGTCACGACCGAAGGGAGCACGCGCTCCGCGACGTCCGCGATGGACACCGAGCCGCCCACTTGGGTCAGCGCCGGGTGAGCCAAAACTGACACGTCGTGCCCCGGCTCGGGCTTCACCTCGTTCTTGGAAAGCGCGCCACCCCGTGCGCAGCCCGAGGCCGCCACGGTGAGAGCCAAAACAGAAACGAACCCGTAGCTCAGTTTCGACATGGTCTTTACGATCCTCGGCCTTACTCTGCCGTCCTCAACCGAGTTGACGTTGGGTTCATTCCTGAACGCCCGCAAGGGGTGCTGGCGCCGGAAAATGCCAGGCCCGGCCCTGACGAGGAACGGTCAGAGCTTGGCGAGAAAGTCGCCGATTTCGGTCAGCGGGAGGCTTTGGCTGGCGACCCCGGCGCGGACGGCGGCGCCGGGCATGCCGTACACCACGGCCGACTCTTCGCTTTCCGCGATGACCATGCCGCCCGCTTCGATGATCTTGCGAGCGCCCTCGACCCCGTCGTCGCCCATGCCGGTGAGAATGACCCCCACCGCGCGCCGCCCAAGGCCGAGCGCGACGCTGGTCAGCAGACGGTCCGCCGATGGCACGTAGCGATCGCGCTCACCGGGGGGCGTCACTTTGAGCTTCATCGTACCGCGCGACGAGACCTCGAGCTCCATGCAGTGGCGCCCCGGGCAGACGAAGCCTACCCCCTCGCTCACCACGTCCTGGTCTTGGGCCTCGCTCACGCGGAGAGCGCCGCGTCGCGAGAGGCGGTCCGCGAAAGTGCGGGTGAACTTGTCCGGCATGTGCTGCGCGATGACGAGCGCGCTCCGGTAGTTCGGCGGAAAGCGCGTGAAGATCTCCATCAGCGCGCTCGGCCCGCCCGTGGAGGAGGCCACCGCGATCACGTTCTTGGGCGGGACCAACTGCTTCTGGAGCCTGGGCTCCGTCGGCGCGGGAGCCAGGTCCGCCGGACGACGGGCGGGCTGCGGCACCCCCAGCCTCACGCTGCGGGCCAAGAGCACCTTGTTCACGAGCTGCTCGCGGATGCCGCCCAGGTCCGGATCCGAGAAGCGCTCGGGTTTGGCGACGAAATCGAGCGCGCCGAGCTCGAGCGCCTTGAAGACGTTTTCCTTCTGGCTGTAGCTCGAGACCACCACGACCGGCGTCGGCATCTTCGTCATCAAGATGCGCAGGAAGGTGAAGCCGTCCATGCGCGGCATCTCGAGGTCGAGAGTGATGCAGTCCGGCTTGAGGCTCGCCACCAAGCGCAGCGCCTCCTCCCCGTCCGCCGCCTTCCCCACCACTTCGATCTCCGGCGACTGGGCCAGGATCTCGCCGATGCTGCGGCGGTTGAAGACCGAGTCGTCGACGACCAGCACGCGCAGAGGCAGCGCATGGTTGCTGCGCATCATGCTAACCCTCCTGCTCCAACCGGCCTTCGGTACACGAGGTCGTCGCGCAAGTGCACGAGCTCGAACGCCGTGCTCAGGTTCAAAAGGGACTCGGAGTGTCCGAGCATGAGATAGCCGCCGGGGCAAAGCCGCTGGTACAGGTTATCGATCACGCGCTTCCTGGATCGAACGTCGAAGTAGATGAGAACATTACGGCAGAAGATCGCGTCCACGCGCCCTACCAAGTTGCCCCGGCCGCTATCGAACAGGTTCATCTGCCCGAATTGACACAGCTTTTTAACAGAGTCGGCGACATGAAAACCGTCCTCGAGCTCGAAAAAATAGCGGGCCTTGTCCTTGGCGGAGGTCGCCCTCAAGGAGCTGGCCTGGTAAACGCCGCGGCGGGCATGGGCGACGCAGTGGCGCGATAGATCCGTGCCGATGACCCGGACGTCCCAGCCATCGAAGCGCGCGGACTCGAGGATGAGCGCGGCGATCGTGTAGGCCTCTTCGCCGGTGGAGCAGCCGGCGCTCCACACCAAGAGCCGACGGCTGCGGGCGTTGGCTTGCTCGAGGCGCGGTAAGAGCTCGGCCTGAAAGGCGCGGAGCTGGTATTCCTGACGAAAGAAGTACGTCTCCTTCGTGGTCAGCCGCTCCAGCGCCTCCTCCATCTCGGACTGGTTGTGGGCGTCGAAGCGCAGGTACTTGTAATAGGCCTGGTAAGACGGCAGGCCCAAGGCCTCCAGGCGTTCCCCGAGCCGCCGGTCGAATAGCATCAAGGCGGACTCGTCGTACACGAGGCCGGCGTGCTCGTAGACCAAGTCCCGCAGCAGCCGGAACTCTTCGAGGGACATGCGCCTGAACGAGGGTGAGGGCTGGCGCAAGCTCACACGTCTCCTTGCGGTCGCCGCGGAGGCCTGCTGCGACGTTGCCCCGAGCTCTCCAAGGCGCGGCTGAGGGCGTCTTTCACCATGGGATCTTGCTCGACGGACAGCCGCGCCCGCAGCAGCGCCGCGGACGCCTCACTGGTGGCGCGGCCGAGCAAATCCGCAGCGAGGCGCCGCACGTCCCAAGCCGACTGATCCAGGCACGCGCCGAGATGAACGACGACCCGCGGATCCGGCTCCGCCGCGATCGCGAGCATGGACGCCTTGACCACCTCCGGCTCTGGGTGATGCAAGCCGTCGAACAGCGACGAAAGCCTCCGCGAGTCCGCGTGGCGCGACAGAGCCTCCACCGCCGCCACCGCGACCCGCGCGTCGCTCGAGCGAACGAGCGGGCCCAGCACCGGCAGCGCTCGCGGATCCGACGAATCTCCCAAAGCGCGCAGCGCCGCGAGGAGCAAAGCAGAGTCGCGCGCCTCCGCGACGACCTCGAGCAGCGCAGGAACCCCGACCGAGCTCTGGTCCTTGCCCTTCAGGCGGCCGAGCGTGCGCACCGCCTCGAGCCGCACCGCCGGCTCTTCGTCGGCGAGGGCGAACCTCACTGCGTCCAGGGCCTCCGGCGAGGTCAACGCGCCGAGGGCGAGGAGCGCCGCACGCCGCTCCTCGTGCGAGGTGCTCATGAGAAGCCGCAACGAAAAATCCGAGAGCTCGGCGCTGTCCAGCGAGGTCAGCTTGCCGCGCGGGCCGAGCGCAGCGATGACGAGCGCGGTCGCGTGCGGCGAAGAGCCGTGCAGGCTGCCGAGCTGAACGAATGACAGAGCGTCCTCGGGAAAGCGCTGACTCACCGCGATCAGCGCCGGCTCCGCGCTCGAAACCAGAGCCGCGTCGGCCAAGAGGCGCACCAGCTCGGCCATGCAATCCGAGTCGCCCACTCGCGTGAGCGCACCGAGGGCAGCGCGCACGACGTCCGCCGAGCTCGCTGCGAGCGCAGCGCTGAGCGTGCGGCGTACTTCCGGAGTGACGGTGTCGCTCGGCAGCCGGCCCAGCAAATCCAAGCACGCCGCCGCCGTCTCCGCGTCCGAAGCCTGCGCGCCGCTGAGCAAGGCCGGTATGGCCGCGGCGCCGAGCAGAAATAGCGCTTGATCGGCCTCGGCGTAGCAGCGCGGATCCGGGAGCCAGCCGACCGCCGCCGGCGCCCCGCGCGCGATGGCGAGCGCGCCAATCACGGTGAGAGACGCGCGCACGCCGACGACGTCGCCGTCGCGGCGTGAAAGCCAGCCGAGTAATGCGCTCTCGGCGCGCTCGCCCACGCGAGCCAGCTCCGTAGCAGCAGCGCCGCGCGCGAGCTCGGAGACCCCGACGTACTCGGCGAGCGCGCACACCGGCTCGGTTTCGTGGCTGCTCGACACGGCGCGGAGCAGCGGCGGCGCGGCTTTGGGGTCGCCGGACTGCGCGGCTAGCAGGAGCGAAGGGCGCCCGAGCAACGGATCCGAAAGCCAGCGTTCGACGGTGGAGAACGGTAGCCCGGCGCCGATCATGGCGAGCGACTCCAGCGCGGCGAGGGTTTCTAGCGGTCGCGACTCGTCCAGCCGGCTCATGAGCAAGGCCCGCGCCGACTCCACGCGCTGGCCGCCGATCGCGCCCAGCGCCTCCAGCGCGGCGACGCGTACGTTCGGATCCTCGTCGCTCACGAGCGGCCTCAGCACGTCGAGCGCGGCGCCTTCGCCCGAGCGCCCGAGCGCCTCGATGGCGAGCTTCTTCCCGTCCGCGTCGAGCTTTGCGATGCGCGGCGCCAGTGCTTCCACCGCCGCTCCCCCGAACCCGCCCAGCGCTTCCACCGCGGCGTTGCGAAGACCGACGTTGTCGCCCGGGTCGAAGACGTGCACGAGAGCCGTGAGCAGCTCCGGCTCCGGACCCAGCTCCTCGCTCAGCCCGATTGCTTCCTTGCGGACGCGCCAGTCGTCGTCACCCAGCGCCGAAAGGAGCGGTGCCACTCGCGAGGACGGTGGCAGCTCGACGATGCGCGACACGCCGCGACGTCGCTCTTCCGGGTCCCTCGAGACCAGCGCGCGTGAGATCTCCGCCTCGGCGCTCACCGACGGGCCTCGCTCGCGGCATAGAGCTGCGCTGGTGAAAGCGAGCTGGTGAGCACGTCGAACTCGCCCACATCCAGGATGAACGTCAGGCCTTCCGAGCGGCTCACCACTCCCGCGATGCCCCGCAGGTCATCGCCTCCCCCGAGCGCCGGCGCGGGCTTCAAATCTGCGCCCGCGGTGCCGAACACCTCGGTCACGCGGTCCACGCACAGCGCGACTCCGCGGCCCGTCACGTCGATCAGGATCCACTTGGCGCGCCGCGGGTCCGGGAGCGCAGGCAGGCCGAACCGCGCGCGCAGCTCCACGACCGGCACAATCTCACCGCGATGGTCCGCGACGCCGGCGATGGTGGGCGGCGCGTGCGGCAGCTCCGTGATCGGCAGCGGGTTCACGATCTCGCGCACGTGGTCGATGGGGACGGCGTACGCGACCTCGCCGACGACGAAGCCGACGAGGCTTTTTTGCGGATCTGGTCGCTCGGGGCGGTAGCTCATGAAAACTGGCTCAGCTGGGCAGGATCGACCGCAAGTCCAAGAGGACGACGAAGCTACCGGGCGGCCTCGCCACGCCGACGACGTGCTCGGAGGTGTCGCTACCGAGCGTGCTGGCGGCAGGCTCGATCTCGCTCGCCTGCAGGCGCACCACCTGGCGCACCTCGTCCACCAAGAGCCCGACCGTCTCCCCGCTCTCCGAGGTCGTGAGCAGGATGCGCGAGCGGCGCCCAGTCGGCGTCTCCAGCAAGCGCAGCTTGCGACGCAAGCACAGCACGGTGACGAGCAGCCCGCGCACGCTGCACACGCCCAGCACCTCGCGAATCGACCGGGGCACGGGCGTGATGGGCGGCGGGCTCAAGATCTCCTTGATGCCGGTCAGCTCGATGCCGAACAGCTCGCCCCCGACCACGAACATCAAAAATTCGCGCAGCGGCGCGGTCTCGCTGCCGCGCCGGGAGAGGCGAGCAACCGGAGCACGGGTCAGGTCAGCCATGTAGCAAGCTCGGCCGCTCGCGCGGCCCCTCTCCACCGGAAAGTACTTCTTCGATCACGGCGCCGGAGTCCAGCACCAGGCCCACGCGTTGATCACCGAGCTCGGTCGCGCCCGCGAACCCGCGCACGCGCGACAGCGACGAGCCGAGCGGCTTGATCACGATGTCTTCTTGGCCAAATAGGTGGTCCACGACCAGACCCAGCCGGCGGTTGCCGAGCGCGGCCACGACCACGAAGCGCCGCCGGCGCTCCTCGAGCGGCTCCGGCAAGCCGAGCAAGCGACCCAGATCACAGATGGGGAGCGAGCTGCCACGGACGGTGATGACCTCGCGGTTCTCCACCCGCCGGACCTGGGCGGCGTCGAACGAGAGCGCCTCGGAAACGGTGGAGAGCGGGATCGCGAACACCTGCTCGTGCACGCGCACCAAGAGCGCGCTGACGATGGCGAGGGTGATGGGCAGCGTGATGGCCATCTTCGTGCCGATGCCGCTCTCGCTGTGCACGTCGATGACGCCGCCGAGCTTGTTGATGTTCGTCTTGACGATATCCATGCCGACGCCGCGGCCGGAGAGGTCGTCGGCTTGCTCGCGCGTGGAAAGGCCGGGGACGAAGATGAGGGCCAGGATCTCGTCGCGCACGAGCTCGCTCGCCTCGCCGCGCGCGATCTTGCCGCTGGCCACCGCCTTTTCCACGAGGGCGGCTTCGTCGATGCCGCGGCCGTCGTCTTCGACCTCGATCATGACGTGGTTGCCTTTTTGAAAGGCGTTGAGGGCGATGGTCCCCGCGAGCGGCTTGCCCACCTCGGCGCGGCGCTCGGCCGACTCGATGCCATGATCGATGGCATTGCGGATCATGTGCATCAGCGGGTCGCTGAGCTCTTCGACGATCAGCTTGTCGATCTCGGTCTCCGCGCCGGTGATGACGAGGCGAATCTCCTTGTTGAGATCGCGGCTGATTTGCCGCACGACGCGGGCCAGCCGATCGAACACCTGCCCGAGGGGCACCATGCGGACCTCGAGGATGCCGTCCTGCATCTCACCGAGGCGGCGGTCGAAGTTGCGATGCAAGCGCATCAGCTCGGTGGCGAGCTGGCGTGAGCCCTCCCCGCGCAAACGCTCGGCGATGCGCGAAAGGGAGCTTCGCACGATGGAAAGCTCGCCCACGATGTTCATCAGGTGGTCGAGCTTGCGAATGTCGACACGCACCGTTTGCGTGAGCGACCGCAAAGACGGACCCTGCTCGGCGGGGCCATCCGCCAGGCGATCCATGGCCATCGGGTCGGCGGCCTTGGGCGCGGAGGCGGCGCCGGTCAGGCTACCCCGCATCGGGAGCATGCTGGGCGAGACCGAGCCGCGCCGCCGCGGGATCTCCTCGATGACGACGTTGTCCGCGCCGAGGGAGCCGATGAGAGTCGCCAGGTCGTCGCGCGAGGCGACCAGGAGGTCCAGCTCGATGGCGTCGGCCCCGGTCGCTTCCCCCGTGGGCAAGTAAGTGATGATCTCGCCGTGGCGCTTGGCGCGCTCCTTCATGTCGTCCAGCGCCTTGTCGATGGTCGACAGGTCGAACTGGACCCGGAGCCGGTAAAGCTTCAGGTTCTGCTCGATATTGGCGCGGAGCCGGTGCTCTTCGTACTCGGTGAGCACCGCGAGCATCCCGGGATCCAGCTCGTAGTTACCGACCGGGCTCACGCCGCGCTCCACCGCGGCTCCGAGACGATCCAAGCGGTGAAAGAGGTCGTCCACGCTGGGAAGGTCCTCGTCTCGACCCTCTTTTTCGACGGTGAGGATGCGGCCATACGCGTCCACCGTGGAGAACAACACGTCCAGCACCTCGGGACGGAGGTCCATGCGGCCGAGGCGCAGGTCGTCCAGCAAGTCTTCCAGGCGGTGCGAGAACGCGCCCAAGCGAATCGCGCCGAACAGACCTGCCAGGCCCTTCAACGTGTGCACGGCGCGGAAGGCCTCGTTGATGAGCGAGGGGTCCTCCTTCCCGGATTTTTGCGCCGCGTCCAGCGCGAGTAGGTTCCGGCTCAGGGTCTCGATGATCTCCTGAGCTTCGGAGAAGAACTCCTCGCGAGCCTTGTCGGTTATCTCAGGCATGCGCCCCCGAGGCGGGCTCCGCTCCCATCTGATCGAGCACCTGTTGGATCAACGCCTCCGCAGTGAACGGCTTGACGAGGTAGCTGCTCGCGCCGAGCGATAGACCGCGCTCGCGGTCGCGCTCGGAGGACGCGGTGGAGATGATCATGATCGGCGTGCTCTTGTGAGCCTCGCTCTTCTTGATGAAGCTAATCAGCTCCAGACCGTTGATGTCCGGCATGTTGATGTCGGTGATGACTAGGTCCCAGGCGCCGCGGGGAAGGAGGCGGAGCGCGTCGAAACCGCTCTGCGCCTCCGCAATCTCGAGCTGCCCCAGCGCCGCGGCAGAGGTAAGGGCGGCACGGACAAAAGTCCGCATACTGGCGGAGTCTTCGACGAGCAGCACCCGGCGCATTGGGGGTCAGCATACCACCGCGGGCTCTCGCGGCGCTATTTGTGGCAAGGTCTCGCTTTCAGACCCGCATCTTGAACGTTATGCCGCAAAACACGGCCATCATTGGCGCGGGCTCCTCCGGCCTGACCGTCCTCAAGGCCCTCCGAGAGGCGGGCGTACCGGCGGTGTGCTTCGAGCGGGGCTCGAAGGTGGGCGGCAACTGGGTCTTCGGCAACGACAACCAACAGAGCCGCATTTACCGCTCGCTTCGCATCAATACGTCCCGCGAACGCATGCAGTTTTCGGACTTTCCGATGCCGGCCGACTACCCTGACTACGCGAGCCACGAGCAGGTGGCGCGGTACTTCGAGGCCTACGCGGAGGCGTTCGATCTCAAGCCGGGCATTCGCTTTCGCTCCACCGTCGAGCGAGTCGAGCCCAGCGGCTCTGCCTACATGGTGCGAACGAATGACGGGCAAGCGCACCGCTTCGACGCCGTCATCGTCGCCAATGGGCACCACTGGGACCCGGCATTTCCGGAGCCCAGGCCCCCCGGTCATTTCGATGGCATCACGCTCCATTCGCATCACTACGTGAGCCCGCGCGAGCCCTTCGACCTCGCGGGGCGACGGGTGGTGGTGGTCGGTCTCGGAAATAGCGCGGTGGACATCGCCAGCGAGCTAGGCCGGAGCGGCGCTCAGGTCGCGCTCTCCGTAAGGCGAGGCGCGTGGGTCTTACCCAAGCACGCGTTCGGTCGTCCCATCGATCGCCCCGGCATCATCCCCAAGCGCTTGCCGGCGGAGGTCAAAACCACCATCGCGGAGCTTTGGTACCGCTGGCAGGTAGGCACGCCGGCAAGCTACGGTCTGCCGCTTCCGGACCACCGCCTCGGCCACGCGCACCCCACCCTGTCGGACGACCTGCTACCCCTGCTTCGGGAGGGCAAGATCACCGCCTACGGCGCCATCCAGCGGCTAGACGGCGACCGGGTGCACTTCGCGGGTGGGCGCAGCTTCCAGGCCGACGCCGTCGTCTATTGCACCGGCTACCACGTCACCTTCCCGTTCTTCGAGCCCGCTTTCGTCTCCGCGCCCGACAACGAGCTGCCGCTGTTTCTACGCTGCTTTCACCTCGAGCACCGCGGCTTGATGTTCGCCGGCCTGGCCCAACCGCTGGGCGCGATCATGCCGCTCGTGGAAGCCCAGGGCCGGCTCTTCGCCAGCTACTTGCGCGGCGACTACGAGCTGCCGGACCCGGAGGAGATGCGCGAGCGCGCTCGGCGCGAACGCGAGCAAGTGCGTCGCCGGTTCGTGGCGAGCCGGCGCCACACCATGCAGGTGGATTTCGACGGCTACTTGGAGGACGTCGCGCGTGAGCTGCGCGCCGGCCATCGGCGCAGCGGGGCTTAGCCCCGACTTAGCCCCGACTTAACCCCGACTTAACCCCGACGCTTGCGCACCGCTTCCGCCAGCTCTTCGAGCACCGGGACGGTGCTGTCCCACGACAAGCAACCATCGGTCACGCTCTGGCCGAAGGTCATGTCCTTGCGCTCGCCGATCTCTTGCCGGCCCGCCACGATGAAGCTCTCGATCATGACGCCGAAGATCGAACGGCTTCCGCCCCCGACCTGCTCAGCGATAGCGGTCGCGACCTGCGGCTGGCGCGCAGGGTCCTTCCCGCTGTTGGCGTGGCTCGTATCGATCATCAGCTTGCCCGGAAGGCGGTTCTTTTCCAGCAGCGCGACCGCGCTCGCCACCGCCTCTGCGCCGTAGTTGGGGCCGTTCGAGCCACCACGCAAGATGACGTGGCAGTGCGGATTGCCCTTGGTCGCGACGATGGCGGCCAGCCCCTGCTTGGTGACGGAGAGGAAGTGATGCGGCTCTGCGGCGGAGCGCACCGCGTCCGCCGCGATCTGAACCGTGCCGCTCGTTCCGTTCTTGAAGCCGACCGGCATCGACAGGCCAGATGCCAGCTCGCGGTGCACTTGGCTCTCCGTGGTGCGCGCGCCAATCGCGCCCCACGTCACCAGGTCGGCCATGAACTGAGGGGTGATCGGATCCAGAAACTCCAGCGCCGTCGGCAGCCCGAGCTCGACCACGTCCCGCAGGAACGTGCGCGCGACGCGCAGCCCCTGGTTGATCGCGAAGCTGCCGTCGAGCTTGGGATCGTTGATGAGGCCCTTCCAGCCCACGGTGGTGCGGGGCTTCTCGAAGTACGTGCGCATCACGATCTTCAGGTGGGGGCTCAGCCTCTCCATCACCGGCTTCAACCGCCGCGCGTATTCGAGCCCCGCCTCCGGATCGTGAATCGAGCACGGCCCCACCACGACCACGAGTCGGTCGTCCTTGCCCTCGAGGATGCTCGCCACCTCCGTGCGCGACTCGGCGACCGCGCGCGACGCCGCCTCCGGCAGCGGGATCTCCTCCATCAAAATGGCCGGCGGCAGCAGCGGCTTGAGGGTGTCGATGCGAACGTCGTCGGTCAAAACGGCCATGGCGGGGCGCTTAGTAGTACGGCCGCAACAGAACGCAAATTCGCCGCGGACTTGCGGCCCACGGCGGGGTCGTGAGCAGAATCGGGCGTTGGATCACCCCGCCCCGGAAGCCCCGCCGCCGTTCCGGCCTGCGCCCAGTCAGGCGGAGGCTCGCCGGCAGTTCACGCGCGGCCGCGTTAGCCCGCGCGGCGTCGCGTGGTTCGGGGTCACCTCGTTTTGGGGCCATTTGCGGCACTTCATCTCCGCCGCGATCGCCACCGAGGACATCGACTCACGCGACTGGATGACGCCGGACTCGCCGGCCGAGCTCACGGGGCGAGTCGCGCGCATTTTGGGCGGAGACGAAACCGCCGGCAGCGTGCTCGAAGCGGTGGGTCGCGATCTGTGGATCGACTACCTGTCCGACACCGGCGACGACGTTTCGGTGAGCCGCGCGGTCGCACGCCTCGTGGTCGAGCCGTACGAGCTGCCGGACCCCGACGCCCCAGGGTCGTACCTCGTCGCCCCCCGCGGCGAGCTGCTCCTGTTCGGCGGTGACACGGCTTATCCGGTCGCGACCGCGCAAGAGATCACCAACCGCGTGCTCGTACCTTTCAACGAAGCGCTCGCCGGCAAAGACACCAAGCCACGCGTGCTGCTCGGCATCCCCGGTAATCACGACTGGTACGACGGGCTGGACGGCTTTGGTCGCATGTTTCGGGTGCGCCCCCCGGAGGACGAAGCGGACGCGCGCCCCAGCATGCTCGGCGTCTCCAAGCCGATGCTGGAATATTACGCGGAATGGGCGCGCGAGTTCGTGCTCGGCGGCAAGGTGGAGAAGCCGAAGGCACTCGTGCTTGCAGGCTACGTGCCGGTGCAGAACGCGAGCTACTTTCTCCTCCCGCTCACCCCGCACATCCACCTCTACGGAGTGGATCGGCAACTCAAGACCATCGACTCGCGGCAGAAGCGCTTCTTCGTGGAGTGGTCGCGGGAGCATGCGGACGCAAGGCCCTGGGTGCTGCTCCCGGATCCGGTGTGGCGATTCGGCTCGGCGAGCCTGACCGGCACGCAGATGATCCAGACCCTCGGCTTCGACTTCCACGCGCGCCCTCATTTCCTGCTCTCGGGCGATATCCACCATTACGAGCGCAGCACCGCCGGCAGCACCCTGCACGTCACCGCCGGTGGCGGCGGCGCCTTCTTGCACCCCGCGCCGGTCTTCGACGGGCGTCGCCCCGCCGACAAGCGCTGGCCCAACTCCAAACAATCGCGCGCGCTGCTCGGCGGCGTCCCTTGGAAGATCACGCGTGGCCGCTCCGGCTTCCTACCGCATTTGATCTTCCTCGCTCTCTTCGCGCCGACGATGTCCCTCGGCATGCGCGTCTACGATCGCGTCGGCGTCATCATGGGCGCGCCGCTCGCGATGACCGTCGTCGTCACCACCGTGTACGCGCTCATCGGAGGCGTGCGTCGTCGGTGGCGGCTCGTCCTTCCGCCTGCCCTCGTTGCGGGTGCGCTGACCGCGGCGCTGCCGATTTTGGCCTCGCTGCTGGTCAAGCAAGCTCTGTTACGCCTGAGCTTCGCGCCTTCGCTCAACGTCATCGCCGGCGGCACGCTGCTACTCACCGTGTTCGCCGCGACCTACCTGTTCGGCTCCTACTTGGCCTGGCTCACGCGCCGGGGCATCGAGCACACGCAAGCGTTTACCGCTCTGGACCACCCCGGCTACAAACATTTTCTGCGCCTCCGCGTGCGCGCGGACGGCAGCGGCATCGACGGCTATTGCATCGGCCTGACGGATCCGCTGGCGCCAGACGCAAAGCCCGAGCTGGTGGACTCCTTTTCCTGGCGCATCCACGGTTGAGGAAGCTTCGGAGCACCCAAGGCGTAAGCCGCCCGTGGGTCCGAGCTCCGTGAGTCTTCCTCGTCGCGCGCTCCTACTCGGCGCGGCCAGCCTTTCCCTGGCTCTGCCGGCCCAAGCCGCGCTCCCGCTCATCGTCCTGCAACCCCTTGGCGCCGCCATCCCACCTGCCGAGCTAGAAGCCGTATCAGCCGCCATCAGCGCCTTCTACGCCGTGCAGCTCTCTGTCGCGCCGACCCTCGAGCTCCCGAAGAGCGCCTTTTACCCCAAGCGCCAGCGCTACCGCGCCGAAAAGCTCTTGAGCTACTTGGTCGCCAACGCCCGCGCAGACGCGCGCGTCGTGCTCGGCCTCACCGCCGTCGACATCTCCACCACCAAAGGTCCGCACGAAGATTGGGGCATCCTCGGCCTCGCCACGCTGGACGGCCGCTCCGCCGTGCTCTCGTCCTTTCGCTGCAAACGCGCCGCACGTTCCGCCGCCCACGCCCGCACCCGTTTCGCCAAAACCGCCGTGCACGAGCTCGGTCACTCCTTCGGCCTCGACCATTGCCCCACGCCTGGCTGCATCATGCACGACGGCGAAGGCAGCGTCCTCACCACAGACACGGAAGACGACCTCTGCTCCCAAACGCGCGCCCACCTCACCGCCGCCGGCGTCCTGAAACCGCGCGCCCTCTCGCCCTTCACGCACTAAGCCTGACTAGTGGCGCCACATCGTAGCAGGGCGCGTCCGGGCCTCCCCGCGCGACAGCAGCTCAGCGCCCCAGCGCGCCAGGGCTCCCCCCACCGCGCACGCGAGTCACTCCGGACGGACGTCGCCAGCCGTCACCCTTTCATTGCTGCACCATGGCGCGTCCTCGCGACGGCGCACCTCTTCACGAGGATGGCGCCAAGCCCCCAAACGTCCTACCTCGCCGAGCAATCTGCGCGCATCGAAGCCGCCCTCGCCCGATGGCCTTGCAACGCGGAAGCGAGCCCCGCGCAGCCCATCCTCCAACGTCCCACCCGCCCTGGTCGCGATGCATCCGGTCATCGACGGAACCGCTTCCGGCACTCGCGAACTACGCGCAGCTCCTTTCAGCAACGTACCACCGACCCTGGTCGCGATTCGATCCGGTCATTGACGGAAGCGCTTCTGGCAATTCGCGTCGTCCCAACTCGCCGACGACTCTGCGCTGACCTCGCCTGGCGGAGATCGTCGCCAGCCACGCGCCTCCACCCGTCGAAGTCTCTTGCTACCGTCTAGTGCGCGTTCATCGACGGAACCGCTTTCGGCACTCGCGAAGCACGCGCAGCTTCCTTCAGCAACGCCCCACCGGCCCTGGTCGCGATTCGTTGCCGGGTCATTGACGGACGCTTCCGGCAATTCGCGTCGTCCCAACTCGCCGACGAGTCTGCGCTTCAAAGGCGCCCCGCTCG
>SECP01000116.1 GCA_004193285.1 Myxococcales bacterium | reverse complement strand
AAGACCTCGCCCCATTCGGAGAAGGCCTTGTTGGTGCTGAGCACGATGGGCTTGCCGGCGTCGTAGCGACGGGTCACCACCTCGAACAGCAAGTCTGCGTACCGGCTGTTGTACGAGAGGTAGCCGACCTCGTCGATGCAAAGCAGGTGCGGCAGTGTGTAGCGGCGTAAGCGCCGAGCGAGGATGGACGAAGAGTCCTGAGCAGCGAGCTCGGCGAGCATGTCGCTGGCGGTGGTGAAGCGGACGGTGTGGCCCCCGCGCCAAGGCTTGCAGCGCGATATTCTTCAGAATCATGGTCTTTCCGACACCGTTAGGGCCGACGAGCACGCTATTGTGGCCGGTTTTGACGAAAGAAAGGCTAAAGAGCTCTTCGACGGCTTCGCGATCAATCTTCTTGGGCCATGCCCAGTCGAAATCAGCCATGGGTTTAGCGGCGCCGGCGTGAGCGTCTCGGGCGCGACGGTCGAAGCCACGCTTCTGGCGCTCGCGCTCTTCGATGGCGAGGACGACCATCTTCAGCTCCACTCCGGTCTGCCGCAGAACTCGTTGCACCGTCGTGTGGTGCAGGCCGAGCTGCGCGGCGATGGTGCCAATTCGCCATTTCTCTGCGTGTTAGAGCCGGAGCACCTCGGCCTCTGCTTGCTTCGAGATCATGCCGACCCTCGCTCAGCGAGGCGGCGGTGCGCGCGGAAGCCTCGGAGCTCGTCGAGCGATCCCGCGCCCTGGCGTCGGCGTCCGTCGTGTCCACGGCGGCAGCGCTGCCCCGCAAAGCGAGCAGCGACCCTGGTCGCAAACCAATACATCTTGTCGGTCCTTTCCGCCGGAATCGGGGTCCGGCACGACCGACTCAATGCGCGATACCGCGTCTTCCGTCACCGACTGATACGTCACTTTCTGCGCCGAGAAGTTGGCATGTCGGTCTCGATAGCGAGCTTGCCGCGTGCGTGCAGCCGCCGAGCGCGCCGTGCGACTCGGTACACAGCCCCCGCTCGTCGAATAGAATCGCGGCGCTGCTCCACCGAGCAGGGCGGGCAGAACCGACGACTCCGGTCACGTCGCCCGCACAGCCGTAGCTGCGCATGACATCGCCAACAAACGACGACCCGAAAGCTTTCCGATCGCACTCGGCTCCGACTGCCGATTTCTGGACACGGAGCTCACGGTGTGATGAAGGTGCAGTCCTCCATCGCACTGGAGATCCAGAAGGCTCGAGAGTTGGCGCTCTTGGGCCT
>SECP01000115.1 GCA_004193285.1 Myxococcales bacterium | reverse complement strand
CAGTACCCGCGGGCACAACCCACGCTCGACACGTACAGCTCGCCCATCACCCCCAAAGGCACTCGCCGAAGCTCGTCGTCCAGGACGTACACCTCCGTATTCGCGATCGGCTGACCAATTGGGACGAACCCAGTACCGACCTCGGACTCTGCGCCCTCCAAGCGGTGGTACGTGACGTCGTTCAGCTCCGTGCAGCCGTAGTTGTTCCACAACGTGACCCACGGCAGCTGCTCGCGCACCTGACGCACCACCCCCGACGGCAGCGCCTCTCCAGCCGTCACCACCACCCGCAGCGACCCGAGCGCCTCACGCGCCCGACCGCCGAGACTCTCGAGCAGCGCTTGCAAATGGGATGGAACCAGGTGCATCCGGCTGACACCCCAGCGCTCGATCGAACGCGCCAAAGCCTCGCTGTCCTTCACCGTCGCGTCCGCGACCAACACTTGAGGAGCTCCCCTCAACAGCCCGCTCAGCAGCTCCTTCAACGACACCGCGAAAGCCACCGACGTCTTCTGCAGCATCACCTCGTCCGACCCGAATGGAGCGCGCGACCACCCCGCATGCAGCCAGTTCAGCAGCTGCGCGTGAGGAACCATCACTCCCTTCGGGCGACCCGTCGAACCAGACGTGTACATCAAGCAAGCCAGTTGCGCCGCCGCTACCGCCCCCCGCTCCAGCCGCTCTGCCGAAGCTCCCGCCAGCGCCCCCTCCGCAAACTCTCCACCTTCCAAGTCCACCCAGACGTCCACCTTCAACGACGCTCCCAGCGCCCGCTTGCTCAGCACCAGCGCAGGCTCGGCGTCTCGAGCGATCCGCTCCACGTACGAAGCCGGGTACTGCGGGTCGATCGGCACGTAGCACCCGCCCGCCTTCAAGATCCCAAGCAGCCCGACCAGCAGCTCCGGCGACCGATCGCACAGCAGAGCGACCCGAGTCTCCGCCAGCGCCCCCAGCTGCTGCAAATGACGCGCAAGCTGATTGGACCGCGCGTCGAGCTGCCCGAAGGTGAGGCGCTGCTCGCCCCCGCCGGCGGTGACGCCGATGCACGCGACCGCATCCGGCGTGCGAGCTGCTTGCTCCTCGAATATCTGAACCACGCTCCGCGTGTCGGGCAGCGCCTGCGCAGTGCGATTCACTTGCGCGTACAGCGCTTGCTCCTCCGCCGTCAGCACCTCCACCGACGACAGCGCGCGCTCCGGAGACGACACCAGCGCCTCCAAAACCAGCTGGTGGTGCTCGACCATCCGCGCGATCGTCTGCTC
>SECP01000114.1 GCA_004193285.1 Myxococcales bacterium | reverse complement strand
GCCGAGAGTGATCCGGGGGCGGGGTGCCGGGTGCTCGTGGCGGGGCTTTCGATTTGGGAGCCGGTGCTGAGTCCCGCGGCGGCGCTGTGTGGGCTGGCGGGGCGGCCGCAGTTGGAGCGGCGTCCGGAGGCGCCGGACTTGGTGGTGCGGCTCGGGGCGGGGGCGGACGTGGAGTACAGCTCGTGGGTTGAGCGGGATACGTTCAGCCAGTCGCTGCAGTACGAATTCGTGGTGCCGGTGAGCGCGGTGCCGGCGGACGGGCTGCGCTTGGAGGTGCTGGACCAGGATGAGGGAGCACCGAGCGAGCTGAGCGAGCTGGTGGGAGGGATGCGGCTGTCGCGCGAGGCGCTGACGAGGGCGTACCAGTCGCCGTCGCGGATGCTCACGCTGTCAGCGGGCGCGGTGCGGCGGCTACAAGTGGTCGTCTCGCCGTACACGGACGGAGCTCCGGTTCGGAGCTCGAGGCACGCGAGTGACGGGCCGGTGGTGGTGGGGCGCGGGGTGATGGCGGGGGAGGTGGTGACGGTGCGCGCGGCGGGCGAGTTCAAGGTGGGGTCTTGGTACGACGAACGCATCGATCCTTCCGGCTATCCGGGGAAGGAGGGGCGCTCGTACAATCTGCAGTCGTTCCGGGAGGAGCCGCACGCGTGCGGGATCGCGATGATCGGGAGCGGCTCGACGGTGGAGGGCGTGGCGGTAGGCGCGGGGAGGACGTTCGTGGCGGGGCACGCGGGGAGCCTGCGCGTGGGTTTGAACGACCGCGATCTGAGCAACAACGAGGGGCAGGTCGTGTTCGATGTGGCTCGTCGGGCGCCCACTGCGGAGGAGTGGCGCGAGGGCGGGCGTAGGCGGCCGTAGGAGCGGCTTGGAAGGCGGGTGCTTCCGCGCAGGTGGCGCGTTGTTGTCGCGCACCGCCTCTGCGCGAGGCAGCGAATGCGGCTTGCGCTGCGGGGGCGCACACACAAAGCCGCCTCTCACCGGCTGCGCCGCCGCGCGCGATGGGACGGGCACCAGCAACAGAGCAATCGATCTTCGGCACTCGTTGTAGCTCGATACCGTTGCGACAGTCGTCTCTGACGGGTGGCACGTTTGTCGGAGCTACCTTGCCCTGTTGCGAGCCTGGGTTGATGACGCAGAGACTGCTCTGCATCATGACCGTGCGAGTCTGCGCGTTACTTAGTGCCTTGGCGTCGTTGGCTTGCGGTGGCGTCGTGGAGACGCCGGCTCTGGGGGAGGAGCCGGTGTTCCGAGTGGAGGCGGAGGGGG
>SECP01000026.1 GCA_004193285.1 Myxococcales bacterium | reverse complement strand
GTGCCGCCCTGCGCCCCGCCCGTCCCCCCGCTCGGCGGCGGGGTGGTCGAGCTCCCGGCGGCGGAGGGAGTCCCCCCGCTCCCGACCGGAGGCCCGCCCTCGGCTCCGCAGGCCATGGCGCCGGTGAGGATGGCCAGAGCGCCCCAGCGGCTCGTCGTGAAACTCATGACCGGAGGCTACGCGGGCCCGCGTGACGAATCTTGCAGGAGTGGCGCATGTTTTTGAAACCTTTCACGGACCGTCATTGCGTCGCCACTGGACCGTTATGGTGACGGATTTGGTTTCGCGCTCCCACTGCATGGAGTGGATGTCGCGAGAAAGCGTCCCCAGTTTTCGGTCCCGCTCCCTGGAGCGCGGCTGACGTGAGCCGCGCCGACGCGACTCGCCGAGCCCAGGACTTTTTGGCGAACATCGCGTCGCCATCGGGGTTCGAGGTGCTCTTCGAGCACCTTTCCGACGTGTACTTCTTCGTGAAGGACCGCGAAGGCTGCTTCGTTCGTGTCAACAGCAGCTTCCTCAAGCTCGTCGGGGCGACCCGAGAAGAGGACGTGCTCGGCTGGCGGGACTCGGATTTTTTCCCGGCCGACATGGCCGAGAGCTTCCGGCGAGACGATCGCGAAGTGGTGGGAACCGGCCAGCCCATCGTGGACAAGGTGGAGCTCGCGCGCAATCCGGACGGCGGCATTTACTGGTTTTGCACGACCAAGCTCCCGCTGTTCGACGCCAAAGGCGTGGCGATCGGCGTGTGCGGCGTCACGCGGGACGTCAAGAAGATGAACACCACCAACGCCCGGTTCCTGACCTGGGCGCCGGTGCTGGAGACGATGCTGAACGACTACGCGCAGCCGCTATCCACCGACTTTCTTGCGGCCAAGATGTGCTTGTCCGTCAGCCAGTTCAACCGGCTGTTTCGTAAAAAATTCCACACCACGCCGCGCGCCTACCTCACCAACGTGCGCATGAACGCGGCCTGTCACCTGCTCGTGACGACAGACTTGGCGATCTCGGAGATCGCGCTTCAAACCGGCTTCTACGATCAAAGCCACTTCACGAATCAGTTCGTGCGTCACCGCGGTTTGCCGCCCTCGCAATACCGGCAAAAGTACGCCAAGGAGCACGAAAGCACCCCGCCCGCGCCGCCGCCTTCACAAGCGCTGCCGGTCGACGGCGCCGCCAAGGCGCTGGGCTAACACCATGCCCGTCCGTGGCCCATGCGCGGATTGGAACAACGCCAAACCCGGAATGAGCGGATCTTTCAGGTGCCGCCGTTCAATCCCGTCACCCCGATGCGGGTCTTTTGCAAAACCTCGCGGCTCGCCTCCAATACCCACTTTTCGATTTCTGACTAACTCCCTGTCGTCGCGTTGCCTGGTCGGGCGCCGCTTGAGCTCTGCCGAGAAGAGCCGAGCCCGAGCAGTCGTCTAGGAGACATTCATGTCCGTTCGTAACTTCGAGCCCAAGTTCATGAAGCTGGGCGTGCTCACTGCCGCTCTCCAAGAGCTCACGCCCCGTGACGTGCGGGACCCCGATCCGGACCGAGCCATCGAAGACTGGCTATCGTTTGGTCGCGAGGTCGGCGCGGACGTCCTGCAGCTCTCGGCCGCGCTCCACCCGAGCGAGAGCGACGTGCCCGCGGAAGCGATGCTGGACCCGGTCGCCAACACCTTGGACTTGCGCGCTCCCTTCACGGCCGAGCGGCAGCGTCGCGTCGAAATCGCGATGAAAGAGACGCGAGTCGGCATCAGCGACATCGCCTACTTCGACAACTTGCTGCACCACGACCGCGGCGTTCGCGAAAAGAAGCTGGACTTCATGCGCCGCGTGCTCGACGCCGCGCAGCTCCTGGGTCTGCCTGCAGTTTGCGGCTTCGTCGGTCGCGACCAAACCAAGAGCATGGCGCAGAACCTCGAAGCGTTCGAAGCCATCTTCGTACCGCTCTTGAAGGACGCGAAGGCCCGGGGCGTGCGTTACCGCGTCGAGCAATGCCCCATGCCGGGCTGGACCACGAGCGATAACTTTCACAACAACATCGGCTATGCGCCGGGCGCGTGGATAGCGCTGCACCGCATCTGCGAGCGGCACGGCGTCGGCGATCAATTCCGCGTGCACTACGACCCTTCGCACGCGGTGCTCATGGGCCAGGACACGCGCTCGATCTTCCAGTTCCTCAAGGACGCGGGCTACGCGTTTCTGGTCGACGGCTTCCACGTCAAGGGCCAGGTCATCGACTCCAAGGGGGTTAGTGAATGGGGCTACGGCGGTCAGACCATGAACCGTGGTGACTGGATCGGCGGAGCGCCGTCGGAGAAGCCGTCGGACCAGCTCAACGCTTGGAAGAAGCAGACGGTGCTGTGTGAGCACGAGCTGCCGGGCACGGCGCGTCATGACCCGCTCGCGTACCTCCAAAACCGCACCGTGGACTGGCTCGACCATCAACTCGCTGCGCGCGAGGTCCTTGGTGTCGACGCATCACAGGTGCCTTTGATCGTCGAGCACGAGTACGGGCCCGCACGGACGCAAGACAAAGAAAAGCTCCGCCCCATCCTCGCCGGCTCGCTCGCGTTCACCCGCAAGATCGACGAGGCCGCCGCCGCCATGTTCGCGCTCCAGCACGAGGTTTTGCCTGCCCAAGGCATCCCGGTGCAGGGCCGCGGTCGAGAAGCCTACCGCTCCTAAACGTCATCGGAAGCCGCCCCCCAGCAAAGAGAGAATCATGCGATCCCTAACCTTGTGTGCCTTCACCGCCGCTATCGCTACGGCCGCGGCTTCTTTCGCTTGCAGCGGTACCGAGCCCAGCGGGCCGACCTTCGTCTCCGGCGGCGCCACCGCCACCGGAACGGCTGGCTCGGACTCGACGCCCACCGCCGGCACCGGCACCGCGCCGGCGGCCGGAACCAGCTCTGTCACCCCCACCGGCGGGACCGGTTCATCCACCGGAGGTTCGGGTAGTGGGACCGAAGGCGGCACCACGGCGACGACGGGCGGCGCGGGCCCCATGGGCGGCAGCTCGACTGGTGGCGCAGAGCCCACTGCCGGCACCGCCACCGGCGGCGGCAGCGGCGGTAGCGGCGGCAGCAGCACCGGCGCCAAGGGGCACTTCAAGATGCTGGTCTACGAGGAGACCAAAGGCTACCCCCACCCCTCCATCGGCGCCGGGAATGACATGCTCAAGGCCATGGGCGCCGCGAACGACTTCGAGGTCGTGCTCAGCGACGGCGAGCAGACGGCGGTCATGAACGATCCGCAGATCACGGCCGCTGATCTAGAGCCCTTCGACATGGTGTTCTTCATGAACCCGACCGGCGACGTCTTCGGCGCCAAGGACTCGCCCGAGCGCGACATCTTCAAGACCTGGCTTAAGAACAAGAAGTCCTTCGCCGGCGTGCACTCCGCCACGGACACCGAGTACGCGTTCCCCTGGTACGAAGACTTGGTCGGCGAGATCTACAGCGGTCACACCAACGAAAATCTCCCGTCCGCGAGCGTCAACATCGAAGAATCGATGAAGAACCACCCCACGATGGTGGGGCTACCCAGCCCGTGGACGCGCAACGAGGAGTGGTACCGGTTCACCAAGGGCCGCGTCACCGGCACGCTGCCTGGCTTTCAGGTGCTCCTTCGCTTCGGCGGTCCGACGCCGAGCCAGGGCCCGGCGGTGGGGCAGCCGATTTCGTGGATCCGCTGCTGGGAGGGCGTTCGGTCCTTCTACACCGCGATGGGGCACGACAAGTCCGCGTTCAACGAGGCGAATTTCAAGAAGCACGTGCTGCAGGGCGTCTTGTGGGCCGTGCGCCGCACGAGCGCCACGAACGAGACGTGCCCGTAATCAGCTAGCCGCTCACGGCTGAGCGAGGGCGCGGTGATTTCGCGAGCGGGAGACGTGTATGCGTCGCCCGCGTCGCGAGCCAGAAACGATGGAAGTTGGCAGGGCAAGGACGAATGAAAAAGTGTAGCTCGCAGGTGCGCCGTTGGATCGCTATGGGTATCGTCTCCGGGAGCGCGCTGGTCGCTTCCAGCGCGGCCGCCGACGTGACGCTGGCCGAGACAGACGGCTGGACCATCAGCACCAACGGCCGCGTCAACGCGTTCGTATCGCACGTCTGGGGTGACAACCGCCCCGCTGGTCTCGAGAGCTTGAACTGGGTCGGCTTCAACGAAGCCACGGACGCCGCGGAGGCCACGCCGGAGAACGACATCCGCAAGACCCGCATTCGCTCCGGCTACGTGCCCTCCAACTTCGCGCTGATGGCGAGCAAGCAGCTCTCGCCGAACCTCAAGGTGCTCGCGCGCGTGGAGATCGGCATTCAGATCACCACCCTCTCCCCCTCCTCCGTCGGCGACCACACGTGGATGGAGCCGCGCGACACCTACTTGGACCTGAGCGGCGGCTGGGGTGGTTTGCGCGCCGGTCGCGCCTTTGGGCTCTTTGGTCGCGGCAACCTGTTCATGAACTACGAGCTGGGGCACGCGTACGGCCTCGGTTTCCCCTGCTCGTACACGTCGATCTTCGGAGGCGCGTGCGGGCACGTCGGCTTCGGTACCATCTACCCGGACCACCGCGCGCAGATCACCTATTCCACCCCCAAGCTCGGGAACGTGGTGCAAGCCAGCGTGGGCGTGTTCGACCCTCGCACCGTCCCCACCAAGGCCTTCGTCCAGACGCCGCTACCGCGCGTGGAAGGTGAGATCACGGCCGACTACCACCCGCGCAAGGGGTGGGGCGTGAAGGCGTGGACCAACGGCATGTGGCAAAGCGTGAGCACGACCGCGGAGGTCACGGATCCCGCCACGATGCAGCCCCGCAAGGACACGTTCTCGCTGACCGCCTACGGCGTCGGCGCCGGCGTGCAGGGCGACTTCGGACCGATTCAAGTCGGTGCGACCGGCCACATGGGCCAAGGTATGGACGGCTTCAGCCTCTTCACCTTCAACCCGGTGGTCGTGAGCCTTTCGCCTGCGCAGTCCTATCAAGCGAAGTTCCGCCCGACGAAGGCCTATTTGGTTCAAGCCGCCGGTCACTTCACCGAAAACGCTTGGCTATCCCTGGGCTTCGGGCAATCGCTGTTCGACCGCGTGGAGGGTGACGCGCCCATCACCACCCTCGATCAGCCGCCCCTCCTTCGCCGCCAGACCGGCATTTCTGGAGGGCTTTACTACCGCGTGACCCAAGTCGTCTTCGGGCTGGACTACTTCCGCGCCAACTGGGGCTTCGACGACCGCTCCATCACTCCCCCGAGCAGCGCCCCCCCCGGGACGGCGTACGGCATCGTGCAGTCCAAGCAGACGGTGCAGACCATCAACGCTGGCGTCACCCTGGAGTGGTGACCACTCCGGGCCGCTCCGAGCCTACGGCCTGCTAGGCGGTAGCTCGGAGCGCGAACGGTACCTGAGGGCATCGCTTTGGGCGATGTCCTCCAGCAGCGGCAAGATCTCTCCCCCGCCCTCGAGGAAGCTGCGGGTTAGCTTCTGCTCGACGCAAGCGTCCGAGGCTACCACCGGCCGGCGCTGCGCTCGTCCGAGCCAAAGACGAACGAAGCAGCTTTTCGCGTCCACCGAGTCGGCGATGTTCTGCATCAGGCCCGCGGCATTCGAGAACGTCCCCGCGGCCTCGGTTCTGTCCAGCACGCCGCTCGCGTCCACCGTGGTGCCTTGTTCGTCGTCGCGCCACTTGCCCACCGCGTCGTAGTTGCCGAACGCCAATCCGACCGGGTCGATGTACACGTGGCACTGCTGGCAAGCGGTCGAGCGCGTTTCCGCCTCCAGACGCCCGCGATCGGTCGTGGGCGCCGTCGAGGCCTCGGGCAGCGACGTCATTCCTTCCACCGGGGGCGGCGGCACGTCATAACAAAGCACCTGCCGCAGCACCCGCACCCCGCGCTGCACGGCCGATACGTAGGAGCTGCGAGACGTGGACGCCAGGAACGCCGGCTGAGTGAAGAACCCGCTGCTCCGCGAGGGAAGCAGGACCTTCTGCCAGTCATCGCCAACCGCCGAATAGCCGTAGTAGGCGGCGAGCGCGCCGTTCGTCCACGCCGAAGGTTCCGTGAGCAGCGCGCTGAGCGTGCCCGGGCCGTTGAACAAAACATCGTCCACGAAGCGCCGGCTCCCTTCCAAGGCGTCTCGAGCGAGGTCGGCATCGAATCCGAGCTCGGGAACCTCGGCGAGGTGATCGGCGCCGAGCTGGCGCGTGTAGAAGAGGCTGAGCGCCATGCGGCCGTTCGGCGATTCGGCCAAACGGCGCGCGTGCGCCGCCAGCTGCTCGTCGCTCAAGGGGCCAAGCGTCGCGGCCGCGTTCAGCTCCGCGTCCGGCGGACCGCCGGTGAGGAAGTACGAAAGGCGCGCCGCCGTTTCGAAGCTCGTCAGCTCCACCGCGTCACCGACCGCGCTACCGTCGCCGAGCTCCAGCAGGTAAACGAAGTCTGGGCTCTGCAGAGCCAGCTCCACGATCGCGCGCATACCGCTCGCGAAGCTGCCGCCCACCTTCCGCCCCATTTCGAAGGCGTTCGCCAGCTCTTCTTGATCTTCGGTGGTGAGGGGGCGCCGGTAAGCGCGCTCCAAGAACTCAGCCCCGAGCGAATCCCGGCACGCTGCCTCTCCTTCCGCTTCGACGTCGCACCCCGCCAGCCAGCCCTCCCCCCGACCATCCGTCATTCGCAGGGCCACCGAGTGCGCCAGCGCATGCAGGCGCTCCACCGTGTCCGAACTGGGCGGCGAATCCATCACGTCGTTCTGGGCTCGCTCTTCGGGTAGCCACGGCAGGCCCGCTTCGCTGGTGCCAGGCGGCAGCAACGCCCGAATGCTGTTGTTCAGCTCGGTGTTGTCGAGCCGGGTGAGCGGGGATGGGCCCGGCCGCGGCGAGTCGCTCGCGCAATCGGCCATGCCGGCCTCGCCCGCTGACTCACCGGGGCGCGCGCCGCTGCCGGCAACCCCACCGGTATTGCTAGGGGCCGACCCGCTGCCGCCCGAACCTCCTGAGCTCCGATCGGTCCGACCGCACGCCGCGAGAGCGACGCTCAGCCCGAACAGACAAGTTGCGGCTCGTCCCAGGTTCACGTCAGACCTCCCAGCGGCCCCGCGCAGAACTCGGCGGCGCCGAAAGTCTGCCGCTCGTCACCACACAGATTGAGGATGGAGACGAGCAAGTCGTTGTGCGAGCGGTGAGCGTTTTGCATCCAGCGTCCCGTGCGGAGTCCGCCTCCGCTACCCCCGAGCAAAAATGGCATATCGGTCTTACCTGACGTGGGAGGCCGCTGAATGTGTGAGCCGAAGAAGACGACGGATTCGTCGAGCAGTGTGCCATTCGCGGTCTGACATTGGGAGAGCTTCTCGAGCAGATAAGCGTGCTGCTGCACGTACCACGTGAAGGCCTGAGTCAGCTCCTCGGGGTGGTAGCCTCCGCCCCTCACGTAATAGTGGAGGTTGTCGCGCAAACCGAGCCACGGCAGCGAATGCTTGGCCTCGGTGTCGCTCCACATCAGCGTTGCGACGGACGTCAGGTCGCACGCCAGCGCCATCACGAGCAAGTCCATCATGAGCTTGCCGACGCTGGGTATGGCTGCGTCCGTCGTGGGGGACGTCACTTCCACTCCTTCCGACGATTCCAAGCCAGCCCGGGGATCGTAGCCGGTCGTGTCCACCAGCTCCGGGCGCGAGCAGCTGGAGAATGCGCGGACGCGGGTCTCCAGGTGTCGGACGTGGGTCAAGTGCTCCTCGAGTCGTGCGCGGTCCGCCGCGCCGAGGCGCTCCGCCAGTTTGCTGTAGCGGCGACCCAGCGCGTCTAAAATCGACTTGTCCCAGGCTCCCGCCTCGGCCAAGTCGCTCGTGCCGAAAAGGTCTTCCCACACCTGGATCGGATCGAGGCGCGGGACGATGGGAGCATGGCCAGGAGCGGTCGCGTAGTTGGCGATGTTCATCGGGCTCGGTAGCCCCCGCGCCTTGCCAGTTCCCCAGCGCACCGCGAGTGGGAGGCTGGCGAGGCGCTGACCGGTGGAGAGCCGCTCCGCGAGCACCTGATCGATCGAGGGGCCGCTCGCATAGCCGGTGGCCGAACCGGATTGCGAGGTGCCCGTCCAAAGCCCCACCAAGCCCGCTTGGTCCTGCTCCCCAACGGCGCAGGTCATGTCGATACCGTCCACCACCAAGACCCGCGACTTCATGGCTTGAAGAGGCGCCAAGATCGGGCTGAGCTCGAAGCTCTCCTCGGAGCCAATGGGACGCCACTTCTCGAGCACGGTACCGCCCGGCGTGTACACGCCGATGAAGCGCTTGGCGGGAGCCGCGGCCGCGCGCGCGGAGCGCTCGGGAGCCATGGCTTCGAGCCATGGCAACGCCACCGCGATGCTCCCCGCGCCTCTCAGCACCGACCGACGATTGAGACGAAAAGCCATGACCGACCTGCCCGAGCTTCCCCGCAGGGCGAAACCCACATAGATGAGTGCCGTCGACGCTCGGATTTCATTCAAAAAGATCAACGTGGCGACTGGCTCTGTCGTTTGCTTGGTCAGCAACTACGGGTATCCTGCTCCCCGTGGTTTCTGCTCGCACGGACGCCCTGGCCGCGGCGTCTTTAGAGGCCGTCGAGCGCGCGCTCGCTTGGTACGCAGACGAGGTGCTGTTAGCTGAAAAGCCCCCCATAACGGCCGCGGAAGCTGCGGACCTGCGGGTCGTTCTGCGTGGGGAAGGCTCGTTACGCCCAGCGCAGCTCGAAGGGCTCGTCCGCTTCACTCATACGATGTTCCTGGTGGGGCAAAGAACGGCGGATGTGCCGACCTGCAACTTGGGAGACGCGCTCACCGCGCTCGCGGCCCACGGCGCCCATGCGAGCGCCCGCTGGCCGTGGCGCTGGGACCCGACGCTCGACGCGGAAGCTTTCGCCAAGCTCCGGTTCAGCGAAGCTTCGGCTGGTATCGCCAAGATTCGGAGGCAGAACCGAGACGGCTGGGCCGCGCACGCCAGTCGCAACCGCGCCTTCATCGAGCAGGCGGTGAGCGGATGCGCGCGCCGCGACCTGGCGGTGGTCCTCGGCGCAGGTCAGGCGTTCGACTTGCCGCTGCCGGAGCTGGCGAAAGCCTTCGAGCGGCTGGTGCTGGTGGACATCGACGGCCCTACCCTGGAGGCCACGATCTCGGCCGTTGTGAAGGATCCGGGGTTGCGAGCCCGAATCGAGCCGCGGGTGATGGACCTGACGGGCATCAACGGCCAGCTCGTGCGCGCCTTGGAGGAAGTCTTTTCCCATGGCGGCGACGCCGCCGCGATCGCTAGCGACCTTTCGGAGCTCTGCCGGTCCTATTGGCTACCGGAGCCCCCGGCGCTCCTCGGTTCGAACGAGCGTGCGGACCTGCTCGTTTCGGACTTGGTGCTCAGTCAAGTCGCGTGGCCGCAGCGCGTGCATGCGCTGCGGCTCTACGAGCAGCGCTTCGGAAAGCTCGCCGGCGAAGCGGAGCGAACCTGGGTGCTTCCCTGGTGGGAGCTCGAGCTGCGGATTCAACAAGACCACATCACGAGCCTCACCGGCTGTGCGGACCGCATCGTGCTCTGCTCGGACGTCATCAACCGGCTCACGCTGGTGGACTCAGCGGGCGTGGAGCGCGAGACCGGCCGCAAGGTCTTCGCTCTCGGGGTCTCGCAACTAGCCGAGCGCATTCCGCGCGCGCTGGAGAGCGACCAGCACGAGGCTTGGGAGTGGGTGCGCTACCACGCCGGCAGCGGCAATGCCCCCGGTTCGCGAATGGATGTCGAGGGCCTCGTGCTCCGCGAGCGTCCCCGCACCGGCTGAACCCGGCGCGGGGAGGCCTCCGCGGCTCATTCGCGGCCCTAAGTGGCGCTAAGAATCTCCGAGATGGTCTTGTTGGTGCGGTCCCAGCTGCCGAACGTGTCGATGCTGAGGCCCATCACCTGCTGCATCGTGAGCATCAGCTCCGTGACCTTGCGGCCAGGGGCGCGGAAGTGGCGGTTGCCCGGCAGCTTGCCGCCGGCGTGCCCCATGAGCACGATGTGCCAGTTCGACATCACGTGCCCGCTCGGCTCCGCGACGTCGCTGATGCCGTAGATCAGGGTGTTGTCCAGCAGGTTGCCAGCGCCGACCGTCGTCTGCTTCATGACGCGGCACATGTCTGCGTACTGGCTCATGATGTAACGCTCGATCTTCGTCGAGGTCTCGTTCATCGACGCATCGCCGTGGGTCAGACCGTGGTGATCCGAGTTCACCGGAATGGTCGGATAGGCGTTGTCATCGCGTGCGCCCGACCAGAGGTGCGAGTAGACGCGGGTGAGGTTGCACGCCAGCGCTTGCGCCACCAGCCGATTGATGGCCTGGCTCTTCGCGGTCATGTCCGCGAGGGTCATGGGCGGCGCGGCAATGGTGCAGTCAGACGGTGTAGCGCCGTCGCCGGTAGGAGTCCCGGTGGGGATCTGGAGCTCGAGCGTGCGGATGCTCTCCATGTGCGCGTCGATGCGCTTGGCGTCGTTCTCTCCGACCGTCGTCTTCAAGCGATTGGCGTCCTCGAGCACGGCGTCCAGCACGCTGCGACGCAGCTTGTTGGAAATGTCCGTCGGAGCGCCGGGGGTGGTCGGCGTGCCCGGGGCGACCGCGAAGAGCTTGTCGAACAGCTTCTTGGGGTCGCGCTCCGGCGGCAAGAAGTCGTTCGGACCGCGGTGAGAGAGGTACTTGCTCACCGTGCCCATGTTCATGCCCGTGTACGGGAGCACCCCGGTTTCCAGCGACTTGAACGTGTGCCGCTGGTTCTCCGGCAGGCTCATCTCCTTGGCGGAGATGTCGTCAGCGATGAGCTGGTCGATCGTCTTCTGGTACTGGGTGGCCTCCGCCGTCTCGTACTTGTGCGACGGCGTCTTGTCGATGTCCGAGGTGAACGAGCACATCGTGCCGTCCCCGCCCGCCATGACGTACACGACGCCCCAGCCGTGACCTTTGAACTTGGCGTCCAACATGTCCAGCCCGGTGACGAAGGTCATGTCCGCCTTCAGGTCTGCGAAGTCCTGCAGGCTGGGTGGGAGCTGCCACGCGTCGCCCACGCCCGTCGTCTTGGGGGTCCAAACATTCGGGTGAATGCCGTTGCCCCAAAAGAAAGTACCGAAAGAGGTGGGCAGCGCCTCGCCGGAGGCGAACGCGGTGCCGCTGTCGTCACACATGGCGTCGAGGACCGGCAGCCACATCGAGACGCCGATACCGCCGAGCATACCTCGCAGCGCAAACCGCCGCGACATCCGGAGCTTGTTGAGGATTTCCATGTTTACTGATTCCCGGAGACGATGGGGGCCGGAGCAGAACGGAATGCGTCACTCGCGACGAAGGCAACCGCCAGGTCCCGAAAAACGTAGTTACGCGAAGCAAGCAGGGCGGACATGTCTTCGATGGCCTTCGTATCCACTGCGTCGTCCGTGCGGCCGTTGGCGCTGCGATAGAACTGCCGCATCATGCACGCCATGACGCGCTGATTCTCGCGCAGCGTCGCTCCGAGCTGCGCCGCGCCGTTGAAAGCAACGCCGTCCAGCGCGCCCGTCGCGTCGATGGCGAGAGACGCCCCTTCCGTCTCTCGGTACGCACCGATCGAGTCCAGATGCTCGAGGCCCATGCCGAGGGGATCGAAGAGCGCGTGGCAACCAGCGCACTTGGGGTCCTTGCGGTGCTGCTCGAGCTTTTGACGCATGGTCAAGGTCGGGTCCGGCTTGAGCTCGGTCACCGCGCCGGGGGGCGGCGGAGGGGCGTCCTGGCAGAGGAACGAGCCGAGCATGAAGATGCCGCGATTCGTCGGCGAGCTGTGGTCGGGCTTGGAGTGGCCGGCGATCACCGCCGCCTGCCCCATGATCCCGACTCGCCCGCTCTCGGGAGGGAGCTTGACCTGAGCAAAGCCCGAAGCAGGCGCCGTAACGCCGTAGATGGGCGCCAGGGCCGCGTCCACGAACGTTTGATCGCTGTCGAAGAACGCGCGCACGTCTGCGCCGGGGGCGAGGACGATGTTTTTGAGGAAAAGCTGCGTACTTTGCAGCATCGACGCGCGCAGCCCGTCGTTGAAAGTGGGGTACATGACGGCGCTCTTTTGCGTCGTGAGCACGAGCCCCGCCTGGGAGTACTCACTGAAGAACCCGGTCAGTCGCTCGATCAGCCCTTCGCTCTGCAGGAGCGGAGCGGCCGCTGCGCTCACGCCCTCGGCGGTGTCCAGCTGCCCCGAAGCGGCGGCTGCGATCAACTCGGGTCCCGGAGGGCCACCCGTCAGCAAGAACGAGAGGCGCGACGCCATGGAGGCGCCGTCGTACTTGAGGCGACCGCTCTGCGGATCGAGCTTGTTGGTCTCCGCCCGGTAGAGGAAGCCCGGCGACTGAAGCAACCCGGAGGTCGCGGTCGCGAGGCCTTGCGCGGCGCTCGCCGTCTGCCCGACGCTGATGGCCAGCGCGGCCGCGTCTTTGGCGACCTTGGTCCAAGTCTGCGTCTCCGCATCCGTCAGGTCGCGACGGAAGGCGCGCTTGCCGAACCCCTGGATGAAGGTCGTCACGCAAGCGTCGCTGAGGTCCGCGCTCGGTTGGCACCCGACCAGGGTCTGCCACCGCGCCGCGTCCCCGAACACTTCCGCCGTGATCGCGCGGCTCGCCACTTCGTAGCCCGCGGCCGCGGTCGCGTTCACCGTCGAGCGCGACGCGCCGACCGAGATGTACCCCGCCACCGAAGAATCCTCGGGGAGGTCCAGCGGCGCGGACACTGCGCCGAACAGCGCTCGAATCGAAGCGAGGTACTCAGAGCGCGTCAGGAGCCTCAAGTTGACCCCGCCCATGCCCGGAGTGCCGCTCGTCACGCTGCCGGTGCCGGCGCCGCTCGTGGCGGAACCGCCTGCGCCGCCGCCCACACCCGCCCCACCGGTCCCCGGCTGAGCGCCAGATCCCACGGGACTCGTCTCCGGGGACGAAGAACAGGCAACCGAGGACATGCCCAGGCATGCCGCGAGCGACGCGACCGGGAGCGTCAGCCCCAGCCGCGAAGAAGCACGGAGCCATCGATAGGGATTGAAGCTGCTCACCATGGATCTCTTCACAGGGGACTCCGTCGGGCAGCGAGATGCCCGGACTGGCTCATCGGGGGCCACGCATCAGCAGTGGCGCCTCCGCTCATTTCCGTCAGTGCTGGCGAACCCGTCACGAAATCTCCGCTCAAACCGTGAAGTCCATTTGCGTGATGAACCGCATGAGCGAAGTTCCCTGAGCAGACCGCCGAACGAGGCATTCGACCGATTCGGCCGCGAACTACCGAAATCCCCGAATACGCAAGTTGAACGTACGGCCCGCCCGGAGTTCGGTCTTGGAGCGCGGCCGCAAAGTATTGGAAGAAGCACGCGCGTTTCCGAGCCGGATCAGCCCCAGCGCAAACGTCCGTCTCTGCCGCCCTGGGGCCGCCCCCGCCGCCCCCCTTTGCGCCTTTCTTACATGCGCCGCCCGGCGGTTCTCCAAGCCCGAGGTCGAAAGGCTCGCCTATCCTGGAGCCATGACGATTCGAGGCAATGACTCCACGGCAGCGCGGCGGAGGCTAAGGCTCGGCATGGTGGGCGGAGGGAGCGGCGCGTTCATCGGCGGCGTGCACCGCATCGCGGCGAGGCTGGACGATCGCTACGAGCTGGTCGCCGGAGCGCTCTCCTCGGACGCGGCGCGGGCTCGCGAGTCCGCGCGCGAGCTGGGCATTGCCCCCGAGCGCAGCTACGACAGCTTCGCGGCGATGGCGCGGCAGGAGGCTGAACGCGCTGACGGCATCGACGTCGTCGCCATCGTGACTCCGAACCACCTGCATTACGCGGCTGCGCGCGCCTTCATCGACGCCAAAATCCACGTCATTTGTGACAAGCCGCTCACGAGCAAGCTGGAGGATGCCCTCGAGCTCGTGTCCGCGGTGCGGCAGTCGGGAGTGCTATTCGCGCTCACTCACAACTACACGGGTTACCCCCTCGTGCGGCAGGCGCGGGCGCTCGTGCAAGCGGGTGAGCTCGGCAAGATTCGAGTCGTCCAGGTCGAATACCCGCAGGACTGGCTCACCACGCGTCTGGAGGCGACGGGGCAAAAGCAGGCCGAATGGCGTACGGACCCTCAGCGGTCGGGTGCGGGCGGCTGCGTCGGAGACATCGGCACCCACGCCGAGCAACTCGCGTCGTTCATCACCGGGCTCGAGCTCGAGTCCGTCTGCGCGCAGCTCTCCACGTTCGTGGACGGCCGCGCGCTGGACGACGATTGCCAGATGCTGCTCCGCTATCGGGGAGGCGCCCGCGGCATGCTGTGGGCGAGCCAGGTCGCCCCCGGCAACGAGAACAACCTCAAAATCCGAGTTTTCGGCGAGAAAGCCGGCCTCACCTGGCACCAAGAGAACCCGAACCAGCTCTGGTTTTCGCCTCACGGCCAGCCGCCTCGGCTCATCACCCGCGGCGGGCCCGGAGCGGGGCCGAGCGCCGCCCATGGCACGCGCATTCCCCCGGGCCACCCCGAGGGCTACCTCGAGGGCTTCGCCAACATCTACAGCGACATGGCCGAGCTCATCGGCGCTCGCATCGAGGGCCGCGAACCCAACCCCGAGGCCCTGCACCTCCCCACGGTGGTGGACGGCGCGCGCGGCATGAAGTTCATCGAAGCCGCGGTGGAATCCAGCCGGCGCGGTGGCGAGTGGGTCAGCGCGTCGCTCGAGCTGGCGCCTTGAAGGCAGCGGGGCCGGCGAAGCGCCGCCGGCCCTTCCGCGCTGCGACTAGAGCGACTCGAAAAAGTCGTAGATGGCTCGGACACCGAAGCACGGGATACCGTGGTTCGTGGTGCCGTAGTTCGGATCGTTGTGGTTGCACCACCGCGTCTCCGCTTTGCAGCCGCTAAACTCGACGCACCCGTCGTCGAACGGCTTGCCGTTCACGCCGTTCACGTTCGAACAGCGGCTCAGCTCCGGGTCGAAGGGGGTGGTCATCATCGAGCACTCGTTCGAGGTCAGGTACGGCTGGAGGTCCTTCTTGCCGTCGCCGTCGTTGAGGTTGTACTTCGTGCGCTCTTCGTCCTGCACGCCGTGGATGATGAGGGCCGGGACAGGGCCGTTCTTCCACTTTTGGCAAGCCACGGAGGAGGCGACAGGGGCGACGGCGTCGAACGCGCCATCCCCGCTGCACAGCAGCGCGACGATGAACTGGGCCCCGGAGCTATGCCCGGTTGCATAGACTCGGTTTTCGTCCACGCAGGCCTGGCTCAGCACGGCGGCCTGGATCTCCAAGTAGCGGTTCTTGTCCGCTTGCATGTTCCAGCCGGTCTTGTTCGCGGTCGTGGCCGAGGTGGAGTTCGGGTACACCATCAGGTACTTCTTGGCCAGGTCGCTGCTCTTGAAGGTGTTCTCCATCGAGCTGTTGTCGTTGCCAGCCGCGTGAATGGCAATGACGACCGGCACCGGATCTTTACCGGTGTAGCCCATGGGAATGCCGACGCGTGAATTGGGGATGGTGACCGTCGCGCTCTGCTTGGCGCAGCCCGCGCTGGGCTTCACCATGCGGCCGCCGCCGCTGCCGCCCGCGCCTGCGGACCCGCCGCTGCCGCCGCTGGTCGTTCCGCCGGACCCAGCCGTGCTCTGACCACCCGAAGCGGCGCCGCCACCGCCGGTTGCCGTGCCCGCTGCAGAGCCACCGGTTCCGCCTCCCCCAGCCGTCGTACCACCGGCTCCGCCGCTTGCTTGACCGCCGCTCCCGGAGACGGCTGCGCTTCCGCCGCTCCCCGAGGTGGCGCCGGTCCCACCGGAGCTCGTTCCCCCCGCCGCCGGACCGCCGGGCTCCACCTCGGACGAACAGGCTGCGACGAACAAAACGAGCAAACTGATTGGAGTGCGATTCATGGATTTTAGGGGATGGCGCGTCCGATCGATGCAGTGTCACGTCGTGCCTCGATCCGTCATGAGAAGGGCGAGAGCGATCCGGCGCGAAGCGCTCCCTGCGCTCTTTCGCGAGCCAGTTCTCGCCGTAACCCGCACTAACGACGCGGGCACTCGAGCGCGCTCAGCAACGCAACCCCGCTGCGCGCTCGGTGCCCACTAGTCTGTGTCCATGGAAAATTGCAGACCCGTTTCAGCGCACCGTCTGCAGCTCGCGGCTGGACTCCTGCTCACCATCGCCTGCGGCCGGGAGCCTGCTGTCGATGGCGGCGGCGGGAGCGGAGCGGCGCCGCCACCCGCGGGGGGCGCGGCGTCAGGGGCATCGCCGGCAGCGCCGTCCACGCCTCAGGCGGGGGCCAGCGTGAGCGGTGGAGCTGCCGGGACCGCGCCGATCGGTGGTTCGAATTCGGACGATCAGTCGGGGAGCGGCGGCGCAAGCGGCAGCAGCGGAGCAGGCGGCTCCAGCGGCGCCGCGTCAGCAGGAGCTAGCGGGGCTGCTGCCTACGAGCCCATCTCGTTCGGGACGCAGCTCGAGCCAGCCGCGCAGATGCTCGAGTCTCGGCGCCTCGCGAGCGAGCTCGCAAACCCTGGCGCCGCAAGCTGGCGCGCGAAGGGGGATCAGCACCGGACCTATCACTTCGCGGAAGCGCAAGCCGACATTCCGTACCGACTCTGCGTTCCCAGCGACTGGGACGGCACTTCCGAGTTGCCGCTCGTCATGTTCTTGCACGGGGCGAACAACGACGAGAGCTCGTACCTGGATCAGAACGACCAGCAGATGGTGCGGCTAGCCGCAGAGCACGGGTACGTGCTGGTCTCGCCACTGGGTTACGAGGGCGCGTACGGTACTTTTCTGCGGCTACCGGCCGTTTTCGGCGAGGAGGCGGAGGCCGAAAAGCTCCTCGCCAAGCGCACCCCCGCCGACGAGCGGAAGCAGGAGCTCAGCGAGAAGGACGTGATCAACGTCCTGGAGCTCGTGCTGCAGGAGTACCCGATTGCACGGTCGAAGGTTTTTCTGACCGGGCACTCCATGGGCAGTGGAGGCACCTGGTACATCGGCGCCAAGTACTCCACGTACTTTGCCGCGCTCGCCCCCATGTCCGGGCCGTTCGTGCTGGAGCACGGCTACCCGTGGCCAAACCTGCGCGGAACCCCGCTGTTGGTGACAGAAGGGCTCGGCGCGGCGACCGTGGCGGGGAGCCGGGCGCTCCACGACTGGCTGCAGGGGCAGGGCTTTCTCGTAACCTACGAGGAAGTGCAAGCGGACCACGCTGCCATGGTCCCGCTGGTGCTTCCGCGCGTCTTCTCGTTTTTCGACTTGGCGAACTAGCGCATCGCGCCGCTCGTCAACCGCGGCGCCGGCGGCGAAGCAGGAGTAACCCCAGGAGTGATAGCGGCGACCAATCGGTTCCGCCCGCCCCGAGCTGACAATCGCAGCCACCAGAGTCCACGTCGCCGGGTACGGCGCCGTTGGCGTTGGGGTTTGCGGAGCTCCCGGCAGCGCTCGGTGGGCTGCCGCCGGTTGCCGCGCCTCCTGCGGCGGTGCCAGCCGTGCTCACGGAGCCGCCTTGGCTGCCGCCATTGCCGGTGCCGGCTTGGCCCGCGCCGCTCGCGCTGCTGCTGCCTGCTTGCCCGGACCCGGCTACACCGCCGGTGCTGCTGGTGCCTGCTGCGCCCGAAGCGGCCGAGCCAGCAGCTCCGCCCTGCCCCGCCGCGCCGCCGGCCCCGGCGCCGCCCCCACCGCCGCTCGGTTCCTCGAGGAAGATGCGCTGAGCGAAGTTGTACAGGCTGCGGTTCCAGACCGTCTTGGTGTGACCTTGATTCGGCTCGATCTGCCAGACGTGGGGCACGCCATTTTCTTCCAGAAAGTCGACGTACTTTTGGCTGTTGTTGATCAGGCCATCCGTGCTGCCGCACGAGATGAAGATGACCTTCACGTTTTGCTTCACGGTCGCCACGCTCATGATGTTTTGCGTGGGATTTTTGGTATTGGGAGCCGCGGAGTACGGGCCGATGTAGTGAAAGACGTCCGTGTGGGGGAAGCCGAAGTTGAAGGTCTGCCCTCCGCCCATCGATAGCCCGGAGATGGCGCGCGAGTCGGCGTCGGCGATCGCGGAGTAGGTCTTCTCCACCCAGGGGATGAGATCTTGGAGCAGCACGTCCTCATGGGCCGCGAAGCCATCCGACGCGCCGTCCGTGTTCCCGTCGGGCATCACTACGATCATGGGCTTGGCGAGCTGCTTCGAATACAGGTAGTCCATGATGTTGTCGGCATTGCCTTCGTTGCTGCCCTTGCCGATCCACGACACCTCGTTGCCACCTATGCCGTGGTGCAGGTACAGCACCGGGTACTTCGTAGCGGCCGCGTAACCCGGAGGAGTGTAGACGGTGACCTTCTGCATTCCGTGCTCCCGCGTCGGATAGGAGACGGACTCGTCCACTTTTCCGTGGGGGATGCTCTGACTCCGCGCGTCGAAGCCCTGAGGGGGCACGGGCAGATTGGCCGGATCGGCGGCAAAGCTCCGCGACGCCGCGAGCAGAAGGGTGAGCGCGAGCGGACTCGCCAGAAACGAGCTTCGGGTCATCGTGAGCTCCTCGATGCAAACGAGGAGCCGACCTGCCGACTCCTCGGGTTTGCTTGGAGCAGTGGCAGGCGCGGGGCCAATCCGTCGCACGCGCTGGGTGCGATGTTGGAAAAAACACGCACCTCCGCGCCCGGCCCGGTCCTTGAGGCAGCCTTGTCCGATGCGCAGCCGCTCCTCCCCGCTGGACGCCGAGCGCTGCCGCCGCAGGAGGCTCGCCGGCGCGGCCGCCTCGCTGGTGCTCGTCGCCGCTTGCTCGGTCTACGACGTACCGGACGGCAAGGGACGCGCTGACGGAGGCTCAGCCGGCAAGCTCGGCGGAGGCGGAGCGGGAGGAAACGGCGCCGTGGCGGGTCAAGTCGGCACGAGCGGCAGCCAGAGCGTCGCGGGAGGAGGCACGGACGCCGCAGGGAGCAGCCCGCTCGCCGGCGCCGGAGGCTCGGATGGCGCCGTGAACGAAGACGGCGGCGCCGCCGGCGAAAGCGGGCATGGCGGCGGCGTCGGAGGCAGCGGCGGAGCCGGTGGCAGCGGCGGCACTGGCGGCACCGGCGGCACTGGTGGCACCGGCGGGCAGCCTCCGGACGCCTGCCCGAGCGATCCCCAAAAGCTCAAGCCGGGCAAGTGTGGCTGCGGTGTGCCGGACGTCGCCACCGCCACGATGGCTGACTGCGCGACGCTCGAGGGCAAGCTCGTCACGCGCTACGACTTCGAGGGCACCGGCACGACGGTCACGGATCGCATCGGCGTGCGGCACGGGGTGGTTCGCAGCGCGCAGCTCTCGAAGATCGATGGCAAAGGAGTCGTGCTGCTGGGCGGTGGGACGAACGGAGGCTACGTGGATTTGCCGAACGACCTGCTCGGCGGCTTGAAAAACGCTACTTTCGAAGCGTGGCTGAGCTGGGGCGCCGGCGAAGCGCAGCAGCGCATCTTCGATTTCGGCGACACGACCAACAACGTCGAGGGCTCGCCGGGAACGGGGCGGAGCTACTTCTTCGCCAGCCCCCAGGCCTCCTCGGCTCGAACTCAGGTCGGCTTCTCGCTCGATGGCGTCTCGGGCGAAGAACATTGGGAGGCAGCGGGTGCGCTGCCGACCTCGCTTTCGCAGGTCGTGGTCGTAGCGGACGACGACGAGGACCGGGTCGTCCTCTACGTGAACGGAAAGAAGGCGAGCGAAGGGGAATGGCTCGGCGCGCTCTCGGCCCTGCACGTGGTCAACGCTTGGCTCGGCCGCAGTCAATGGGATCGCGATCCCGAGCTCAGCGGCGTCTTTCATGAGTTCCGCGTCTACGGAGCAGCGCTCAGCGCGGCGGAGGTCACGTCGACTTACGCCGGAGGCCCGGACCCCGTCTACCTCGCGTACTGAGCGCTGACGCGGCGTCTCCGAGCGAGCGACCCGAGCGCTAGCAGCGCCGCGCCGAAGAGGCAGCCAGCGTCGCGCGGGCCGGCAGCCACCTGGCACCCTGCTCCCGACGCCGAGTTGCCCTCTGGCGCCGCTTCGGAAGGTGGCCCCGCGCCCGAGCCGGCGCCGGCGGTCGGAATCGCGCCGGGCGTGCCTCCCGCGCCCGCTCCGCCCTCGCAGCGACCCGTGACGCAGCGCTCGCCCGTCTCGCCGCACAACGACGCCGAGTCGCCATTGTCCACGATCCCGTCGCAGTCGTCGTCGTAACCGTTGCACGTCTCGACCAACGGCTCGCCCGGCGTGCAGTCGGCCGCGTTGCAGCCCCGTGCGCGGCGCGCGCAAAGCCCGAGCCCGCAGCTCGTTCGCACGTCTTCGTCCACCATGCCGTCGCAGTCGTTGTCCCGCAGATCGCAGACCTCCTCCGCGCCGGGGTGATAATTCGCGTCGCCGTCGTCGCAGTCGCCATCGCATGCTCCGAAGCCGGCAACTGGTTTGCAGTCCATCTTGGTGGCGCGACCGGGGACGCCGTGCCCGTCCCCGTCGTCGTCCTGGCAAAAGAGCTGGCTAACGACGTCGTCGTCGACTTGCTGGTTGCAGTCGTTGTCCAGCAGGTCGCAGAGCTCGGCCGCGCCCGGGTGAACCTCGGCGCGGAAGTCGTTGCAGTCCCCCGCTCGGCCCGCGTAGCCGAGGGGCGCGCTGCACTCCTCGCGAGAGCGAAAGGCGGGGTCGTCGCTTCCGTAGCCGTCGCCGTCTTGGTCGATGTAGTAGCGCTGACCGGCGCAGCCGACGACCAGCGAAAGGCTGGCGCTTCCGGCGCCGTCGCCGCGGTTGCTTTTATCGCCGTTGGCCGAGAGCGCGAACACATCGAATGAAGCGCCGGTCGCCGCGCTTGCCGTCCACTGCACCTCGAAGGTGGTGGCTCCTCCGCTCCCGCTGCGCGGCGCGGTGTGCAGCACGCCCGCCGAGTCAGTCGCGGTACCGGACTGCACCGCGCGAAACGTGCCCGGGCTGTCGAACGCGGTCGTGAGGTAGAAGCCAGCGCTCGCGCCGTTGGTCTGCGAAACGGTGATGGTAAGCGTGATCGGCTCCCCCACCCCCGCGCTGGCCGGCTGCGCGCTCAGGGTCACGGTGGCAGGCTTTCCACCGCTGTGGCAGCCGTCACAACCGAGCGCGGCGAGCCCACCCGAGCGCGCGCTTGCACCGCTCGTGATCGACACGAGCGCGCAGAGCGTCGCGGCTCGCAAGACGAACGCGCCCGCTCGCATCGAGGAGGCCTGACTAATTCAGGTACTCCTTCACCGCCGCGTACCAAACGCCGGCCATGAAACCGTAGCCTGCGTCGTTCGGGTGCAAGCTATCGCTGCCCAAGCCGGAGCTGGGCATCTTTCCCATGTCCACGAGCGCCACGTGCTCACCTCGCTTCGCCCGCGCCGCGACGAGCTCTGCGATGCGCGAGTTGTACGTCGTCCTCGCGGCGGGGTTCCAGCCGATGGGCGTGAGCTGCGCCACGATCACCAGCGCGTTCGGCGCGGCTTGGATGACCTTGGTGAGCAGCACCTCCAGCCGATCGTCGATGGTGTCCGTGCCCTTCGTCGCGCTCACGTCGTTGGTGCCGATCATCAAGAGCACGATGTGCGGCACGGTTTGGAACGCGGGGGTGGGAACGAGCGTCGAGATCCCGTCCCCGAACGACACGTAGCCGGAGTCTATCGTCCACCCCGAGTGCCCCTCGTGGTTCTTCGGAAACGCGACGCCGCCCACCTGAGCGGGGCCGCCACTGAGCGAGCCGACGAACTTGACGTTGTGGTCGTCTTTGACGATTAGCTCGAACAACTTCGACCGATAGCCGGCTTGATCGGACGAGCCAACGCCGTTGGTGATCGAGTCGCCGAAGGGCAAGATGAGGCACGGCGCGCCGGCGTTCGGGCAAGGCTCGAACTCACGCGTCGGGCCGCCGCCGGCTCCCGCACCGCCAGCGCCGCCGCCGCTGAGGCCAGCGCTCCCGGCGGTGCCTCCTTGCCCAGCGGAGGCAGCGGCTCCTCCCTGCGTACCCCCTTGCCCGGAGGCGCCGGCGGTGCCCCCGGCAGCCACGCCCGCGGTACCCGCAGTCGAGGAGGCGCCAGCCGCCGCAGCTCCGCCACCGCCCGCCGCACCCGAAGTGGCGCCGCCGGGCGACGTGCCTGCTACCGAAGCCGTGCCGGCCGCGCCGCTGGTACTGGCGCTCCCGCTCGCTCCGGCCGCGCCTCCACCTTGGGGGCCTAAGCCGCCCTCGTTGCTGGAGCAAGCGACCAAAGCGCCCACCACGAGGAGCGCGCGCGAAGGACGCAGGAAGTCGGCGAGCAGACGACCTGCTCGGAAGCCGCGGACTACGACGAGACGGTTCGGCACCCTCGTAGGGTGTCACCTCGGGTCCAAAACGTATCGTGAAAGCATCGCCGGCGGCGGCTGGCCCGAGCCCATTTTTGGAGACGGAAACGCGCTCGAGATGCCACGCCACGAGCTAGAAAAGCTCAGGCGCGACGGACGCCGCGCTCGAGAAAGATCGCTTCCGTTCAGATCAAAGGCCGCAGGCGCGCTGAGCGCGCGTGACGTGCGGCGAGCGAGGAGCACTGGCCGCCAAACGGACCAGGTCACTCTCCGCTTCGCTTCGACGGCCCAGGCTACAGAGCGCCTGAACCCGCGCGGAGAGTCGTTCTTCGAGCAGCGCCCCGCCTCCGAACTGACGCCGGTGTTGCTCCAGGAGCTCGAGCGCTCCCGCGGCGTCACCACCTCGTAAACGGCTGGTAGCTCGTGAAAGCAGAGCTACTTCTTCGGCCAGCGCTCCATCAACCCGCGACTCCTTACGAGCCCTCGGAACCGGTGTTTCCGCGGGGATTGGCTGGTGCACGGCGGCCGCCTCGGGATCCACACATGGCGCGCTCGCGGGAGTGGGCGGCGCCACCTGCACCTGCCCGGCCTGCGCTACCCCGGGGGTGCCTGCCGCGCTCTCGGTGGGCCTGGTGAGCGAATACGTCGCGCTGGCACCGATGAGGCCCAGGGCCGCCACGAATGACGACAACTTGGAAGCGAAGGGCGCTTTGGGCGCCGCGTAGCTGGGCCGCGTGGCGAGGAGCGCGGCCGCGCCGAGTTGGGTCACGAGCCGGGAGGCCATCCGCACTCGGTCTTCGGACGTGGGACGAAGCGCGCTGCGGCCGTCGCTCACCAACGCTCGCGCTTCGGAACTCAGCTCGGACATACTAGAAGGACCCCTTCTGTTGCTCGTAGCGCGCCATGGCGTGCTGGAACGTTTCCCGCGCCGTGCGCAGGCGCGAATAAACGGTATTGACCGGAATTTCGAGGGCTTCCGCGATCTCCGGAGCCGTAAACCCTTCCAGCTCGGTGAGCAGGAAGACTTCGCGCTTCGCCTCGTCGAGGTCCGCGAGCAACCGCAAGAGCAGGCGTTGACGATCGGCCAGCTCCCACAGCTGCAGCGGAGTCGGCGGTAAGCGCTCGGTCAATCGAGCGACCTCCGCGTACTGCGCACCGGAAACGTTTCGTACCCGCTGCGCCCGACGGTGCGTGCTGACCGTGCGCCGCGCGACGCTGTAAACCCAGCTGCGCAGCGACTCCACCTTCTGCAACGAGGGCAGGCGCGAGTGGATCACTACGAAGACCTCCTGCACCACGTCCTCGACCGACTGTTCTGGTACTCCTAGGTGGCGCACGGCGGTCCAAACCAAATCGAAATAGCGTTCGTAAACGACGGCAAACGACGGCGCTTCCTGCGCCGCTGCGTCTTGGCTTTCGGCAGCCGAAAGCTCAGTCGCAGTCGAATGCCGTTCGACCATTCACGGCAGGCAGTGGCGGCCGCGGGTGTCTTCCGTCAAAAAATCCACTCGGGGCCAACGACCAGCTGCCCCGAGACGGGAGCCAGACGCCGCACCGGACCGACGGTTTCGTCGAAATCAGCGCTGCTCAGGCGTAGATCGGGGCGCTTCAGCTCCACTTGACCGCCCACCGCGACCATCAGTGCGAGCGAGCCGGTGAGACGCGCGCGCGCAATGGCGCCGGCCCCCACTGCCCAGGTCGCCTGGTGCTGAGAGGAGGGCACCAGGAAGGGCCCGTAGCCGGTCGCGGTCAGCCGGGAGACGGAGCCCTGGAGGCAAGGAGCGAAGCTCAGGCGGTCCCCGCCCAGGGCGCCGCAGGCCCACAGCCCGACCGTCGCTCGCTGAGCCTCCGCGCCGTAGATGCTGAGGGGCGCGGCGATGCGCTGCTTCACCGCCCATTGCCCGAGGACGCGCAAGGACCACCGGCCGACCTCGAAACCCAGCCCTACCGACAGCGCTGGAGTCGGCCTCGGCAGTGGGCCCACCTGGAGCGCGAGCTGGGGCGCGGCGAGCAGCCATCGAAAGGTGCTGCCCCCTGCCCCACCCTCAGCGGCCGGCTCCGGCTCCGGCTCTACTGCGGGCTCGGGAGCAGGCGGCGCCGGGGGCGGCTTCGGTGTTTCCTCGGCGGGCCCCGAGGACAAGCCATCGGTCGAGCTGCTCGAGCTCGTGGTGTCATCAGGCTGACGACCCGACGTGAGCAGCAAAACAAGCGACACCGCGGCGACGCCGCGCAGGTCCTCGCATTGAGCGGAGCGCACCAGGCGCTCACCGCGCTGCCCCTCCTGCTCGGTGAGCAAACGAAGCTCGAAGGCAGCGCCGATCTTCCTGATCTCACCCTCCGCGCGCACGAGCGGCGCGTTGTTCGTCGCGGCAGAGGCGAGCTCGCGAACGCGCGCCAGCACCGCCGCGCGAGTCGGGCACTCCGGCGGCGCGCTCCAAGTCAGCTCGACCGGCACCGTTTGCGCTCGAGCATTCACCGAGCACGCTAGCCCCGCGAGCGTGAGGGCCGCGGCGACTGCGTAGGGGGCGCCACGCCTAGCGCTCAAGGCGGATACTCACGTCATCCACGTAGAGCGTGGACTCGGCTGGCGTGATCGCGTTCGCAAAGTTTCCCACGTACCACTGCACGAGCTCGTTGTCGTCCGTGACGATTTCGCTCACGCGGAGCAGCTCTTCATCGTCTTGAAAAAGTGCGATCTCGCCCGTCTCGTCGGCGGCGCGTTTGAGGTAAAACTCCAGGTGAAACCAGCGATCCGTGGGGAGCGGCACCGGGTCCTCTTGAACATAGTCGTGGGGCAGTGGTCGAGTGTCCGCCACGTAGAGCGCCAGCATGCCGGAGTCGTCTTGCCTCACGTTGACGTCCCACATGCCGGCGAGTTGGCGGTCTCCGGGGGTGCCCCCCTGAAAGTGCACGAGGTTCCAGTTGTTGGGATCACTCGACCCGGACGGAATGTAAAACCACGCGCCATAGTAAGCAGCATCCGGCAAGACTCCCTCGCGAACGCACCGCGCCTGATGCGGGACCTCCTCGCCGTTCAGCGCCAGCTCGAACGCAGCCGCGAAAGGCCCGGTACGGACTGGCGAGGTGACGAGCCGATACCCCGAGCCGGGGTCCGCGTAGCAAAAGCCGGCGTCGCGCTCGTAGCCGCAGAAGGAGTCCTCGAAGCTCGTCTCCCAGGGGGCCGGCAACGGGCCACTATTGAACGACCCGTCCTCGTTGCGGCCCGCGGCTCCGCCTTCGTTCAACGGGCACTTGAGCTCGCCGACCACGACGCGGGGCTCGCTGCAGGCGCTCAGCCAAAGGCTACCACCGAGGGCGAGGAGCGCGCTGAGCAACGACATTGCCCCACACGTTCCCGAATTGAGCCGATGCACGGCGGCTATTGTAGCGGCGCTGCATGAGCAGCGCGAGGCTTTCGCAGCTTCTGCCTGCGAACCGCCGCCGCGGCGCTCATTGAAGCGAAGCCCGTAGCTTGGGCTCGAAGTAGTCCGACAAGAACGGATCTCGCGCCGCCCAGGTCGTCACGCGCTCCCACGCGTGGGAAAACGAGCGCCGCACCGTCGCGATCGATAGACCGAGCATGCTCGCGACCTCGCGCGTGGTGCGCTTCTCGATGAAGCGTAAGACGAAGGTGACGCGGTCACGTTCGCGGAGCCGGCCGAGCAAGCGCTCCAAACGCATCCAGGCCACGCTGAAGCCGGAGGCGGAGCGGGACTCCTGCAAGTCCATCAGCATCGGCGGCTCGAGCGCGACTCGGTTGCGCTGCTTGCGGCGGCGACGCTCCACGAGAACGGTATTGACGGCGATGCCGATCACAAAGCCCCTCAGGGCGACGGGATTGCGCAGCGTGGAGATGCGCCGGAACATGCACAGGAACACCTCTTGCTGCACGTCCTCCAGCTCCGTGGACGGTCCGAGCCCGCGCTTCAAAACCGTGTGCACCAGCGGAGCAAACCGCTTCATTGCCACCCGTGCCGCTTCGGGACGCTGCTCCATCAAGGCAAGGGCCAGCTCGGGCTCGGACATGTCGCTGTGCATGCTGCTTGACCTAGGCAGTGGCAGGTCAAGACTCTTTCCGTCACCACCACCCGACGCAAAAACCGCCTCCGGTGCTCTTTTGTGATCGCGTCCGCGCCGAGCTTGTCACCAGCAATTGCGGCCATGCACGAAGGTTGGGGTGTGGGCGGTTTCAGCAATTCTTTGAAGGAATGCCGCTGCAGTCGCCACTGATCCAGATGCCAGCGCTCTGAGGGGACGCCGACTTCAAACCCCTCAGAGCGTCGGCAAACCGCGAACCGAGTGCCCTCGCCCTCTCTGCGTCATACTCACCGCGCGGCACGGCCTGGCGCTGCTTGCCGCGAGAGCTCGCAACGGCGACGTCCGTCGGCGCGCCGCTCCTTCTAGAGGACGCGCCGACCGCGTCGTACTACGGCTGCTTTTGCAGAACGACGGTGCCCTTCACGTCGCCGATGATCGTCTTCGTCGTCGGCGTCACTTTCATGAAGTTGCCTTCGACGCAGTAGGCGTACTCGACCGTCTTGATGCTGCTTGCGAGCTTGAGGCTGTTGTTCATGGCCTCATACGTCCCGGTCTTGGCCGGGTCGAAGAGCAGCCAGGCCATGCTGCCCGTCTGTTTGATCTTGCCCGTGCACGTGCAGCCGCCGGTCGTGGTCGTCGAGTCCACGCACTCGACGCTGTCGAAGCCGGCGGAGCCGAGCGGTGAGGAGATCTTGTCGCACGTCGTCACCGTGCCGGACACGTCCAGGCACTCAGCCGGGAGCTCGAGCGCGACCTCACCGGTCGTGCTCGTGTTGTCCGAGAACATCCCGTCGGCCCCGATGGTCAAGTTGCCGGTCACCTCCAGCTTGCCGGAGGTCGCAACCTCCGAGCAGCCGATCCCCAGCTCGCCAATTTGGGCCAAGCCAGTGACCGGCAAGCAAGAGGATGTGGCGAACCAGACCCCCGGAACGTTGCCGCCGCACGCGGTCACGCTCTCGCATGCCGCCTCCGGCGGTGTCTCGCGGCCACCGGTGCCGACCATGCCGCCCGTGCCGGCGGTGCCGCCAGCGGCTCCGCCGCCGGACCCGCCGCCGCCGGCTACGGGGCTACCGGAAGCTGCCGAACCGCCCGGCGGGATGACGCCGGTGCCCCCCGTGCTGGACGGCGTGCCCCCGGCGCCTTTCGGTTCCGCAGAGTAGTCCCCGCAGCCCACGATCGACCACGAGACGACCAGAGCAATGACGACGCGACTCGGCTTCATCCCGCGCTCGCTCACTTCCCGTACCCAGCCGCCTTGAGGTTTTGCATGACCGCCTCCTCCGTGGCCGCGGCCGGGTAACCCTTGACGATGGCGCCCTCGTAGAAGGTGCCGAACGAGTTGTTGCTGTTGTCGCCGCCCACGCCGAGCACGATCGCGCCCTGGTTGTCCGGGTGCTTGGTCGAGGGGTACAGGCCCTCGTACGCCGTGGTGAGGGTCGTCGCGGTGGCCAAGTCGGCCATGCGAAGCGCGTACTTATCGCTGGTTTTGAGGAACCCCAGCGCGTACCTGACCTTGAGCGAAGGGTTGTTCATGTTCGGCGGGGCATTCTTCGCGTCGTTCAAGCCGCCCCAGCCCGCATCACCCGGTTTGGAGCCGCCCATCCACACGCCAGCCTCGAAGTCCGCGCCGAACCAAGGGCCCATACCCGCGCCGCGCCCCCAGTACGCAACGCCGAGGAACAACGTATTCATCTCGGCGTACGACTTGGGGTTGGTGGTCACGTTGCCGAAGTCCCAACAGCAGGCGCCGCCCGCGCGCGAGCCATCCGCCAGCATGTAGATGCCTTGGGGCTCGGCGTCGCGAGGCATGCCGTCCCCGACCTTGGAGATCCGGTAGCCCTGCCGGACCTTCATGTAGAGGGAATAGACCGACTTGCCGTTCAGCTTCATCGCTCCGTCCGTCGCCACCGTCTCGAAGTCGTCTACGTCGGCGTAGTCACCGCCGGCGGGGAGACCCGCTTTGGCGACGACGAGGTCGTTCTTTCGCCCCGATTGGTCGTACAGCTTCGACACGGTGCACACGGTGTTCATGCACACCGCGTCTTGTGCCGCGGCGTCGCCGTACCCATCTGCGGTCATGGGAATGTCGTGCAGCATGCCCCCCGAGCCCATGTTCTGGGCGCTGCTCCCGCTCCGCACCTGGTAGAGCGGACCGGTGTAGGCGCTGACCAAGCGCCGGATGGTGCTGTACGCGGCCACGCACTCGTTGCCGGCCTTCTTGTAAACGTCGCACGGGCCCTCCGACGGCAGGCTGCCGCCGCCGCCGCTCCCCGCCATGCCATTGGAGCCAGCGCTGCCGGCCGTACCGGAGCCGCCAGCACCGCCCGTTCCACCACTGCTACCGCCGGAGCCGCCCGTACCGCCAGCGGAGGTGCCGCCAACCGGCGCGGAGCCGCCGGTGCCCGCGGTGGTGCCGGAGCCACTCGTGTTGCCTGACCCGCCGGTGGCACCTGACCCGCCGGTGGTGCCCGAGCCGCCAACGGGGGCGGTACCGGCGGTGGCGCCGGAAGCGGAGCCGGCGCTGCCATCCATGGCGCCCGTATCACTACAGGCGGTGATGGCCACCGACGCCACCACCAAGGGGCACACGGAGGCCGAGAGGGAAATAACGAAGCGACGAGTGATCATGAGCAGCCTCCGCGAAGTGAAAAATCCAAAATACGCGACAGAACGTGACTGTGAACGCTCACATTTGTTCTGTCAAGCTAGGTAGTGAAAGGAACTTTCGAGCTGTTTCGAGCGGCGCAATCCGGAAAAAACCGGCACCACGGCGCTGCTCACGAGGAGCACGCCGAGCGCAACGGCAACCGCTCGACCAGTAACGTGACCGCTGACGCAGATTGTGTTGCAACTTTTTTGGCTGGCGCGGACAGACACAATTCTGCGATAAAATTGCGGCACAACCGAGCGCTCCTTACGCACTGCGGCAAGCGGGGGCTCGTTGCCCGCGGCTGTCGAATCTTGATGGCAACCTGAATTTGTTTGCGTTAACATCCATTCACCGAAGGCGCGTTGCCCGTCGCGTCAGCGACGCCACGCAACCGTTTTGGACCAGCGCGCGCATCGCTCGCTACCTCGCGGAGATCCTCGACGTGAACAGAGAAACCAGGCCTGCAGTTCGTCTGTCTGCCCACCTCCTCGCCCTTTGGCTTGGTGCGCTCCTCGTCGCTTGTGGTGACTACCCGGTGGCGAGCCTTCGCGGAACGGGCGGCGGCACTGGTAGTAGTACGGCAGGCGCGGCCATGGGCGCTGGGCCGAGCACGGGAGGAACGGGAGCAACGGGCGCGGGTGGGTCTGCCGGCGGTGGGCCGCTCCCCGCCAACACGGCTTCTCTCCCGTGCGACGTGCTCGGCAAAGCCGGCAACAAGTGCGTGTCCGCTCACAGCTCGGTGCGGGTCCTCGTCCCTGACTACACGGGGCCGCTCTACCAGCTCAAAAAGGGCAATGCGACCCAGGACATCGCAAGCGTAGATGGCTATGCGGACGGCGCTGCGCACGTCGCGTTCTGCGGCGTGGCCGAGTGCACGTTCAACATCATCTACGACCAATCCGGGTACGGCAACCACCTCACGGTGGCGCCCCCCGGCAGCGCCAAGCCGACGCCCTCCACCCCTGCGAACGCGAGCACGTTGCCGGTAACCATCAACGGCCGCTCGGCGTTCGGGATGAAGTTCAGGCCGGGCCAGGGCTACCGCGCTGCGTGCAACGAGTGCCCCTACCCCGAGACTTTCCCATCGGGCGTGCCGGTCGGGGATGCACCGCAAACTCAGTACATGGTGAGTAGTCAGCATGACCTGATCGACGGCTGCTGCTTCGACTACGGCAACGCGGAGACCACCGCGAACAACGACGGAAACGGGACGATGGAAGCCGTGTATTTGGGAATGGGCGTCATCTGGGGCACCGGCACCGGTGACGGCCCTTGGGTAATGGCGGACATGGAGAACGGGCTCTACCCAGGTTGGGAGAACGGCTCGGACACGAGCATCTCCACCAACACACCTTTGAAGCACGACTTCGTGACCGCGGTCGTGGTCGGTGACACCGCCGACAAGAACGGCGGCAAGGGGCGGTTCGCGCTCTACGGAGGCGACGCCACCGTGCCGACCATCAAGCAAATGTACGACGGCATCCGCCCGGAAAAGCCTGGCTACGTCCCCATGCAGAAGCAGGGGTCAGTCATCCTCGCCATCGGCGGGGACAACAGCGACGGTGACGGAGGACGCTTCTACGAAGGGGTGATCGCGCTCGAAGCGGCCACCGCGGACGTCGTGAGCTCACTCCAAGCTGCGATTGCAGAGGCGGGATACGGCAAGTGAAATCCGAGCTCAGGTACCTCGCCGCGACGCTGGCTCTCGCCGCGTCCGCCATCAGCACCCCCAGCGCCGCTCAAGAGGCGGCAGACGAGCCCACGCCCGAGGCGGCCGCGGAAGCAACGGGCGCGCCGCCTGCGGCGACCACGCCTGCCGCCGGTACCGACGCCGACGCCGCTCCGCAACGTCGCACCGGCTCCGCGGTAGAGACGCCGGGGGCCCCCGCGGACAAGCCGACCGGGAGCGACAGTGAGGTGGAAGCGACGCGAAAGGGCGCCTGGGAGACGAGCGTCAGCGGCTACTTCCGAGCTCCCATGGCGCTGGGCATCAGCAAGCGCCCCGGCCCCGACAACCTCAACGGTACGCCGGAGACGCAGATCTCCTACGGGCCCAATCGCACCGTCGACGCGAACTACTACAGCTTTGGCTACACCCGCCTGCAAGAGCAAGACTGGGTCGAGCTCTTCTTTCACGCGAAGAAGAAGCACATCCAAACCACAGTGGGCTGGATGGGCTACTGGTTCGCGGGAGCGGGCTTTCGTAACCCGGATTCGGCCTGGGTACCCGGCATCGCGTACCTCACTCTAGATACGGACTTGGACGTGGCGGGTCGCAAGCCGAACATCGCGCTCTCGGCCGGCAGCTGGTGGCCCAAGTTCGGGCGGTTCGAGAAATACGACACTTACACGCTCGGCCAGTACCGCCAGCTCGGCGAGCAACTCAAGCTCACGATCCCGGTGACGGAGGACTTCAAGGCCACCGTGATCCAAGGCTTCGGCACCGGCCGGGACGGCAGCTTCAGCATCCTGGCGCCGCCACCGTACCAAGCGCGCGTCGGCCTGAACCTCATCCACTACGCGCACCTTCAGGCCAACTACAAGGACGTGGTCGAGGTGGGCCTGCACCACAACGCGCAGTGGACGCGGGACCCGAACTTGCTCCTGCAGACGTCGGCCGGTAAGTCTTACGCCAACGCTCGCGGTGCGAGCCTGAACACGATCGGCGCCGAGCTGAAGCTGGCGCTGCCGGTCGCGGGGCGCCTCTGGCTGTCACCCTCACTCGTCACGATCAAGAATGGTTGGGCGCTCGGGGAAGCGGGCGTGGAGCTCGCGCATGGCCTCAGCCCCGAGGGCTTGGCGACGAACTACCTCGGCTGGAGCGGTAGCCCGGCCGACAGCACCGGCAGCGGCAAGCTCTTCAACTTCGGCTTTCTTTACGAGAACTCGCTCGCGAACGTGCTCGGCAAGCCCAAGGGCACCACGCCGGACGTGAAGGTCAGCGCCTTCGGGCTCTTGGTGCGGTCGAGCATCGAGCTACCGGAAGGCTCGGTTCTGCCGCAGGACACCCTCACCCACTTCAAGTGGGGCGCAGACGCCGAATACAACCCCTGGCAGTGGGTAGGGCTGATGCTGCGCTGGGACACCGTCAACTACGACATGGATAATGGCGGCTACGTGTTCTCCGCGATCACGTCTCGCGTGTCGTTCTACTCGCACTTCCTGTCCGGCGAGCGCATCTACCTGCAGTACTCGCGCTATCGCTACGGCGACAACGTGACGCTGGCGGGCAGGTGGCCGTGGGGCATTCCTCTCGTCGCCGGCAGCGACATCATTCAGGGCGGCCCCTATGCTGGGTCCAAGCCGGACATGGACGTCGTGCGGCTACAGGGCGAAGTCAGCTTCTAAGCGGCGGCGTGCCCGCTACTTGCGGGCCACGCCGGTGGAGTCGCGCACGACGAACTCCGCCTGCACCACGACGCGCGGGGGCTGCTCTTCTCCCTCGATGCGGGCGAGCAGAATGCCGAGGCAGCGCCGGCCCAGCTCCATGAAATCCTGGCGCACGGTGGTGAGCGGCGGCGTGAAGTACGCCGCCTCCGGGATGTCGTCGAAACCCACAACGCTGATGTCACGAGGGACGTGTCGCCCGGCCTCGTGCAGGCGACGGAGCAAGCCGAGCGCCATCTGGTCGTTGGCGACGAACACCGCCGTGAGCTCGGGAAGCTTGATGACGGCGTCTCCCACTTCATAGCCGGATCGCGGCGTCCAATCGCCGCGCAGGAGCTCGGGGACTCGCGCTCGGGCCGCCTCCAGAGCCGACCGCCAGCCGAGGACGCGTTCTTGGGACTCTTGCCAATCGGCGGGGCCGGCAATGTGCCACACCGTCTTGTGACCGAGGCTGAGGAGGTGACGCGTTGCCGCGGCCGCGCCTGCCCGCTGGTCCACCGTGGCCACCGGGATCGGCGCGCCCTGCCCTGCCTCTACCGCTACGACCGCGAAGTCCGGCTTGAGCTGCCGCAGCGCGTCTGCCCCGGAGCGGAGGGGGGCGATGACGGCGACGCCGTCCACCCCCTGGTCGCGGAACTTTTGCACGGCGTCCAGCACGACCCCGCGGCTCAGCGAGCGCACGCTAGCGACGCTCACCGCGTAGCCCGCCTCGTGCGCCGCTTGCTCTATCCCGAGCAGCGTGGAGGCGGGGCCATAGAACGTGGTGTCCGAGCTCACGACTCCGAGCGTCCTCGAGCGGCCCGTCGCGAGCGCGCGCGCCATCGAGTTCGGGCGGTAGTCCAATTGCCGGATCGCGGAGAGGACTCGCTCCCGCGTTACTCCACGCACGTTGGGGCTATCGTGCAAAACGCGCGAGACGGTTTGGTGCGAGACACCGGCGAGTCGCGCCACGTCGGCCATGACCGCGAGGCGAGGTTTATCGGAGTCGGGCACGCGAGCTTGATACTATTGCCCGCTTGACAGAGCAAATGTGAGCGCTCACAATGACTGAAAGCTCGCGCATTTTCGTTCGTGAGCACGCAACACATCGAGCATGCCAATGACGCACGCCACCGACCAAGCTTCGCGGGAAATCTGGTTTCTCACGGGCAGCCAGCACCTGTACGGCGACGAGACTTTGAAGCAAGTCGCGGAGAACTCGCGGCGAATCGTTGCCGGTATCGACGGCTCGGGAGCCCTGCCGGTCAAGATCGTGTGCAAGCCGATCCTGACGGGTCCAGACGAGATTCGAGACGTGTGCTTGGCCGCCAACGCCGCGCCCGAATGCGCCGGCGTGGTGACGTGGATGCACACGTTCTCTCCGGCAAAGATGTGGATCGCCGGTCTCACCCGGTTGCAGAAGCCGCTCGCTCACCTTCACACCCAGTTCAACAGTGAGCTGCCGTGGGGTGAGATCGACATGGACTTCATGAACCTGAACCAGTCCGCGCACGGGGACCGCGAGTACGGGTTCATCGCGGCGCGGCTCCGGCTCAAGCGCAAGATCGTCGTCGGCCACTGGCAGGATCCGGACGTGCTGCAAGACCTCGCGCAGTGGGCGAACAGCGCGCTGGCGATGGCGGAGTCCCGGAGCCTGAAGATCGCGCGCTTCGGCGGCATGAACATGCGCGAGGTCGCGGTCACCGGTGGGGACCGCGTCGAAGCGCAAATTCAGCTTGGCTGGTCGGTGAACGGCTACGGCGTCGGTGACCTCGCCGGGCGCGTCAACGAGGTGAGCGACGCGGCGGTGGATCGCCAGGTCGAAGAATACGAGGAGAGCTACGTCGTCTCTGCCCCGCTGCGCCGCGGCGGCGAGAAGCGCGAGAACCTGCGCTACGCGGCTCGGCAAGAGCTCGGCATGCGCGCGTTCCTGGATGAGGGCGGGTTCGCGGCCTTCACGACGACGTTCGAAGACTTGCACGGGCTCAAGCAGCTCCCCGGCTTCGCCTGTCAAAGGTTGATGGCGCAGGGCTACGGCTTTGGCGCCGAGGGCGATTGGAAGACCGCCGCTTTGGTGCGGCTCGGCAAAGTCATGACGGGACGTCGCAGCGGCGGCGTGTCGTTCATGGAGGACTACACCTATCACCTGGTGAAGGGCCAGGAGCGCATCCTGGGTGCTCACATGCTGGAGGTATGTCCCTCCATCGCCGACGCGAAGCCGGCGCTGGAGGTGCACCCGCTCGGCATCGGCGGCAAAGCTGATCCGCCGCGCCTCGTCTTCACGGCTCGGCCCGGGCCCGCCGTGAACGCGACCCTGGTGGACATGGGAGGCCGCATGCGGCTCATCGTCGCCGAGCTGGACGTCGTGACGCCCGAGCACGCGATGCCCAAGCTACCCACGGCGCGCGCCGTGTGGATACCGCGTCCTGACTTCAAGCGCGGAGCGCAGGGCTGGCTCGAGGCTGGCGGCGCGCACCACGCCGCTTTCTGCCAAGGCGTCACGTACGAAGAGTGGGAGGACTTCGGGGCCATGGCCGGGCTCGAGGTCATTCGGCTGGGAGCCGACCTGGACCTGCGCGCGCTGCGCAACGAGCTGCGCTGGAACGACGCAGCGTTCAAGCTGGGGCTGTAGCGATGGCCTCGCCGTACCGCGAGCTCAAAGAAAAAGCCTGGCACGCCAACCAGGAGATCCCCCGGCGCGGTCTCGCCATCTACACGTTCGGCAATGTCTCCGCGTTCGACGCGGAGCGAGGCGTGGTTGCGATCAAGCCGAGCGGCGTCGCCTACGACCAGCTCGGCGTCGACGACTTGGTGGTGCTCGACTTGAGTGGCAAGGTGGTGGAGGGCAATCTCCGCCCCTCTTCGGACACGGCCACTCACCTGCTGCTGTACCGCACTTGGCCCGGCATCGGCGGCATCGCGCACACCCACTCGACCTACGCGACTGGCTGGGCGCAAGCACGCCTTCCCATCCCCCTTTACGGGACGACTCACGCGGATCACCTCGCAGAAGAGGTGCCATGCACCGCCGTGATGTCGGACGACGCGGTCGAGCGCGACTACGAGCTGGAGACCGGTAAGCAGATCTTGGAATGCTTCGAGTCTCGGGAGCCCCTTCACACGCCGATGGTGCTCGTGGCCGGACATGCTCCCTTCACCTGGGGAGAGAGCGCGGAGAAAGCGGTCTACAACGCCGCCGTCCTCGAGGAGATCGCCAAGATGGCGTTCTTGACGCGGACGCTCGATCGGGCGGCCGCGCCGCTACCGGCGAGCCTCGTGCGCAAGCACTTCCAGCGCAAGCACGGCAAAAACGCCTACTACGGCCAGAAGTAGGCGCTCGTCAGGGCGCCGGGGCGAGCTCGACCAGTGAGAGCCCGAAACGGGGCAGCTCGAACGAGAGCGTGGCGCGGCCTCCGACGACCTCGACGAGGCGACCCGCTTCTAGCTCGACGGGCTGCATCGCTTGGTGCAGCTCGTCCAGTTGCGAGGCAGAGGGCGTCTCCGGGCTCCCCTGCTTCGCCCAGGTCGCGAACGCGTCCCCGTGCTCGGCGTCCACCCGCGTGTGAGTGATCTGGGCCCGCGCGGCGTAGGCGCTCGGCAGCTGCACGCGCAGCGTGACCCGCACCGGCTCCGCGGGGACCAGGTCGTCGTGGTAATTCCAGACCAGGATGCGGACGACGTCGCCATCCAGCGCGGCGATGCCGTCCACCTCGGCCTCCTCGCGCACGCTCTTGATCAGGATTTCTTCCAGAGGGAGCGCGCCGCTGCTCACCACCGGGAGCTGCGCGCCGCGGAGCGCACCGAGCAGCTTGAACGCGTTGAGCACCGGCAGGTGCACTCCATGGCTCGAAAGCTCGCGATATCCCGCGAAATAGGGTGCTTCCGGGAAGGTGAAGGCCCACGTCAGCACGCCCCGGAGGCTAACGCCCTCCTGCTCCGCGAGCTGTAGCGAGCGCTTCATCATCGCGGCGACGTAGGCTCCGTATGCGGGTGACGTCCGGTACGCGTTCGCCGCCTTCAGGCTCACCGGGCATGCCGCGCAGCCGTCTGGATCTGCCTCGCTGATCACGATCGGCGTGCCTTCGAGCTGGGGCCACGCCTTGACCGCCTGGAACCCCGCGCGGTGAAGGCGAAGCTGGTTACCGAGACCTAGCTGCACGTGACCGTCTTTCACGCTGACTCCGCCCTTCGCGTGGAAGCTCACCAAGTCCAAGCGTGTGCCGGTCTTCCCGGTGAGCGCGTTCGTACCGACCGCGCAGTGCTCCAAAAACTTCCGGAAGAAGAGGCTCCCCCCGCCGGCAACGGCAGGGCCGCCCAGTGGCGCCTCCGGGAGCACCGCGTGCAGCGCGGCCTCGGTGTAGTCGTAGAGCTGATTGTATTCTTCGGGCGTACCTTCCCAGTACGGTAAATCAGGCTCGTTCCAGAGCTCCCACTGCCAGGTCTTCTCGGCCTCCGGGTAGCGCTGCTTGGCGTGCTCGGCCCAGGCGCCCACGAGCGCGCCCCACTTTCCGTAGTCGCGGGGCGGGTAGAAGGAGCCACCATCCAGCGTGTAGGTGGACGAATTTTCGTAGGGCTCGGGGCGCGTCGACAGCGCTTTCGGCATGAACCCTAGCTCGAAGAACGGGCGCGCTCCGGACTCCACGGTGGCGTCCATGATCTGGTCGAGCAGCGTGTAGTCGTAGACCGCCGCCCCGCTCTCGTCTTCCGTATACATGTTGGTCGAGCCCCACTTGAGGGCGGCACGGCCGTCCCCCGAGTTGAACAAAAAGTGGGTGCGGGTATAGACGGGAGCCGAGCTACTCGCAGCGAGAACACCGAGCAGCTCTTTCCCCTCGGCGGTCGTCGTGTAGTTCGCTTCGTCGTAGCCGAAGTAGCTCCACACCGGCTCGAGCGCGCGGCCCGGCGCGGTGGCGTCCACTTCTATGGCGACGCCAGGCGCGGTCGGCGCCTCCGGGGCCGAGCACGCTCCCAGGCTCCAGACCAGGACCGAGACGAGCACGCTGCGGCGCACCGGGCAGGCTCCTAAGGCAGCGCCCGAATCGCTTCTCGCTCGACGGCGAGGCCTCGTCGGTGTCGCGCGAAGAACTCGTCGAAGCCACGAACGTCAGCGGGGTCCGGGCGAATGGGCTTGCCCACGCTGGCGGCGATGAGCTCGTCCAGGTAGTCCGGCAAGGAGGGCTGCGTCTGCGCGCCGAGGAGGTAGCCGGCCAAGATCGCCATGCCCCAGGCCCCGCCCTCGCCCGCGGTGGCGGGCACGCTGACCGGTACCTTGAGCGCCGCCGCCATGAGCCGCTGGCCGACGTCCCCGCCCTTGAAGAAACCGCCGTGGCCGCGGATCTCGTCGATGACGACCTTCTCCTTCTCGGTCAAGACGTCCAGCCCGCTGCGCATCGCGCAGAGCGACGAGTAGAGCAGCGCGCGCATGAAGTTCGGCAGATTGAAGTTGCTGTCGTGGTTGCGAGCGAGCAGCGGTCGCCCTTCGCTGAAACCGGTCACGTGCTCGCCGGACACGTAGTTGATGGCGAGCAGGCCGCCCGCGTCCGCGTCGCCCTGCAGCGCGAGCGGCAGCAGCTTTTCGAAGAGCTGGTCGCGCGCGGCCTCGGTACCGAGGGCGCTCGCGATTTGGCCGAATACCGTGATCCAAGCGTCCAGATCGGAGGAGCCGTTGTTGGCGTGCGCCATCGCGACCGGCCTACCGTCGGGCGTCACCACGAGGTCTATCCCCTCGTGAATCTGCGAAAGGCTCCGCTCCAGCACGATCATCGCGAACACGGAGGTTCCTGCCGAGACGTTGCCCGAGCGAGGGCGCACCGCGTTCGTCGCCACCATACCCGTGCCTGCGTCTCCCTCGGGAGGGCACAGAGTTATTCCGGAGCGCAGGGCGCCGGACGGGTCCAACAGGCGGGCGCCCGCGGCGCTGAGGTGCCCCGCAGGGCGCCCTGCCGGCAAGACGGCGGGCAGCACGTCTCGCAGGGCCCAGCCCAGCTGGCGTGGGGCCACGAGCGCGTCGTACGCGGCGACGCGCTCACGGTCCCAGTCCGCAGTGGCCGGGTCGATCGGGAAGATGCCCGAGGCCTCCCCTACCCCGACGACGTGCTGGCCGGTGAGCTTCCAATGCACGTACCCAGCCAGCGTCGTCAGGCGAGCGAGCCGAGCCACGTGGGGCTGCTCTTCCAAGATCGATTGATGAAGGTGAGCAATGCTCCAGCGCTCGGGCACCGCGAAATTCAGCAGCGGTGTGAGCTCGGCGCAGGCGCGCGACGTGATGTTGTTGCGCCAGGTTCGGAACGGAACGAGCAGCTCGCCTTCACGGTCCAATGCCAAGTAGCCGTGCATCATGCCGCTGACCCCGAGCGAGGCCACGGTAGCGAGCGCCACCCCATAGCGCTGCCGGACGTCCTCCACCAGCGACGCGTAGCAGCGCGCGAGGCCGCTCCACACGTCCGCCATGCCGTAGGTCCAAATGCCGTCTTCCAGCTGATTTTCCCAGGCGTGGGCGCCCGCCGCGAGCGGCGTTGCGTCTGGAGCGATGAGGCAGGCCTTGATGCGAGTGGACCCGAGCTCGATACCGAGGACGGCGCTCCCGGATTCGATGATCTGCGCGAGGCGTCGCTGCTCTTCCACCGATTGCATGTCTTTGCACCCTTCAGGCACGCGAAACGGAGGCCGTCACGCGCGAATGCCCCGATGTTAGCGTTAACAAATCCACTGTCAAGCGCTCGCCCGGGGCAGCTCCAGGAGCGGACTAGCAGGTGGCCGGGAGCGAATCAGCTCTCGTTGCCGTTGCCGTTGCCGTTGCCGTTGCCGTTGCCGTTGCCGTCGACGTCGACGTCGTGAGCCTGGCGCTCGGCCTCCACCTCACGGAGCAGATCCGAGACTCGCTGGTGCGCGTCCGGCCCTACGTCGTAGTGAAAGCGCAGCTCTGGCGCGCGCTTCAGCTCCAGACGCGGGGTCATGGCGCGGCGAAGGCGTGGTGAGGCGCGCCGCAGGCGATCCACGATCGTCTTGCGCTGCTTCTCGTCGTCGTCGGCGACCAGCAGACGCACACCGATCTGCGCGATCAGCAAATCGTCCGATACCTGCACGCCGGTCACCACCACGGCGGCGAAGCGCGGGTCGTCTACCTCGCGTCGGAGCACGTCCGCGAAGTGGCGTTGAATCAGCTCGGAGACGCGCTTGGTGCGTCGTCCGTCCGTGGGAGCAGGCATGTTAGGTATCCTCTTCAGTATTGCTGGAGCGAGACAGGGCCTGCTCGATGCCGCCACGGATGCTCGAACCGCCGGCTCCGAACGGGATGATTTCGGTGGCCACGTCCGCCAAAACAGCGTCGTTGGCCTGGGCGGCGGCGCGTGACACCGCCGAGAGCACCTCGTCGCAGCGCGCAGCCTCGCCAGAAATGATGGCGACGCCGAGCGTCGCGACTTGGTAGCGCTCCAGGTCGCCGACCTCCGCGATCGACACCGGGAAGCGTGCCCGGACGCGATCCTTGAAGCTCTTCACCACCCGGCGCCGATCTTTGAGCGACGCCGCGCCGGGAATTTGAAACACGAGCCGCAATACTCCGATGAACATTTAGCGGGCTACGGTTTGCTGGGGGGAACGAGCTTCGAGCCCTCACGACGGCGCGTGAGGGCTCGGATGACGGCAGCTCCGGCCGACGAGGGCAGCGTGGGCCGCCCCCACCGGGTCAGAGCGTCTGCTTGACCTCTTCCATCTCGAAGGCCTCGATGACGTCGCCTTCTTTGAACTCGGAGTAGCCTTCGAGGCTGATACCGCACTCGAAGCCTTCTTTGACTTCCTTCGCGTCGTCCTTGAAGCGCTTGAGGCCGCTGATCTTGCCTTGCCAGATCGAAGCGCCGTCTCGCATGAGCCGCGCTCCGCCGGACCGCTTGATCACGCCGTCGGTCACCATGCAACCGGCGACCGCGCCCGACTTGCTGGTCTTGAAGACCATGCGAATCTCGGCCTTGCCGACGTTCTTCTCCACGAAGGTCGGGGCGAGGAGGCCTTCCATGGCCGCCTTTACCTCGTCCACCACGTTGTAGATGATCGTGTAGTGGCGGATCTGCACCTCTTCCTTTTGGGCGAGGGCAGCGGCTTTGCCGGCCGGGCGCACGTTGAAGCCGATGATGATCGCGCCGGCCGCGACGGCCAGGTTCACGTCACCTTCGGTGATGGCGCCGGCGGCGGAGTGAACGACGCTGACCTTGACCTTCTCCGTGGAGAGGCGCGTGAGCGAGTCCGACACGGCCTCCACTGAGCCTTGCACGTCCGCCTTGATGATGAGCTTGAGCTCCGCTTGCTCGTCCTTGCTCATCGCGTCGTGCAGCTGCTCGAGCGTCATGGCGCGGGCGCCGGTGCTGGGAGCGAGGCTCTTTCGCACCTTGATCTTGCGGCTGTCCGCAATCTCCTGCGCCTTCTTCATGTCGTTGAGGACGTGAACCGGGTCACCGGCGCTCGGCACGTCCGCCAAGCCGATGACCACCACGGGGGTGGACGGCCCGGCGCTCTCTAGCTGGTTGCCGAGCGCGTCGTGCATGGCGCGCACCTTGCCGTGAACGCTACCCACGAGGATGACGTCACCGCGGTTCAGCGTGCCGTCTTGAACGAGGACGGTAGCGACGGGGCCACGACCGCGATCCAGCTCGGCCTCGATGACCACGCCGGACGCCGCCTTGCTCGGGTTGGCGCGCAGCTCCAAAACTTCCGCCTGCAGGGCGAGAGTTTCGAGCAGCTTGTCGATGCCGAGGCCGGTGTGAGCCGATACCTCGACGTAGAGCGTGTCGCCGCCCCACTCTTCCGCGACCAAGCCCTGCTCCGAGAGCTGACGCTTCACGCGCTCGGGGTTGGCTTCCGGCTTGTCCATCTTGTTCACCGCGACGACGATCGGCACGTTCGCCGCCTTGGCGTGAACGATAGCTTCACGCGTCTGCGGCATGACGCCGTCGTCGGCCGCGACGACCAGCACGACCACGTCGGTCGTGCGCGCGCCGCGGGCACGCATTTGCGTGAACGCTTCGTGGCCCGGCGTGTCCAAGAAGGTGATGAGACCTTGCGCGGTCTTCACCGAGTAGGCACCGACGTGCTGGGTGATACCGCCCGCTTCGCCGCTGACGACGTTGGCTTTGCGGATGCGATCCAGCAAGCTGGTCTTGCCGTGATCGACGTGACCCATCACGGTCACGACCGGCGGACGGAGCTGCTTGTCGCCCAGGTCCTCCGTCTCCGTTCCTTGCGCGGCCGTGATCTGATCGGCCTCGCTGACGGCGACGTCTTCGACTTCCCAGCCGAACTCGTTGGCGACGATCTTTGCGGTGTCCGCGTCGAGCGTGCTGTTGATGTTCACGCCGGTCATGCCGAGACGCATGAGCTTCATGAGCATCTCGGTGGACTTGATGCCCATCTTGCTGGCGAGCGCCTGCAAGCCGACCGACTCCTCGATGCGCACGACCTTTTTATGGGCCGAGCGTTCTTGGGTGACGATGTTGCCTGGCGTCTTCGAGCGGGGCGGGCCGACGTAGCGACCGTTCCGCATGCCGGGGCGTTGCGGACCACCCCGGAAATTGCCCTGCGGACCGCCGGGACGAGCACCGCCCGGACCACCCGGACGCTGGCCGAAGCCACCCGGGCCAGCCTTGGCGTTGTACTCGACGCGACGCGGTAGCGGACCCGTGCGCTGCGGCATGGGCACGCCCGGGCGCCCACCCCAGACATCGATACCCGTTTTTGGCGGGGTCGACGGGCGGGGTGCGGTCGCCGGAGCCGGCGAGGCGGGACGAGCGGCAGCCGCCGCCGGAGCAGGGCTCGGCGCTGCCGCCGCGACCGGAGCCGGAGCCGGAGCTGCCACGGGAACCGCGGCCGGGGCCGGGGCCGGAGGCGGCACGACGACCACGGGCGCAGCAGCCGCAGCGGGAGGAGGCGCCGCATGACGCGGCTCCGACTTCACTGGCGGCGGCGCGACGGGTGCGGGGGCCGCTTCCTTGGCCGGGGCTGGCGCTGCTTCCTTGACGGGAGCCGGAGCCGGAGCCGCAGCAACGGGCGCTTCCTTGGCCGGAGCCGGGGCCGCTTCCTTGACGGGAGCCGGAGCCGGGGCCGGAGCGACCGCCGCAGGAGCGGCGGCGACCGGCGGCGCCGGTGCAGCGGCGACCGGAGCGGGCGCAGGCGGTGCCGGCGGCTGGATCAAGATCGGCGAAGGCGCAGCGGGAACCGGCGCGGGCGCCGGAGCGGCCGCAACGGGTCGCGACTTGACCTCGACCGGCGGCGCCACTGGCACACGCGGGTGCGATGGCGCTGATGCCTCTTCACGAACAGACTCGACGGGACCCGCTGAAGCCACAGGTGATGACGCCTCCGTGCGCGCCCCTGTAGCACCTCCGGCCGCGCGGCGCTTGACGACCGTGGGGCGAATGCGTTCCTCGACCGTGCTCGGCGACTTCGCCTTCTCCAGGTGCCGCTTCACGCGGTCCACCATTTCTGGCCCGATCGCGCTCATGTGATTGCGCACGTCCGGCACCCCCACGGATTGGAGCAACGAGACGAGGCTCTTAGGTTCCATGCCCAAATCACGAGCCACCTCGTACACACGCAGCTTTGTCGTCATCCAACCTCCGTCACTCTGTGGGCTCTTCCGGGCTCTTCTAGCTCGGACACCGAAATCATCCGGGAGACCTCCTTGGCGAGGTCCGGGGAAAGTAGGCCAACCAGGGCCAGCTCGTCGCGTCCGAAGACAGCGCCGAGCTCGGCTTTGGTCTTGAAAAATCTGACGCGCCCTCGTTCTCCGAGGCGGCGCACCGCCGAAAGGTCGGCGGATGCCTTCGCGTCACGCGCCAGCACCAGCAGCTCCACGCGATCGTCACGCTCGGCGTCTTCCAGGGCGGCGGTACCGACCGTGGCCAGACGCGCGCGCTCTGCTGCTTGGAGCAACGAATAGGTGCGTCTGACTGCGGCCTCGCGCAAGGTGCTGGTCACCTGCAAAGGGTCAGCGGTGACTTTGGTCTTCAGACCGCGGCTCAGCCCGCCCTTCACGGCCCCCTCCAGGCAGACCGTGCGCGGGTGCACCCAGGCCCCGCGCCCGAAGGCGCCGCCGGCGAGATCGGCCACGACCTCACCCTCGGGCCCGACCACCAGGCGCACCAGGTCCTGCGGAGACCCGCTGGATTTACAACCGACGCACGTTCGAACCGTGGGCACTGGGTAAGCTACCTCCGAAGGGCTCAGGCTTCGTCCGCGACCGTTTGGGGCGCGGCTGCAACCGCCGCGCGCTGGGCCGCCAGCTGCGCGCGAGCCTCTTCGATCTCGCGCGCCTCCGACTTGAGGAAGTATTCGGCGCCCTGCTGGATCTGGCGCGCCTTCTTGATGCCGAGGCCGGTGCGAATCGCGAGGCGGTCCGCGTCCTCCCGGGCCAAGTCCGTGATGGTCCGGTAGCCGGCCTCTTCCAGCAGCTGCAGCGTCCGCAGGCCGACGCCCGGCACGAAGCGCAGCTTCTCGCGCTCGGTCAGGGGCTCGATCTGCGACGAGGCGCGCTGGATGCGCTCGCGGCGCAGGCGCTCCGTGGTTGCGTCGGCGGCGCGCTTCAGCTCGGCGGCGCGCTCTTCCGTCTCCACGCCCTCGATTTGCGCGAGCTCCTCCACCGCCGCTTCGGAGATTTCCTCCAGCGCGCGGAAGCCGAGGCGGAAGATCGCCTTCGCGAGCTCTTCGTCCACGCCGTCGATCTCCTTGAGGACGACCAGGGCCTCGTCCTCCATCTGCCGGAACTTGCTGTCGCTGATGATGTCCAGCTTCCAGCCCGTCAGCTGAGCGGCCAGGCGTACGTTCTGGCCTTTGCGACCGATGGCAAGCGAGAGCTTCTCGTCCGGAACCACGAGCTCCATACGATGGTCGGCTTCGTCCACGATCACCTTGTTCACCTCGGCCGGCTGAATGGCGTTGATGATGTAGCGAGCGGGATCCGGATCGAACGGTACGATGTCGATCTTTTCGCCGCGGAGCTCCTGGACGACGGCTTGAACGCGCGAGCCCTTGATGCCGACGCACGCGCCGACCGGATCCACGTCCGAGTCACGCGTCGTGACCGCGATCTTGCTGCGGGAGCCCGGCTCACGAGCCACGCCGACGATCTTGACGATGCCTTCGTAAATCTCCGGGACCTCGGCCTCGAAGAGCTTGTCCACGAGGGTCGGCGATTGCCGGCTGAGGATGATCATCGGCCCGCGCGACTCACGGTCGATGTTCTTCACGAAAGCGACGATGCGGTCGCCGGGGCGGTACGTCTCCCGCGGCGTCTGCTCGCGGGCGGGAAGCACGCCTTCAGTCTTGCCCAGGTCCACGATGAGGTTGTGGCCCTTTTCGAAGCGCCGAACGATGCCGCGGATGAGCTGACCCTGGCGGTCCTTGTACTCGTTGAAGATGATGTCGCGCTCGGCGTCGCGGACGCGCGATAGCAGGACCTGCTTGGCGGTCTGCGCCGCGATGCGGCCGAACGCGCTACGCGCCTGCTTCATGTCCAGCACGTCACCGAACTCTTTGTCCTGCTGACGAGCGCGCTCGGCGTCCCGCGGGTGCCAAAACACCTGAAAGCCGAGCTCTTCGCCGATTTCGGCGTCCAGCCCATGCTCCTTCGCGACGTCCAGCTCGATCTCGCGTTCGGGCAAGCTCACGTCGTCCACGACCGTCATGTACTGGAAGAGGTCGATGTTGCCCGTGTCCTCGTTGAAGCGCGCTTCGAGCTCGCGCGTCGGACCGAACACCGCTTGCGCAGCTTTGAGGATCGCCGCCTCCATCGTCTCGATCAGGACCTTCTTGTCGATGCCCTTCTCCTGGGCGACCTGCTCAACGATGGAACCTAGGTCCACTGCCATACCGGCTGATGCTGCTGCCATCTCTACCTTCTCCGTGCGGACCGCTCTTGGCGGTGTGGGCGGCTTTTGCCTTTGGCGCCGCCAGATCGGGGGCCTCCGGTCTTCCAGTCGAAGACCAGGTGGCCGTTGTCGATTTCTTCGAGCGAGAGCTCGACGAGCTCCCCCCGTTCAGTCTGAATCACCACGCGCTTTTCGGCGGAAACGCCCTGGAGCGACCCGATGACCGAGTACTCGCTGTTGCGCGGCTGCTTGAGCTTGACCTTGGCCGCCTGCCCCGCGAAGCGCTCGTAGTCCGCGAGGTTGTAGAGCGCGCGCTCCACTCCCGGCGAGCCGACCTCCAGCCGGTAGCGGTGAGGAATGCAATCTGCCACGTCCATCGCGGCCGAGACCTCACGCGAGATGTCCGAGCACAGCTCGAGCGTGATGCCCGCGCCGGGAATGCGCTCGCCCGTCTTCTCGAGCGTGAGCTCCAGCACCCAGCCGCTGCGGTCCGTCTTGAAGACGAGCTCCACTGCGTCCACGCGGTGCGCCGCGAGGATGGGCTCGACCACGGCGAGCACGCGCTCGCGGTCCAGTCCGGGCAGTTTTTCGTGAGCAATCGTCATGAAGCGGGGTCGGGTCTCTAGGACAGTTTGGGCAAAAAAAAACGGACCCTCTAAGAAGAGCGGGTCCGAGGGATCCACCCAAATTGTCGGGCGGGATAGTAGCCAAAGGTTTCGATGTGTGCAAGGCGCTCCCCACGCGAGGACGCCCGGCAGTGCACTTAGAGGGCTGCGAGCAGGATTTTTTCGCCGCTTGAGAGGGAGCACACCCGGCCGAAATTCAAAACCAACCGGCGGCCGGATTTCGACCGCGGGCGCACCCTCAGGCCAAATTCGGCAGCGTCACGAGGTCCACGTGCAGGACTTCGCCGGAAAAGGCCATGATTTCCGAGAGGCAAGCGTCGCTTGGCCGGCTGCTGAGGCGAATTTTCGCGCAGGCGGCGCGGGAGCCCTCGAATACGGTGTTGTCCAGCTCCTGCACGTTGATGCCGTGGCGCTTGAGCACGGCCAAGACGTTGGCCAGCGCCCCCACCTGGTCCACGTGCCGGACCACGAGCTGGTACCGAGAATACGTGCTCTCCGCGATGTTCACCACGTTCGGCACCTCACCCTTGGTGAGGAAGCTTCGGAGGATGCGCGCGGTTTCGTTGGCGATGGCGATTTGCGCTTCGTCCGTAGACGCGCCGATGTGCGGAACCGCGTAGACGAGCCCCGTCTCCAAGAGCGGATGCCGGTAGGTGGCGTTTCGGGTCGTGGGCTCGCCGGGCAGGACGTCCAGCCCCACGCGAAGGCTCTTTTGAACGATGACCTCCTGCAAGGCGTCGTAATCGACCAGCTCGTCCCTCGCCGTGTTGATGAAAAAAGAGCCCGGTTTCAGCAGCGACAGCACGTTCTTGTCCACGATGCCGCGCGTGCGCTCCGTGAGCTCCAAGTGCACGGTGAAGATGTCCGACACCTTCGCCAGCTCCGCCGGAGTTGCCACACGCGTGACCCCTAGCTCTGCGGCGCGGGCGGCGGTCAAGGAGCGGCTGCACGCGTAGCAGGTGAGCTCGTACGCCTGCGCGATCTTGAGCACGGCGCGGCCCACGTGCCCGAGCCCCAAGATGCCGATCGAGCGCCCGCGCAGCCCCGCCGCACGCGCAAACTCGTTCTTTTCCCAGCGGCCCGCGCGCAGACTGGCCACGCCGTCCGGAATGCGTCGATCCAGGCAGCCGATGAGGGTGAACGTGAGCTCCGCGACTGCGGAGGCGTTCTTGCCCGGGCAGTTCGCCACGTAAATACCGCGCTCGCTGGCCGTCGCGACGTCGATGTTCTTCACGCCGGCTCCGGCGCGGATGACCAGGTTGAGGGCGCTCCCGGCGTCGAACGCAGCCTTGTTCACCTCCGTGCCGCGAACGACGAGCACGTTGATGCCGGGCAGCCGCGCAGGGAGGTCCGCCGAGTCCAAATCCGGCTCGTAGCTGACCTCCACGCCGAGCGTGCGCATTTCATCGAGGCTGCTTTCAGAGAGACGATCGGCGACCAGGACTCGCATGGGAGGCCCGAAGACTTAACACGACCGGCGCCCCCGAGGGGGCCACAGTTACGCGCCGGCGGCCGGGTTTTGAGCCGAAATGCCGAAAAATCGGCCTTCCACCTGGATTCCGATGTGCCCCTCGTTCTCCTGCAGCCAGGGAGCGATCTCGAGCTGGGCAGCGGGGGTAAAGCGCGCGGATTCGCCTTCCGGCAAACGAGCCCAGAGGGCGCCTTCGGCGTCGGTCCACAGGGACTCCGGCGCGAGCTCCAGCTCCTGGCCATCCAGCAGCTCCAGGGTGGGCTTGCCTCCGCGGTCGCGCACGTGATGCACGAAGCGCGACGCGCCTTCGACCGTGAGGTAGCTCCAGTCGTAGCCGTTGCTCAAGATGAAGCGGCCGTCGTCCGGATGCCGACGCAGCCAAGATGCGAAGGCTTTGTGCATCCCAGGGTGCTCGACGGGGGCCCCGTCGTGAAAGAAACGCCCTTCTTTCGTGAGGCGGATGCTGCTCTCGCGGGAGCGGCCCTCCGGCGGCGGAAAACGGAAGAATTCGGGGTGGTCTCCAGGTTTCATCGCGTCTTGCCTCGGGTAGATGCAACCTTAGCGCCGCCGGCGGGGCCGAGCGCGTAGCGTCTGGACACATCCACCAGGAAGCGTCGCTCGAGCGCGCTTCGCCCCAGGAGCATGCGGTACTGCATGTGACGGCGGTCGACGAGGCCGACCTCGATCTGCTGCTCCTTCCCTCCCAACCTGACGTGCGCCTTCACGAAAATGCGGGCGTCGGTTTGACCCGTGCTGGAACGAACCGGCGTGCGACGCGACACTTTGGTCTCGACGGTGACTCTCGCCGCTGGATCGTCACGCCGCAGGCGAACGTCGAAACGGACCCGGCCCCCGGGCAGAAGGGCGACGTTGTCGACGTGCAAGGCGCTCGTGCGCGCTCCGGTGTCCACCCGCGCGCTGAGCCCCCGCACGCCCCAATCTGGAAAGTCCACGTACTCGGCCACGCCGATGATCCGCAGCGGGTCTCGGTCACGCATCGATCGAGCTCAGGGTACCCGGAAAGGTCGCCGACCCACAATTGGCGCGGCGCGGTTGCTATAAGGGGCTCGTGCTGGACGAGCTCCCGACTCTCGAATTGGCAGCCTCGGCGGTCGCGGTGGTGCTCGTGCTCCGGGCGGTGCGGCTGGGCAGCGGCCCCGACGACCCGCGGCTCAATCGTCGCGCCCGAGTGGAGAGCGCGCGAGCGCGTGACCTGATCGGCCTGGCGATCTTGGCGGGCGCCATCGCCTACGCCTTCGGCATGGGCCGGGCGTCCACTTGGTTTTTGGTCGCGGTAGGAGTCGCCATCGCCGCCCAGCTGGCAAGCTTCTACCTCCGCGCTCGGGCCCAGCCCCCCGCGGCACGTCCACCCAGCTTGCACGACGATCCCGCGCTCGAGATCGACGAAGAGGAAGAGCTGTACGCCTGCCCGCAGTGCGGCCACGCAGCGCTCGTCGAGCTCGAAGACTCGGACCGCTTCTTCGCCGGGCTCCAGGCGCTCACTCCCGTCGTCGCCTTCGTTTGCCCCAGCTGCGGCGCGCTCAGCGGTTACGTGGAAGAACCGAAGCGCGTTCCGGTAGGTGAGGCTCACGGGACCCGTTTGCGGCAAAGCCCCAGCGGCGAGGATGACGAGGCCCTGGAAGACCCGACCGAGCACGCCGGCTAGAGGCCCGCCCCCGGTCCAAATCGCCACGGGCGGCGGCGGCTTGCCAGCGGGCCCAAAAAGCGGGAAATGGTCGCCTACATGGATGCATCCGGCAGCTCCGAGGCCAACAAGCAGTACTACGACGCCTTCTCGGCCGACTACGAGCGTGAGCGCGGCCAGAACGATCCCGGCGGCTACCACGAGCTGCTCGACGAGCTGGAGGCAGGTTACGTTCGCCGGTTTGCAGAGGGTCGGGACGTGCTGGAGGTCGGTTGCGGAACCGGGCTCGTGATGGTGCGCCTGCGCGAGTTCGCGCGGACGCTGCGCGGCGTGGACCTCTCCCCGGGCATGCTGGAGAAAGCCAAGCACCGAGGGCTGGACGTGACGCTCGGCTCCGCGACGGAGCTGCCGTTCGAGAGCAGTAGCTTCGACGTGACTTGCTCCTTCAAGGTGCTGGCGCACGTGCCCGAGATCGAGAAAGCCTTGGCGGAGATGGCGCGCGTCACGCGGCCGGGCGGCATGGTCCTGGCTGAGTTTTATAACCCGTTCAGCGTGCGCGGCCTGCTGAAGCGAGTCGGCCCCGCCGGTAAGATCGCGCAGAGCGCGAACGAGCACGACGTCTACACCCGCTTCGACTCCCCTGCCCGCGCCCGGGAGCTGACGCCGAGCGGGTGCGTGTTCGCAGGCGCGCGCGGCGTGCGCATCACGATCCCGAGCGCGCGGTTCATGAAAAACCCGCTCGGTCGCCGTGTCTTCCGCGCCGCCGAGCACGCCCTCTGCGACACGCCGCTCAAAAATTTGGCGGGCTTTTACGTCGCCGCCTACGAGAAGCGCCACGCCGCATGAGCAAGACGCCGCCCACCTCGCGCCCCACCTCCTGGTGGCTCTCCGCGCTCGAGCGCAGGGCCGCGCGCATGTACGACGCGCACGACGAGCCGCCGCCGAAGCCGACCTTCGAGACCGACGTGGAGCAGCGCGCCGCGATCAAGTTCTTCAACGCCGCCTTACGGGCGGAAGAGTCCGGCATTCGCCAGGCGCACGAGCTGTCCGGCGACGTAGCGACCTGGGACCCGGAGCTCTCGGAGGTGCTGCGCCTGTACGGCAACGAGGAGGGCTGGCACCAGGAGCTTCTGCAACAATTCCTCCAAGAGCTCGGCGGAGAGGTGCAGCCGATGGGGCGCGTCACGCGCACGCTCTACAAGGTGTACGCGCGCGCCAAGCGCATGGACACCATCGTGCTCACGAACCTGATGTTCGAGACGATCGGGTCCACGACGTACCGCATGGCGCTCGCCAACGTCTCGCAGCCCGCGGTGCGCCGCATGCTCACGATTTTGACGCGCGACGAAGCCTTTCACGTTCCACTCAACGTGCACTTCCTGCGGCGCGTGCTGGAGCGCGACCCGAGCGGGCTTCGGCGGCTGCGGCGGCTCTACGTGCTGCTCTTCGCGTCACTCACGCTCCTGCCGCTCGCCAGCCGCCCCAAAGCGAAGGCTTTCGATCGCATCGAGACTCGCGCGCTGATGCGCGCCTACGCGCTCGAGCTCGGGCGCTTGTTCGCGCGCGAGCACGACTTGCAGCTCGCCCCGCCGCGACTCCTGCTGCGCTTGCACGGCATCCACCCCGATGAGCTGACGCACGGAGCGGAGGCTTCACCGACGAGCGTAGAAGCCGCGGCGCGCGCCGTGGATCGCGAGCAGGTGACGGTCACGGCCTTGCCGAGTTGAGCCCGCGCTAAAAGCGCCCGACGACGCTGAGGCCGCCGCCGGTGTGATCGAAGTAGGGCAGCGCGGTGACTTCGGTCGCGGCCGGCTTCGGCGCGAGCGAGGGCGGAAGCTCGCGCGGCCTCTCCTCACGAAACTCGGGCACGAACTCCAGCTCCGCCTGGACGATGCCGCCCACCGCGAGCGCCGCAAAAGCCCAGAAGCTGCCGGTTTTTACGATGCCCCACGTGCGGATGTTGTCCTCTTGCCTCGCCTCGTTCACCACGCCGCCGCTACTGCGCAGTCGGTCCGCCTCGGTGGCGAGCTTGCTCTGCACGACGATGGCGGCCACGCTCAACCCGCCGAGCAACGCCTGGCTGGCGAGCAAGGTGTAGCCGAGCGCGGGCTGCCGGTTCTGGAACTGACCGACACCGAACGGGATAGCTGCGATCGCGCGGCTGTTTCTTTGGATGACGGTCTCCTTCGAGGCCAGCTTCTCGAGCTCTCGCATCCGGTCCCGCTCGCGCGCCTGTGCTTGCAGGCGCCGCTGCGCTTCGCGCTGAGCTTGGAGGATGCGCGCCTGCTCGGCGGCGCGGATCTCGTTCACGAGCGAGTCGCGCACCTTGAGGAAGCGCTCGACGACCGGCTGCGGAAAGACGAGGCTGTCCGGCGCCTTCATCTGCGGGTTTTCGTGGATCGCGGCCCGCAGCGGTGCGTCGGCCGCGTCCGCTTCCCCCGCGCCCAGAAGGCACGCCGCCCAGTAAACCCGCGCGTTCTCCACGATACCCGACTGGCGGAGCGCGCGATGACTCGTAGGGTCCAGGAGGCGCTCCACCTCATCGCTGCACTCGCGGTACTTCGCGGCCTCGTACAAACCAGCGATGCGCGAGAGCTGCGCTTCGTCACTCAACTGGCCGTCCGCGACCGCCGGCTTCGGCGCGGGGCCCTTGGTCGCCGGCTTAGGGGCCGCCGCTTTGGGCGGCGCGGTCGCGGCGGGGGGCGGAGCCGTGGCCTGCGCTCCGGCGCGTGCTGGGACGAGCGCCCCGAGGCTCGCAATCACGATCGCTGACCAAGACCTGAACATTCCGAGCCGAGACCCACCCCAGCGCCTGCTCAGGGCCGGGGGAAGGGCGCAGTTTTTCCGGCGGCAAGGTCCACGTCAACCGGTATCGGCGCCTCCCCGGGCCCGGGGTACACGGTGCATTCGGCCTTGGTCATGGCCCGCTGCATTGGGATCTTCTTGGTCCCCGGAGCTTCGAAGGTGCCGAACACGCCGCAGCTGGCGGTGCTGAGGGGCGGGCCGCGGAACTCCAAAAGCGCCGGCTTCCACTCGATCGTGCCGCGCACGGTTTGCTGCTCCCCGCCTCTCAAGGTCACGGTTTTCGTGACCGCGGCGACGCAGCAGTCGGGGTTCGGGGGGCGAAATTCGAAGGTGTGGTCACCGGCAAGGAACTCGTGGGTGACTCCGAACCAGTTGCTGAGCGGGCTCCCATCCACCAACACCACGGCATTTTGCGGGCCGGAGACAGTAATGAGCACCCTCGCCGGCTCCCCGGCCGCTTCCGGCGGCGGCTCGGCCACCTTGGGCTTCCGCGGCCGGCGACGCTGGGTGGCGGCGGGGGCCGCGCTGCTGCCCGGGCGCTCCACCGCGGGCAAGCGCGGGGCGGTTTGCGCATTACTGGTGGCGGGCGCGGTGACGACCGCCTTCTTGCCGCTCGGCCCGCGGAGCTTGGCCGCGATCTTGAACACACCGCCGAGGGCGGCCGCAATGATGAGGCTCCCGGTCAAGATGACCGCGCCCTGCATGAGCGCGCGACGAAAGCGCTGGCGCCGAGCCAGGGACGACACCTCCGAGATGAGGTCCGCATCGCCCGGCCGGTACGCGAGCGCGCGGTTGAAGCACGTCGTCGCCACGAGCACGTCCCCGCTCTCCCGCGCCTGACGGCCGCGCGACACGAGGCTATCGACGATGCGCTGCTCGAACTCGATGCGGTACTCTTTTGGGTCGCGCAGGTAGCCAGCGATTTCTTGCGCGGAGTCGTCGAAGCCGAGGCCCCGAAGCTCCGCGCGTAGCGCTTCCGAAAGCTCCGCGGTCGAAGCGAAGCGGTCCTTCGGTTCCTTGGCGAGCGCTCGCTCCACGATCGCGCTCAGGCCCGAGCCGATGGTCGGGCGAGCTCGCTCAGGGCTGGTGAACGCTCCCTCCAGCACGCGCCGCAGCACCTGCGCCGGGTTCTTGCCGTCGAACGGGAGCTTGCCTACCAGACACTCGTAGAGCAGCACCCCGAGCCCGAACACGTCCGACCGGGCGCTCACGTCCCCGCCCTCGATCTGCTCCGGCGCCATGTGGGCCGGAGAGCCCAAGACTTGACCGGTGGAGGTAACGCCTTGCGCGTCCAGCAGCTTGGCGATGCCAAAATCCGTGATTTTAACGAGCTTTTCTGGCGCCTCACCCGTCTTTGGCTCGGAGCCACAGCGCAGCAGCACGTTCTCCGGCTTCACGTCGCGGTGAATCACTCCGAGGCCGTGGGCGTGGTCCAGAGCTTGGGCGAGCTCGATGCCGATGGCCGCGCCGACCTCCGCCGGCAGGTACTGCTCCTCCGTGAGCAGCTGGCGCAGCGTTTTTCCACGCACGAGCTCCACGACGAGGTAGCGCTCGTCGGCGTCGTCTTCCGAGACGTCGTACACCTCGACGACGCCGGGGTGCTTGACCTTCGCGACCGCGCGAGCCTCGCTCGTGAAGCGCTGGCCGACCTCTTTGTTCTCGCGCAGGTGGCGATGGATGATCTTGACCGCGACCTCGCGCCCCAGGCGCTTGTCGCGAGCCCGGTACACGGTGGCCATGCCACCGTGACCGATCTCTTCCAGCAGCTCGTACTTGTCGAGCTTGGGAAACGTGTGCTCTTGCGCGGCGCTCAGTCAGACCTCCGCCGCGCCGCGTTCACGGAAGCTGCTCCACGCGCACGCCGTTGGTGGCGCCCCGCACGCCAACGCGAGCACCGTAGACCATGACGTAACGCTCGCCCGACTTGACGAGACCGTTGTCCATCAAGAATTGGCTGGTGTTCCGCACCTGATCTTCCACCGTCGACGTTTTACCCACGAGCGCCCTAGGAGTGACGCCCCAATATAGCGCGAGCCGGCGCAAAGTGCGCTCATCCGATGAGAAAGCGAGGATCGGCGCGGTCGCACGGGCCTTGCTGACGAGGCGGGTCGTCAGGCCCGTCTCCGTGAGGGTGACCACGAGCTTGGCCCCTACCTCGCGCGCGATGGCACAGGCGGCGTGGGCGATCGAATCCGCCGTGGTGTGGTCCGGCTCCGAGGGATTCGGCGCGAAAAACCGGCTCCCCTCGGCCTGACGGATGATGCGATCCATCATCCGCACCGACTGAAGCGGGAATTTACCGCTGGCGGATTCTGCGGATAGCATCACGGCGTCAGCGCCGCCGAACACTGCGTGCGCCACGTCGCTCGCCTCCGCGCGGGTCGGGCGCGGCGAGTCCACCATGGATGCGAGCATTTCCGTGGCCACGATCACGGGCTTTCGGTGGATGCGGCAGGTGCCGATGATCTGCTTCTGGATGACGGGGACCGTCTCCGGGGGCAGCTCCACGCCGAGGTCGCCGCGCGCGACCATCGCGCCGTCCGAAGCGCGGACGATGGAGTCCAAACGCTCGACGGCTCCGGGCGTCTCGATCTTGGCGATGATCGGCGTCGGCTTGCCGCGGCGTTCACAGATCTCGCGAAGCTCTTGCACTTCCTCCGCGCGACGCACGAACGAGAGCGCGACGTAGTCCAGATCCATGGACAGGCCGAACTCGAGGTCCTTCTTGTCCTTGTCCGTGAGCGCGGGGAGCCGCAGGCTGCCGGAAGGCAGGTTCACGCCCATCTTCGGGCGCATCGGTCCGCCGTGCTCCACGATGCACTCCACGCGCTCACCGCGCACGCCGACGACGCGCAGCTCCACCTGGCCGTCCGAGAGCAAGATGCGGTCGTCCGGGCGAACGTCTTGGGAGAGCGGCTCGTAGGTGATGGCGATCGTGTGATCGTCGCCCACGTCGCCCGCGATCATGTCCACGCGGTCGCCATTGACGAGCACGGCGGGGCCTACCTTGGCGGTGCGGATCTTCGGACCGCACAAGTCTTGCAGGAGCGCGACTTGCTTGCCGAGCGCGGCGCTCTCTTGACGGATCATCTCGATGCGCGTGCCGTGCTCTTCGTGCGTGCCATGCGAGAAGTTGAGCCGCGCGACATCCATGCCGGCTTCGATGAGCCCGCGAATTCCTTCTCGGCTGTCGACAGCGGGACCGAGGGTGCAAACGATTTTGGCGCGGCGGGAGATCATCTAGGTCGTCCGATTCTTCTGTTGGATGGGGCCAGCGTAGGGACGCGCTGGCGGGGGGGGAGCATGCCACAGCGAAAGCCATGTGGATGCACCAGATCGCATCACGCTGGCGCTCTTGTTAGCACGCAGTGACCGGCCGTGAGTTTGACTTTCGGCCTTTCTTCGTCGTCATGGTAGAGGACGGGCCATGACCGGATTTCGACGCGATGCGCAAGACTCGGCCGTCTTGGGCTCGATGCGCCTTTCTCAAGTGATTCGTGACGCGGAAGTCGAGCTTCCGGCGTACGTCTACGACGTCGATGGGATGACCGAAACGTTGCGGTCGTTGAAACATGCTTTCGGTGACGCACCGCACCTCGTCGCCTACGCCATCAAGGCCAACAGTGCGGGTACGGTCGTTCGCGCCTTCGCGGCCGAAGGCGCCGGCGTCGACGCGGTCTCGGGCGCCGAGGTGGAGCTGGCGCTGGCGTGCGGGGTGCCGGCCCAAAAGCTCGTGATGAGCGGCGTGGCCAAGGAGGACTCCGAGCTGGACCTCGCGATCTCCAAGGGCATCCTCGCCATTCAGGCCGAGTCCGTGGAGGAGCTGAGCCGCATCGCCGCGCGCGCGCGCGCCGTGGGCCATCGGGCCGACGTTTCGCTTCGTCTCAATCCAGGCATCGAGATCGACTCGCACTCGCACATCGCTACCGGCCACGACGAGGCGAAGTTCGGCATCAGCGAGAGCGATCTGGTGGCCGCCTACGGCGTGATCGACGGTTCGGAAGGGCGCCTGGCGCAAGTCGGGCTCTCCACGCACATCGGCTCGATGCTCACCGCGACGGACGCGTACGCGCGCTCGGCTCGCAAAGTGTGCGAGCTCACCCGAGAGCGACGGGAGAGCGTGTCGACGCTCAAGTACGTGGACTTCGGCGGGGGTTTTGGGGTCGATTACGGCGCCGCTCCCAGCGTGGCTCCTTCCGAATTCGCTCACACCTGCGTTCGCACGCTGCGCGACGCGGGGCTCTCTGATCTCATGATCGTGGTCGAGCCGGGTCGCAGCCTCGTAGCGCCGTTCGGCGTGGTCGTCGCGCGCGTGGTGCAGACGAAACGCAGCGCCGAGCGTCGGTGGGCGATGATCAGCGCCGGCATGAACGACTTGATCCGTCCCGCGCTCTACTCGGCCAAGCATCGCATCGAGCTGCTCGAAGCCGTCCCGGCGGAACCGGAGTGGCGCGTCGTCGGCCCGGTGTGCGAGAGCAGCGACGACTTCGGTGCGCACCCCCTCGGGCCTAACCCCGAAGGATTGGTAGCGATCCGCGACGCTGGAGCCTACGGCTTCGTCATGGCGAGCGAGTACAACGGTCGCGCGCTGCCGAGCGAAGTCTTCATTCAGGGCGGCAAGATCGCCTCCGTGAGCCGCTCCCCGGGCGTGAAAGCCTGGCTGGAGCGTCGCCTAGAGGCTTGAGGCGCCGTTCCCGGCGGGGCGGCGCCGCCCACGCTCGCGGTGACTTACGTGCCGCGTTTGATCGGGTTGGCTGGAGGGGGGCTCGAGGCGGTGGAGGTGCGGCCGCTGCTCGTGGGATTCGGCGTGGGGCTGCGCATGGCGGGGCCGCGTGAGCCACCGCTGCTGCGGGTGCCGCCGGTGCTCGGCAGAGAGCGGCCGACGCTGGGCGGGGCTCCCGTGACTCCGCGAGGCGGGGGCCGCGAGCTGCGCATCGCGGGCAGACTGCCGGATGATTCCAGGCGGCGAGCGCCGCTGCCGCGACCGGGCGGGATGGACCGGGTGCGGTACACCTCCCCTTCCACCACCACCTCCACGCCGAGGGTCCGGCATCGTCGCGCGAGCCGCTCGATGTCGATGCCCGCCGCGAGCAGCAAGCCTGCCGGCGGCGAGGGGTCGATGAACAGATCTTGAGTCTGGCGGCGAGTGCGGAGCAGCTCGCGCACTTCCGGATCTTCCACCCAGAGGAAGCCCGAGGTGACCACGAACTCAGCGCGCCCGACGACGGCGCTGGCCTGCGCCAGGGTGCGCGCGATGGGATCCGGCAGCACCGCGACGAGCTCGATGCGGGCCTGAATCACGTCCGCCTCGAAGCCGGCTCCTAGCGCTTGCGCCAGAGTTTGGGCGGTGATGAGCACGTCTAGCGTACCAGACACGGCTCCCACCTCGACGAACGGCGAAAGTGCGAGCACGTGCCCCGTCTTCGTGAGGGGGCCGATGCGCAGCGCTTGGTTGTCGGTGAAGCGGCTATGGTCGCTGCTGGATTTGGGGGCGGAGGTGCTGCTCGGCGAGACATCCCCCAAGTAGGCGCGACCGCGCGGAGTGATGCGCAGGGTCGGCCCCAGCGAGTCCGCCTCGTCCGAGTCCGCGTCGCCGATGTCCACCACGCCGAGGCCGTGCAAGCTCTCGAACGCGATGCGGCGCGCAATTTCCGCCGGCGTGGGAGCTTCCACCCCCGCTCGCTGCGCCCAACGCTGAATGAGACGGAGCAGGCCCGGCGCGCGTGAGTCCGACCGCACGTAGCCGGCGATCGCCTCCCACGGCACCCAGCGGCCATCCCCCAGCTCCTGCAGGGCCTCCAGCACCAGATCGCGGACGCTGCCGACGGCGCTTGCCTCGCGCGAGCCCTGCGCGACTCGCATGACCTCGCCGTCCGGCCGAGCTTCGTCCCACGCGCCGCCGCGGCGCCACGCGTCGAACAAGGCGCGGCCGAGCGCGCCCACGTCGTGCGAGCCGGGCGGCGAGGCAACGCTCACCGCCGAGGGATCCCACAAGCCGACGGCGCGGCTGAGGGCAGCGATGAACGCGACCCGGTCCGGATCTTTGCCGAAGCGCGTCGACAGCTTGCCGATGAGCGAGCGAGGAGTGCCGATGTCGGTGCGCAGCTCCAGCGACGGATCACGCACCGTGAGCGCCATCGCCAGGGCGAGCGCCGCGGGATCCTCCGCAAAGCGCGCGCGACGGGGCGCGTGATCGTCCGCCAGAACGAAGCTGCGGATCTCCCGGCGCTGCGTCTCGCGCTCGGCGCGGCGCGAAGCACCGACGATCGTCGCGACCTCACTCGGAATGATGTGGCGATTGGGGTGGATCGGCACCAGGTAGCCGCGGCGCTCCAGCGCGAAACCGACGCCGCGGCGCGAGGGCGTCGCGCCGGTGGCGCCGCGCAGGCGCAGCGGCTCGCGCTCCAGATCCAGGAGCTCGTCCGTCTCCACCTCGCCGCCGACCGTATCCACCGCCGCGAGCAGCTTGCGTTCGAGAGGAGCGAGCTCCTCTAGCTCGCGCGCAAGCTTTTGCGGATGGGTAAGCACCTCCCAAGCCGGCTCGAGGGCGAGCGCCATGGGCGGCGTCGCCGGACGCCCGAGGTAGTGACCGGCGATGCTGCCTGCCACCTCCTGGGAGACCTGAGACAAAAGCGCGCGCACGCCGCGGGGGTCCTCACCTTCCCAGCTGCGCAGCTGCAGCATGTAGGCGATGGGCAGCAGCAGCTCGACGCCGCGCGCCGCGCCGCGCACGAACACGATGCCGCGGGCCACGAGCGGCTCGACGGCAGGGGGCAGCGCGCTCGCGACGAGCACGCCTTTCGCCTCTGCGATTCGATAGAGGAGCTCTCGCGTCGGGCCCGGCAGCAGCGAGGTATCCCGAATCTCCGGCAGCTGCAGGAGCATGCGCGCCACTTGGGACGGCACGTCGATGCGCTTCGCCTCGTCTGTCTTGATCTTCAGGCGCGCGATCAGGGACTCGAGCTCCCGGTCCGGCAGAACGCGGAGAACGTCCACCAACCGGATGGCCACCCCAGGCCTCTCGGTCTGTCCGCCTTCGCGTCGGGAGTTACTCATAGATCTAGATAGCAAACCGCGAAAACCTCGCTCTGTCCAGTCGGGTCAGTAACCCTTCAGAGCTATACGCGGCTCTGTCTGTCGGCCTTGTGGGCGCTCGCGGCGCTCGCGGAGGTCGAGCGCCTTTGAGCTTGTCAGGCTTCGTCGGGCTTGATTGAGCTTGTGGGGCTTGCTCGAGGTCGAAGGATCTCACAACTGGCCGCGGACGCTCGGCGGACAGTTGTGAGATTCGCCCGAGAAACGCGCGGGTTTCGCCGGGCCAGACAAACGTCATCGGCGTGATGAGACTCCGCCAAGACGCCTTCCTTGGGCCGGCGCGCACTCAAGCCGAGACGCCGAGAGGCGAGGCCATGGGCGGAGCCGCGCGAATCCACGCGCTGGCGGGCGCTTTCGCGCCGCTCGGCTTTCGCCGCCAAGCCGGCGTCAGTGCAGGTCATTTTCGCCCAAGGCACGTGAGCGGCCCCGAGCCAGGCCCGTACGGGAATCTTGCCTCACGATTACGGGCGGCGAGCGCGCGTTTTTCCGTCCCGAGCCGAGACGCGGCCGCCACGTTGGGCTATCCACAGGTTGTTCTATGATCCTGAGAGACCCCGTCCATGGGCTCGTCTCCTTCGAGGCGGAGGAAGAGTCGATCGTGCCGGCGCTCCTGGAGGCGCGGGAGCTCCAGCGCCTCCGCCGCGTGCGCCAGACCGGGCTGGCGTCACTGGCCTACCCCGGCGCCGACCATACGCGCTTCGCCCACGCCATCGGCTCTGCGTGCGTCATGACCCGACTCGTGCGGCGCCTGCGCTCGATTCACGACGCGCTCCCCTATTGGCAGCGCCTCACCACCGAGCGCGCGCGCGACGCGCTGGCGGCCGCCCTCCTCCACGACGTCGGGCATGGACCGTTTTCGCACCTGTTCGAGCAAGTCTTGCCGCAGGCGAGGCTGCACGAAGAGTGGACGAAAGAAATCGTGCTCGACCCGAGCACGGACGTGAGCCGCATCCTAAGACGCTTCGACGCGACCCTGCCCGACCGCGTCGCGGACTTGGTGCAGGGCAAGCACGAGCTCACCTTCTTGGCCAAGGCCGTCAGCGGAACGTTCGACGTGGACCGCTGCGACTACCTGCTGCGCGACGCGCACGCGACGGGCGTCAGCTACGGCGCCTTCGACCTCGACTGGCTCCTGCGCAGCTTGCGTTTCGGCGTGCCGACCAGCGACAAGGCCCCGCCGCTGGCCATCGATGGCGCCAAGGGCATTCCCGCCATCGAATCGTTCCTTCTGGCCCGCCTGTTCATGTTTCAGCAGGTCTATTTCCACAAGACCGAACGTGCGAGCGAGTGGATGCTCTCGCGCATCTTGGAGCGCGTGGGTCAGCTCACGCAGGACGGCACGCGCGTGGAGGGCACGCCGGCAGCGATCCGCGACATCGCGGTCGGAGGGCAAACGTCACTCGGCCAGTACCTGAAGCTGGACGACGCCGCGCTCTGGGTCGCGCTGGCAAGCTGGTGCGAATCCGCCGATCCGTTGCTCGGGGACCTGTGCCAGCGCTTCTACGCGCGCAACCTGTTCAAGACCTACGAGCTGTTCGGCGAGCAAGCGACGCCCGCCGCTCGCCTTGCGGCGCTGGAGGTGGCGCGCGACATCGCTCGAGATGCCGGCCTGGATCCCGAGGTTTACGTGGGGTTGGACGCGGCCTCCACCGTCGCGTTCGACGACTCCGAGGATCCGCTGACGGTCGTGTTTCCCAATGGCAAGAGCCGTGCGCTCTCGGACGTCTCGTTTTTGCTGGGCCGGCTCCGGAGCGAGCGCATGGAACGCGTCCGGGTCGTGTTCGCGCCGGAGCTGCGCGATCGCATCGTGGCCGCGTTCGGCCAAGAGCGCCCATGAAGCGGTTGCGCCTTCTCGTCCCTACGCTCGGCTTGCTGCTATGCGCCGCTCATGCGCGTGCGGACGCGCCGGAACGCGTGCATGCGCCCTTACCCGGGGCTGACGGCGTGTACGGCCGCTTGGACGGCTTGGTAGCCGTCGCCGCGGACGTCGGCGCGGAGCTCGAAGACGGCGAGCCGCGGGCGTCGCTGCGTCTGTCCGCGCACTACTTGTGGATCGCCGGAGTGTACGGCCGTTACTCCGACGCGTTCGGCGGCGCGGAGCGGAGGCCCGAGCGGGTCGCCTCGCTTGGGCTGGACGTGAGGCCGCTGTTTTTGCCGCGCTTCTCGCAAGATTGGGAGCGCGGCCCCGCCTTGCTGGATTTGAGCTTGGACTCGCTCTCGCTGAGCGCGGGCGCGTACTTCGCGGAGCCTCTCGGCCGCGGCTTCGGTGACGAGCGGGGCTTCGAGCTCGGCGCAGGCTTCGGTCTGCCATTGCTGGGCCGCGCCGAGGGCCCTTGGCTGGACCTGCGCGCCGAGCGGCGCTTCGCGGACGAAGGCGATAGCGCCTGGCTATTCACCGCGTCTCTCGGTTACCACCTGCTCACTTGGTCGACGGACTCGGCTCGTCGATAGACTCGGCGTGCTCGAAGGGGCGCAGCACGCCCTCCGCGCGCGACTGGGCGACGTGCTCGGTCACCGCCTCGCGTTCGCGCTCGAGAAAGTCCCTCACCGCCGCGTCCAGCTGGCGATGCCGGAGGTAATGGGAGCTGTAGGTCACGGTCGGCTCGAAGCCGCGCGCGACCTTGTGCTCTCCGCCCGCCCCCGGCTCGAACTTCGACAGACCACGTCGGATGCACTCCTCTATGCCGAAGTAGAAGCACACGTTGAAGTGCAGGAATGGCACCTCGTGAGTGGCGCCCCAATAGCGGCCGTACAGCGCGTCTTTGCCCAAGAAATTGAAGGCACCGCCGAGCCGTTTGCCGGCCTGCTCCGCTACCACCACGTGAAGCTCGTCGGGCATGGTCTTGGCGACTTCCTCGAATAGCTCGCGGCACAGGTACTGGCGACCCCAAGCAAACTTTTCGACCGTGCTCAGGTAAAAGTCGAACACGAAATCCACGAGCTCCGGGGTGAGCTCTCGCCCGGAGAGGGCGCGGATCTCGACCCCGCGGTCGTGCATCTCTCGGCGTTCACGCTTGAGTTGGTTGCGCTTCTTGCTGTTCATCCGCGACAGAAAGTCGTCGAAGTCGCGGTAGCCAGGGTTCGTCCAATGGAACTGAACGCCGCGCCGCTCGGCCAACCCGGCTTGGGTCAGCTCCGCGCTCTCCCCTTCCGAGGGGAACAGCACGTGGGCGCCCGAGACAGGCAGCGCTGCGCATAGCTGCGGGAGGGCGCGCGCGAAAGCCGACATGATTCGGGCGCGGTCGCTATCGGCTCGCACCAAGATGCGCGGCCCCGTCGCGGGCGTGAACGGCACGGCGAGCACGAGCTTCGGGTAATAGGGCGCCCGCAGCACGCCCTCCGAGTGCCGGGCCCACGAGTAATCGAACACGAACTCGCCCTCGCTGTTCGTCTTGACGTAAGCGGGCGCGGCCGCCACGCACACGCCGTTTTCGTGCAAGGTGATGTGCTGCGGCAGCCAGCCCTTGTCCTCCCCGACGCAGCCGGTGCGCTCCAGCGCGTCCAGCCACTCGAAGGAGAGAAACGGAGGGCGCCCCGGCGGAAGCAGCTGCTGCCACGTGTCTTGCCCGAGGTGACGCATGGAAGCGTGAGTGCGAAGCTCGAAGGCGGGAGGTTCGGTCACAGGAACTTTCGTAGACGATAGAAGGTGTTCTCGATCAGGCGATCCGACAAGCTGCGCGCCACGACGTTCTTCAGCTCCACCTCGTGAGAGCTCTTCAGGTCTTCCCGGAAGGACGCCACGACCTCGGTCGCCAGCTCTTCGTCCAGCACGCTCGCGTTCACCTCGAGGTTGTTGCGCAGCGACATGTAGTCGAAATTGAACGTCCCCGTGGTGCACCACTGGGAGTCGATGGCCGCGGTTTTGGCGTGGAACATCCCCTCTTGCCACTCGTAGATTCGCACGCCCGCCTCCAGCAAGCGCTGGTACTGAGCGCGCCCGGCGTACTTCACGGCCTCCACGTCGCTATGGGCGGGAACGATCACGCGCACGTCCACTCCCCGTGACGCCGCGCGCATGAGAGCGCGACGAACCGTGCCGTCCGGCACGAAGTAGGAGTTCGCGATGTAGACGCTCTTTTTCGCCGCGTAGACCCGCGATACGTAGTCCCGCGCGATCTCGTGGCGATGGCGAAAGTAGCGCTCCCCCAAGATCCGCACCGGCAGGAGACGCTCACCGCTTGCCGCTACCGGCTGGGCGGCGTGAAGGTGAAGGAGCCGCGGCAGCGAGTGCCTCCGCCAGGCGCGGTGAAAGCAGTGCGACAGGCCGTTCACCGCGCGGCCCTCGATTCGCATCATGTCGTCCCGCCAGCCCTCGCCGCCCTCTTCGAGCGGCGCCCACTGGCTCGCCAGGTTGATGCCCCCCGTGAAGCCGACGTTGCCGTCCACCACGAGGATTTTACGGTGGTCCCGCCGCGACAGACGCGAGAAGGAGACGCGAACCTTGCGGCGCCACGGCGCCACCGGGTTGTACTCCAGCACGTGCGCACCGGCCGCTTGCAGCTCGGTGAACATGGCCTGATCCGCCCCGATCGAGCCCACGGAGTCGTAAATGACCGCGACCTCTACCCCGCGCTGACGGGCGCGCAGCAGCTCCTCCGTGAAACGCCGCCCCACCGCGTCCGACCCGAACCAGTACATCTCGAGCAGGACCTGCCGGCGGGCCTGAGCGATGGCCTCGAGCATGGGGGGAAAAGCCTCGCGCCCGTCGCGCAGGAAGCGCACGGCGTTGCCGGGAACGAAGCGGCCGTGAACCTTGCGAAAGCGAAGCGGGACATACTGGTTCTCCATCGGCCGGGACAGAAGATGGGGTGATCGCCCGGCGCTGGCAAGCGACCTGCTATGTTTGGCGCATGGCTGCGTCTGGGTTCGACCGTGCTCTCGGTGTGGCGCTTTCGTTCTTTTGCGTGGTGCTGGGTTCTGGCTGTGCGCGCGAACGCTCGCAGCCCGTGTATTACGGCCAGCCCGCGCCCGGAGGAACCGCGGTCGGGCAACCGGCGACCGCTCAGCCCGGGGTCCCCGCTCCCGTCGCGACGGTGGCGCCGACGGTGGCGGTGAGCGCGAACGACCCCGTCATCCATCACGACATTGCTTTCCTTCGCGGCCGCGCGCAGCAAGTGCTCAACGAGCTCGTCGCGGCACTGCCGGCACAACAACAGTCGCGAGTGAACGGCATCCCGCTCGTCGTGGACGCGACGCCGGGCGAGGTGAACGCGTTCGCTTCTTGCAGCGGCTCGAGCCCGGCCATGGCCATCAGCGACGGCCTCCTGCAGATTCAGTCGCAGCTCGCGCGCTTTCGCGCCTACGACGAGCTCGCGGGCACGAACAAGGTCGGCGAATACATCGGGGTCATCGCTCGCAGCGCCCGCCCCAAGCAACCTCTACCGGAGGTGCCGGCCGGCTTCGCCGACCCACGCATCGATTTCGACGCCCGCAAGGTGACGCGCCAGTACCAGGTGCTCGACGAGCAGCTGGCGTTCGTGATGGGCCACGAGCTCGGCCACCACTACCTCGGTCATTTGCCGTGCACCGCGCTCTCTCCGCTCAACTTGGCCCAGCTCGGCGCGGTTTTGGCGGGCGCGGTGCCCGCGTTCAATCAACCGAACGAGGTCGCCGCGGACATGGTCGGCATCAACAACACCCTCACCCTCGGCTCGCGCCGCGCGGACTACCGTTTGACCGAGGGCGGAGCGCTGCTGACGATGCAGTTCTTCTCGGGGCTGGATCAGCTGACGCCGAACGACATCTTGTTCGGCTTCGAGCGCTCGCACCCGCCGCCCCAGCTCCGCACCCCCATCATTCAGCAGACCGCGGCCACTTGGCGCGCAACTGGCGGTGTGGGCCTGCCGATACTTGGCTTTTAGCCCATGTCGTCGGACAAGACCGAAGAGCCCACCCCACGCCGGCTCAAGCAGGCGCGTGAAAGAGGCGACAGCGCGCTCTCGGCCTCGCTCGGGCAAGCGGTCGGCTTCTTGCTCGTGGTCTCGCTGCTACCGGCCATGCTCGTCGCGCTCACGGTCACGTCCGGGGCGGCCCTGCGCCGCGCGATGGAGCTCGGGGAGGCGGATGCCTCCGGCGCGGCGTGGCTGTGGCTCGCGCTGAGCGCGCCGGTGCTCGGCGCGGCCGCCTCCGTGTCTGCCATTTTGGGCTTCGTTCAAACCGGCGGCGCGTTCACTGCTTCCCGCTTCGCACCGGACTTTTCGCGAGTGGACCCGGTAAACGGTCTTAAAGGGCTCTTTTCGGCGGAGCGCGCGCTGTCCCTCGTGCGCTCGTTCGCGGCCGCCCTTGCGGTTGGCTGGCTTGCCTACGCGGCGCTGCGCGACCACATGGCGGACGTGGCAGGCACCCTCGGTCGCGGCGAGGCGGTCGCGACCACCGCCTGGCTGCTCGCACGGAGGCTGCTGTGGGGCGCCGCGCTCATCGGTTTGGTGCTCGGGGCGGTGGACTACTTTTTCGTACGACGAGCGTGGCTTTCGCGCCACCGAATGACGAAAGACGAGGTGCGGCGCGAACATCGCGAGTCCGAGGGCGACCCGGAGGTGAAAGCCGCGCGCCGCCGCGCTCATCAAGAAGCCTTGGCCGGCTCGATGGTCATGGCCGTGAAAGACGCCAAGGTCCTCATCGTGAACCCCACCCATCTAGCGACCGCGCTCCGCTACGAGGCGGACGAGGACTCTGCGCCGACGGTCATCGCCCACGGCGAGGGCGAGCTAGCGCAGCGCCTGATCGAAGCCGCGCATCACTACAACGTCCCCGTCGTGCGCGACGTACCCATTGCCCACGCCCTGCGAGAGCTGGCGTTAGGAGAGCAAATCCCGGAGGCGCTCTACGAGGCCGTCGCGGAGGTCCTGCGCGAGCTGCTGGAGAAGCCGGAGTGACCCTCACTCCACGCGCACGCGGCGCTTGATCGCCTGCAGCTCGTCGTCCACCTCGCTGCGCTTCAGGTTCTCCGCGCCGGGGCCGACGCCAGCTTCGAGCTGCCTGAACTTGGCTTCGACCTCGTCGCGCGTCATGCCGCTCGGGCCCTTTTCGTTCAGCAAGCCGTCCAGCTCGCGCTGCGCCTGCACGGTCGTCTCCACCGCCTCGATTTGATCCTCCATCCGGCGAAACTCCGCGAAAGCGGTGCCGCCGACGCGCTTTTGACCAGCGCCGTCCGCGCTGCCGCCAGCCTTCGCCTGCGCGGCCTGCGCGACGAGCGTGCCCTTGCGGTGCTCCAGCTCCGTCGCCTTTTGCTCCATGCGCTCGAGCTCCGCCTTCATCTCGTGCGCGGCCGCGCGCTGCTCGCCCCGAAGGGCCTCGATGCGATCGCGCTCGCCCGTGACGCGCTTCTTCTGTAGCAGCGCGTCGCGCGCAAGCTCGTCGTCTCCGCTCTTGACGGCGAGCTCGGCGCGGCTCGCCCACTTCTGAGCTTCCTTGTCCAGGTCGTCCAGCTTGCCGCGCAGCTGCTTCTCGGCTGCCACCGCGCTCACCACCTCGCGACGCGCGGCCCGGATCTGCTCCTGCATTTCCAGAAGCGTTTGCTCGACGGATTTTCGCGGGTCTTGCAGGCCGTCTACCAGCCCGTTGAAGTTGGCGGAGATGACCTTACCCATGCGGTCGAAAATGCCCATGGCCGAAATGTGCCACGGCGATTCTAGCGGCTGTAGTTTTGTTCGCACGCAGCCGCATTTCCAGCCGTTTGTCGCGGGCGCGCGCTGACTCGCCCCCTGGAGAGCGGCGGCTTCGGCGCCGTTGTCGGAGCCGGAACCTCGTGTACCCCAGTAGGTGACGCCTGCTACGCTGCGCGCGCCCATGACTGCCCCCGCCATCCGCTGTGAGTCGTTGGTCAAAACGTACGGCGACAAGCTCGCGGTTGCGGGAATCGAGCTCACGGTGGAGGTCGGAGAGTGCTTCGGCTTGCTCGGTCCCAACGGCGCGGGCAAAACCACGACCGTCGAGATGCTGGAAGGCTTGACCAAGCCAGACTCGGGCAAGGCGGAGCTGTTCGGCATCCCCTGGCGCAGCGGGCGCGACCAGGAGCTGCAGGAGCGGCTCGGAGTGCAGCTGCAAGACACGCAGCTCGCGGACAAGCTCATGGTCGAGGAGGTGTTGCGGCTCTTTCGCTCATTTTACCGGCAGGGCCGCGCCGTGGAGGACTTGATCAAAGACCTGGACCTGCAGGCCGAGCGCAAGCAGCAGTACCACAAGCTCTCCGGCGGGCAGAAGCAGCGCGTGGCGCTCGGTACTGCGCTCGCGGGGGACCCCGAGCTGCTGTTTTTGGACGAGCCCACCACCGGGCTGGATCCGCGCGCTCGCCAGCAGCTGTGGGCCATCGTGCAAGGTTTCCAGCGGCGCGGCCGCAGCGTGCTCATCACGACTCACTACATGGAAGAGGCCGCGGCGCTGTGTGACCGCATCGCGATCATGGACCGCGGAAAGATCATCGCGGTGGATACGCCGCGCTCTTTGGTGGACGGCCTGGGTCTGGTGCAGTTCGTGGAGTTCGAGACCAAGCAAGCGCCGGACGAAGCCGCTCTGTCCGCCCTGCCCGCCGTAGAGAGCGTGGAGCGGCGCGGTGAGGGTTACCGGCTGCGCATCGATCGGAGCTTGGCCGCGCTCACGAGCGTGCTGGCGGAGCTGGAGCGTCAGCAGGTCATTCCCATCGGCCTCAGCACCCACCAAGCGACGCTGGACGACGTCTTCCTCCACCTCACCGGTCGAGCTTTGAAAAACCCGGACGCCCAGGAGGCCGCGTGAGCAGCCCGGACTCCCCTAACCCGCTCGAGGAGCTCATCAAGGCACGCATCCGCGAGTTCTTGCGCGAGCCAGGTTACGTCTTTTGGGTCTTCGGTTTCCCCCTGTTGATGGCGATCGGCCTCGGGCTCGCGTTCCGCTCCAAAGCGCCGGAGCCGCCCCACGTAGCCGTGACCGACTCCGTGCCGGCGACCACGGTAGAAGCGCTGCAGAAGACGCCCCGTTTGCGCGTCACGCGGCTGCCGCGCGCCGAGGCCGAGCGCTCACTCGCGCGCACCAAGGTGGACCTCGTGGTGGATCAGCCGGATCCGGCGCGCCCGCTGGTGTTCAAGCTGGACCGTGCGCAGGAGCGCAGCCAGCTCGCGCGAGCGGTGGCGGAGGATGTCTTGGAGCGCGCGGCCGGGCGCCGCGAAGCAGGCTCACGCTTCGAGGACCAGCCGGTGCAAAAGAAGGGCTCACGCTACGTGGACTTTCTCTTGCCGGGTCTCATCGGGTTGAACCTGATGGGTAGCAGCATGTGGGGCATCGGCTTCAACCTGGTGCTGGCGCGCAAACGCAAGCTGCTGCGGCGCTACGCAGTGACGCCGATGAGGCGCAGTCACTTCTTGCTCTCCTACTTCTTCTCCCGCTCGCTCTTTCTGGTGATGGAGCTGGCCGTGCTCATCGGCTTTGGGCGGCTGGTGTTCGGCACGCAGATTCAGGGCAGCATCCCGGCCCTGCTCGTGGCGTCGGTCGTGGGCGCGTCGGCATTCGCGGCGATCGGCTTCTTGATCGGCGCGCGGCTCACCAGCACCGAGGTCGCGGGAGGGTGGATGAACTTCGTGCAGCTGCCGATGTGGCTGCTCTCGGGCTCGTTCTTCTCTTACGAACGCTTCCCGGAATGGCTGCAGCTTCCCATCCGCTTCTTGCCCCTGACCGCCGCGAACGACTCGCTGCGCCGAATCTACAACGAGGGCGCGGGGCTGACCGGGATCGGGTTCGAGCTGGTGGTGCTCGTGCTGTGGTCCATCATCGGCTTCGCGGTGGCGCTCCGGATCTTCAAATGGCAGTGAGCGACCGCTACGTCGTTTACGACCCCAATGATGCGCGCAAGGGCAAGCTCCTGCCGGACCCAGAGCTCGGTGAGCTCATCCTCGGCGAGGGCCGCACCATCACCAAGGCGCTCGCAGCCGCCGGGTCGCCGCCCTCGGGCTCCCATGTTTGGGACCGAGAGCAGCGACGCATCGCCTACACGGTGCGGTGACGCTCGAACCGGCCGCGACCTTCGTCAGCGGTTCATCATGTGAACCGCTTTGCCGATGGAAGCAGCGGCGGCCTCCATGAGCGATTCACCGAGCGTGGGATGCGGGTGGATGGTGAGCGCCAGATCCTCGGCGGTGGCGACCGTCTCCAGCGCGAGCGCGCCTTCGCTGATGAGGTCGGACGCGTTCGGCCCGACGATGTGAATGCCGAGGACGCGGCCCGACTTGGTGTCGGTGACGACCTTCACGAAGCCCTCGGTCTCGCCGATGCTCATCGCGCGGCCGAGGACGGAGAACGGGAACTTGCCGGTCTTGGCCGTGAGCCCCTGCTCCTTGGCTTGCGCCTCCGTGATTCCAACCGTCGCGACCTCCGGGTCCGTGAACACGATACCGGGAATGGTGACCCAGTCTTTGCCGGCGTGGTGCCCGGCGATCACCTCGGCCGCGACCTCACCCTCTTTGCTGGCCTTGTGGGCGAGCATGGGGGCGCCGCTCACGTCACCAATGGCGAAAATGCCTTTGACGTTCGTCTCGCAGTATTCGTTCGTGGGAACGAAGCCGCGCTGGTCGACAGTGACGCCGAGCTCTTCCAGCCCGATGCCCTTGCCGCGCGGCTTCATGCCCACCGCCACCAGGACGACGTCCGCCTCGACCTTTTGCTGCTTGCCGTCCACCGTGACGATCACGGAGACCGAGCCGTCCGGGTTGTTTTCGTACTTTTCGGCGCGTGCGCCCTTCAAAACGGTGGCGCCGCGCTTCGTGAGGGTCTTCTCGACGACCTTCACGCAGTCCGGATCGATGCCGGGCAGCAGGTTGTTCGTCATCTCCACGACGGTGAGCTGCGAGCCGAACGACTGGTAAACCATGCCGAGCTCCAGCCCGATCACCCCGCCGCCGATCACGACCAGGCGCTTCGGGATCTGCTGCAGGCTCACCGCTTCGCGCGCGCCGATGATCTTCTTCCCGTCGAACTCGAAGCCGGGCACTTGAATGGTCGCCGAGCCCGTCGCGACGACGATCGCCTTCTTGGCTTTGACGACCTGCTTGCTGCCGTCCTTGAGCGTGACTTCGACCGTGTCATTGGCGATCAGCTTGCCGCGGCCATCCAGAGTCGTTCCGCCGTTGGATTTCACCAGGCCGCGCACGCCGCCGGTCAGCTTCTTGATGATGCCGTTCTTCCAGGTCTGCATCTTGCCGACGTCCACCGACACGCCGGACACCGCGATGCCGTGGTCGGCGATGTGCTTGGACTTCTCCACGAAGTGCGCGTTCGCGATCAGCGCCTTGGAGGGGATGCAGCCCCAGTTCAGACAGACGCCGCCGAACTCTTCCTCCTCCACGCACAGCGTCTTGACGCCGAGCTGCGCCAGGCGAATGGCGCACACGTAGCCGCCAGGTCCACCACCCAAAACAATCGCGTCGTATTCGGTCTCGGCCATCTGGATGGTGGGGGCATACCCGATGGGAGCGCCATCCTCAAGCGCACCTACCCCGCGGCCGAATCAGCACAGGAAAGGTTCACGTAGCGCTCGGTTTGCCACCGCGCCCGCTACCGCTCGGCCTCACCACGCGTGAGCCACCCGGAAGCGCCGAAGGGGCGCCGACCGAGTGGCCCGGTGTCCTCTCGAGGAGAAGTTTACTTCGTGACCTCGGACTTCACGTCGATCGTGACGTCGTCGCCAACGACGACTCCGCCCGTCTCGAGCGCCTTGTTCCACTTCAGGCCGAAGTCCCCGCGCTTGATCTTGCCCGTCACCTTGGCCGCGCGCGCCTGATTACCCCAGGGCGTTTTCACTGGCGCGCTGAGGGTCGCGTCCAACGTGACGGACTTCGTCACGTCGCGGATCGTGAGGTCGCCCGTGAGCTTGTAGCCGGCCCCCGCCTTGGTGATCTTGGTCGATTTGAAGGTGAGCTTGGGGAACTTCTTGGCATCGAAGAAGTCCGGGCTCTTCAGGTGGTCGTCGCGCTTCTGATCGCCGGTGTCGATCGAGCCCGCGTTGATCTCGACAGAAACCTGGCTCTTGGTCAGGTCCGCGTCGTCCAGGTTGATCTTGGCGGTGGCTTCTTTGAATCGACCGTCGACCGAGCTGACCACCAAATGCGGCACGGAGAAGCCAACGGTGGTGTGCGAGGTATCGAGCTTCCACTCGACCGAGTCAGCGTGGGCAATTCCGGCGATCAGCAAGGGCAAGGCAGCAATCAAGCGCTTCATGGTACTAGTCCTGGTTGAGTGTTCGTGCTCCCGCACTGGCGTGCGTGGCGGTGAGGTCTTATGGCTTGCCCCCCGGGCCGAACAGCTGCCGCGTCAGCAACTCAGTGTTCCACCACAGCAACAATCGCGGGCTGCTGGGCCGAAACCGGAAACAATCTGGCGACCAAGTCCCGCGGCTCGCTCGCGGGCCGGACTCAGCGCCTCGGCAGAGTGAACGCGTACACGAGGAAGCGAAGCTGCGGACCATTGTGCCAAAGCCACGGCTCACTGACCTCGGACGGCCCGAACGCGCGCGAGAGCACCGGGTCGTCGCTCAACGTGAGCCGAATCGATTCCGGATGCGAAGAGTGGATGACGTGACCGGCTGCGACCAACTGCTTCATCAACGCCGGCAAGTCCGGCTCGCTGCCGCTGCCGGGCGGAAACGCGGCGGCCTCGCACAGGTCAGTCACGAGCAGCGCCTCCCCGCCCGGCTTGGTCAGCGCGGCCAGAGTGCGCAAGTGGGTGAGGGTCAAGAACTCTCGCAAGGCGACGAAGAGTTGATGGCGATCGCCCACGACTCGAAGCAGCGAGAGCTGAAGCTGCGTGAGCAAGCAAGTGGACGCGACGACGTCGAACGGGCCCGGGAGCGCGGCCGCGATGCGCTTGGCGCCCGCCGCCGGCGCCTTCATCAGCTCGTCCGGCGTGATTTGCAGGCGCGCCCACCGCTCGAGGTGCTCGAACATCCCCGAAAGGTCCACGGGGGCGTGGGTGAACAAGCGCGCCCCCGCTGCCTCGGAGACGCGCGCTCGAGCCCGTGAAAGGGCCTGCGCGTCGACGTCCACCAAGTGGACCTCCGCAAAGCGCGCGAGCAGATCCTCGAGCTCCAAATCGTAGGCGTTGCCGGCGCCGAGGACGCACAAGCGATCGCTAGCTTGGCGCTGGCTCGCCGAGATGAGCCGCGTCTGATGCTCACGGTGCCCGCGAAAGGCCTCGAAATGCGGCAGCCCACTTTGATTGGAGGCGCGCTGCTCGGCGAGCTGCTGTTCGACTCGGCTCATTGCGCCAAGAATGCTGGATCGGGTCCGCTCGTGAAGCTCGTCGCAATTTGCGCGGCGGTGAGCGCGGCGCCGTAAATACGGAAGTCGTGCAGCGTGCCGGTGAGCTCCGGATCGGACTCGTACTGGCTTCGGCCGAGCCAGCAGTTGACGTCATCCAGCTCGGCGAGCGAGCCGGTGAACGGCTGCTCGCCCGTGCTCGCACCGTCGACGTACAGCTCGATTTGCTCCGCGGCGCTGTCTACGACGACGACCACTTGCGCCAGTGCTTGCGGCAGCGCGGCCGCGCCGCTGACGCGGGTCTCCGCCGTGGCCGCGCCTCCGGCCACCGAAAAGACGCCGCGAAGCGGGCCGTCCGCGGCCGCGTCGGTCGTCGGGGTGAGAAAGAGGTAGGTCGCGCCGTCCTCGGGCGTGCCCTCGGTGGCCGCGCTCGAGCTGCCGAAGTCGAAGACTCGCTGCCACGAGTCACCGCCGCCCCAGGTGATCCAAGTCTCCAGCGTCACGCTCGTGAGGGACGACAGCAGGCCGTTGGGCAAATCCACGTAAGGCCCGGTCGTGCCACCGCTCAGCACGACGACGCCCTTACCACCGACCTTCGAGAGGGTGCCGCCGCCCTCGACGGTACCGTGCTTCGTCCCCACCCGGTCCATCACCGCCTCGCCCTCGCCCTCGAAGTCGTAGCGGTGCAGTAACGCGCTCTTGAGCGCCGCGCAGTCCGCGCACTGGGTCGGCGGCATGCCGCCTTGCCCGCTGCCCGAAGCCGAGCCTCCCGCGGCCGAGCCTCCGGAAACCGAGCCTCCGGAAACCGAGCCTCCTGGTCCGGATTCCGAGCCGCCCTGCGGCGAGGCGCTGCCGCTCGCGCCGGGCGTCCCGCCGGTCATCGCCCCGCTCGAGCCGCCGAGGCCGCTGCCCGCTGAAGCGCCGCCCGAGCCGCTCGCGGCTCCGATGGGCAAGTCGGGCGGGAGGGGCGCGAGCTCATCGTAGGTCGAGCAAGAGGCGAGCAGCGCGAACGCAGCAAGTTCCAACGTAAGGCGACGCATATTCCGAGCTAGTTTCGAGTTTCGCCCAGGCAGGCTTTGGTGGTCCAGCCCTGACCAGGTGACGCCGGAAAGCGTCCGCTGATCACGGAAAGCTCGTCCTGGCGCCGCTTCCGGTCCGGTGAGAGCAAAAACCTGACTCGAATCAGCGCCGCTCCGTCACTACCTCGGGCTACGTCCACCCACCTCACTCCCGCAATGAACCCGTACTTGCGCCACCCAACCCAGCTCACGGCTCGGAAGCCCGGCCGCACGAGCACGTCGAGCGGGAGCAAAGAGAGGGAAGGACGGCGGCGCCTACCAGCAGTACACGAGCCGGTGGCTGGCTACGCGCACAGCATCGCAAGCTCTCAATCGAAAGAGCTTTGACGAGCCGGCTCTGACGTTCATCGTCGGAGCTGCGCCAGCCAAGGCCCAGCAGCACGGGACAACGAGGTTCGAGACATGAGCAAAGTCAGGTTCGGCGTGATCGGTACGGGCGGCATCGCCGCGGATTTCTGCGAGGCGCTCCGAGGCTCGGCAACGTGCGAAGTCGTGAGCGCGGTTGGCTCGTCCGCCGAAAAAGGCGCGACGTTCTCGCGGCGCTTCGGGCTCGCGCGCAGCGCCGCCACCCTCAACGAGCTGCTCCAGGACGAAGGCGTGGACGTCGTGTACGTGGCGACTCCGCATCCTGCCCACGAGGCCCAGGCCCTCGCGTGCATCGAGATGGGCAAGCACGTGCTCTGCGAAAAGCCGCTGACGGTAGACGCGGCGAGCACCGAGCGGGTGCTGCAAGCGGCCAAGCAGCGCGGCGTCTTCTTGCTCGAGGGCTACATGTACCGCTGTCACCCACTGCTGACGGCGCTCATCGACCGCGTGAAGCGCGGAGACATCGGCGAGCTTCGGCACATCAAGGCCGACTTCGGCTTTCGAGTGCCCCGCGATCCGCAAAGTCGCCTGTTCGACTTGAAGCTCGGCGGCGGCGGCATCCTCGACGTCGGAGGGTACTGCATGTCGTTCGCGCGCCTCATGGCCGGCGTCGTGACCGGCGCCCCCTTCGCAGAACCAACGCGCCTGCAAGCAGTGGGCTTCCGAGGGCCGACGGGCGCGGACGAAATCTCGACCGCCGTCGTCTCGTTCGCCTCTGGGCTGACCGCCACGCTCACGTGCGCGGTGCATCACCGGGTCGGCACCGAGGCCGTGCTTTACGGCGAGGCGGGGTGCATCGTGCTGCCGGATCCGTGGATTCCTCAAGGCGTCCGTCAGTCGCTGGAAACGAGCTTCGTCGTCAAGCGCGAGGGAGCGGAGGAGGAAGTGGTCCAGCTGCGCACCGAGCGACCTACCTACGCGGTCCAGGCCGAGCTCGTTGCGAGCGCGCTTTCGAGTGGCCAAGCGCCGTGGCCGGCGATGAGCTGGGACGACACCCTCGGCAACATGCGCGCGCTGGACGCCTGGCGCGCAGCCCTCGCCCCTGCCGGCTGAGCTTGGCTGGCCGCGGTAGCTGCGCCTAGCGCGAGCGTGAGGACGGAGCGCCGCACGCGGTGAGGATTCTCGACTTGAGAACCTGCGCTTCGCTCACCAAGACGAACGCCTGCGCTCTCGAGCGCAGCTGGGCCGTCGGGTGCTCCAAACAGTCCGCAATGATGCGATAGCTCTGCTCGAAATCCCGCCAAGGACCCGCGGTGTCATCGCCGAAACGCGCCTGGTCGTCGTCGAGCAAGCGGCGCGCTTTTTCGAACTCAGAGGCCTGCACGAGCGCGTCCACCGATTCGTACAGCTCGCGCCTGGAAGCGAGGCGCGCCCCCTCCGGCGACCCGTGCAGCGTGGTGACGCTCGCCGGCAATGAGAGCAGTGAGGCAGTAGCAACCGGCCGGGCGCTGGCGCTGACCTTCGCCGCGGCGGTCGGTGCGCTGGGGGTAGCGCGCTCAGGCTCGCGGAGCAGCATCGCGCCTGCCGCAACGCCGCCCAGAGCCAGAACGATGAGCAGAATCCGATTCACCATGCGCGGCGTAGTGCAAACCTCCGCCCGGCGCTCGCACCCTCTGGTTGAAAGACGGACAGCGGCGCACCTGCAGAAGAATTTTCGAGGACTACGCTGAGCAGGTGGATCGCCGCGAGCGCCGCGGATCAAATTTCGACGACCTCTTCCCTCTCTTCTCGCAAGCTCGCGGGCGAGTCGTCCCCTCTTTCAAACGCGGTACGCGCATGGGCATAAACTTAAGAAACCTAAGAAATGAGCATTGCGCGTCCCCAGCAGTTGAGTTTAACTGTGAAGTCGTAGGCGCGCGCTCGTCCACTCGCGCTTGAAGGCACCTTGGCCCAATTGGCAACGAGGCAGGTCTCGCACGATGTAGCGGCCACCGCGGCTGCCATGCCGTCGCTCGCAGATGCGGACGACGCGACGCTCGCGCGCGCCTTGATCGACAAGAATGCCGCCGCGCCGCGCGTGACTTGGGCGCGTTTTTCCCCCTTGGTTCGCCGCATTTTGCGGCGCTCGCTGGGTCCGCAGCACGACGTGGAAGACATCGTTCAGGACGTCTTCTTGTGTCTGTTCGAGCGGGTCCACACCCTGAGGGATCCCGTGGCGTTCAAGGCGTTCGTCATCGCCATCACGGTGCGGACGGCCCGCTACGAGATTCGTCGGGCGCGGGTGCGGCGCTGGGTAGGCCTGTCACGCACCGCGGACCTGCCGGACCTACGAGTGGTGGCGGCGGACACCACCTCCCAGCACGCCCTGATTCACTTTTACCAGGTGCTCGGGCGCATCAACGAGCGGGACCGAACGGCGTTCGTCCTCCGGTTCATCGAGGGCATGGAGGCGGCGGAAGTAGCCGCAGCTCTGGAGGTTTCCGTCCCTACCGCCCGGCGCTGTTTTACCCGAGCCTGGGAGCGGGTTACCTTCTTCGCGCAGCGTGACCCATTTTTAGTTGATTACTTGGGCAAGCTCGAGGTCACCTCTCCCGAAGAAACGCCATGAAGCTCGCCCACGCCGACCAGCCAACCGCGGAGCTCGTAAAGCTCGCCCAGCGGGAGCTGCGGGGGGATTCGGTGTTGTCGGACGACGCGAGCTTCGCCCGCCTCGAGGCCCGGCGCGCCGCTCGGCCCGCCAGGGTTTGGCGCAGCGGCTGGCTTGCAGGCGGGGTCGGGCTGGCCGCCGCCGCTGCCCTGGCCGTCGCGATAGGGCTGCCGAGGGGAGAGCGGGCGCTGACGTTCGAGGTCGCGGGAGGCGCTCTGGGGAACAGCGGACGCGTCATCGGAAAAGAGGCGACGCGCATTCGCTTTTCGGACGGCTCGGAGGCGCGTCTGTCGCAGGGCACGGAGGCCCGCGTGCAGAACGTCACCGAGCACGGGGCCGAGGTCTTGCTCGAGCGCGGGAGCATGCGGCTCAGCATCGCGAAGAAGCCCGAGGCAGCGTGGAAGGTGGCAGCTGGCCCGTATGACGTGCGCGTCACCGGCACCGCTTTCGACGTGAGCTGGTCGGCTCAAACTCAAGCCTTCGACCTGCGGATGCAGACGGGAGCGGTCATCGTCACCGGGCCGCTCGCTCAGAGTGGGATCGTGCTCAAAGCTGGCCAGCACCTCTTCGGAGGCGTTGCGGAGGGCCGGCTCACGGTCGAGGGCGGCGAATCCACACCCGGCCCGACGCCGACCCCTGCTGAGCAGGCGGGTCCGTCCAGCGCAGAGACGGAGGAGGCCGCCACCGCCGTAGGCAACGCGGTCAGTCCGACCGCCCCGCCCGCCGCTCGCGCCGCGCTCGAGCCGCATGCCTGGACCAAGCAGGTCGCGCAAGGTCACTTCGCAGACGTGCTGCGCCAAGCGGAGGAGCGAGGCCTGAGCCGCACGCTGGACAGCGGCTCGCTCGAAGAGCTCTCGGCGCTGGCGGACGCGGCCCGGTACGCAGGGCGCGGCTCCATCGCCAAGCGCGTGCTGCTCGCGCAAAGGCAGCGCTTCCCGACCTCGGGCGCTGCGCGAGACGCCGCCTTCTTCCTGGGCCGCCTCGCCGAGGACAGCGGCGGAGGCGCGGTGGAGTGGTACGAGCGCTACGTGAGCGAGAGCCCGCGCGGCGCGTACGCTTCTCAGGCCTTTGGCCGAAAGATGATGCTGCTCTACAAGCAGCGCGGCATGACCGCCGCCAAGCCTGTCGCTAGTGATTACCTATCTCGCTATCCGAACGGTCCCTACGCGGCCGCCGCCCGCAAGATCGGGCAGGAGTTTCAGTCCGAAAAGCTTCCATGAAGCGAGGCGGGCGGCTCGGACGGCTGATCGGGAGCGGCGCGCTCGGCATCTTGCTGGCAAGCGCCGAGGCACTGGGTGAGTACCGGCATCGAGTGCTCCTGCTGGAGCGCGCAGCGGGAGACGACGCCAGCCGCGAGATCACGACGCGCGTCCGCGCCGAGCTGAGCGCGGCCGGGTTCGACGTGCTCGTGATTCCGGCGCCGGAAATCGATCCGCAGGCCGCCGTCGAGAACGCCGGCCGCGAGCTGCACCCCGCTTCGGTGCTGCTGGTCCAGCCGGAGGAGCTCGGCTCGGATCTGTGGCTCGCTGACCGCATGCTGCGAAAGACGGTGGTGCTGCGGCTGCGCTCCGGGCCGGAACGCGACCAAGAGGCCGCCCGCATCGCGGTGCAGGCGGTGGAGCTAGTCAAGGCGCGCCTCGCCGAGCTCGCGGTGACGCGCGAGCACGAAGCGGCGCTCCCCGCAGCCCCTCCCCCGCCGCCGCCCCAGTCCTTCGTGGCCGCGCCGGCGGGTCGCGGAGCTCGCCCGAACCTGACCCTCGGCGTCGCCCTGCTGGAGAACTTTCAAAGAAGCCAGAACGCGATCTCACCGGTGATTCGGCTGGGCGTCGCCCTACCCGAGGGCTGGACGGGTGACGTGCTGGCGTTGGACTTTCGCGGAAGCTTCATTGGGCTCGGTCGCGCTGCCCGCATCGAGCAAGGTCCGGGAGCGGCAACGCTGCGCCACACCGCGGTCGCGCTGGACGCGGTGATGCGCTTTCTACCGCGGCGCCGGGTGCAGCCGTTCGTGAGCCTCGGTGGAGGTTTCCTGGCGCTGGACGTCGCGGGCGTCGCCCCGGACCCTTATCGCAACTCCTCGGCGCGCACGCTCAGCGGGCTAGTCAACGCGAGCGGCGGCGCTTGGCTGAAGCCCTTTTCCAACCTGGGCTTGGTGCTGGAAGCTCAGCTGCTGCAGGCTTGGAGCAAGACGGTCGTGCGCATCGCCGGCGAGGACGCGGCCGAGGTCGCCGCTCCGCTCCTCGTGCTGAGCGGCGGCTTGATGGCGGAGTTTTGATGAAACGCGCGCGGCTTTTGAGCCTCCTGCTCACGCTCGGGTGCGACCCCAACATCGTGGACGCGGTGCGGGAGCCGATGCCCCTCGGCTCCGGCGCGGGCGCTACGAGCGGCGGCAGCTCCAGCAGCGCCGAAGGCGGCAGCGGCGACGTGGGCGCCGGTGGTGATGAGGGCGGAGGCGGGGACGCTCCTTCCCCGCTCGCCGTCTCCTTGCTGCACCGCTACAGCTTCGATGGTGAAGGTGACGTCGCGCTGGATCCGCGCGGCACGGCTGACGGCAAGGTGGTGGGTACCACGCTGGGCGGGGACGGCACGCTGCCGCTCGCCGGCGCAAAAACCGGGCAGTTCCTGAACCTGCCTAACCGCATCGTCTCCGGCCTCATCGACGCGACGTTCGAGAGCTGGCTGACGTGGCACGGCGGCAGCGCCTGGCAGCGCATCTTCGACTTTGGCAGCAACAGCGCTGGTGAGGACGCGCAAGGGTCGACGGGCGTGAGCTACCTCTTCTTCACCGCCTTTTCTCCGGCCGACACCGGGCGGCAGCTACCGGCCGGGATGCGGCTGGTCTACTCGCAGAACGGGGTGGAGGACGAAGAGGTGTGCACCACGCCGAGCAAGCTACCGGCGGACGTGCCGGTGCACGTCGCGGTGGTGATCGACAGCCGCGCCCGCACCATGTCGATCTACCAAGACGGCGCGCTGCAGGCGGAGTGTGCGTTGAGCCGTCCGCTCTCGGCGATAGACGACGTGAACAATTGGCTCGGCCACTCCAACTACGAGGCGGACGTGGACCTTTCCGCCGTTTACGACGAGTTTCGCATCTACGGCGCCCCCCTGACCGGGGAGCAGCTCGCGGCCAGTTTCGCCGCCGGTCCCAACGCCACTCCTTAGCGGCGGGAGCCCAAGAGCTCGGCGGCTTGCTCCACCAGGTGCCAGGGCCGCTTCGCGTACACGTCGTCGAACAGCGAAGACACCGGCGGAGGCGGCGCTTGCTCCGCGGCGCGCACCGCCTCATCGAGCTCTTCGGTCAGCTCCAGGGTGAGCGCGTCGTCGCTCGGCTCGTCCAGCTCCCCCGCCTCCAGCAAGCGACGTCGCACGAGCGCGATCGGGTCGCGGGCGAGCCAAGCCGCCGTCACGGTCTCGTCGCGGTACCGGCTAGGGTCGTCGCTGGAAGAGTGAGGACCGACTCGGTACGTGAGGCATTCGAGGAAGCTCGGCCCGTCTCCCGCGCGAGCTCGAGCCGCCGCGCTCCTCATCGCGGCGAGCACGAGCTCCGGATCATTGCCGTCCACGCGCTCACCGGGCAGCCCGTAGGCGGCCGCTTTTTGATAAAGCAGCGAGTTGGCCGACTGGCGCTCGACCGGCACACTGATCGCAAACTGGTTGTTTTGACAGACGAAGACGCACGGAGCGCGAAAGACTCCGGCGAAGTTCAGCGCCGCGTGAAAGTCAGGGTGGCTCGTCGCGCCGTCCCCCAAAAACACCATGCAGACGTGCGGCTTGCGCTGGTGCTTCGCCGCGAGCGCCATGCCTACTGCCTGCGGGAGCTGCGTGCCGATGCAGCTCGACCAGGAGACCACGTTCACCGCCCTTGCGCTCTGATGGCTGGGCATCTGTCGGCCCTTGCTGGGGTCCAGCGAAGAACCGAAGTCCTGGGCCAGGTAGCGAGCGAGCGGGTAACCCCGCACGAGCATGACGTAGCTTTCACGCAGCGCCGGGAAGATCCAATCGCTGGGCTCGAGCGCGAGGCCGGCGGCCACCGGCGCCGCTTCTTGCCCTGCGCACGACCCGTGAAACGCAACGCGCCCCTGTCGCTGCAGTTGCACCAGTCGCTCGTCCAAGAGACGGACGCGACGCAGGTGTCGGTACAGCTCCAGCCGAGGCGCGCTCATGCGCTCAGGCTCCGCTCGGCTCTTCGTCCAAGGCGGCGAGCGCTTCGCGCACGGCGTCCGGCTCGGCGCGATGGGGCGAGTCCGCCATGCCGAGCAGGATCGCCCGCGCCTCGCGCAGCTTGGCCCGGCCCACCGCCGCAACCGCGAGGGTGCGCGCGTCACGCGACCAGGCAGAGAGGCCGCGCATGATGACGTTCTTCGCGCGCTCGTGGCCGAGCTCCGCCAGCGCCACCCGGGCGTGCCACGAAGCGGGCGTTCGACCGCCGAGCAGCCCGAACGCGCGGCGCTCCAAACCGGGGATGGCGGCGCGAAGCTGCAGCTCGCCGCACAGCTCCACCGCGATCGCTTCGTCCTCGGGGTGCTGAATGCGGCGCTTGGAGTTCACGACCTCGACGAGGTGGTCACGCCCCGCAGCCTCTCCGAGGACCGACAGCAGAATCGCGGCCGCGAGCTTCACCCCGCCGTTGTCGTCCCGCAAGGCGCCCCGGGCCCGCTGCACGAGCGGCGCCGGAATGCGCTCGGCGTCACGGCCCCCGAACACTTCTTCCGCGACTCGAAACGCGACGTGGCGCACCTCGGGATCTGCGTCGCGAGTGCCGACCAGCAAGGCCTCGAGCGAGCCCTCCTGCTGCAAGCGCGCCAGCGCCACCACCGCTTGGTAGCGGACGGCCGGCAGGCGATCCACCAAGCCGCGCGTCGCGGCGGCGCGCGCATCCGCGTGCTCCGCGCCCGCCAGCTCGCCGACCCCCAGCAGCGCCATCTGCCGCACCGCCGGGTCCTGATCGCTGGTAGCGGCGACGAGCGCGGGCAGCTCGTCGTGCGCGTCGATGTCCGCGAGCGCGAGCGCGGCGCCGGCGCGCACGGAGGGCTCCGGATCCCCGGTCAAACACTGGCTGAGCGCGCGGAGCGCGGCTTCGTTTCCTGCGCGCGCGTGGCGCTTGAGGTCGCTCAGCGTCGCCAGCCGCACGTCGGGGCGGTCGTGCGCGGCGTCACGCAGCGCGGCGTGCAAGGTGCGCGGGAGCGGCTGAAAGCCGAGCATCCGATCACCCCCCGCTGCCGCCCTGCCCGGCTTCGCCCGTGGGTGCTTCGCCCTCCGCCGGCGCGCCGCCCGAGGCGGCGGGGCTCGTCGTCTTGCACACGGAGCCGTCCGCCTTCGGATCCACCTCGGTACCCGTGAAGGGCACGACGCACGCCTTGTTGCCGCGGTTCACGTCGATGAGCACGGCGCCCCATGGATTTTGCTTCGCCAAATCCTGGCAGGAGTAGCCGCTGCGGCAGTCGCTGTCGTCGTCGCACGTAGCCATGCAGAAGGTGCGCGCGTAGGGCGACGGCGAGGCTTGAGGCAAGTCTGCACACGCGGGGGAGCGCACCGCGCCGAACTGCACACACAAGGACTCGTCCTCGGGGCAACTGTTGGGCTCGCAGTTGAAGACGGTGCAATAGCCACCTGGAGCGGTGATGTCGCACAGGCGATCGCCGGCCGCGGAGCAGTCTGTAGACACCTTGCAGTCATCCCCCACCTGCGGTTTGCAGCCGACGGCGACGGCAGCGAGGGCGAGGCAGAGCAGGAGCTTTTCGGTCAGGCCGGGCATGAGCGGGCGGATCCATAGCATTAACCGGCCAAAGTCAGCCGGCTTCCGCGCGCCCGGCCGAAATTCTTGCTTATTCGCCGCTCATCGGACAGAACGCCTGGGGCGAGAGCCTGGAGCCATGGCCACCCACATCACCACAGACTGCATCAACTGCGGCGCGTGCGAGCCGGAGTGCCCGAACGAGGCCATCTCCGAGGGCGACTCCATCTACATCATCGACCCGGAGCTGTGCACCGAGTGCGTCGGCTTTTACGACCACGAAGCTTGCCAAGCGGTGTGCCCGGTGGAGTGCTGCGTGCCGGATCCCAGCCACCCGGAGGGTGAAGCGGAGCTGCTGGAGCGAGCGCTGCGGCTTCACCCGGACGACGGCGAGCTGAAGCAGCGCGCGGAAGCGAACACGATCGTCTCGCGGTTCCGCAAGTGACGCGTCGCCTTGCCGCGCCAGGCCTGGCGCTCACCGCGGCGCTGCTCGGCGCGTGCGGCGGTGGCGGCCCTCTCCTGCACCCCGCCCATACGCTCCCGAGCGGTGAGGTCGCTTTCACGGCGGGCACGAGCGGCCGCTTCGGGCTGGGCGGACTGCACAGCGCCGAGCGAAAGTTGGACGACAGCGTGGCCGTGCAAGGCGGGGCGACCACCCCGGACGAGCGAGCCGGCTTCGCTGCCGGCGCGATCGCGCGCTTCGCAGTCGGCCCCGGCGTGGCGCCCTTCGCGGCGGCGCGTGTCGGCTTGGGCCAGCAAAACGAAGCCGGCCTGAGCTGGACGGGCCGCGGGGTGCGGCTGGACGGTCGCCACGCCTTCGAGTGGCGTCACTACGCGGTGAGCCTCGGCTTGGCCGCGACGGGCGCGTTGGCTCGTCCCGGCGACCTGCCGAGCGACCACGTGGACGACTCCACCGCCACGGCGGCGGGACGCGGGCTCAGGAGCGCCAAGCTTACGAGCTTGAGCGGCTATGGGCTGGAGCTCCCGCTTTTGTTCGGCTACCGCAGCGACGCCGACGTCGTGAAATTGTGGGCCGGTCTGCGGGGCGGGTTCGAGCAGGACTCGTTTCAGTTTCGCTTGGTCGAATGGCCCGACGACGCCTTTGGGGCAAGCGGCCACGCCACGCGCTTCTGGGGAGGCGGGCTCGTCGGTTTCTCCGTGGGCCTGGCCCCGGTGGAGGTCCGGGTCGAGGTGAACGCTGCCTACGAGAACGCCCGCGGCAAGCTGCGCGTTCACGGCGGGGACCTCTCGGGGGAGGCGGCCGGCTTGTCGCTCACCCCCGCCATGGGCATCTCCGCCAAATTCTGAGGGCAGCGCCGAGCGCCCTTGCTCTGCCATGGGCGGCCCATTAGGCTTTCGGCGTGCGTCTCTCGGTTCCCACCCTGCTCGGCCTCCTGCTGCTCGTCAGCGCTTGCGAAGGTCCGGAAGGCACGGCGGAGCCGGTCGCCACCACGACTCACGCGCTGCTCCGCATCGAGCGCAGCGCGTACGTCGGAGCCGAGAGTGAAGCCACCGGGGTGGCGTTCGCCGGCATCGTGCGCGTGCCGGTCCTCGCGGACCCGGAGCCGCTGCTGCGCTTGTTCGGCAAGTCGGTGGCGCTGCCCTCCGCCGGCCAGTGCGCGGAGCTCGGCCACGAGCGCGAGGCTCCTCCCGCCAGCGAGCTTTCACGCGCGGAGTTCTTGAAGGCGGGCGATGTCCTGCTCGGCGCGAACGACTCTCAAACGCTACTGGCGCCCCGCGCATTCCCGCTGGAGGTCGCCGGCTTCGTCTACACCTCGCGCGACCAGGCCTCCGCATCGCTGCCGAGCGGCGGCGGCTACCTGCTCAAGACGAGCGGCAGCGAGCAGCTCGCGCCGCTGGAGGTTCGAGTCCAAGCGCCCGAGGAGCTCAGGGACGTGACGGTCGCTGGCTATCCGCTCACCGCGGTAGAGAGCGTGGACGCGCGAGCGGGCGCCACCATCGCTTGGCGCGCCGGGGATCCTCGAGACGTGGTTTACGTCGAGGTGGCGGGCGCGCCCGAGGCTGGCAACCTGGGCGTCTGCGCTTTCCGCGATTCGGAAGGCTTCGGGGCCCTACCGCGCGGCTTGTTCGGCGCCACCGGCAGCGGCAGCCTCACCTTCCACCGCCTGCGCGAGGTCGCCGCGGACGTGCCGTCGCTGGACGGCGCGGAGGTGCGCTTCGATTTCGCGCTGACCGCCCCCGTCGCGTTCCACTGAGCCGCATGGCGCGCCTCGCTCGCATCGACCGCCGCGCTTGCCCCCGATGAGCGACGCTCCGCACCGCGTCTACTTCATCCCGGGGATGTTCGGATTCGGCAGGCTCGCCGGCTACGACTACTTCAACCACGTGCGCGTCGGGCTGGAGCGCCGCTTTCGCGACGCCGGTGAGCGCGTGTTGTTCGAAGACGTGCCCGCGCCGCCCACTTCATCGCTGCGTTACCGCTCACGCATCTTGGCCAACACCATCGAGCGCACCGCCGGCAGTGAGGGGCCGATTCACCTCGTCGGTCACTCCACGGGCGGATTGGACTTGCGGCTGGTGCTCTCTCCCACCGTGCGCCTCGGCCTGGACGAAAGCCGACTCGAATGGCGCGCCCGCGTGCAGAGCGCGGTGTCCATCAACACGCCGCACTACGGTACGCCGCTGGCAGGCTTCTTCGCTACCGTCTCGGGGACGCGCGTGCTCTACGCGCTCAGCTTGATCACGGTCATCTCCCTGTCGGTGGGAGAGCCATCGCTTGCCATCTTTTCACGGTTGCTCGCCGGCCTCGGCGGCATCGACTCCATTTTTGGCGGGGACTTGCGGCTCTTCAGCCGCATCACCGACAACGTGCTCCGCTTCGTGGATAAGGACGCGCGCACCGAGATCGGCGAGTTCTTGAGCAAGGTGCGCGTGGATCAGGGCGGCATCATCCAGCTGATGCCGGAGGCGGTGGACCTCTTCAACGCTTCCACCGAGGGCGACCCCAACCACCGCTTCGCGTGCATCGCCTCCGCGGCGCCCGCGCCCCGCTCGATGCGCCTGGCGCGGCGCATCCGCTCGCCCTACGCCGCGTTCACGGCCGCGATCTACTCCACGCTCTACCAGTTCACGAGCAAGGTGCCGGACGTGTACCCCTACGCTCGGCCCACCGAGCGCGAGCTCTCGCTGCTTCGTACCGGCATCGACCACGACCTCGGGGACGCCACCAACGACGGCATCGTTCCCACGCTGTCGATGCTCTACGGCCGTTTGATCTGGGCCGGCGAGGCCGATCACCTGGACGTGCTCGGGCACTTCGGCGACGACACCGACGAGGCCCCGGGCCCCGGCGAGGCTCGCCACCGCGACTGGATCACGAGCGGGGCGCGCTTTTCACGCCAGCGCTTCAACGCCTTGCTCGACGCGTTGGCTGGTTTTCAGCTCGATCAGAGCCCCTAGCCGGTGCGACCGCCTGGCGCCCCGGGAGCTTTCGGGAGCGAAGGCGACGGCGTGCCGACGATGGTGAAGCGCAGCGTGCGAGGCTGGTTCTGCCGGAGGTAGGTGACCTCCAACACTGGCGCTTGCCGCACGGCTTGGAAGGCATCGAACGCCTCTACCTCGCGCTCGATGGGGAGCCCGTTGACGCGCGTCACGATGTCACCCGCTTGCAGATCGATGCCTTGCCACAGCTCGGGGGGCTGGAGCGCGACGATGCTCCACCCCGTGAACTTCCCCGCCGAGAGGCGCGGCTCGAGCGCGACGTGCGAGAGGAAGCGGCCGAGGCCGGCGTCCACGACGCGCTCCACGTCCGCCCGCGCGAGCCGCGTGATCGCGATCGCGGTACCGGGCGCGGGGGCGGCCGTCGCAGCCGCTCCGGCGAGCGGCGAGACCGTGTGCGGCTCGGGCGGCGGCATGGGCTCGTCGATGGAGGGGTACGGCGAAGACGCGCACGCCGCGAGCGACAGCACCGCAAAGCCTAGAGAAGAGACAGAGGCCACGCCCGACTATGGGCCGAGGGGCCGAAAGCGGGCAAATTTCAGGCTCAGTACGGAGCGGAACCGCGAAAAAATTCAGGATCCAGCGCGGTGACGGCGTTGAGCACGTTGGAGGCTACGTCCGACACCGCCCCCACCCCCATGACGTGCGCGACGCGGTCGTGGGGGATGAGGCGCTCCGCGTCCGCGTACACGCCCGCGAGGCGCGCTTGCAGATCGCGCGTCTCGAACATCTCCTCGAGCCCGCCGCGCGCTCGGCGGCGCTCCTCCGCCACCTCCACCGGCACGTCGATCACGATCGTCAAGTCCGGCCGGAGCGCGGCGGCGTTGAGCTCGCGGATCCAGGGCACGACCTTGTCTCCGTTGGGCGCGGTGCAGGATTGATAAGCGATGCTGGACAAATCATAGCGATCGCTCAGCACCACCGCGCCTTCGCGCAGCGCAGGGACGATCGTGGAGTCCAGATGATCCATGCGGTCCGCTGCGAACAACAGGGCCATGGTCGACCACGCAAAGGACCGCGGCCCTCCCGCGTCCGCCACGAACAAGCGCTTCTGCAGCACCTGGCGGATGAGCGAGCCGACTGGACCCGAGCTCGGCTCACACGTCTCCACCACCTTGAGGCCGCGCTGCCGTAGCGCCTTCCCGAGCAGCTTGGTGTGGGTAGTGCTGCCAGACCCGTCGATGCCCTCCATCACGATGAAAGCGCCCGGAAAACGCCGCTCTGCCGTCGAATGTTCTGCGCTCATGCGTGGTGCCTCAGGCCGACACCGCTGGCGCCGGGTCCTCCCCCAGTACCAGATTGTCGATGAGGCGGGTGGTGCCACAGAAGGCCGCCACCGCGATCACCGCGCGCTCTCCCACGTGCGCGTCCAGAGCGAACGGAAAAAGCCGCTCCGGATCCGCGATGTCCGCGTAGTCCGCGCGGAGACCGGCGCCGGCTAGGTCGGCGCGCACCGGCTCGATCAACGTGCCCGCGCGACGCTCGCCGCCGGCGAAGCGCGCCGCGGCGCCGGCTAACGCGCGCGGGATGGCGAGGGCGCGGCGCCGCTCATCCGCGGAGAGGTAAGCGTTGCGCGAGCTGAGGGCCAAGCCGTCCGCGTCGCGCACGGTCGGCTCGCCAACGACCACGACCGGCAGCATCAAGTCGCGCGCCAGCCGCTCGATGATCTTCAGCTGCTGAAAATCCTTACGGCCGAAGACCGCGGTGCACGGACCCGCCATCGCCAGCAGCTTCGTGACCACGGTGGCGACGCCGTCGAAGTGGCCGGGGCGAAAGGGGCCGCAAAAGTGCTCGCTCAGCTCCCCCACGTGGACCCGCGTCGTCTCACCCTTCGGGTACATCTCTTCCGCGCTGGGTGAGAGCACCAGGTCCGCGCCCACCGAGCCGAGCAGGGCCACGTCACGCTCGAGGGTGCGCGGGTACTTCGAAAAATCTTCGTTCGGGCCGAACTGGGTCGGGTTCACGAAGATGCTCACCGCGACGCGCTCGGCGTAGCGGCGCGCGACCTCCACCAAGCGCAGGTGCCCGGCGTGCAGCGCGCCCATCGTAGGAACGAAGCCGAGCCGCTCCCCGCGGCCGCGTACCGCGTCGCACGCCGCGCGAAATTCCGGGACGGAGCGCAGGACTTGCACGGGGTGGTCGCTCATCAACTCACTCCCCGCTCGCAGGCCCGTAGCCCGGCGGCAAGCTGCCGACGACGGGTCGATTACCGGTCGGCTCCAGTTTGGGCGAGCTGCCGAAGGAGTGCGCGTCGGTCGGGAAAGCGCCGCCCTGCACCTCCGCCACGTAGGCCCGCGTTGCCTCCACGATCGCGTCGCCCACCTCCGCGAAGCGCTTGACGAAGCGCGGACGCAAATCCGGGTACATGCCCAGAAAATCGTAGCAAACCAGCACCTGACCATCGCAGTGCGGGCCCGCGCCGATGCCTACCGTCGGAATGCTCACGCTCTCCGTGATGCGCTGACCGAGGTCGCTGGGGATGCCCTCCAAGACCAAGCCGAACGCGCCCGCCTGCTCCAGGATCTTCGCGTCCTCCACGAGCCGCTCCGCCGCCTCCGCGCCGCGACCTTGCACGCGAAACCCGCCCATCGCGTGGACGCTCTGAGGCGTGAGCCCGATGTGAGCCATGACGGGGATGCTCGCGCTCACGATGCGCCGAACGTGCTCGGCGAAGTCGCGCCCGCCTTCGAGCTTGACCGACTCGCAGCCGCCCTCTTTGAGCAGCTTGCCCGCGGCCATCACCGCTTGCTCGGGCGACGCTTGGTAGCTCAAAAACGGCAAATCCCCCATGACGTGCGCGCGCACGGCGGCGCGCGAAACCGCGCGGCCGTGGTAACACATCTCGTCGAGCGTCACGGGCAAGGTGTTGGGCAGCCCCTGCACGACCATACCCAGCGAGTCACCGACGAGCAGCACGTCCGCGCCGCCCGTCTCCAGCAGCTTGGCCATGGTCGCGTCGTAAGCCGTGACCATCGCGATCTTCGGGCCTTGCGCCTTGCGCGCGCGGAGCGCCGGCACCGTGACTTTGGGGGAGGACATGGCTCGCAAAACGTAGTGCCGCGTCTCACCGGTCACAATGCGGGCCCAGCCAGCACAGATCCGTGCGCGGACGGGGGTAGGCCTGTCTCCCGGCCCAGCTGGGCCGGGTCGCATCGGACGAGACTCGGCCTCCCTACCCCCGCCGCGAGCGGCACCGTCAGGGCAAATCAGAGCGGATCTCCGTGCGGTTGGCAGCTCCCCGGCCCAGACGCTACGCTCACGAGAGCGGTGGTCGACTCGACGGCGTCTCCCGAGCTCGAACGATGGTTTGGGCAAGCTCAACGCAAGGTGCGGGGGCGGTTGTGGGCGCGCCGAGTGCTCACCGGAATGGCGGTCGGGTTATGCGCGGGGAGCTTGGCGGCCGCCGCGCTGTGGTGGCAGCGGCAAAGCGCGCTCCGTCCGCTCGCGGGGGTGCTGGGCCTCGTCGGGGCCGGCGCGGGCGCGGTCGTGGCCGCCCGCCGTCGCTGGAGCGACGAGCACGTCGCGCTGTACCTCGACGAAAAACTGAGCAGCCAAGAACGCATCGTCACCGCGCTCGGGCTGCGGCGTGAGCCGAGCGAAGCCGCGCGCCACCTGAGCGCGAGCGCCGCCGCCGTGTTGCGCGATGGCTTGCCCGGGCTCCGCGGTCCTCGGGTGCTGGACGCCGCGCATTGGCTCGCGCCGCTCGGCGCCGGCGCGATCGTGTGGCTGAGCTTGGCTCCGCTGCCGCCCGCGCCGGTCGTGACCACGCCGCCGGGAGTGGAGAGAATTCAGGCGCGCAGCGTGAAAGGGCTGGAGCGCATCGAGGCCCTGCGCGCGCAAAAAGGCCGTAGCCCGGAGGACGAACGGCGCCTGCGCGCGCTCGCGGACGAGGCCAAAAAGCTGCGCAGCGAGCTCTCGCAAGGCATGGAGAAGCGAGAGGCGCTGTCGCGCATGGCCAAGCTGCGCGACGCGATCGCCGAGCTTCGTTCCGAGCTCGGCAATTCACAGAATCGCCAGGGGCTGGAGGCAGCGCTCGGTGCGCTCAACGAGCACCCCGAGCTGCGCAAAGCGGCGCGCGCCCTGGGCGACGGAGACATCACCGGGTTCGATCGCGAGATGCAGCGGCTCGCCAACCTCGCCGAGCAAGAGTCGCGAGAGACCGCGAAGCAGGCGCTCGAGGAAGCGGAGCGCGCGGCGCGCGAAAAAGGCGCGCCGGGGCTCGCCGACGCGCTGAAACAGCAGCGCGAAGCGTTCGCCAAGCAGGGCGCGGATGCGGAAGCGCTGCGCGAGCTCGCGAAGGCGCTGGAGGGCCAGCTCGATCCCGAGGCGCTGGAAGATCTGAAGGAGTTCGGGCAGAGCGGCGACCCCAAGGCCGGCCAGCGTCTGGCCGAAGCGATGGGCAAGGCGCTCTCCAAGCTGAGCCCAGAGGAGCGAAAGCGCCTCGCCGAGCAGCTGAAAAAGCAGATCGCCCACAATCAAAAGCAGGGCGGCGCGGCGACGCCGATGACGCCGGAAGAGATGGAGGAGCTGGCCCGCCGGCTCGCGTCTGCCGAAGGTCAAAAGGAGCTGGAGGAGCAGCTGCGGCAGCTCGCGAATCCGGACAAGTCGCCCGAGGCCCAGCGGGACGGCGCGCTGGACGACGCTGAGCGCGGTCTCGGCGAGGCCGAGCGCGGCCTCGGGATGATGCCCATGCCGGCACCGGGCAGCGGAGCGCCCAAAGGTGGACCCGGGCAGAGCGGGGCCGGTGAAGACGGCAACGGCGGCCCCGGCTCTCAGCACGATGCCGGCCAGGGAAAGCACGACGGCCAAAGCGAAAAGGTGGACGCGCCGGAGCTCCGGTCCAAGGCCAACGTGCCTCGGAGCGGCGCCGGACCGATGCACGCGGCCACGCTCGGCCGCGCTCCGGCCCGGCCGGGGGACACCGCCAACCAGCGCGGCACGGGTGCGCTGGGCAGCGCCGCGCCCGGCGAAATCGGCGCCGTCGAGCAGTCCGAGGTGCCAGAAGAATACCGAGAGCACGTCGGGCGTTACTTCGAGCCGTAGCTTCTAACCCGAGTTTGCTAGGGTTGTGCATCGCATGAGCGAATCGTTCCAGGATCGGCTCGAGGGCGCGCGAGCCGCCGCAAGTCGGCTGATGCAGGCGATCGGCGGCGTCATCGTCGGCCAGCATGAGGTAGTCGAGCAGGTGCTCTGGGGCTTGGTCGCCGGCGGCCATGTGCTCCTGGAAGGCAACCCCGGGCTCGGCAAGACGCTCCTGGTCCGCACGCTGGCCAGTTGCCTGGAGCTGCGCTTCTCGCGCATTCAGTTCACTCCCGATTTGATGCCGAGCGACATCACCGGCACCAACGTGCTGGTGATGGGCGACGCCGCCGCGGCCGGCGGGCGCTTCGAGCTGCACCGCGGCCCCATCTTCGGGCAGGTGGTGCTGGCAGACGAGATCAACCGCGCGACGCCGAAGACGCAAAGCGCGCTGCTCGAGGCGATGCAGGAGCACGCGGTGACGATCGCGGGCACGCGGCACCCCTTGGAGGAGCCCTTCTTCGTCCTCGCGACCGAGAACCCGATCGAGATGGAGGGCACGTACCCACTGCCGGAGGCGCAGCTCGACAGGTTCTTGCTCAAGGTATTGGTGCAGAGCCCCGGTGACGAAGATTTCGCGCAGATTTTGCGGCAAACCACCGGCGCTCCCGCAGCTCCCCCGCCTCCGGTGCTCGGGCAACATGACGTCCTGGCCCTGCGCGCGCTGTGCCGCGAGGTAGCCGTCGCGGAGCCAGTGCTGCGCTACGCCGCGCGGCTCGTCGGTGCGTCGGATCCGGGCGCGGCGGCAGCGCCGGAGCTGGTGCGGCGGTCGGTGCGCTTCGGCGCGGGAGTCCGCGGTGGGCAATCGCTGGTGCTCGCCGGGAAGGCCATCGCCCTGCTGGAGGGCCGCGCGCAAGTTTCGTTCGAGGACTTGAAGCGCGCCGCCGCGCCGGTGCTGCGTCATCGCATCTTGCGCAGCTTCGAGGGCGAGGCGGATGGCGTGACCACCGACAAAATCGTGGCCGAGCTGCTCCTGCGGGTAGAGTCGCTCCCGCAGAGCGTCGCTCGAGCGGCGGCGAGCTAACGTGCGCCACTTCGGAAGCTGGATGCCCCTGGGCTTGGCTGCCCTCCTGCTCGCGGCCGCAAGCCCGGCGCTCGCCGCCCCCCCGCTCAACATCGAGGTCCAGTCGATGCTCGGGCCGGGGTCGCCCACGGCGGACGGCTGGATGAGCGCAGAGGTGCGCATCGACAATCGCTCGTCCGAGGTCGTGCGCGGCACGCTGTCGGTAGACGTGGAGGTGGCGTGGAGCCGTTCCGGCTCCGGGCCGCACAATGGAACGGACGTGCCGTTCTCGGTTCCGGCGCGGGCGCAGGTGTCGGTGGAGGTCCCGGTGCACGGCCTCTCTGGCTCCGCTTCCATCATCCACGCCAAGGCCCTGAGCGAGCAGGGTCAAGTCCTGGCAGAGGCGAAGACTCCGGAAGCGCGCGGCAACGAGCCGCTCATCTTCGACCTCGGGTCGCCCAGCCATTTCGCGCCTGTGGTGCGCCCGCTCTCCATCCCCCTCGTGAGCCCGCCCTGGGGAGGGCTTGCGTCTTCCACGATCGCCGTCTCCAGCGCGCGCAAAGACAGCCACAGCGGTGAGCCCGTGGTGCCACGGCTGCCGAGCGGCTACGCGCCGGTAACGGTGGTGGTCGGCACCGCGAGCGAGCTCTCGCTCATCGGTGACGAAGCGCGGGCGGCGTTGGGCGACTGGTTGCTCGCCGGCGGCGCGCTGGCTCTCGCCCTGGAAAAACCGGAAGATCTGCGCTCTCCGTATTTGGAGGCGTGGGCCGGCGGCGCCGTTCAGGAGCAACCGCCGTCCGAAGGCCTGCGCGCCGAGGCGGTGTTCGCCGTGCCCATCGACCCGGGCGGCGTACCCTCCGGGCGTTCTTCTGGAGTCGCGGAGATGCGGCTCAACCCCACCCCGGAGTCGCGCGCACGATTGCGTTCGTACGGCGGCGGCAACCTACGCCCCACGCCGTGGGGCGCCGCCGCCAGCTACGGCCTGGGGGAGCTGCACTTGCTCGCGTTTCGACCCAACGCGGAGCCATTCGTCAGCGACCCGTGGACGCACCGCAAGCTGGCGGATCTGGCGCGACACGCGTGGGATCGGCGCGCGACCATCGCGCTACCATTCGCGCAGCAAACCCTGGACGAAGGCCACCTGGCGCAGGTTCGGCGAGAGCTCGACCCGAACCAGAGCACGCGCTGGATGATCGTGGTCTCGGCGCTTCTACTCCTCGCCTACGCGGGCGTCGCCGGGCCGCTCAACTTTTACCTGGCTCGGCGCAGCGGCGCGCCGCTACGAGCGCTGTCCCGGCTGCCGCTCATCTCCGGCCTCGCGCTGGTGCTGGTCGTCACCCTCGGCTTTTTGGGTCGAGGGGTGAGCGGCCGCGCTCGGCGCCTCACCTTGGTGGAGGCTGGCGCCGGCATGAGCCGCGCGACTGCGACCCGATTTCGCGGCCTGTATGCCTCCTCCGCGCGCGAACGGGTGGTGCAAGCGAGCGCTCGCGGCAACGTGCTGGACGCGACCGGCGACGCCGAGCAGAGCGCTCGGCGCCTGGTCGTGGATCGCGACGGCGCCCGCCTCACGAAGCTGCAGGGCCAGCCGTGGGAGGTCGTGGTCGTTCAAGAAGACGGCTTCATCGAGCTGGGGGGCGGGGTCAGCCTCATCCAAGCCGCGGACGGCACGTTGAGCGTCAAAAATCGTCTCGGGCGTGACCTGGTGGGAGTCGTGCTCAGCCCAGGCGGCTCGCGCAGCGCCCGCTTCTTCATTCGCATCAAAGACGGAGAGCTCGCAGCGGAGAGCAGCGGTCAAACTTTGGCGCTGAGCGCGAGCGGCCTGTTGCCGGGCGGTGGGCTGAAGCTGGACGGCGCAACCAAGCAGCTCGAGAGCTGCAGCAAAGGCCTCTCCAGCGCTTGGGCGGCCCTGGAGTACGCCTCCCCCCGCAACATCGAGTTTTGGCCGTCGGACGTGCCGGTGCTCATCGGCCAGCTCGACGGCGGAGAAGGCAAACACACCGACAGCGGATTCCCCCTCGAGGCCGATCGCGCGTTGCTGAGAGTGGTGGGTACGGGAGGCGTACCATGAGCGCGCCGGCGATTCGCGTTCGACACCTGTCCCACCGCTACGGCTCGCGCGAGGTGCTGCGCGACGTGAGCTTCGACGTCGCGCACGGCGAGATCTTCGGCTTCATCGGTCCCAACGGCGCCGGTAAGACGACGACGATTCGCGTGATGTCCACCCTGCTGGAGCCGGCGACTGGCCGCGTGGAAATCGACGGGTTCGACGTCAGCATCGACCCGGATCGGGTGCGCCGCGCCATCGGCTACATGCCGGATCACGCGGGCGTGTACGAGCGCATCACCGTGCGCGAGTTCCTGGAGTTCTTCGCCGACAGCTACCAAATCCCAGACCCGGGCGTGGTGGACGTCGTGCTCGAGCTCACCGACCTCAAGAAGCTGGACGGCCGTCTCGTCGTCGAGCTCAGCAAGGGAATGAAGCAGCGACTGCAGGTCGCGCGCATCCTGCTTCACGACCCGAAGGTGCTCATCTTGGACGAGCCGGCCAGCGATCTGGATCCGCGCGCGCGCATCGAGCTCCGCGACCTTCTGCTCGAGCTGCGTGAGCTCGGCAAAACGATCTTCCTCTCCAGCCACATTCTCACGGAGCTTTCGGACGTGTGCACCTCGGTTGGCATTTTGGAGCGCGGACAGCTCGTGATCGCCGGCCCCATCGCCGCCATCGGTGAAGAGCTGGCGCGACGCGCTCGTGGCGAGCAGCCGCCGGCCGTGCCTCCCGGCCCGAATCCGACCCCGGCCGAGCTGCTCACTCCCGGCGGCGCTGCGATCCCGCCCGCTGCGCGCCGAAAGCTCAAGCTGCGCGTGCTGGGAGAGTCGCGCTTGGTCGTACCGCTCCTGGCCGGCGGAGTCGGCGTTCACCAAGTGGACCCGGCCGCGGGCGGCCTGCTCACGGTGGAGTACAGCGGCGACGAGCGCTTCGTGGCGGAGGTCGTGCGGCACTTGGTGTCGCAAGGCGTGGGCATCGTCGGGGTAGAGCCGGAGCGCAACGAGCTCGAGCGCATCTTCCTCGAGGTCACGCGCGGGGACTTGCAATGAGCATCCAATCCGGCTCCGCTTCGATTCCGCCTCCCGCGCCGGACGCACCCGTGGGGGCGCGCTTCGGCTTTTGGTGGCGCAGCTTGGCTCGCGACCCGAACCCGGTGTGGATGCGCGAGCTGCGGCAATCGGCGCGTCTCCAGCGTACGCCCGTCATCCTGATGACGGTCACGGTCGCCGTCGCCCTGCTCATCTGCTCGGTCGGTGGTATCGCCAGCGTCACGACCGAGCCCGCCAAGGTCGGGGTGGGCATCTTCCACACCTTCTTCTCGCTCGCGTTCGCGCTCGTCACGTGGCTGGGCCCCGCGGTCGCGGCGAGCACGATCGCCGGTGAAAAGACGGGCCGCACGTGGGAGGCCCTGGCCCTCACCGGTTTGCCGCCGGCCAGCATCGCGCGCGGCAAGTTCCTCTCCGCGTTCACGTACGTCGGGCTCTACCTGGTGATGCTCGCGCCGGTCGGGGTGCTGCCGTTCTTGTTCGGCGGAGTCGCCGCCACCGAGGTCATTTTGGCCTTTTTCTGCTGCTTCGTCTTCGCCGCGCTCGCAGTGACGTTCGGGCTAGCCCTCAGCTCGAAGTTCCAAAGCTCGGCCGCGGCCATCATCGTGACGCTGATGGTCACGCTCGTCACCTCGTTCGCCGTCTACATGGGGCTCGGCGTGGCGCTCTCGGTAGCCGTGCACGACCGCTGGCCCTCCGTGCAACAAGGCCCTCCGGTTTGGCTGCCGACCGCCTGGGTGCGCGCCGACCTCGGCTTGCACTACCTGGCGTTTTTGATCGTCCTGCCTGCGGTCGCGGTGCTCGTGCCGGGCTGGCTGTTCTACGAGATCACGGTGGCCAACCTGGCCGGGCCGAGCGACGACCGCTCTACCCGCCTTCGCGCTTGGACCATCGCCTCTTCGCTCGCCGTCACGGGTTGCTGCTCGATCGTAGCGGTCGCGACCCGAAACGTGGACTGGGCCAAGGCTCAGGGCGCGCTGCTGTTTTTCTTCTTCGTGTTCGTGGTCTTCCTCGTGGCCGGCGAGCCCCTCGGACCTTCGAGGCGCGTGCGCGTCATGTGGGAGCGCACGCAGCGTAGTGCTTTGCTGCGAGCGCTCGGGCCCGGGGTCGTACCTGCGACCACTTGGCTGCTCGCGGTGATCCTGCTCGCCTTCGCTGCGTGCATCGGCGTCGGCTGGGCCACGCTCAGCGGGCCCGTGGACCGCACCGTGCTCGTGGCTTTCGACGGCCAGCTGCTGGCCTTTCTGATCTTTCTTTGCGGTATTTCGGCGTTTTTTCGCACGCGCGCGGAAGGCGCCACCGTGCCCCGAGTCCTGCTCGTGCTGACGATCGTCACCGCCGCCATCGGCCCCTGGATCGTGCTCGCCATCTCGGGCGTGGTGACCCGCTCGGGCGACGCGGTCCTCGCTCTGGGCGCCCCCTCCCCGGTGTTCGCGTTCATCCTCGCTGAAGAGATCGCGCGCAGCTCGTCGACTCTCTCCAGCGAAATGACCGCCGCCGTGCTGTGCTCGGTCGGCTACGCCCTGTTTGGCGTCGGTCTGCTCGCCATGGCCGCCGGTCGCGCGCAAGCTCGGATGCGCCAAGAGCGCGAGCGGCTCAGCCAGCTCGAGGCGATGCTGGACGCCGAGCTGCGGGCCGAACAAGAGGCGGCGCTGGCCTCGGCCGCCCCCGCTCCCGAGCCCACCCCGCCATGACGGCGCGCTCGGGGCTCCTGGACCCGGAATTCGTCCGGGAGCTCTCGCTGCTGCGCCGGCGGCTCAAGGTCGACGTGCGCTCGGGAGGCGCGGGTGAGCACCTGGCGCGCCGGCGGGGAGGCAGCGCAGAATTTCGCGAGCACCGCCCCTACGCCCCCGGCGACGACCTACGGCGCATCGATTGGCTCGCGTTCGCCCGCAGCGGCGTGCCGGTAGTGAAGACCTTCCGAGCCGAGGAGGACGTGGTGGTGCGATTGCTCATCGACTCCTCCGCTTCGCTCGGCTTCGGGAACCCGCAAAAAATCGAGGTATGCCGGCGATTGGCGGCCGCCCTCGCGTACCTCGCGCTCGGTGACTCGGAGCGCGTGCAGGTGCTCGTCACGGGCTCGGCGGAGACGCGAGGCATCGCTGCAATGGGCGAGCCACGGCGCGGTCAGGGCGCGCTGCATCGGGTGCTGCACGAGCTCTCGGTTATCGAAGCACGCGGGCGAGGCTCGCTGACCGCGGCCTTGCGGGGCGTAGCGGAGCGGGGGCTCCGGCCGGGCCTCCTCGTCGTTCTGAGTGACTTCCTGGACGCGGGCCCGCTCGCGGAGGAGCTGTCGCGGCTACGTTCTCAAGGGCACTCCTTGGCGCTGCTCCAGGTACTCGGTCGCATGGAGGTCGAGCCCAGCTTCGAGGGGGACCTCGCCCTGGTCGATTCGGAAACGGGAGCGGAGCTCTCCGTGACCATGGATGCCAGCGCAGTCGAGGCCTACCTCGCGCGGCTGGCGGGGCTCGTGGAAGAGCTACGCGCGACTGCGCGCCGACTGAGCGCTCGCTACGTTCGCGCCATCACCGACGAGCCGCTCGAGGCTCCGCTGCGGCGGCTGGTGCTCGGCGTCGAAGCAGATTGAGATTCGTCCCGGTGGGCAGCCTGGCTGCGACTCCGTAGGAAGTGGCTCGTCGGTGCGGGCGCTTCGCGCGATGGGCGATGCGGCGACGAAAGCCTACAAAATACAGAGAGCGCGAGCACCGAAGCGACAAGCGCTCCGGCACTCGCGCTCATCCGGAAGCATTACGCCTTCTTGGCCTTGGCCTTGCGCTTGGCCTTCTTCTTCGCCTTCTTGGCGGGGGCGGCCATGGGCTCTGCGGCCATGGCAGGCGCCTTCTTGCTCGCCTTCTTGCCCGCCTTCTTCTTGCCCGCCTTCTTGCGCGTCTTCTTGGCGGCAGGGGCTGCGGCCACGGGGGCTGCCTTCTTCGATGCTTTCTTCTTACGTCCGGCCATTGTCCGTCCTCTTGTAAAATAACGGAGCACGACCAAAGCGCGCTCGCGTTGAGACACACTTTGCATGGCTTTGCGGCCGCTCGTCAAGTCGGCGGATGATAGAGAACGGTCGTGACCCTCCCGACTACGGCCACCCACGACTTCGAGCGCGACCTCGAACGAGCGACGCTAGCCGTCTACGAGCGGTACGCGGTCGAGGTCGTCGAACGCTTTGGGCTGTGCCCTTGGGCGCGCGCGGCGCGTGAGTCGGGAGAGGTACTACTGCGCGTGCTTTTCAGCGCGAATACGGATGATTTGGATGGTTCGCTTGCCGCCCTGCGCGAGCTCTCGGAGGGCGAGGACGCTCCGGACATCGCGCTCTTCATCTACCCGCTTTTGGACACTAGCCGGCTCGGCTTCGAAGACTACACGAGGCGCCTCCGTGCGCTCGCCGAGCGCGCCTCTCCCAAGCTCGACGCTTACGCCATGGCCGCCTTCCACCCCAACGCCGCGGCGGACTTGAGCCACCCCGACAAGCTCGTTCCCTACGTGCGTCGCAGCCCCGATCCGACCCTGCAATTGGTGAAAAACTCCGCACTTTCTCGCATCAAAGGCCTGACCTCGGGCACCGCCTTCTTGGACGTATCGGCGCTGTCGGTGGAGGCCTTCAAGGCCCTGACGGAGCCTGCAGCCAAGCCGCTGCGCGAGCGCATCGCCGAACAAAATCTTCTCACCGTGACCCAGGTGGGCCCCGACGTCATCGAGGCGGTGCTGGGCGACATCGCGAGCGGCCGCGAACGGGAGCACGAGGGGCTGCTCGCTCGTCACGGTCGGCGTGGACCACGTCGCGCCTAGCTCGGCCGATCCGGGCTAGACTCGAGGCGTGCCACCCGCGCTCGGGAACCCGCAAGGACTTTGGCTGCTCGGCCTCCTGGCGCCCCTCGTCGTTCTGTACATCCTGAAGGTCAGGCGCCAGAAAGTGACTGTGGCCTCGACGTGGCTCTGGCAGGCGGCCGCGCGCGACTTGCTCGCGAAGAGCCCGTGGCAGCGCCTCCGCGCGCGCCTCCTGCTTCTGATCGAGGCGCTGGCCCTGCTCGCGCTCGGTCTCGCCCTGGCCCGCCCTGCGCTCTCTGGAGGCCGCGTGGACGCCGAGCACGTCGCGCTGGTGATCGATACGAGCGCCTCCATGCTCGCCAAGAGCGGGCCGGAGACACGCTTCGCGGCGGCCCAAGCCGCGGCCCTGCGAGTCCTGTCGTCGCTGCCGCCCGGTGCGGACGCGCTGCTGATCGCCGCCGGGAGCGAGCCGCACACCGTCGGGCCTGCGGACCGCGACCTGGCCCGGGTCAAGGCGCGCCTGGCGAGCCTCTCTGCGACCGGGGTGGAGGGCCACTTGGAGCGCGCGGTCGCGCTCGCGAGCGAGCAGCTCGCCCAGCGCGCCGGAAATCGCCGGATCGTCGTCCTCAGCGACGAAAACGGGCTCGCGGCTGCCCTGCCGGTGACTCGGGTGCCGGTCAGCGTCGTCAAAGTGGGAGAGCCCGTCGACAACTCGGCCATCGTGCGGGTGGACGTGGGTCGCGCCACGCCGACGGCCGGGTCGTCTACCCAGGCGGACCGCGTCGAGGTATTCGCGGAGGTGGCGAGCTTCTCGCAGAGCCCGCGCGACATTTTCGTCACCCTCAAGCAGCGGAGCTCACCCACCGTGCTCGCTTCGCGCAAGCTCCGCCTCGAGCCCGGCCAGAAGACACCGGTGGTGCTCGGCTTCGAAGCCGCGGAGGCCGATGCTGGCACGGGTCTGGTCGTGGAGCTTTCTCCCCCCGACGCACTGCCGGTGGATGATGTCGCCTACGGCCGCGTGCCGCCGAGCCGTAAGCTGCGCGCCATCACTTCCCCCGCTCACGCCAGTCCGTGGTTCGAGCGGGCCCTGCTCGCAGACCCGGAGCTGGAGCTCCTGGGCGTACCGCTCGCAGAGCTCGGCACGAGCGGGATAGACGACGACGCGCTGGTCGTGGTGAGCAAAGCCTGCCCGGCGGAGCTGCCGGGCGCGGACTTCGTGATCCTGGACCCGCCGCCGGGACCCTGTCGCGGGGCGATCGTGGGCAAGCCGTCGGACGGGCCCGTCGTGACCTCTTGGGAGCGGACCGACGCGCGCCTCCGCTTCATCACTCTGGACGGCGTCGCGATCGCCAAAGCGAGCGCTCTGGACCCACCTACCGCTCAAAGTTTGCTCGTGAAAGGCCGCGAAGGCGCGCTCATCGTGGACATTTCGGAGGCGGGACGGACCGGTACGCTGGTGGGGTTCGACGTGGGTGAGAGCAACTGGCCGCTGCGCGCCTCGTTCGTCTTGTTCGTGCGCAACGTGGCGGAGCTGGCCCGCTCACACCGTCAAAGCCGGGTGCTGGGTCCGGCGCGCACCGGCGTCCCCCTGCGGCTCAGGGTTCCCGCCTCCGCCACGAAGGTTTCGCTCACGGAGCCGAGCGGTCGGGAAAGCGAGCTCGAGGCGCGGGGCGGAGTCGCGCTCGTTCCGAGCCCCGACCAGCCCGGGTTTTACCTGCTCAGCTACCAGGGCCAGCGCCCCGGAGTGGCACTAGCGGTGGTCAATCTGACGAGCGAGGTCGAGAGCGATCTGCGCCCGTCGCCGGCTGGCGCGGAGGCGGCCGGACCCGCACCGGCAACGACGCGCTCAGCGGTGACGGAGTCTCCCGGCGATCTCGGCTTCATCGCGGCCGCGCTGGCGCTGGCCGCGATCGTGGCCCAGGTGTGGTGGCTCACCCGCACCCCCGCGCGCGTGGATCCTAGCCGAGCACGTCCGCTTCGCCCGGAGCGCCCCGAGGCGGCATGAAGGCGTTATTGTGGCTGCTGCGCGCCTGCGCCCTCCTCCCGGCTCTCATCTACGGGCTCGAGTGGCTCGGGGCTGCGGTTCCCTACGTTCGGCTATCTCGGCCATCGCTGGCGATCCCGCTCGCCGTGCTGCTCGTTTGGCTCACGACTCGCCTGGCTCGCTTCAGTTACCGTCGCACGCAGGCCAGAGCCATCGGGATGGCGCTGCTCACCGGAGTGGCCGCCACCGCCGCCGCCTTCGCGGTGATCGGCGTCGAAGTAGGCCGCAAGCTCGACCGCCTGACCGTGATCGTGGCCGTGGACCGCAGCCGCAGCATCGACCTGGTCCCGGGCGCGGCTTCACGAGTGGAGCAAGAGCTGCAAGTGGCCGAGCTCGGCATGCGCGAAGGTGACCGCATCGGCAGCCTCGCGTTCGCGGCCGAGGCGGTGATGGAGTCGCCGCTCCGCGAACGCCGTCAGCCTCCCGCGCCTCAGCGCGCCGAGCTGGGCCGCGACGGCACGGATCTGGGCGCTGCCGTCCGCCGCGCTCTCTCGGAAGTGCCGCCCGACTCCGCGGCCCGAATCGTGTTGATGAGCGACGGAGTTTCCACGACCGGGGACGCGCTGGGTGAGGCAGCGCTCGCCGCCGCCGCGGGGGTTCGGGTGGATGTGGTGCCGCTGGATCAGCGCAAGCTGACAGATATCCGAGTAGTAGGAGTGGCGGCCGGCGGGCGTGCAAATCTGGGCGAGGCCATCGACCTGCGCGTCGTGACGTCCTCGCCGACCCCGGCGGAGGTCGCGTTACGCATTTACCGCGACGGCGAGCTGATTCGTGAGGGCAACGTGTCCATTGCAGCGGGCGAAGACGTCGTCCACCTGCGTGAGACCGCGAGCGAGCCGGGCCTGCACCGTTACGACGTAGAGCTCAGCGCCAAGGACGCCCGCCAGGACGAAGCGCCGCAAGACAACACCGGGTCCACCTTCGTGCGCGTCGCCGGAGAGGCGAGCGCGCTCGTGCTGGAGAGAGACAAAGCGCTGGCGGGGCCGCTCGTGCGCGCGCTGCAGAGCGCGGCCTTCCAGGTCAGCACCGGCGACGCGACTCAATTCCCCGCCGGAGCGGCCGAGCTCGCGCAGTACGACTTGGTCGTCTTGTCCGACATCAGCGCGGTGGACCTCGCGCCCGAGCAGATCGCCGGCCTTGCCTCGTACGTGCGGGATCTGGGCGGCGGACTACTGCTCATGGGCGGCGACCGCTCGCTCGGCCCGGGCGGCTACGGCAAGACGCCCCTCGAGGAGGTGAGCCCGGTCTCCTTCGACGTGAAGCAGGAGCGCAAGCGAGCGAGCCTGGCAGAGGTGATCGTGGTCGACTACTCGGGGTCGATGGGAGCCGCCGTGGGTGCCCGCACGAAGCTGGATTTGGCCAACGAGGCCGCCGTGCGCTCGATGAGCCTGCTCGGCGCGGGCGACCGCCTCGGCGTCATGCACGTGGACACGGCCGTCGCGTGGACCATACCGCTCGGCGAGATCAAGGATCGCGCGCAGATGGAGAAGGCGGTGCGCGCGGTGGGGGTCGGGGGCGGCGGCATCTACGTGGATCTTTCGCTGCAGACCGGTTACGGAGCGCTGCAAAAGGAGTCGGTTCAGCTCAAGCACCTGCTCCTGTTCGCAGATGGGTCGGACGCGGAAGAGCGAAGCCGCGCCTTCGGCCTGGTGAGCGCGGCTCGGACGCGCGGCATCACCACCAGCGTCGTGGCGCTGGGCAACGGTCCCGACGTGCCGGATCTGGAGCGCATGAGCAAGCTGGGCGACGGTCGCTTCTACTTGATCGAGGACGCGACCCGTTTGCCCGCGGTGTTCGCCCAAGAAACGGTGCTGGCGGCGCGCAGCTCGATCAACGAGGTGCCATTCCGACCGCAGGCCGCATCGCAGAGCCCGGTCCTGCGCGGGGTGGACTTGAGCCAAGCCCCGAGCCTCACCGGCTACGTGGTCACGATCCCGAAGGGGCGAGCCCAGGTCGTGCTGAGCGGTCCGGAGGGGGATCCGGTGCTGGCGAGCTGGTCGGTGGGCGTCGGTCGCGCGGCGGCCTTCACGAGCGACTACAAGGACCGCTGGGGCCAGGCGTGGACGAGCTGGTCGGGTGCCGAAAAGCTTTTTGGTCAGCTCGCGCGCGACCTAGCTCGTCGCGCCGACAACCCGCGGGTGCGTTTGGAGGCGGACACCACCGGCGGCGAGCTCCGCCTGCGTGCCAGCGTTACGGACGAACGCGGCCGCAGCGAGAGCTTGCGGCGGCTGGTCGCGCGAGTCACCGCGCCGGACGGCACCACCCGCCAGCTCCCGTTGGATGCGGTGGGCGCGGGCCTGTACAGCGCAACCCTCCCCGCCGGGCGCCCCGGCGCCTACGTGGCCACGCTGGTGGACGAGCAGACGCAAGCGGTGGAGGCGACGACGGGCGCGGTGCTCACGATGGGCCACGAGCTGCGTCCGACGGGCACGGATCGCGGCGTTTTGAAGCGCATCGCCGCGCAAAGCGGCGGCAAAGTGCGCGATACCCTCGCCGGTATCTTCCTGGATCGGGATGCCGAGCGCTTCGCTTACCAGTCGCTCGGCCCCTGGCTGCTGTGCGTCGCGGCGTTCGCGCTGCTGCTGGCGGTCTCCGCGCGGCGCCTGACCATCCCCGAGGGCCTCGAGCGAGCGCTGCAAAGAGCGGGCGCTCCGCGTGCGGAGACCCGCGCCGCCCCGCGGCCCGAGCCGGCGACGTCGACTGCCACCCTCGACGCGCTTTCACGCGTGCGCGCCCGCAAGTCGCCGGAGCTTCCGCGCGAGCCCAGCGCTTCCGTCGAGCCGGTGCCGGCGGCGCCGCGCGTCTCTGGACCCATTGTAGTCGCACGGGTTCCAAGCCCGCCGAGCGCCGCGCCGCCGACGGGCGGTACGGAGGCGCGCCCGCCCACCGCGGCCGAGATTTTGCTGGCGCGGCGCCGCGGCCGAAAACCGTGAGGCAAGCGCTTGCCGCAAGCGGCGACGGGTGTGGCGCTCGCACCCACCTCGCCCCCTAATTCGTCGACGCACGGCGGCAAATTCGCTGGGGGGTCGACCGTGTGCGCTTACCCTCGTCTGCTCATGAAACGCGTCGCGATCCTCTTCGCCGCTTGCTCTATCGCCGCCATCACGCCGCGCGCTGCCTCGGCGCTGGTGACTCAACCGGACGGACAGAAGATGCCGCTGGTGACCGGCAATGGCGAAGTCACGCTGCAACAGCTCTTCGACTCCAAAGAAGGCGAGGGCGTCATCGACGCGATCGCGGACGCCGCGACGGAGCCTGCCACGTTCAAGCCGCTGTGCGATTTCTCGGCGCAGTTCCTGCTTCACGAGACGAAGAGCGATGCCGGCGTTGGCTGGTACAACTCGCCCAAGGACGCGACCCCGCCCACCGCCGTGTGCAACGAGGCGACCGACATGAACTCCGAGGGCATGCCGTGCACGAGCGCCGACATTTTCTTGTTGGATTTGGCGACGCCGCCGTTCAGCGGCGATGCGGATCCGCTGACCAACCCCGGGGACGTCTTCACCGGGGCGGAGCTCGCGAGCAGCAAGTACTACCTAGGCGGCGATATTGGCTTCGCTCTGCTCACTCCCCAGCGACATTACTCGGAGCGAAGGCTCAATCAGGAGTGCGAGGGGGCTGGTTGCATCACGCCCGGCAATTGGATCCCGACCATCATGTACGCCTCCAAAAAGGTCCCCCGCGGGTTTTACATGTGCTCGGAAGACCAGAACATTCCCGCCACCGAATGGGGCGGTAACGACGGCGACTTCCAGGACTTCGTCTTTCTCTTCACCGGCTTGGTTTGCTCGGGCTCCGGAGAGGCGTGCGACACCGGCAAGCCAGGCATCTGCGCCGCGGGCTTGACCGACTGCGCAGACGAAAGTGGGGAGAGCGAGTGCCGCCCCGCGCGCACCTCCGTCGAGGAGACTTGCAACGGCCTCAACGACGACTGCGATGACGAGACGGACGAAGGAGACCTATGTCCGCCTGGAGAGGTGTGCGTCAAGTCGCGCTGCGTGCCGCGCTGCGGAACCGGCGAGTTTCGGTGCGACGAGGGCGAACAGTGCGTGCAGGGCGCGTGCGTGGAGAAGGCTTGCGTGGACGTCGACTGCAGCCCCGGTCAGGTCTGTATCGGCGGCAAGTGCGTCGGCGCGTGCGACGACGTGACATGCCCCATCGGTCAAGCGTGTGCGGACGGCGTGTGCGCGGATCCGTGCACCGGCATCGACTGCGGCGAAGGCTTCGTATGTGAAGGCGGCGCTTGCCGGGTGGAGTGCGCCTGCGCCGGTTGCGAGACCGGGGAGTGCGACGCAGACAGCGGTCACTGCGTGGACGAAGGGTGCGCCGGCGTCGTGTGCGAGATCGGCCAGCACTGCCAGGTCGGCGCCTGCGTCGGCGACTGCGACGACGCTCGGTGTCCCGGCGGCGCGGCCTGCGAAGACGGCCTGTGCCTGCCACCGCCGACGAGCCAAGAAGGCCAGGGCGGGGCCGGCGGCGCCAGCGGCGGCGACATGAATCCGGATCTCAGCTTCGGGGGTGAAGGCGTCACCAGCCCCGGCAGTGGCGAGGCCGGCGAGGATTCGGGTAGCGGCGTCGCGGGTAAAGGCAACGCGGTGGAGGTGGAGTCCGGCTGCGCCTGCCAAACCGCCGGCGGCTCAGGCTCCGGCGCGGCCGGCTCGCTCCTCGCGCTGCTAGGCGCCTGGCGCCTTGCCAAGCGGCGGCGCAGCGCGAGTCGCCGCGCGGGTCACTCCCAGTAAGATTCCAGCCGCGGTCCGAGGCCACCTTCGGCGCCGGTACGTACCAGTACCGGCGCGCCGTCGCCGGGCTCGGCGAGGAGCAGCACCCGCAGCGGCTCCTCGGGCTTGCTGCGCGCTCGCGCGAGCTCCGTGACGTCCAACCGCGCTGGCGCGCCCTCGCTCACGAGCCGCGCAGAGACGCGCGGGTAAGCGGATTGCGGCTGCTCCGACCAACGGTGGAGCTCGCCCGCGAGCTCTGCGGCGCGCGATAGCTCGACGGGCACGGAGTCGCCCGGAGTGCCCGTCGTAGCCAAAAGTAGCTCCGCGCGCAGCAGCCGCCTGGGCTCGCTCAGCTCCGGGAACTCGAAAAATAACAGTACGCGGCCGGACCCTGCGCCGCCGAGGGCGATGGCGCTCGGCAGCTCGTCGCTCCGCCTTTCCGAGCTGGCCCAGCCGAACCGCGACGGCTCGACGACACGGCGCGCGTTCTGCTCGGCAACTCGCAGCTCCGTCGGCGCGCTGCGCGGACCGCAGCCGAGCGACGTGAGCAGCCAGAGCGCGCAGCCGCCGCCGAGCGCGCGCATCAGGGCACGCGGTGCATCCAGCCGTGGGTGTCCGGCGCCTGGCCGTACTGAATCGCGAGCAAAGACTCGCGCAACTTGCGCGCGTGCGGGCCGAACTCGCCGCCGTTGATGTCCCACTTGCCGCCGTCGAACTTCACCTCACCCACCGGAGTGATGACGGCGGCGGTGCCGCACGCGAACACCTCGACGAGGGAGCCGTCCTTCAGGCCTTGCTCCCAATCTTGCACGCTGACCATTTTTTCTTCGATGCCGTAACCCAGATCGGCAGCCAGCTTGAGGAGGCTGTCGCGCGTCACGCCGGCCAGGAGCGTGCCGGTGAGCTGGGGAGTCACGAGCTTGTGACCCGCGCCGTCTTTGTAGACGAAAAACAGGTTCATTCCGCCCATTTCTTCGACGTACTTGCGCTCTACTGCGTCCAGCCAAATGACCTGCACGCAGCCTTCGTCGATGGCTTTTTGCTGGGCCACGAGGCTCGCCGCATAGTTACCCGCGCACTTGGCCTCGCCCGTGCCGCCCGGCGCCGCGCGCACGTAGTCCGTGCAGAGCCACAGGCTGATGGGCTTCACTCCGTTCGGAAAATAGTCACCGGAGGGTGAGCCAAACAGAAGGAACACGTACTCCTTCGCGGGCTTCACCCCGAGCGCAGCCTCGGTGGCGATCATCAGGGGGCGCAGGTACATGCTCTGCCCGACGCCGCTCGGCACCCAGGCGTCTTCGCTCTGGAGCAGGACGTCCGACGCGTCGACGAACACCTCCACCGGCAGAGCCGGCATCGCCAGACGCGCGGCTGACGCTGCGAAGCGCTTCCCGTTCGCGGCTGGTCGGAACGTCGCGAGGCCGCCGTCCGGCTGCCGGTACGCCTTGAAGCCCTCGAAAATGGCCTGGCCGTAGTGCAGCACGGAAGCGGCGGGGTCTAGCGTGATGGGTCCGTAGGGTACGAGCTCCCCTCGCTGCCAAGCGCCTTCCGCATAGCGAATCTTCACCATGTTCTCGGTGAAGACCCGGCCAAACCCCAAGTTACCTTTCAGGATCGCCTCGCGCTCACTCGCGAGCTTGGGCGTCTGAGTCGGTTTCAAGTCGAAGCCGTCGGCCATGGTGATTTCGATACCATAGACTCGAGGAGCCCCCCACCCGCCCGACGACCAGCACAGAGACGAGCGCCAGAGCCAGCGGGTCCGCGCGAAACCCACGGAAACGCTGTAGAGTGGGGCTGGGACGCATGGAATACAGAGTCCGCATCGCGCACACCGGTACGCCGGACGTCATGGGCTACGAGGCATTCGAGCCCGTGGACCCCGGTCCGGGTGAGGCGCTCGTTCGCCACCGAGCGATCGGCGTCAACATGATCGACACCTATCACCGCACCGGCCTCTACCCGGTGCCCCTCCCGGCCACGTTGGGGGTGGAGGCAGCGGGGGTCATCGAGCGGCTCGGCCCGCAGACCTCCGGCCTGGGCTTACACGAAGGGCAGCGAGTCGCGTACGCAGCTCAAAGCGCAGGCTCGTATGCGACCGTTCGCCTCATGCCGGCGGACCGCCTCGTGCCGCTGCCGGACAGCGTGCCGGACGAGGTCGCGGCTGCGACGTTCTTGAAGGGCCTCACGGTGGAGGTCCTGGTGCGGCGCGTGCACCCGGTGCGCTTTGCGGAGCCGGTGCTGCTGCACGCGGCCGCCGGAGGCGTTGGCAGCCTGGCCCTGCAGTGGCTGGCGGATCTCGGCGCCAAGGTGATCGCAACCGTCGGTAGCGACGAGAAGGCGGCGATCGCGAAGGAGCAGGGAGCCGAGCACGTCATCGTCTACACGCGTGAAGACTTCAGGGCCCGGGTACGCGAGCTGTATCCGGAGGGTGTGCCGGTCGTCTACGACTCGGTCGGGCAGGCAACGTTCGAGGCCTCGCTCGACTGCCTGGCGGTGCGCGGCTTGATGGTGAGCTACGGCAACGCCTCGGGGAAGCCAGCCCCGTTGGAAGTAGGCACGCTCGCCACGAAGGGCTCGTTGTTCCTCACGCGCCCTACCCTGCACTCGTACGTGCGCACGCGCGCGGAGCTCTTGGCCTCCGCCCAAGCGCTGTTCGAGATGCTGGCCAAAGGCGCGCTAGAACCTCGAATTTCAGCGCGCTTTCCCCTCGAACGAGCCGCCGAAGCGCACCGCGCGCTCGAGTCGCGGCGCACCACCGGCCAGCTCCTGCTCTTACCCTGATGCGCACTCGTCCTTACCGCCTCGCCGTGCTCGTGTTCGACGAGATGGATCTGTTGGACGTGGCGGGGCCCTTGGAGGTCCTCTCCACCGCGGGTCGGAAATGGAACTGGCGCGCGGTGAAGGCGGAGCTCGTCGCGAGCGCCCCCGGGTTGAAGACCACGCGCGCGCAGCTCGCGCTCGGGCCAGCGGCGGGCCTCGAGTCCTGCCCGGAGCCGGAGCTCGTTCTCATACCGGGGGGTTACGGAGCCCGCCGCGCGCTGGAGGACGCCGAGCTGCTCGGCTACCTGGCGCGGGTGAGCGCAGGTCTCACGCTGACGCTCGCGGTAGGCTCAGGGGTCTTGCTCGCCGCGCGCGCCGGCTTGCTGCAGGGCGCCACCGTCGCCGCCATTCCGAGCCTGGAGCCCGAGCTGCGCGAGCTGGAGCCGAGCTTGACCGTGGACGCACGCGCTCGCACCGCCACCTCCGCTCGGGCGATTACCGCCGCGCAGAATGGCTCGGCCATCGATTTGGGCCTCGAGGTAGTGGCGCGCTTGCTGGGCTCGGGTCAGGCCGCCGGCACCGCGCGAGAGCTCGGCTACGCCTGGGGCACGGAGACGATAGCGCTGGAGATCAGGGGCTAGGCGAAAATAGCAGCTTTTCGGCCACTTCTTTCGCAACCGCGGCGCCGGAGAGGCGCTCCACCACCTTCAGCGCAAACTCCATGCTGGTGCCGGGGCCGCGACCAGTCACGATGTTTCCGTCCTCTACTACGCGCGCTTCCACCTGCTGCGCGCTCGGCAGCTCGTGGCCCGGGTACGCGGTGGCGCGCTTGCCGGACAGCACCCCCGCTGCGTCCAGCGCGGTGGGCGCGGCGCACACGGCGGCCACGAGCTTCCCCTTCTCCGCCGCCTGGCGGATGGTCGCCTGAGCGCGCGCGTCTTCACGGAGCGTCTTGGCGCCGGGACCACCCGGCAGCACCAGCGCATCGAAGTCGTCCACCGACACGTGATCGTAGAGCGTGTCAGCCTCCACGACGATGTCGTGTGAGCCCTTCACGTGCTTGCCGGCGAGCGAAGCGGTCGTGACCGCGACCTCACCGCGACGCAGCACGTCGATGATCGTGACCGCCTCGATTTCCTCGAAGCCTTCCGCGAGCAGCACGAGCGCGGTTGCTATGCGGCCGAGCGTATCACTTCTTTTCCGCTTCTGCGGCCGCCGGCCAGCTGCAGTCCAGGGCCTCGAACACCACCGAGTTGCCACGGGCGCGCTGTGCCAAAAAGTGCCCGGCGCTCACCGCAATCACCTCGGAGCGACCGAGCAGCGGGTCCGACTGCAACCGCGTGCCCGCGCCGAGCGCCAAACCCAGGCGAGTTGCATCGTTCGGTCCGCTCACCGCGAGCCACGGCCCGGGTCGCCCGGGGTCAGCATCCATGAGCAGAGTGGGAGCCCCGGCGCCGATTTCGTCGTCTTCCAGGCGCTCCGCACGCACGGTGCCATCGGCACTCACCGTGCTGAGCAAAATCGCCCCGCCCTCGGCCCCAGGCGCCGCGCTGTCCGAGCGAGTCGCCACGAGCAGTCCCCCGTCCGACTGGGTCGCGACATCGTAAAGAATGACCTGGCGGCGCGGCTCTCCAACCCGCAGCGCGGTGCCCAGGGCCCGCCCCTGCTCGTCCAGCTTGACGACCTCCACCACTCGGAGGCCAGGGTCGAGCAGCTCGCGCTCTTCCGGGTCGCGCGGAGCGGTCGGCTCCGCGGACGTGACCGGTGCAGCCTTTTTCGGCTCGGGGAGCGAGCGCACCCAGCTCAGCCAGTAGCCGCCGGCCCGAGCCAGGACCCGCGGCATCTCGGCGTCCTTCACCTCGAGCGGCTTCGGCTCGAACGGGGTCGCTAGCTGCTCCGGCGAGAAGCTACCGAGCATCAACCGAGGCTGCTTCTTGAGCTCCCCTTGATAGACGAGCACGCCGCCGCCCGCCGTGGCTGCGAGCTCCACGCTCGTCACGGAGCGCCCGAGCTTCGTCAGCTCGTACCCCCATTCGACGGAGCCGCTCTCCGGTCCCGCGATGCGCCCGAGCTTGATCGTGAAACCGGCAGCGTCGGTCGTTCGGAGGGCGACGAGCAGGCTCTGACCGTAGGAGGCGACGGCCGGCGTCTCTGCGTCTCCATGCAGCTCCCCGAGCTCGACGCGCCGGGACCGGCCCGCGCCGAGCACGGCGACGAACGCTTCGCCGACGCCGCGGATTCCGGCGGCCGCGTAACCGAACGGTGTGGGCACGGCTTCGCCGATCTCCACGCCAAAGGGCAGAAGCGCGTCGTCCTCCTCCTCCTCGGTGGCTTCCTCTTGCCGCGGCGCGGCCCGGGGCGACTCCAGCACCAGCTCGAATTCCGAGCGCTTGCGGCACCGCGTCATTTCCTGCGGCGACGCCGAGGCGGAGGGGACCGCACTGGGGGGCGGGGACGAAGACGGCGT
>SECP01000075.1 GCA_004193285.1 Myxococcales bacterium | reverse complement strand
GGCTCGCGCACGCCATGGAGAGCGTCCTCGACGACTTCCGCTCTGGCCTTTCGGCGCCAAACCAGGAGTCGCTCGCGGTGCTACTCAGCAGCAGGCAGTGTTGGTCCACCGAATCGGTCGGCACTCGATCACCCGCCTTGCGGGTCGCCAGGGCGACGCGCAGTAGGTCGACGCTGCTGAGTAGCACCGCGAGCGACTCCTGGTTTGGCGCCGAAAGGCCAGAGCGGAAGTCGTCGAGGACGCTCTCCATGGCGTGCGCGAGCCCCCCGATCTCGCTGAACGAGAAGCTGCCGGCGCCGCCCTTGATGGAGTGCGCCGCGCGGAATACGTCGTTGACGACGCTGCTCATGTCGTCAGGGACGGACTCGAGCGAGAGCAGACCGGTCTCCAGTTGGTCGAGACATTCGTCGCATTCAGCGAAGAACGTGACCAACAGCTCCTTTTGAATGTCGCTCAGGCTGCGTGTCATGGCTGCCGCTCGGGCATCTGCTGATGCGCGCACGGCGGTTCGCCGCGACGCCCGTAAAGTGCGCGAGTCATCCCAGCGCTCAGTACGGTCGACGGGGCCGGCCCTTAACGGTAGCCAGTCACGATTGTGTACCCTTCCGAATCACCTCCCCGAAGCGCGAGGATGCGCTGGAGTCTGGACGCAGAACGCCGGTCTTTCACGCCTGCCTGGAGCTAGAGAGAGCGCGCGCCAGGTCCGGGTCCCGGTCCAGACCGGTGCAGCGCAGGGCCTCGACCAGCTCCTTGCGGACGCCGAAGATCTCGACGCCTACGCCGCTTTGACGAGCCTCCCGCACGAACGCGAGCAAGAGCTGCAGCGCCACGACACCTACCCGGTGCACCTCGCTCGCATCCAGGGCGACTCGGCCTCCACTGGCAAGGGCGTCCAGGAGCTCCTGGCGGAGCGGCTCGGGCTCGTGAACGATCAGGTCCGGCGGGAGCTCGATGGTACGGGCGGCGGTGGCGGTGGCGGTGGACACGCCTCGAGCAACGGTCAGCCGCAGCGCTCCTTGAGGGGCGGGCCCACCTGAACGCCGGAGCCCATGGCCCAGCGGGTCGGGCTGCGGAGGCCAGGACGAGACCAGCGTCATGTCGTTCATACGGGCGAAACCCGGCCGCCACGAGTCGCCAGTAGGTTGGGCTCGTTTCATCCCACGCTCGCCCCCGTCGAGCGTCGTACCCGCGGCAAACCATGCTCACCTGCGTCCTGCGCCCGCTATCGCTCTTCGTGGCTCTCTCCTCCGCCTGCGCCAGCGGGGGCGCTGCCCTTCCGCCGCACACCGAGCCGCAACGAGAAATCGTGGCGGTGGCCTCCACGGAGGCAGAGCCTTTACCGGCGCCGCTGCCGCTGGATCCGTACGCGCCCACTCGCACGTCGCCGACCGACTACGTGTGGCAGCGGGCGCAGCGAGCGGAGTGCGCGGTGCGGGGCCCGCTTCGCTTCGAAGGCTCGCACGGAGACTTCCCACTACTGCCCGAGGAGCCTGAGGAGGCGCCCGACACGTGGGGCACCGGCAGTCCCCCGCTGGCGGCCGAGCATGCACCCAAGAGCGCGGACCGAGTGGTCGCCGAGCTGCGGCCGCGCCTGCGACGGTGCTTTTCTAGCTGGGTCGAGCGAGGAAACGGCAACGAAGGCAGCGTGCGCTTCGCGGTCCGGATCGATTGCGGGGGCGAGGTCGGCGCGGTCACCGCCAAGTCGAGCGGGGTCGACGAGCCGACCGTCACGTGCCTCTTCGGCGTCGTCGCCCAGGCGTCCTTCGAGTCCCCCGCCGCTGGTCGAGCGACTCTGCAGATTCCGGTCGTGTTCAAGAGCCTGGAGCGCTGAGCGCCCCCCCCCGCGCTCAGCCGAAGGGGCGCCGCTCAGTCGATCTTGAGCTTTCGGTACTTGATGCGCGTCGGGCGATCCGCGTCCGCACCCAGGCGGCGCTTTCGATCTTCTTCGTATGCCTGGTAGTTACCCTCGAACCAAACCGCTCGGCTGTCGCCTTCGAAAGCGAGCATGTGAGTGGCGATGCGGTCGAGAAACCAGCGATCATGGCTGATGACGACCGCGCACCCGGGAAAGCCGAGGAGCGCCTCTTCCAACGCTCGCAGGGTGTCCACGTCCAAGTCGTTGGTGGGCTCGTCCAGCAGTAACAGGTTGCCGCCTTCTTTCAGGAGCTTGGCGAGGTGCACTCGGTTGCGCTCCCCACCCGAAAGCGAGCCCACCTTCTTTTGCTGATCGCTCCCTCTGAACCCGAACCAGCCGCAGTACGCTCGTGACGACACCTCGCGCTTGCCCAGCAGCAGCTTTTCTTCGCCGCCGGAGATGACCTGCCACACGTTTTGATCCGCGCCGAGCGCGCTGCGCGACTGGTCCACGTAGGCGATTTTTACGGTGTCGCCGATCTTGAGGGTGCCGCCGTCCGGCTGCTCCTCGCCGACCAGCATGCGAAAGAGCGTCGTCTTGCCGGCGCCGTTCGGGCCAATGACGCCTACGATACCGCTGCGCGGGAGGCGAAAGCTGAAGTCGTCCAGCAGCAATCGATCGCCGAAACCCTTCTTGAGGTTGTCTGCCTCGATGACCAAGTCGCCGAGGCGCGGTCCGGGCGGGATGCCGATTTCGGTCGGATCGCTGGGCCCTTTGCTGGATTTGTCCAGCAAGTCTTCGTACGCGGCGAGGCGCGCCTTGCTCTTGGCCTGGCGAGCGCGCGGTGATGCACGTACCCAGTCCAGCTCTTGCTTGAGCTTGCGCTGGCGAGCGCTCTCTTGCTTCTCCTCTTGGGCCAGACGCGCGGATTTTTGCTCGAGCCAGCCGGAGTAGTTACCCTTGAACGGATAACCTTTGCCGCGGTCCAGCTCCAGGATCCACTCGGCTACGTCGTCCAAAAAGTAGCGGTCGTGGGTGACCGCCACCACCGTGCCGGCGTAATCCTTGAGGAAGAGCTCGAGCCAAGCGACCGACTCGGCGTCCAAATGGTTCGTGGGCTCGTCCAGCAAGAGCATGTCCGGGCGTGACAGCAGGATGCGGGCCAGCGCGACCCGGCGCTTTTCGCCGCCGGAGAGCTTGGCGATCTCCGCCTCGTTGGGAGGCAAGCGCAGCGCGTCCATCGCCATCTCCACGCGCGAGTCCAGATTCCACGCGTCTATCGCGTCGATGCGGTCTTGAAGCGCGGCTTGCTTCTCCAGCACCTTGGTCATCTCGTCGTCCGACATGGGCTCGCCGAGGCTCATGCTCACCGCCTCGAACTCGGTGACGAGACCCCGAATGTCGGCGACCGACTCGTCTAGCGCCTCTTTTACGGTCTTGTGGCTGCCGAGGTCCGGCTCTTGCGCGAAGTAGCCGATCTTGGTGCCCGGGTACGGCTTGGCTTCACCGATGAACTCTTTGTCCACCCCGGCCATGATGCGGAGCAGCGAGCTCTTACCGGAGCCGTTCGTACCGATGACGCCGATCTTGGCGCCTGGGTAGAAGGCGAGCGTGATGTCCTCGAGCACGCGCTTTTCCGGAGGATGAACGCGCGTGACGTTCTGCATCGTGAAGATGAACTCGGGCATGCGTCGTTCATTAGTCGAGCGCCGGAGAGCAAGCAATTAGCTCGCAACGGCGCGAAGCTCTTCGGGCGAGATGACGTCGCCGGAGACGAAGGCGCGGCGGAGCTTCCGCACTTGCCGAAGACCGGACGGCACCTCTGCGACGTCGTAAGCCTGCGCGAGGAGCCGGCGCTCGGGGCGCACCAGACGACCGTCCAAGATCGCCGCCACTGCCAGGACGCGGAGCACCGCGCGGCGCTCCGCCAAGGAGAGAGACGGCAAGCTCCTCAAGAACAAGTCCGACCGATCCAGCTCCAAACCCGGGGCGGGGTCCCCGATACGCTCGCGCAGGGCGCGGAGCATGGCGATGTGGTTCGGGTGCAGCTCGCGCGTGCGAACGACGCAGCTCGCGACCGCGCGGTGCAGCGCAGCCGCGAGCTCGGGAGACGGAGCCCGCCCATCTGGCAGGACGACGCTCAGCATCTCCACCGCTGCGGACGGCCCCATGACCCGAATCCGCGCCTCGCGAAGCACCGCCCAGCACACGAGGCCGTTCCAGAGCCCGTTGATCGGAATCGCGGTGAAAGCCAGCAAGTAGCGCGAAGCGATGCGGGGCAACACGCCAGCCACGACTTGCTTGAAGATGAAATTGGTGACCGAAATTTTGAGCTTGTAGGCCGCCGAGGCGAAGACCAGATGCAGCCGACTGGCCTCCCGGTGCGGGTTCACCCCCATCACCGGCTCGGGCGGGTTGGGGAGCTCCAGCGCGGCCCGCGCGAGCGCGAGCGCAATCTCTTCGCCGTCTTCGCGGTCGAGCTGCAGACCCGCGACGGCTGACAGCCGAGTGACCGAGCGCAGGCCGTCCCACCCCAGGTACGCGACCTCGATGACCGCAAACACGACCGCACCGGTGCCGAACACGAGCCAGTACGGCGCGCGCTCGTGCCACTCCGGCAAGGCCGTATGCGGTCCGAAGCGCTGCGACGCGTACACGTCCACGAGGCCCGTTGCGATGGCGTTCAGCACGCCGGCAAAGACGGCTCGGAGCACCGCTCCTCGCGCGACGCGCTGAAGACCGGCGCGCTCCTCCGGGTTCAAGACGTGAATGGGGTCTTCGGCCGTGGCGGCGCTCACCGCGGTCCGTCGGAGAAAGTCGCTGCCGATTTTGTCGAGACGAGGAGGAATGCTCCCCCTCTACCAGAACCGCGAGCCTAGGCGGCCGCGGAGCTGCCTTCGCTGCGCAAATCAGTCAAAATTGCGTCTACGTTCTTCTTGGCGTCGCCGAACAGCATTCGCGTCCCTTCCTTGAAGAAGAGCGGGTTTTCCACGCCTGCGTAGCCGCTCGCCATGCTGCGCTTCATGACGATGGTGGCCTTGCTCTTCCACACCTCCAGCACCGGCATGCCGTAGATGGGGCTGGACGAGTCGTCCAGCGCGCCGGGGTTGACGATGTCGTTCGCGCCGATGACCAGCACGACGTCCGTCTGCGGGAAGTCTTCGTTGATCTCGTCCATCTCCAGCACGATGTCGTAGGGGACCTTGGCTTCGGCCAAGAGCACGTTCATGTGACCCGGGAGACGCCCCGCCACGGGGTGGATGGCGAAGCGCACTTGCGCGCCGCGCTTGCGGAGTAGCTGCGCAATCTCGAACAGGGGGTACTGCGCCTGCGCGACCGCCATGCCATAGCCCGGCACCACCACGATATTCTTGGCGGCGCGCAGCAAGGCGCCCGTTTCCGGCGCGGTGATGCTCGTGACCTCGCCCTGCGGCTCGCCAGCGGCGGAGGCTTTGGCGGGTTTGGCGCCCTCGTCCGCGCCGAAGCCGCCGAAGATGACGCTCAAGAACGAGCGGTTCATCGCCTTGCACATGATGTAACTCAGGATGGCTCCGCTCGAGCCGACGAGGGCGCCCGTGATGATGAGCAAATCATTGCTCAGCATGAAGCCCGCCGCCGCCGCCGCCCAGCCAGAGTAGCTGTTGAGCATCGACACCACGACGGGCATATCCGCGCCGCCAATGGCCATGACGAGGTGGACGCCGACCAAGCAGGCAATGCCCGTCATCGCCAAAAGTGGAGTGAGCCCGACGTGCACCGGCTGGTTCACGAAGTGAATCGCGAGCACGACGCAAACCGCGAGCAGGCCGGCGTTCAGCGCGTGACGCCCAGTCAGCAGCAGCGGCTTGCTCCGAAGGCTGCCGCGCAGCTTGAGAAAAGCGATGATGGAGCCAGTGAACGTGAGCGCGCCTACGAACACGCCCACGAAGATCTCGATCTCGTGCAGCAGTTGCTCGGTGGGGGTGGGCGCCGCGTGCCCGCCCAGGTAGCTTGCGATGCCCACCAGCACCGCCGCCAAGCCGACGAAGCTGTGCAGCACCGCCACGAGCTCCGGCATGCTGGTCATGGCGACCCGCGAGGCGAGCAGCGCGCCGATGCCGGCGCCGACCGCGACCGCCGCCGCCAACAAGCCAAAGCTCGACACGTGCCCCAGCGCCGTGACCGCGATCGCCAGCAGCATACCGAAGATGCCGAAGCCGTTGCCGCGCCGGGCCGTGGTTTGCGTGCTCAGGCCGCCAAGGCTCAGGATGAAGAGCACGCCGGCGACGAGATAAGAAACCGTGATGAGGCTGGCGGAGATCTGCATCGCTTTCTACCTCTGAAACATCTTCAGCATGCGCTGAGTGACGAGGAAGCCGCCGGCGATGTTGATCGTCGCGATCAGCACCGCGATGGCGGACAAGATGACCACCGGTGACCCGATTGGCCCGGAGATCTGCAGCATACCGCCGACCAAGATGATGCCGCTCACCGCGTTGGTGACGCTCATCAACGGCGTGTGCAGCGCCGGCGTCACGTTCCACACGAGCTGCCAGCCAATGAAGCACGAGAGCACGAAGACGGTGAGGTGGCCGACGAAGGCGGCGGGCGCGAAGGCGCCGGCAAGCAGCAGCGCGAGCAGCGCGCAGAGGACCACGCTCAAGGACGCGCCCGCGCGCTCTTCGTGCTTCTTCGGCGCGGGCGGAGCGATGCTGGGCCCGCGCTCCTTCCGCTCGGGGACCTTGGGCGGCTCTTTGCGCGGGGGCGGCCAGAGCAAGTTGCCGTCTTGCAGCACGATGGCGCCGCGCACGACCTCGTCCTCCAAGTCGATGTGAAAGCTCTTGGCGCCGCCCATGTCCGCCAGCAAGTGAGTGAGGTTCGAGCCGTAAAGCTGGCTAGCGGTGGGGGCCAAGCGGCTCGGCAAGTCCACATAACCGATGATCGTGACGCCGTGCCTTTCGATGACCTGGCCGGGCTGGGTCAAGGAGCAGTTGCCGCCCGACTCCGCGGCCATGTCCACGATGACGGAGCCTTGGCGCATCAGCTTTACCATGTCCTCCGTGAGCAGGACCGGCGCGGGCTTGCCGGGGATGAGCGCGGTCGTGATGATGATGTCGACCTCGCTCGCTTGCTGCGCGAATAGCGCCATCTCCGCGGCGATGAACTCTTTGCTCATCTCCTTCGCGTAGCCGCCGGCGCCGCTGCCGTCCTCGTTGAGCGTCACGGTGAGGAACTCGGCGCCCATGCTCTGCACCTGCTCCCTCACCTCCGCGCGCGTATCGAAGGCGCGCACGATCGCCCCCAAACCGCGCGCCGCACCGATGGCGGCGAGCCCGGCCACGCCCGCGCCGATGACGAGCACTTTGGCCGGAGGAACCTTGCCGGCGGCGGTCATCTGCCCGGTGAAAAAGCGCCCGTAGAAGCTGGCCGCCTCGATGACCGCGCGGTAGCCGGCGATGTTCGCCATGGAGCTCAAGGCGTCCATTTTTTGTGCGCGCGTGATGCGGGGCACCTGATCGATCGCGAGCACGGTGGCTTTGCGTTGGGCGAGCCTCTGAACGAGCTCCTGGTTCTTCGCCGGGAAGATGAAGCTGATCAGCATGCCCCCTTCGCGCAGCAGCTCCGCCTCGTGCTGGTCGAGCTCCGGGTTGTGCTCGGGCGGCTGCACCTTGAGGACTAGGTCTACCTCTTGCCAGACGGGCCTCGCGCTCCCGGCGATGCTCGCGCCCTGGGCAACGTAGTCCGCGTCTCGAAAGGCGGCGCCGGCTCCGGCGTCCTTCTCGACCAACACCTCGAAGCCGAGCTTGATGAGCCGCCCCACCGTCTCCGGTGTGGCCGCCACGCGCCGCTCGCCTCGCCTGACCTCTTTCGGAACGCCTACCTTCATGATGGCTCCCGCTACTGCCTGCACCACGCACGGTGACGGCGTACGAAGCAGTATAGGTCCGGCGGCGGTCCCGTTCGGGCGAAAATCCGTGGCGATTTCGCGCGGCTTTTCCGCGACGTGCGTCACAATCGCCCACCGCGGCGAAGGATGAGGAGTCGGCCGGTCGGCGCGCGGTGCTACTCCGCGGGGAGCGAGGCCGGGATGGTTTGCGAGATTTCCTTCACCGCCTCGAACTCTTTATCGATGGCCAGCAGGGCGCGGGAACGCCCGGCGTGCTTGGCGCGGTACAGGGCCGCGTCTGCGGCTCGGACCAGCTCTTCGGCCCGAGCCGGCCCGTACTGGTCGGTCGCGGCCACGCCGATGCTGATGCTTTGCGCGATCGGCTTGCCGCCGACCGTCGTGGGCGACTCGGCGAGCGAGCGACAGAGCCGCTGCGCCACCGCCAGGCCCGTCTTGGCGTCACATTCTGGCAGCACCGCGATGAACTCTTCGCCGCCGAGGCGACCCACGGAGTCGTAGGCGCGCACGCCCGCTTTCAGTCGCCGCGCCGTCTCGCGGAGCACGGCGTCGCCCGCAACGTGACCATGAGTGTCGTTGATGGTCTTGAAATGGTCGAGATCCCCCATCAGAAGCGCGACGGGGGCGCCGTGGCGCGATGCGCGCAGCAGCTCCTTCGTCAACTGCTCCAGCACTGCGCCGCGGTTGAGGAGGCCGGTCAGCGAATCGTGCATCGCCTCGAAGCGCAGGCTCTCGCGCGCCTTGACCAACTGCTCCTGAAGCTCGATGACGCGCCGCCCGGCCCTGAGCCGCACCTTGAGCTCGAGCGGATTGCACGGCTTGACTAGGTAGTCGTCCGCGCCGGCGTCCAGACCCGCGATGATGTCGCTCTTGTCGTCCTTGGCGGTGAGCAGCACCACGTACACGTAAGGCTCTTGGGGGCCATTGCGGATCGCTTTGCAGACCTCGATGCCGTCCTTCTTCGGCATCACCCAGTCCACCACCAGGAGGCGCAGCTCCGGGTCGTCCTTCAGCGCTTGCAGCGCGGCTTCTCCGTCGCGCGCGAGGGTGACCTCGTAGCCCCAGCCAACGAGCCAATGCTCGAGCATCGTCCGCGCGATGGGCTCGTCGTCCGCCAGGAGGATCTTCATCCGAAGACCCACCTGGGGCGAGTTTCACCGGTGCAGGGAACCGCCGCCATTCTTGTCCGCTGGTCAGGGAGAACGGCTTTGGCCGCGCGCAGCTTAAGCTCCCCCCCCATCGCCGCCGTTAAACCCTGAAATAACGGCAGAATTTGGAGCCTGCCCCCGGCAGGCTGCTACGCTCCGCCCCGAGCTCCGTGTTGCGCGCGCTTGCTGCCCTCCGACTGTTTTGGACCATCATCGCGTCGTACGCGCTCGTGTGGGTGCTGACGCGGCCGCTCGGCGCCGAACGGCGGCGCGCCTGGTTCGACGCTGCGCATCGTAAGAATGCGGCCCGGCTCGCGGGGGGCTTCGTGGCGCTCCGCGGCGTGTTCATCAAGACGGGTCAGGTGCTCAGCGTCACCGGTACCTTCCTGCCCCCCGCCTACGGCGAGGCGCTCGTGCGGCTGCAGGACAAGGTTCCCCCGCGGCCCTTCCACGAGATTCGCGGCAGGCTCGTGGAGGCGTTCGGCGAGGACGCGCTCTCGCGCTTCGGCAGCTTCGAGGAGGAGCCGGTCGCGGCCGCGTCGCTCGCCCAGGTGCACCGCGCCACTACCCCCGAAGGCCGGGCGCTGGCGGTGAAGGTTCTTTACCCGGACATCGAGCGCCTGATCCGCATCGACCTGGGCGTGCTGCGCTCCCTCCTGCCAGTGGTGAAGCTGCTGCTGCCAGTCTCGAGAGTGGAGCGCGTGCTGGAGCAGCTGGCGGCGATGCTCTCACGCGAGACCGACTACGCCCACGAGCTCGAGAACATGGATCGCATCCGCAAGGTGTTTGCGGGCCGGAGCGACGTGGTGGTGCCCGAGGTCGAACGAGAGCTGACCCGCGGCGGCGTGCTGTCGATGTCTTTCGAGAGCGGCGTCAAGATCAACGACCGCGAGGCGCTCGTCGGCATCGGCGTGGAGCCGGAGGCGGTCGCGAAGCAGCTCGTCAGCTGCTACTTCACGATGCTCTTTCAGCATCGGCTGTTTCACGCCGACCCGCACCCGGGAAACTTCTTGGTGCGACCCGGCCCGCAGCTGGTCATCTTGGACTACGGCGCCGTGGAGGAAGTGACCGAACGCCTGCAGCAGGGCATGCAGTCCGTCGTCCTCGGGGTCATGACCCGAAACGACGACGAAGTGCTGCGAGGCATCGAGCGTATGGGCTTCGTCGCGGAGGGCGGCGACCGTGAGCTGCTGGCGCGCGTGGGGCGCGATTACCTCGCCGTGCTCGGCTCCGTAAAGATTCAAGACTTCTCCAAGCTGGATCGAGAGCAGATGGAAAAGCTCTCCGGCTACGACCAGATGCGCGGTCGCTTGCGACAGGTGATGAAGAGCGTCGAGTACCCGGAAGGGTACTTTTACGTGGAGCGCACGCTGGCGCTGCTGTTTGGCCTCGTGGGCCAGCTCGCGCCCAAGCTCGGTCTTCCTGGGCTGGTCATGCCCTATGCGTCGCAGGCGTTCGCCATGAGCGCGGCCAAGCAGCCTCCGGCCCCGAGCGCCGAAGGCGCGGCGTGACCCGGCTCTGGCCGGTCGTCCTCGCCCTCGTCGCTTGCCGGCCGCCCGCGCCGCACCGCGCTTCGACCATCCGCGACTGCAGCTATGACGTGGAGCTGCTGCCCCAAGGTCGCGCCCACGTGCAAGCCACCTGTCGCGCAGACGGTCCCATCTCCTTCCGGGTGGCCCACCGCTACTTGAAGAACAGCGTGAGCGGCGCGGGGCGCGCTCCCCACGGCAAGCTGACCTACGACGTCGACTTGGCCCAGCTCGCCGGCCAGGGCCACGACTTCGATCGCGCGCTGCGGGTCGGGGACTCGTTCGTGGCGCCGATGTCGAGCGTCTTGCTCGTTCCGGAGCCGCTCAGCACGGAGATACCGGTTCAGGTGCGGGTGCGCGCCGCGCCGCCTGCCGCGGTATCGGTCGGCCTCACGCGCGACTCCGCCGCCGATACGTACCGGCTCTTCGCCCACGAGATCCCGGTGGCGACATACTTTGCGTTCGGCAAGCTCGAGCAGCGCACGTTGGACGTCGCGGGCGCACGGCTGGAGCTGACCCGGCTGGACGGCGCGCTCGACCAGCCCTTCGACGAGGTCAGTCGCTGGGTGGAGACCTCCGCGCGCGCCGTGCGGGACTTCTACGGAGCGTTTCCGGTGCCGCGCGCTCAGGTATCGATCATCCCCGTGCCGAGGCGCGACGCGGTCGTGTTCGGAAAGGTGCTGCCGGAAAGCTCGCCGGGCGTAGCGCTATTGATCGGTGAGCACGCGCCAGCGCGGGCCCTCTACACCGACTGGATTTTGGTCCACGAGCTATTCCACCTCGGCTTCCCTAGCTTCTTCGAAGAAGGAAAGTGGCTGGATGAAGGGCTCGCGACTTACTACGAGCCGGTCATTCGGGTCCGAGCCGGCTTGTACTCGGAGCGAGAGCTATGGGACGAGCTCCTGTCTTCCATGCCGCAAGGCGCGGAGGCGTTCACGCAGTCCGGGCTCGAGCATGCGACCGACTTTCGCGGCATCTACTGGGGCGGAGCCATTGCCTGCCTGGTCGCGGACGTGAGCGCTCGCAAGCGTCAGTTGAACCGCGGCTTGGAGGTCGGCCTCCGCGCGCTGCGCGAAGCGGGCGGCAACGCGTGCGAGGTCTGGTCGCTGTCGGAGGCGATAGGCGCCATCGACCACGCGCTCGGCGCGCCTACCCTCGCTCCCATCGCCGCCGCGCACGCCCAGCGCGGCAGCGCCTTCGATCTCGCGGGTCTCTTTGCCGACCTCGGCGTATCCCGCGATGCGCAGGGAAATCTGCAGCTATCGGACCGCGCGCCGCTCGCGGAGGTGCGGCGCGCGATCACGGCCAAGCCCTGATTTCACTGCCACGCAGCGGCTTCGACTTGCGTCTGGCTCGCGCCGGCGCACCCAGGTACGCCGGAGCCGGAGGATTGCTTGGCGCAAGGCGAGCCGCCCACCGCCACCAGACGCACGAAGCCCGCGCTCCCTTCCGACTCGAACTGAAGTAGCAGCATCTCCGTGCCGGTCGGCAGCGAGACCGAACCGAAGCCGGTTCGATCCACGTCCGCCGCGCCCAGCGTCAGCGTCGCCGCCGCGAGCGCGGTGCGCTGACCGTCACGGTACCGAGCCTCCACGCGGCCACTGTAAGTGCCGTCGAGCCGGCCGTCGGCGCTCTGCAGGGTGATCGTCACTGGGTACTCCGCCTGCGGACCACCTTCGCCCGGGACCGGTGAGTCGTTGATGCTGAAGCAACCACCCCCCGTGGATTCGATGCCGACTTGCAGGGTCGTGCTCGAGCCGTCCAACCACTGCACGGGCACGGGCGAAGCGGGGGTCACCGCAGCGAGAGTGCTCTCGCCGGTGGCGCCCAGAACCTCGTCCTCGAGCGGCACTTCTAGCCCCTCACCGCCGCCGCAGGCTTGGACGCCAGGCCAAACGGCGAGCACCGCGGGGCCAGCTCCGGTCACGCTGCCCGAGGTCACTTGTTCCAGGCCGGAGATGCTGCCCGTCGTACCGGCGGAGGTGAGCACTGCGTCCAGCCCGAGCTGCACGAGCTTGGCGTTCGGATTGGATGAAGCGACGCTGAGCTCACCCTCGAGCTCGCTCACCGCAAACGGTACGTTGAGCATGGCAACCCCGGGGGTGTCGCTGCGCAGCACCGTCTCGAACGACTCGGCCAAGGCGCCGCCATCGGTCGTGATCGATACGGTCGCCTCCACGCCCAGGCGCTCCGGCGGACACAGCACGCCGACGTTCGCGATCTCTTCACCGCCCTGGCTTTGCGGCGGTGTGTACGTGATGCGATAAGCCTTGGCGCCGCGCGCAACCCCGATGTGCAAGGCGCCCGTACCTGACTCGGGGCCTACGCTCCACGCCTGCCCTTGACCTGCAGTCTTCCACTCCAGTGGAGCGTCGAAGGTGCGCTCGGCGTAGGCTAGCAGGTCCTCCGCGGTGCCCGCCTCCGTCGGCTCGTCGAGCTCGATCTCGACGCGCTTTTCGTCGCAGCCGCCCGAGTTTTCGTGGCCGACCTTTTGACCCGAGCGGTCGCCCTTGCCGGAGAGGTCACCCGTTTGCCCTCCGCTACACCCCGCCGCGAGCGCGAGCGCCAGAGCACCAGAACCAAAACTTGAAAGTCGATGTTGTCGCATGTCCGTGACCCTCCGAATGATTTGAGGGTAGGCCCTGGCCGCGACATGGGCAATGCCCAGTTCGCACATTCCATGGCCACGAATCGTGTGTTAACGTGCGAATCACTACACATGGATTATGAGCAGTTATCTGCGGAATTGCTGCGGGCTTTGCGTGGAAAGCGCTCGCAACAGGCCATGGGCCGCAGGCTCGGAGCCAAGAGCAACGTGTGTCACCAGTGGGAGCGTGGTCACAGCTTTCCCACCGCCGCCCGCACCCTTCAGGTCGCCGCGCGCGTCGGGGTGGACGTGCCAGCCGCCTTTCGCGAATTCTACCGCACCGCTCCGCGCTGGCTTTCGGATGTAGACCCGGCGACGCCCGCGGGCATCGCCGCATTCTTGAGCGATCTGCGCGGCAGCACCAGCGTGGTCGAGCTCGCGCGCTACTCGGGCAAGAGCCGCTTCGCAGTGGCGCGGTTTCTATCCGGGGATGCGGAGCCGCGCCTGCCGGACTTCTTGCGGTTGGTAGAGGCGTCGTCGCTGCGCCTCTTGGATTTTTTGGAGCAGCTCACGGATCCGCGCGCCTTGCCTAGCGTGCAAGAGTCGTGGGTGAGGCTGACGGCCGCGCGCCGCCTCGCGTACGAAGAGCCATGGTCGCAAGCGGTGCTGCGCGCGCTGGAGCTCTCCAGCTACGCCACTCTACCCGCGCACGAGGCCGGGTGGATTGCGGCGCGCATCGGCATCTCGCTGGAGGAGGAGGCGCAGTGCCTCCAGCGCCTAGCGGAGAGCGGGCAAATCGTGTGGCGGGGCGAGCGCTGGCACATCGAGAACGTCATGGCATTGGACACGCGGCGTGATCCGGATGCAGCGCGGCGCTTGCGAGCGTGGTGGCTTCGCCGCGGAGCCGCCCGCATCGAGGGCGGCGATCGCGGGCTCATGTACAACCTGCTCGGGGTCTCGACGGCGGACCTGGAGCGTTTGCGCGAGCTGCAGAAGGCCTACCTCACCGAGGTACGAGCCATCGTGGCCCGCTCGGAGCCAGTGGAGCACGTGGTGCTCGCGGCGGATTTGCTGCTGGATTTGCACGGGTAGCCGCACCAGGGCACAAATCGCCCCAGCGCCTGCGGGGCGGGCGATGTTATAAGCGGGTGCGGCGATGCACTGGGTATCGCCGGGGAAAAGCACGGTGGGACATGGCTGCAAGCGATGAGCTGCGAAGTGACCAAGAGCTACCGCTCGCTGACGAGGCCGACACGGAGGTCGACCTCGAACCGAGTCACGTGCGGGCGTTCACGCCACGCCCAGAGGCGGACCTGAGCGTCGCCGTCATGCAAGCGCTGAAGACCCTCACCCAGGGCTATCAGCCATCCTCGGGGTCGCGCTCGCGACCTTGAGTCACGCCAGGCCGAAGCGCTCCTTGCGCTCGGCGATGAACTGGACATACGCGCCCGCCTCCAGGCGTTCTGCGATCTCGCCGGCCTCCACCGCCAGCTCGAGAGCGCGCTTGATGTCGCCGAGCTTCTTGGAAGGCGGGATGCCGAACGCGCTCATCAACTCCGTGCCCAGGCCGGTCGGCAGCGGCGGCTGCTTGGCGTCCAGCTCCGCCAGCTCCGCGATGCGCTGGGCCAGCCCGTTGATCATATTGATGCCGCGCCGCTTCTTCTCCGGCCGCTTGGTGGTGATGTCCGCGCGCGACAGGCACAGCAAGTTGTCCAAAGATGGGCCAATCTCTCGAGCGAACCGGCGCACGGCGCTGTCCGTCCACTTGCCGTCGTACTGGGACGCGCGCAGGTGGTGCAGCACCAAGAAGCGCACCTCGTCGCGCAAGCTCGCTTCGTGCCCGAACAGCTTGCTCCGGCGCTCGAGCTTGTCGAACATGCGCGCGCCCACCTCGGCGTGGCCGAAGAAGTGCACCTCACCGTCGGGTGAAATGCTCCGCGTCTTCACCTTGCCGATGTCGTGGAAGAGCGCGCCCCAGCGCACCTCCAAGCGGGGCACGCTTTGCGCCACGACCTGCTTGGTATGCTTCCACACGTCCTTGTGCCGCCACTCGCCATCGCCGAAGCCGACGAGGGCTTTGATCTCGGGCAGCAGCGCGTCCAGAACGCCGGTGGCGAGCAACGAATCCAGAGCCTCGTCCGCGTATTGGCCGACGATGGCGCGGTCGAGCAAGCTCCGCAGGTCCGCCGCCGAAAGCGCGGCGAGGTCCGCCGCCTCCACCAGCACTACCGGCCGGTCTGCGACTCCGCGCTCCGCACAAATGGCGGCGCGCTCCAGCGCGTGGATGGCGCGGTCGCGATCGGGCACGCTGAGCGGAGCTTGGGACGGGGTCGTCATGGCAGAACGGGCCGGCCTTTGTACGCGCAAGTACGAAAGACGCAAGAAAAACGGCGCGCGCCAATAAGGGGCGGATTTTGGCGCAGAAAACGAGCCCTGCCAAGCCTTCGGGGATAGGCTACCGAGGTGTTACGGGCCGGAACGACCCAGCCGCGCGACCCGGTGCGCACTTTGGCGCGGCTCGTCTGCTTTGCGCTGGCCTTCCTGGGTGCGGTTCCGGTCGGGCTCGCGGCATTTTTGAGCTCTGCCCCCGCAGAGCGCTGGGCCGCCAAGCAAACGAGCGCGGTTCTTCAGCGTGAGCTCGGCTTGGCCGCGACCTTCGACGTGAAGGTAAGGCTCCTGCCCCTGCGCCTGGCCATCGAAAACCTGAACGTGCCCGCGTCGGACGGCGGGGCCCCGTTCCTGAAGGCCAAGAGCGCCTCGGTGACCCCTCGCTTCTTCTCGCTTCTGGCTGGAAAGCTAGATCTGGGCGACATCGAGATCGATCAGCCGGACGCGCGCATCGTGCTGCGCGGCGGCAAGCTGGCGAACCTTCGTTACCGCTTGCCGGAGACGAAGACGAAGACGGAGCGTCCCAAGGACGCGCCCTTCGGCTCGGTCTCGCTCGGTGAAGGGCGCTTCCGAATCGACGTGGACGGCGTGGCCGTCGAGACGGACGCCATCGACTTGGACGTTTTTGCCGAACCGGGAGGCGCCTTCGAGGTAGCGCTACGGGCCGGCACCACGCGCGTGGATCGACAGCACGCGCCGCTCCTCAAGCATCCGGACCCGAGCCTTCCCCCCGTGTTCGAGGAAGACTCGCTGTGCCGGCTGGACCTACGGCTGCACTACGAGCCGGGCAGCGTGCTGCTGCGGCGCCTCTCGCTGCTCGGCAATGCCGATCTGGATCCGCGCCCGGGCACTCGACCGAGCTGCGAGCTCGAGGGCGAAGACAAGCCCGGAGCGGTCCTGGCGCGGCTGTCACAAGTGCGGCTCGTCCTCGCTCAGGGCAAGCCGCCGCTCGTGGACGGGCACGTCGTCGTGCGCGCGCCGGTGCCGCTCGTGAATCGCTTCGTGCGCGCGACGGACTTGCACGGCTTCGTCGCCTTCGCGGGCGGAGTGCGCTGGGACGGTAGCCACAAGCTGCCGGCCGTGCAGGGCAAGCTCTCCGGGGGAGGCATCGCGATCGGCGCCATCGCGCTCGCGGAGAAGCTGGACGTGGACCTCTCCGTCACCGACGACGAAGTGCACGTTCCCCATTTTTACATGCGCTTCGCGGACGGCGACGTGCACCTCTACAACGGCCATATTCGCCCCTTCTTGCCAGGGGTCCTCGTGGACGTGGAGAAGGTCGACGGCAAGGGCATGCTGTTCCACTCCATGATGCGGGACTTGAACGTCTCGCCGGAGTCGTGGGCGCGCTGGAACCTCACCTCGACGAAGGTCACGAAGATCACCGGCACCTTGAATCCGGTGCACGTAGACGCGGAGCTGCTCGCAGAGACGAACGACTTCGAGCTGTTCGACCAAGGCTACAAGCAGCCGACGCGCCAGCACATGATCGGCATCAAGATGCCTATCACGGTGCGCGCCAAGCTCGGCGTACGCCCCAAGGCCTTCGAGATTTACGACGCTCGCACCGAGTTCGGGAAAAGCGCGCTGCTCGCGAAGCTCGTGAGTATCTCCTACGGGGGGGACGTGACGCTGGACGTGGACACCCTCACCACGCTCGAGCTGTCGGACATCTCACCGCTGGTGACGATCCCCATCTCCGGCCACGCCAAGCTCGACGCGAAGATGGTCATGCCAGGAGGCGATCCGACCCTGACTGGCAACGCGAAGATCGACGACTTCGTGATCGGAGGCTTCCCCGTCGGCGACATCCAGCAGACGAAAGCCAAGTTCCGAATCCTGTACCTGGAGCTGACGGACCTCATCGCCAAGAAGGGCAACTCGGTCTTCAGAGCGCCGAGCGCGCGTCTTGACTTCGGCACCGCCGCTTCGGTGCTCGTGAACGTGAACGCCAAGAGCGACTCGTTCGACCTGCGCGACTTCTTCTCGATGTGGCACTTCGACGAAGACCCGCGCTTCGATGACGTGAAGGGAAAAATCGGCCTGGATGCGCAGGTCCGCTACCTGTACGGCGGCCCCGAGGACAAGTGCGGCGGCGGTGTGCTGTCCACCAGCGGCCGCGTCAACGTGCTCGACCTGGACCTATTCGGAGAGCGTTACGACGGCGGCGAAGGCGAGTACGCGCTCAAGTGGTACGACCGCGACGCCACGATACAAGGGGTGGAGCTGGACGTACCGAGCATCACCTTGCGCAAAGGTCCCGGTCTCCTCCTCGGCTCCTTCGGTATTCGCCGCGGCGCGCGAATTTCCGGCACGCTCACCGGCACGGAGGTCCCCCTCTCCAAGCTCGACTCATTGCCTTCGCTGCTCAAAGCGGCGGACGGGCGGGTCACCGCCAACGCGGAGCTCTCTGGAACGCTGGACGCGCTTGCGGTCACTGCCCGCGCCAAGGTGTCGGAGCTGCGGCTCGGGCGCGCCACCTTCCCGCCCTCGGATCTCACGGTTAGGCTGGCCCCCATCACGCATCCGGTGAAGCCGATTGGCACCAGTCCCTGCGGCCTCCCCATCTATCCGCCGCTGGACCGCGCGGAGTACGACGCAGACAAGGTGGCGGGCGTGTTCCATGTGGACGGGCAGCTCCTGGGGGGGCAGGTCGCGCTCGAGGACGTGACGGTCACGCGGCAGAGCAAGAAGACGGTGGGGGGCAAGGTGCGGCTGCAGAACCTGGATCTCGGCGCGGCGGCCGAGCTGGTGCCGCAGGTCGCGCTCTCGGACGTCCGCCCTTCTGGCACGCTCAGCGCCACCATCGACATCAAGCGGTTCGACACGGAGGATGCGCGCTCCGCCGCCGGCGTCCTCACCATCTCGGACCTTCGCACGGAGTACCAGGGCTACCGGCTGCGCGTGCCGCCTGGCGCGTCTCCCATGACCTTGAGCGCCGGCAAGTTGGAGCTGCCCGGCCTCGGGCTGGAAGTGAGCACGCCGCGCGGCCAGAGCGTGAGCTTTCAGGTCTCTGGCAAGGTCGACAAGCTCGGCCAAAACGCGGAGGTAGACGCGACGTTCGGCTTGAAGCCGCTGCCGCTCGCCACCGTGCTCGGCATGGTGCCCCGCGTTGAGCGCGCGGAAGGGACGCTCGGCGGCAAGCTGCGCCTCTTCGGCCCCCTCGCGGCTCCCAGCTACCAAGGCGGCTTCGAGCTCGCCCATGGCGAGGTCGCCCTCCACGGCCTCAGCACACCGCTCAGCGACATCGCGCTCGCATTGAGCGTGGACGGCCGCGAAATCAACATCGTACGCGGCAGCGCGCGCCTCGGCTCCGGCAGCGTCACCATCAAAGGCGGCGCACCCCTGCGCGGCTTCAGCGTCGGGGACGCCGCCGTCGCCATCACCGGGCGCAACCTCGCGCTGCCCACCACGAACGGCATTCACGCGGTCGCGGACGCGGATTTGGTCGCCAGCTTCAAGTCCGCGCGTGACGACGCCGAGCGCAGCCTCCCGCGCGTCTCCGGCAACGTCACCCTCAAGTCCTTCGAATACAAGCGGCCCGTCATGATGACGGCGGACATCTCCACGCTCGCGCAGCGCGGCAAACGCAGCGAATTCGAAGCCTATGACCCGAACGATGACGCCATCGAGCTCGACATTCGGATCGCCAGCGAGCGCCCCCTCAAGCTCCAAAACAACCTCGTGGAAGCGGAGCTCCTGCTGGACGAGCGCGGCCTCGAGCTCTCCGGAACGAACGCCCGCTTCGGCCTCCGCGGCGACGTCAGCCTCAAGCCGGGCGGCCGCATCAAGCTGCGTCGCAGCGAGTTCGAAATCAAAGAAGGCCGCGTTCGCTTCGACGATGTCACCCGCATCGCCCCCAGCGTGGACGTGACCGCGGTCACCGAATACCGCCGCTACAACACCTCCAGCGCCGGCCCCACCACCGCACCCGGCGCCGGCGCTGGCTCCGGCTCCGCCAACAGCGCCGCGGCCGCCCGCGGTCGCCGCTTCCGCATCACGATGCGCGCCCACGGCGACGCCGACAAACTCAAGATCGACCTCACCAGCGACCCCGCCCTCGCCCAAGACGACATCTTCCTCCTCATCACGATCGGCCTCACCCGCGCCGAGCTCGACCAAGCTCAATCGGCCAGCGTCGGCGAATCCGTCGCCCTAGAAGCGCTCGGCACCCTCACCGGCGCCGACCGCGCCGTCACCGACGCCGTGCCCATCATCGACGAGCTCCGCTTCGGCAGCGCCTACAGCTCCCGCACCGGCCGCACCGAGCCCACCATCACCATCGGCAAACGCCTCGCCGAGCGCATCCGCGCCAACGTCACCAGCGGCGTCGCCGAGTCCCGCGAAATCCGCTCCAACGTGGAATGGCAGCTCTCACCGCGCGTCTCGGTGGAAGGCTCCTACGACAACGTCAACGACATCTCCTCCTCCTCCCTCGGCAACCTCGGAGCCGACGTGCGCTGGCGCATGGAGTTCGAATAGGCCAACGAACCCGTTCCGCGCCGGCACGAACGACGCCCGAATCCGCTTCAGCCCCGGGCCCCGCGCCCTCGGCGTGCTTGAGACGCGAGCGGAGGCCCCCCTTTCGCGTCTGCGGCCAACGTATGGATCGGTACTAAATTTACCGAATGATTTCGCGACCGCGAAACGGCCGCGGCGAGATGTACCGAATCTTACTTGGCGAGTGAGTAGTGCGGTTCGGTGCGTCGACCACGCCGCGCCAGGCAGGCGCGAAAATCATGGATCGATTTCAGTACGAACCTCACGTCGCGGGCGGCCACAGAACTAGCGCTTCGGGGCCAGCTCTCGGTCATGTCGACGTTACGGGCACGCTGGCACTTCAGTTGCGAGCGCGACAGGCACGGCCGGCGCCACAAGCAAGACCGCAGCTCCGCAAGACCGCAGCTCCAAGACCGCAGCTCCAAGACCGCAGCTCCGCAAGACCGCAGCTCCGCAAGACCGCAGCTCCGCAAGACCGCAGCTCCGCAAGACCGCAGCTCCGCAAGACCGCAGCTCCGCAAGACCGATTCTCGGCTTCGTCTACCTGCACAGAGGCCACCCTTTCGCGCCTGCGGCTGACGTGCGGATCGGTACTAAATTTATCGAACGATTTCGCGCTCGCGATGCGGTCGCGGCGGGATGTACCGAATCTTACTTCGCGGGCGAGTAGTACGGTTCGGTACGTCGACCATTTCGCGCCAGGCCGGCACGTAATTACTAGGGAATTTTAGTACGAAACCTTACGTCGCGGCGAGGACAGAAATACCGTCCCCGAGCGACCTCGGCACAAGCGAAACTGGAAGCCGCGAGGCACGGTGAGCAGCCCACGGATGCTATGTCCCTTCGTCATCAAAGTTATCAGCGGGCTTGCCACTCCAATAAAAGTTGGCCGCACCCGGATGCCACTCGCTCGTGGGGTGCGAACTGACCGCGCTCATGGTTTCCCAATGCAGCTGCTGGTCAGGGTCGTGCATTGCGCGTGCTAGCAAAGCGTCGCGCGCGTCAGCGACGGTCAGATGCGACGCTGCAGGCGGTCGCGAAGCGAAAGGGTCTGGTCAGTCAGGTGGCCATGGAGCATGGTGCTCGGCGCCGCGCCTTGCAGCGCGGCGCAACCAGGGAGAGGCGGATGAAAGCAGCTATTTGGGCGGTGGTGGGTTCAGCTGTGTTGGCGCAGGTTACCGGCTGCGCGCTAGATACCGGCGAGAGCGGGGAGGAGGACGTGAGCTCCGTGCAGCTGGGCCTCGCGCTGTGCCCGACGGGGGCGGCCTGCGTGACGAAGTCGCTCGGCAACTTGACCGTGCGCTATTACACCTGCGGCTGGAGCTCGTTGGGCCAGCGCAACAAGGCCACCTGCACGGTTGATTCGGACTTCGTGCTCGTGGGCGGCGGGGCGGAAATAGCGGATGACGGAGCGCCCGGCGCGCTGCTCACCGGCAGCTACCCTTCGGGGGAAAGCTGGATCGCGCGCAGCAAGGATCACGAGCAAGCTTACCCGCACCGCACACGTGCTTATGCGATTGGACTGCGCATAGCCGGCCTGAGCAAGAGCGCCTTGCAACAGAGCGTAAAGACGAAAAGCTTTTCCTCCACCGGGACGGTCGCCCACCCGAGCATCAGCTACTTTCCGCCCAGCAACGAGCTCATCTTGAGCGGTGGCGCCTGGACGACGTACACCGGCGCCGGTCAGCTGCTCACCAAATCCAACCGCAGCAGCGGCGGCACCGGCTGGGTCGCTGCCTCCAAAGATCACGTGACCTCCGATCCCGGCGGCGTCGACGTGTACGTCACGACGATTTTGAAACGTCCCATCGGCACCACCATCGACCTGGCGACGGATCAAGCCACCTCAGAAAGCCTTTCTTCAGGCGGGGGCTATCGCTCCACCACCTCGATCAGCGTGGATTCGAGCTTCGTCACGGGCATCGGCGCCAGTGATAGCGGCGCCAACCGCCTGCTCACGGACGCCTACCCCTCCTCATCCGCTCGCGGTGGCGGCACTGTCACCACGAAAGATCACATGACCCCCGCCAGCGGCGCAGCCCAGCTCACCCTCGTGCGCCTACGCGAGCTGTGATCCGCCCAGCTCCAAGCCATTGCACCAACGAATCGAGTCTGGCCTAGGGTAGCAGCTGCCCCCGCCAGACTCGGTTCGGGCACGCCACGGCGGGCCAAGCGTGGGTCAGGTGTTGGGCGCCCACAGCGCCGCAGGTCGACGAAGTCACCAAGCGCTTCTTCGCTCAAGCGGACCTGCAGACCCTCTTCGCCCACGGCTGGCGCGTCGTTGCGCTGGAAGAGCAGACTATCGCCCGCTATGACCGCCCGAAGGTGGTCTGGGAGCTTGTCGCAGTGGCGGCGTGATAGCGCTCGCTCCTGGCTACTTGGCTCGCGTTCGTGAACCTGCGGGCCAGCAAGCCTCGTTGTAAGTTGGTGCCACGGTAGCGTCCCGTTTTTGCGGATGCGGGCGCGGCTTGTTGGCGTTACCTTCGAGGTGCGGCTCATGGCGCGTGCACCCTTTCAAGTCATCGTACTTCCGTTCACGAGCGGCGGCGTGGAGGAGCGGCGCTACGCGGTGTTCCGGCGCGCCAAGCACGATATGTGGCAAGCCATCTCGGGCGGAGGCGAGGACTCGGAGACGCCCGCTGAAGCGGCGGTGCGCGAGACTTTCGAAGAAGCAGGTGTGGATGCCGACGGTGCCCTGATCGCGCTCGATTCGCGAGCGTCAATCCCCGTTGCGATATTCGCCGCGGCGGCGGCGCACTGGCCCGGTGACCTCTTCGTGGTTCCTGAATACGCCTTCGGCTTGGCCATGACCGACACGACCATCCGACTTTCCGACGAGCATGCGGAGGTGGCGTGGCTGGCGTTTCGCGAGGCCCATGAACGCCTGACCTGGGACAGCAACAAGGTTGCGCTGTGGGAGCTCGAACAGCGGCTCATCGTCGGGGCAGTACGCCAGGTGGAGAAGGCGCGGTTTGACTCGCAAGGGAATGACTCACGTTCCTGACATGGCCCCGACCAGCCCTTGTGCGGAGGGTCAAGCGGTCCGAGCTGTCGGCTGGCTTGGCCAGGGCCACGCACCCCCGCAATTCGTTGAAGCCGTCGTAGCTTGCCCGTATCCAGGCACTCCGGAGTATTCAGAGGCTCTCGCCTTTGCCGCTAGACCCGACCTGCAGGGTAATCCGTGCGTGCGCGCTACGTTGGGCTGACGCACTCAAGGGGACCGACTAAATGCTGACTTGGGGCGGCTGTCATGTCGGATGTCGAGTGCATCTTGGACTGGAGGCACGTGTTTCCTGATGCGAGCAGCCACTAGCGGCGGTAAGTTACGCCGGCGCGCGCGGCAAAAGACTCGGGCGAGCGGAGGAACTCATGAACGGCGGCCCCGAGAGCTTGAATTGGACTTCCACTGGCAACGACATCTTGGGGCGAGCGTGCGAGTACTACGGAGGGGAGCGAACCTGGCGCGCGCTGCGGCTCATTCGACTAGTTCCCGAGGGACTCACTGGCATGCTGCCCTGGGTGAAGGGCGCAGGAAAAACCTTTCGCCTCCCTAGCGTGTTTGAAATCGCCCCTCATGAACGCCAAACGCGATTCCTCGACTATCCGGACGCGGACCACACGGGCGTCTTCGACAACGGCGCCGTGCGAATCGAGCGCCGTGACGGCCAGGTCGTCCTGGCAGCGGCGGAGCACCGTCGGAGTTTTCGTGGGTTCGCCGCTTACCGCCGGTGGAGTCCGCTGGACGCTCTGTACTTCTTTGGTTACGCGCTCTCTCACTACCATTCACTGCCATTCACTCTGTCAGATGCACGTTTGGTCACAGCGAAGCCAGCGTCGCCGCGTCGTCCCTTGGACGTGCTCGATGTCGAGTTACCCGATGACCTACCGACGCATAGTCGTCGTCAGACATTCTACTTCGACAAGTCGGGGCGGCTCGTGAGACACGACTATCATGCTGAGATCGTCGGCGCTTGGGCCCGAGGTGCGCACTTCTGGAAGCGTCAAACCTCGTGCAACGGTTTCCCCATCTCGATGGAGCGGCTCGTTGTCGGCAGGCTAGGAAAAACTCCGTACCCACTGACCGCGCTTTACGCAACGTTCGCCGGGGCGGAAGTGGAGCTCGATTTCAGCGGCGCCGCCCCCGCGCCAAGCGGTCGCCAGAACGACGGCTGCCCGCGCTCGAGCTTCGACGGCCCGGGCTGATCGTTTGCTGATGCGGCCGCGGCCGCGGCCGCGGGGCGGTACGTTGCGGGAGGCGAATCGGTGGCGCGGACGTATCAATTGCTGTTGCCGTATAGGCGCTTCGAGCTTCGTAGCGGTCTATCCAACGTGGAAGCGGCTCGGGCTCTGGCCAACTCGGTCGAGCGCGGACGGTTCAGGTTCCAGCGAGGCTCGGTTCGGTTCCAGCAAGGCCCACGAGGCTCGACTTTCGCCATTCAGCGCGTGATCCGCTATCGAAATACATTCCTACCTCGCATCGACCTGCACATTCGGGAAGACGGATTGGGATGCTCCGTCTCCGTCACGATGGGCCTACCGCGGCCGGCCCAGATCTTCGCGATGGCCTGGCTCATGGTGCCGAGCGCGATGCTGGCGGTTTCGTTTGCCGGCATGCTTCGCCACGGCGGCATCGGTGCCGCCTACATCGTGTTTGCCGGCTTGTTGTTTGCTTCGGGCTGGCGGATGATCGTCGCCGGATTCTCCTTCGAGGCTATCAAGGCTGAGCGAATTTTGGTGAAGGTCTTGAGGGCCGATCGTTGACGACAGCATCTCATCGCACGGTCACTGCGCGCCTCGCGCGCGTCGCCGACCTGCCCTCGCTCCTGGAGCTGTTCGCCGCTTCGGAGGTGAGCCCTGCGGTTCAGCCACTGGAGCGCGCGGAGAGGGTATGGCGGGAGACGCTCGAGCGGCAGGGAGTCTACGTTTTCGTGTCGGACGAAGACGAGCGGGTCGCGGCGACCTGCATGCTCGTCACTGCGCCGAACCTGCTCCGTTCTACGAGCAGCTAGGCTTCGTTCCGGGTCGCCGGACTGCGTACGTCATCCTGTGTGAGCGTGCACCGCGATCCGCGGATAGTCGGTGAAGATTGCGGGATGACGGTGGGCGCCGTTCACCGTTCACCGGCGCGGATTTGGGCCCATTCGGGCTCGGCGGGATAGAAAGCGGCCGCCGAAATTAGTGAAGGCCCAAGAGCGCCAACTCTCGAGCCTTCTGGATCTCCAGTGCGATGGAGGACTGCACCTTCATCACACCGTGAGCTCCGTGTCCAGAAA
>SECP01000025.1 GCA_004193285.1 Myxococcales bacterium | reverse complement strand
ACCCCCGGCCCCCCAGCGTCCCCTACGTATGAGGTCAGGAGAAGCAGCGAAGATGAAAGACGGCATCCACCCCGCATACCAAGGCGTCAACGTTCAGTGCGCCTGTGGCAACAAGTTCGAGACCCGCTCCACCCGCAACGAGCTGGTCGTAGACGTGTGCGCCGCTTGCCACCCGTTCTACACCGGCAAGCACCGCTTGATGGACACGCAGGGCCGCGTGGATCGCTTCCGCAAGAAGTACGGCCAGGCCGGCGCCAAGAAGTAAGCAGCGCCACCGCAACTTCTCTCCTCGCGCCCCGCCTCCTGTCTGCTCTGCGGACACGGACGCGGGGCGTAGCTATAGTAGGAGAGATGTCGAATCAGCCTGCCGTAGTGGGTCCGGACGGAGTCGCGAGGCCGTATATCGGCGGGCAGGCGCTGCTCGAGGGCGTGATGATGCGTTCGCCGCATGCTTTCTCCGCCGTCGTCCGAAGGCGGGACGGCTCGCTCGTCGTTCGGGAGCGGCCCATGGCGGATCTGCGCACCGGGGTGCGCTCGCTGCCGATCGTGCGCGGCATGGTCGCGCTGGTGGAGGCGCTCAAGCTCGGTAGCCAGGCGCTCCGCTTCTCGGCGGAGATCTACGAGCGTGATCTAGAAGAAGAGGAGAAGGAGCACGAGGCCGCCAAGGCGAAGGCCGCGAGCACGACGACGTTGCTGTCCGCCCTCTCGCTCCCGATCGTGCACCTGCTCACCGCCGAGCCGGATTTGAGCGGGTCGAAGCTCGAGTCGGAGGGCAAGGGCAAGAGCTTGATGGGCGTGCTCAGCGTGGTGTTCGCGATCGGCATGTTCGTCGCTCTTCCCCAGGCGTTCGCGGCGGGTGCCTCCAGCCTGTTCAAGCTGGACTTGGACGTGCGGTCGCCGCTGTTTCAGCTGCTCACGTCCTCCGCCAAGCTCATCATCTTGGTCGGGTACATGCTGCTCATCCGCCGCTTACCCGAAATCTATCGAGTGTTTCAGTACCATGGGGCCGAGCACAAATCGATTTACACCTACGAGTCCGGCGCGGAGCTCACGGTAGAAAACGCGCGCGCTCGCACCACGCTCCACCCTCGCTGCGGGACGACGTTCATCGTCATGGTGGCGCTGGTTTCGATCGTGATCTTCAGCTGCCTCGGGCCCTTCTTGCCGCAGCTCGGCCTCGGCAAGCTGGGTGACAACCTGCTCTTCTTCGCGATGAAGCTGCCATTTCTGCCGCTCATCGCCGCCATCACGTTCGAGCTCCAGCGCGTGCTGGCCAAGTACTGCTCCACCGGGCCGCTCTCGCTGCTTCTGTGGCCCGGCTTCTTGGTGCAGAAGATCACGACCATCGAGCCCGAGGATCAGCAACTCGAGGTCGCGCTCTCCGCGCTCCTGGTCACCCTGCGCGTGGAAAAGGGCGAAGCCGCCGCGCGCCCGGCGGACGCCTCCTTCCCCAGCTACGCCGCGCTCGCGGCTCCGGTCATCAGCGCCGCATGATTCCCGCCGCAAAGCTCGAGTCGCTGTCGCGCCGCTTCAGGGAAGTGGAGCAGCTGCTCTGCGACCCGAAGACGCTCTCGGAGCCCCAAGCTCTCACCGCGCTGAACCGAGAGCGCGCTCAGCTCCTACCGGTCACGGAGGCGTTCGGGAAATGGACGTACCTGACCAAGCAGATCGCGGACGACGAAGATGCTCTGTCCGATCCGGAGCTCGGCCCCCTCGCCGAGCAGGAGCTCCCCGAGCTCAAGGAAAAGCTGGAGACGCTCGAGCGCGAGATTCAAATCTTGCTGCTCCCGCGCGACCCCAACGACGAGCGCAACACGATCTTGGAAATTCGCGCCGGCACCGGCGGCGAGGAAGCCGCCCTGTTCGCGGGCGACCTATTCCGCATGTACACGCGCTTCGCGGAGACGCGCGGTTGGCGCGTCGAGATCATGAACACGAGCGACGCCGCTGCCGGCGGCATCAAAGAAGTGATCGCCCTCGTGACGGGGGACCGCGTGTTTTCCAGCCTCAAGTACGAGGGCGGCGTGCACCGCGTGCAGCGCGTGCCAGCCACCGAGGCCCAGGGCCGCATTCATACCTCCACCGCCACCGTCGCGGTGCTCCCGGAGGCAGAGGAGGTGGACGTGGCCATCGACGACAAAGACCTGAAGGTGGACATCGCGGCCTCCGGCGGTCCCGGCGGCCAGGGCGTGAACACGACCAACAGCGCGGTGCAAATCACCCACGTGCCCACGGGCATCATCGTCAAATGCCAGGACGAGCGTAGCCAGCTGAAGAACCGCGCCAAAGCGATGAAGGTCCTGCGCAGCCGGCTGCTCGACATCGAGCAGCAAAAGCAAGCGGATGCGATCCGCGACGAGCGACGCGGCATGGTCGGCGGCGGGGACCGTTCGGAGAAGATCCGCACCTACAACTTTCCGCAGAACCGCCTGACGGACCATCGCATCGGCCTCACGCTGTACAAGCTCGACCGAGTGATGGAAGGCGACCTGAAAGAGATGCTGGACGCCGTCGTCGCGCATCACCAGGCCGCGTTGCTTCAGGCGCAACAGCCGCACGGTGACAGCCCGTGAAGCCGGAGGTGGATCTGGACGCGCTGCTCGCGGCCCTGATCCTGGCGCCTCGCACGTTCTCGCGTAATCGCTTCTTCTGGTTGTTCGAACGTCCGGAGGCGGCGCGCGTCCGACGCCGCGCCTCGCGCATCCGCGGCATCTTGCGGCAGCTCACCGGCACTCCCAAGCCGGTGGCGGAGATCGTGGGCGAGCGCGTGCTGGCCGACGGCCAAGTTCACCTCCGCTACCGGGTGGAAGATCTGGGCTACACGCGCACCGCCGCGCTCTCCGCGCTCGAGGCCGCGACGCTGCGCTACGCGATGCACAGGAACGGTCAGGCCAAGCTTTCGCACGATGAGCGCATCGCCGTGGAAAATGCCCTCGCGCGGCTGCATCACGCGCTCGGGGTCGGCGCGGAGCTCGCGGACCCGACGCCCGTCACCTGATCGGGCCTGCCGGGCGGCTACTGCGCACTTCCCCAGCGAGGCCGCCGAGCGCCTCTGCCTCGAAGCGCTTCAGAGCGTCCTCCCGAAGACCCTCCCGTCTCAGGACCGCTGGCAACTCCAGTCGCGGGAGCTGCCGCTTCACGATGACCAGCAGCTTCCTCGGCCATCAACGCGGGGTGCTTCTTCCGCGCCGCTACGAGCTCACGTCGCAGAGGGCATCGATGCTCACCTGGTAGCGCTTGGCGATCGATTCGAGCCGCTGGCCCGCAAACACGGTGTGAGTGGAGGGGCGCGCGGGCTCCCGCGTGCTGGCAAGCAGGTTCTGAGCGGTTGCCCCGTCCCGCGCCTCTTTACGTTCGGGCGGGCCGTACTGACGGATTCCAAAGCGCTCGCAGCTCTCTTCGGCCTCCAGCATCGCTCCCACAAACTTCACCCGCTCGTTGTAAGTGAAGTCTCCTTCCAAGGCATGCCCGACAGGCTTCACGTCATTGCAAAACGTGTCACCTATGTTCCCGGTCTAAACCGACGATTTTGATTGACGAGATTTTCGCGTGCTCGTCGTGTCGCGCGGGACTGTGCTCTCCTCTTGTCGTTTGCGGCGCGCCTCGTTCGTGGTCGCGGGGTTTCACGAGCTGCATCGCTTGAAAGTCATTTCGATCGTCAGAGTCGCTGCTGCGGGGCACTGCGCGACTTGAAAATCATCGTGTTACTCCTGAGCGATGCTGAACGCGGCGCACCGTGGGGAAGCGAAGGCATCGTGGCAGATGGCGCACCAAGCGCTGGAGGCACACGCGAAGACGCGCGCACAGCTCGACTTCGCGGAAGGCGCTCTGCTCCTCTCCGCGCGCCAGTTGGAAGTGCATCGGCACTTCGGCTACGGCAGCTTCACGGAATACGTCGAGCGCTTGCTGGGCTACGCGCCGCGCGTCACGCACGACAAGCTCCGCGTGGCGGAGGCCCTTCAACGCTTGCCGGAGACCGCTCGAGGGCTGCAGCAGGGAACGGTCAAGTACAGCCACGCGCGGGAGCTCACGCGCGTCGCAACGCCTGAAACGGAAGAGATTTGGCTGAAAGCCGCGAGCGGTCGCACCGTTCGCGAAGTGGAGAAGCTCGTTTCTGGCCGGCGTCCTGGCTCTCTGCCGGGTTCGCCGGTGGAGCGAGCGCAGCAGCGGCATGTGCTCCGCTTCGACGTCTCGGGGGAAACACTCGCCAGCTTTCGCGACGCCATGGCCATGCTGCAGCGTGAGGCGGGCGAACACCTCGATGACGACGCGCTGTTGCTTTTGCTCGCACGTCATGTTTTGGGCGGTCCGGTCGACGAGGGCCGGGCGAGCTACCAGGTGGCACTCGACGTTTGCGAAGATTGTCAGCGCGCCCGCCAGCTTGCCGACGGTGAGCTCATCGACGTCTCCCCGACTGTCCACGCCATGGCCCATTGCGATGCGCAGCGACTATCGGACGCCCACGTGGGCGCTCCTCAACATTCACCGGCGCGAGCGACCCAAGCAGTGCCGCCTGCCGTACGGCGCGCGGTGCTGCGTCGTGATCGACATTGCTGTCGTGTACCAGGCTGCACTCACGCACGCTTCGTGGACGTTCATCACGTGACGGCCAAAGCAGACGGCGGCGACCACGATGCTGGCAACTTGATCACCTTGTGCGGAGCGCACCATCGAGCGATCCACGAAGGGGCGCTGCTGGTCATGGAGAACGAGCGCGGGCTTGTGTTCAGCCACGCGGACGGCACCCCCTACGGCTTCGCGCCATCGGCCGCGTCCTCCCTGGTGCAGACCGGAGCCTTCCAAGCGCTACGTGGCCTGGGGTTTCGCGAAGCCGACGTGCGCCGCGTGCTTGCTCGCGCGCTGCAAGATTTGGAGCTCAACGTGTCGCTCGACCATTTACTGCGGTGGTGCCTCGAGGGGCTCACCGAAGGCGCGTGCCAAAAAGCGTCTTGAAAGTGGTGACCTCCGAGTGCGGGCCTTTGTTCGCCAGGAGCAATGGGCATGCTGCAGCGTGCGCCAAGGTAGCTACCCGTTGGCGCTAGACGTCTTCGCGACTGCCAGCGCGCCAGGCAGCTTGCCGACAATGACCTCATCGACGTCTCGGCGGCCGAGACGTCATCGACGTCTCGGCGGCCGTGATCGCCATGGCCGATTGCGATGCGCAGCGGCTATCGGACGCTCACGTGGGCGCCGCTCCTCATCCTTCACGCGCGCGTGCGACGCCTCTCTTTGTGCGGCGCGCACCATCGAGCGATTCACGAAAGGGGCGCTGCTGGTCATGCAGAACGAGCGCGGTCTCGTGTTCCGTCACGCCAACGGCACCCGGTACAAATCCGCGCCATCGGCCGCGTCCTCGATCGTGCAGACCGGAGCCTTCCGAGCGCTGCGTGGCCTCGGCTTTGGCGAAGCTGACGCGCGCCGCGTGCTTGCTCGCGCGCGGCAAGAATTGCAGCCGGACGTGTCGCTCGACCACTTGCGGCGGTGGTGCCTCGAGGGGCTCACCGAAACCGCCTTTCCGAAAGCGTCTTGAGAGTAGCCAGCCGTCCGACGGCGCGGGCTTTCGGTCGGGACGTTCATTGCCAGGCGGCGCTCGACGTTTGCGAAGACTGCCAGCGCGCGAGGCAGCTTGCCGACGGTGAGCTCCGACGTCTTCGCCACGGTGACCACCCTAGCCGGTTGCGATGCGCTGCGGCTACCGGACGCCCACGTGGGCGCCGCTCCCAACGTTTTGCTGGGCCGCAATCGGGGAGGGCTGCCCAGACGCGGCCCACCTTGCAGAAACTACCGTGTCGTCCTCCGGTACCTCTGCCGCGACCAGAGCCTGACTCAAGGCTGTTTGAGCCGGAGCGAAAGCGCGCGGTAGAAATCCGTGCGACCGCCGACGTCCAGCTTCTCCACGGCGCTGCCCAGCGTGAGTAGGAGCTCGCAGGCGCGCTCGTCGCTCACGTCGGGCCGGCGTACGTCAGCCTCGAAGACGGCGCGATCGGCGTCGTTCATGGTCGCCGCCGCCGCCGAGACACCGCGCTCCACCGCGCCCTGCGGCGTTGGCGGCAGGGGGCGGCGTTCGAGCCGGAGCGCGAAGCCGCGCGCGAGCATCTCCGTGTAGCTGGTCAGGGTATCCGCGCCCAGGGTGGCGACGGCGGAGCCGATGAACGTCTCGTCCGCGCCCTTCCACAGCTTCGCGCAGGCGGCCTTGGAAGAGAGCGCGACGCGCTTTCGAAGCTCCGCCCAGAGCTCCAAGTCACGCGGCCCCAGGTACGGCACGCTGGATACGGCGAGCTCGCGCGCCATGAGCCGGGTCTGGGTGGAGGTGGAGGCCCCGAGCTTCGTCTGCGCCGCGCGCTCTTCGATCACGGGGGCGAGGGCGCTGTCCAGCGCGCGCTCGAACTCCGAGGCCTCCGGCTCTTGCCGCGTCCACAGCCACCAGACGCAGAGGCCGAGCGGCACTAGCAGCAAAATGCCGCGAAAGATGCTTAGCTTGAGCCGTCCGATGGGCATCGCGGAGCAAACTCGCATCGATCGCTGGCTGACCGCAACGCGCATTTTCAAGTCGCGCACGCTGGCCCAAGCGGCCTGTGAGGCCGGCCACGTGCGCGTGAACGGCGTGCAGGTCAAGCCGAGCCATGTCGTCAAGCTGGGGGACGAGGTGCGCGCGTTCGCCCCCCGCGGCACGGTGGTGTTCCTCGTGAAGGGGCTGGCCGAAAAGCGCCTCTCCGCTGCGCTCGCGCAGCTGCTCTACGAAGACCACTCGCCGCCTCCCCCGCCGAAGGAAGAGCTGCTCGCGGTGCGCGAGCGTGGCGCGGGGCGCCCCACCAAGGCAGACCGGCGCGCTCTGTCGCGCTTGCGCGGGCGCTAGCGCCGGAGCCGCGGCGCTCAGGCGAGCCGCGGAAGCGAACGCGCCGATCGTTGCGTCGGCTGCGCTTCAGGCTGCTGCATGCGGCGCTTGCGACCCCTCACGTTTCGAGGAGATCGCGCCGCTCGCGTCGCCGGCGGAGCAGCGTGAGTAACACCGCGACCCCACCGAAGCCGACGCACGCGCCGCCAGCGGCTCCGGCGCCGACGAGAGCCACCTGACAGCTGCTGCTGGTGCGGCTCGAGCCCTCTGCGGCGTTACTGGTCGGCTGCGGCTCGCCGGGTTGGGCGGGCGTGCCCGGCTGGGAAGGCTCGCCCGGCTGGGAAGGCTCGCCGGTCATGGGCATCGACGGCTCGGTCGGCGTGGGTTGTGCCTGCTGGCACATCGGCAGCGTGGAGTGCCTGGCTTCGCACCAAGCGGGTGTGAGCGCGGCGGAGGGCGGCGCTTCGCAGCCCTGGAGCGGGAAATCTCGCATCACGCCGTCCTCGGCTCGAGGCGCTCCCGGCGCCGCGCACTGCTCGTTGCTCTGCACCGCGCCGGAGCGAAGGTCCTTCACGCTGATGGTCACGCAATGCCGGGCCGCCGCCTCGGCGAATACGAGCGGGCTAAGCTGAGGCGGTTGGCTCGGCTCGACCAGAATTGCGGTCCACGGAACGGGCACGCCAGACGCTGGATTGCTGGGAACGACATCGACCTCCCACAGGGTGAAGCCATGGAGATTGCCGTCGGGGTGCCAAGTCCCAAAGACCGCAGGTAGCGCTTGCTCCGCTGCAAACGTTGGTATCGTGCCGCTGCTCACAGAACACCCTACGTCCGCAATCGTGCAGGTCACTTGCTCGCCAATGCCGTGGCGGTAGTCCAGCCAGTTCTGAAAGCTGAAGGTCCCAGCGCCGAGCGAGGCTGGCTCACCCGACACCTCTACCTCGATGGCATTCGGCGCGGCGGGGCCGCCAGGAACGGTCGCGCCTTCCACGACGACTTTCAGCTTCGTGCCCACTTCCAGCGGGGCGTCCGCCTGCCACGCCAGGTAGGTGTCTTCTTTGCCCTTCACGGTGAAGAGCTTCCCTGCCACCTCCGCGCCACCGAGCTGGGTCACGCTCACTTTGGTGGTGCTCACGAGCGGTTCGGGATCGGGGACCGTGCGGACATCCAGCACGAAGAAACCGTCGGTCGCGATGTCCACTCGGTCGTCACCCGCGGGGAGCCACACGCGCACGCTGGGCGGCGCGCCGGGTCCGGCTCCACTGCATCCCTCTGCCATCGGCAAGCCCTCGACTCCCCAGTGCTCGAGGAAGAAGCACGGCGGTGTCAGGCCCAACGTGAGCGCTAGCCACCCCCAGCGCCGGTTCTGCCATCTTCGCATTCGCCACCGGTTCGCAACAATCGTGCCCGGCGAATCTACTCGGATCCGGCTGCCGCGCTGTGCCACCGTGCGCCAACGCCGTCGAGCGAGCGACTTCGCGTTCAGGCGAACGCGTCTACCAAGCGCTGCCAGGCTGCGGCTTCGTCGGTAGCTAGCGCGGTCGTCGCGGCGGCAGCGGCGCCGGTTGGCGCTTGCTCGCGACGAATCAACGCGATGGAGGCGGTGCGAACCCGCGCGATGGCGCCACCTGCTCCCAGGCACAGCGCGCCGAGGTTTGGACCGGTCGCGCGGCGGGGCGCGGGGACGAGCGAAAACCGAGCCACCGCGCCTTCGGCTTCGAGGCCGCAGACGTGGCCGCGCACGGGATCCGCGAACGGATCCGGCATGCCCGGGAGCCCCGCCGCGATGAAGGAGTCCAGCGACACGGCCGGCACCGCGCCGACGAGGCCGAGGCTCCAGCCCTTGGCGTTCGCGGCAGCTTCTATCTCGGTGAGCTGCGTCTGCCCGCCGTAGGTCGCGATGCCGGAGATGGCGTCGATGCCGGGCAAGGGCTCGAGCCTTCGCGACGCGGAGACTTCGCGCAAAGGCTCGAGCGTCTGCGGGCTGAGCAAGCCGTCCGGATCCCAGGCGCGCCGCAGGCGACGCAGCGTCGGCAAACCGCCGCCCAGCTCTGCATCCAACCAGTGGGCTTTGCTGCGACCGACGCCGTGGTGGTGGCTGAGCGTCGCGCCTTCTGCCAACGCGGCCCCCAGCGCCGCGTCCAGCAGCGAGTCGTAGCGCGCGAAGGGGTCGCCTGCGCGCGTCGCCACGAGGGTGAAGTAGATGCTGCAGCCGTCCGGGTAAGCGTGCGAAAGGTGGGCGAGCACGAGCGCGTGCTTGCCGGCGGCGGCGCGCACCGCGTCGTACACCGCGAGCAAGCGGGACCAGGGCGCCGCCACCTCCAGCGTGTCGTTGAACGCGCCTTGCTGGAAGACGTGGGATTGCCGGTAGCTGACCGAATAGCGATGCGCCAGCCACGCGCGCGCCGGGCCCTCTCCCAAGCTTTGCGCGCCGAGCTCGCTCAGCAGTCGCTGCGCGCGGGCAAGCTCCGCGCGCGCCGGCTCCGCCTCTCCCTCGAAGATCACGATGAGCGTCGCGGACCCGCTGACGAAGCGCTCGAAGAAGCCCACCGCCCCGTTCAGGGCGCGGGGCGAGCCGAGGGCGGCGCGGAGCCAGGGTCCGCTCGGCACGCCAGAGCGCTTGCGCTCTTTCCCGTGCTCGTCCGCCACCTTGCCGCGGCTGAGCAAGTAGGAGTCGACCGGATCGTACAGGCGCATCACCGCTGGACGCAGCCCCGCCTGCATGATGACCCGCATCGCCTCCGCCCCGAGTGCGAAGCTCGGCAGCCGGAAGGCGTGAAAAGCACGCGCGCGCGGCGCAGGATGCAGCCGGAGCCGTGCGCTCGTGATCACGCCGAGCGTTCCTTCGGAGCCGATGAGCAGCTCGAGCAGGTTGGGCCCGCCGAAGCGGCGGCTGAAGCGCGCGCGCTCGCCGGTACCGAGCACGACGTCCGCGCTCTCCACCATGTCCTCGATCTTGCCGTAACGGCTGGAGCATTGACCGGCCCCGCGCGCGGCGAGCCACCCGCCGACGGTGGAGCAAAGAATGCTGGAAGGGAAATGGCCCGCCGTGTAGCCGTGCCGCTCGAGTTCCTCCTCGAAGTCGATACCCAAGACCCCGGCCTCTACGTCGACCACGCCGTGCTCGGGCAAGACGCGCAGCTTCGTGAGCCGTTTGGTGTCGACCACCATCGAGCCCGGAGCGGTGTGCACGGCGCCGCACACGCCGCTGCCCGCGCCGTAAGGCACGAGCGGCGTGCCCTCGCGCCGCGCCCACGCGACCAGCTCCTCCACCTGCTCCGCGCGCTCGGGCCAGAGCACTACGTCCGGCTCGGAACGCGTCACGGTGCCGGTCGCCTGCGCGTCGGCGATGAGGTGCCGGGGCCAGGCGTCGCGCGCGGCGGCCCGGAGGTCCACGGAGCGCGTGCTCGAAGCGATTTCTGGCAGCGGCGGTCGCGCGGCTCGAGCCATGCTCACAACTTGTTGTACCCTCAGCGCCGCGAGACGTATACCGAGGGGACGATGCGCGCGTTTCCCTGCTTCTTTGCCGTGCTTTTGCTGGTCGCTGGGTGCGGCGCGGGGAGCTCTTCCGGCGCAGAGCCCAAGTCGGCCGCGGATGCGACGAACGCAGACGAGAGCGAAGCCGCGCCGAGCTCAGGAGGAGGGGATGAAGCGAGCGAGGCCGCGGAGGCGAGCTCCAAGCCAGCAGGTCCGAGCTGCGACGACGGCACCTGCAGCCAGTGCGGCAGCGGGATCTGCCCTGCTGGGTGGTACTGTGACGAGAAAGCGAGCGGCGGCGCCGCGTGCAGCTGGCTCGCGGAGTGCGCAGAGAAGGCGACGTGCGGCTGCGTGACACGCGTCCTGGGCTCGGCCTGCAAGTGCCGTGAGGAAGGCGGCGGCCTCAAAGTCGCCTGCGACTGAGCCGCCGCCGTCGCTCAGGGCCGCTGCGCGAGCATCAGGATACGAGGCGAAGCTTGGCCGAGGAAGACGCCGGGCGTCGCGGGGTGCCCGCTCACCTCCGTCACGCGGAAGCCGACCTCGTGCAGCAGCTTGCCGAGCTCGTGGAACGAGTACAAGCGCACCGAGTAGGTGCACTCGCGGGTGCGCCCGTCATCCAAGATCACCGAGCGCTTCACGCGCAAACGGCTCGTGAAGTAGTCGATGACCGCGTCATCCATGCACACGCACGCGTCGCCTTCGAACCAAACCGAGCTCGGGGTATGCGCGGCGACGAAGTCCCGATTCATCACGTCCACCAGGAGCATGCCGCCCGGGCGCAAGGCGCGGAACGCGCGCTCCGCCACCGAGAAGTTCTTGTCCTCTTCGAAGTAGCCGAAGGTCGTGTTCCAGCAGAAAATGCCGTCGAACATCTCCTCGAAGGCCATCTCCCGCATGTCGCCTTGGAGGAAGTTGATCTTCTGCGACCGCTCTTGGGCGATGTCTGCGGCGAGCGCTAGCTGATAAAGCGAGAGGTCGTAGCCGACCACACCGTAGCCGCGGCTCGCCAGCTCGACCGCGTGCTGACCGGAGCCGCAGCCCAGATCCAGCACCACACCGCCGGGCGCCACGCCCAGGCTCTCTTCTACGAAGGTGACCTCGCGCTTGATCTGCTCGTCGCTGACCTTCCAGCTCGCGCGCACGAAGTCTTCGCTGAAGAGCTCTTCCCACCAGGGTCGCTTCTGCTTGGAGGCCTTCTTCTTTTCGGCCTCCGGCGAGGTGAGCTCTTCGCGCGCGGGAGCAGGCGCGCGTCGGGGAGGAGGTGGCGGCTTCGCTTCGCGCGCAGGCACGGGCGGGGGCGCCACCGCACCGGGGTCCTCCGGAGGAATCGACGGCGAGTCTTCGCGCGAGAGCTCCTCCACCGGCAGGCGCTCGACCGAATCCGGAGCTAAGTCGGCGGGAGCGAGGGGCTCCGCGCGCGCGGCCGCTTCTGCGGCTTCGGCACCAGCGAACGCTGCGTACGGCGAGTCGCTCGCCTCCACTGGCGGAGGCAGGGGCGCTTCCGAGGCTTGCGGCGAGGTCGGCTCCTCGTCGTACTCCGTCGTGATCGGGATGTCGTGGCCAGCTAGCTCGGCCGTTCCCTCGTCCACGTGGATGTCCACGCTGACGCCCACTTCCACTTCCACTTCCGGCGGCGGGGGCGCCACGAGCTCGGCCAGCGCCGGCGGCTCCGCCGGGGCGAGCTGCTCGGCGTGAGCCAACTGCTCGGCGCGAGCCAACTGCTCGGCGTGAGCCAACTGCTCGGCGCGAGCCAACTGTTCGGCGCGAGCCAACTGCTCGGCGCGAGCCAGGTGTTCGGCGTGGGCCACCTGCTCAGCGCGAGCCGACTGCTCGGCGTGGGCCAGCTGCTCGGCGCGAGCCAGCTGCTCGGCGCGAGCCAGGTGTTCGGCGTGGGCCACCTGCTCAGCGCGAGCCGACTGCTCGGCGTGGGCCAGCTGCTCGGCGTGAGCCAACAGCTCGGCGGGAGGAGGAGGAACGAATGGGGGCGCGGCCACGAGCGCGACCAACGGCGGCTGCGCGGTCTCCACGTGCTCGGCGACCGGCGACGCGGCGACGGGACGCCCCTCGCTTTGGAGGGTGCTGTCCAAATCCACATCGGACCGAGCAGGCGACGGGGCCGGAGCTGGAGGCGGAGCCGGAGCCGGGCGCTCAGAAGGCGTGCCGACGGGGATGATGCGCTGCGCGAAAATCGCGGTGGGCTTGGCAGCGGGCGTGGGGGGCGCTTCCACGGAAGGCGGCTCGTTGCCGAGCGAGATGGAAGGCTGTGAACGCGGTCGCGGCACCGGGGGACGACCGCCGGTCGGCGCCTCCGTCGCGCTGAATGCACCTGCGTCGTTGGCGAGCGCCTCACCGATGGCGCGGAGCGACTCCGAGCCCGTGAGCGCGGCCGTCACCGCGTCCCGCGGAGACGCCGCGGCCTCTTGATAGGAGATGGAAGGGGCGGCGGGAGCGCGCAGTGAGCCTGCGCTCGCGAGCGCTTCTCCGGCCGATGGCGGCATCGACCCGGCCGATGGCGGCATCGACCCGGGATTGGCGGAATCCCGCTTCGGCTTCGGAGGCGGCGCGAGCTTGCGCGACGTGGGTGAGACCGAGTCGTGCCGCGGCCCGGAAGGAGCTTCGACCGGCTGCGCCACGACCTCCACGTCGTCCGCATCCGTCGAGGGCGGCTCGATGACGGGCGCGTCCCCAGCCGTGGTTGCGACCTCGGGCGGGGTCGTGCGCTGCGCTTCGTCCGTGGTCTCGCTCATGATTCGGAGACCAGCGATTGGCCCATGCGCACGACGCCGATGTCGCGCGTGAGCGTGATGCCCGGCTCGAGCAGCACCACTGCCGTCGACCCCAAGTGAAACATCCCGATTTCGTCGCCACGCGACACCGGGAGGGATGGACTGATGTCGTGCACGCCGGGCGGCACGAACGGCCCCGGCATCGCGGTGACGCTGATGCGGCCCACGATCGTGGCGCCGACCATCACCACCGTGACCCGACCCAGGGTGGCCGTGTCGATCACGATCGCGACCCGGTTGTTGCGCACGAAAAGCTGCGGCACGTAGCGCTCACCGATACTGTTGACCGGATAGAGATCGCCGGGGATGCCGCGCAGCAGCGTGACGTTGCCGTCCACCGGAGAGTGAACGCGGTGGTAGTCGCCGGGAGCGAGGTACACGACCGCGAATTGGCCGCCCGAGTAACGTCGCGCGTCCTCGGCGTCGCCAATCAGCTCGCCCGCTTCGTAGAGCTGGCCTTTGACGTGTATCTGCGCGCCCGTGTCGATGCGACCGAAGCACGACAGCTTGCCGTCCGAAGGGCTCACGATCGGGTCGCTGCTGATGGCGCGCGCTCCCTTCTTGAGCGGCCTAGTGAAGAAGGCGTCGAAGCTCGGATAAGAGCCGAGGTGGCCCTCCGCTTCGTCCATGTTCACTTGATAGGCTCGGCAGTAAGCGCGTTCGACCGCGCGTGCGAGGCCGCTTGGTATCGGCTGATCGCACAGGCGACCGACGGCCCGGCTGAGGTGGACGCGCGGCAATGCACGCAGGATCTGGGCGGCGGCAAATGTACTGAGGCTCACCAAAAATCCGTTAGACTTCGCGGAAATCGACCGCCCATGGTAGGTCGACCCGAGGCCCGTGGTCAATCACGGGGGAGTTTTCGCGCTGCTTCGCAGAGAGCGCGCCAGGCCGGATCGGCCGGCAGGCGGGGCTCGTCCAGCTCGGCTCCGAGTGAAAAACGCCCTTCGCAGGCGACCTCTTCAGCCAGGGGGTCGGAAGAGAGCCCGAGCTCGAACGCACGCGCGGCAGCTTTCGGGTCCGTTTTTTCGAGCAAGCGTCCGCGGAGGCCGAACCAAGGTCCGTAGAGGTCGTCAATTTCCGCCTCCGTGCCAAGCCGGGCGGCCGCCTGCTCCGGCGCCTTCCGCGCCAGCTCGGCCCGAGCGACGCGAGACTTGTAGACCGGCTCGCTTCCCGAAACGCCCGGCGCCAATGTCAGCGCGGCCTCTCGCCCGAAGCCGGCGTCCACGAGTAAGTCCCCCAGCCGCGCGCGCCGCGCGAGGTCGCGAGCGTCGAACCCACGCGGTGGTGGAGCGACGAAGGAGGGCGCGCTCTGGCCATGAGCGGATTCGAGCAGGTACTTTTGCCAACGCAGGTTCCAAGCCGAGAGATCGTAACCCGAGACACTACGAAGCGCGGAGCCGGGATCTTCCTGCGAGAGGCCCTTCAAGTCCGCGAACAGCAAGCGCAGCGCCGCGTCCCCTTGCTGCGCGACGAAGTAATTGATGAAGCTCTGCACCTCGGCGTAGGCGGTGGACGCGGCCTCCGGCGTGGGCAGCATCGCGATGGAGGGGCCGAGCTTGTCGATGCCGACTTGACGGCCGTGGCGGAGCGCGCGCGCCGCCGTCTCCTCGGCCCAGTCTTTCGGGTCGAACGGACGTGGCTCGCGCCAGCGCGTCTCTTCTCGCTTCGCAACGCCCTCTTGGAGCCACAAGGGCGCGCGGTCCCGGGTGGCACGGGTCACGAGCAGGTGGGTCAGCTCGTGAGCGAGCGTGTCTTCCCAGTGGTAGCCGGAGCGCGTGGCTTGCGGGGAGAGGATGATGATGCGGCCGAACCGCGCCACCGCGAGCGTGCCCGTCGTCTCCGCCGCTTCCAGCGGCAAGCCGGTGACGGCGGAGAGCGAGAACAGGTCACGCACCATGTCGATGCGCAAGGGGCGTGGCAGGTCCACGCCGAGCTCGGCGCCGATGCGATCGCGCGCTTGCGCGGCGACTCGGAAGACGAAGGGCGCGAGCACGCGGTCCGAGTCGTCTTGCACGCGCATCCAGATGCCGCGCTCTTTATCCTCCACGACGAAGCCAGCGGCGGTAGCGCGCGCGCACCCTTTGGCGATGTTCGCGAGCTGCGCGCCTTCCTTCGACTCCGTAACCGCGGGGTTGGACAGGACGGCGGTGGCGCCCACGCAGTCGCCCAGGTAGAGCAGCAGGCGCGCGCGCTCCAGCAAGAATTGCGGCGTCTCCGCGTCCGCGTTTTGGGCGAGCTTCTGCGCGCGCGGCAGATCAATCTCGATGATGGCGTTGGAGAGCGCGCGAAGATCGGTCCCGAACGGGTTGGCGAGCGCGGCGGCGTGAAGGCAGACGGCGGTGAGCGCCACCGCGAGCAGGTACCAGCGCCTCATTTGAGTAAACCCTCCGCGTAGCGCTTCACGGCCGGCCCGAGCTTGCCGCCCTTGTCCCGCGACAGGCCCTCCAGCACGCGACGCCGGAATTCTTCGGCCTTTTGATTTTTGCCGCGGCCGGGGACACCGGCGTCTTGCGACATGCTACCGCGCTCCGATTCGTGCCCGTCTTTCGGCGGCGGCTGGTCGGCGTCTTTGCCGCCGTCCTTCGGCTCGTCGTTCTTGGCGTCGTCGTCGTTTTGGTCCAGCAGGCGCTGCGCCTCGCGCTGGAGCTCGAGCGCCTTCTCGCCGTTGCCGCCGCCCAGCTGTTGAGCGGCTTCGCGCATGAGCCCCTCCGCGCGGTCCAGAGCCTCCGCGACCTCGCCCGGCAGCGCCGCTTCACCGTGGCTGCCGCGGCCGGAGATGTTCTGAGCGCGCTCGGCCAGCTCCTGCTCGCGCTTGCCGGAGCGCTCCAGCGACTCCTTGGCGCGCGCGCTCTCCCGCTCGCGCGACTTCTTGAGCAGCTCCTCCACCCAGGCGCCCTGCTTGGAGAGCTCGCGCTCGGCGCGCTCGATCGCTCTTTTGGAGACGTCGCCGCCGTCGCTCCGCGAGTTGGCGGTGCCGAGCTGCTGCTTCGCGCTGTCCGCGCTCTGCTTGGCGTCCTTGAGGGATAGACGGGAGAGGCTCTCCGCCATCGCGCGCCCGTGCTCGCGCGCCAGCGCCGCCGCCTGCTCCGAAGCGGACTGCCCGGGCGCGTAGTCCGGCAGATCCTCGAGCGCGCGCCGCAGCGCGTCCGCTCGCTCCTTGGCCTCGCGTGAGAGCTCCGGGTCCTGCTCCGATTGCTCGGCGGACTCGAGCGCGTTCTCTACGGAGGCGATCTCACCCGCGTGCTCCGCCGAGAGCTGCGACAGCTCGCGCATCAGCTCCTGAAACTGCTGGTGCGCTTGCGACGCCTCACCCGGCTGCTTGGGGCCGCCTTTGCCGCCGCGCGAGCCAGACTCCACGCCGCCGCCCCCGCCGCCCATCGCGTTGAACGAGGGCTTGGGTCGCCGTAGGCGCGCGGCCAAGTGCCTCGCGGCGAGCTCCGCCTCCAGATAGCTCTTGGCCTCGAGCCCGCGACGCACGCGGCGGATCTCACCCTGCGCGACGCTGCCGACGTCGGCGCCGAGATCGCTCAGGGTGAGCAGCGAGTCCGCGCCGTTTTGCAGCACCGGCAAGGCGGCGTCCAACCGCCGCGACGACGCGCTCTTCTTTTCCGGATCCAGGCCGAGCTTGGCGCCTTCCGCGACTTCGTCGGCCACGTCCGCCAAACGCTTGGCGACCGCCTCTGCGTCCCGGTTGCCGGTGGCGCGCAGCGCCGCGTCCACCGCGAGCAAGACGTCCTCGAGGCGGCGCACGTACGTCTCCCGAGTCGCCGCGGGGCGCTGCAGCGCGCGCGCTTGGCCCTGCAAGAACGCCTTGAGCGGCTTGGGGACCGCCGCGCCCGCGAACGTCGCGTCCACGAACTGCAGGAGCGGCGCGAGCGCCTCCTTCACCTGCTCCGTTTGAGCTTTTCGGAGCGCCTCCGGCGCGACGGCGGGAGCTGCCTTTTGCGCGGCAGCGTCCGCCTCGCGCTGCGCAGCGGCGTAGGCCGCTATCAACGACGCCCGCGCTCGTGCGAGCGCCGCGTAGCGCGCCGCCTCTGCCTCGCCGATACCCGGCGGCACGACCGTGATCGGCTGGCTCGCGCCCCACTTTGCCCCGGAGACGCCGTCGTTGTCGCGCGCCTCGATCGTCACTTCTACCGGCAAGAAGCTGCGGCGGAGCAGGGCGTCGCGCGGTGAGAGCGCCTGCGCGCCCGCGCGCTGCTTGGCCTCACCGTCAAGCCGCTCCAGCGTGCGTCGGTCTTCGCGGCCGCCGGCGCGAAGCACGAGCGCGATCTCGCGAATGCCGTGGTCGTCTTCCGCCGAGTAGCGCAGCTCGAGCGACTGCAAATCTTTGAGCTCTACCTTGCGCGGCGCGCCCTCCAGCGCCACCTCCGGCGCGCGGTCGGCTTCCGCTTCCACCAGCAGCGACTGCGGCTCCACGATGAGCACGTCCCCGAAGCGCGCGGCGACTCGCAGCTCCACCGCGCGCGCCAGCACCCAGCGCGCTACGACGTTGCCGGCGCCGTCGCTCACGAACGGCACTTCCCGCCCGTCTCCTAGGAGCACCAGCTTGCGCCCTTCACGCTCCGGCACGCCTTGCACGACGATGGTGCTACCGGCGGGCTCGTGATTCGTGCCCTCCGTAAAGAGGCGGTGCGCGTCCTGGCGCAGGTAAGCGGGCGGCTGCGAGTCCACTTGCAGCGAGCTGAGCCAAGGCATGGGCACCGGCGCGTAGCCACGTCTTGCCAGCATGACGTCCAGCCCCTCCAGCACGCGCGCGGGGTCGAACGCCAAAATCGCGCCCGCGGCGACGAGCGCGGCGAGCAGCAAGAGCCGCGTCCGATCCGCGACCTTGGCCGCCCACTTGTCCAGCGCGGCCGTCGGCGCCTGACTCAGGACGCGCTGAAAGTGGAGCTGGGCGAGATCCGGTGACTCGCCTTGTTCGGCGCCTCCCGCTTCGGCGCGCTCCACGAGCGACAGCGCGCGCAGCGCTCGGGCGCCAATCGCCGGCTCGGCCCGGAGCAACGTGGCGCCGAGCAAGCGGCGCTTGTCTTGAAGGGTGCGCCGGGCGTGTACGACCACGACCGCAAGCGCGGCAATGGCCGCGACCAAGAGCGCGGCCCCAGCCAGACGGAGCGAGCCCGTGCCCCGCCGCGCGAGGTGCGCCCCCACGACCAGGCCCAGCAGCACGAGGGCCCACCCCAGCTGACGACGAGCGCGGGCGACCTTGGTACGAAACCGGGAGCCCAGCAGCTCCAGCGGAGCTGGGGAGGTGCGAGCGCGGGCGCGAGGCGACGACATTCGGGCCCGGCGAGCATAGCCCAAGGCTGGATGCCAGGCGGCGCGCGGCGCCTCGACAGCCGAAAAAACCTGGCCCATGCTCTCTCCGAGCCGTGCCCTCCGAAGGTACCGATCGGCTACGCCGAGTGCTGTTGTCACTCCCGGACATCACGCTCCGGGTCGGGTGGTTGCGCGCACACCTTGCCGAGCTCCGGGACGCAGAAGCCGCCGAGCTGCTCGCGAGCCTGTGCGAAGACGGCGAACGCCAGGATCCGTCCTCGCGCGAGGCGCTGCTCGTGGTGGCCATGCTGCTCGTTTCGGACGCGGAGTCGCCTTTCGTGGAGCGGCTGCGTGAGCACGCGGAGGAGCGCCGCTTGCTCAGCCTGTGGCGGCTCCTGCGGCGGAGCGCGGGCGGCGCTCGTTCCCGGTCGGAGCCGCCGGTGCCGGATTACGGGTCCGGTCGCGAGCTAACGGTAGGTGAGCGGCGCAGCCTCGCGCGCTCGCCGAACCGGCGCGTGCTGGAGAAGCTGCTGCGCGACCCGCATCCGTTGGTGCTCCGCCAGCTGCTCGGTAACCCGCGCCTCACGGAGGACGACGTGGTTCGGCTCGCGGCGAGGCGCCCTCTCCACTCCGCGATCATTCAAACCCTCGCGCAGAGCCCGCGCTGGCTCCGCCGCCCCCGGGTGCGCCTCACGCTGCTGCTCAACCCCGGGACGCCGGAAGCGGTCTCCATGCCGCTGCTCGCGGTCTGCACCCGGCCGGAGCTGCTGGAGGTCGTGCATGGGGTCGACACGCCCCTCGCTCTGCGCGGCTCGGCGCGGGAGCTGCTCGACCGTAGCCCGCCGCTTCCTCGCCCCACCACGAGCAGCCTGCTGCAGTAGCCTCAGCCCTCTTCTTCTTCTTCGACCTCGAAGCGCGTGAGCGCGTCGAGGGTGACGTTTTGGGCGCAGGCTTCGCAGAGCGGAGGCTCCTCGAAGCGCACCTCTTCTCCGCGCGTCCACATGAACAGGCCGGAGCCGGCGGGCTCGCCGTCGAAATGCTCGCCGCACATGTCACAGTCGAAAGCCGGCGACGGTTCCGCGCTCGGCGGAACGAAGTCAGGCGTGTGAAACAGGTGGATGATGGCTTTGGGCTCGACCATGCCGGGAAAGAGCCAGCAGCCTAACCCTTGGCCAGCGAAATGCCAGGGGCGCGGCTGCTACCGCGAAAAACGCTGAGGTCTCAAGCAGCTGGCGCGCTGACGCTCTCGCTGGGCGCGCCCGGGACCGGGTCCGACACCGCGCAGGAGCGGGCCAGCAGCTCCACGACATCCAAATTCTGGATCTCGTCCTCTTTGGACTGAGACTTCACGCCGTCCTTCAGCATGGTCATGCAAAACGGGCAGGCGCTAGCGATCGTCTTCGCGCCCGTGTCTATCAGTTGCAAGGAGCGCTTCACGTTCACGCGATCCTTGTTCTGCTCCTCCATGAACATTTGCGCGCCGCCCGCGCCGCAGCACAGGCCCTTCTTCTTGTTCCAGCCCTCGACCTCCACCAGCTCCACGCCGGGGATGGCGGCGAGGATGGCGCGCGGGGACTCGTAGATGTCGTTGTAACGACCGAGGTAGCAAGAGTCGTGGTACACGACCTTGCCCTTGACCGGGTTCTTGGGGACGAGCTTCTTTTCTGCCACCAAGCCGAGCATGTAATCGGTGTGGTGGATGACCTCGAACTTCGCGCCGAAGTCTGGGTATTCGTTGGCGAGGGTGTTGAAGCAGTGAGGGCAGGTGGTCAGGATCTTCTTGATTCCGCCCTGCGCCTTGTAGCCGTTCAAGGTGGCAGCGTTCGTCTCCGCCAGCATCGTGAAGAGGTACTCGTTGCCGGCGCGGCGCGCGGGATCACCGGTGCACGTCTCCTCCTCGCCGAGGATGGCGAAGTCCACTCCGGCCGCGAGCAAGAGCTGAGCGGTGGAGCGAGCGATCTTTTTGGCGCGGTCATCGTAGCTGGCGGCGCAGCCGACCCAAAACAGCACCTCCGCGTCGGGCTTTTCCGAGAACATCTTGAGCCCGAGCCCGTCCGCCCAGTTCGTGCGATCCACACGCGCCAGGTTCCAGGGGTTGCCGTTGCTTTCCATGCCCTCGAATGGCTTGGCCAGCTCCAGCGGGAACTCACCCTTCAAGGTCACGAGGTTGCGACGCATCTGCACGATCTTGTCCACGTACGTGATGTTGACCGGGCACTGCTCCTCGCAGGCGCGGCAGGTGGTGCAGGCCCACAGCACGTCCGGATGAATCACCTCCGGCACCAAGTCTACCGGGCGTAGCGTGCCCTCTTTCTCGAGCTCGTCTTCGCGCCCGTAGAGGTGATTGCGCAGATCCAAGGTGAACTGCTTGGGCGAGAGGATCTTGCCGGTCTTGAACGCGGGGCAGTTGTCCGAGCAGCGGCCGCACTCCGTGCAGGTGTAGAAGTCCAGCACGTCCTTCCAGCTGAAGTGGTTGATGCGGGCGTAGCCGATGCGGGCCGACAACAGGTCCTCGCTTTCGCTCGCCTTCTCCACCTTCGCCATCAGCTTTTCGGTGTTCTCGGCCAGGGGTCGCAGCCGGCCGCGCGGCGTGAGGTCCCCGAGGAAAACGTTCGGGATCGCGGTGATGATGTGGAAGTGCTTGGAGTGCGGCAGGATGTTGAGGAACACCAACACCAGCGTGCTGTGCGTCCAGAACCCCACGTGCGCGACGACCACGAGCGCGGAGACGGAGAGGCCGCCGAGCAGCTGCGCAACGAGGGAGCCGCCCGGATCCGGCCAGGCGTGATAGCCGGGCCCTTGGGCGGCGCCCATGGGGGCGAGCAGCGTGCCGGCGCGCGCGCACCATGCGGCGTCCGCGTCGCACACGCCTTGACCAAAGCGCTCGCGCAGGGCGATGGCGGCGCCGTCGTAAGTGAGGTCCGCCAGCATCATCGTCATGATGATGCCCAAAATGACGAGGCCCTCCCCGCTCAGGGTCATGCGCTTCTCGTGCTTGACCGCGCGGAAGTAGACGAACACCAAGCTGCCCAAGATGACGAGCAGCGCGAAGCAGTCCTTCAGGAAGGAGTAGATGTCCCCGAGCGGCAGGCCGAGCACCGGCTCGTGACCCAGGACGAACAGGTTGAAGGACGGGTCGAACCCGCGGCCCCAGAGGATGAGCGTGCGGAGGAGCAGCACGCCGAAGCCCATGAAGATGAGCTGATGCGCCAGGCCCGCGGCCAGGTAGTTTCGCATCTTTTTTTGGTAAAACGCGAAGGTCCACACGGCCTTGGCGCGCTCTTCCACCTGGTCCGTCCGGCTCTCCCAGGTGGAGTCCCCCACCTGGAGCAAGTGCCACCTACGGCGTGCGCTCCATGCGAATGCCCCCGTGAGGGACACGATGATGAGCGCCATCAGGACTGGATTCATTCGAGCTTGGATCTCCTCGGGCCGCGGCAGGGCCTTCGGAGCCAAGCTTACGGCCCGCGAACGCAAAAGTCAGTAGCGAGGCCACCGAGAACCGGAAGGCCGCCAGCGGGCTCCACGATTGACGAACCCGCGCCTTGCTCGGTGAGCCCTCAGCCCCGCCCCGAAAGCCTGAGCCACGTCAAAAACAGGACCCAGAGCGCGACCGCCACCGCCGCGATGATGACGGCAACCGAGCCGCGCCGCGCCGAAGGCTCTCGGACGCGCAAAGAGCGCGCTTCGTCCTCGGCCAGCACGGAGGCGGGGGGACGTTTGGAAGGCACGCCGCGCAGGAGGCGAATGCGAGCGTCGGGCTCGGGGCTCGGTACGACCGTGAGGAGCAAGAAGCCGCGCGGCAAATCCGAGCCTGGCGCCGAAAGGCCGCCTTGCTCCGGAATGCGCAGGGTCACGCCGCGCGAATCCGGCGCGTCGTCCTCGGGGCGGGCCGGGAGTGTGATCTCCACCACCTCCGCCGGCTCCTCACGCTGCCGAAGCGTGATCGCGCCGGAGCGGCCGCACGCGTCGCATCCGCCGCCGCCGCAGGCCGCGCAAGCCAAATTGCGCGGCAACTCGAGCTCGACGACCTCACCCGCTACCAGCCACTCACGCCGCACCCTGACCCGATGCAGGACATCGGGCCCGCGTGGTCCAGCGGCGGCACGACTGGTAACGCGAGCGAGGACTTCGGGCAACAGTCCCTTATACACCAACCCGAAGCCTCCTCAACTCGGCTCCGCGCAGCTCAGCCGCCCCGCTCAAGGGGCGGAGCGCCCAGGCGCCGGGGAATTTTGGCTCGACTTGCCGCGCTGGCGGGTCCGCCGTAAGACGCGCCCCGAACTTTCCGGACCGAAAAGGCCTTGTCTTGTTAACCGCCATCCTCGCCGTCATCGACTTCATCCGCCACATCGACAAGCACCTTTTCGAGATGACTCGGACGATGGGGCCGTCCCTCTACTGGGTCCTGTTCGCGATCGTGTTCGCGGAGACAGGCCTCGTGGTCGTGCCGTTCTTACCGGGCGACTCGCTCCTGTTCGCGGTGGGCGTCTTGTGCGCGATGGACCCGGTGCGCCTCGGCCTACCGGCAGACGGCTTCGTGCCCTCCTTGGGGGTAGCTTGGCTCGTGATGTTCATCGCCGCGGTGCTGGGCGACGCGGTGAACTACCAGGTCGGCAAGTACCTTGGCCCCAAGGTCTTCAGCAGCGAAACCTCGCGCTTCCTCAACAAGAAGCACCTCGTGAAGACGCAGCTGTTTTACGAGAAGTACGGGCCCAAGGCGATCATCATCGCGCGCTTCGTGCCAATCGTGCGCACGTTTGCCCCGTTCGTCGCCGGCATCGGCAAGATGAGCTACGCCCGCTTCGGGCTGTTCAACGTGCTCGGCGCGCTGCTCTGGACGGGCCTGCTCCTGCCCCTCGGCTACGTCTTCGCGGATACGGAGATCGTGAAGAAGCGCTTCGAGCTGGTGATCTTCGCCATCATCGGCATCAGCCTGTTGCCGATGGCGATCGAGATCTGGCGCGAGCGCAGCCGGGGCAAGCTGGCCGGCGCGGCCGAAGCCCCCGCCTCAACCGACGGCGTGTAAGCGCGGAGCGGCGGCGCGGAGCGCTTCTTTCAAGCGCTCCGCCACGCTGACTAGCTCACTCCGGTAAGCGATGCGCCAAGGGCGTTGCAACTTGCCACGAGCCAAGCGGCGCACGACCAAGCCGCTGTCCGCCCGGTCCACGTAGCCGCTCGCCATCCACTCCGAGAGAACCGCGACGCCCATCCCCGCGCGCGCGGCGTCGATGATCGCCTCGGTTAGCGGGAAACGCAGGAAGCCGAGCTTGGGCCGTCGCCGACCGAACACCGCGCGCACGAACCAGCGCGCCTCCGCTTCAGGCGCGTTGCCGGTGATGAGCACGGCGGTCGCGAGCGCCTCGGGGCTGAGCCGGGCGTGGCGCGCGAGCGGGTGACGCGAGGAGAGCACGAACACGACCTCGTCCGAAAACAGCGGCTGCTCCCGCAGCCCGTCCGCGGCCGCCCCTGACCTCAGCTCACTGGTGGTGAGCAGAGCAATATCCACCTTGCCCCGCTCGAGCGCCGCCAGAGGGCTCGCGGTGTGCTCGGCCCCGACCTCTACCTGCAAGTCCGACCAGCGCTCGCGCATGCTGAGCGTGGCCGAAGGCAGCCAGCGGTACGCCGTGTAGCACTCGCACACCAGCCGCACGCGCCGAGGCTCGGCCTCCGGCGCGGCCACGACTCGCTCCAGCTCGCGCAGCTGCTCGAGCAAGGAGGGCGCGCCAGCGAGCAGGCGCCGCCCCGCCGGCGTAGCGGTGAGCCCCCGCGCGCTACGCTCGAACAGACGTACGCCGACGCGCGCTTCCGCTTGAGCGAGGGCGCGGCTGACCGCGGATTGGGTGAGGTGCAGCGCCTTCGCGGCGGCGGCGGTCGTGTTGGCGGCGTGAAGCGCGAGCACCAGCTCCAGATCGCGCAACTCCAGCTGGGGGCGTGGCTCTATGCGTTTCACTCATAGCTCCTAGCACGACAATGCGTTGGCCGCATGCCCAGGGCGCGCGCACGCTGGTCCGCGGAGGCTACCCAAGATGAAGCTGTATTTTTCTCCCCTCGCCTGCTCCCTCGCGACGCGCATCGCGCTCTACGAGGCGGGCGCCGAAGCCGAGCTCGTGGAAGTGAACGCGAAGACCAAGCGCACCGCCGACGGGCGCGACTTTCGGAGTATTCACCCACTCGGCCTCGTACCCGCGCTCGAGCTCGCAAGCGGCAAGGTCCTCACCGAGAACGCGGCCGTGCTTCAGTACGTGGCGCGTACGTACCCAGAGGCGCGCCTCGCGCCGACGGACCCCAGCGGCCTGGAAGATTTGCAGCAGTGGCTGTGCTTCATCGGTACGGAGCTGCACAAGGCGACCTTCACGCCGCTGCTCGTCGCGCAAGCGGGGCCAGACGCCAAGGCCTACGCGCTCGGCCTCTCCGACGCGCGACTGCGCTACGTGAGCGAGCGCCTCGCGGGCCGCGACTTCTTGCTGGACCGCTTCAGCGTGGCGGACGCGTACCTATTCACGATCCTGAGCTGGAGCCTGGCGACGCCGGTCGACCTGAAGCTTTGGCCGGTGCTCGCCGCGTACCGAGCCCGGCTCGCGGAGCGCCCCAGCGTCGCGCGGGCGTTCGCCGAGGAGCTCGCGCTCTATCGCCTGCGCGAACCGGCTTGAGCTCGGCCCGGGCGCGGCCGCGCTCATTCGATGATGCGCTGGCGGGCGCCCCGCGCGATGTCCAGGTGGAAGTGGTCCTTGTGCGCGGCGTCGTGGTTCGGGGTCAGGATGTGATGAAAGGTGCCCGAGCGCGCGACGTCGCAGATCAAATTGCGGAGCGCGCTTGCTTCCGCGGAGAGCTCGGTGCGCGCACGGGCGCCGCACACCGGCTCTCCGATCGCGCCCTCGAAATCACGCTCCACCACCAGCTCGCTCCCGTCCGCCCGCTTCATCCGCGTGAGGTCGATGGCCAAGCCGTACGAGTGCTGGCTCGGCTTCTTTTTGCCCGGAAGGTGCGCGCGCGGACGGTACATGTTGTCCACTTGCACCTGAACGACCCCGTGCCGAGAAAGCACGATCGCGAGATCGGCGAGCGCGAGTGCCAGCCGACAATCCAAGATGCCGTAGGGGCTCTTCTTGCCCGGGGTCAAAAACCTCACGCCCTCCAGCGGCCCGGTCACTCGAATGGGCAGCGAGACGCCGGTGGCGGCGCCTTTGACGCGAGTCACTCCCAGCTTCCGCCGGGCAACCTCCGCCCAACATTGCGATCCGGAAAGGCTCGCCCAGCGCGAGGCAGGCGAAGCCTTGCTCACCGGCGTCGCCGGCAGCGGCTCCTGGTAGGAGGCGGTCTCGGTCGAAGCCTCGCCATCGGCCAGCCCTGCGGCGGGCCAGAGCAGCGCGAGCGCGCCGAACAGCACGCGGCTTCTGGTGCGGGCGCCACCGAGCATGGCTCGATCCTTGGCACGAGGCGCGAGAGCTGCCAACTTTCGGCGCGCTTTCTGCGCTATAGTCCCGGCGCTGCCATGTACTTCCCCGCCGGCATTCCGCTCGTTGCTCTCCTCGCTCTCATCGCCTGGAACATCCGGCAAGAAGCCGAGCGCCAGCGGTCAGCAGGCGCGCCGAGCACCAAGGCACGCTAAGGCGCGACGCGCCCGCTCACGCGGCGCGGGCCAACGCGGCCCGCGCGACGCTCACGCTTCGTCTTTCTTCTCCGACAGCTGCGCCTTGGGCGCGGCGGGCTTGTCGTCGTCCGACGGGGTGCCGTCTTCGTTCAGCCCCTTCTTGAACTGACGAATGCCTTCACCGAGGCCCTTGCCGACGCCGGCGAGCCGCCCAGGACCGAAGACCAGGAGGACGATGACGATGACGATGAGCCAGTGGACGGGAGAGAAAGAACCCATGATTTAGGCCTCCGGGCGGCGGGGACAGTGCCGCAGTGCGGAGCGAAATGACAATAGCATTGTGGCCCCCAGAAGCCACGCCGGCCACCTTTCATTCCCTCGGGGCGCAGCCGCCACGCCGGCCCTCAGCCAAAAGGCCTGGGCGGCTCAGAGCTTGAAACGAATTTCACGTTCCGCTTCGGGCGTTTCCAGGGAAACCTCGTAAAAGCGGGATACCGCTACGAGCCGAGCCGCGAGGCGAACACGGACCGGCGGCGCCTCGCCCCCCAAAGATTCCAGCCGCAGCCGCAGTCTGTACTCACCTTTGATGGGCTGACCCTCGGCGAGGTACACGTTCTCCAGGTTGCGGCCTTGGCACTCGCTGGCGCGGCCCGGGCAGTCCCGATCCTTCGTCAGCCCGCTGCGAGCCACTCGGCCTACTTCGATAAGCTCGCCGTTCGGGTCCACGACCCGGAGATCCACGTCCGCTTTGGGAGCGTCCCAGCCGGCCAGGAACTGCACTAGCCCGAGCGAGAGCCCGCAGCCTTCGTCGAACAGGCCATTTTGGTTGTCGTCGACGGCGTTACCGCACAGCTCCGGACCGGTCGCGACAGCGGCGCTCGGGAGCGCGCCGTCGTCTGCGGCAGCGCGCTCGGCGGCTCGCGGTGTGGGGCCGGCTGCGCCGCAAGCGGCCAGGGCGAGGCAGAGCCCGCACGCCTGACCGCCGCGACGCCACCCCATCACTGGGCCTTCTTGGCCTCGTCCGGCACCTTCACGCCGTCCAGCACGACCTTCGGATTCATGAGCTCGAAATACGCGGCCCGCGCCAGCTGACCGGCGGGCCCGCTCGCGTCGCGCAGCGCGAGCAGCACGCCTTGCTCCTTCATGAACTTGAGCGCCCGGATCGCGCCTTCACGCTTCGCCTGGTCGTCCCCTTGAGCCATTTGCCAGAGGCGGTGACGCAGCACCACGCGCGTGAAGGAGTGAGGACCGTTGTCGAAGTCCAGGTTCTCCAGCTGCTTCATCAGCATCACGCGCGCCCACTCTTGCTGGGTCATGCGGATGCTGAGCTTGCTGATGGCCTCGGCGTTGTCCACGAACTTGAAGATGAGCCCGCTCTCCAGATCCTCGGTGGACCAGTAGCCGAAGCTCCGGTACCAGAGGTCACCGAGCTCATCCAGCGCGGCCTTGGGCTTGTTCGCGTAGAGCGCGACGGTGCGCGACGCCGTATCCGGCGAGCCGCCGAGCATGAGCGCCAGCGCGGCGTCGTTCATGAGCGCCTCGTTGTCCATCATCTTGAAGAGCTGCGCCTCGAGCGAAGCATCGAAGCCGCCCTTGGCGATGGCGCGCGCCACCTGATGCCGAGTCTCTACCGCGCTGCTGACGGTCATGAGCGACATGAGCGCGCTCGCGGTGCCGGGCACCGGCCGCTGAATGAGCGTCTCCAGCAAGCAAGCGCGACGAATCGCGTCCTTCTTCTCGTCGCTCGAGTACTCCTGAATCTTCTTGGCGACCTCGATGAAGTCTTCCTTCTCCGCGACCCAAGCCAGCGCCGCGCACGCCTGCATGCGCGACTGATCGTTGTTCTTGGGCTCCTGCACGTAGTCGAACAGGGGCTTGAACGCTTTGTGGTCGCGCCACTCGGAGAAACCATCCGCCGCGCCCATGCCGATGGCGCGCAGGGTCATGCCGAGGATGGCCACACCACCGGCGTTGAGGCCCTCCATCGTCACGTCCAGCTCTTTGGGACGAGCGGTGAGCGCGCGCTCCAGCACGCCCCACGAGCGCTGGTCCTTCAGCCAGCCGACGTAGCGCATGGCGCTCTGGGCGATGACCCACTCTTCCGGCATCGGCGGCTGCTGGCCTTCCTTGGGCAGCGGCACGCTCGGGTTCGCCCATTTGCGCAGGGCGTCGATGTCCTTGGTGGACTCCATGGCCGCCAGGGCGCGCAAGCCGTTGGCGTGCGGCGAAGGCTGCTCGTGGATCCAGAAGATGATCGCGTCTTCCGCTTGCTCCGCGATCTGCCCGCGCTTGTCGGGGTGCAGCATCGCAAGGTCCGCGATCATGCGCGAGGCGACCACGCGCTCGGCGTCGTCGCGCTTCAGCATCATCTCCCAGTCGTTCTGGTCGCTGTAGATCTTGAGCGGATCCATGCGCAGGCGCTTGGCCAGGGTCGGCACCGCGCGCACGTCGCCGATGGCGGCGAGCGCGATGGCCGCGCGCGTCTGGAAATGGATGTGCGGCTTGGTCGCGATGAACTGATACAGCGGGTCGCCACCGCGCGGATCGTTCAGCGCCTGGATCATGTCGAAGATTTGCTTCTTCTGGTACCAGGAGAGCTTCTCGTCCTCTTGATTGACGGCGGACAAACCGACGACCAAGCCGGCGGTGCCGATGCCGTCGCGCAGCGCCTCCAGGTACTTGTTGCGGCTGTCCTTGTCGGCCGTCTTCATGGCTTCGACGAGCGGATCGCGCGCGCGCGCCTCGCCGATCTTGCCGAGACCCGGCGCCGCTTGGCGAGCGACCTCCGCGTCCTTGTCCTGCACCAGCTTGATGAGGGTGTCGGTCCACTTGGGCTCCGCGTTGGCGGACAGCACGGTGGCGACCAGCTGCCGCACCGCGGGGCTCTCGTCTCCGGCCATGCCCGCGAGGCGGTCCACGCTGAGGAGCTGCACGACCTTTTCCGTATCGAAGGCGACGCCGCCACCCAGGCGCTGCACCTTGGACAGGTGCCCAGCGCGGTACAGCTTCATCACCTCGTCGAGTGCGCGGGGTTCACCGAGCACGACCAGCGCCCAGGCGATCTGCGGCTTCGCGCCCGGGCCGGCCTTGGCGAGCGCCGCCAACAGCGCGTCGCGCGCCGGCTCGCCCATCGGCCTGCCGTACTCCGCGAGCGCGGTCGCCGCCATCGCCTGCATCGGCTCTGTCGGGTAACTGAGCGCGGCGATCGCGTCCTTCACGCCCTCCGGGTCCTTCGCCCATGCGAGCTGCTTGATCGCCTCCATGCGAACTTCGTCGCTGGCGGCTCCCTTCTCCACGGTGGCCCACTCGCGCCACTTCGGCAGCTGCTCGTTCTTGGGCAGCACGAAGATGTCCTTCTTCACTTGCTCGCCCTGCTCGACAGTCAGCTTCTCGGAGTCCTGCTTGGCACCGAGCGCCAGGAACGCGCCGAGACCGCCGAGGGCGAGCACGCCGATCAGGATTGCGATGGGCGCCGTGCGCCCCTTCTTGAAATTACCGTCACCGGAATCGTAGCCGCCACCGGCCGGTACACCGCCCCCGCCGGCAGGCATGCCCGGAGCGTCGTCGTCCGGCGGCCATTTCGCAAAATCGACCCGCGGCGATGGCGGGTTCGGGTTACGAGCCGGAGTAATTTCGGGCAGATTCGGATCGAGCATGGGTCCTCGCAGTGAGAGCAGAAACCGACGCGCCGACGGCGGATGGCGCGCCAGAGTGGGGCGCGACCTTAACCCATGCTGGAAATTCCTGGGAGGTCCGCCCGCTGAGACTAGAAAACAATGTTCGCCTCCAGTCGGAAAATTGCCGTGACCCCGCCGGCCGGGCTGCCGCGAGCTCTCGGGGTGGCCGCGCTCGTGACCGCCGTCGCCACCGGCTGCTCGTACCTGTTGCCGGACGGCTGGGCGGCGCATGGCGTCGGGCTGACCTTCTTGGGCGCCACCTACTGGCTGGTCGTGCGGGGGGATGACAACGAGCGGATCCGGGAGCACGGGCTTTCACTCGGTGGGCTGGTCGAGCTCGCGCCGCTCTCCTGGCCCCGCATCGCCCGGGATACGACGCGCGCCCTCGCCTACGCGCTCGGCGCCGCGCTCCTCATCTACCCGTTTTTCTGGTTCGGCTTCCGAGCGTGGTGGAAGGTCGATCACTTTCACCCCGCCCCGTTCGGGTCCGTGCTGAGCGACGCCGGCGGGCAGCTCCTCATGATCGCCCTGCCCGAAGAAGCCTTTTACCGCGGCTACTTGCAAACGACGCTCGAACGCGAGCTCGACAAATCCGTAACCCTCTTCGGAACCCGCGTCGGCTGGGGCACCGTGCTCACGAGCGCCATCTTCGCGGTGGGGCACCTCCTCACGGAGCTGAACCCCGCCCGCCTCGCCGTCTTCTTCCCCTCGCTCGTCTTCGGGTTCTTGCGCGCGCGCACCGGCGGCATCGGCGCCTCCGTGCTCTTCCACGCCATGTGCAACCTCTTCTCCGCCTACCTCATCCGCAGCTACTTATAAGCCCCGTCCCGATCTCTGCCGAATCAAGCTCCGACACGCTTCCGCACAGCGCTCGCGATCTCTGCCGAATCAAGATCCGACACGCTTGCGCGCAGCGCGCCCGATCTGTGCCGAATCAAGCTCCGATACGCTTCCGCGCAGCGCGCCCGATCTGTGCCGAATCAAGCTCCGATACGCTTCCGCGCAGCGCGGCCAGGGGGCGACAAGACTCCGAAGAGGGACGGGGCGAGTGCGGGTAGGCCTTGCCTGCGCGCCCAGCTGGGCGCGGCGCGCGCGGCAGAGAGCGGCGCCGTGAGCAACGGCACCGGGCGGACCGGCCGCGCCAGGAACCTCGGCCTACCCCAAAAGAAAGACGCTTAGCGCTCGGCGGGCGCGCCGCGATGGATGTCGAGCCGCCGTCAGGACGACACGTAGACCGCTCGCGCTGTGAACCACAGCATACGTCCGGCACTGGGACGCCTCGTCGTAAACGGCGGGTTTATCGCTCTCGAGGCGGACGCGCGGAGGCTGCCGTGGCGGAAAGGGCTCCTGGCGTATCCCAGAGAATACGGAGACTCCGCGCGCTCCGCTGGCGACTGGTCACGACGAGCCCAAGACCCCGTGGGCGCCGAGGCCGCTTGGGCTCGGCAAGACCCGATGAGTTCGCTCGCCAAAGGATGACCATGAAAACTTTGTCTTGGATATCAGTCACGCTGTTGCTTTCGCAGGGCATCGTTGCTTGCGATAGCGAAGACTCGGTGAGCACCCCCGGAGCTGCAGGCAGCGGCGTCGTGGGCACCGCGGGTAGCGGCACCGCGGGTAGCGGCACCGCGGGCACCGGCACCGCCACGGGTGGCAGCGGCACCACCACGGGTGGAAGCGGCTCGACGTCTGGTAGCCCGAGCACGGGCGGCACCGGCGGGACGAGCGCAGGCGCGGGCGGCGCCGGCGGAACGGGCGGCTCCGGGACGGCGGCGCTCAAAGACATCGTCGACACCGCGGTCGCGGCCGGCGGTTTCACGAAGCTGGCCGAGGCGCTCACGAAAGCGGACCTGGTGACCGCGCTCAAAGGCGCCGGTCCCTTTACCGTGTTCGCTCCGACCGACAAGGCGTTCATGGACTTCGAGACGCAGAACCCGGGCGAGCTCGGCAAGCTCACCAAGGAAGAGCTCGCGGCAGTGCTGCAGTATCACGTCGTATCCGGAGCCGCGGTCGGGTCGCAACAGCTGAAGGACGACCAGGTCTTCAAGACCCTGAACGGCTCACCGGTGCTGGTCGACCTCACCGGCGGCGTCAAAGTCGGCGCCGCTACCGTCACCATGCCCGACGTCAAAGCGTCGAACGGCGTCATTCACGTCATCGACAAGATCCTTTTGCCGCCGAAGGACGACATCGTGGCCACCGCGGTCGCGGCGGGTACCTTCACGAAGCTCGCGGCTGCGCTCACGAGCGCGGGCTTGGTCGACACGCTGAAGGGCCCGGGGCCGTTCACGGTGTTCGCGCCCACCGACGCCGCGTTCGACAAGCTCGGAACCGCGCCGACCGGGAACGACCTCAAGAACGTGCTCCTCTATCACGTCGTTTCAGGCGCGGTGGGCTCGGGAGACCTCACCGCGGGGATGGTCCCGACGTTGCTCGAGAACAAGAGCTTGACCGTCGCGCTGACCGGCGGCGTGAAGGTCAACGGCGCAACCGTCGCGCCCGCCAACATCATCGCGAAGAACGGGGTCATTCACGTCGTGGACACCGTCCTCGTCCCCCAGTGAGCACGCCTGGACCTTGCACCCAGCAACCAGAAAGATCGATGCATCATGAAGACGATTTCTCAGCTCGTGTTCCTCGCCGCCACCCTCAGCGCCGCTGCGTGCGGCGGAGAGATGGCTCAAGAGCCTCCGGCAACCGCTGACTCGGCCATGGCCGAGCCCGCGGCGGCGCCTGCGGAAAAGCCCACCAGCAACATCTTGCAAACCGCGGCCGCGGCCGGCTCGTTCTCGACCCTCTCGGCGGCGATCAAGGCGGCCGGTCTCGAGGAGACCCTCTCGGGGCCGGGGCCGTTCACGGTCTTTGCTCCGACCGACGACGCGTTCGCGAAGCTCCCCGCAGGGACGGTCGAGAACCTGCTGAAGCCGGAGAACAAGGCCAAGCTCGTGGCGATTCTGACCTACCACGTCGTTCCTGGCGAAGTGCCGGCCAAGGACGTCTTGGCCGCCAAGAAGCTGAAGTCGGTTCAAGGCCAGGAGCTGAGCGTGGCGGTGGACGGCGCGAACGTCAGCGTGGACGGGGCCAAGGTGGTGAAGACGGACATCATGGCGTCCAACGGCGTGATTCACGTGCTGGACGCGGTCCTGCTGCCCAAGGGCTAAAGTCGTGAGCCGAGCTCGGTGGCCTGCTGGCGCGCTCTGCGCCGAGGTCACCGAGCCGCGCCGGGCAACCTTCGGCCTCGCCGATAAAATGCGGTGAAGGTTTGTTCGGAGCCGCCGGGCGCACTAACGTTCGCGGACCTTGATTGCCGATTTTTTACTGAACGAGCTCGTGGATCGGGCGCTCGCCGAAGACCTCGCCGGCGGTGACGTGACGAGCGCGGCCTGCATTGCGGAAGAGGAGCGTGCGGTCGCGAAGGCGGTTGCCCATGCGTCGCTCGTGGTCTGCGGCAGCGCCGCATTCGCGCGCTCCTTTTACCGCGTGGACCCGGGCCTGCGCGTCGAAGAGAAGCTGGCGGATGGCCGCCGCGCGCAGCCGGGCGACGTGCTCTGGATCGTGGAGGGCTCGGCTCGCTCGATCCTGATGGCCGAGCGCGTCGGGCTGAACTTCGCGCAGCGGCTCTCGGGTGTGGCCACGCTGACGCGAACCTTCGTGGACGCGGTGCCGCCCGCTTCCAAGCTGCGCATCGTGGACACCCGCAAGACCACGCCGGGTTTGCGGGTGCTGGAACGGTACGCGGTGCGGGTCGGAGGCGGGCACAACCACCGGGACTGCTTGGGCTCGGCGGTGCTGATCAAAGACAACCACATCGTGGCCGCGGGCGGCATCACCGCGGCGCTGCAGCGGGCGCGAGCCTACGCGCCGCACACCTCGCGGCTGGAGATCGAGGTGGAGTCGCTCCCGCAATTGGACGAAGCGCTCACGGCGGGAGCGGACATCGTCATGCTGGATAATTTCGACGCCGCGGCGCTGCGCGAGGCGGTCGAACGAGCGCGCGGCCGCGCCATCGTGGAAGTATCCGGCGGGCTCACGCTCCAGCGCGTGAAGGAGCTGGGCGAGCTGGGCGTGGACGTGGCGAGCGTGGGAGCGCTGACTCATTCCGCGCCCGCCGCTGACATCGGGCTGGACATCGAGAGGCTCGGATGAGCGAGCCGGGCTTCGACGTGGCGGTGCTAGAGGCGGAGGTCGCGACGCGCGGGCTCGCCCTCGGGCGCACCGTGAGCTGGAGCGCGGACACCACCTCCACCAACGACGACGCGCTCGCCGCCGCCAAGAGCGGCGCTCCGCACGGAGCGCTGTTCGGCGCGGAGACTCAGTCGCGCGGGCGCGGGCGGCGCGGTAGCGAATGGCTCTCCGCGCCGGGCGCGGGGCTCTGGTTCTCGCTCCTGCTCCGGCCGGAGCTGCGAGCGGAGCTGGCCCCGGGGCTAGCGCTTTGCGCCGGGCTCGCGGTGCGGAGCGCGGTGGCGAGCCGGGTGGCCGCGCCCGCGCTGGTGAAATGGCCGAACGACGTGCTGGCGGGCGGAAAGAAGCTGGCCGGCGTCCTGGTAGAGAGCCAGTTCACGGGCGCTCAGGTGGCGAGCGTCGTGGTCGGCATCGGCATCAATGTCGAGCAAGAGCAGTTTCCGGAGCCGATAGCCTCCCTCGCCACGTCGTTGCGACAGCTCGGCGCTGCCGAGCGCGGCCGCGAGCGTCTCTTGGCGGACGTGCTGGAGGCGTTCGAGCGAGAGCTGTCTCGCATCGGCACCCACGGCATGCCCGCCATCGCGGAGGCGCTGCGTCCGCACGATGCGCTCTTCGGCCGGCGACTGCGGGTCGGCGACGTAGAGGGTGAAGGCGCCGGCATCGACGCCTCCGGCGCACTGCTCGTGCGCCGGAAGGCGAATGACGTGACGGCGGTCGTGTCAGGGCACGTCGAGCTCCTTTGACGCGAGCGCCTCACTCCACGGGGCAGACCATCTCGCAGCTCCCGCTGATGCAAGCCTGCACGGCGCACATGCCGTTCACGGGACACTTGTAACAAGTGTCACCGATGATCGGGCAGTCCTTGGCCGTGTTGCACTGAGGCTCCGGGTTCGGCGGGCACGCGAACACGCACTTGTTTTCGATGCACTCGAAGGTCGCGCAGGTGTCGTTGCCGCAGGCCACGCACGTGGGCGGGGGCGTGCCGCAATCCATCGCCGTTTTGCACTGGTTCGGGTCGCCGCACTGCGGGACGCCGGCCTGGCATTTGCCATCCAGATTGCAGTAGCCGACGGACGCCGCGTCGCACATGTCCCCCGGCGCGCAGGCCTTGCACGGGCTGCCGCACGCCTGGCCCTTGCAATCCAGCTCGCCACCGCAAGTAGGCAGCGATTCCTGACAGAAGCCCATCACGCACTGCGCGCTCGGGCAAGACTTCGTCCCGTCGCCGCAGTCCTCACAGGGGACGTCATGCACCGGACACTCCCGATCCGTCGCGCATTTGACCGCGCACGTGTCGCGGGTGTGCACGCAAACCCCGCCGGGCCCGCAGTACGTCTTGTTGCAAGCGTAGGAGCCGTCCGCGCAGGGCTCGCAGGGGGCGCCGAAATCGGGACAGTCCATGTCCGAGCTGCATTTCTCCACGCCCGGCGCCGCTCCCGAGCCGGCAACACCCGGATCTTTGCCGCCCAGGTTGGAGCTCGCCCCCATGCTGGTCGCGCCAGTCGTTTCCGCGCCGGCGCCGGTGGCGCCTTCACCTTTGGTGCCGCCGGTGCCGCCGGTTGCGCTTCCGGACTTGCCTCCGCCCGGCTCGTCCCCACTGCCGATAGCCGACACACCACCGCACGCCCCCAGCACGCTCACGCTCACCAGCGCGACCCAGCGCATGACCTTCTTCGAGCTCATCGTCTGCCCTTCCTTTCGACGAGTCATCCCCGCCCGCGGTCATGACCGATCACGGAAAGTGCGCTCCCAGCACCGAACGCGCGCGCGCAGCGTGCGGGCTCTTGGGAAAGCTAGCGACGAGGCGCTCGGCGGCGCGCCTTGCTTCCGTGGCTCGACCGAGGCGCTGGTAAGTTTCCAGCTGCAGGAAGAGGACCTCGGGCAGAAGCCGCGGCTCTGGAAATTCACGCTCGTAGCGCGCTAACTGCGCAAGGCCGGACTCGGACTGGCCGGCGGCGAGTGCGGCGCGCGCGGAGTCCACGTACGCGACCTCGGCGGCGAGCGGGGCAGAAGCTTCCGGCCGCGCTACCGTGACGACCTCCCGCGCGCTCGTCGTGGCGCGTGGGGGCGCCGCGGGCTGGTCGGGAGCATCCGCCGATGCGGCTGGCGTCGCGGCCAGCGCGACGCCCGAAGGCGGCCGCGCGCGCTTCATGACCGGCGCGGCAGTGAAGCGAGGTGCGGGCGCGGACACGGCCGGTGGCGGCGCCGGAGGAGTGGTCACGAGCGCGGCCGCGCTGGCTAGGCTCACGCCGCCGACCACGCCAACTCCGACCCACTTCAGCAGCAGCGCGCCCGTGACCGCTTTTCCGGCTCCCGCCGCGGACGTGGCGCTGGCACCGGCCGACGCCGCGGCCGCCATCTTCGCGCTGGTCGCGGCGGCGGCGGCAGCGCTCGTGGACGTGAGCAAAACGCTGGAGACGCCGAGCGCGGCCAAAGTGCGGTGTAAGCCCGCGTCCGTCGGCTGCTCGTCCGCGCTCGAGCGCAGGAGCTCTGCGGCCAAGCCGGCCCCACGCTTGGAGAGTCGTTCCGGATCGGTCATCGCTCGCCTCCAGAAAAACGGCGCCGCGCTTCCTCGCGCGCCACTCGCCCTTCGAAATCTTCGCGCGCGCGCCGCAAGCGCGACGCCGCGGTGCCAATCGGGATGTCGCAGAGCTCGGCGATCTGCGGCGTCGACAGCTCCTCGAGCTCGAACAGCACGAACACCACGCGCAGCTCCTCCGGCATCTCGTCCAGCAACCGATCGAGTAGCGCGCGCGCCTCCCGCCGCTCCAGCACCTGGTGAGCATCCGGCTCGCGAGCTTCGCGCTCCGCCGCGGCCTCCAGCGGCTCCTCGCGGCGGCGACCCAAAGAGCGCCGCGCCCGCGCGCCGACATGGAGCGCGACCCCGTACAAGAACGCACGCTCCCGCTCGGGCTCGACCGCGCCGAGCTTGGGCGTCGCGCTCAAGAAGACTTGCTGCGCCGCGTCGTCGGCGTCCCCCGTACCGAGCCCCAAGCGCCGCAATAGCCGCCAGACGAACGGGTAGTGCGCGCGCACCAAACCCGCGACGCGCTCGGGCGACGCGGGGGGTGACGAGCTCGCGTCGTCCAGAGCGGCTGCCTCTGCTGCCACGATCGTCTATCCCCGAGGAGGGTGGCAGCCGATCACCAAAAGCGCACGCCGCCTGCGAGCCCGGCCGTCACCGCGAACGTGGGCGCCGAATAGGCCTCTTTTTCCGGATTTTCGAAGGTGAAGCGGTAGCCTCGGCGCAGTGGAAAGAGCCCCGCGAGCCTCGCCTCCGCCCAAAATGGGGCCGGCGGCTCCCACCCCAGTCGCACCTCGGCCCCGGCCGAGCCCCAAAAGATGACTTCTCCTCGGGCGGAGGTGAGCTGCGCGTCGCGCACTCCGGCGACGCGCAGGGAGCCGAGATCCAGGAGCGCGCAGGGCGTGAAGGCCAGCTCCCGCGCGCCGAAGCGCCAGGGGCAGACGCTCGTCTCCACGCCCTGGACCCGGAGCTTGGCGCGCCGACCGAGGTCGTCCGCCACGAAGTCGTCCCAACCGTAGTGAGCGGTGAGCCGGAGCGCCGAGCCGCCGCGAAAGTCCAATTGGCCGAGCACGCCAACGCTCGGTGCGTGCTCGGCCCCTGCATAGCCGCCCGCGACACCAAAGCGCGCGCTCGTGATGAAGCCGGCGCCGGCCGAGGAAGCGTGAGCTCGAGCAGGCGGTGGCTTCGGTACCACGACCGACGCCGTCGGCTCGAGCCGCGGCGGCTTGGGCGGCGCCACTTCTCGCTCCTCGGGAGGGTCCTCGTTCCGCGCTGCTTCCAACGCGAGCGCCGTGATCAGCGCCAGGCCGTCGGCGACCGCGTCGCATTGCTCGCCTCGGACGCTGCGGCTCACGGGCGCGCCGACGTCATCCAAGAACTCGATGCGGCCGAGGTAGCCGTTCGCGTCGGCGGTGAGCGCGACGTCGAAGTGGCGCGCAAGCTCTCCCGGCGCCGCCCAGCGCCCGCGGCTCGTGCGCTCGCGCACGCGCGCCGAAAAGGCCTCCGCTTGGGGGCAGCCTGCCGGTGCCGAGTATCGAAAACGAACCGCGTCCTCCGCCGAGGCTGCGAGCGGCCAAACGACGAGCGCCCACGTGAGCCACGGCCGCACCACGCCCAAAGCTCTTCTCAAACGCTGCCGCTGCCGAGCTTAGTTTCTTCGTCTTCGTCCACGCCCTGGGTCTTGGCGAGGCCGGGCCGCTGCTCGGCGAGCGCTTGCCCCAGGTCCGCGGCGTCCGCGTCATTGAGCTCCGGCGTCAGCCTGCGAGCGCGCTCGAGCAAGTCCGCCGTTCCGAAGTACGCCTCGGCGCACTCGGCGTGGATGGTGCCGATGGGGCTGGGGCGCCCCTCTTCGAAGGTCTGCAGCGCGAAGCGCCAACCTCCCTTTTCGATGAGCTCGCGGCAGGAGCGACAGTGCGCTCGGCCGGAGCTCGCGCGCTCCGCACGCACCAGGCGCGGCAGGCGTGGGTGCTCGTTGCCCACGCGAACACATTCGGCCAGCCAGTCGCGCTCCGGCAGCTCGTCCGCCGTCGACTCCAGCACCGGGCCGAGCTTCTCGGGACGCATGAGGGCCGAGCATGCCAGGTGAAACCAGGTCGTCGCCTCCCCTTCACCGTAAGAGTTGGGACCGCTCTCACCGAAGCGCAGCTCGCCTTTGGCGATGGCCTTGCCGCAGCCGCGGCACTTGGCGCGCCCGGTCGGCGCGGCTTGGATCGAATCAGGCACGGCGCCAATTTTGGAGGAGTCGCGTGCGCAGCGTCAAGTTTCGAGCCGACGCTGAACATCCGAGCGGCTCAAGGCGTGAGACCGCTCACCCACGCCGTCACGCGGGCGATTCCGCCCGATGAGTCCGGTAGCTTGGTGCTGTTGCTGTTGTAAGGCGGCATCTGCAGGCCCTCGATTCCGCGGGCGCGCAGGCGGACCAAGAGGCCGCTCTCTTCCGGCTTGCCCGGCTCGATGCGGTCTTTGCCGGCGAGCGCCGCTAGCCCGCTGCGCACGGGCACGTTCACGGTGGTGCGCACTGCGTCCGCCTCCGCATAGCTGGTCTGTGCGACCCGCAGCCGCAAGATCAGGGGCGACTCCGGATCCGGCAGCTTGCCGTCTTGGTCGTGACAGCCTCCGCAGTTGCCGTGCACGTAGCCGAGCGCCGCGCGCTGCACCTCGTCGCCGGGCACCGCGAACCCCTCTGGAGCCGGCACCGTGAGCCAGCCGAGCTCGCTCAAGCGGCGTAGGGTGAGGTCCGCCCCGCTGGACTCGTGACTGAGCTGGATCGCGCTGAAGCCGAGGGCCCGCTCCTTCCGGCCGTCGTGGCACTGCTTGCAGTTGCCGTTACCAGGGATGTCATGGCCGCTACCGCTGGCGTCCACCACGACTGCGCCTTCGGTCCACGTCGCTTTCGTCGCGTCGCCGGGCGCGCTCGGATCCCACTGGTAAGCGGCGTAGAGCCAATCCGCCGGCCCTGGTCCGTAGCGGTGCATGAGCCGCGTCTCGAGCGCGACGGCGCCTTGGCCGAACGTCTTCCACAAGCGCGTACCGACCGGGAGCTTCCACTCGTCCATGTCGCTCGTGTCGATGGTCGCGCAGCCGGGAACGAAGACGTGCCGCTCCTTGTCCAAGCCATCCGACCAAAGCGGGAACTGCGGCGCGTAGGTGTACACGCCCTCCAGCGTGTACAGCCCCGTTTCCGCAAGAGTGCGCGGCGCTTCGGTCATGAGAGCCGGCTGCTCCGTCGCCGCGCAGCTCGTCCGCTCACAGGCGCCGAGCGTCGCGCATTCGGGTGCTGCGCACAGGCACTGATAAACCGCGGGCAGCACGCGGCGCGCGTCCGAGTAGACCTCGTCGCAACCGCCGACGCACCGAGCGTCCTCGCAACTCGCGAGGCAAGCGAGCCAGGGAGCGCACTGCGAGCTCTCGGCGCAACTCGTCAGGGTGGCTCCGCAGTCGCCCGCTTGGCTGATTGCGACGCAGCGCTCTCCCTGAGTGACGACGGGGAGCGCTCCGCCTTCACCGGCTCGCCCTGCGTCGCTCGCATCGCCGCTCACGTTCGCACCACCGCTGGGCGTAGGGGCGCCGCCCGACGATTCGGCGCTCGGCTCGCCACCGCTTCCGCTCGCTCGCCCGCCTGGCGTCGCTTGCGCGGGAGCGCCCGCGCCGCCGGCGGCGGCGGGAGCTTCAGTTGCGGTGCCGGCTTCCGAAGGCGAGCTCGGAGGAGCGCTTTCGTCGCTGGCGCACGATGCGACCCAGGCTGCGCCGAGCGCGGCCCAGCTCAGCCATGGCCGCATTCAGCTCAGGCCTTGCTTACGCATCAGCTTCTGAATCATCTGCCGGGACACCTCCGCGATCGCAGCCGCGCGCGTGATATTGCCCGAAGTGCGCGCCAACAAGGCACGCAGGTACCGACGCTCGAAGTCGTCACTCGCGTCCCGCCGAGCTTCGCGCAGAGGCGACAGCTCGATCGCGGCCTGCGGCTGCCCGTCTTCCGTCGTCGGCTCCAGCGCGCCCAGCGCGCGCTCGGGCGTCACTGCCCAGCGGTCCACCGCATTGCGCAGCTCCCGCACGTTACCCGGCCAGCGATGGGTCATGAACATCTCCCAAACTTGCGCGGAGATTTCGCTGCGCGAGCGGGCCGGCGTCGCGCGGCGCAGAAAATGCTCGACCAGCAGCGGCAAATCCTCGCGGCGGTCCCGCAGCGGCGGAACCTGCACGTGCGCGCCCGCCAAGCGAAAGTACAAATCTTGGCGGAAATTGCCGCGCGCCACCTCCACCGCGAGCTTGCGGTTCGTCGCCGAAACGACGCGCACGTCCACCGGTATCGGGCGCTGGGACCCGATGCGCCGCACCTCGCGCTTCTCCAGCACGCGCAGCAGCTTGGGCTGCAGATCTTTCGGCAGCTCGCCCAGCTCGTCCAAAAAGATCGTCCCGCCGTCGGCTTGCTCGAATACGCCAACGCGCGCCGCCACTGCGCCCGTGAACGCGCCGCGCTCGTGCCCGAACAGCTCGCTCTCCACGAGCGTCGGGGTCACCGCGCCGCAGTCGAACACCACGAAGGGCTTCTCCGTGCGGCCGCTCTCGCGGTGGAGCGACTCCGCGACCAGCTCCTTGCCGGTGCCGGTCTCACCCTCGATCAGCACCGTCACGTCGGATGCCGCGATGCGCGACAAGTCCGCGAACAGCTCGCGCATTCGCGGCGAGATTCCGAGCAAGTCGCCAAAGTGATCGGTCGTCGCCTGCTCGCGCTCCACGCGATCCGCGAGCGGCAACACGCTGACGGTGCTGTCGCCGATGCGGAGCTCCGTCGCCCCGCTGAGCACCGCTTCGAAGATGCGCACCCGTCCGACCAAAACGCCGTTGGTCGAGCCTTCGTCCGAAACGCGGAAGCCGTCGCCGGTCGGAACGATGGCGCAGTGGCGGCGTGAAACCGTGGGATCCGTGAGTACCAGATCGTTGTCGGGCGCGGTGCCGACGCGCACCGGCTGATTGGCGGTCTCGAGCCATAGCCCCCGGTCCGGCCCGTCCGTCACCGTGATGCGCGTCTTGCCGTACGTGACGATCGTCGGACGGGACTGAGCTTGAGTGCGTTCTTCATCCATGGGGGCGGCGGGGCCGGCTTTCAGCGCCTTCTCCAGGCGCCCGAGCAAGGTGCAATACTGCTACACCGGGTCCGCCAGCGCGGCCGCACCAATCTGTAGGGCGCAACCAGCGGTTGCCAACCCGTGGTTGCCAAGCATCCACCTGGGTGCGGCGGTAAGCCAGAAAATCCGCGAATTCGTAGCTGGCACACGCCGTGTATTGAGCCCGGTCGTGAACCGAAACGGCCCGCTCCTGCTTCTCTTGCTCGGACTGGCGGCTTGCAGCCGTCAGGCTCCGGCCAAGAGTTACGATCTGGTCGTCCGCGTCGAGGCGGATCCGGGTCAACCGGTGGCTGGCGTCAAGCTCCTGCACGGCGGCCAAGAGCTCGGGGCGACTGGGGTGGATGGCCGAGTCGTGATTCGAGCCACCGGCAACGAGGGCGAGCGCGTCGATCTGGACATCACCTGCCCAGCCGCCTACCGCTCGCCGGAAGCTCCCTTGAGCGTCACCTTGCGACGCGCAACGGGCCTGCCCGAGTACTTCGCCGCATGCAAGCCGCTCGCTCGCAAGCTGGTAGTCGCGGCGCGACTCGAGCGAGGCGCCGGGCTGCCCATACGGTACCTCGGTCGCGAGGTAGCGCGTACGGACGCATCGGGCGTAGCGCATTGCGTGATCGAGGGCGAAGGCGGCAAAACGGTGGAGCTCACCGTCGATACGACGGAGCGACCGCTGCTCCGCCCCAAGAGCCCCACCGCGCGCTTTCGCATCGCGGAGCGCGACGAGCTCGTGGTCATGGAGCAGGCGTTTCAAAGCAGTGCCAAACCCGTCGTGCGCGCGCAGCGCCCGACCGGCCCCGTGAGGATCCGATGAAAGCCCCCCTTCGTGAGCTGGGTCGCGACACGCGCGGCGCGGTGCTCCTGGAGTACCTGATCTTCGCCGCCTTCGCCGGCGTGGTCGTCGCAGTTGCCCTCGCGACGGTCGGGCCTGCCACCGTCGCCAACTATTCGAAACAACGTGCCTCGCTCTATCAGAGCAATCCCTGAAACCAAGAAAGAAACGCTATCCATGTCCATCAAGATCCGTAAGCTCGACGAGCTAGCTCGTGACACCCGCGGCGCCGGCTTCGTCGAGTACATCATCCTCGTCGGCCTCGTGGCGCTGTTCTGCATCGTCGCCTACCAGGCGTTCGGCAACGCCGTCACCACGAAGGTCCAAGAGCAGGCCGGCAAGGTGCAGGGCATTCAATGATGGCTTAGGCGGGGCTTCGATTCACGTCGAAGCCCCGTCAGCCTTCCTGCGAGGCAATATGACGGCGACTCACATCGTTCTTTGCGGCTTGCTCGCGTTCACCGCGCTCTGCGGAGCGCTGGACTACCGCACGGGTCACATCCCCAATCGGGTCGTGGCCGCGGGAGCGGTGCTGGGTCTGGCCGTGCATTTTGCGGTGCACGCCGCCCTACTGCGCGGCCCGGAGCAGTCGCTGACCGAGGTCCTGACGTCCGCCGCGGCCAACGTGTCGCTCGGCGTGCTCGCCTGCGGCTTCGTCCCGCTGCTCCTCTTTCGAGTGAGCGCCATGGGCGGCGGTGACGTCAAGCTCCTGGCCGCCTGCGGAGTCTGGGTCGGCCCCGTCATCGGCCTCCAGATCGAGATGTATGCCTTCGTCCTCGCCGCGATCTACGCGCCGGCGCGCTTGGCGTATCAGGGCCAGCTGTTTCGACTGCTCGGCAACTCCGCCGTCCTGCTCAAGAACCCATTTTTGCCCAAATCGCGTCGTAAGGACGTGCCTCACGAGCTGCTGACCGAGCTCCGCTTCGGCCCGGCCGTGTTCGTGGCCGCCGCGCTCGTCTCCCTCGTGCGCTGGAGGATCGGGTGAGCGGGCCCTCTCTCGTTCGGCACGAGCGCGGCGCGGTGTTCGTGGAGCACCTCATCGCCTACTTGCCGGTGCTGTTCTTCTTTTTGGCGACTTGGCAGCTCATCGAGCTGTGCGCCGCGCGCCTGATCGTGCAGCGCGCCGCTTCCGCCGCGGCCCGAGCCGCGATCGTCATCCTCCCCGACGACCCCGCGTTCTATCAAGGCGGAGGTGAAGCCGCACCGACCGGCGGCTCCGTCACCCTACCGGCAGATGGCTCCATCTACCAAAACCACGGAAATCCGGGCGGCTACAACGAGAAGGACAAGAACGGGGACGACATCGTGCAACCCCCCGAGACTCAACGCGGGGCCGCCGCCACCGGGGAGAAGGGCGTCGAGATCACCCTGGCCGCGGCGATGATCCTCGCCGCGAATCCTCATCTGGGCCAGCCGAAAGTCGCGATCAGCGGCGGGGGCGGCTCCTCCGTCCTTCGCGCCACCGTGCGCGCTCCGTTCGCCTGCTTCGCGGGCTGGGTCAGCTTGATCTGCGGCCCTTCCGGCTCGCGCGAGCTGACCGCCACCTCAACGCACGTCTACCAGGGCGCTCGCTACTCCTACCAGCCATGACTCACACCGACCTGAACCAGCTGAAGCGCGACGAACGCGGCGCCATCATGGTGATTGGCGTCGTCGCGGGGGCGCTCTTGGTGGGCGCGCTCTGGCACATCGCCGGTATCGGTGATGCGATCGCCTGGCGCGAGCGCGCACAAGACGCCGCGGACGCGGCCGCGTTCGAGAACGCGGTCTGGAACGCGCGCGGCATGAACGTGATCGTGGCCATCAATATCGTGATGTCGGTGGTCCTCGCGGTGTTCATCTTCTGGCGCACGGTCATGGTCATGGTCACGCTTGCGCTGGTCCTGGGAGGAATCCTTTGCGTCTTCACGGCCGGGCTCGGCTGCGGCTTCACGGCTGCGGTCGCCCGAGCGGAGATGTGGATGGTCCGTCAAGATCCGCCATTCACGGAAAAGATCATGCGCATCCTCACCGCGATGAGCGCCGCGGAGGTGGCGGTGGCCACCGCGACGCCCATCGTCGGCCTGATGCAGAGCAATACGAACACCCAGGGCAGCTACGCGGTCTCGAACGTTTCCACCCAGAGCGCGTCGCTCCTTCCCGCGATCAACGTGGACATGGCCGACAAGCTGATGAGCTGCTTTCAAGGCAAGGGTCGGTACGAGGGCAAGCACCGCAAGAAGACCAAGGCCGACGTGGCTGCGGGCATTTATCAAGACTTCTTCCGAAACCCGCGCCTCGGCATCGGCGTGAGCTTGCCCATGCAAGAAGAGTCCTACTCGGCGCTGTGCGAGAAGGGCGGCGCTGCCATCGGCAGGAACGCGGCGGACCTGATTGGCCTGCTGGGCGGTTCCCAAGGCTTCGTCGACGGCATGAAGGCCGTGAGTGACAAATTCGGTAAAGTCGTGGGCACGCTTCCTGGCATCTTCTGCGCCCCCATGGGCGAGGGTAAGTCGCCGGAAGGCTTGACGGAGGAGATTGGCGCACGAGCGGTCGACGCCTGCAAATCCGAGCTCGCAGACCGAGTGGTCGGCGACGCCAAGGACGGCAAGTACCGCGACGACGACGGGAAGGTCGTGACCGAGAAAGAGTACGTCAGCGACTGCAAGAAGAAGAAGGGGAAGGCGGCCAAAGACAAGCTGCAGGGCGCCTTCCAGTCGAAAGACTCCGGCACCGGCTACAACCGTACCGAGTGCGCGACGCCCGCCAAGGTCTGGGAGTGGGCCATCAACGGCAACGTCTTCATGCGAAGCTTCGCCCAAATCGAGAAGGACGCGCCCATGGTCGACCGAGATGCCAAGGGCCTCGAGGTGGCGGACGGCAATCGGTCCGGGAACGTCGTCGCGGTGCGCACCGAGGAGGTCGAAGCTCACGCCGAGATCTACTTCGACTGCGACAAGCAGTGGATGGACGACTGCCGGGGCGACGCGCCCTGGAAAATCGGCTGGAAGGCGCGGCTCCGCCGGGTGCAGCCGATGAAGCGCCTCCTGACGAGCGCCATCGAGCCCGGCATCGTCGCGACCCTGTCGCGATTCTTCGAAGGCGCCGGCGAAGGGGCCAACTTCGGGCTCGGCAAGATCCCCCACTTCGACAAGTTCAAGATCCTGGCCCCCGACGTCAAGGACACTTGGGTCTACGACAACATCACCCGCAACTACGTTCAAAAGGGGCTATTCGGGTCCGGAGCATTCGACGGCGCTGGGGAATTCGTCGTGCGCAACTCCGCCCGTAACGGCACGCTGCATTGAGGTATGGCATGACTCGCAAGCGCTCGAGAAGCCGTCGTGCGCGCCGCGGGGCGGCGCTGGTCGAATCGCTCATCGTCTCCGCCCTGCTGATGACATTCATGGCGGCCGGCCTCTTCCTTAACCGGCTCTACCTGGCGCAACAAAAAGCCGTAGAGGAGGCGCGCCGAACCGCTTGGTCCCAAGCGATGAAGGGCTGCAACCCGAGCGTGGTCATGCAAGCGATCTGGGAGGACGTAAAGGACGGGCCTCCGACCCTGGCCGAAGCGACCCTACCGGCGTTCTTCGGCGTCGTGAGCCACACCAGCGGCAGCGCGAGCCACTCGGCCTCGGCCCACGCGCGGGCGGGCGGCGGCAGCTACACCCTGACCGCCACCGATACCGTCGTGTGCAACGAGATCGGTGACAACGGCAAAGGCGACATCGCGGGCCTTCTCAGCTTCATCGGCACGAACACCCTTCCGAAATTTTGAGGCGGCACGATGCTCAGGCGAATATTCCGCAATCCCAAGCTCCGGGGAACCCTCCGGGTGGCTACGTTTCTCGGCGTCGCCAACCTCACACTGACCGCGTTTTCGCTGCCGCAAGCGCGCGCCAACGCGGAGGAAGCGGTGAAGCAAAGTGGCCTCGCGCTCCTGCAGCAACTCGGCCCCACACTGGTAGGTCCGCCTCAAGTCGTCACCATCAACGGCCAGCGCATGTCTCTGGCCTCGAAGATGACCCCGCTCGACGTGCCGGAGGTGCTCGGTCGCTTCGAACGGTACTGCCACGACGACTCGGGGGGGATTGCCGAAGAGTTCGCCGCGGTGCCGGAAGTGAACGCGCACTTGCAGAAGCTGCCGCAGAGCCTGCGGGACCCGGCGAGCTGGTTTACGACCCGTCAAGAAGCGAAGGAAGGCGACTCCGGGCAGGTCACCTGCATCGCTCGCAAGGACGCCGGTGGTGGGCTGCAAGGCGTGCTGGACCGAAGCCTGGCCTTCATGAACACCGGTGACCTGGCCGAGCTCGGTGACGCCCGCTATTTCGTCGCGCGTAAGGACCCCAAGTCCGGCCACACGCACGTCCTCGCGATGTGGACGGAAGGCAGCTTCAACATCCTGAAGATGTTCACGGGCGAAGGCGACTCGCCTGGAAGCGACTCGCGGGAGGTGCCGCGGCCGCCCGCTTCACGCCGCGTGCTGACGGCGGAAGTGGATGGCCACCCGTACGCGCTCCGCATGTACGACACGAACCAAAGCCACGCCCAGGTGCTGAGCTTCTACGAACGCGAGCTCGCGTCCAAAGGCTACGCGCACACCGCGCTGCCGGTAGACGAAGAGTCCGAGCTGAACTTGAATGACCACGTGGGCGCCTTCGCGAAGGGCAGCGTGGCCGTGATCGTCGTCACGAACCAGACCCCGGCCGAGCAAACCGGCGTGACACTGATCGAGATGGGCGGCCCTGGGTTCGCCCAAGCCACCGCCCACGCCGAAAATCCCCTCGAATGAACAAGCGCGCATTCCTCATCTCCCTCGTCATGGCGCTCCTCGGCACCGCGCTGCTCTTGCTCTACTTGCGCAAGTTCGAGCGAGACGTGTCTGGCGGCGAGCTGGTGGAGCTCTTGATGGTGCAGAAGCCGCTCGAGCGCGGCAAAGTGCTGACGGAGGACATGCTGACGACGCGCAGCGTGCCCCTCGCCTACGTCGAGGATCGCGCCATCAAGGCCGCGGAGCGGAGCAAGGTCCTCGGCCTGCAGACCTCCGTCGCCCTGTACCCGCAGCAAACGCTGATGTGGACGGACCTCGCGATCACCACCGAAGACCGAGACCTGAGCTCGCTCATTCAACCTGGAAAGCGCGCGATCGCGGTGCGCGCCTCGACCGGCCAAGACGACACGCGCGGCAACCAGCTGATCCGCCCCGGGGACTACGTGGACGTGATCGCGACGTTCCACGGCAACGCCGGGGATAGCGAGCAGTCTTCCGCGGTGCTGCTCCAGCGCGTGCTGGTGCTGGCCGTCGGCACGGAGACGCAGGCCGCCTCGGATGCGAAGACGCGCGACGAGCCCTCGTGGAAGCGCGACAAGCAGCTCACGCTGAGCTTGAGCTTGCCCGAGGCCCAGCTGCTGTCGCTCGCCAGTGAGCGAGGTCGGCTCTCGGTCGCGGTGCGCCCGCCCAACGACCCGGGCACGTTGGACGACTTGCCGGACCTCAAAGCTTCCGCCCTCTTGGATACGAAGGCGCGCGCGGACGTGCAGCGCCGCCCCACTACTCCCCAGGGCCCCGTTCGCATCGAGGCTTCGAACATCCGATGACCCGCCGCGCTCGCCTCGCTTGGGTTTCCCTGTTCGCCCTCGCCTTCGCGGTGCCGGCGGCCGCTCAAAAGAAGGAGCCGGCCAAAAACACCAAGGAGCCGGAGAGAGCCTCGGCTCCCGAGCCCATCGCCCTCGAGCGCAACGAGGAGCTCAGCCTCGCGGTGGGCGAGAACAAGACGATCTCCGCGATTGACGTGAAGAGCTTCGCCGAAGGCGTGAAGGGCATCGCGGACGTGCGGCTCACGCCGGACAGCTCGCAGTTCGTGGTCGTCGGTCAGAAGCCGGGCACCACGACCTTGCTCTTGCTCAAGAACGACAAGACGCAGGTCAACTACCAGATCAACGTCTCGCCGCGACCGATGCAGAGCGTGGAGCGGGAGCTGCTGCAGCTCTTGGAAGGGACGACCGGCGTACGGGTGCGTCGCGTAGGAGCCCGCTTGTTCATCGAGGGCGGCGTCAGCACCGAGCCGGAGCTGAAGCGCATCGTGCAAATCGCGGCGCTGTTCCCGGGTCAGGTCGAGTCCTTGGTCGTGCTCGGCGGCGCGGCCGCGGAGAGCAAGCTGAACATCCGCGTGGACTTCTTGTTCGTGCAGTTCGACCGCAGCAAGGGCTACCAGGCGGGGGTCAGCTGGCCCGGCAAGATCGGGGGCGTGAAGCTCGGCAAGTTCTCCGGCGAGATCGACCTGCTGGCGGGCGCGGCGACGAGCGCCCAGGCCAGCGTGATCGACCAGCCGCTACCGGGGCTGGACGTAGCGGCGACCAAAGGCTGGGCCAAGGTGCTCAAGCACTCCACCGTCATCACGTCCAACGGCTCGGAGGCCGCGTTTTCCAGCGGTGGTGAGCAGAACTACCTCGTAACCACCGGCTTCGCGGCGACGCTCACCCAAATCCGTTTTGGCACGGACGTGAAGGTCCTGCCCCGCTTCGACTCGACCAGCAAGGAGCTCCGGGTCCAGCTGGACGCCGAGGTGATGGACCTCACCCCTCCCGTCGCGACCGGTACGGATCTACCGGGGCGCAACGTGTCCAAACTGAGCACCGCGGTCGCGCTGAAGCTCGGCCAGTCGATCGTGCTCTCGGGTATCCGGTCTCGTTCGCAGCGCCACTCGATCAGCGGCCTGCCGCTGCTGAGCGAGATTCCGCTGCTCGGCGTGCTCTTCGGCTCGCATGGGGACGCGCAAGAGGAGGTCGAAGGCGCCATCTTCGTCGTACCCAGCGTCATCGAGTCCATCCCCAAGGGCGCGCAAGAAGTGCTCGACGACGCCTTGCAAGACTACCAAGAATACAGCGGGGACTTGGGAGACGTGAACGCCTGGGAGAAGAACCCCGCCACCGCGCCCGGCGTGAGGACGAAGCCATGAACGTCGAGGTCGTCGTCGAGGCCAGCACCGGCGATCGTCACGTCGCTCACATGCTGGCGCAGGGGCCGCTCTCCGTGGGCCGCGGCGAAGAGTGCGACGTGCAGCTGGACGACAATCACGTCTCGCGCCGGCACGTGCTCTTGATCGCCGAGCCGGGCACGCTGCGGGTGCAAGACGTCTCGACCAATGGCACCCTCGCCGGGGACCAGCTGCTGCGCGGCGGCAGCATCGACGTCGCCTACGGCACGCCAATCCTGCTCGGTTTTCACACGATTTACGTGCGAGCGCTGGAGGCTCCATTGCCCCCGCCCCCGCCGCCCACGTTGTCGGACCCGCCAGTCGTGCTGGCCCCCGTCGTTCCCCTCTATCCGGCTGCCAAGACCCACCCGCTCCCGCCGCCGCCCGCGCCCGCGCCCGCGCCCGCGCCGCCACCAGTCGTCTCTACGGGCGAGGCGGACGGCACGCTCCGGCGCGAAATCCACAAACGCCTGCTCGAGCATCTGGACTTGGCCATGACGGACGCGGCTCGGCTGGACGATCCGTCCTTCCGCCCTCGCGTCCTCACCGCGCTTCGGCGCATCGTCAAGCTGCTGGACGAACGGATCCCGGCGGGAGTCGACCGCGACCAGCTCGTGGGCGAAATGGCGGACGAAGCGCTCGGCCTCGGGCCGCTCGAGCACCTTTTGAGCGACCCGACGGTGTCCGAGATCATGGTCATCGATTCGGATACCATCTACGTGGAGCGGCTGGGCAAGATCACGAAGAGCGCCCAGCGGTTCACGGATGACGAGCGCGTGCGCGCGGTCATCGAACGCATCGTCACGCCGCTCGGGCGCCGCATCGATGAGTCTTCACCGCTCGTGGACGCGCGCCTGCCGGACGGCTCGCGCGTCAACGCGATCATCAAGCCGCTCGCGCTCAAGGGCTCTTGCATCACCATCCGCAAGTTCCCGAAGAGCCCGTTGAATCTGGAGCGCCTCTACGAGCTCTCCGCCCTTTCGCCGGCCATGGGTCAGTTCTTGACTCGCAGCGTGCTGGCCAAAAAGAACATCGTCATCTCTGGTGGTACCGGCAGCGGTAAGACGACCCTGCTCAACGTCCTTTCCGCCTTCATCCCTCCTGGCGAGCGCATCGTCACGATCGAGGACTCGGCAGAGCTCCGCCTCGAGCAGCCGCACGTCGTCTCGCTCGAGACGCGTCCGCCCAACATGGAGGGCAAGGGTCAGTACACGATCCGTGACCTCGTGAAGAACGCGCTCCGCATGCGACCGGACCGCATCGTCGTCGGTGAGTGCCGTGGCGGCGAAGCGCTGGACATGCTGCAGGCCATGAACACCGGCCACGACGGCTCGCTCACGACCACTCACGCGAACTCGCCGGCGGAGGCGCTCGCGCGGCTGGAGACGCTGTGCTTGATGGCGGGAGTGGATTTGCCAGCGCGGGCCATTCGCGAGCAGATCGCGAGCAGCGTTCAGCTCATCGTGCAGCAGACTCGCCTCTCGGACGGCTCGCGCAAGGTGGTGGCCATCTCGGAAGTGTGCGGCATGGACCAGCGAGGGGATTTCGAGCTACGCCGCATCTACGGCTTCGATCGCCGCGGCACGGGTCCCAACGGCGAAGTTTTGGGCAGCTTCCTCGCGAGCGGGTACCTGCCGAGCTTTTTGGACGAGCTCATCGTGCGCGGGCTGATCAAGCCCGGGGAGCGCTACCTGTGAACGAGCTGCTCGTGCTGAAGCTAGCCGCATCAGCGCTGCTGCTCGGCGCGCTGTCGGCTGGAGTTTTCTTCACCGCGCGCGATCCGGCGTCCTTGCCGTACCGCTATTGGTCGCTCTACGAGTCGTACCTGAACCGCAAGCTCAGGCAGATGTTCATGCCGACGCACGGGCGCGTCATCATCTGGAGCCAGGTGGTCGGCGCCTGCGTTAGCCTGAGCCTCGGCCTCTTGCTCGCTAGCAAAGTCGCCTACGCGGCGGTGCTCCCCATCGCGTTCGGTCCCGCGCTCTATATCGAGCTCCTCCGCCGCCAGCGCGTGCGCGCCATCGAGTCCAAAATCGACGGCTTCGTCCTCACGCTGGCCAACGCCCTCAAGGCGACGCCCAGCATCGGCAATGCGCTCGCCTACACTCAGCCGCTCTTGGCCCCCCCGTTGAACGCGGAGGTAGCGCTCGCGCTCAAGGAGATGCGGCTCGGCAACACGGTGGACCAAGCGCTGCTCAGCATGGCCAGTCGCATTCGCAGCACCCAGCTGGACGCCGCGCTCTCCGGCTTGCTGATTGGCCGGCAAGTGGGCGGGGACCTGCCCAAGATCCTGGAGAAGACCGCGGAGACGCTACGGGAGATGGCTCGACTGCAGGGAGTCGTTCGCTCCAAGACCGCGGAGGGTAAGGCCCAGCTCGCGGTGCTCGCGGTCTTTCCCGCAGTAATCCTGCTCTTGTTCGATACCGTGAGCAAAGGCTACTTCGACCCGCTCACCGAGTCGGTGTTCGGCTGGATCGTGATCGCGGCCTCCGTCGCGCTGTGGCTCGCCTCGCTCCTCATGGCGCGCAAAGTCTTGGCGGTGGACATATGAGCCTCGCACCGCTGTTCCTTCGCGCCACCATCTCGCTGACCACGTTCGTGACGCTGTGGCTGCTCACGTACACGGTCGCGAGCGTGCCAACCACGCAGCCCAGCTACCTGGGCGTGCGGGGGCTGAAGCGGCTCCGCGCCGAGCGCACGAGCGTGCTCTTCCGCCAGCTGGAGCCGCTGCTACGGTGGCTCGGCGCGCGCGTGAATCCGCTGCTCGGCGAGGGCTTTCGTAGCCGCGTGGACCGTCAAATCACGCTCGCGGGCGACTTCTGGGGTCTCCAGCCGGAGGAGTGCGTAGCGCTCACGATTTGCTCTCTACTCGCAGGGCTGAGCGCAGGGGCGGTGTACGGTGCGCTCCTGTCGCGCGGCTTCCTGTACGTAGTGCTCGGCGGTATGGTCGGCGTGATGCTGCCGTACTTGCAGCTCACGGGCATCGAGCAGGAGCGCCGCAAGCGGGTGCAGAACGGGTTGCCCTACGTGATTGACCTCCTCTCGCTGGGTCTCTCCGCCGGCTTGGATTTCCCGGGGGCGCTTCGGCAAGTGATCGACAAGAGCAGCAGCAGCGGCGACGCCCTGATCGAGGAGCTCAACCTCGTCCTGCAGGAGCTCCAGGTCGGCAAGACCCGAAAGCAGGCGCTGGAGCAGCTCGCGGACCGCGTGCCGTGCGAGGTCGTGCGAGAGTTCGTCGGCTCGGTGACCCAAGCCGAGGAGCGCGGCAACCCGCTCGGGCATGTCTTGGAGATTCAAGCGGAGGCCTCACGGCAGCGCCGCTCCACGCGGGCGGAAGAGGCTGCGTCGCGCGCGAGCGTGAAGATGCTCGGCCCGATGGTCCTCGTGTTCGCCGCGATCTTACTGCTGATCGTTTCCCCCATGTTTCTCCAGATTCAGGACGCGTTCAAAGCGGACTAACCATGAACGACGTTCCCATTCTCAAGCTCAGCGTGCGTCACGACGACGGTACCCGTCAGGACCTCACGGTGGACGCACCGCAGGCGCTGATCGGCAGCGGCTCTCACTGTGAGGTTCGCCTCCCGGCGGAGGACGCGGCGGTCGAGCAGCTCCTGCTGTCCGTGGATGGTTCCAGCATCTTCGGCCAGGTTCGCAGCCTGGAGCGCCCGGTGACGCTCAACGGAGTTCCCTTCGTCGAGGGCCGGCTCGTCGCGGACGGCCTGCTGCGGATGGGGCGCGTCGAGCTGTTCGTCTCTTTGGTGGAGTCCTCGGTCACACGCAGCGCCACTGGCCCGAAGAAGTCCAGCAGCGGCAGCCCTACCATCTACGCGATGGCGGCGATTGGCTTCCCGCTCGGCTTTTACCTGCTGCTCACCAACAAGCCAGCGGAGGGCGCGCTGCCCACCGAGGTTCAGCCGCCTGCCCTGTTCGCGGCGTCCAGCGCCGCGGCTTGCCCGGAAGCCGCACCCGAGGCGGCCTTCGCGCTCGGCGGCGAAGAGCTGCGCCGGGCCGAGACCGCCCGTGAGCGCGCGCCGTTTAGCGGGCAAGACGCGGTCGGAGCGGTCAACGCCTTTCACCGGGCGGCGGCTTGCTACACCCGCGCGGACTCCCCCGAGCGCGCCCTGGACGCGTCGCAGCAGGCCGAGCGGTTGAAGGACAACGTGCAGCTCGACTTCCACGTCCACCGAGTGCGCTTGGAGCGCGCGCTCGCTACGAAGAGCTACGAGGAGGCCCGCACGGAAGTACGGCTCCTGCTCTCTTACGTAGGTCGTCGCGGAAACCCTTACAGCAGCTGGCTCACGTCGTTGGATCGACAAATAGAGCTCAAATTTTCCGGAAAGAAGCGCCAATGAACCGCATCTGCATCCCACTGCTCGCGTGCTTGCTCGCGCTCGGCTGCGCGCGCGGCGCCGAGCTAGAGGCCGCCAGCGCGGACCCCTCCGCGGCGGAGAGCGAGCGCCTCGCGGCTCTCTTCATGAAGCGCGCTCGCTCCGCCTATGCCCGCGCGGATTTCACTCGCGCGGAGCAGTACCTGAGCCTGGCCAAAGACAATGGGCGCGAGGACACCGAGATCACCCCGCTGCTCATCGACGTGTGCGTGAAGGACCAGCGGTACCGTGCCGCGCTGCAGTATTCGCAGGAGCACCTGCGCCGGCACCCGCGCGCCTACCGGCTGCGTTTCGTGCAAGCGAGCCTGCTCATGGCGCTGGGTGAGGTTGCCCAGGCGCGGCAAGAGCTGGAGCGGGTGCTCGCGACGCGGCCCGAGCACGCGGACGCGCACTACACCCTGGCCGTCTTACTGCGTGACGACCTGGGTAACCGCCTCGAGGCCGACACGCATTTCCGCGATTATCTGCGCCTCTCACCGGGCGGTGTGCACGCCGAAGAAGCGGGCGAATCGTTGCTGGAGGCAGTGCCATGATCGCGGCTAGCGTTTACGCCGAAACGCTGCTCGGCTTCTTGGAGCCGGTGCGCGCGTACCTGGACGACCCGACCGTATCCGAGGTCATGATCAATGGACCCGACCTCGTGTTCGTGGAGCGCCGAGGCAAGCTGGAGCAAACGACGGCCAAATTCGAGAGTGGTGAGGCCATTCTATGCGCCCTGCGCAACGCCGCGCAGTTCGTCGGCAAGCATGTGGACGAGCTGCACCCCATCTTGGAGGCGCGCATGCCGGACGGCTCACGCCTGCAAGCCGTCATTCCCCCGGCCGCGCCTGACGGCCCCTACGTCTCCATCCGCCGTTTCTCCAAGGACAGCTTCAGCCTCGCCCGACTGCTCGATCTCGGCACCTTGACCCAGGACGCGCACGACGCGCTGGAAGCCATGGTCCACTCCAAGCTCAACGTGATGATCGCGGGCGGCACCGGCAGCGGCAAGACCTCGCTGCTCAATGCGTTCACCCATTTCATCCCGCGTGGTGAACGCATCGCGGTCATCGAGGACTCCAAAGAGGTACAAGTGCAGCACCCGCACGTCGTGCAGCTGGAGGCGCGCCCTCCAGATCCTCAAGGTCGGGGCGCGGTGAGCATCCGGGACCTCTTTCGTGCGACCCTGCGCATGCGGCCGGACCGCATCGTGATCGGCGAGATTCGCGGCGGCGAGGCGCTGGACATCGTGCAGGCGATGGTCAGCGGCCATGGCGGCTGCCTCGGCACGCTCCACGCCACTTACCCGCGAGACACGCTGACCCGCTTGGAGACGATGGCGATGATGAGCGACGTGGAGCTGCCCCTCGCCGCCCTCCGGCTTCAAATTGCCTCCGGCGTGAACGTGATCGTGCAGGCATCTCGGCTGAGCGACGGCTCGCGCAAGATCACCCACATTACCGAGGTGGCCGGCTTCGACATCCAGAGCGGCCGCTACGAATTGCACGACATCTTCGCGCGCCAGTACTACGGCCAGGACTCTCACGGCCGTATCCAGAGCGACCTGTTGCCAACCGGCTACGTGCCGAGCTTCGTGTCGGTCTTGCGCGACCACGGCAAGGACTTGCCCGCGGGTGTCTACGAGGCCGCGGAGCGGCGCATCGCCGGGGCCGCCAAGCAGGAGCCGCAGCCGTGACGCGCAGGGGACCGCACCAAGATGCGCTGAAGAGCGACGAGGGCTCCGGAGTCACGAAGATGGCGCCCATGCCAGTCAAGACCCTGCGGCTCAGCGAGCTGGACGAGAGCGATCGCACCGCATACTTCTCGGTCACCGCGCTCATGGAGCGTGGCAAAGCGGTCGCCGCGCGCGTGTATTCGCCGGCCACCCCGCCCGCCGCGGCGGGAGCGCCGCCCGCTCCGGAAGCTCCGTCCGCAGCGGACGAACCGCCGATCGCGCCTCTCCCTCTGAAGCCGAGCGTCGTTCAGCAGTTCCGGGAGGCGTCGCTGCCGCGCAAGGCAACCGTCGTCATGCTCCCGCTCCTGATCGGCATGCTCCTCCTCAAGCCGGTCTTCAAAAAGCCCAGCGAGGTGGAGGGCGTGCCCGCCGCCACCGGCACGACCCAGGAGGCCCTGGTGCCGCAGCACGTCGCGGAGCCAGAACCCACGCGCGCTCCGCTCTTGGCGGCCACGCCGGCGGAGCCGCCCCCCGTATTGCCCAAAGGCTTGAGCCTGGAGCGCGCCGCTAGCGACGCCCTCGCGGCCGGTGACTTCGAGCGAGCACTCGGTCTGTACCGAGAGCTGTCGCGACGCCAACCGCAGAGCGCCGCGTACGGCGAGGCGGTCCACATCCTGGAGCGTCGGCTGCGCGAGAGGCAACCATGAAGCGAATCTGGCTCACGGCCATGCTCCTGCTCGCTACCGGCTGCGACACGTCCGGCTTTCGCGATGCATACATGGCGCTAGATTCATCGGGGGACCGCGAGCGGGAGCGATTCTTCACCGATACGGAAGCCATCTTCTGCGTCGGCAAGCTAGCAAGTGGGGTGAACGACGTGACCGTGAACGCGGCCCTGCGCGCCACCCACCTCTACGATCCGCACGACGGCCAAGCGATCGAGGTGGACTACCTGCTCGGCGTGAGCGAGGAAGCGCCCGGCAAGGGCGAAGACATCACGGTGTCCTTCGAGCTCGAGCGAGAGGCTCCAGAGGCGCCGTACACGGCGGGGCGCTTCGTGTGCGAGCTGTCGCTCGACGGTGAGCTGAAGGAGAAGATCCCCTTCGAGGTAGCGCTGCCGGACTGCCCGGCCGCGCCCATCTTCGATGGCGGAGTTTGCGCGGGTTTCGTGCTGGAGGGCGCGCGTTGCGCGGGCGCGCTGAAGGGGCCGTGCGTCTGCGAAAGTGACGGGTACTGGGCATGCGATTGAGAACCATCTTCTGCGGGGTCGCGATAGCCGCGAGCACCGCCGCCTGCGGTGATCACTACGAAGGCGGCGGGCGGCGACGCGAAGTGCCGACGGATTCCTCGAGCGGGCGTGCGGGCCTCGGCGACGGTACGAGCACGCAGGGCGGCTCGGCTGGCACCGCGCCCGCCAACGAAGGTGGGGAGCCCGGCACGGGCGGTTTCTTTCCGTTCGCCGGCACCAGCAGCGACGGCGGCACCGCCGGTTAGAAGCGCCCGCGCGCGCCGAGGACGACCGCGCGCTCCTCGCGGCCTTCTTCCGTGCTGTTCGTGATCAGCAGGTACGCGCTGGTGCCGAGCGCCGCCGCGGACAGGCCGAGCAGCACATCCGCGATCAGGTAGCTGCGACGCATGGCGTCCACCTCGGAGCGGTCACTGCAGCGCGGAGCGCACGTTTCCAGGTCCCCCTGCCGGCGCCGGCCGTCCCAAGCGAAGGCTCCCCAAGCTCCCAGCCCCAACAAGCCCGCGCCGCCGATGACATAGGCGAGCTCGTTGCCCGAGCGTTCGACCGGGCGCGCCTTCGGGGTCTCGAAGCGCGCGACCGCAGGACGCGCCTTTTCGCCTTCGGAAAGGCTCAAGTTCACGGTCTGCCGCCGCCCATCCGCGAGCGTCACCTCGATTTGATGGACCCCTGGATCCACCGGAATAGGCGTCTCGCTCAGGCTCGGCAAAGTGCGGTCCTCGTCGATGGTCGCCCGCGCTCCGCTGATGGGCCGCCCCTGCGCGTCTTGGGCGCGCACGACGATGCTCGGAATTTGCGCGATGAGGGTGGCCTCGAGCTCGCCGCACTCTGTGCGGATGAGCGCCGGGCATGCGTCCTCGGCGCAGGCACGAAACCGCTCACTGGCGCGGAGCAGCCTCCCGGCGTCGCGCTCGACCTGCCCTTGTGCGTGCTCGTCGATGCAGGCACGCGCCGGCTTCGCTGCCTGACTTGGCGAAGCCAGGAGGCCGGTCGCCACCACGAAGGCCGCGGCAGGTGCGGAGCGCATCAAAAGCATGCCTCCTTGAAGCGCTTCACGCCGCGCTTGTCTACGGTGTAGGGCACCGCGCACGGGTCGCCGGCGGGTTTGACCACGGCGCGAGCCGAAGCGGATGGTGGGGGTGCCGCGTCGGCCTTGGGCTCGGCTTGGCGCGCGGCGGGGCGACTCACGACCGCTGCTGCGGGCGGGCTCGGTGCTACTTCCGCGAGGGGTGACGGTTCGGGTAGCTTCGCCTCCGTCTCGATGCTGGGCGCAGGGGGAGCCTGTACCGCTGGCTCGGGGCGCGCCTCCGTCGGGGGGAGCGCGACCACGGACGGCCCCGCACCGCCCACGGCGGGGGAAGGCCGGTAGCTCGCCCAAGCCCACACCGAAAGACCGAGCAGCAGCGCCAGTGCGGACAGAACGACGAGCTTCTTGCTGAGGCGGGACTTTGGCGGCGCCGCGAGTGCGACGGGGGGCGGCGTGCTGGGAATAGGTGGCTCGGGCGCCGGGGCCTGGCTCGGCGGAGGCGGCGTGGACCCGAACGGAAGATTCCCAGACTGCGTGAAGTCGTCGAAGCGCAGCGCTTCTACGTCCAGCACCAGCTCGGCGCGCGCAGCGAGCTCATCGCCGGCGCGCTCGTCCACCCACGCCGCAAGCTCCAGCATGCTCGCCCCGGGCGTGGCGTAGTCCAAGGCTTGAGCCATGGCGCGAGCGTTGGAAAAGCGCTCCTCGGTGGACCGCCCCAGCGCGGATAGCACCACGTGGTCCAAGTCCGGCGGCACCGGTACGATGCTGCTCGGGGCCGGGATGGGTAGCTCCATCAGGTTTTGCAGCACGACGTCCGGCGTGTCGCCATCGAACAGGCGCCTGCCCGTCAGCATCTCCCACAAGACGACGCCGACCGCGAAGACGTCTGCGCGTCGGTCCACCGTCTCGAAGTTGATCTGCTCCGGCGACATGTAGCCAAGCTTGCCCTTGAGCATGCCGCGCTCCGTTTGCTGGGAGCGCGCCTTCGCCTTCGCGATGCCGAAATCCACCACCTTGGCGACGCCGTCCTTCGTCACCATGATGTTGTGCGGTGACACGTCCCGGTGCACGAGCTCGAGCGGCTCGCCGCTCTCCCCCGCCGCGTCGTGAGCTGCATGCAAGCCGAGCAGTACCTGCCCGATGATGGCGGCGGCGATACGCGGCGGAACCGGCTCGCCCGGGCGGCGCTTGAGCAACCGCGAGAGCGACTCGCCATGGACGTAGTCCATGACCATGAACAGATCCGGCGGGTGCGAGATCACGTCCAGCGGGGACACGACGTTCGGGTGGTGAACGCGCGACGCGAGCCGCGCTTCGTCCAAGAACATGGCGACGAACTTGGGGTCGTGCGCGTACTGCGGGTGCAGCTGCTTGATCGCGACGGTGCGCGAGAACCCTTGCGGGCCCATCAAGCGCCCGAGGTGCAAGGTGGCCATGCCGCCAGCCGCAAACACGTCACACAGCAAGTAGCGGCCCACCACGCGCGGCGCGAAGGGCACGCCGCTGGCGCGCGAGGCCGGTGGACGCACGCTCGGCCTCTGACCCGAACCCGGCGAGAAGGCTCGGACGATGATGGGAAGCTTGGCGGTGACGTTGGCTCGCGTCGACATCAGTTTGCCGCTGGGAGCTCGCCCGGCCCCGGTTTGACCTTGACGGGCGGCTCGTAGCTCCACTTGTTCTGCAAGTAGCCCTGAACGACCGCTTGCTCGTCCATGGTGAGTGCCCGCGAATACAGAATGATTTCGCCGATGCGTCCGTGCAGCGGCTCACAATCGTTGTAGAGCGCGCGTCCGATGAAGTTGCTCGTTCGCGCGGTGACGACGGGCAACGCCGTGAACGGGCCTTCGATCATCAACGTCCCGTTCAAGCGAAGCACCGGTGCCTTGCTCGGCTCGTGAAGCACCCCCAAAAGGTACAGCTGGTCCAGGCCGAACGTGTTTTGTAGGCCCCACACATCGTCGTCCGCGACCTCGTAGTGCAGAGCGCCGTGGAGGCGTCCTACCTCCACGTCTTGCTCTTCCGAGGCCTTGGACAGGTGCAGAAAACTGCTACAAGGCTGGTCGCTGAGCTCACTGCCGATGACGAACGCGCTCAGCCCTTCGCTAAAGTCCGCGAAGCCAGGGGACAGCGACAGCTGGTCGTCCACGCCGTCGAACTCCAGAAGCGACAAATCCCTCGGGCCGGGCACTACCTTCGGCTGAAGCGAGGGGACGGACTGTTTGGCGTCCGCCTCGTTCAGCGAAAAGTCGGACCAAACCGCGACGCCGCCATCAAAGTCCCCGACACCGTGGTCCGCCATCAGCCACAGGGCGAGACCTTGCTGAGGGATGAGCGAGCTGAAGTCCTCGGCCGCCTCGCCGCCCGCGCTCGCCGATGCGCCCTGCCCGCCGGCGGCAGGAGGCGAGGCTGCGTCGTCCTCGCCGCCAGAAGCGTTCGGGCCGCTACTCCTGGCTCCCGCTCCGCCTTTGCTTTCGCCCGGGTCTCCACCGCTGGCCGGCGGCGTTGCGCTCGGCACCACGCCGCCCAAGAGCTCCGCGTCGCTAGGCGCCATGAAGCTACAGGCGCCGCCAGTCAGCAGCGCAGTAGCAATCAGAGCGGTGGCTCGCAGGGCTCGCATCGCTGGGCGAGTCACGGTAGCACGACGAGACCGCTCCGCAGTCGCGTCCACCGCGCTCGCGCACGTCAGGTTCGACGAGCCTCGGCGAGGCGAAACCTTCGGAAAAATCGACCCCGCACCGGTCGATTTTCACGCGCTGGCTTGAAACAATTCTGTCACGCCCGCACCGAATTCATCGTCAGCGCAATCTCACGCTGCTTGTGGCAGGTCGAAAGAGAGCCGACCGGCCAGTAAGCGCCGGCCCCGGTGGAGGCGGCTCATCACGGTTCCGATGGGGACGCCCAGCTGCTCGGCCGCTTCTCCGTAGCTCAGGTCCTGAAGATCCACGAGCACCACGACCGCGCCGAACTGCTGCGGCAAGGCGGCGATGGCGCGCTCCACGGGCGGGCTCAAGCTCTCACTCGGTCGGTTCGGCTCGCGATCGCCGCACCACAGGTTCGGGTCCGCTCCGTGCTCGAGCAAGAAGCGATGGTTGCGGCGCCGCCGCCGGCAGCGCGTCACGAAGACGCTGAACAAGATCTGGTGGAGCCACGCCTTGAGGTTGGTATCGCGCTTGTAACTCCCCTCGAAGGACAGCGCGCGAAGGGCCGTCTCTTGCAGCAGGTCGTCCGCCAGGTCGCGATCTCGGCACAGCTTGAGCGCGCGAAGCCGCAGCTGGGGAAGAATCTCCGGCAGCTTCTCACGCACCTCGCCTACCTTGCTCTTCTCGCTCGACCGACCTTGAACTGCGCTCGCTGACATCACTTCGAACCTCCGAAGCGCAGAGCATCGCAAGGCTCGTGCCAGCTACGGTTCCGAGCAAAAACCGCGATTTTAGCGCGTTTGTGCGCGTCTTTCCCGACACACGGCGGGTGTCAAAGTGTCAGCAACCGGAAGGCGCCTGCCATCGCGACAAGCGCTCTCCAGGGGTCAGGGCTGCCTCCACCGCAGCCCTACCGGCAGAAGCTGCTGGTAGGGTTATCGGTGCCACTGGGCGGAGGAACCATGCGGAGGCGCAAGTCGCTGCATGGAGGCACCAGCCGGGGATGCTACGGTGCGCGCCGTGTCCGAAGCCGTGATCGCTCGCACTGTCGCCTGGCTCGAAAAGGCCGTGATTGGCCTCAACTTGTGCCCGTTCGCGAAGCCCGTGCACCTGCGCGGGCAGATTCGCTATGTCGTGAGCGAGGCGACGGGCGCGAAGGAGCTGCTGCGTGACCTGAAGCGAGAGCTCGCGGCGCTGCAAGCGACGCCCGCAGAGCAGACGGACACCACGCTCTTGATTCACCCCCGCGCGCTGCGCGACTTCTTCGCCTACAATGATTTCTTGAGCGACGCCGACGCGGCGCTCGAAGAGCTCGAGCTGGACGGCACGCTGCAGATCGCCAGCTTCCACCCGGACTACTGCTTCGCGGACGCCGCGACCGACGACCCCGCGAACTACAGCAATCGCTCGCCGTACCCGATGCTGCACTTGCTGCGTGAGGAGAGCGTCACGCGCGCGGTGGACTCGTTCCCGGATACCAGCAAAATTTACGAACGGAACGTGAAGGTGCTGCGCGAGCTCCCGCCACCGCAGCTCCGCGCGCTATTCGACGACGCTGACTGAGCGAAGCGCGCCGAGCGCGCGCGGCAGCTCGTCGGCGAGCTCGTGGGCCAAGAGCCCGCGATCTGCGCCGCGCGCCTTCGCCCACGCGTCCGCAGCGGCGCCGTGCAGGTAGGCGCCGGCGTACGCGGCTTCACGCGGCGGCAGCTCGCAGCACAGCGCCGCGATCATGCCGGAGAGCACGTCCCCCGAACCGCCGGTGGCGAGGACGGGGCCGCCGGTGGGGTTCACGGTCGGGAGCGCTCCCGGCGCGCCGACGATGCTGTAGCGCCCCTTCAAGAGCACGACCGCGCCCGTGAGCTCCACCGCGCGGGCGACCGCCCCAAACCGATCCGCTTCCACGTGCTGATAGGGAATTTCGAGCAAGCGCCCGAGCTCGCCCGCGTGCGGCGTGAGCACGACCCCGCGCGCCCGGCTCAGCTCCGCCGCGCGCCCTGCAAAATGCGAGATGCCGTCGGCGTCCACCACTTTGGGGCCTTCGTGACCGAAGACGACGCCGTCTACGAAGCGCCGCGCCGCGGCGTCCAGCCCCAGGCCGGGGCCGACCACGGCCACGTCGCAGCGCTCGAGGGCGCGCTTCAGCGCGTCCTCCGAGTCCAGCCGCGCCGTCATGGCCTCCAGCACGCGCGCGTCCAGTGAGTCCGCCGCGGCCGGCGCCGTCGCGATGGTCACGAGGCCGGCTCCGGCGCGCTGAGCCCCGTGCGCGGAGAGCAGCGCCGCCCCGAGCTTGCCGGGCGAGCCGGCGACGACGAGCACGCGCCCGGCCGAGCTCTTGTGCACGGTGTTGCCTCGCGGGGGAAGCAGGCGCTTCACGTCTGCGCCTTCCACCAGCGTCGCGGAGAGGCCGGTGGCGCTCGGATCCTGGGGCTCGACGATGGGGCACACCTCGACCGCGCCGGCATGCGCAGAGCCCAGCGGCGTGCACAAGCCCAGCTTGAAGTGCGCGAAGGTGAAGGTGTGATCCGCGCGCACGGCAGTGCCGAGCACGCGCCCGGTATCCGCTTCGATGCCGGACGGCAAATCCAACGACACCTTGCAGCACGACGCCGAGTTGATGGCGGCGACGACCTCCGCGAAGAACCCGGTCACCTCGCGGGTGAGGCCGGTACCGAACAGCGCGTCCACCACGACGTGCGCCGACTCCAGCGCGGCAAAGAGCGCTGCCGCGTCCCCCTCGAGCTCGGTCACTTTGGCCCCCGCATCGACCAGCGCGCGGTAGTTGGCGAGAGCGTCTCCAGTCAGCTTTTCCGCCGCAACCGCCAAGAAGGTCTTGGCCTTGATGCCGGAGCCGAGCAGGCGCCGCGCCACCACGAAACCATCACCCCCGTTATTGCCCGCGCCGGCGACGACGACGACCATCGCGGACTTGGTTTGGCTCACCACGGGCAAGCGTTGAATGCCCTCCGCCGCCGCTCGGCCGGCGTTCTCCATCAGCTCCAGGCTCGGAACGCCGTGCACCTCCGTCGCGTGACGATCGAAGGCGCGCATCTGCTGGGCGGAGAGCACCGGGAGCATCGCGCCCAATCTGACAGGCTCACGCCCGGCTGTCGACGCTCGCCTCTCGGTACTATGATTGGGTCACTTGGACGCGCTGACAGAATTTTCCGCGCCTGTGCGCCACTGGTTCTCCAAGAGCTTTCGCAGCCCCACGCGCGCGCAAACCCTCGGTTGGGCCGCGATCCGCGAGGGAAAGTCCACGCTGCTGCTCGCGCCTACCGGCTCCGGCAAAACGCTAGCGGCGTTTTTGTCCTCGCTGGACCGGTTGATGACCCAGCCGGCCCAGGGAGACGGGCTCAAGGTGCTTTACGTCTCGCCGCTCAAAGCGCTCGCGGTGGACGTGGATCGCAACTTGCGCGCGCCCATCGCGGGCATCCGCGCGGCCGCGGCCGAGCTATCGCTACCAGTACGAGAGTTGGACGTCGCAACCCGCTCGGGGGACACGTCAATCAAGGAGCGCGGCCGCTTCCAGCGCGCCGGGGCGGATTTGCTGATCACGACGCCGGAGTCCTTGTACCTCCTGCTCACGTCTCAGGCCGCTCGCCATTTCGCCTCGCTGGAGACGGTCATCATCGACGAGATCCACGCGCTCCTACCCACCAAGCGCGGCGCCCATCTCTTCTTGTCGCTGGAAAGGCTGGAGGAGCTGCGCACCAGTGACAAGCCACTCCAGCGCATCGGCCTATCCGCCACCCAGCGCCCGTTGGACGAAGCGGCCCGGCTGCTGGGCGGGTACTTCTTCCCGCCGGGGAGCGACCATCCCCAACCGCGCCGGGTGGAGATCGTGGACGCGCGCATGCCGCCCCGCTTGCACGTGGAGGTAAGAGCAGCGGCGCGCAGCAACGGGGAGCCCACGGTTCCGGATCCGAACGCGCTCGCAGCGCCCCCGGCAGCCGCTTCGCCGAAATCCAATTGGCCGGAGATTCACGCGCCGCTCCTGTCGCTGATTCAAGAGCACCGCTCGACGCTCATCTTCGTGAACAGCCGCCGGCTTTCGGAGCGCCTCGCGCAGAGCCTCAACGAGCTCGCCGGCAGCGAGATTGCGCTGGCTCACCACGGCTCGCTCGCCAAAGACCAACGCGCCTTCGTCGAAGATCAGCTCAAGCTGGGCAAGCTCCGCGCGCTCGTGGCCACCTCCTCGCTGGAGCTCGGCATCGACATGGGCGCCATCGACCTGGTCGTGCAGGTGGAGGCGCCGCCCACGGTAGCCTCCGGCTTGCAGCGCATCGGCCGCGCCGGGCACAGCGTGGGGGAAACGTCGCATGGCATCGTATTTCCGAAGCACAAGGGCGAGCTGCCGGCGGCGGCGGTGGTCGCGCGCGGCATGCACGAGGGCGCGGTAGAAGCGACGCGCTACCCCCGTAACCCGCTGGACGTGCTGGCGCAGCAGATCGTGGCTCTGGTCGCGAACGCGCCGCTCACGGAAAGCGTCATCTACGACGTGTGCCGAAGAGCGGCGCCGTTTTCGGAGCTCCCGCGCGCGTCTTTCGACGGCGTGCTCGAGCTCTTGGCCGGGCGTTACCCTTCCGACGAGTTCTCGGAGCTGCGGCCGCGCATCACCTGGGATCGCGTCAGCGGCGAGATCAGCGCGCGCGCCGGCGCCAAGCGCATCGCGATCGTGAGCGGTGGGACCATCCCGGATCAGGGGCTTTACGGCGTCTTTCTGTCGAACGCGGAGAAGCCAGTGCGCGTCGGCGAGCTGGACGAGGAGATGGTGTTCGAGTCCCGCGCCGGGGACGTGTTCCTGCTCGGCGCGAGCTCCTGGCACATCGACGAGATCACCCACGACCGCGTGCTGGTGAGCCCCGCCCCTGGCCAGCCGGGGAAGATGCCCTTCTGGCGTGGCGGTGGTCCCGGTCGCCCGGTGGAGCTCGGGCGCAAGATCGGCGCGCTCACCCGCGAGCTTTTGGACATGCCGCTGCCGCGCGCGGCCGAGGTCCTCAAGGAGCAGCACGGCTTCGATAACGGCGCGAGCCAAACCTTGCTCGAGTACTTCTACGAGCAGCGCGCGGCGACCGCGGTCGTCCCCAACGATCGCGCGATCGTGGTCGAGCGGTTCAAGGACGAGGTCGGGGACTTTCGGGTCTGCATCTTGAGCCCCTTCGGCCGGCGCGTGCACGCGCCGTGGGCGATGGCGCTGGCGGAGGGCTTTCGGGCCCGCTCGGGCGCAGAGCTCGACGCGGTGTGGTCGGACGACGGCATCGTGCTGCGCTTGCCGGACACGGAGGAGCAGCTCTCCGCCGAAGAGTTCGCCCCGGATCCGGACGAAGTGGAGGCGCTGGTCGTGCAGGCGCTAGCCAAAAGCTCGCTTTTTGCCGCGCATTTTCGGGAGAATGCCGGGCGCGCGCTCCTGCTACCGAAGCGCGACCCCAAGCGCCGCACGCCGCTCTGGGCGCAGCGCCGGCGCGCTTCGGACCTGCTGCGCGTTGCCAGCCAGTACCCATCGTTTCCCATGATCTTGGAGACGTACCGCGAGTGCTTGCGGGACGTCTTCGATCTGCCGGCGCTGGTCGACCTCCTGCTCCAAATCCGAAGGCGCGAGGTGGCGCTCGTTCCGGTGGACTCGCAGAGCCCGTCTCCCTTTGCGAGCACGCTGCTGTTCTCCTACGTCGGCAACTTCATTTACGACGGCGACGCGCCGCTCGCGGAACGGCGCGCCCAGGCGCTCGTGCTGGACCAAGCGGAGCTGCGCGGCTTGCTGGGGGAGGCCGAGCTCCGCGAGCTGTTCGACGCGGAGACGATCGAGAGCGTCGAGCGCGACCTACTGAAGCTGCGCGAGCCGAGCCTTCGTCATGCGGATGACGTGCACGACTTGCTCTTGCTGCTCGGCGACCTCACGCTGGCGGATTTGGAAGCGCGAGCGCACGACCCCTCCGCGCTACCCGCGATGTTGAGCGAGCTGCAATCCGCCCGGAGGGTCGCGCGCGCCCACATCGCGGGGGAGGAGCGCTATTTTGCCGCGGAAGACGCAGGCAAGCTGCGCGACGCGCTCGGGGTCATGCCGCCCGCGGGCTTGCCCAGCACCTTCCTCGCACCGACGACGGACGCGCTCCGCGAGCTGGTGTCTCGCTTTGCGCGCACCCATGCGCCGTTCACCAGCGACGTGCCCGCGCGCCGCTATGGCCTCGGCCGCGGCGTCGTGGAGTCCGCCCTGGTTCAGCTAGAAGACGCGGGCCGCGTGGTGCGCGGCGAGTTCTTACCAGGCGGGCACGAGCGCGAGTGGTGCGACAAGAACGTGCTGCGGCTCATCAAGCAGCGCAGTCTGGCCAAGCTGCGCCGCGCCATCGAGCCGGTACCGCCGGAGGCGTTCGCCCGCCTTGCGCTCGCCTGGCAAGGTGCGGCGGAGCCTTCGCGCTCGACGGACGCGCTGGACCGCGCCATCGACCAGCTGCAAGGTGTGCCGATCGCAGCCTCCGTGCTGGTGCAAGACGTGCTGCCGGCGCGGGTGCGCGGCTTCAGCCCTTCGGATCTGGACAGCCTGCTCGCCACCGGGGAGCTCACGTGGGTAGGGGTGGAGCCGCACGGCTCGAGCGACGGCAAGGTGGCGCTCTACCGCAACGACAAGCTCGCGCTGCTCGCCGCACCGCCCGTTCCGGCCGCCGGTGAGCTGCACGCCAAGCTACGGGCGGAGCTCGGTCAAGGCGGCGCGCTGTTCTTTACGGACCTCGTCCGCCGCGTCGGCGGTTTCCCGCGGGACTTGTTCGGCGCCCTCTGGGACCTGGTTTGGTCCGGGGAAGTAACGAACGACACGCTGGCGCCGCTGCGCTCGCTGCAGGCGGCCGCCAAGGCGCCGCGCGGGCGCCCCGATCCTCGAGCGCGGCGCGCGCAGTTGCCGGGTAGCGAAGGCCGCTGGTCGCTCATCCGACGCGACGCGGCGGGCAGCGTCGCCGAGCAACGCGCCGCGCGGGTACGCTTGCTGCTGGACCGGCACGGCATCCTGAGCCGCGAGATCGTCAACGCGGATGGCCTCGGCAGCTTTGCCGAGCTCTACCCGGTGCTCAAAGCGATGGAAGACGCCGGCAAGGTGCGGCGCGGCTACTTCATCGCTGGCTTGGGCGGCGCGCAATTTGCGCAGCCGGGAGCCGACGAACGCCTGCGCCTGAAGCCGGAGGAAAAGCCGGCGATCGTGCTCGCCGCCACGGACCCCGCCAACCCCTACGGCGCCTCGCTGCCGTGGCCGCCCGGGGAAGCACGACCCCAGCGCGCTCCCGGCGCGCTCGTCGTCATCCATCAGGGGCGCTTGCTCGGCTACCTGGGCAAGAGCGATCGCTCGCTCTCCTTGTTCCTGTCCGAAGAAGAGCCGGAGCGCGGTCACCAGCTCACCGCCTTGCTCACCGCTCTCAAAACCTTGGTCGGCCCCAACAAGCGTCGCGTGCTGTTGATTCAAACCATCGACCGCGAGGACGCACCCCGCTCACGCATGGCCCCGGCGTTTCTGGCAGCGGGCTTCAGCCCCGGCGCCTCCGGCCTGAGCCTGCGGCGCGGCCTTGCGCCGGTGGAAGAGGACGAAGAGCTGGAAGACGCCTGAGCGGAGCCTCGCGGCGAGGGCACGCGCGAGAAAAAATCCGCAACTGGAGGCGAGGGCCGCCCGAGGGGGTGAAAGCGGCAGCAGTGCCGGCACCCAAGGGAGAAGGATCCATGTCGCTTCGCAACGTATTCGTCATCGCCCTACCGCTCGTCGCGGGTCTGGCTTGCGGCGGCTCCCCGCGCGGTCACGCCACGACCCCCGAATCGAGCGCATCCGCCGCCGAATGCGCCGTCACGGGGCTCACCCCGGCGCAGGTGCAGCTGCTGGCCGGCGCCGCCACCGTGCTGGTGCGCACCGAGCTGGGTAGCGGCAGCGGCTTCGTCGTGGGCAGCGGCAAGGACCAGCTGGTGGTCAGCAACTACCACGTCGTCGCCAGCGGCACGCAGCACGTGGCCGAGCTCACGCTGCAAGACGGCACGCAGCGCCGCACCCCTTTGGAGGTGGTCAAGGTCTCGCGCGAGCACGACCTCGCGCTCCTCCGCCCGCTCGGTGTCTTGAGCCCACTCAAGCTCGCGCTGCGCGCCGAGACCCCCGCCGTCGGCACCAACGTGGCCGTGCTCGGCTACCCCGGCGTGGCCGGGAGCGCGCCCGTCCTCACGCTGGAGCCCGGTACCGTCACGGCCAGCTCGCGCCAGCTCGGCAGCACGGATTTCATCCAGACCAACGCCAACATCAACCCCGGCAACAGCGGGGGCCCGCTGCTAGACAGCTGCGGCCGCGTGCTCGGCGTGGTCACGGGGCGCCACACGTCCACGGAGCGGCTGGGCCTCGCCATACCGGCGCGGGCCGTGAATGACTTGCTCATCGAGTACCAAAAGCCAGCGCCGGTGCCGGAAAAGGCGGCCGAGTCCCAGCTCCAGCGCTTCTTCACGGAGGTGAAGTTCCGGCGGAGCGACAAGGCGTCCCAATTTTTCGCGCGCGAGTACGTGGACAAGCGGGCGGGAGGGGATTTGACGCTCGTCAGCGAGCGCGCTCGCGCCAAGCTGGAGGAGCTCACGACCCACCTGCGCAAAAAGGGGAGGGACTTCTCCAAGCTCTCGGAGGCGGAGAAGAACAAGCTGGTGCTCGCCAAGCTCACTCCCAACGAGCTATTTGCCCTCGGCCTCGTCACTCGAGTGGCGAACAAGGAGCTGGGCGCCTACGACGCCGCGCAAGCTTGGCTCGGCTTCGCGGCCGCGGAGCTATTCGGAGCGCTGGACGACGTGTGGCTCGAGAACGTGAGCCTCACGAAGAGCGGCTGCGTGGACGCATACGCCAGCGTGGCGGATGCTGGGCAAACTCGGCGCTACGTCGTGCACCTCCACCATCAAAACGGCGAGTGGCTCGTGAATGACTTGAAGCAAACGCGCTGAAGCGCCGCGTGATGCAGTGGCACCACTCGACGCTACAGCAGCTTCTGCCGGGCGGGCTGCGGATGAGGCAGCCCCCGCCTCTCCAAGCGTTAGCGCACGCAGCGCACGTCGCCCGGAGTGTGGGGCGGACCGAGCTCGACCTCGGGGCGAAGGAAGCCGTCCACCTGCATCAACCGCGCTGAAGCTCGCCGAGTGCGCGCTGAATCTGGTGCAGCAGGCGGACACGAAGGTCTCCCTGCTCGGCCTCGTCGCGGCGGGTGTAGGGCTTTCCGTAGTGTCGAAGTCGGTGACGGAGCTGTCTCGCCGCGGTGTGGTGTTTCGCCCCTTTAGCGGGCAGAAGCTGCGGCTCGTGCTCTCCGCGCCCACGTCTTCTTCGCCGACTCCCAGGGCGGCTGCATTGCTCACGCTCTTGCGCCAAGCTTTCCCTCGACATGCCTGAAGGCGATACGCTGTTCCTCGCTGCGCAGAAGGTCGGCGCGGTGCTCACCGGGCGCGTGGTCACGCGCTTCGAGTCCCCACTGCCCGAGCTCAAGGAGCAAGGCGTGGAGGGCCGCGTGGTCAGCGCGGTGCGCGCGCAGGGCAAACACCTGATCATCGACTTCGACGATGGCCGCAGCTTTCTCAGCCACTTGCGCATGCAGGGCAATTGGTTCGCGCGCGAGAAGGCCGCGCTGACTCAGCGGGCGCTCGACAAGACCGCGCGGGACGTGAGCTGGGACGACGAGGAGACCACGCTCATCATCGAAACGGAGTCGAGCGTGGCGGTGCTGACGCGGGGCGCGGTGGCGGTGCTGGCCACGCGCAAGAAGATCGACCAGCGCCTGGCCAGCCTCGGCCCCGACCTGCTGAGCCCCGACTACGACCAAGCGGAGGCGCTGGACCGACTGCGCGAGCACCCGGACACGACCATTGCCGAGGCGCTGATGTTGCAGTCCATCGTGGCCGGCATCGGCAACGTGTACAAATCCGAGATCCTCTTCTTGGAGAAGGTGTCGCCGTTCCTCAAAGTGGACGAGCTGGACGACCCGACGCTCGAGCGACTGCTGAAGCGCGCCCGTGACTTGATGCGCCGCAACTTGCGGCCCGGCCCGCGTCGCACCACGTTCGGCACGTTCGCCGGCCAGAACTGTTACGTGTACAACCGAAGCGGGCAGCACTGCCTGAAGTGCGACACGAAGGTGGGCATGCGCCGGCAGGGCAACCTGCAGCGGTCCACCTACTTCTGTCCGGAGTGCCAGAACGTTGCTCTTTGACGCAGCGCGATATCGGATAACCTGTGGATAGTAACTTCCTGATTTAATTCGGCAAATTCGTAAACTGCGGGAGTGATTGTGGCGATGCGAGGGTGAGGCTACGTACGCCGCCCGCTTTGGAGCCGCCCGCCAACGTCACCCCTGCCCCCGAGCGCGCTTCGAGCGAGGCCTCGGCTCTGCTCGCTCTCTCGTCGCGCGCCCCGAAGCTCGAGCTCTCGACGCTGGACTTGTGCTTCCTCGCGACGTTGTACCTGCGCGGGCAAAGCTCCGGCCACGCGTCGTTCGGCGAGGAGCAGCTGTTCGAGCATTTCGAGCAAGCCGCTCAGGTCGTGGAGCGCGACCCCAGCTCCGTGCGCAAACGCGCGACGCACGCCATCGCCCGGCTTCGCGCCCAGCGCCTCCTCTCGCGCGTGGACGGCGCGGGCGTGATGCGCGCTGGTGAGTACGCGCTCTCGCGCCTGGGGGCAGGCATCGTCAGCTTCTTCCTGGAAGAGGAAGTGCTGACCGCGGAGACGCTGACCCTACTCACGCGCACGCTCGAGAACAGCTTGCGCGACGTGCTCGAAAAGGCGCGCGCGGCCAAGGACGCAAGCGCGCTGGACGCGGCGGTGGTCGGGCCGCTCAAGGTCACGGTCCACGAGCTGATGGAAGGCATCGAGCGCCGCCAGCGCGGGCTGGATCTGCAGCAGGAGCAGTTTCAGAAAGAGATCTCGTCGCTGCTGAGCGCGGACTGGTTCGGCGCGGTGGAGAGCTGCCAATCGCTCCTAGAGAGCACCGCCTCCACCCTGCGCGACTTGAATCACGTGCTGCTCTCGGAGTCGCACCGGCTGCAGGCGCTGCTGGAAGACTTGCAAGAGCTGGCCCTCGCAGCGCAGGCCAGCGCCTCGGAAGACGCGGTGCGCCGAGCGGCAGACCAGATCGATCGCATCGCCGCGTGGAGCTCCGGCCGCCAGAAATCTTGGTCGGATTACTACCAGTACGTGCACCGCTACCTGCGCGACGTGGTTCGGCTGGATCCGAGCCGCGCGCTCACCGCGCGCCTCCGCGACCAGCTGAGCGGCAAAGCCGGCAAGCGCTTCACGCTCGCGGTGGCCCACACGTCCGCGCCGCTGCTACTGCGGGACGTCGCTCAAGCTCCGGATCGTCCTCCGGTCAAACGTCCGCGCGCCGAGCGCGAGAAGCCGCCGGAGGAGCAAGCCGCCGAAGATCCGCACGCGGTGCTGGAAGACGCGGTGCGCGCGCGGCTCGACGCCGGCGCGGAGAGCCTGCGCGACGTGACCCAGCAAGTCACCGCCGAGATGCCGGAGGACGAGCGCTTCCGCGCCGCCGGCCGGGTCGCCCAAGCGGTCGCCAAGTTGGCGCGCACCAAGTCCGACCGCGAGCGCCCCTGGCTTCCGGTCGACGACCGGTTCGCGATCGAGGAGTGGACTTTGCCTCGCAAGGAAGGCGCCGGAGGGCGCGGTTAGATCATGGACACGGAGACGCCCCGCACGTTCGAGGACCTGGCCCAGGTCGTGGAGCACGAGCTATTTCCCGACGTGGACTTGGCGCTACGCCGCGGCCGACACGTGGACCGTGAAGACGGCGCCTGGTACGGCTTTTTGACCGACGCGCAGGCGCACCTGGAGCGATTTTACCGGCGCTACGGCGCGGAGCTGGTGCAGCGCACCGACGGCTTCTTCTTCTTGCTGCCGAGCGGTGACAAGCTGGGCCGTCGTCACCTTTCGCCGAGCGAGATGCTCGTGGGCCAAGGACTCACGCTGCTCTACTTGGAGCCGGCCACCGTAGAGCAAGGCGGCATGACGACGCGGGAGCAGCTGCTGTCGCAGCTGTCCACCACGATGGGCACCGAGCAGCTGATGGCGGCGTTCAACGGCCCCAAAAAGAAGCGCATGGACGAGCGCGTCGCCCAGGAGTCGGTGCGCACGCGCGTGAGCGAGGCGGTGCGGCGCTTGGCCGGCCTCGGCTTCGTGGATTTGCTGCCGGAGGAGCGGATCCGGCTGCGGTCCTCGCTCATGCGCTTCGCAGAGCCCGTGCGCGGCAACGGCGCAGAGCTCGAGGCTCTCAATCGCCTGGTCGCCTCCGGGGAGATCTCGCTCACCGGAGACAGCGAAACCGATGGCGAGGACGAGAGCGGCGGCGAGACGACGGTCACCGAGCGCGCGCCTCGCCGTGGAGCCCAGGCGATGCCGGTCACGGAGTGGAACGAGGGCAGTGACTGGGGCGCCTCCTTCGAGAAGGAGCCCAGCGAAGAAGATTCGCCGCCGGCCGAAGCGGAACCTGAGGCCGAGCCCGCGGCGGCTCCGGTTGCGCCCGCCATCGAGCCGGCGCCCGTGATCGGTCCGTTGCCGGGTGACGAAGAAGAGTGGTCGTACGGTAGCGACGAAGACTCGACGGAAGAGGAGCTGCCGTGAGCCGCGCGCGGGCCACGGCGCTCGCGCTGGTGAACTGGAAGGGCGTCTTTTACGAGCGCTACCAGCTCGACCGCCGCGTCACCGCACTGGAAGGCGCAAACGGCGCGGGCAAGACGACGGTGATGATCGCCGCGTACATCGTGCTCTTGCCGGACATGAGCCGCCTGCGCTTCACCAACCTGGGCGAAACGGCTGCCATCGGCGGTGACCGCGGCATCTGGGGGCGCTTGGGGGAGCCGACGCGCCCTTCCTACGCCGCTCTCGAGCTGGATTTGGGTGAAGGAAAGCGCGTCATTGCCGGGGTGCTGCTCACGCGCAAAGCGGAGCCGACGCTGGAGCTCACGCCGTTTCTGATCAGCGAGCTCCAGCCGGGCGTGCGCTTGCAAGACTTGCTGCTCCTCGTCACGGCCGAGGAAGAAGCCGTACCGGAGCTCGCCGAGCTTCGGAACAGCGTCGCGGCCGCGCAAGCTCGCATCGAGGTCTTCGCGTCCGCCAAGGACTACTTCGCGGCCATGTTCGAGCTCGGCATCGGTGCGCTAAGGCTCGCGAGCGACGAAGATCGCGGCCGGCTGGGTGACATGCTGCGCACGAGCATGACCGGCGGCATCTCTCGCGCGATCACGGCCGAGCTTCGTTCGTTCCTGCTGCGCGAGCAGGGCAGCATCGGTGACACGTTGAGCCGCATGCGCGAGAACTTGAACGCTTGCCGGCGAACCCGCATCGAGGTCAGCGAGTCGCAGCTGCTCGAGCAGGAAATCTCGGGCGTTTACGACGCCGGCCAGGGCATGTTCGCGGCCGCCTTGCAGGCAACGCGCGAGCTGGCTCGCGAGTCGCGCCAGCGCGCGGCCCGGCTGGAAGAGCAGGCGGCCCGCGCCCGCAAAACGCTGGAGGAAGAGAAGCGGTCCGCGGACGCGCTGGAAGAGCGCGAAAATGAGCTCACCGAGCAGGTGAAGGAGCGCCGCACGGCGCTGGAGGAGCTGCGTGAACGCGCCCGCAAGTCCGCGAGCTTCGAGTCACTGAGCGCGATCTTGCGGGACGTGGAGCAAGAGCGGTCCGCGGCCTCCGAGCAGGTTCAGCTCGCCCGCAAAGAGCAGCAGCAAACCGCGGCCACGCGCGAATCCGAAAAGCAGAAGCGCGAAGCGGCGCGGCTGAACCAGGAGCGCGCGGCCCTCGGCTTGGCCGATTTGCAGGCGGGGCTCGACGAGCTACACCGTCGCTCCAGCGCCTACCGACGAGCGCAAAAGCTGCTCACGGAGGTGGAGTCGCTTTCGCCTGGTGAGCCAACGAGCGCCGCAGAGCTCCCGGCGCGACTCGAAGCCACCTCGGCGCGACTCGCCGCCATCGACGCGGAGCGACTCGGGCAAGAGCGCACGCTCGCGCTCGCCGAGCAGCGCCGCGCGGAGTGGAAGGCAGCGCTCGAGCTGTGCGGCGAGCTCGGCGCGGCCGGAGACGTGCCCTACGAAGCCGCGCAGAGCGCGCTCGCGGAGCTAGCGAGCGTCGAGCAAAGCTTGGCCGAAAAGCCCGCGATGTCGCTGCGGCTACGCGAGCACGAGCGGCTGCGCGATCGCCAGCAAGCGGCGCGCGCGCTCGCGCAGTCGCTGGGCATCTCCGCGCCGGAACAGGTAGAAGAGCGGCTGCAGGCGGCGCAGAGCGAGGTCGAAGACCTCGAAGCGCAAAAGCGCGACCGCGAGGAAGCTCAACGAAGGCTCGCCGCCGAGCGGCAAGAAGCCGCCGAGCAGCTCGCCCGTGCGCAAGCTGGGGTCGGCAAATACCGCCGGCTCGAGCAGCGGGTCGAGCGGATCAGCCAGAGCGCGGGGCCCTTTTTACCGACGCGCGACGCGCTGCTGCGCTTGCGTGACAGCTTGACCAGTGAGCGGCAAGAGCTGTCGCTCGCTTCGGAGCAAGCGACGACCCAGCGAGAGCAGCTGCTCCACGACGCCAATCACCTGGAGGCTTCCGGCGGCCAGTTTTCGGCGGAGCTCCTGCGGCTGCGCGACGAGCTGGACGGCGAGCTCCTGGGCAACCGGTTCGAAGAGCTGAACGTGAAAGAGGCCGCGCGGCTCGAGGCGCTGCTCGGTCCCCTCGCCCAAGCCATCGTCGTCGACGATGTGGCGGCAGCAGTCGAGCTGCTGCGCGACAAGCCGCGCGAGCTCGCCGAGGTGCGCTTGGTCGCGGCTGGCACCGACCTCGGATTTTTGGAAGCGGGCGCAGAGGGCGCCGGCAAGGACGCGTGCGTGAGCGAAGGGCCTGCGCTGCGCGTGACGCGGCGCCCCGAGCGACCGTCGCTCGGCCGCAAGGCGCGTGAAGCGCGCATCGAAGAGCTGCGCCGCGAAGCCGCCGCTTTGGGCGAAGAGCTGGAAAAGCGCCAGGCCAGGCTACGCTCGGTGAGCTCGGCGCTGTCCGAGGTGGATCAGTTGCTGCCCGACGCCGAGCTGCTGGAGCGCGGCGATCCCTCACAGCTTGCCGCGGAGCTTCAAGCTCGGGTGCAGCAGCTGCAAACGGACGAGCAGGCACAAACGGAAGGCGCGCGCGACCTTGCCGGCAAGGCGGTCGAGGCGCGGTCGCTGGTGGCGCGCCTGCGCAGCTTGCTCCCCGAAGCTTTTTTGCTCGGCGCCGAGGATCACGCGGCGGCAGTGGACGCGCTCGGCCGCGAGCTTTCACGATTGGAAGGGCTAGCCGCGGAGCTTGCCAAAAAGCAGCGCGCGCGTCGCAAGCTCGCGGCTTCGGTGGAGGCGCTGCGGGTACCGCCTCCCAGTGACGAAGAGCTGGCTCGCCTGAGCTCGGCGCAGGGTGAGCTTGCTGGCGAGCGCGATCGCGTGTTCGGGCTGCTGGACCTGCTGACGCAGCTCAATCGAGACTTGCCGGCGCTCGGCTGGGAAGACGCGGAAAGATCGCTCTCCAGCCGCGAGCAAGTCGCGCCCGCGCTCGAAGAGCAGCATCAAGTCGCCCGCGCGGCCGTGCAAGCCGCAGAAGAAGCAGTGCAGCTCGCCGAGCAAGCCTGGGAGCAAGCCACGGGCGAGCTGCAACAGGCGGAGGCGGCGCTTTCCGCGGTGGCGGCGCACGAAGCCCGGCTGCGGAGCGAGCTCGCAGGGCTGGGCATCTCCGCTGACCTCACGCCGGAGCGCGCCGCGGCAGAGCTGTCGGAGCTCACCACGCTCGCCGAGCGGCTCTCTTTGGAAGAGCGTGACCTGCTGGCCCGGCGCGGCGCGCAGGCCGAGCGCGTCCGCCAGCTGGGCCAAGCGCTCGGCCAAGCTCAGCGGGACCTTTCGGATGCGCAGGCGGCGGCCGCCCCCGCCGAAGCGCGTTGGCTTTCGCTGCGCGCCCACGCCGAGCGCGCGATGGTGCTGCACTCCGGCGAGTCCAGCGAGCACGACGAGCCCCGCTCCGCGCTCCAGCTAGCCGCAGAGGCGCGGAGCCGCGCTGCGCTCCTGCGAGACCGGCTGGACGCCGCGCGCGGTGGCGACGCGCTCGCGCGCGAGGTCGGCGAGCAGCGGCTCGAGCAAGACGACGATTTTCTGGCGCTGTGGCTGCGAGTCCGCGAGTGGCTGGCGCGCCGAGTCCCGGCGCAGGTCGCCCAAGTGGAGGACCCGCTGCTCGCGCTCGAGCGCCTTCGCGGCCACCTGAGCGTGCTCGAGCAGCGCCTCGCTCATCAAGAGGCGGACTTGCGGGGCGCCTCGGAAGACGTGGCGCGCGGCATCGAGGTCCAGCTCCGCCGCGCGAAGGCGCAGGTGCGCCGACTGAACCAAAACCTCACCGGCGTCTCCTTCGGGAGCATCGCCGGCATTCGGGTGGAAATGCGTCGCGCCGCGCAGATGGAACCGGTGCTGCGCGCACTGGCCGAGGGCAGCGCGCAAGAGCTGCTGTTTCAGAGCAGCCTGCCGACCGAAGAGGCGCTCAGCGAGATCTTGCGCCGCTACGGCGGCGGGCGCAGCGGCGGCGGACGGGTGCTGGACTACCGCGAGTACCTGGAGCTCGTGGTCGAGGTGCAGCGCAAGGCGGACGGCAACTGGGAGCCGGCCAATCCTACGCGCCTCTCCACCGGCGAGGCCATCGGTGTCGGCGCCGCCCTGATGATGGTCGTGCTCGCGGAGTGGGAGCGAGACGCCAACCTCCTGCGCGCGCGCCGCGGCCCCGGCTCCTTGCGCTTCTTGTTCTTGGATGAAGCCAACCGGCTCTCGCAAGACAACCTCGGGTCACTCTTCGACCTGTGCGAAAGCCTGGATTTGCAGCTCCTCATCGCCGCGCCCGAGGTAGCGCGCGCCGACGGCAACACCACCTACCGCCTCGTCCGCAAAGTAACCGAGGACGGCCGCGAGGAGGTCATCGTCTCCGGCCGCCGCGCCATCAGCAGCGCCGAGCCAGAGCCCCCGCCCGCCGCAGCGTTGCCCTCAGCTCAGCAAGGCACCTTGTTCCAGAACTAGCCGAGCCGGCTAGCCCTTGACGTCGATCAGAGTGTCACCACTTCTCCGGCGCGACACCCCTTGGCGCTACCGCCGCCACATCCCTTCGTGAACAGCTCCGCGGCCTTCCGCGAGTCCTGCTTCACTCCGCGGCCTTCTCGATAGAGATGCCCGAGATTCGTGCAGCTGCGGGCCAAGCCTGCGGCGCAAGCATTCTGGAAGATCAGCGCCGCCTTGGGCAGGTCTTGCACCACTCCCTCGCCCGTCATGTAGGCCATGCCGACATTGTGGCAACTATCCAAGTAACCCAAGTCGCACGCCGTACCGAAGAGCGCCGCGGCGCGTTCCAAGCTGCGCGGGACGCCGCCCTCCCCACTGGCGTGAAGAACGCCGAGGTTGTGGCACGACAGCTTCCTCGGAGTCGTGCCCTCGACGGCGGTGTGCTCCGTCTCGCAAACGTGCTCGAAGAGCCTCGCCGCCAGCGGTAGATCGCGGTCGAGGAGCTTGCCTTCCAAAAGATTGGCCGCCAGGTTGTAGCAGCCCGTGGGTTCCTTCACTCCGCAAGCTCGTCGGTAGAGCTCGACTGCCCTCGCCCCATCACGCTCGACGACCTCCCCCGCTTGGTAGAGCGATCCTAAGTAGGCGCAGCTGACCGCCGGGTCGATACCGCACGCCCTTTGCAGCAGAGTGAGCGCCCGCGGCAAGTCCTTGGAGATACCCGTGCCCTCCTGGTAGGCAAGCGCGAGGTTGTGACAGCCATCCGCGTCACCGCCGTCACACGCGCGCTGATTCAGCTCCGCCGCTTTTTCCAAATCTTTCGGCAAGCTCCCGTCCAGGTAGAGAGTCGCGAGATTGAAGCAAGCCCGCGCAACCGTCTGCGTGCACGCCTTATCCAGAGCCGCCTGCGCCGCATCCACGTCCCTAAGGACGCCAGAGCCTGCTAGGTACATCTCTCCAACCATCGCGCAGGTCTTGGCGTCACCCAGCTTGCAGGCCGTTTGTGCGAACTGAAAAGCTCTCTGCAAGTCAGGGGCTTCCCCGGTGGCATAGCGAACCGCGAGCATCGAACAGCTTGGGGCGCGTCCAGCCGCGCACTCTTCGAGGAGCGCCGCTTCGCTCCCCGGGCCCTCTGCCCCGTCCGCTTCTGTCCGAGACAGCTCCACGCCGTCGATGGTCATCTTCCATTGATCGCCGTCTAGGTGCGGCGCGCGGTCCACCTTGAAGGTCGACGAGATGGGCCAGATACCGGTTCGAATTTCCTCGGAATCGATCGAGCGGATGACTCCGCCCAGCTCCACCGTATTACCACCGCTCTTACGCTGGTACTCCAGCCTGCCATCAGCCGAAATCGCGAGGTACCTATCGGCTGCCGTCCAAAGGCCGACGAACTGCTCTCCCGACGCCGGGACCGGATGCGAGCAAGCCCCCGCGAGGGCGCACAACAGTGGAATGAAGCTTCGGCGCATGCGCCCTCCCCGCCTTTTTTGGCGTGGGAGCAACGTACAGCGGTTCGCCGCGCGCGGCTACCGGGAGCGGTCCGCCCGCTACGAAGTCTGTGGGCCCCGTGATGGGGAGGGTGGCCCGCCTAATCGGGATGCTTACGCGTTACTCGGCAAAGAGAATCGGATGTCGGTGCAAGCCTGAAAAGACAGAGTGACTGTTTGACGCATGCCATCTGCCCCGAATTGCAAGGGCGCTCGTATCCTTACGGATGGAGCTGGTCAGAAGTTCGCCTGCGCAGACTGCGATCCAGATGCGGTCTGGCGCTGCCCGCAGCGCGCCGCGCTCGCGAGACGCGGCGACAAAGGAACAGTGATTCGGTGCCCAGATTGCCCCAAACGCTACTACGCCTACGATGGCTTCGTTCACATCGAAGCAGTCGTGCCATTGCAATGCCTGCGCAATGGCACGACTGCTCGACGACGGCTGCATCGGGATCCTCTGAGCACTCGACGCAAGCAGCGCTTGCCAGCCCTGCCGGAGCGAGGCGCCAGATAGGATTCCGAGGCCCTCGGCGCGGCTCTTACGCCCTCGAGCTCGGTGCGGCGCTGAGGCGGAGATCGTCGGTGCCTTCGAACCGTTCGCGCGCGTTTTCGATCAGGCGCTCGACGGCGACGCGCACGAGTTGGAGGGCCTCGTGGCCCGGGTAGATGGCGTAGACTCCCGCCGCTTCCGGCGAAATCGCGTGCAGCACTTTGACGCGCTTGCTGCGGATGGCGTCGCGCGCCACGCTGCGAGGGACGAACGCGACGAAGCCGCCGCGCAAGACGGCTTCGAGCATCAAGAACGTGTCGTCCACCTCGCCTTGCACTTTTGGCTCGAGGTGGTGGTCGTTCAGGAATTTCTCTACTTCCCAGTGGTAGATGGAGGTTGCGGGGTATTCGAGGAGGGAGAGGTTCTTCCAGTCGCTCTGCGGCTCGATGTCCGTGAGGACGATCGCGACCAGGGTGGGACGGTAAATGAGCTCGACTGCGAAGCCGTCACGGGTGATCTCGGCGGGCTCGCTCTCACCGAGCACCAGGTCCAGCTCTCGCGCTCGCATGGAGCGGAGCATTTCGTGGAGCTCGCCGGTGCGGATGGAGGGCCGGCAATCTTCGACCGTGAGCAGGGGCATGAGGAAATCCGCCGCGGTCGTGCGCGCCATGCCAGCGCTCATGCCGACACGTAGCGCGACGTTGGGGGCGTCGAGGGTACGCCCGAGCGCTTTGACGAGGCGCTCGCCGGCCAGGAACATGGCTTTGGTGTATTCCAGAGCTTGGCGCCCGGCGTGAGTGAGCTTCAGCCCGGTGGGCGTGCGCTCGAACAGCTCCACGTCGAGCACGCGCTCGAGCATGCGCAATTGTTCGCTGACCGTAGGCTGGGTGACGCCCAAGCGATCCGAGGCCGCTTTGATCGAGCCCTCCGAGGCCGTAACGTGAAAATAGTATAAGTGATTGAAGTTGAGCACCGGAGGCGTCAGCGTAGTCGGCGACTTCGCCTCGGTCGATTCGGTTTAACCTAACCGAGCACTTCGGTAGCGCCCCAAGCCCGCGCGCAGTCCGCGAGCCGCTCCCCGTCTCGCTCACAGGCGACGAACACGGGCACTCGTTCCGCCGCCGCGCCCTGAGCTTCGCGGAGGGCCTTGGTCAAAGCCCTTTGCGCGTCCAGGCTCTCGACCAAGCCGTCTTGCCCTGGTGGAAGCTGGTAGCAGATCGCCCATTGCTCGTCGCTGGTAGCGGGAGCCAGCGCCTCCCACCGCTGGGCCAGCCGCTCCGCGTCGATCTCACCACGCAGCACCATCAAGATTCGCCGCACGCCGCGCCGGCTCGCAAGATCCGTGCGACAGGCGGCCGCAGCAACTCATGGGTGTTTTCGCGCAGCGCGGCCGATTCTGCAAAAGTCACTCGCGCCGCGCTGTCACGTTGAGTCAACGCGTCACGGTTTTTTCGAAGCAGCGCGCGCTCTGAACAGCTCGTCGCGCTTCACGGCGGCGTAGCCCTCGCGGAGGTGCTCCTCGGTGGCTCCGGGGCCGAGCTCGACACCTTCAGCCGCGCCGAGCAGGCCATCGCGCAAAAGAACTGCGTGCAAGCTGGCGGCAGAGGCGGCGCCCTGGCCCGGCGTCTTCGCCACGAGCACGACCGCGTCGTTCAACAGCACCTGCCACTGGCCGTCATGAAACCGAAAAACGAGCTTCGTCACTGGTTACCTGGCAGCGGTCGCACGTCGAGCACCACGGTGCAATTCGGCTTGTCCGAGGCGTGAGCATCGGAATTGCCGGGGTCGCTCGGAGCCCCCAGCCCCTGGTTGGTACGGTTGTGGCAAGGCGCCGGCGCATGATCGACTTCAAGAGGACGCTGCGGATCGCGACGGTGGGCGCCTGTTTGTTTGGCGCGAACGCCTGCAACAAGAACGACCAGGCGGCCGCCGAAAAAGCCCAGCAGGACGCGGAGCAGAAGGCGCGTGACGCTCAGCAGGAGGCCAACGAGAAGATCGCGGATGCCAAGCAAGACGCTCAGAAAGCCGCGGGCGAGGCGGCGACGGCTCGGGCTGACGTGCAGGCGTCCGTGAAGAAGGACGTGGACGCAGTGGACCGAAAGATTTCCTACCTCAAGGAGCGAGCCGCGACTGCCAAGGGCACTGCACAGAAGAACGTCGCCGCGGCTCAAGGCGAGGTGGAGACGCGTCGTTCCGCGGTTCAGGCCGACATCGGCAAGCTGGAGAGCGAGACCGGTAGCGCCTGGGAATCAGCCAAGGCTTCCTTCGACCGAAACCTGACTGCGCTCAAGGCCGCGGTGGACTCCTTCGAGACCACGGTCACGAACAAGCCTGCCAAGTGAGGTGAGTCATGGCCCAGTACGAGCACAACTCCGATAAATTCGGCTACGTCAACCTCGAGACTTTGGATGGCGTGCAGACCGCGCTGAAAGCTCTCGGCTTCGACCCCGGCAAGGTCGATGGCAAGGACGGCCCCAACACGCAGAACGCGGTCCGCCAATTTCAAGCGCGCGCGACGATCAAGATTGACGGCATCGTGGGTCAGGAGACGCGCAGCGCGCTCATGAACGAGCTCGACAAAGCGCAGCGCTCCGACGCCGCGGTTTGAGGCGCTAAGAGACAGTTAGGGTCGGCGTGACCAGCGGGACGAAGCGGCAGCGCACGGACTCTCGAATGCTGAGGGCCCCCGCCGCGTCTCGCTGGCACGTCACCAACATCTGGCTCTCCGCGTCGCCGATGGGAGCGACCAACCTCCCGAGCGGCGGCAGCAAGGCGAGCAGCGCCTCTGGCACCTTCGCCGCAGCCGCCGAGATCAGGATTCGGTCGAAGTGGGTGCGAGGCGCGCTGGCCGCGCCGTCCCCATGATAGATGGTGACGTTGCTGCGCCCGAGGCGGCTGAGCGTGTTACGCGCTTCTTGAGCGAGCTCCTGGTGGCGTTCGACCGCGTGCACGCTGCGGGCGAGGTGGCTGAGCAGGCAAGCCGCGTAGCCCGAGCCGGCGCCGACCTCCAGCACGGTGGAAGACGCTTCCACCTCGAGCTCCTTCAACATGATCGCGACCATCGAGGGCTGGCTGATGGTCTGACCACACCCAATCGGCAGCGCTACGTCTTCGAACGCCCGGGCCGCCAACCAGCGGGGCACGAACGCTTCGCGCGGCACCTGGACGAACGCTTCCCAGATGCGCTCGTCTCGAACACCAGCCGACGCGATCGCGTCAATCAGGCCAGAGACGCCCTTTGATGCGCCGGCAGCGAGCGCGGCGTTGGGGCTGACGTTCGAACCGGATTCCTGAGGCATTCGGCGCCTCCGGGAGCAACCTACATGCCACCCATTTCTGGCGCGAAACCTGCTTTCAGCTGTGGCGATTTTGCCGCACTGCGGAAATACGCCTCGCTCGCTCAGCCCAGCGCGCCGAGCAAGACGCGTAGCTTCCAGCCCGTTTCGGCCAGCTCGCTTTCGCTGTCCGAGCCGCTCACGATGCCGGCGCCGACGTACAGGTGCGCGTGCTTGCCGGAGATGACGCCGGAGCGCAGCGCGACCGCGAACTGCGCGTCGTCGTGCGCGTCGATCCAGCCGATGGGGCCGGCGTACCAGCCGCGCTCGTCCGCCTCGTGCTCGGCGATGAAGCGGACCGCCGGGCGAGTCGGGTAGCCGCCTACCGCCGGCGTCGGGTGGATGCGCGAGAGCAGCGAGAGAGCGCGCTCCGGCTTCTGCAGCGTGGCGGTGATGGGCGTCTTCAAGTGCCAGACCTGGCGCGCCAAGTAGGGGATCGGCCGCTCCGGCAACGGATCCACCACTGCAACGGGCCGAAGCCGTTCGAGCAAGTCCTGAATGACGGGAGCGTGCTCGGTCAGCAGCTTGGCGTCTTCGACCAGCCGCAACGCCGCTTCCGGATCGCTCGCCGGCAGCGTGCCCGCTACCGCCTCCGTCGCCAGGCGCAGCCCGCGCTTCTCCAGGACTCGCTCGGGAGGCGAGCCGATGAACGTAGAGCCGCCGACGCGAAACGCGAAGCGCGGAGCGCCGGGCCCGCTTTCACGCAAGCGCGACAGCACACGCGTGGGCGAGAGCTCGCGAGCAAAGCGCGCGAGAACACGGCGAGCCAGCACGATCTTCTGCACCTCGCCGCTGGCGATGGCGGCTTTGACCTGCCGAATCTGCTCCCGCCACTCGGCTGGGTCCGGCTCCGCGAGCTCGAACGGGCCAGGAGCCTCTGCCTCTTCCAGGCGACTCGCCGCGCTCACGAGCTTCGCGGCTTCGTCCAGCAAGCGAGCGCGCTCGGTCGCGGGGGTGAGCTCGGAAGGCGGAGCAATGAGCGTGAGCCAGGCGCGCCCTTCTCGGCGCGTGTAGGTGAGGCGCGGCAAGACCAGCTGCCCTTCACCGAAATCAACCCAAGGAATGAGGCTCGCGCGACCGGTTTGAAAGGCCAGACCGCCGAACACGCGCGGCTCGGGAGCACCGGCTTCGGCCGCCACGCAAGGCTCCAGGACGCGCCATAGCTCCGCCAGCGAACGGTCGAGCTGCTCGAAGCGCTCCGCACCGCTACCTACCAGACGCCGCGCGACGCCCAAGCCGACCTGCTCCTCCGCGCCGTCCGACCAGTACCAAGCGTCCACCTCCGGCGCGACGCCGAGCAGTGACTCGGCCTGAAGCAGCGGCGCAGGCACGCTCAGCCACTGCAGCGGCTGGGCGGTGCCCGCCTCGGCGTTTTCACGCGAGAGCCAGGGGATCGGGTAGTGGGCGGAGTCGCGCTGGGTCATCGGACGAGCGGCTTGCCGCTTTCACGAATTATTGAAACTTTAGAGGGCTCTGTCAAGGAGCCGGCCCGCGAGGTCGGCAAGACCACCCCGGCTCTAACCTGCGGCAGTTGCTGAACAAAGCACTAGGGCACGTCTGGTCCGCGCGAGCGTAACGTCGCGAGTTGGCAGGCGTTCAGGGCGACGTCGTAGATGCGGAGCTCGTCGTACTTGCCGTGAAATGGGTGGTCCTTGGTCCACTGCGAGCGGCCGAGCCAGCAGTTCACGTCGTTCAGCTCGGCGAGCGACCGCTGCACCGGCGATGAGATGAGCTCCTGCCCGTCCGCGAACAGCGCGACTCGGTCGTTGCTGCGGAAGGCGAGCGACACCTGATACGGCTCGTCTTGAACGAGCTCGAAGTACGTCCCGAGCGACAGCGAAGGGAAGCCCGGCGCGGCGAGCTGTGCTCCGAGCCGGTCGCCATTGGCAAAGTTGGAGCCGTACAGCACAGCCAGGTAGTTGCGCCCCGAATCGCCCTGACCCTCGCCGCTCGTGCTGTCACCGAAATCCAGAATGCGCTGAAAACCGGCGCCGCCTTGATAACTGAGCCACACCACGAACGTCACCTCCGAAAGCGAAGAGACGATGCCGTTCGGCAGATCCACGTATTGATCGGGTTGGCCCTCCGTGCGCCCCGCGAGAGACAGCACGCCGCTGCCGTCCAGCTGCGCGCCCGCTTCGACCGTGCCGTCCGCGTCGCCCACTAGGTCCTTGAGCGTGGTGCCCGTGCCGCTGAAATCATAGCGGTGCACGAGGCTACCGAGTGGGGGCTCGTCGCCCAGTGCGCAGTCGGCTGGTCCGCCCGATGCTTCGCCACCGTTCGCACCGGGGGCTCCTGCTTCGCCCGGCGACGAGGCGCTTCCGCCGGTGCCTGCTACCGGGGCCTGGGTGCCGCTGCCCGCCGTCATCAGCGCGACCTCCCCGATCACCAAGTCGCCCTTGGCGCCGCAATGAGTGAGGACGAGCGGCAGCGCTAGAGCGGGAAGGAGCACGGCTCGCATGAGGCTCAAGGAGCTTAGCAAAGTGGCCTGAGCTCGTAGTGTCCGGCGGAACCGATAGCCGCTTAGCGGTGTTGTTCCGCTGGCAGCGGAGTCAGTTACGCTCGAAGACGGCGAGCGTCTCTACGTGCTCCGTGTGAGGGAAGAGGTCGTAGGCGGCGAGCGAACGGAGCCGCAGGGCGCGCAGCAGCTGCTCACTATCCCGCTCGAAGGAGGCGACGTCGCACGAGACGTAGGCAAGCCGAGCGGGCGGCGTGCGGCAGAGCTGCGCGAGCAACTCCGGATCCAGCCCCTTGCGCGGCGGGTCCACGATCACGAAGCCCGCAGACTCCACGAGCGGAGCGCAGGCCCCAGCCGAGCCTGGGTGCACGTGCACCTTCTCGCGGTGCAGCGAGGGGAGCGCAGCGACTCCGGCGGAGAGGCCCTCCAGCGACCCTGCCCCGAGCTCGTTCAAGTCCAGAGAAGAGGCGCTCGTGGCCAAACCCAGCCCGATGGCTCCTACGCCCGCGTACAGCTCGGCGACGCGCTCCCCGGGCGCCGCCAGCGCGCGCACCTCGGCCGCGAGCTGCATGGCGAGATCCAAGTTGCTCTGCCCGAACGCGCCCGGCGGGTAGAACAGCCGCGCGTCCCCTGAAACGTCCCGCACGTAGCGCTCGCCCGCTACGTGCTCGAAGTGGGGCCCCAAGATCGTGTTGGTGCGCTCGGGGTTGCCGTTCCACCAAAGGCCCTGCAGCGTGTCGCCCACGAGCTGCGCCAAATCCGCCAGGAGCGGCTCGACGCTCTTCGGGCTCGAGTCGTTCGTGACCAGCGTGACCTGCGCGCGCTCGGTTTCGCGCTCGACGACCACTTGCAGGTAGCGAGCGAGGCCAGCATGCGCCGAGTCCGAATACGTGGGCACGCGGTGGCGCGACAGCGCGTCCCGCACTTGCGCGACGACGCGGCTCAGCACGGGGTGGTGAACCAGGCAGCGCGGAATGTGCACGGCGCGGTGCGTGCCAGCCTCGAAGATGCCGAGCTTGGGCGCGTCCGAGCGGCCACGGATGGCGAGGCGGGCGCGGCGCCGAAAGGCCGTGGGCGGGCTCTCGTGTAGCACTGGCGCAGGGATGCCGGCTCGCTCTGCCAAAGCCGTGAGCCGGCCCAGGGGCTCGGGCGGAAGGCCCGGCGTCGCGAGGCGCGGGCAGCCGGGGCAGTGAGGCTGGTGAGGGCAGACGAGGGACATCGGCGTCGAAAAGTTTGCCTGGGCGGGGAGCCTGGTAACAAGAACCGAGGCCCGTGTCCAAGCCCGCGTCTTCTCGTCGTCTGGTTCCGTTGGTGCTGCTGGCCGCCGCCGGCACGTCGGTGGCGGTAGCGGCGCTGCTGCTCAAAGGTGGCACGACGCCGACGCCAGCGCCCTCTGCTTCTTCTAGCGCGCCCACGACTGCTGCGCCTCCAGCTAGCAGCGCCTCCGCTCCGGCGCCGAGCGCGGCCGCGCCGCCGCCCCTTCCCCCGCTCCGCGACGAGCTCCCGGAGGACGTGCCGGCGCAGCGCGAGGTGCTCTTCGCCAACATGAAGACCCAGCTCGGATTGAGCGACGAAGCGCTGCAAAAGACGCGCGAGATCTTCGCCGGGCGCAAGTGGATGGCCCAGGGAAATCCGAAGATCACCAAGCACCCGATGACGCGCGCCGAGTGCCAGGCCATCCGTGAAAAGCAGACCTTCCACGCCGCGGACGCGCGCTGCGGCGCGCCCAACATGGTCACCGTATTCGACCCGGCCGCAGGCCAAACCGCGGAGAGCGCGAAGCTCTGCATGGATCAGTACGAGTACCCAAACATTCCCTGCGACTACCCGGTAACGTGGGTGCCATCCGACGACGCGCAGAGGCTGTGCCAAGCGCAAGGCAAGCGCCTGTGCGATGCGCACGAGTGGGAGGGTGCCTGCGCCGGCGCGCTCCACGAGCCCGAGCAAGACTACACGTTCGGGGAGCGAAGGCTGCAGCAGGAGTACCTGCACAACAAGTCGCGCGAGGTCGTCTGGGCCTACGGCAAGACCAAGAACCACGCCCTGTGCGCGACCGGCAGCCGCAAGAGCCCCAAGTGCTACGCACCCACCTGGCAGGAGTGCGGCAGCAACACCTACCCTGCGGGCGCCTTTCCGGAGTGTGTGAGCTCCTTCGGCGTGTACGACCAACACGGCAACGCCGCCGAGCACATGAACCTGCCGCTCGTCGCCACCGAGCTCGGCGCCCGCGGCGGCACCGGCGAAAACGAGATGAAGGGCAGCTGGTTCATCTTCCAGCAGTACGAAGCTCACGAGGACGACTGCCGCTGGCGCGCTCCAGCGTGGCACGCCGGGCGGCTCATGGCCGACGACGCCCACATGAACTACCACCTTGGCTTCCGCTGCTGTAAGGACCTGCACGAGTCGAGCACGCGTCCCTGATTGAGGCGCGGCGCGAGCTCTGAGTCGCGGCTGAGTGTGCGTCGCACTGCTACCGCAAACTCCAAAACTGAAGCGTGGATGACGATTTTGCCTCGCTGAGTCCCCTCGCGTCGCTCACCCTCGAGGATCCATGCCCAGCTCCCAACGACCGGGTCGGTCCCTTCTGTGGATTGCGGCCCTCGTCGGTACGTGTGCTTGCTCCGTGTACGACGAGGAGCTGATAAGCGCAGCTGCGCTCGAGGAAACGGGCGGAGGCTGCGACGGGTGCTCGATCAGCGGACGCCAGTCTGTCGCGGGTGGCTCGGGTGGCGCGCGCGCGGCCGGCGGCGCAAGCCCCTCGGCAGGCGGCGCCGGAGCAGAGGCAGGCGGCGCCGGAGCAGAGGCAGGCACGGGCGCGGCGGGCATGAATAGCAGCGGCGGCGCCCAGTCCGAGCCTGAGTGCAGCGGCGCCCCCGCCGCCGGCCACTGCTGGTACCTCGGGGAGCTCGGTGCGTCTTGCCAGCAGACCTGCGCCGCGCACGGCGGAGTGGCTGCTGACGCCGCGGCTATCATTGGTAGCCCCGCGCAGGGAGGCACCGCGAAGGAATGCGCGAGCGTGCTCAGCGCCCTCGGCATCACCTCCGCGCCGATCGAATCCAAGCGCTACGACGGACGCGGCCTGGGTTGTCACGTCTATGGCGAGGACGCCTATTGGCTGGTCAGCCCTGCGTATAGCTCAACCGCGACCATGTCGCGCGTGCGCGTCACCTGCGCCTGCCAAGAGTAACCGGTCGGCGGCGGCTCAGCGCGCTACTCCGTGCATTCCGGCAAATCGCTGCAGCTACCGTACTCGCCTAGAACGGTCCAGCCATCTGGCGCGTGCGGGTTACCTAGCCCCCAGCACTGCCCCGATGGGTCCACGGCGCAGGCCTCCGCGTCGGGAAATGAGCAATCATCCGCGGAGCAGTCAGTCGCACATCCCGCGTATTCTCTGGGATCGTCGAGCGTGCCTGGCCACCGCACGCCATCAATGGGCACGCATTTGAGCTGCCGGCACTGAGTCTCTGGAAGACCCTCACAACTCGGGGCACCTGCAGCGGCTGGCGCGGAGCCACCTCCACCGTCGGTTGGGGCCCCGCCGTTGTCAGCCCCCGCGCCGCCAAGGTCGTGCGACGAGTCTTTGTCGGGCTCGCTACAAGCGACGGTTGCGAGCGCAGCCGATAGTGCGGCAAGTAAAGCGATCGGCGCCCACGTGAGGTTTCCCATAGGTTCCGCAATCTATCGCATCGGTGGAGCCGGGCTTATAGCGAAGACCGTTCGCTGCGGGCGAAGCGGCGCGACATGACGCTCTCGAACTTATCAGGTCCGAGCGAGCGGCACGCATCTTGTAAAGCCTCGGGGCATGAGCGACCCGATTGATACGGACGTGGCGGCACCGGACCCGAGCGCGGATCCACTGGCCGAGCCTACTTTGGACGAGAGCGTCGCTCCTGCGGAGGGCGAGCTTGGCGTTGCGGAGCCGGCCCTCGCCGCGCCTGCACCTCAAGCGCGGGCAAAAACCAAGGGTGTTGCCGATTTGGTCTTCGTGGTGGACGTCAGCGGCAGCATGGCGCCGTGTATCGACGCGCTCCGCAAGAACATCGAGGCGTTCATCGATTCGCTCAGCAAGGGCGATGGCAATAGCGTGGCACCGGTGCGTGACTGGCGCGGTAAAGTCGTAGGATATCGCGACATCGAGTCGGCGGAGAGCGAAGGCTTGCCGTGGATCGTGGAAAACCCTTTCGTCCGCGACGTGAGCGCTCTGAAATCACAGCTCGCGCAGCTGAAGGCGGAGGGCGGAGGCGACGAGCCCGAGTCGCTGCTGGACACGCTGTACAAGGTGGCATCCATGCCCGCGGTACCAAAGGGCACGCAGACGGAAGACCCGGAAAAGTGGCGGTACCGTAGCGACGCGGCGCGCGTCGTCATCGTGTTCACGGACGCCTCGTTCAAGGAGACGATGAGCCTGCCGGAGGCCAAGGGCGGGTCACTGCAAGACGTCGCGAACGTCGTGATGGCCAATCGCATCATCTTGAGCTTGTTTGCGCCCAACTTCGAGGGCTACGACCGGCTCAGCCAGATCGACAAGTCCGAGTGGGAAGTAGTCGAGTACGACGGCCTGGGGCCGCAAGAGGCGCTGCAGAAGTTCACGTCGGACCCGGTAAACTTCCGGACCACGCTCAAGCAGCTCGCGGCCAGCGTGTCGCGTTCGGCTGAAACCGTCGCGCTCTAATCCGCGCCGAGCCGAAAGATGGCGAAGAAGCTCAAGGTGGGCGATGCGCTCCGTGGCTATCGCATCACGAAGGTCTTCGGACCCGGCATGATGGCGATCTCGTACGCGGCGCAGGCACCTTCCGGTCAGAAGGTCTTCTTCAAGCAGTACAAATCTCCGGCTCCTACCGTGGTCTGGTATCCGGCGTTCGTCGCCTACCAAAAGGAGCTCGCGGCGCGCGTGCGCGGCGGCAAGGCAGCGCATTTTGCGGTTCGGCAGGTGGACGCCTTCGAGGAGCGTTGGGGCGGCCCCTGCTACTTTCAGGCGTTCGAATTCGTCCACAACGGCGCTGACCTGCAGCAAGTCTTGGATCAGGAGCGGGAGCGGCATCGTTTGACGAAGTCTGCGCCCGCGCGGGACCCCGCCGTGTGGGCGCGGCACGTCACCTGGGCGAAGGTTTTGGTGGCGGCAGTTGCCGCGCTCCACGAGTCGGGCGTGGTGCACGCCGACCTCAAGCCGGCCAATGCCTACCTGGTGGAAGACCCGACGATCGGCTCCGGCTACCAACTGAAGTTGATCGACATGGATTTCTCGCTCCTCGCCGACCGCCGTGCTCCCTGGCATGGCTTTCAAGGCTACGTAGGCACGGACAACTACCGTTCGCCGGAGCACATGGCCCGGGGAGCGGTGCCGCTGCCGGCTTCAGATGTCTTCACCTGCGGTCTGATGCTGTACGAGCTGCTCGCCGGAAAGCATCCCTACTGGCAAGACGAGCCCGCGGACTACGCCACCCTCGTGAGGGCGTACGCGGCGGAGCCGCCCGCTCTGCTGGGCGTGATGCCGGCGCCCGCCAGCAACGCCGAGGTGAGCGCGATGTTGCACCGCTGCTTGTCCCCGGACCCCGCCGCCCGTCCTACCGCCGCCGCGCTGCGCGACGCTCTGAGTGGCCGCGGCACGAAGGCCAAAGCACCCGTCGCCGCACCAGTCCGAGCCTCCACCGCGCCGGCGAAAGCTGCCGCAGCGCCGCCGAGCCCAGCGGGAGCGCCAGGAGCGCCCTTGGTCTCCGAGGGGATCGAGCTGCTGGCTCCCGGCGGAGGCACTCTTCGCATTGGTGTTCGGACGGAGCTCGGCAAAGCGCTCACCCGGCAGCTGGGCGCGGACGGCGAGTTTTGGGACGACCGCCAATGCGTGCTGGAACGTGGTCCAGGGCGACAGTGGCTGGTCTCGCCGATTGCGGGCACCACGAACGAAACGCTAATCAACGGGAAAAAGCTGACCGCACCGCGCGCGCTTCGCCAAGGGGACCAACTCGCAGTTGGCCGACAGGACAAAGGCATCATCAAGCTGCCACTGCTCGCTCGGGCGCGCTGACATGTCCGACGAAGCTGCGCCCCTGGCTACGAACGACGCAGACGGCGACGCCGCCGCGTCAGCAGTCGTGGAGGTTCGAGACCTGGATTGGCAAGCGATCCGGGCGGCGGTGGATCCGATGCCGATCCGAGAGCGCATGCGCTCCACGGTCGAGAGCCTGGAAGCGCTCTTGGATAGAGCGGAGGGCGCCAGTCTGTTGTTCGATAGCGACCGCGCCAGCGCTTCCGATCGCGTCATCCAGGTGAGCGCGCGCGATGTAGCGCAGCCGCTTTGGATCATCGGCGATCTGCACGGCGACCTACTCGCGCTGGAAGCGGCTTTGGCTCTCGTCCGCCGGCACGCGGAAGAGACCGGTGGCGCCTCGCCGCAGCTGATCTTTCTGGGGGACTTCATCGACGACGAAGGCCGCGCGCTCGAGGTGCTACTGCGCGTATTCGAATTGATCGTCGAAGCTCCGGAGAGAGTGTGCGTCATCGTGGGCAATCACGACGAGGCCCTCGCCTTCGACGGCGCTCGCTTCTCCTCGACCGTGTCGCCGTCGGATTTTTCCGAGTTCCTCAACGCGCACGCCGAGGACGAGTGGATCACGCGCGCGGGAAAGCTCGCCCTGCGCCTTACCGCCCGAGCGCCGTGCGCCTTGTTCCTGCCGGACGGATTGCTCGTGGCTCACGGCGGCTTTCCGCTCTCGGACTTGCACCCCCAGCTCCTGGAAACGGGCGACTGGAACGACCCGCAGTGCCTCTCTGACTTCGTGTGGGCGCGCGCGCACCCCAAGGCGCGCAAAAAGATGCCCAATCGCTTCTCGCGCGGCAGTCAGTTCGGCTACGAAGACTTCGACGACTTCTGCGCGCTCAGCGCGAAGCTCGGCCGCACCGTTACCCATTTCGTGCGCGGCCACGATCACGTCGAGGAGCGCTACGCCATCTACCCCGCGTACCGAAACCACCCCGTCCTCACCACCGTGGCCCTCTCGCGCCGGCTGCCTCGTGAGAGCTTTGGCCCCTACGAGCGAGCACCCACCGTCGCGCGGGTCCTGCCAGGCGGGCTGCCGCAGGTGTACCAGCTCTTTCCACCGGCAGAGCTGGTGCGCGAGGTGTTTCCGCCCGCCGCCACGGACACTGCGCCCGACTCCGAAAGCGAGAGCGCGCCATGACCGTGCTATTGCGCTGCCCCAACTGCGGCACGACCGGCACCAAGCCCGGCGAATGCGAAGCCTGTCACGACGCTACGCTGCGCTTCTTTTGTGACAATCACCAACCAGGCCTTTGGCTGTCTTCCGCTCGCTGCCCCACGTGTGGGGCCGCATTCGGCGCGCCCGCCGAACGGCGCCGCCCGACTCCGCCACCGCCATCGCGTGGGTCACCCTCGTCACGCCCGTCACGCCCGTCACGTGCGGCCGCCCCGAGCACGGTGCCGCCTGTCGCGATGCCAACCGCCTCCCGTCCCGCCGCACGGAGCTATGAGGATTACGAGGACGCGCCCCTTCCCGTGGCGTCTCCACCGCCTTGGCAACAGCTGCTGGCGGCCCTGCTCCGCAGCCGCTCCGCCCCCGTCCGCCGGGTGCCGACTGGCGCGCCAACAGTGGCGGTTCGCGGCATCGGCGGCTGCCTCATGCGCCTGGCCATGCTGGCGGTGCTGGCCTTCGTGGCGCTCGTGTTTGCGGTGATCTTCTTCGGACGCGCTCTATTTCAGGGCTACTAGCGGCTCAGCTCAAGCACTGCGCGAAAGGTGGTGGTGCCGCGTCATCGGTCGACGCCGGAAGCGCAGACGCACATTCGCAAAGCCAGGCCCGACCGCCGCCACCGCCGCGCGCAGCTGCTCGAGGCTGCAGCCCAGCACGCGGGTGAAGTGGCGCAGCGCGGCGGGATCCTCCAAATCGATGAAGTCACGGGCTCCGAGGTACCTTGAGCGCATGCATCCATCTGATGCCAAACGCGTGCCAGGCCCGCTAGCCAGAGCGCCCGCCCTGAGTGCGCCTCGTCTGAGCGTCAGCAGCCAGCCGGTGGAACGAGGCCGCTTGCCGGGATCTAGACTTTAATTTAGTTTCCCCGCGAATGCGGCGAGCCGCGGCGGGTCTTCAGCGGCGAGGAAAGAAGAGAACATGAGACTGCAGGAGGGGATTTTTATCGCACTGCTTTGTGCTGCCGGCGCTCAGACTGGCTGCAGCGACGAAGCAAAGCCGCCCGAGGCAAGCGCTGCTGGAGGCGAGTCGGGCAGCAGTGGTGAGCCCGACGAAGCCGCCTCCGGCGAGCCGTCCGATAGTCAGGCGGGTGGAGGAGGCACTGCGACGACTGGTGGCGGCGCCAGTCAAGGTGGCTCGACACCAACCGACGCATCATCGGTCCCGCTGGGCAGCCTTCCTTGGCCCGCGGATGGTGGAGCTCCGACGGCCTACGAGCTCTTGTTGCCGGCTGGCTGCGAGCTATTCCCCCTGCCGCCGAAGTGGACCGGAGAGCAAAATACGAAGGTACTGGGGCGCTGCGGCCACGCAATCAGCTCCATCCCGCTGGACGGCTCCGAGGTAACGACGATCGCTGAAGTCACGGGTGGCCTCGAGATCGTGAGCGCTGACCCGGAGCGGGTCGTCTACCTCGAGTCCGAGTTCTTGAAGTCTGCAACGGTGGACGGCGAGGAGTCGGTCACGCTCGCGACGGACGTCAAAGTAGCGGAGGCGAGCCCTGATCGCTCGCGAGTCGTTTACGCAGCGCCCCATGCGGAAACAGGCGATCTCGCCCTGTACTCGGTAGCAAGCGCCGGCGGTGAGCCGGCGCTGCTCAGCGAGTCCCTCTACTACCTCAACCTCTTGGACCAAGCTTCAGATTGGTGGTTCACGGCTGATAGCGAGCTCGTCTGGTTCACGAACGCGGAGCGCCAACTCGCGGTCGTACCCGTGGCTGGAGGCACCGTCCTGCAGCACGTCTCCGGACCGCGCGAAGAGGCCGAGCACGTCTGGGCGGAAGACGGGCGCACGATCGCCTTCCGCGACGTCGATGAATCGGCCGAGCCCATCGTGCGCGTACTCAGCGCGGACTCAGCGACGCCACAGGACATCGCGCTGCCCGAAGACCTGTACGCCTACTCCGTCCAGATCTCACCCCAAGGCGACCAAGTACTGCTCATGGGTTACACCAAGACTGCGGACCGCAGGTGGGCCGCCCTGGCAACAGATGTGGACGGCGGCCCGTGGCGCGAGCTCGCCATGTACGACAGGTTGACAGAGCTAGGCTTCGTCGGGTCCCAGCGCGACCAGGTCCTGCTCACGGCCATGAATGGTGAAGCCAGCCCGCTGCTCCTGGAGGTTCCCTTGAGCGGTGGTACGCCGAAAAAACTCGGCACGCTGTCCTCCCTCTGCGACTACATGTACCTGCCGGCCCAAGTTCTTCCGGGGCTCAGCACGGACGGGCGCACCCTCGCCTTCAAGGACTCGGTGGGAGCGCTCGTACTCGCCGATCTGGACGTCGCCAACTCCGAGGTCATCATCGAGGCCGCGGCCGCGCTCACGCGCGCGGACCTTTGTACTGGCGCGCTCCTGTCACCCGACAGCAACCGCATCGCTCTTCTATCTTGCGTCCTCACCGCCTGCAGAGCCGCAGTGGTCGACACGACGGGCGAGCTCCTGGCCACCGACCCCGGAGCAGGCAGCGTCGGCTTCTCCTTCTCGCCAGACTCCTCCCTCTTGGAGCACCACAACGGCTACACCGTCCGCGTCCTCTCCATCGACGACAACGAGGTAAAGTACGTCCACCAGAACGGTGGCGGCAGCGTCCCCGACGAGGTCTGGATCGACGGACGCCGCGTCGTCACCCCCGCGCCCTACGGCTCCGGGAGCACCCAGCAGATCGTGCTGGTGCCTTAGGAGTTAGCTGTCGCTCGGTTGAGGACTGGGGCTGGCTATTAGCGGCACTCTGGACGGACGTCGGGGCAGGGTTTGGCTTCCGTGCGCGTGCCCCGACGTCTGCCTCCGCGAATGTGCGTGTAACTTACGGCACCGGGTTTCAACTCCTGGCTTTTGTACCCTGTTTCCTGAATGACTCGCGGTGTTCCGATCCGCCGAATCTCAGGTTGCCGTAGCTTGCCTTTCCGGTTTGTTCCGCGCCGCCGAGCCCGCCTCCAGGCCGACGGGAGGCCCCGAGTCGAGCAGGCGGAACGCTCGTCTCGCCTTGCGCGCGGTGCATGTAGCCGAGCCTGATCGGCATGTCTTCGCGACCGGCAAGCGTTGGAAAGGGCCGACGTCCCGCGGATCGCCAAGGTGGCTGCAGAGTGTATGGCGGAGCATGTGCAACGCCCGTGACCTCTATAAAATGGCCGAGTAGCACTAGCGTTTTCGGATCTCCTGATTGACTCCACCCGCGAGAGGGTTGCCAGCAAGCGTACTTGTTTCGTCGGCCGTCAGCTTGCGAGCGATGCGCGTTTCAGCCGGCATGCTCAGATTGTTGAGGACGGCTGCCTCCGTCGCTACGTCGTGAATGCGATAACCCGCGCAGGCCTGGTTCACCGAGACCCTCCAACCCAGCTGGTAGCAAGGCTCGAGCTCCTCGAGCATCGAGAGTTGATTGAGGTACTGCAGCTGGATAAGCCCATTATGGTCCCCTCCAGTTGCCAATTCGTCGAAGAGGGCGCCTTGCACGTCAGGGGCAGTCACCTTCTCGGAAATTACGAGCTTGGTCGCTCGATCCAGAATCAGCTCTGGCCTCGGGGATGCGCCGCAGCCCATAGGCCTCGGTGTGGGGTACCGGTCGCGCCAACAGGGCCGTTGCCGCCCGATACCCGACCCGGCGTACACGAACGGAATGGCAAACGCCAACGTGATTAGTGACAACGCTACGACCTCGACTCGAGACGTTGACACCAAGCGGGTGAACTTGGGAGACCAATAGGCGCTGTGATGGGCCGCCGCTTCTCGTTCGGCGGCGCGGTCGCGCAGCTTGATGTAGTCCACGACGAAGACCCCGCTCCAGCACAGCGCGGGCCCGAGCACGATGGCGATAGTTTCGTCTTTCGTAACCATGGCCACTGCCGCCAATGCCGCGATTCCTCCCAACAAGCCCAGCACTCGAAGCAGCCGCTGGCGCCACTCGACGCGCCCCATCAGCACTACGGGAATCGAGAATGCCAGCACGACCCAGTAGAAAATCGCCAATGCGGCCGGCGCGGGCTTAACAGCTGCGCCAATCGCCACGAACAGGGCGAGAGCGAAGGCCACCCCGAGTCCACGCCGGCCGCCGCGAAGCGCCAGCGGCAGAGCGAATAAGAGCGTGGCGCCGAATGGCACCCATGACTCGAAAGCGTTCTCTAAGAGGATCGCCCTGTTGAGGAGACCTCCCCCGGCACAAATCCCGAACAAGCCCAGCCACTTCGCGATACCCAGCGTTTGATCCCGGGCTCGATCGACGGGGCCAAGGCGCAGGATCTCGCTTGGAGCGCGCCCCTGAAAAAAGAGCGGAGGCGACCACAAGAGCAGCAGAGCACATACCAGTACGAGCCAAATGGTGAGCCTGCCGGGCGTCGCGAGAGGTACCTCCGCCGCGTACGCGGCGTTTTCGCGATCTTCGATGGCGACGAAGAGCAGCGTCGAGAATGCCCCGCCGAGAGCAATGCTGCATCCCTGGGCGACTCGGGCCGGCAGCGGCGAGCCCGGGCCCGTTAGGCCGCGAAGGAAGGCCACACAAGCCCAAGGCAACAAGAGGACGAGAGCCAACCGCCGGGTCCAATCGCCGCCTATGGCCACCAACAGCGCGCTGCCCCATACGGCAAGCCCTTGAACGCAAACGCCCAGCCAACGCCCCACGCCGGTCAGGATGATCGGCAGGGCCGCGATCGCCGCAGCCGAGGCATAGGCTGCGGTAGCAACCAGGATCCGGTTGGCCGTCTCATGGCGCATCCGTCTCAATTCCGGAATTGCCGGAAATACCTTTTCGTACCAGACGGTGAGGATCATCGCCGCCACGCTGGCCATCACCAGGAAGTTCAGCCAATCTCGCGCGCTCCGCAGGATTCGCGGTGGCGGCGAGGTCGCCCTGTCTGTCGGTTTCATGGCGACGTACCTCCGCTCGCGGCGGTACTGCCCCCCTGCGAAGCACGAGTCATCACGGCTGGAAAGGTGAGCTCGACCGCCACTTTGCCTCGAACCAACGCTCCCTCGAAGAGGCTGGCGAAGATTGCGAAGACGACCCCCACGACCGCAGTGAGGGCAAGAGCATAGAGGAAAGCCTTCAGGTGCAGGCTGCCCATTCCGAACCCCAGGCGCGCGACTTCGACGCTGCTGCCGACGCCAGATTGCTTCTCGAACTGCTCGCGTGCCCGCTCGACCCGCTTCTTGCCGCGCAGTACAAACCCAGATTTTTGGCGTTCGAGCTCGACCCCGATGACTTGCAGAGCCAACTCTTCGATCGCGCTACCCTCGAAACTCGCCAGAAGGGCATGCGCCGAGTCGGGGTCGAGCACGATGCGATGCGACGCGACCTTGACCTCCCACCGCAGTCTGGCCCACTCCCCCGCCGGCCGCTCCGGATCGAGTTGACGGAGCAGTAGCTCACGTGCGCGTTCTTCGAGTGGGCGAGCGAGCCCGGCGCGGTCGCTGCGGCGCTGGTCCTGGATCAGCTGCTGCACGAATCTATCGGTCAAATAGAGCACTCTGCCGTCAGCGGACACGGCGCGCGTCTGCGTGCATGCTTCAACCCACTCGAGCAGCAGCTGCAGATGGTGCGGCTCGCTGAGGACGCGGCCAATCTCGGGAAACGCCGGATCGCGACGGATCGCTTCGAGTTGGTCCCACGTAGCATCCGGAACCAGCGCGGCCGTCAACGCCCACGCGCGGACCGCGGCCTCCACGCCTCGATCAAATGCCGGTAGCTCGGGCGGCTCGATGCGGGTGGGTGCCACGCCGGATAGGGCGCGGGCCGCCGCGATCCATCCAGCAGCGCTGAATGGATACCTGGCCAGTCCCGCGGCCGCAAGTTCCTGGGCGCGCACAGCGCGGTTGCCGCCGGGCGGGCGTGGATTGGGATCCAGCCACGCGCAGCAGGCGAAGCTTCGGAGCTGACCCACCCAGGTGGCGGGTTGATCATCGAAGTCGCGAGAGTCGAGGTGCTCCGAGATGATCAGTAGCGCTGAGTCACCGAAACGCCGACTCAGGTCGTCAAAGCTGCTGGGTGCGCCGCCGCCGACAGAAAACAGCGCGTTAGGACGATGCTTGAAGCGATACCTCGTTGCCAGCACACCGCGCAGTCGCAGCGCGTCGAGCGTGCGTTCCACGCCTCCCAGCCACGGGTGATCGTCGTTCTCGATATCGACCAGCACGAGCAGTGTGCGGCTGGAACGCGCCGCATGAAAAGCGGGTGAAAACCGACCGCCGCTCGCCACGGTCGCCTCGACGGTCTCGCCCACGTCGAGGTCTTCGCCAGCATGCTCCTCGTAGGCCCTCGCCAGCGCCGTTGCCACGTCGTCGAGCTCGCGCTGCGAAAGAGGAATGAAGCGCGGGACGTGGTAGCTCAGAACTTCTGGCTCGCCTCGGGCCGCGCTTCGCGCCGTCAACGAGCGCCGCTTCTCACGCGATTCTCGCATCCGCTTTTCAAATTCCGCCTTTCGCAGCTTGGCGGAGACGTCCACGACGAGCAGGAAGCGGACGCCTAGAAACAGCGCGATGAACGAGGCGATAAGGCACCAAGAATCTTCGGCTCGTAATTCGTCGGTCGCGACGATCGTCCGGGAGAGCTGCTTTTCTGGGCTGAGGACGACGGGCCCGCCTTCGCGAACAGCCGGTGACACGACGCTGCTGCCGGCCATACCGCTGCGCCCGGACGGCACACCGCCCGCGCCGTCGCCTGAACCGTCAACCTTGCCTCGTCCTTGGCCTCTAGGGGCACCGCCGATCGAATTCGCGCCCGCGGCTCCCTTTTGCGCTCCCTGGGCGCCGTCGGGTGGCTGCGATCCTGTTGCTCTCCAGTAAGCCAGACCCGCCACCAACAAGACCACGGCCCCAGCCACCCAGCGCAGGCGAGTGTCAACTGCCGCGACGCTTGGTACGCTGCGCTCTGACTTCGGCGGATCTGCTGCAACGGGCAAGGCTGCGCTGAAGTGCTTGGAAAACAGCTCACGTAGTTGGTCGAGTTCGCTAGGGCTGCGAGCCAGCAGGGCTGCCACCCGGTTTCCCAGGTCAGGGAGCGTCTCGTGCTCAGCGCGCCGTTGGTACCAATCATAGACAACCTGCCGCGTATCGACCTGCTCGCGAATACTGGACGAGACCACGGCGTTGGCGTTGGTTAGAAAGGACGAGACCCGGCGCTCGAGTTCCGGGCGCTCCATGGCTCAGAGCCGGCTCAGAGTGCTCAGGTCATCCCGCAATTTGATCAGGCAACTCAACGCGGGTAGCTTCGACCAAGGGAGAGGACGCACGCCATTGTCGATCTGCGCCGCGAACGCCCGCACCGTGTCGGCGGCGTCGGGGTGCAATACGCGGCCTATCGCTGCAACCCAGTCGAGAAGCTCCGCGGTGGCTGGCCGTTTCGCAAGCGCGTTCACCTTGCGCAGCTCGCGAAAAATGCTGATGCTCGCGGCTCGAAAGCGCGCGTCGTACGCCCCTTGAGTCGGAAAGTGATCTTCGAGGATGTCGGGAAGCTCGTCTTCGGGAAATTTAATGTCCCAGAATATGCAGCGTCGGAGAAAAGCATCGGGCAGCTGGTTCTCGACGTTGCTGGTAATGATGATCAGCGGCGCCGGGCTCCCGTCCGGTCTAATCATTTCCTTGCGCAACGGGATTCCGTGGCTCGTAACTTGGCCCTCCGGGACCCGGCCCGGGATCTCGAGAATGGTGAATACAGTCTTGTCCAGCTCGCGAAGCAGGTCGTTCGGCAAGTCGCGCGGTGCCTTGTCGATTTCGTCTATCAAGACGACGCGTCGGCGGGGCGACGCGAGCGCAATGCCGAGCGGCTGAAGGTCCACGTAGTGGCGCGGATCTTGCGCGCGCTGCCGCCCTTCGTCGCCACCGAACTGAGCATCCCCGAAGCGCCGCACCGCGTCGTGCGTATACAGGAAGTCGCGCGCCCGCGTATCGCTGCGAACGGAGCAGCTCAAAAGCATCGAGTCCCCGGCTGACTGTCGTAGCACCGCCCCTAGGGCGCCCGCGCAAGCGAAGGCAAAGTCGGTCTTGCCACAGCCGGGCTCACCCGTGAGCAACAGCGGACGCTGGAGATCGAGCGCAACGTTGACCGCAGCTAGTAGTCCAGCGGTCGGCCGATAGATTTTCCCGCGACTGCCCCGGAGTTCTTGGGTGGCGCTAATCTGCGGTAGAAGGTCCGGGCGAACTCGATGGGGCTCCCGCAGCAAGTCATCAACTGGCATCAAGTGCCTCCCAGGTGGCGATCGAGACGCCGGGCCAAGCTGTCGAAAGTGGTGCTTTTTTCAGAAATGATCTGCTCGAAGTCCGCTCTAATCTTGCCGACCGTCTCGGGCGTCGGGTGAGGCCGTGAGTTGTCCAGGTAGGCTTCCACCTCCTCCCAGGTGGGAAACGTTACCGGTTTAAGCTTGACGTAGTGAAGAAGGCGGCGAGAAGTTTTGGCTCGCCCCGCGGTATTGACGAGATCATTGTAGTAGGTCTCGCCCGCCATAGCTGCGGCTGCGACGCGCTCGGCCAATCCTTCCCCGCCGGGATCGTAGTCTACCGGCACCAGCATGTGCACAGGTAAGGACGCCCGAGACGCAAACAAGACATCGGGAAACGTCTTGCCGAGGAACTCATGCAGGCCGCGCTCCTGAACTTCGTTCAAGTTGTAAAGCGGTCCAAGACCCTGACCCAATACGAAGAACACGCTCACCTCACGTGCGATGTTGTTTAGATGGTCGGCGGCCGTACCCGGTTTCGCCCGCGCCAGCACCGCGCTCATGCGGCGTTCCCAATCCGATCCAGACTCCGCGCACTCGTCTTCGATCTTGAATGGCAAGTTGAAGACGCGTTGAGCCTTTAGCTTCTCCGTCAGGTAGAAGTTGAGGCGCTCGAGAAACAGACCGAGGCCCTGCCGCGATTCACCGCGGAGCGAGAACATGCAGTGGTTTTCTCCGAGACACCCTTCCAGCACTTGTCCCCACTGAGCCGTGCGGTCGAGTCGGTGCGCGGCGCCGAAGATACGGCCGGTGTTCCGTGGTCCGTCCTGAAGATTCGGTAGTGCTCCTGGCCCGCCTTGAGTCGGCGTCGTCGGCGGGCTCGCGCTGATCAACTGTTGGATTGCCAGCGCCGAGCCCGGCATCAGGGCGGCGGCTGCGGCCAAGAAATCGAGAGAGAGACTGCGCGTCGGACCCAATGCATCGAGGAGCGCATCGATCATCGCGCCTTTGTTGCCGACTCGGCTTGCGACAGCCTGAGTGATCGGCCCCTCACCGTCGAGTGTGCTGGCCAGATCCAACACGCCGCCGGCGCTAAGCCGCGAGTTGAGCAGGGCGCGAACTCCCGAGATGGCTTCGCGTTCATGCGAAGAGCCGCCCTGATCCGTCTTGGGGGTTCGCGCGGGCAGCATGGGCCGAATCGGGGCACTTGCTACCTCGCCCAAAAGGGTGGTGAACGTAGAGAGATCCGCGAACGGCTTTTCGAAAAGCTCGACATCGACGACGCGGCGAGCTTCTTGTGAACGCAACACGTAGAAGCGTTGGCGTAGCTCCGCCAACGCCGCGGGGGTGAGGCTGCCTCCATGCCGGTTCAACACATCGGCGAAGAACCAGCCTGCAATCACGCCATTGCCAGCGTTTTCCGCGCCATCCCGCTCGTCCGCCCCTTCACCGAAGTCGGCAATCGTCCAGACCAGGCGCTCGACTCCGCGCAGCAAATTCGGGATGTCGTGCAGATTGAACTCGAAGGGGGGCGTCGTACGCCATGTTTCAAAGCGCCTGCTCTGAGCCCGCTTCAAACTTTGACCCTCGTACCTAGATGGACACAGAAACAAAGTAGAGTCGCTCGATTCGTCGCTCGCTTCGGGGGTCAAGCGCGGATCCCAGCGGTTCCACACGCCGCTATGCTTCAGAACCGCCTCGATTGCGTTGGCCCCATCGACTGGCTGAACCAAAAAATTCACGAAGGGTGGTTCCCGCAGCCAGTCGGGGAGGGGGTCGCGTTGCGCCAGCAGCGCGACTTGGCGACCAAGCCCGTACGCCAAACCGGTCTCGAAGCCAACGTTGGCGTTCGGTTTGTCCGTCAGCACAACCACCCGATCGGCTCCTTGAATGCCCGCTAGCACGACATCTCGCAGGATCTCTCCAGCATCGGGCGAAAGCATGGGAACGTTCAGCGTCAGCCCGGTGGGTGGATCGCCCGACAGGGATTCAAGTGTCGTTCGGATTGCTCTGGTGGTTTGGTCCCAAACGACGAAGATTTTCATCGGCCTCACGCTTGCGCCGGAGCACAAGCTACCGAACGAAAAGTGAGATCGCCATGAATGGAACTCCATAGTCAAATCTTCGCCCGCCAGGGCCCTGCTGACACGATAGCCGCCGCACCCCCACCCATCAGCTTCAACGCGCGTCAAGGCAGTTCCTTGCTGCCAATCAGGATTAGACAACGCCATCAACTTAGAGCCATGGCCCCTCGCCAGCGCACGGCCAGCAGGGCACGCGACTTGGCGCCGTATCCTCGGCTCCCGAGGATGCCATTCACGTCCTCGCGTTCATGCACCCGTCGGCAGACCGACTACTGGACGGGTCGCGGACCGCACCAACGTCTGGTTCGAGACTCCTCCCTGAGTCGTGGCGACGAGACTTGACGCCGAACGCCGCTTATCACGCTCACAAAGCGGAGCCGATGCACTAAGAATGAAATGGCTGATCGGTTGGAGGTAACCAATACACGCCACCCATCTTGGCCGCGTGTTGGGCAGCGATTACCACCGGCAAAGGCAAGTTCGCGCGACCTTGCGACAGCCCTTCGGCGTTCGTCGCTCCGTCGACGGCCCCGGCAAGTTGTTCGCCGGTCGCGCCCTCAGCGTACCTATTCTGCAGCGCACGGATCGATTGATCGTCAGGTTCGCCAAGGTCCAAGGTGCGCCGTGCGGCTAGTACTTTTACCAGCTCCGGTGGCAGCGTTTGCGTGTGGCCCTGGTCACAGCGGCCGCCGCGGTGTGAGTTGCCCTGATACTGGTCTCGCTTCGTGGAACCTGTCTGCAAGCTGGTTGACCTGTCTTGGCGCAGCCAGCTGGGCCGGCGCAGTCACGAGCGGCTCCGGACGTCCCGGAGGCGTCGGATGCCTCCGCGGGACGCTCGACCACCGCTGGTCGAGCGGAGAACGGCCCCGGCCAAGTCGGTCGCACGCTCGAGAGCGAAGTCGCCACCCTCGAGCACCGTGCGAGCGAAACGAATGGCGTCGCTGCCGAGGATTGCCTCGGCCAGCACGATCGCCAGGGCGCTCCGTGGCAAGCCGGGCGTTGCACCCGGTGCAAGCTCGCTCCCATGTCGGGAACGAGCGCGCACGAGGCGCTTTCAGATCACGACAGCGCGGCTACACCAGGGACCATGCGTTCCGCCGAAGCCATCAATCACCGTCGAGGCTCTGTCCCTGCCCAGCGACGAGCGGGCAGCCCTGGTCCTGCGCCTCGCGGAGAGTCTCGACGAAGAGCACGACGCCGACGCCGACGACGCCTGGGCCGCGGAAGTGGCGGCGCGTATTGAGGCCGTTAGAGCCGGCACGGCTGAAACGATCGACGACTGCGGAGGCTCTAGCTCGAGCTCGCGCCTGATTGCCGGCTCGTCGTGGCTGAGATCCTACTCGGCGCTTCGGCTGAAATGACCGCGGCCGCGGCATGGTACGACGAGCGCGTTTCCGGGCTTGGTGAGCGTTTCTTAGTCGAGGCGGAGGCCGCCTTCGCGCGCATCGACGAGATGCCGCTAGCAGCGGTCGCCTTGGCTCCATCGTCGTCTGCCGGATGGAGTCTGGCGAATGTTCCTACGCTCATTCCCTACTCGGCGGTCTACATTCTCGAACCGAGGGCCGTCATCGTTGCGGTAGCGCACCTTCGTGACGGCCGGGGTACCGGGTGAAGCGGTTGGGTGAAATCTAGCGCTAGTGCCTCGAAGGTTTGGCTCCGACCCAGCGTTCGCTTAGCTTCCTCATGTCGGGAGCAGGCCTAGGAGCTCTTGGATTCGGATTTGCTGCGAGAAGTGTGGGAGATGCTCGATCGTGAGCACCTCGCGGAGGTGGCACGCAAGGGGCCGGAACCGACCTTCGCCACCATCGGCGGCGCGCATCTCTACGGCTTCGTCTCCCCGGATAGCGATTGGACCTACGCGGCGCATTCATGCTGCCCGCACCCTGCAAGAGCGTCTCCGCCTCATCGAGTGGGCTGAGAACGAAGCCGCAGAGGACACGCAAAGCCGGCGGCCGTCGCCGCGCCCGAGCCCAAGTTGCGCGTAGATGAGGGAGGCCCGTCGTATTGCGCCGCCTGCCCGCTCATTTCACTTGCTGGACGCGCGGCGCTTCGGTGTCGTGAGTTCCTGGGCGGGCACCAGCTCGTCGGCGTGCTTCTTCCCCCAGTCGCAGAGCGCGCTCACGATGGGCCGCAGGCTCATGCCGAGCTTCGTCGCGGTGTAGACCACGCGCGGGGGCACCTCGGCGAAGATTTCGCGGCGGACGATGCCGTATTCCTCCAGCTCACGCAGCGACTGCACGAGCACTTTCTGGCTGACGCCGGGGATTAGGCGCCGCAACTCCGAGAGCCGCTTCGGTCCCTCGAACAGGAAGTAGAGCGCGAAGACCTTCCACCGTCCCCCGATCACCCGCAGTGCGCGTTCGGCAGGAATGAGCGGCAGCTCCTTGATGACGGGCATGGTTACTTTCTAGTTCCTATAGAACCACGACGTTCGTAGTGGATGAAAGAGTCTCTAGTTACGAGCGGAGTTGTACGCCATCAAGAGTCCGGAGCCCATCTGGGGCTCGAAAGGACTCCCATGTCGAACGAGAAAGCCCCCATCGCTCTCATTTCCGGCGCCAGCCGAGGCATCGGTAAGAGCACCGCGCTCGCCCTGGCCGAACGCGGCATCGACGTCATCGTTACCTACATGTCCTCGGAGAAGGAAGCGAGCGAGGTCGTCGCCGCCATACGTGCAAAGGGTCGCAAGACTGTCGCGCTGCGGCTCGACCTCACGAAGACCGACAGCTTCGACAGTTTCGTCTCGGACGTGAAGCGGCAGCTCGCGCAGGTGTGGTCGCGCGAGCGCATCGACTACCTCGTGAACAACGGCGGCTCGGGTAGCTTTGGCTCATTCGCGGAGACGACCGAGGTGACGTTCGACACGCTCGTCGGCGTTCACTTCAAGGGGCCGTTCTTCCTCACCCAGAAGCTGCTGCCACTGCTCGCCGACGGCGGGCGCATCGTGAACGTCTCGACCGGCGTCACGCGGTACACGTTCCCCGGCATCTCGGTGTACGCCGCCGTCAAGAGCGCACTCGAGGCGCTGACGCGCGCCCTCGCGCTCGAGCTTGGCCCGCGCCAGATCGCCGTCAACACCGTTGCGCCGGGCGGCATCCTCACCGACTTCGGCGGCGGCTACCTCCGCGAGCCCCAGTTCCAGAAGGTGGTCGTTGCCGATACGCCGCTGGGGCGCGTCGGCGAGCCCGAGGACGTAGCCGACGTGATCGCGTCGCTGCTATCGCCCGACACGAGGTGGGTCACCGGGCAGCGCATCGAGGTCACCGGCGGCTATCGGCTCTGAGGTTCATGGTGTTCAGCTGGGTGCGGCGGTGATTGGAGCTCGTGCTACTTCGCCAGCACGACGTGCGTAGCTTGGTCCGCTCGGGCGTGCTCCGCGCGGCGGCGACTCGGCGCCTCGGCGCCGATGAGTTGGCTCCGTGAGTCAGCGCCTTACCGCTACGTGGTCCAACGCCACACTGCCTGGGAGAGAGCGCGTGGTACGGCGTTGCGATGCAACATACCTGGATCCTCATTGGTGATGGCAGCCACGCCCGTCTCTTCGCGGCCGCCGACGCGGCGCAGCCTTGGCAAATGGTGCGCGAGCTGGACCGCGAGCATAGTCGTGAAAAGACCGATCGGGTCGAGTCTCACGAAGACCGCGGCGAGCACGACTTTGCGCGACTCATCGCGGGCGAGCTGGAAACGGCGCGGCAACAAGGCACTTTCACCCGCCTCGTACTCGTAGCTCCCCCAAAATTCTTGGGTCAGCTCCGCGGGGAGCTGTCCCCTTCTTTGGAGGCATGCGTGTTCAAAAGCATAGACAAGGACTACACGCATATGGCCGAGGCGGAGCTGCCCCACCACGTCGCCATCGCCTGAGCTGCGGCACCGTTCCTAAACGAGCGTCGAGGTAGCGCACCAATCCCGGCCGAGCGCGGTGTCGATTCCGAACAGCTCCAAACCCGGAAATATGACCTGCTGCAGCGTCTCCCACACTACCCGTTGTCGCTCGGCGTGGGGGAGCTGACCCAGGCCGGCAAGCTCGGCTTCAGCGCCGTGCGCTGAGGGTGGAGACCAGAAGTCGGCCCCCAACGTGTCAATCAACATGCGTCGCAGATGGGGCCCCACGCAATCAGGTGCTCCGGGAGCGTGCCTTTCGGCCAGATACGCCCAGCCAAGGCGGCTGTGCTTGACTTCATCGCGCAAGATTGAGCGCATAACTTTCTTACAAAGCGGATCGTCCGCGGGGGCGATGAGCTCGGCGAGCAACGCGGTGCTCAGTGTCTCGGTCACACACGCCAGCGCGACGACTTCGTAAAGTAGCCGCTGCTCGGGCGCTACGTCGGGCGGCGCGAGTGGTTTCACGACGATGCTTCGCCCTTCGGGCGCACGACCACCGAAGTGCTCCACCAACTCACGACAGGCGCTGGCGTGGCGCAGCTCATCGGCAGCGGCTCGCTCTGCCATCGCCACGATCGAAGGCGATGCGGCGCTCTCACGCAGAGCCGCTGCTAGCGCGCGAAAACGCTCTGCTGCCTCCAGCTCGGTGTGCAAGCGATAGCTCCACACCCGACGAGCCTGAGCTCGCGCGCTATCGTACGACGACGCCCTCGGCTCGTTCACGAGCGCCTGCCCCGGCCGCTGGCCGACCACGCTTCGGTCATGGCGCGCAGCAGCCGCGCCCCTCGTCACCCGCTCTGCAGAAGCTCCCGCAGCATTCTTCGTCCGTGTTCGAGCAATCGCGCGCCCAGCAACACGGGCAGCCGCAGGGATCACTAGCGCGACCCACGCCGTTTTTGCCCACGTGACAGACGAGCTGTCCGCCCGCACCGCTGGTTCCGGCGGCGCCTGCTTCGGGGCTGCCCCCAGAAGGCGAGCTGCCGCCGGCGCTCGCCCCGCCACCTCCGGTGGAGCCGCCAGAGCTCGGCGCGCCCGCCTGGCCCGCCTCCGATTGAATCGGCGCTCCGCCTGCTCCACCGCCACTGGCCGCGCTGTCACCGCCGCTCGCCAACGGCGCGCCGGCGGTGCCGCCGCTCGCGCTGCCTCCGGCCGCGTTGCTACCGCCAGTCTCCGGATCCACCGCGGCCGCTCCCGCGGGCGGGTTGCGATCTCTCGTGCCCGCCTGCTCCCCTGCTCCGGCGCATCCCTTGCCGAGCGCCGCGCCGCCCAGCACTAGGACTTTGAACCACCGCTCCATCCTCATCGAGTCATCGTTAACGGAATTGCCAGAAGCCGTAAATGAGCATGATGGCAACGCCTCGTAAGGATGAAGTCAGGCCGACGCGGCGGCTGACGCAGGCTCCCGTGTCAGAGCGCGCCGTCATGTTAGCGTGAACATTTTTTGTTTGCCCTGGAACGCGCCGAGCATTAAAGGCTTATTCGGTCGGGAGAGTTCTTGATGACGTTGCCGCAGGTGCGGTGGGGTCGGGTGGAGTGTATCGAGCGGAGCTCATCTCGCTCGAGCGTTGAGTTCGCGGGCAACGCGGAGCCACACTACGTGTGTCGCGGGCGCGCGCGCTAGGAGGTTTGACTGGATGAAAATCGGGTGGATATCACTATTTTTGCGTCTTTCGCTGGTGCTGCTGATCAGCACTGCTGCCCATAGCGCACACGCGCAGTTCTATCGCGACGCCTATGTCGAGGCGGAATGCCCGGACAGCGGAACTGGCAGCTACTTGAGCCGAGTCACGAGCATTACTGGCTTTTCCGGCTCTGGCTACGTGCGGAGCGCCGCCAACACGACCGCGGCCACGTTCAACAACACGAGCGCGGATCGCGCCGTCTACACGTTCAAGGCGTACCGCTACGGTACGTTCTCGCCGTGGTTCCGTGTCAACACGAACAACAGCGCCAGCGATGACTCGTTCTTCTTCCGCATCGATGGCGGCGGATGGACGACGGTCAGTAGCATTCCGGCGGGCAGCGGATGGCGCTGGGTCGGGGCGGTGGGCCAATACATGGGCCCTGGCAATCACACCATCGAAATCGCCAACCGCGAGGATGGTCTGAACATAGACAAGCTCGGCATGCTGTACGACGGCAGCGCCGCGCCTACGGGCACCGGCGGGCCGGCATACAATTGCCCGACTCCGATGTACTTCGAGAGCGAATGCCGAACGAGCGGCTGGGGCGAGTACGTCTGGGATAAGAAGGCGAAAGCCGGCTTCTCGGGCCGAGGCTACTTGGAAGCCAGTACGACCAGCACGGACGTCAACACCAGCGCGGGCGAGGTGTTGTACCCGTTCGAGTCGGGCGCCGGCGCCTACAACTTCTTCTTCCGCATCCACAACAACTCGAACGCGAGCAACGACTCATGGTTCTATCGCATCGATAGCGGGCCCTGGGTCACGATGAACAACACGAGCGGCCTTGGCAGCGGCTGGCGCTGGGCGCAGGGCTCGGCCTCGGTGACCCTCACGCGAGGGGATCACACGCTGCGCATCAAGAACCGCGAAGCGCTGCTCAGCGTAGACAAGCTGGCGTTCGTGCCCACGACGGCAACCGGCCCTTCCGGCACCAGCCTGGGCGGAACCGGCGTCAACTGCGAGCCGTTCCAAACGATGTCCGACTGGGACTACTTCGAGGTGGGCGAGTACTTCAACACCCACGCCAATTACTTCGCCGTCTACGGCGACCACATGCTCTCCGCGCACGATGACTGGCACCTCCTGAACGGCCCCGGTGGCACTGACGGCCCGGGCAGCGGCACCGCGTTCATGGGTTTTCATCGCGCCATGATGAATGAGCTCCGCAAGTTCGCGATGGAAAATGACGGTCGGCACGCCCTGCCGATCAGCACCGTTGGCCTCGTGATTCCGCCTTGGTTGGGAGATGCCATGCAAGCGCTCGGCGCGGCCGGCTTCAGCGAAGAATACGCTCCGCGGTTCAACGACCAGATGACCGATTGGGGTCTGCCGAGCTACCTGACCGTCAATGCCACTCCCAGCGCCAATTGGCTGAACAGCTCAGTGTGGGTGGGCGTCAACAACTACACGCGCATCGGTGATATGCCTGATCTGGACACGCTGGGCCAAGCCATCGCGGTGGAATACCACGCCTCTCTCCACTCTGCGGTGGGTGGGACGATGAGCAGCTTCTACTCGCCTGCGGATCCGATCTTCTACGGTTGGCACGGTTTGATCGATGGCCTCGCGGACGTTTGGTTGGCCACGCCGAAAGGGCAGGCCTGGGCTGCCGCGAATCCGACTCACCCGTTCTTGGCGGTGGGCTTCACGAGCCACCACGGTTGGGATAACGCAGACTTCGCGCCCTGAGGGCGTGAAGCGGGACAGGACGGTCGGCGTGCAGCAAGCTCGGATGCTGCGCTGCCGACCGCCCCTCGTCAGGCAGCTCCCTGCGTCGTTGCGACCGAATGGGACGCGGCGCGACCTGGCCGTGAGCGAAAGAAGCGAATACGTCGTAACCGTTGTTCCGTCACCGACGAAGCGCCTCCGCGCAGTCGCGGATGAAGGCGGCTGTCTGAGGGCGACGAGCTAGCCGCCCGGCTTCGTGCGTCAGGGCACGCGAGCGAAGACAATCGGCGTGCTGGTGTTGACGGACCCTTCCGTCGTCCCAGTGGAGATTGAGGAACGTGGCCTGCGGCACCACGTACGAAGAGCCGTCCCTTGCAAACTCGCTACCCCGGTTCCGACAGCGAAGCCATCGCGTCCTCGCCGGGGTTCGCCGGCGCAGCGGCCGACCGCTGGCTGGCGCGGTGCGGGTCATGTGGTGTCCCCCATCGCGTGCAGATCGCGAGCGCGGCTCACGTGAGCATGCGGTTTACGGCGATCAGCGCCTCTGCGCAGTCGCGGATGAAGGTTTCTTGATCGCGGCCCACCTGGTGGAAGATGACCGATGAGACGTCCATGGCCGCAAGCCGAGCGGCTTCTTGGGCGAACCGGGCGGGTTCGGCGGAGATGATCACCTTTTCGGCGACCTGCTCGGGGGTGACGGCGCGGGCGCGGGCCTCGAGCTCGGCGACGGAGCGAGCGCTGGCTAGCTCTTCGCGCGGCAAGACGACGGTGCGCCATTGCTGCCAGGCGTCTTGTTTGGCGGCGGCGAGGTCGCGGCCGTAGCAGACGTCCACTTTCACGTGGACGGGCTTACCGGCGCCGCCGTTTTCGCGAAAGGCTTGCAGCGTTGCGGGCAGGTCAGGGCCCAAGAGCGTCAAGAGGCCGTCTGCCCAGACTGCGACTTCCTTCGCGGTCTGCGGCGAGAGCGCAGCCGCGAATAGCGGTAGGGCCGCGTCTGGCAGGCTGTGCAGCTTTACATCTGCGACCACGACGCGTCCGCGGTGGTCGACGTGCTCGCCCGCGAGTAAGCGGCGGACGACGTCCGCGCATTCGTGGAGGCGCGCGTTGCGCTCGTTCTTGCTTGGCCATGGCTCGCCAGTGATGTGCTCGTTGAGGGCTTCGCCGCTGCCCAAGCTGAGGGTGAAGCGACCTGGGAAGAGGCGAGCGAGGGTGGCCGCCGCCTGCGCCACGATCGCGGGGTGGTAGCGGTAGCCAGCGGCGCAGATCACGCCGAAAGGGAGCTGGGTGGCCTGCATCGCCGCGCCGAGCCAGGCGAAGGAGAAGCCCGAGTGGCCCTGCCGTTCACTCCACGGAACGAGGTGATCCGATGAGTGAACGGCATCGAAGCCGCAGCGCTCTGCGAGCACCGCGAAGCGCACCAGCTCCTCGGGTGGAAACTGCTCGTGGGAAGCCTGCCAGGCGATCGAAGGCCTAGTTGCCATGCACCTCGAAGTTAGCATCACGCTGTCATCGCTGGCATCAGTGACGGATGCCCCACGGCGGGCTGGTGCAAGAATGTGACAGGGAACTTGCCGACACTTGGGGAGACCGCGCGCGCGTGTTTGCACGGCGCGCGCCGTTGCCTTCAATCGACTAACTCAAGCGGGCGAGTGGCGGAGCACCACGAAGCCGCGGGCGGGCAGCTTGACCAGCACTTGCTGCTCCGTGACGCTCAGCTCTTCTTCGTTGGAGACGCCGTCGCCGCCGTAAGTGAGGGCGTCGCTCGTGAAGATTTGCCGCCAGCGACCCTGCGCGTCCACGGGCACGTTGACGCGGTAGCCGTCAGGGTAACCGCTGTCGCTCAGGGTGGTGACGACCAGGTAGTGCTCGGGGCCACGCCAGCGATGGAACGCGAGCACGCGGTCCGCGTTGTGGACGTTCATGAGCTCGATGTTCGTGGTGGAGAGGGCTCGGTGACGGCGGCGCAGGCGGATCACGTCCGCGTAGTAACGGAATAGGTACTGACCTTCGCCCTGGCGCTGCCCGTACAAGTCTTCGCGGTTTTGCAGGAAGCCGTCGTACGTGAAGTCTTTGCAGGCGCCGATCTCTTCCCCCATCAAGAACATCGGGGTGCCGGCAGCGAGGAAGGTCATGCCCGCCACGACCCGGCAGCGCGCCTCCGCGATGCGGCGGAGCTCCCCTTCGGGCTTGGGCGCGCCCCTGCCCGCCGCGATTGCGACCATCAGCGTGCGGCTGGAGTGCTCGGCGTTGCCCGCCTCGTCGTGCGACTCGTGATAAACGACGGTGTTGCGCCGACTCGAGATCAGGCACTCGCCGAAGCGGTCCAGCGCCAGCTCGCCATTGCCGCCCATACCGGCCGTGCGCAGCAGGTTGGCGCATTCGGGGCCACGGCCCGTATCGCCAATCAGGTTGTGATAAAAGTTCGAGTACCAGGTGGCGTCGAAGCCCAAGCCCGCGCCGTCCGGGTGCTCGGTGACGAGGGCCCAGTCCGAGTGGTCCTCGCAGGTGAGGATGGTCGTCGGCTTGATCAGGCGCAGGGTTCGGCTCAGCTCGCGCAGGAACTTCGCGCCTTCTGCGTTGGCGGCGCCCGCGGACCGGCCGTCCGCGTGAAGCACGTTGTACGCGTGGATTGAAGTCGTCTGGTCCACGCGGAACCCATCCACGTGAAAGTCCACGACCAGGGACGCCGCGCTGCTGATGAAGAGCTTGCGAACCATCTCTTCGTGAAAGCGCGGCGCGTAGCCGGTGGAGAGATTGTCGAGGTAACCGCCGTCCGGCTGAGGGTAGTCGCCGGGATTGCCCTCGTACCAGTAGTAGATGTTGTGCTCGTGCTTCGGCGAATCGTACAGCCACTGCGCGCGCTCGCCGTTGGGTACGTAGTGGTTGTAAACCACGTCCACGATCACGGCCATGCCGCGGCGATGGCACGCGCGAACGAAGTGGCGGAACTTGTCCCGCCCGCCCGCGCTGGATTCGATCGCAAAGTGGTGAGAGTTGCCGTAGCCCCAAGTGCGCGTGCCGCTCGCCTCGGCGATGGGCAAGAGCTCGATGGCGTTGACCCCCAGCGCAGCCAGGTAGTCCAGGAGCGCGATCGCATCTTCCAGGTTACCCGGGCGATCTTGGCCGAAACCGAGCGAGCCGACATGCAGCTCGTAGATGACCATGTCTTCGATGCGGTGCGGAAAGGGCGTGCCGTGATTGAACTCGTCCCGCCAAAACTCTTCTTCCGAGATCGTCTCTCCGGAGCCTGCGGCCAACGAGAGCCCTGCTTGCACCACCTCGGTGTCCACCACCAGCGAGCAGCTCACCACGCCGTCCAGGTCCGCAGCCGCGCCGTCGTACGGTTTGCCGTTCGGGTTGATGTCGCCCCGCCCTACCTGGCTGCGCGAATGGAGATCCGTACGGTAGGCGACGCTGCCGTCCTCGCGGGCAATCCGGTACATGTACGGAGCGCCGACGAAGTCATGAAAGCGCGGCACTTCAGCGGCCCACACGCCGTCCTCTCCCCGCACCAGGGGGATCACGGGGCGCGCCGGATCGATGCCGCTCCCATCGTCCGCGATGTACCCAGTTTGCGGAACTGCGAACACCACTTCCACGGACCGCGCGTTCGGTGCCCAGACGGCAAACCTGAGGCCGGGCTCCGAGCCCGCCGCTGCGTGCAGCTTGCGCGCGCCGAGGCGGCGCACGTGAGTCAGGTAGTAGCGCTCGGTCGCGCTTTGCTCGGTGAGCTTGAACGAGCGGTGCAAGGCGGCGTGTCCCAGGCCCCGCTCCTCTGTGACGATGCCGTCGCGATCGAGTCCGAGCGCTCCGTCCAGCACCACGCCCCAGCTGAACTCAGTGCCAACCTGAGAGAGGTCCAGCCGCACGTCGGCTTCGAAGACGCGGGCGCCGTCCGGACCCACGCTCTCTTTCATGGGAAGCTCGGACCATTGATCGCTGAAGCGGCCGTGCGCGTCCCAGCTGCCGCACAGGCGCACGTTGTGGAAGAGCTGGCGGCGGATCCCGGTGTCGTAGATGAACTTCACCCCTCGCCCTTACTCGATCTGACGCTGCGCTCCGAGCGCGCATCCAGCTTACATGCAGGCAACGGTCGCGCTGCGAGCAGCTTCGGACGCCCGGGCAATCGAGGGGCGGGGCGGGCGGCTCGCGAGCTTCAGCCGAGCGCGTCGAACTTGCGACCAAACCGTGTTCAACGGCACGTCTAAGGTCGCCGCGATCTCTTCGCCGCTCATGCCGTGCACTTCCAGCAGCGAGAGCGCGCGGCGCTCGGCATCGTTCAGCTTGGACCAACGGCGTTCGAGCAAGGCGTAGCGCTGCTTCATTTCCAGGCTATCCAGCGGGCTGGACGCCTCTTGCTCGATGCTGTCCGGCGAGAGGCCGTTGATGAACGCCCTCGCCCAACGCGAGCGGCGGTGGTCACGGACCCGGTTGCGGGTGATGCGGTAGAGCCATCCCGCCACGTTGCCGCCGTCGAAGTCCGGCAGACGGCGCTTGACGATCACGAACACTTCCTGCGCCAAGTCTTCGCAATCGCCGGCATTCGCTCCAAGGCGCCGCGCCCAGCGCACCACCGGCCCGTACCAAGCGCGGTACACGGCCTCGAATACCAGGGGCTGGGCAGGAACCGAAATCTGGGGCACGAGCCCGTTTGTAGCGAGCCCGGAATGCCTTCAGTCTTTTCGAGGCTCCGGGGCCGCGTACCTCTGCCTCACTTGGGCGGCATAAACGCTACGGGGGAAGCGGCGAACCAACGACTCCGCCGAACGCTTGGCGCCGGCGTGGTCCCCGGCTCGCTCGAGCGCCTGAACGGTGAGGAACAAGCGCTCCGCCGCGAGCTGCCCGCTCGGGAAGCGGGTTTCGTGCTGGCGCAGCAGCGTGAGCGCCGGCCCGGGTCCGGAAGCGAGCGAGCGACGGGCACGCTCGAGGAGCTCTGCCTCTTCCGCCAGAGTATCGGGCGCGGGGCCGCGTTTCGGCGGCAGCGGCGCCACGGAGGGCGCGGGCTCGACGACGAGCGGCGCAGGTTCGGCCGGGAGGGTGACGGCCGGTGGTTGGGCGGCCGGCGCTGGGGGCCGCGCGACGGGACCCCGAGTCGGTGGTTCCCCGGGCGACATGACCAGCCAAGCTCCGCCCACGAGCGCGATGGCGACCAGCGCGCCGAGCCACCAGCTCGCTGCGTGCGAGGCGGAAACCGGAGCGACCGGATTGGCTAGCGGCGCGACCATGCGACGCACCAAGTCCGCCTCCTCCGCGGGAGTGGGAGCACGCGGGGTCGGCAGCGCACGGAGGAGCGAGGCGACCTCCGCGCTACCGGCGCCATCTAGCAAGCGTTTGGGATCACTCATTCATCCCTCGCTTTCGAGGCATACGACGCGAACAGCTGCCGCGCCGAGTGAAGCCGAGAATACACCGTGCCGACCGGCAAGCCGAGCTCGTCCGCGATCTGCTGGCAAGACAAGCCCTCCAGCTCGAACATCACGAAAACGCTGCGCTTCAGCGGGCCCAACTTGGACAAGATGCGTTCGGCGCGCTCCAGCTGCTCGCGGCTCGAAGCTTCCCGGTCCGGGCGCCGGTAAGCCTCCGCCTCGGGCACCAGCTCCTCTTCCGCGCTCATCCCGCCCGCCGACACCTCGAGCCGAAAGCGCGCGCGGCGCCGGTAGTTCGAAGCAGTTTGTGCGCAAATCGCGAAGAGCCATGGCTTGATCGGAGCCTTCGCGTCGAACTCGGGCAGCTTGCGCTCGAGGATGATGAAGACGTCTTGGCAGACGTCGTCTAGATCGCTCGCTCGCACCCCGAGGCGTTGCAAAGTGAGCCAAACGAACCGCGCGCGCTCGGCGTAAACCGCCTCCAAAGTGGGCGGTGCAGCCGTTTGGGTGCTCGCGCTAGATTTGTCGCCTGCAGGTGAATCCTTCACCACTTTCTCGCGAGCCGTCGCTTCTCCGCTCTTGGAGCTCAAAATGCGACTCCCGCGCTCAAGCTGCCGACCATACCGACGGCAGGCTCTTTATGGAGAAGCTCCGTGCGCGCGGGCTCCAAGCGCTCGACCAGGTATTCGCGTCGCTTCAAGTTGGCGAGCGCGCTACTCGACGCCTCGATGACGACCTGGCCGGTGCGGTATGCGAGCCGCAGCCCGCACGCCGCCGCCACCCACGGTCGCGCTCCCGCGCTTACCGGCTCCGGCGAAGCAACCGAGAGCCCGAGCGCGCCAAGCAGGAGCGAGCCGCAACCCGCCAAGGCCCAACCGCCTGCCCACTCTTTGCGGTAGCAGGGGCCGGCCGCGACGTAAGAGAGGCCAATGGCTGCGCTGACACCGGCGCGCGACAGCCGCTGCTCGGCCAGGTACGCGGCCTCCACCGCGAGCAGCACCTGCCGGTGCACCATCAGCTCCGCGCGTAGGGCCACCCCGAGCGCCGGGCGGGGCAGCACGCCGAGCGCGATGACGGGCCCGGCCGAGACCGCGCCCCGAGAACGCGGCGCGCCGCGTTCTCGGGGCGCGGTCTCGGCC
>SECP01000024.1 GCA_004193285.1 Myxococcales bacterium | reverse complement strand
TGCCGCACCTCGCGGCCATGGAGTGGGACTACGCCGACCGACTCAAGCACACGCTCAAGTCAGTGGGCTCCAGGCAGGACACCCACTTCACCTACGACGCTGCCGGACAGCGGGTCCGTGAGGTGTACGTGCACAACGGACTCATCGAGGAGCGCATCTACCTCGGTGGCTACGAGGTCTACCGGCGGCACACGGCCGGCTCCGTCACCGCGGCACCAGATGAAGAGCGGCAGACCCTGCACGTCATGGACGATCAGCGACGCGTCGTCATGGTCGAGACCAAGACGCGCGACGCGGCGGGCGTCGCCAACCCGGTGGGCCGCTGGAGGTTTCAGCTCGATAATCATCTCGGCTCGGCAACGCTCGAGCTGGACGAGAGCGGCGATGTCATCAGCTATGAGGAGTACCATCCATATGGGTCAACGGCGTTCCACACCGCTGACGGGAGCGCCGATGTAAGCGCGAAGCGGTATCGGTACACAGGCAAAGAGAAGGACGACGAGACTGGACTTTACTATCACGGCGCGAGGTACTATGCGCCCTGGCTAGGCAGGTGGACCGCGGCAGATCCGGCGGGCTTAAGCGGGGGTCTCAACCTCTTTGCATACGTGGGTGGCAATCCCATAAATCTTCAAGATCCCGATGGCAGAAAGCCCCGGAGTTGGGGAGAGCGGGCAGCACTTTGGCTCCATGACCAAATCAAGAAGAGCCCAGTAGCTGAAGGAGTCGTCGAAAACCTGGAGAAACGCGGCGACGCCTTTCTCCGAGCGCCGGGCGCCATCAAAGAACTTTACGAAAAGGAGGGTGCCTCTGGCGTTCTGAAAACTGTGGGCAAAGGGGCTGTCCAGCTCGTCGAGGACACCGCCGACGCTGCCGTGGACGTCGGGTTCTACGGGGCGAAGGCAGTGATCGAGGGCGACGCCGATGCCGCCAAGAAAGCTGCAAGCCGTGGCGTCGACGTTGTGCTCGGCGTCGCGGATACGGTAACGCTTTTCGAGGGTGCGGCAGCACTGAAGAGCGCTGGGACCGGGGGCGCGAAAGCCCTGGCCGGCGCGGCGGAAGACCTAGGCAAAGGCGGAGCGTTGGTCACCGCGGAAGGCGTCGTCGCTTCCGGAAAGGCATTGGCCAGCACCGCGCCAAAGGCTGCGATCGCAGCTGATGCCGCCAAGGGCACCGCCCTGATGATGTCTCAGGGCAATAACCTTCCTCATGAAGGCTCCAACGCGGGCCCGAAACCTAAGGAACTTTCAGCGAAGAAGTCTGCAACCGAAACACGGAACAGTCCCGGAAAAGCGGAGGGCAAGCCAGCAAGCGCCGCCGACGAGCTAGTTTTCCGAGGAACGCAGGGGAGCGTCGCGCAAGTGCCGGAGCAACTAGCGGCGAGGTTGCGAGGAATGACCTTCGGGAACTTCGACGAGTTCCGTCAGGCCTTCTGGAAGGCCGTCAGTGCGGATCCTTCGCTTGCGAAGGGTTTCGGAAGGGCTAATCTAGCCCGCCTCCAGCAGGGGTTGGCTCCCATCGCGCCCGCCGCCCAGCAGTATGGAAAGTTGAAATCGTACATTCTGCACCACAAGGTCCCAATTGAGAACGGTGGCGGCGTGTTTGATCTAGGAAATATAGAGATTGTTAGTCCCCGTTATCATCAAATGTTGCATGGTGGCAAATGAGCGACCGAGACGAATTGATCGACCTCGTGAACCGAATCATGGACTGTCAGGGTACCGAGCAACAGATCAACGATTGGATGGATGAATTCAAGTCACGTGTTCCGCACCCGGCAGCGACAGATCTTATCTATCACCACGAAAGGGAACTGACGGCCGAAGAGGTCGTCGACCTCGCCTTGGCTTATCGGGCAGTCCCCCTGCCAGCAGGTTAGGGACGTGCTATCCGCAAAACTCAACACGTGCTGTCCCCAAAAGCTCGACCGGGCCAAAATCACGCGGCCTCACGATGATGCAAGATGTGCGCTGCCGCTCTTATGAGCTGCCATGGCGCGCCGCTAACACTACATACGTTTCTGGCAGACGACAGTCAGGCTAGCTTCTCGCACGCCACTCCCATGCCGCTGCGCCTCTTGAGCCATCGCAGCGCAGCTCTCTGAAATCCGAAAGGGCACACCAGCCAGGGCGCGCCCAGCCGCCTGGCCTCACGTTACTCATGCGTGAGCGCGCGCTGCACAAGCGCAATCGCCTCCGCCGGTGCGCGGAGCACCAACTCCGCTGGCAGGCGCATCACGCCGTAACCCGCCGGCGCAGCTTTTCATCGCGACGCCCGTCAGCACACTCGCGCCGCGCGTGATACCCGCCCGTTCCCATGCCCAGATTCTTTGCGCGTAAGGTAGCGGGATGATGGAAATTAGTGGGAAATGTCTGGAGCTACTTTTGTTCCACCAAAAGCAACCGACAACACCCCGATGAAGAAGGGAATTAGGCGAGTCGCAACAAAGAATCCAGCGCCAAGGTCCAACGCCGGCGAGGCGGTCGAGGCCGCGCTGCGCAGCACGTTCACTGCGACGGCGGTCGATGAGCTTCGAGAACAGACCGGCTACAATCCGCGGCAGCGGCTTGTCACCGCGCAGCGGCTGATGCTCGTCGTCGTCGAGGCGTTCCTGCTCGGTCAAACGCTGGGATTTGCGGCTATTCGTGCCATCTTCGTGCGGCGTTTCGGCTTCGTTCGGCCGTAACAATTTCAGAAGGGCTTCAAGCAGCCCAGCGCCGCCGCCTTCTTCCGCGCTGCGCTCGAGCGGCTTGTCGCGACCGCCTTCAACAGCGCCGGACTTTCGCCCAGCGGGCCGCTCGCCCAGTTCGCTGACGTGCGCGTCTACGACGGCACCGGACAGCGAGTCCCGTCCCCAAACCGTACGAGACCTCGCCGTTGATCCGAAGGCGGCTAGGGATGGCCAAGTCGTCGCAGTGGATCAGATTCCTTGCGAGACTTGCGCTCCCAAGCTCGCCAGCGAATTGCCCGCAGGTTCCAAAGTCGTCGTACCCAAGGTGCAAGGTGGTGAACCCCCTGCACTTCCTGGACAAAAGCAGCCCGCAGGAACTTCTCCGAAACAGGCAGCGAAGAAGGCTGCCGCAGGCAGAGCGGAAGTGAATCCGTACACGGTAATGACGACACCTCGCTCTCCAGCACAAGTGGGCCGGCGCACGTCTCCAACGGGCGGGCTAGTGCTTTGGCCGGCCTTCAGACCTGACCGCAAAGATGACAAGGGAACTCAGAGCGTCCCGCCTCCACAGGCAGATCGCCAGCCGCCAACGCCAATCCTGCAGTTCACGTTCTAACAGGTCTCCGATCGTGAGTCGAACCGTCACCAGATTGCGAGGTCACGGGACACTAGAACTAAGAACTAGACTCGCGGTGCTGTGTCGCGTGCTCGCGTACCCTGTACAAGCGAGTCCATTCAAGTCCATTTCCGACGACTAACCAAGCAGCAGCCGTGGAGCTGGCATGACCTGACGAGGCTCAACCTGAATCTGGTGGCGTGCAGCAAGCATCGCGGCGCGCTTAGGGTTAGCGAACCCGTGCGCTGCCGAAACTGGCGTCGGCACAACGACGCGAGGAACGGGGCGCAGGGGCGCCAATCGCCGCACGCAGGCCGGACAGGGAAGCTGATCAACAGCTATACTCGTGAGCGGTGCAGTCGCAGAGGCAATGACCTGGGCAACAGCATGCCCGTCAGAATCGAATGACGACCAGAATGGGTCGTCTGGCGTAGCCGCACTACCATGGACCCAGCCCGCGATCCATGATGCAAAAGAGGCATTCCGACCATAAGAATCTAAAATAGGGAACAGATCCCGCCCATCGCCTGCACCGTCGTGCCAAATCTCGCCAGCATGCGCGCCTGTTACTACGAGCAAGACATAATGCTCGCATCCAGCATTGCAAATCCGCATCGCCCCCGCGTGCAGACCTTGTTGGCGTGGAGCAGAAGGGTCAAAGGGACGCGACAATATCGATGGCTCCAGCTCTGATGGATCCCAAGGTTGACTCCACGAATCCAAAGGAGATATCCCGTAATAAGGACCACCGCACCCGTTTCCAACCTCTCGGAGCACAGCCTTGAACTCAGCTGGCAGTGATACTTCCCACTTCGAAGCGAATTCAGTCAGGTCCTGCAACGAGCAGCGACGAGCGCGACGAAATCGATGCCAACCACAACCAAATGTGGAGCGGTCACCCAGCAGAAATTTGATCCTCTTGTACTTGAGTGCTGCGTAAAACGCGTTAATTGCCATAATGACGCTCGCGCGGCTTCTGGTAGGGTGCCGCGAAGAATAGGCAAACACGGCTCCGTAGTTCCCGCAATGCCTACGCACCGGGCCTGAAACCGCGGGCCCCCCCCCAGCATCCGACGTGCGTCATGTGGAAGCTGACAGCGGCTCCGCCACGTCCAGCTCCGCGCTCACACCCGCAGCACGCGGTGCCCCGCGCGCCGCAGCTCCTCGCGGCGCGCGGGCGCGCTAGGACCTACTTTGCACTTTGGGCACAACCGAGCGCTCGCCGAGGGCGTTTGCCGGCGCCCTCAGCACCGCCTCCGCCTCTAACCGCACCACCCGGTACCCCGCTCGCCGCAGCCCCTCATCTCTACGCGCATCCGCGCATCCGCGCCGCGCGCGATAGCCGCCGTCCACCTCCACGATGAGCTTGACCGACGGTGCGAGGAAGTCCGCGATGTACCGCCCGAGCACGACTACCTGGCGCCGGAACACAACGCCGAGCTGCCGCCGCTGCAACAGCGCCCACAGCGCCGCCTCCGCCGGATTGAGGTGACTGCGCATTTGCGCGGCGTGCTGCGCGAGTTGCTGTGAGCGAGCTGGGGTGACTTGACGACGACGCATGGCGACTCCTCCGACAGGTGTTGCGGCCGGGCTTTCGCCACCCCAGGCGCAGGCGCTGTGACAGGCACCCGACGTAGGGCACCTCCTCGGCGCCTTGCCTGGCGCAGAGCGTGCGCCCTCTCGCGAGAGCCCGGCTGCAACACCTGGCGGAGCGCGAGCGCGCCGCCGTCAATAACGCCGCTCAGCGCTGCAACTCCGCAGCCCAACGCCGATGCGTCGTCCCAGTACCAAAGCCCCACCTGCGGCGGAGGACGCGGCCCCTCCCATGCCGCGCGAGCCGAAGGCGAGTCGGCATTTGGGAGGGGCAAGGCCCGCGCAGGGAGCGCGCGCAGCGCGCGCAGGCGAAGCCGAGCACGCGAGCACGCCCCGAGCAGGCCGGGGGTGGGCAGCACAACGCGCCCGACGTGCTACGTGCGAGACTTCGTCGTCAGACTCTCTGGCCGTTTCGATCACGAGATCGAGATGGAGAAGGAGCCCACGTGGGACTTGTATTGATACAGGCACGATTCGACCGAGGAGCGCCTGGCGCCGACGCGATTAGCAAGGAAGTAGAACGCCAACTGGGGTCAACGCGCGCGCTCGATTCTGTCGAGATGCATGGGGAGTTCGTTAACATCCTTCTGAGTCCCGATTCGGTTGCTCGAGCTTACGTAATCAAGGCGATCCTAGAGCTAGGTGGTGAGTGCGTTGATGGCGCCGGCAAGCGCGCTGACGCCTCACTGCCTCGTTACGTTGGCCGCCCGTGGTCTCAGTGGCCGTTCTGGAAGCGAGCTCTGTTTCGTATCGGACTTTGAAGACGCGCCTGGCCTCACGGTCCGTCAGCGCAACGCACGCCCACGTTGCCGAGCGCACCCACTCCGCTTCCGTGGGCAACGCGGCCACCCTGCGCCGCGCAGAACGCGAACGCCACGTCGTAGCTGAGGCAATTGATGGCGAGGTCTTCGCCCTCGCCCGGCTCGTCTATCCACGTTTCCCACGACTCTTCGCAATGCAAGGGGGCTATCAGCGCGGCCGCGGCCGCGGGCAAAGACGCGGCCCACTCCTGCCGCCAGCCGCTGTTCGAGATTTCGAGATCGGCTCCTGCGCCGGGCGGCCTCGACCACAAGGCTGAGCGAACGCGTGTCCAGCGAGCAAGAGATGAGGGTGACGCCCGCAAACGGGAGTGACGCGGAGCATGAATCTCACGGCCTGCATCGCGCCGGAGCATGAACACGCGCGCCGCGCGAGACAAGTCCGCAGGGATGTCATCGAACTGCCATATGAGCGGTTTACGGTGCGCGCGCCATGACGAGAGCCCCAGTCGCGCGAGCCCTGCTCCTGCTCGCCCTCGGCTCGTCCGCGTGCAACGCCTGGACGAGCGCGGAGAGCGGCCCCGCTGCCGCGCCCGCACGCAAAGTGAAGGTAGATCGCGCGAGCTTGCCCTTGCTCGAGCTGACCGATACGGAGCTCGCGCGCTTCAAGCAAGGGGACGCGCTGTTCGAAGCCATCGTTCGGGAGAGTGACGGTCTCGGTCCCCTCTACGTGCGCGATGCGTGCAACGCCTGTCACGTGGACGACGGACGCGGCCCCGGTCTCGTCACCAAAATGGCACCGAGCGATCCCTCGCAGGTGGAGCTGGCGAAGCTCCTGCCCTTCGGCACGACGGAGCGACCGTACGCCACCGCGGGCGCCAAGACACCGCTCCTGGCGCCCCAAGACGCCCGACTCAAAGTAACGCACCGGCTACCGCCGCCGGTGTTCGGTCGCGGTTACCTGGAGGCCATCGCCGATCGGGACATCGAGCGGCTGGCAGAGCGGGCGGCGCGCCGCAGCGGCTCTGCTCGCGGCCGTTTGAGCCGCTTGCCAGATGGTTCGATTGGCCGGTTCGGCGTCAAAGCTCGCATCGCCACCCTGGAGCAGTTCGTGGTGGACGCGCTGAGTAGCGACATGGGCCTGTCTTCTCCGGCGCAGCCCGACGAGCCGCCCGGGCCCGAGGGGCTGCGCGACGATCACAAGCCAGGGGTGGACTTCAGCGCCGAGCAGGTGGCTCTCTTGCGCGATTACTTGCGAGGCCTCGCCGTTCCGGAGCGTCAGGTCGGTACCGCGCAGGGTCACGCGCTGTTTCAACGAGTCGGCTGCGCGGAGTGCCATGAGCCGGAGCTACGAACCCGCGCCGACTACCCGGTTCGCGCGCTCGCGGGCGTGCCGGCCGTCGTGTACACGGACCTGCTCCTCCACGACATGGGGGAAGCGCTCTCGGACGGCCAGCACGAAGCCGGCGCGAAGCCGCGAGAGTTTCGCACCGCGCCGCTGATCGGGCTCCGGTTTTTGCCCTCCTACCTGCACGACGGCAGCGCCAAAACGGTGCGAGAGGCCATCCTCGCTCATGGCGCAGCGGATTCGGAGGGGCGCGACGCAGCCCAAAAGTTTTTGACGCTCACGCCGGCGCTACAAGCCGAGCTGGTGAGCTTAGTCGAGGCACTATGAGCAGACTGGCCAAGCTTTCGTTGTGGATGGTGCTGGCGTTGTCACCGGCTGCGGCCGGCTGCGGGAAGGCCGAGGAGGAAGCGCAGCGCACCCGCGTCGAAAAAGAGATGAAGCAATGGCTCGTCTCGAAGATTCGCGACTTTCGTAGCGCCGCGCAGGCGTTGCACGACGCCGCCCCGGTGCCGGCGGGGCGAGGCTGGGACAAGCAGGCAGATGCTCGAGCCATTCAGGAGATGAAAGATGCTTGGGGCCGCGCGCGCGAAGCGTACGAGCTGGTGGAAGGCGCGGTCGCGCCACTGTTCCCCGAGTCCGATACGGCTACGGACGCCCGCTACGACGATTTTTTGACCACGCTCGGCGCCGGGGGCGACCCCAAGCCGTTCGACGCGGAAGGTATCGTGGGAGTGCACGCCATCGAGCGCATCTTGTGGGCCGACTCGATTCCGCCGGAGACCGTGGAGTTCGAAAAGGGCCTCCCTGGCTATCGGCCGGCGGCGTTCCCAGCGACGGAGGCAGAAGCCCGGGAGTTCAAGGAAGAGCTCAGCGCGAAGCTCGTGGCGGACATCACGGCGCTCGAGCAGCAGCTCGCGCCGGTGGAGCTGGACATCGCGTTCGCGTTCCGCGGCTTGATCGATTTGACGAACGAGCAGCTAGAAAAGGTGGACCGCGCCTCGACCGGGCGAGAGGAGTCGCGCTATGCGCAGAGCACGCTGCGGGACTTGCGCGCGAACCGTGAAGGGTGCTGGGCCGCCTACCAGCTCTTCCAGCCTTGGCTGCTCGCGCGCGGCGGGTCCGAGCTGGACGCGCAAGTGCGGGCCTCCTTCGACCGCTTGAAGACGACGTACGACGCGCTCCCAGGCAGCGCCATCCCGCGCCCGCCGCAGGGCTGGAGCAGCCTCGACCCGAAGCCGGAGCACGCGGGCACGCCCTTCGGGAGGCTGTTTCAAGTCGTGAAGCGCGAGACCGACGACGCCGAGAAGGGCTCACTCTCGACCAGCCTGATGGCGGTCGCGGACACGCTGGGTCTGCCCAAGGCCGTGCTCCGATGAGGGTGAGCCGCAGCGCGCTCGTCGCGATTGTTGCTATTGGCTGCGCCGAGCACCAGCCGCGCGCCTTGCCCGCTCGCGAGCCCTTCATCGCGCTGGAGCGTGATTTTCAGGACTTCGAGCGCTGGAACGAGGTCGACTTGTCGAAGCGGCCCGCGGTGGCCGAGGCTCACACCTCCGGCGAACCGCATGAATGGGTGAGTCACCTGCCGCCGCCGGGTAGCAAGGTCTTCCCCGTGGGCACGATCTTCGTGAAGACCGTGAAGTCCAGTCACGCCGAAGCCACTGCGCCCGAGGCGACGCAAGCACGCGACGACATCTTCGCGATGGTCAAACGCGGAGGCGGCTACAACCCGAAGGGGGCGCCGGGCTGGGAGTGGTTCGAGCTACGCAGGCGCGAGGATGACTCGCTCGGCATCGTGTGGCGCGGCGTGAACCCGCCGAGCGGCGAAGGTTACGGCGGGGACCCGCTCGGCGGCTGCAACGGCTGCCACCAGATGGCGAGCAAGAACGACTACGTGCACGCGGCCGCCCTCGCTATCAGCGAGCGCTGAGTCGCATCGACACTCCGATTTTCGGAGCGTGGCAATCCAGCGCTCAACCGTTACGCAATGTTCACCGCGAGAGCGGCGCCACCGTGGCAGCGTCCGCCGCGTCTCACTCGGAGGATTCCCATGCGTAACGGATTTGCTGTGTTGACGGCGCTCGGCCTCATTGGCGCGAGCGCGTGTGGTACGGATTCAGGCAGCCTGCCCTCGAGCGCCGACGAAGCCATTGGCGAAATGGAGGTCGCGCTCACCAACGCGCCGCGCGACGTCTCGTGCGTGCGGATCTCGGTCGTAGGCTCACGCACGGACGTGCGAAAGCTCGACCTCGCCGCAGGCAGGAAGGCGTCCTTCACGCTTTCGGGTTTGCCGGTTGGGGTCGTGAGCGTCTCCGCGGACGCGTTTCCGGTCGCTTGCAACCAGGTGACCTCCGGCTCGGACGCGAGCTGGTACAGCGAGGCAGTCGGGGCCAAGCTCAAGGCCGGCGTGGTGGCGCACGTGGCGCTCTCCATGATCCACAACGGCAAGGCCAGCGTCGGGGTGGACTTCGACGACGACAACGCGCCCACCCAGCCCTCCGAGCCGCCTGTCACGGGCGGCACCTTCAGCAGCGCCAAGGCGTACATGCTGCCGGCCGCGCCGGGCGTGAAGGTCAAAGCCATCTTGACCGCGGGCGACGCCGTAGGCCTCAAGCCAGACGGAGTGACCCCGTACCGTATGGTCGGTATTCCGGACGGCACGGGCGCGTTCGACAACGGCGACGGCACCTTCACCTGGCTAGTCAATCACGAGATCTCGAGCGGCGGCGTGGCTCGCGCTCACGGCGGCAAGGGCGCCTTCGTCTCCAAGTGGAGCGTGCGCAAGGCCGACCTGGCCGTGCTGAAGGGCGAAGACCTCGGAAAGCAAGCGGTGCTTTGGAACGTCGCGACCTCCGCCTACGACGCGCCCAACACCACCACGGTGTTCCAGCGCTTCTGCTCGGCGGACTTGGCTGCGCCCTCCGCGTTCTTCTACGCCGCGGGCGACGTCGGCTACGACGCGCCGCTGTTCCTGAACGGGGAAGAGAGCGGAAGCGAGGGCCGCGGGATGGCTCACGACCTCGAAGGCAACATGTGGGAGGTCCCGCGCCTCGGCAAGCTCAGCTGGGAGAACAGCGTCGCCAGCCCCAAGCCCGGCCTCGCCACCGTGGTCGCCGGTACGGACGACGCGGGCGGTGGGCAGATCTACATTTACGCCGGCACCAAGACCAGCACCGGCAGCGCGGTGGACAAGGCCGGTCTCACGAACGGCGTCCTCTATGGTCTACGCGTCGTCGGGCAGCCCACGGAGACTGCCACCGGCATCCCGACCGGGCGCTTCGAGCTCCACGCCTTCGGCAACGTGGAGAACACGACCGGTGCGCAGCTGGACACGGACAGCAACACCAACCTCGTCACCAAGTTCAACCGCCCCGAGGACGCGGCTTGGGATCCAAACAGCCCCAATGACCTCTACTTCGTGACGACCAACGCCTTCACCGCGCCCAGCCGGCTGTGGCGCGCGCGCTTCATCGACGTGCAGCGGCCGGAGCTCGGAGGCACCTTCGAGATGCTGCTGGACGGCACCGAGGGCACCAAGATGCTGGACAACATGGCTTTCGACAAGCGGGGGCACATCTACCTACAGGAAGACGTGGGCGGAAACGTGCACCTCGGCCGAGTCCTCCGCTACGACATCGAGACGGATACGCTCACCCCCGTCCTCCAAGCCGACCCGCAGCTGTTCGATAGCACCCTCGCTTCGCCAACCTTCATCACCATCGACGAAGAGGCCTCCGGCGTGATCGACGCTTCGGCGCTGCTGGGCGCGGGCTGGTTCCTCAGCTCCATGCAGGTGCACAAGGCAAGCTCGGACCCGGAGCTCGTGGAGGGAGGCCAGCTGTTCGCCTTCTACGACCCCGCCGCCGCGGAGTAACGCTAGACCCGCAAGCGCGGCGCAGCCCCGAGGGTTGCGCCGCGCCACACTTGCACGAGAAATTGACAACCTCACCGCGCACGCGCTCGCAAGGTGCCTAACCAACCTGGAACCAGTCACACATTTTTGAAACTCTTTGCGGTGCATCGACTCCGCACCTGTCACAATGCCCGCCGATGGCCGCGCTCGTTCGTTCTCTTCAGGTGGGTCCCGCAAAATTAGTCCTGCTCACGCTCGCGCTCTCGTATGCGTGCGCGGCCGCCGAAGAGCCTGACGATGACGGCCCCCGCAGTCCCAGCGGCGGTAGCGGAGTGATCCCGGGCGGCGCCGCGAACGTGGGCGGCGCGAGCGCTGGCACTGCCGGCAAGCCCCCGGTCACGGGCGGCACTGGTACCGGCACGGCCGGCACCACCCCCACTGGCACTGGCGGCACGAGCAGCGTCGGCGGCACCACCCCCACCGGCACCAGCGGCACGGCGGCAACCACGGGCGGCACGGCAGCGACCACGGGCGGCACCGGCGCCGGCACCTGCCCGCCCTACACGGGCACCCTCGCGAAGGACAGCCTCATCTTCACCGGCGGTTTCGGCAAATCGACGACGGGCACGTGGAGCGGGTACGGCTTCACCTTCGTCTATGGCGCCGCCATCGTGACACCCGGCACCGGCACCAGCTGCTTCGCGGGAGCGAAGATGTGCGCCTCCGGCAGCGTGCCGGCTGCGGACACATCGGGCGCCGGCTTGGGCTGGAACATCGGCCAAGCCATGGGCTCCATGACCGCGACCAAAGTCGCTATCACGACTCCGATCAAACTAACGTCTACGGGGTTGGCGGCGGGCATGCGGGTGCAGCTGTCGGTGTCCAAGGACCTCGCTTACTGCTACACCCTCACGGCTGCGGACGTGGCCACCGGCACGACGACGATCGCGCCGGGCAGCTTCGCCACGGACTGCTGGGGCACTGAGGGCATGGTTTACGGGAGCACACCGGTCGAATCGATTCAGATCGTCGTGCCCGGCGCGACCGGTGGCGCTGCCAAGGCTTTCGATGTCTGCATCGTGGACATCGAGCCCGGCTGACGAGGTAGGCGCGCGCCCCCCGCTCCTCTAGTGGGGTACGGGGGCTGCCGATTCGCAGCTCCACTCGCAGAAGGCCATCGTGTCGACTCCCGGTTTCGATGCCGCACCTACGTCGCGGCTCCAAGCCGGTGTCGGCTCGAGCTCACGTTGTTTTTCGGTGTCGACCGAAGATTACCGTGGGATGGCGACTCTGATGGGTAATGGGATCCATCATTGGTAGTCGGGTAGGTTTTTCTCCATCTCGAAACCGAAAGGCTGGCTCCACTTGGCGCCAGCTACTCGCGCTCGGTGGCGCGGGCGCAGTGCTCGCCTGCAGCCAAAGTCCGGGCGAATTCGAAGAGCAGGCGGGTGAGAGTCAGGCCGCGCTGCTCTCCGGCACCGCGCTCTTCGTCGCCAGCAATACGACGCTGAGTAGCGCGGACAATCAGCTCCGGAATCGGCTGGAAACGTTGGGCTTGCAGGTGACCGTGAAGTCCGCGAGCGCCGCCACGAGCGCCGACGCCAACGGCAAAGTCCTCGTAGTCATTTCGTCGACGGTGACCCCGTCATCCGTGAACACGAAGTTTCGCACGGTCGCGGTACCGGTGCTGACGTGGGAGAGCGAGCTCTACGACGACCTGGGAATGACCCCCACGAGCTCCGGCAACTTCGGGACCCAGTCCGGACAGAAGAGCCTCGTGGTCACCGCCGGTCATCCGCTAGCGGCCGGCCTCGCCGGCACTCAGCTGGTGTTCAACGAGCCGAACAACGCGAGCCTGACCAGCACCTTCAGCTGGGGCAAGCCGAACGCCAATGCGGCGCGAGTCGCGGCGCTCACGACCGACAGCACGCGCATCGCCGTGTTCGGTTACGAGGCAGGCGCGGCCATGCCCGGGCTCGTAGCTCCCGCGCGCCGGGTGGGCTTCTTCGCCGGCGACACCAGCGCCACGAAGTTCACCAGCGCCGGTTGGTCCCTCTTCGACGCGGCGGTGAACTTCAGCCTGAGCACCACGACGCCCCCGACCGGGAACGACGCGGACGGCGATCGTCTGCCGGATAGCGTGGAGACCAACACCGGCACCTTCGTGAGCGCGAGCAACACCGGCACGAACCCGAACGTCGCGGACACGGACGGAGACGGCATTGGCGACGGCGACGAGGTGCTCGGAACCACCGGCGGATTGAACCTGCCCGCGCTCGGCGCGAGCCCGGTGAAGAAGAACGTGCTCCTCGAGTACGACTGGTTCGCCGAGTCCCTCGAATGCGGCGCGCACAATCACCGCCCCACCCCCGCTGCGATCGCGATGGTGAAAGCCGCGTTCGCGAATGCGCCGGTGTCCAACCCGGACGGCACCTCCGGCATCGCCTTGATTCAAGACTATGGGCAGGGCGGCGCGTTCACGGGCGGCAACCTCGTGGCCGACGCCGACGGCGTGCTGGCCGGCGCGGTCTTCGACGCCGAGTTTCAAAACTACAAGAGCGCCAACCTCGCCCCGGCGCGGGCTGGCTACTTTCACTACGTGCTCCTGCCGCACCGCTACGACACGAGCAGCGCCAGCTCCGGCTACGCGGAGATCGTCGGCGATGACCTGATCGTCTCCTTGTACTGCGCCAACTCGGACCAGAACGTAGCCAATACCATCATGCACGAGCTCGGACACAATCTGGGCCTGCAGCACGGCGGAAGCGACAGCGTCAACTACAAGCCGAACTACAACTCCGTCATGAACTACGCCTATCAGTTTCCGGGGGTAGACACGAACTGCACGCCGCCCGGCGACGGCCTGCTGGATTACTCGAGGAACCGCCGCAACACGCTGGACGAGACCGCGATCCGCGAGTCGCTCGGCATCTGCGACAACGTGCCGTGGGACTTCAACGGCAACGGCAGCATCGACGCCGGGACCATTCACGCGGACGTCAACTTCGACGCGTTCGAGTCCACCCTGACCGACTTCGACGATTGGGCTAACCTCATCTATCGCTGGCAGTCGAGCTTCGCGGCGCGCTCCGCGCTACCGCGCGCGGTCGCGTGCGACAACCCCGCGCCGCTGCCGTAATTCGCACGGTGCGGCTTTTGCCCAGCCGGCGTTCGTGCGACCAGCACGAGCGCCGGTTTGGCCTTCCATGGTACGAACGATCGAGGAGCGCTTTCATGCACGAACGAAGGACAGCGGCCCGCCTGGCGCTGAGCGCGGTACTGCTCGGCGCCGCGTGTGACTCACCCGGGGACCCTGGCACGTCGGAGAGCCGTGGGGGCTCGAGCGGCGCGATGGCGAGCAGCGCGGGCGCGAGCGGCGCAGGAGCCGTCGGTGGCTCGGTAGATGCAGCGGGGTCTGGCGGCGGTCCCGGAACGAGCGGAGCGGGCGCGAGCGCAGCTGGCTCGAGCGCGGGCTCGGGCGGCAGCGTGGCCGGAGGACAGCCCTCGGGCGGCAGCGCTCAAGGAGGAGCCGCAGGCGCAAGCGGCAGCGGTGGAACCAGCGCGGATAACGATTGCGGCGAGCTGGTCAACGGCGCAGCGCCGGTGGTGGATACGCAGCGCAGCGGTGAGCTGCCGGCTCCCCAAGGCGGTACGGTGGTAGACGGAACGTACGCGCTCACCGCGCGCAACGTGTATCCACCGGCGAAGGCCGAGAGCGAGCCGCGCTCGGCTGTGCTGCGGCTGACCGGTGGGCGCTACGAGCTCGTGCGGAGTGGCGGATTTCGTGAGACGGGCACCTTCGCGGCGACGACCATCGTGCTCAAGCTGAGCGCCGAATGCCCGAATGCCGGCACGCTCAGCAAGCCGTACACGGCGAGCGGGGCGACGCTCTCGCTCGTCAGCGTGAGTGACGACGTCGAAGAGGTGTTCACGAGGCAGTGAAGCCCGGCGACCGCGCTGCGGCCGGTGCTAGGTCCGGATTTCGACTCTGCGTGCGTCGCGCTGCCTTCTTCCGACCAGCGCGAGCATCGCCGCGAGCAGCCAAACCGTCAGGCCGCCCTTCGCGGCTGCCGGCGCCAAGCCGCACGACGCCTCCGAGCGCGGGGTTGCGGTCGCGCCGCCTGCTGGCTCTAGTGCCCCCTCTTGCGGGTTCGGAGACTGTGACTTTCCCGGCTCCGCGCTGGGCTCCGGCGCCGGCGCGCAGGCGGCTGGGTCAGCGACCTCTTTGCGCACGTCCCACCCCGTCTCCCCGCTGCTGGAGCATTGTGCGCCCACGCTCGTGTCGTCGGCGCAAGCGAGCGGCCCTTGAACCTGACAAAGCGCGAAGACGGATTGAAATGAGCGACCGTCGTCCTCCGAAACGCCGACCGAGAAGCCGTCGACCACTTCGTGACCAGCAGCGTAAAGCCTCCCGTCCGCGCTCCAAGCGAGCGCGTGCACGGAGTGGTCCCACGCTTTCGTCATCGTGGCTCCCGCCGCGACCGTTCGTGCGCCTCGTAACACGAAGATGCCATCCGCGTGCCCGCCGACCGCGAGACGCTCACCGTCGCTCGACAGCGCCCACGAGGATAGATCTCCCTCCGCTTGCAGCAACGTGGAGAAGGTTCGGCCGCCGTCCGTAGACAGGAGCGCGCGGTCTCCACCGGTGCTGATACCTTCGGCCTGGGCGGCGTCCGCGACCAGGAAGACGCGCGCCTGCTCCGCGGCTCCGTACGCCCCCACGACGCGCGGCGACACTCCCAGCTCGCTCGTGAGCAGGGACTGCTCCCACGTCTCACCCGAATCCGCCGAGCGCAGGAGGGCCGCGCCGTTCGCGCCGGAAATGCCGACGAACAGCGCACCTTCGTTCGAGATAGCGAAGCTGGTGGCGGGCTCTTCGACAGGCAGAGGCAACCCCAGCTCGCGCCAGTTGAAACCGTCCGCCGAATGCCAGAGTTGGTTGACGAACGCCTCCCCCACGCTGCGTGCCTCCAGCGCGACGACGCCAGGGCCGGTCGGCAATGCTCGCACGTCCGCCACGAAGGGCGCCTCGTTCGGCAGCCAAGGCACGAATCCACATCCGTCCATCGATGTCGCCACCCCACCGAAGCCGGTCGACACGACGAGCGTACCGCCCCGCAGCAGCGCGCCGGGATAGACCTCTTCGTCGTCGTAACCGACGCCGGCCTCGCACATCCAGCTCCATGTCGCACCTCCATCCCGCGTCACGAAATAGCCTCCACGACGCGCGCCGACCACGACGTGCAGAGGATCGTCTTCACGTAGGAGCAGCGTGCGCGGCTCCGGCACGAGCGGCGCATGACCGGCATACGCAGCAGCTGAAACAAGCTGAAAAACCGCACAAACGCTCCCGATCAGCACCCGACACCTTCGCGCCGCGCGCGCACTGCTCCGCATCATGAAGAGGGTTAGTGCATCGAGCGTGAGCCCACGGCTCAGGCGTGCTCCAGATTCTCAATTAGATGCACCGCTCACGGTTGCCACACCGCGCGCGAAGTTTTCGGTGAGCACGTAAAACGCGGACGAGCTCTGCTCGCGCTTGGTGCGACGCACTAGCGCGTGCTACTCACTTCGGGCGGGGGCGGCCGAACGTTGCGTTCGTTCGCGCGTCAATCGTTCTCAGTAGTCACCGCGCCGGGAGAGCAGGTGGCGCCACTCAGGAGTATTCATGCATCAAGCTCGTTTCGTTCGTTGGTCCCCCCTCGTCCTCGCCGCCGCCTGCTCCGTGGCCTGCCTCAGTGGTTGCTCGAGCGTCGCGGACGCTCCCGACGCGCAGGCAGACAAAGACGCGGAGGGTGAGAGCCTGCAAGGCACGCTCAGGCGCGTCGTCATTTCGGACCCCGAGCGCGGCTCCTCGCGCTTCGACTATTTCTTGGAGCTGGAGGGAGGCCGTTGGCTGCAGCTGGCCCTGCCCGCCCAGCCCAATTTCGAGCCAAATTCGAGGGTAATCGTGCGCGGCGAGCAGAGCGAAGGCGCCTTCGATGCCGCTTCCATGGAGCTCGCGGGGCCTGCGGCGGAGGAGGGGGTGGGCACTCAGCAAGCGCCGCTCCTCGCGCCGAGCCCGAAGCGCGTCGCGGTGGTCTTGTTCAACTTTGCGAACGACACGACGCAACCCATCGACGCGGCACGGGCCAAGGAGCTGGTGTTCACCGGCGCTTCCTCCAGTAACGCGTACTACAAGGAAGTCTCCTATGGTGTGCGCTCGCTCGTAGGAGCCGCCGACGCCGCCGGTGACGTGTTCGGCTGGTACACGATCGACGCATCCTCAGGCGCGGACTGCGCGTACTCGGATTGGGGCACCGCCGCCCGCGCCAAGGCGCAAGCCGCCGGCGTCAACTTCGGCAACTACGACTACGTCGTGCACTACTTTCCCAAAACGTCGTCGTGCCAATTTTCCGGCGTGGGGCAGCTGCCGGGCAAGTACAACTGGATCAACGCGAGCGGCTCGCAGACGATCGCGCACGAGCTCGGGCACAATTTCGGCGTTCATCACGCCAGCTCGTATCGCTGCATCGAGGGCGGCGCTGCGGTTCCGCTCGGCGGCACCTGCACCGCCAACGAGTATGGGGACCCGTTCGACGTCATGGGCAGCGGCTACCGCCATTTGAGCGGTTATCACAAGGAAAAGCTCGGCTTCCTGGAGGCCGCCAACGTGCAAACCGTCTCGGCGGCAGGTAACTTCGAGTTGGCGCCGCTGGAGCAAAAGGCGGCTGGCGTTCAGGTACTGCGCTTCCCCATCGCGGGCACGTCGGACGTCTACTACGTGGAGTACCGGCAGCCGTTCGGCTTCGATAGCTTCCGAGCCACCGACCCCGTCGTCAGCGGCGTGCTCATCCGCCGTATCACGGTGCCAGCGCGCGGCGTGCTGCAAACCAAGCTCATCGACAACGCCCCCACGAGCACGAGCTTCACGGACGCCGCGCTCGCAGTAGGAAAGACCTTTACCGACGCCGCGGCCAAGGTCTCGTTCACCCTCACCGCGCGCACCGCCACCAGCGCGGCCGTGCAGGTCTCGTTCGACGGCCCTCCGCCCCCACCGCCCAGCGCGTGTGCGGCCGGAGAAAGCGAGCTGAACGGTCACTGCTACTTCCTCACCACGACCGCGCAAAGCTTCACCGCCGCCAAGGCAGCGTGCGTAGCGAGGGGCAGCGGCTGGAGCGTGGCGTCAGTCGAGTCCGCAGCGGAAAACGGCTTTCTGAGCTCCATCACGGGTACGACCGAATACTGGCTGGGCGGTACGGACAGCGCGGTGGAGGGCACGTTCGTGTGGCCGAGCGGCGCCGCGTTCTGGTCAGGGGGCCTCAGCGGCTCCGCGCCCGCGGGCGCGTACGCGAGCTGGGTGAGCGGCGAGCCGAACAACACGGGCGACTGCATGCGCATCACGGCTGGCGGCCCATGGCGTGACGCCTCTTGCACGTCGAGCTACCGCGCCGTGTGTGAAAAGTAAGGCGCGGTCGCGGCCGAGCCGAGCGCCCGTCCTTGTGCGCTCGGCTCGGCAGTGATAGGGTCGGCCCTTCCTGGATTCACTGCCGCGCGTTCCTGGTGGAACGGCGCATCGCGCAGGATGGCCCGCGACGCCCCTAGCGGCGCCCCACGTGCCTTGCCCTTGCGTGACCGCATGAATCCCAAAGTATCCGCCCGATGAAGGACTCGAACTTGCCGCGAGTCCGCGACGAGGCTGGCGAGGCAGAAAGGCGCGAAGCGCTGCTCCGCGAGCAACCCTTACTCATCGGCGCCGAGTGGGCCAAAGTGGTGTGCGGGGAGGCACTGCAAAGCCGGGGCAGTATCGACGGCGGTTGGCCCGGTACCGTGCCCGAGGCCCGCGGTCGCATTGCGCACGCGCTCGGGCAGCAGCTCAGCGCTCGGCGCTGGGCGGCGCTCACGCCGCCGGAGCTCGCGGCCGCAGCCTCTGCCGCCTACCACCACGCGCGGCGCGCTTGGCAGGTGGCGAGCAAGCAGCGTCGCCCTTCCACGGCTACCGCAGCGACAGAAGCCCGAAAGCCTGGATGCTAGAGCCGCACAAGCCCAGTTCGGGCTACCGGGTGGTCAAGCAGTACCAAAGTGACGGGGAGCGAGTCTACGAGCTGGACAGCGCGGGGACTCGACTGGAGATTCGCGTTTCTTCGCGGAGTGCAGGCTCGGGGCAACGCAGCTGGCACGTGTCTGCGCAGCTAGGCGGCGTTTCGGACGCGATCGTGCTTTCCGAATCGGGCGCCACCAAGAGCGAGGCGCTCACGAAGGTCTCGGCGCTCTGGTCCGAGCAAGACACCGCGCACGCGCTGCCTTCCTTGGATTGGCCCGCGGTCGCGCAGGCGCTACTCGCGGTGCGCGGCATCTAGCGCTCAGCTAGCGCCGACGAACTTCCAGTACGCCTTCTTCGCGAGCGCGGACGCGGCCGGAAAGGGCCGCCCTGCTTGGAGTGCGAGCAGCTTCTCCTCGCTGGTCAAAAGCGGCGCCGAAGACATGTCCGTGTAGCCGTCGAACTCGTACTCGCCGGTGGTGCCGCAGATTTGCCCGGTCATGAAGCGATGGCCGATGCGGATCATTCGGCTGCCTCCGCCTTGGAAGAAACGGCCGTGATTCGCACGAAGTCGTGCACGTCCAGCAAATCTCGAGCGATCGCGCCGCGCGCGGCGAGCAAGTTGGCGAGCGATTGCGCTGCCGCCAGGCAACGAAGGTAGGCGCTGCCGCTCGGCCTGCCGCCCATGGCCGAAGGCCGCCCCAGCACCCCGAGCTGCTTGCGAAAAGACGTCGGGTCCACGTACACGTGCTCGACCGGGGACAGCAGCGCAGGCAGCGCGGTGGCAGTTTGCCAGCTCGGCGCGTCACCCATCACCGCGGAGCACGCGGACACCCAGCGGTCGAAGCGCCGCTCGTAGCTCTCGTGGCCATACAGCAGGTCGACGATGGCCTGCGCCAGCTGGCGCTGCCCGTGGGCCTCCGGCTCGGGAAACGCGCCGACCACCAAGCCGCTCTCGCGCAGGAGCTCCGCTGCCTCGAGCCACACCTGGCTGATGTTCTGTTTCGTGATCATGTCAGCGACGCGCTTCGGCGACAGCCGCGCCTGCACCTGGGGCACGAGTGCCTCGCGGGCATTCCGGGCTCTCGCTCCGTTCTTCTCCGCGGTCCACGATTTGCCGGTGAACCCCTGCGCATACTTCTGCTGAAAGCGCGTCAACTGCCGCTCGACAGCCGCCGCCACCGCGATTTCATGCGGCTCCCGGCGACCGCGGCGCTTCGCCAAGAGCGAGAGCAAATGGGCCCAAGTCGCCTGCTGCTCTTGATTGGGGCGCTCGACTTTTCGTAGCAGGTCGACCCCGGCCGTACCCAGCGTTCGCTCCTCCCCATCTTCGAACAAGTACGAACGCCTGCCCTCACTGTGGCCCGAGAGCACGGCCACGCCCCACTCCTCGCGCTTGCTGTGGCTGAACAGGCACGGAAACTCCTGATTGTCGACGACGAGCATGATTCCTGACGTTTCTCGGAGCGATCACGACCCTCAGCAGGCTGCCGGCAGCCCTGCGGCGCGCTCCGCATCTCCGAGATACGGCTCGAGCGGGGAGCCTAGCACCGATCTTACCGGACGTTTCTCAAAAGCCCGCCTCCAACCCGACGCTCGGCAGCACGACGGGCCCCGCGGTGCGTTCTCGGCAGACCTGGCCGCAATCGAGGCGCACGACCTCACGCGTCGAGGTCGCGTTCAGCACCTCCGCGATGATGTCCAGGTAGCCGCGCTCACCGATGAGGAAACGCTTTTCGGCGCGAAGGTCGAGCCGGAAGAACGGCCTGCCACGCCGCGCGCCTTCGAAGTGCGGCGAGCCTTGCAGATTGAGCTCCGGAACGCCGGTGTAGAAGACGCTGCGCGCGCCGAGGCGAATGCGGCTCGGAAACTCGTAGCTCAGCCCGCCCTGCAGCACGTGGGTGCGGTCGAACCCGGAGGGCGAGCTCGTGCGCTCCAGCGAGACCGTGGAGCGCGACAGCGTGTACGAGAGAAAGCCGCCGAGGCGCTTCGACAGCGGCCGCGAGAGCGTCACTTCCAAACCCACCGCGGAGATGGTCGAGCGGCGGTCGATTGCGGTTCGGTCGATCGTGAAATCACGACCCGCGCCGATCGGGTCCAAGGCGTTGAAATAGCCGGAGCGAAACACGCTGACGCCCGCGGTGATGTCTCGCGGCAACTTGTAGCGCACGCCGGAGCTGGCCAAGAGCGCCCACTGCAGGCCACCTCTCAGATCGGCCACTTGCGCTCCCGGCACCTGGGCCGCGAAGTTCGGGCGCTGGTGCTGCAAGCCGAGTGAGTGCTCGAGGCGCAGCTTGCGACCGACCTGAAAGGTGGCGGACACGCGGGGGTCCACCCCGACCGCCTGCACACCGCGCGAGGAGTACACGTCCGCGCGCACGCTGGGCGTGATCGCGATTGCAGGCACCGGCGCGAGCTCCAGCACCACGTAGCCTCCGGATACGCCGTCGGTCCGCGAAGGGAACAGCGCAGAGTAGTCGGGATAATCCAGGCGCCGCGGGCTCGTCTCCAAGCTGAAACGATCCACGCGCCCGTCCACCCCCGCGTGCAAGATGACCTGCCGCGAGAAGCGACGGTCCAGCTCGGCACGGAGCCGCAGCGACTGGTCCATCACCACGCTCGAAGCCTCGCTCACCCCTGCGGACCGATCGTGACCGCCGGTGAGCGCGAGCCGAAAGCGCCCGTGAGAGCCGAACCGGTGATCCCAGCGCAGATCGACGCGGTGAAAGGTGATGGCGGCCCCGCTCTTGGTCGACACCTGCGGCGTGCGAAACAGATCGTACGCGCCAAAGGCCATGACGCCCAAGCTGTCGTTCTTACCGAGCGGCACGCGCGCCTGGCCTTGGTAGTCCCAGTAGCGCAGCTCCGCGTCGCTGAGCAGTGACAGCACCAGCCCTGCGTAGGAGTAGCGCATGGCCGCGCGCACGGCCGCGGGCGGACATTCGCGCGTGCTGCCTACCTCGCAGCTCTGGAGCGTGGACCCGCTCTCCGCGTAGGCGCCGGCGTCGATGGCGCGCACGGTGGCGCTGGCGTGCGGCTCGGGCGAAAATGGGCTCGCCGCGACCGCCACGATGGGGCCCGCGTAGCGCCCGAGCGAAGCCGGCGCGGCGCCAGGGTAGAAGTCGACCCGATCGATGAAGCTAGGATGTACGACGGAGGGGCCGAAGAACGCGTGGTAGAGGATCGGCAGCTCGATGCCGTCGAAGAAAAATCCCACGTTGGCGGGCGGGGCGCCGCGGATGAAGAACGTAGGAAGGCCGGAAACGATCGGCACGACCCCGGGTTGCGCTTCGATCGCGCGAAGCGGATCGCCGAAGGCGCCGGGCATGAGCCGGGCGTCTTCTTGTCGAAGAGAAACGGAGCCGGGTCGCTGCCGCTCCCCCAGCACCGTGACTTCGACGGGGCTGCTGTTGTGCTCGCGCTCGCGCACGCCGGGAGCGCTGCGGAACGCCTTCGGCGGCGAGGCGGCCGCCGCGGGCTCCGCGCTCTCGGCCGGCTCCTCCACGGGCGCGGTGAGCTCCAGCGCGAGACGAATGCGCGCGGCAACCGGTCGACCATCGCGCGTGGCAGGCTCGAACCGAAACGCCTTGGCCTGCGTGAGCGCGGCCGCGCCGAGCGCCTCGTCCCCGGAGACGAGCCGCGCCTCCACGACCTGCCCGGCTGCGTCTACCGTGAGCTCCAGCACCACCGTGCCGCTGCCGGTGGCGCCTTCAGGGTACGAAATTTCCGTTGAAACGGCCTTCGGAGGTACGACCTTCGCCGGCGGCGTCGCTGCTGGTTGCGCGAGCAGCGCGCGTGGCGCAAATAGCAAGCTCAGGGCTAGGAGCGCGTGACAGAACCGAGCACCCACCGTTCGAGGAACGCGCCGATGGCGGTGCTTCTGCTGCCCGCGCTGTTGGGCTGCAACGTCGTTCAAGGGTTTCAAGATGCGGGTGACACCCTCTTCCCCGAGCAAAGCACGCACCTGTCCACCCCCGCCCTACGCCTGGTGAGCGGCGGGTACCGGAGCCTCGCGCTCGCGGCGGGACGAGAGCTGAGTGTGTTGGCTCGCTCCACCGAGAGCGACACGTCGCTATTCGTCATGCGCTTTGCGAACCCGAGGCCATGCGAGATCCCAGAAGTGGGCCGCTACGTGGCAAGCCGTAACCCAAACCGTGCCGAGGCAGGAATAGCTTACTTTCGCGACGACGCCGCGCAAGGGACCCTGCACTTCGCGGACACCTCCTGCAGAACTTTCGACCTGGAGCTCGAGGACGCCCGCTTACCGGTCGGCGAGACGGACACGACCATCATCGTCTGGGCCGCTGGCGATTTGCTGGAAGTGGCGCCGGAAAAGGGCGAGCGCACGAAGCTCGCCACCGGCGTGACCAACGTGGTCACGCGCGCATTTTCCGGGCGCACCCTCGTCCTGACCGAGGGCCGATTGGAGGTTTTCGACGGCGACTGGAAGAGCCAGGGTCGCTTCGGCGAGAACGTGAGCGGCTTGCTGAAGACCACCAGCGGCGCGCTCTATCTGGATTCGACCGGTGTGCGGCGTCTCTCCGCCGGCGCCGACAACCGGACCACGCTGGACGAGCTCATCGAGCCGGACGCCTGCAACCTCGCGCTACGGGGCGACTGGGCCACGTTCCACGCGCCCTGCGCGGAGCAGCGCCTCGTGGCGCTGCACGAGCCCACGGGCAACCTGTACCCGCTTCCCTTCCAGGCCGATCCGTACAACATCCGGATCGTGCCTGCGCGCGGCAGCGTGGGAACGGATTTGACGCAAGAGCCGTACTGGTTCCTGTTCCTCCGTAACACGACCGATTCAGGGGGCACGCTGGTGCTGCGCGATCCGAAGGGGGAGGAGCGCATCCTGGGTGAGAGCGCCGTGCTCACCTACTCGGACTTCGACGCCTCCGCGTCCCCGGCGTTTGGCCATGCGCTCGTCAACGTGGTGGACCGAGCGGGCGACTACGTTTACTTCGATGCCGAAGGCCAACAGCGCACGCTCGCTCATGGCGTGTTCACGCGTGGTGACCGGTTGCTCGCAGACTGGAACGGCGCCACCGGCAGCCTCGTCGTCGTCTCCGGCGATAGGTTGGAGGTCGTCGCCCAAGGCGTGCCGAGCAGCGGCTTCGAGTTCAAGGATTCGAGCAACGCCTGGACCGTGCTCTTCCACGACTGGGAAGGAGATCGCGGCCGCCTTTCGCGCTTCAGCGGCTCACTCGACGCGCTGTACGGAACGCCGCCGGACGCGCCGTTCGCGGCACCGGTGCTGCAAGAGGTCGCTCCCAGCGTCGGCCCTTTTACGACCGTCGCGCTCGGCGCGCTCTTGCCGGGTACCAGCTTCCTCGCGGACTACGACCCGGAAACCGCCACCGGTCGCCTCACCTATGAAAACGTGGAGCTGCGTTTCCAAGCCGTGGTCGACAGCGGCGTCTCTGACTACCTCGTTACGGCCGACTACCTGATGTACACGATTCCGTACGGCCGCGACCGCGGCATCTGGCTCGCCACCGGCAAGTGACAGAAACGGCCGCGGAGCCCGGGCTCGCTTGACGTCCCGGCCGCGCGGTTTGATAACGGTGAGACGGTGGCCGCTCGCAATACTCAGGCTGCGCTCACGGCGCGTCAGTTCCAAGCAGTCGCCAAAGCGCTGTCGGACCCTCGGCGCATGGCCTTGCTCGAGTCCATCGGTAGTCAGCGCGAATACTCCTGCCAAAAGCTGTGCTCGGAAGCCGGCGTCACGAAGGGCACGGTGTCGCACCACGTGCGGGAGCTGATGCGCGCTGGCCTGATCGAGGAGCGCAAGGAAGGACAGTACGCGTTTTACGAAGTGCGCCGTGAGGTGCTGGCCGCCTACGCCGCGGAGCTCATGCGGCGCGTCGCGCGTGTTGGTTGAGTCGCGTGCATTAGTGGCTTTGAGTCGAGCGTATTAGCTGCCATTTGTCTTCACGCAGGGGCTTGCGGTGAAGGTGGGAGGCGCTATCCAGTTTGACAGTTATCAAACTGTCGAACGGCAGTAGCGAGGTTGGCGATGAGCTCCAAATCTTTTTCGACCCTGCGGCGCGGGGTCGCAGGATTCGTGTTGGTCGGTATCGTGCTCGGCACCGGGGGGCTGCTCGCGGGCTGGAAACAAGGCGCCAATCGCGACGCGGCGGCGGCGGCCGCAAGCCAGCCGGAGCCAGTGGAGCGAGTCACCCTCGCGAGCGCGGCCGCGCAGGAGCACCACGCCACCACCACCGCGATCGGTACGGTGCTGGCGCTGCGCTCGATCACGCTGAAAAACGAGGTCGCCGGCTCGGTGGCGCGGGTCTCGCTCAAGTCGGGAGAAGTGGTGGAGCCCGGTACGGTGCTCGTGGCGCTGGATGCCTCGGTGGAGCTCGCGGAGCTACGCGCGCTCGAGGCGCAGGCGCGCTTGGCGGAGACGATGGCCCAGCGTCGGGAGGAGCTGCTCAAGGCCGGAGCCACGACGCAAGACGAGGTCGATCAGACGCGGGCGCAGCGCGACGTAGCGCACGCGCAAAGCGCGCGACTTCGCGCGGTCATCGCCAAAAAGACGCTGCGCGCTCCGTTTCGGGCGCGGGTCGGCCTCTCGGACGTGCACCCCGGCCAGTACCTGAACGTCGGCGCGGAGCTAACAACGCTGCAAGGCGTGGCGGAGGAAGTCCACGTGGATTTCTCGGTCGCGCAGAGCGTAGCCGCGGGCATCGAGCTTGGTTCGAGCGTGGAGGTGCGCACGAGCCAGGGCAAGACCTTGACCGCGAAAGTCGTAGCGGTGGACTCACGCGTGGACCCCACCACCCGCAGCGCGCTCGTGCGCGCGCGCTTGCAAGGAGGCGAGCACGGTCCCGCCCCCGGCGCCTCCGTGCGGGTGGTGCTGAGCGTGGGCGCTTCCGGTACGGCGGTGGTCGTTCCGGTCAGCGCGCTGCGCAAAGGACCAGACGGAGATCACGTGTGGGTAGTCAGCCCGGACGCAGCCGGCGCGCTGCGTGCACACGAGCGCAAGGTGGAGAGCGGCCCCGCGCTGGGTGAAACCGTGATCGTGCTGGCGGGGCTCACGGCGGGCGAGCAGCTCGCGGCGTCCGGCTCTTTCAAGCTACGCGAAGGCGTGAAGGTGCAGGCAGCCGAGCCTACCGCCGCTTCATCCGTCGGTAGCGCGGGAAAGTAGGGATCACCATGCGCTCATTCACAGACGTTTTCATCAAGCACCCGGTGCTGGCGCTGGTCGTCAACCTCGTCATCGTGCTCGTCGGCCTGCGAGCGCTGACCGGGCTCCCGGTCCAGCAATACCCGCAAATCGAGAGCTCGTCGGTCCTCATCACCACCGTTTATACGGGGGCCAGCGCCGAGACAGTGCGCGGCTTCTTGACCACTCCCATCGAGCGCGCGGTGTCCGCCATCAGCGGCGTGGATCATTTGGAGTCCACCAGCCGCGCGGGGGTGAGCACCATCACGGTGCGGCTCAAGCTCAACCACAGCAGCACGGCGGCGCTCGCGGAGGTGACCGCCCGTCTCCAGCAAGTACGCTCGGAGCTGCCGACCGAGGCCCAGCCGCCGGTGGTCGAGGTTCAGCGCGCAGACCGGCCTTACGCCTCCTTCTATTTGAGCTTCACCAGCACCAAGCGCAGCGGCCCCGAGATCACGGACTGGCTGCTACGCGCGCTGCAGCCTCAGCTCGCGACGCTGCCGGGCGTGCAACGGGTCACCTTCGAAGGCGGCCAGCAGCTCGCCATGCGCGTCTGGATCGATCCGGACCGCTTGGCGGCGCTCGGGCTAGCCCCGGGGGACGTTTACGCCGCCCTGCAGCGGAACAACTACCTCGCGGCGGTCGGCCGCACGAAGAACGAGCTGGTGCAGGTCAACCTGCTCGCAAACACGGACCTCCGCTCTGCCGCAGAGTTCAAAGACCTGATCGTGTCCGAGCGAAACGGCTCGATCGTACGCTTGACGGACGTGGCCAAGGTGGAGCTGGGCGCGGAAGAAGCGGACATGGTGGCGAAGCACAGCCACAAGGAGGCGGTGTACCTCGGTGTATGGCCGCTGATCGGCGAGAACGAAATCGACGTCGCGCACCGCCTGCGTGACGAGATGAAGCGCATCAAGACCACACTGCCCGCGGACATGGACATGCAGATGGCCTACGACGGCACCGTCTTCATGGAAGACGCGCTGGAGGAGATCACCAAAACCCTCACCGAGACGATCATCATCGTCGGCGTGGTCGTGTTCTTGTTTCTGGGCTCCGTCCGCACCGCGCTCGTACCGCTCGTGGCGATGCCCATCTCGCTGGTGGGCGCCGCGATCGTCATGTACGCCGCCGGCTTCAGCCTCAATCTCCTGACGATCCTCGCGATCGTGCTCGCGGTCGGGCTGGTGGTGGACGACGCGATCGTGGTGGTGGAAAACGTGGAGCGCCACGTTCACGAAGGCAGAACGCGCAGACAAGCCGCCCTCATCGCGGCCCGCGAGCTGGTCGGCCCCATCCTCGCGATGACGGTCACGCTCGTCGCGGTCTACGCGCCGATTGGCTTCCAAGGTGGGCTCACGGGCGAGCTGTTCCTCGAGTTCGCGATCACCTTGGCCGCGGCAGTGGTGGTCTCCGGAGTGGTCGCGGTGACTCTGTCACCGGTGATGAGCGCGCTCGCAGTCAAGGAGCATGGTCAGGAGGGCCGCCTCACGCGCCTCGTCAACCGCGGCTTCGACGCAGTGAAGCGCGTCTACGCGCGGCTCCTCGACGGCGCGCTCTCCATTCGCTGGGCGATCGTCGCTGCGTCGGCGCTGGTCAGCCTGGCCGCGTGGCCCCTGTTCGAGCATTCTCGGCGCGAGCTCGCACCGGTCGAGGATCAAAGTCACATCAGCTTCTTCATGCAGGCGTCGCCGGATTCGTCGCTGCCCGCAACGAACCGCGCGTCGCTGGACGTCGTCAAGGCGGTGGAAGCCTTCCCGGAGGCCCGGTTCATGTGGTCCTTGACTGCGAACTGGGGCGCGTTCGGCGGCATGGTCACCAAAAACTGGAAGGAGCGGTCCCGCTCGACGGAGCAGATGTACGGCGAGGTCTACGGCGCAGTATCGCAAATCCCCGGTTTGCAGGTCTTTCCCCGGCTGGACCCGCCTTTGCCGACCCCCGGTCAATACGACGTGGAGCTGGTGCTCGCTAGTGACGCGCCGCCCCATGAGTTCCTGTCCGCCATCGCGCCCGTCGTCGGCGCTGGCTGGCAGAGCGGCAAGTTCCTGTACGTGGACACGGACCTGAAGATTGATCTTCCGGAGGCGCGGGTCCTGATCGACCGCGAGCAAGTGGCCGACCTCGGCTTGGATCTAGCGAGCGTCGGGCAGTCGCTCGGCACCCTGCTCGGCGGCGGCTACGTGAACCGCTTCAACTACTTCGACCGCAGCTACAAGGTGATTCCTCAAATCGGAGAAGCCGATCGCGCCACCGTCGCGCCCCTACTGGACCTGAAGATCAAGACGCCCGGTGGTGAGCTGGTGCCCGTCTCCACGTTCACGAAGATCGAGACGTCGGTTGCCCCACGCGCCCTCACTCGCTTTCAACAAAGGAACGCGGTGCGGGTGTTCGGCGGAGTCAGACCGGGCGTCACCAAAGAGGAAGGGCTCTCGGTGCTCGAGGCCGCCGCCGCCAACGTGCCGAGCGTTCGTCAAGATTACGCTGGTGAATCTCGGCAAATTCGTCGCGAGGGCTCGGCTCTCACCACGACTCTCGGCTTCGCCGTCATCTTGATTTACCTGGTCCTCGCCGCACAGTTCCAGAGCTTCCGCGACCCACTCATCGTCTTGCTCGGGTCCGTTCCGCTCGCCATCTCCGGCGCACTGGTGTTCAGCTTCCTAGACCTGACGACGCTGAATATCTACTCACAAGTGGGGCTCATCACCTTGGTGGGCTTGATTGCCAAGAACGGCATTCTCATCGTGCAGTTTGCCAATACCCTCCAGGAGCAGGGCCTGCAGAAGCTTCAAGCCTTGCGTGAGGCTTCCCTCACCCGCCTCCGCCCCGTCTTGATGACCTCGGTCGCGACCGTCTTCGGGCACCTCCCCCTCGTCTTCGTGTCCGGCCCAGGCTCGCAGGCCCGCAACAGCATCGGCATCGTCTTGGTCACCGGGATGACCATCGGCACGCTGTTCACGCTCTTCGTCGTCCCCGCCTTCTACTCGCTGATCGCCGCTCAGCACGTGCCCGAGGAAGCGGAAGAATCCGAGGCGGCGGCCCTGCCTGCCCCGCACCCTGCGAGCTGAGTGCCGGGCGAACCGCCGCCGGTCGGCTGTTCGCGAAGGGAAACAACCGTGGCACGATGAAAGTCGTGCCCGACCCTTTGTTCGACGACCTGGCCTCCTTGCTCTGCTTTGCCCAGGTCGTCGAGACGGGCTCGTTCACGCGGGCGGCGGAGCGCCTGGGGCTCGCCAAGTCCGTGGTCAGCAAGCGGGTCTCGCTCCTGGAGGAGCGGATTGGTGAGCCGCTCCTGCTCCGCACGACCCGCCGGGTCACGGTTACCACCGCGGGGGCGCGCGTCTATCCGCACGCTCGGTCGATGGCCGAGCAAGGCGCCCAAGCTACGGCGGGGGCGACGAGCAGCGCAGCGCAACGAACCATCCGAGTCAGCGCACCGGTGACGCTTTCGCAGATGTGGCTCGCCGAGCCTCTCCGCGACTTCCTCACCGCAAGGCCGCAGGCCCGCCTCGAGCTCCTGCTCAGCGATCGACTGGTGGACCTCGTGGAGGAACGGCTCGACTTGGCGCTGCGCATCACCAAGCTCAAGGACTCGGGGCTCGTCGCTCGACGGCTCGCGAGCACCCCCATCGACGTCTGCGGGTCGCCTCGTTATTTCGCCGAGCACGGGCGTCCTCGAACGCCCGAAGACCTGGCGCGCCACAACTGCCTCCGTTATGCGCTCCTCCGCCCGGATCACGAGTGGCGTCTCTATCGAGATGCGCGCCGCATCGAGCTCGGGTTGCATGGAAACCTCGAGACGACGAACGGCACGATGCTGCGCGAAGCGGCGATCGAGGGACTCGGTCTCGCGATCTTGCCTCGCTTCATGACCCTCGAGGCGCTGGAGGACGGGAGACTCGAGCGCGTCCTGGAGGATTTTTCGCCGCCCCCGATCGGCATCTACGCGGTGCGGGCCAGCCGCCGTGGTCCTTCCACCGCCGTCGCCGAGCTCGTGCGCGCCCTGGAGACCTCGCTCCGCCGGCAACCCTGGGCGCTCAAAGCGCGCTAGCTGATTGTTCTTTCTCGAGAACGATTCGTTCTCCACCGGTGCCTTTCGAACGCGTCGGGTGCGCTTCATGCTCGCGCTCATGAAAGCCCTGACCCAAGCGCTCGCCGCGCTCGATCGCGGTGCGACTTCGAACAGTCACCTCGTACCTACCTTGCTCCGGCTCGGCCTGGGCGCGGTCTTCCTGGCCCACGCTTACGCGAAGCTCGCGGTGTTCACCCTTCCCGGCACCGCCCTTTTCTTCGAAGCAAACGGGCTACCGGGGTGGACCGTCTATCCGGTGCTGGCGATCGAGCTACTGGGCGGCCTGTGCTTCGTGGCCGGAGCGTACGTGCGGCTCGCCGCGCTGGCCCTACTTCCGGTCATGGCCGGTGCTCTCGTTCCTCACGCGTCCAATGGCTGGATGTTCTCCAATCCCGGCGGCGGATGGGAGTACGTGGCGGTGCTCATCCTCGCGCTCATCGTGCAGTTCCTCCTCGGCAAGGACGCCCCGCCAAGCAAGCGGGAGGATCCGGACGCCACTTCGGGCCGCGTCTAGACACCCTATTGACTCTTGGGCTCGATTCTTGCGTCGTAGCGGGCGTGCCGAACGAATCAGCCCCGCCCGTACAGAATCCGCTCATTCCCGCCGGGCCCAAGGAGGACGTTGCGCTGGACGCGGCCGGCCTGACGGACGTCGGGCAGGAGCGGGACAAAAACGAGGACGCCTACCTGATCGGCACGCTGCATCGCTCCCTCGTGGTGCACCACGCTTCCGCGAGCGCAGAAGGGTGGTTCGCGGGGGAGCCGGCGGGGACCCTCCTTTTGGTGGCGGATGGCATGGGCGGGCAAGGCGGCGGGGACATCGCGAGCCGCACCGCCGTGAACGCCGTGAGCAGCTACCTGCTGAACGCGCTGACGTGGGCGAAGCCGGCGGCCGGGAGGAGCGTGGACCAGCGCGACTCGCTCATGGGCGTGCGCGATGGCCTCTCGTCGGCGGTGCTCACGGGTGATGCCAGTGTCAAAACGGCTGGGGCAAAGACCGGCACTCCGCGCATGGGCACCACACTGACGGCGGTGCTCGTGCAGTGGCCGTTGGCCTACGTCGCGCACGTCGGAGACACGCGCTGCTACCTGCTGCGCGGGGGCAAGCTGCTCCGACTGACGAACGACCACAACATGGCCGCGAGGCTCGGACCGGACGACGACCGGCGGAACGACGAAGAGCTGCAAAGCATCCTGTGGAACACTTTGGGCGCCAGTGACGAGCTACCTCGACCGGACCTGAACAAGCTGGAGCTCGCGCTGGGCGACACGCTGCTACTCTGCTCGGACGGCTTGAACAAGCACGTGAGCGACGAGCAGCTGGCAGCCGTCTTGAGCAGCGGAGACAACAGCCGAGTTTGCTGCGCCAAGCTCGTGCAGATGGCGCTGGACGGCGGCGGCACGGACAACGTCACCGCTTTGGTGGCTCGCACGATGCCCCGCCGCTAAAAAAGCCCTTTTTGAGCCGGCAAGTGCTCCTCTCCCTCGGTCAAACCCGCGGAGACGGCCTCGTAGGTTCGCGCGTCTCGCTCGCGCTGAGCGGCGCTGCGCTTGGCTTCCGCCGCGAGGGGCAGCTTGAGGCGAGGCACGCTCGCGAGCGCGTCCCGGTGGCGGTGAAGGTAGGCCCAGTACAGCGGAGTGACGGGGCAGGTCGTCTTCGGATCGAAGCGGCAACCTTCGCAGTAGTCGCTCATGCGGTCGATGTACGCGGCGCCCGCCACGTAAGGTTTGGTGGTGAGCAAGTCGCCGACTCCGAAGCTCCCCATACCGTGCACGTTGGGCTCCACGACCCAGTCGTAGGCGTCCACGTACGCGACCCAAAACCAGTCCGTGAGCTCGCGCGGGGAAACGTTCAGCAGCATGGCGAGGTTGGCGAGCACCATCAGCCGCGTGATGTGGTGACTGTACGCGTCCTGCCAGACCGCCGCTACGACCGTGTCCAAGCAGTTGAGGCCCGAACGCGCACCCCAATATGCAGGGGGCAAGGGCCGCGCGGCCCCGAGGTGCGACGTGAGCGAGCCGCCGTCGCCGCTCTGCGATCCCGGCCAGGGCTTCCCCGCCCAGCGAGCGTACCCGCCGTCGCCCGGTGCGCGAGCCGTGGGTGAGGTCGCCCCGGCGAGCCTGCGGAAGCCGTCCGTCGCCTCATGGACGTGACGCATGTACTCTCGCCAGCCGAGCACCTGACGCACGAAGCCTTCTTGGCTAGCGAGCGGGATGCGCGGGTCAGTGGTGACGTCTTCCAGGAGCCGGCGCGCGCTGAGGCGCTGCAGGTTCAGGAGCGCGGAAACTTGCGTATGAAAGAGGCCGCGCGAGCGCGTGGACATCGCGTCCTCGAACGGGCCGAAGCTTGGCAGGCACTCGCTCCTGGCCCAAGCCCAAAGCCGGTCGACATCCGCGAGGGTCGCGGGAAGGCGGTCAGGGGTGAGCGTGCCGGGATGATGACCGAACCGCTCTCGTACGAGCGCGCAAACTTCGAGCGTCACGTCGTCGACCTCGAACGTGGGCGGCGTGGGCGCCGGTGGGTCCCCGCCCCAAGGTTGCCGATTCTCCGCATCGAAGCTGAAACGGCCGCCGAGGGGCCGGTCGCCATCCATGAGGATGCCGAGCCGGCGTCGCACGTAGCGGTAGAAGGCATCCATGCGCCAAGGCGGGCCAATTTGGGCGGACTGAAAGTCCTCCGCGGTGGTGAGCCAACCCTCGTGTGGCAACAGCCGGAGCTTGCCGGAGTCGACGAGGGGCGCAAGCTCGCTCCGCAGCTCGCGCTCGGCGGGGCGCATCGCCTCCAGCGTGCCGGGGTGCTCCGCGAGGGCGGCTGCGTACGAGCTGGCCACCACGTGCCGAACCGCCACGCCGCGCCGAGCTTGCTCGAGCGCGAAGTGGCGCATGCTCGTGAGCAAAAGAGCGAGCTTCTGTTGATGGTAAGGGCGCCTCGCCGCCTTTTCCGGGCATTCCACCAGAAGCACTCCCAGCTCGCCCGCTGGCTCGCGCGAGAGCGGCCCGACCGCGTCCGTGAGTTGGTCGTAAGGAACGAACAGCCAGCGCCTCGGTTGCGCCCCAAGCTCGTAGGCGCGGAGCAGCTCGCGGAAGCGGCTCATAGCGACGTCTCCTCGAGCGCTCGCGGAGCGAGGTACTCGCCCAGGTAGCGGCGACGCCAGTGCACCCCGGCTTTCAGACTCTCGCTGGGTGACGCAAGCTCGTAGGCGTAGAAGCTGGCGCGCACGTAGCGGGGCGCGGCGTCAGGAAAAGGATTTTCACGGAGGAGCGCCAACGTGGCGGCGTCGTTCAGCAGCAGCTTTTGCACGAAACGGGTGAACCACAGCGGGTGGCCGCGGCTCAGGAGCCGAGAGGGCGTGATCATGACGCGCAGGGGGAGAAACCACATGAGCCAATCCAGCCGGAGGTGATAAGGCGCCCACTGCGGCGCTCGGCGCCGAGGGTTGCCGGGCTTGGCCTTGAACTCGTATTCCCGCCACTCTGCGCCTTCCAGCGAGGGGCTGGCCGTTCCTTCCACGATGACCTCGTGCCGAGCGCGCGTGACGGAGCCGAACGCGCCGTAGGTGCCCACGAGGTGGAGCGGGTTGTACGCCTGGTTCATGGCTTGGTTCTTCGACAGCAGGTTCAGCACGGGGCGAACGCTCAGCAGCACCGTCACGATGCCCAGCCCGTACAGAAGCCATTCGAAGGCGACCGGGCGCGGCGCCAGCGGAGTGACGAACGCGGGAAGGAGTACGGAGAGCATCTCGTCGCTGAATGCGCTGAAGCCGAGCACCACCGTCAGCCAGTTCAACCAAGCGTAGTTGCCGCTGAGGATGAGCACCAGCTGCTGCAGGACGAGAAAGCAGCCGGCCACCGCGGACAACCACTGCGGCCCGAACAGGCCGAACGGCGCCACCAACTGCACGAAATGGCTGAACGCTACGCTGGCCCGGTGCAGCGCCTTGGGCCCGTGGTGAAAGTAGAGGCTCAGTGGGTTCGGGAGCGGCTGCGTTTCGTGGTGGTAGTAAAGGCAGGTGAGGTCGCGCCAGCAGGGGTCGCCGCGCAGCTTGATGAGCCCAGCCCCGAGCTCCACTCGGAACAGCATCCAGCGCAGGGCGAGCACGGGCACGTAAGACGGGCTAGCCGTGGACGGGCCCAGAAACGCCACGAAGAAGCCGGCCTCGAGCAGCATCGACTCCCAGCCGAAGGCGTAGAAGGTCTGCCCCACGTTCACGATCGACAGGTAGAGCAGGTAGAGGCTGAGCCAGATGGCGAGCGACAGCCAGACCGGTCCAGAGTCTGCGACGCCGGTGACCGTGAGCAGCGACAGGCCCAGGCCCGCGCCGCCTACCCAGGCCAGCCGCCGGTCCGAATAGCCCAGGTAGAACAGGCTCGGCGCCTCCCGAAAAGGGACGCGCGCCAAAAACGCCGGAACTGGCAGTAGCCCACGCTCACCGAGCAGCGGGCGAAACTGGTTGAGCGCGTTCCAGAAAGCCAAGACGTAAATCGCGCCGACCCCGCGCTGCAAGAGCACGCGCGTGAGCGCCACTTCACCGAACCAAGCCTGAACGGTCACGAGCGCAGGAGATCCCGCAAGTCGCTCGCGTTGCTCGGCCGCACCGCACGCCCCAACTCTCGCCCGTCGCGCATCACGATCAGGGTCGGCCACAGTTTCACGCGGAACGAACGACCCAGCGGCTTACCTTTGCCGTCTTCGATGCGGACGTGCCGCAGGCCCGCAGCGGAGCGCACGAAGTCTTCGATCAACGGACGGGCCGCCTGACAGATGGGGCACCACGCGGCCCCGAACTCCAGCAGGGTCGTACCCGGAAGTGCGTCGACTTCCGCGCGAGTGAGCTCTTCGGCCATGGTGAATCATAGCGCCGCGCCCTCGAGAGGAGCGGCCGCGTGGTGAGCGTCTTTTAGCGGACAGGCGCCCCACGCAGGCATCGCTCGGCGCTGCAAAATGTGCCGGTGAGACGAATTGGCGACGAGTCGAGCATCGAAATACCGCCGAGGTCCGGCTAGAGTCCGGAGTCGTGACCAAGTCCGAGAGCACGACTGCCCTCCCCGAAAGCCTTCGTGCATTTGCCGAAGAGCGCGTGCAGGCCGGAGAATACGCCAGCGTCACCGAGGTGCTGGAGGACGCGCTTCGTCTCTTGCTGCAGCGCCAAGCGCGGCGTCAAATGCTCCGCGACGAGCTCGCCAATGTGCTGCAGCAAATCGACGAGCATGAAGACGCAGACGCAGACGCAGACGCAGACGCAGACGCACCGCCGCCGACTGCTTCGGAGTGAACGAGCGCCCGCAGGCATCCGACATCGACCCCTCACCTGCGTCGAGGTCGTGCGCCGTCGACAGTGAGAGTGCAATTGCGATGTCGAGGGAGCTAGGCGAGCGGTGCTCGAGGCTCGAAAGTGAGCGTCGCCATACGGTGATTCGCGCTGCGGGTTGGGGTCTAGGCTAAGCTGAGGATCTTGGCCCGTCGCCGGGGCGGGTCTTTAGAGGAGGCAAAGTCATCGAGGAGCTGAAGGCCTTGGGTACGGGCAGCGCGTCGCATTCGCTCGCAGAGAGTGGCGGCGAGCTAGACCACGAGGTTCTGCGTGTCTTCGCTGAGCACGGACTGCCGTTGTGCTCGACGCTACGGGACATGCTGAACGAGCACTTTTCTCATCGCACGGCGCGCCGCGGCGCCGGCTTCACGCAAGCGACGCGGCACTTGGCCACCTACGTCAACCGCGCCTGGCGCAAGCAGGACATGGCGGACGTGCGGGTCTTCGACGGGCGGCCCAAGGAGCCCCCCGCGCGCGCCCAGCTCGAAGCGCTTCTTGGGGAGCTGGAGCGCGAGGAGAGCAAGCTGCTGGTGAGCATCATGCTCGACGTGGTCTGCCCCGTAGAGCCGCTGCCGGCAACCAGCACCAGCGCGCTCACGCAGCTGATGATCTGGCCGGAAGACGACCTCAAAATTGGGACTTGTTCTCTGGCGGAAAAGTACTTCCTCGAGCTGGCGGCCGCGTTCGTTCGCGGCAAGGGCCAGGTGAACGTGCTCGTGTCCGACAGCGGCGAACCCATCCTGCTAGAGAAGATGAATCTAGGAGACAACCACTCCTGCATCAGCGTGGCGCCGGTGGTGCTCAATCAGGTCCGGCTACCGCCCGGCAGCCTGTTCGGCGTCCGCTACGAAGAGCCCGTCGCGCTCCGCCCGAACCGAGCCGCGCCCGGTCACGTGATACCGATCCGCTCGTGCTCGGGGTTCCGTTTTTTGAGGCTCAGCACACTCTCGGTAGCTCCCGAGCACCGCGAGCGCGCTTTCACCGCCCACTTCCAAGCGCAGGTGGATGTCGGGCTCTTCGCCCCGCGCGAGGCCACGGTGGCTCAACTGCGGCAACTTGCGCTGGATCAGCTGTAATGACGCGCACCCCCGCTCGCCTCCAGGCCTTCTACTCCACCGAGATGGTGTCGGACTCGGGGCGGGGAGCGTCGCCCAGCGACCACAAGCCGCGCGACGTCGCGGAGGCGCTTGGGCTCACGTCGTGGCCAGTGGAGCTCGTACCGCCTCAGCCGAGCACTTTGGACGACCTGTGCCGAGTGCACGATCCCAGCTTCGTCGTGGACGTACTGGAGCTCCGGCGCGCGAGCGGCTTCGGTACCACTTCGCCTTCGGTCGCGCGGTCCCTGCCGTACACTTGCGGGTCCTTCTATTGCGCGGCGGTGAGCGCGCTCCGGGAGGGGATCTGCGCGTCGCTATCCTCTGGCTTTCATCACGCGGGGCCCAAGGGCGCGCGCGGCTTTTGCACGTTCAACGGCCTGATGGTGGCCACGGCGCGACTGCTGGCCACGGGCCAAGCACGTAAGGTGGCGATCGTCGACTGCGACTACCACTACGGGGACGGCACCCAAGCGATTTTGGAGAGCCTGTCACTTCAGGAGCAAGTGCTCCACGAGACCTTCGGCCTCACTTACAAGCGTCCCGAGCAAGCCGAAGGCTACCTTTCACACATGCGCTCGCTCCGCAGCAAGCTCGCGGCTTTCAAACCTGACTTGGTACTTTACCAGGCAGGCGCGGATACTCACGTGGACGACCCGCTCGGAGGCCTCCTCACCACGGAGCAGATGCGCGAGCGCGATCGGATCATGTTCTCGGTCGCGCGCGAATTGAGCCTGCCTTTGGCGTGGAACCTGGCCGGCGGCTACCAAGTCGAGCCGGACGGAACGATACCGAAGGTCGTGCAGCTGCACCTCAACACCTTCGAAGAAGCGCTCAAGGTTTGGCAGCTCCTCTGAGCGGCGCGCCGCGCTCGCGGCGCCGATGTTACTCCGTGCCCTAGCTCGGAAGGTCGTACATCTGCTGCAGGCGAGCGCGAGCCTCGCCCGCAAGGAGAAGGACGACATGACAAGAAAGATGATCGCGGCGCTGCAGGTTTCGCTGGATGGTTACACGCAAGGCTCCGACCGCACCGGGGAAGAGTGGGTGGATTCTTGGGCGGACGCGCTCGAGCTGATCCCAGAGGTAGATGCCTTCGTGCAGGGCGCGGGGATGTACCCAGGCTACGGCGACTACTGGTCCGCCATTCACGCGTCTCCGGAGGCGATTCCGCCCTTTCAAAACCGACTGCCCTACGAGCGCGAAGTGGCCTACGCGCGCCTGGCCGAGAAGACCCCGCATTTCGTCCTTTCGCGCTCGCTGCAAGCAGTCTCGTGGCCTCCCACCGCGCGCGTGATCCATGACTTTGCGCCCCTCCGCGAGCTCAAGCGACAGCCGGGCAAGAGCATCTACGTCGTGGGCGGTCCCACGTTGGTCACCGCCCTACTGAACGAGGGTTTGCTGGACGAGCTCAAGCTCATCGTGCATCCCCTGCTGCTCGGCGGGGGCAGAGCGCTCTTCGCCGGAGTGAGCCAGCGGAAGAAGCTGGACCTGATGAGCGTGAGCTCGGCGAGCGCCGGCCGCTTCGTCGTGACTTACCGGATCGTAGAGGCGTCCGGCGCACCGGCGACCCCCGCCCTCAGCGCTTGAACGGTGGCAGCGCCGCACGCCGGGAGGCCGCGTCACGTCTTCGGGCCTCCCGTCCGCGCGGGCCCTCACGTGGCAAATTGGGCCGTTTTGACGCACGTGCAGGCGCGCGAAGCGCGGGAATAACGCGGCGTTCGCTTTCGAGGCGGAGAGCGCTAGGCTCACGGCGGGGCGTGACTCCCTCGTCCCCCCACCAAAGGAAGCGGCAAGATGCAAAGCGGATACGGGCACGATATTTTCTCGGCGCGCAAGACGGTCGACACCCGTGCGCGCTTCATCAGCCGAACGTATAACCACCTGTTCGGCGCCATCATCGCGTTCGCCGCGATCGAGTTCGCGCTGTTCGCCACGGGGCTCGCCGTACCCATCGCGCAGGCAATGCTCTCCGTGAGCTGGCTGTTCGTGCTGGGCGGCTTCATGCTCGCGGGCTGGGTCGCCAGCCGCGCGGCTCAAACCGCAAAGTCGCTCCCCGCGCAGTACGCGGCGTTGGCTGGCTACGTGGTGATCGAATCGCTCATCTTTCTCCCGCTCCTGGTGATCGCCAACCAGGCGGCGCCGGGCGCGATCTCCAGCGCGGGCCTCGTCACGATTTTGGGCTTCGCGGCCCTCACCGGCATCGCTTTTTACACCCGCAAGGACTTCTCGTTCTTGCGCGGGGCCCTGCTGTGGGGCGGCGTGGGTGCGATGCTGCTGGTCGTGGCCGGCGCGATCTTCGGCTTCCAGCTCGGCGTGTTCTTCTCGGTCGCCATGGTCGTGTTCGCCGGCGCGGCCATCTTGTACGACACGTCGAACGTGGTGCATCACTTTCCCGAGGATCGCTACGTGGCCGCCTCGCTCCAGCTGTTTTCTTCCGTCACGCTGATGTTCTGGTACGTGCTGCGCATCTTCATGTCGCGCCGCTGAACCGCCGCTGTCGTGGCTTGCGGGGCTCACACCGAGCCCCGCCGCCCGAGCTCGGCCGATGCTACGAGAACAGGACTCGCGTCGAGCGGCAGCTAGCTCGCCGACGCCGCGCGGCGAGCCAGGCCGCCCCGAGCCCGAACATCGCAGCGAGGGAGTGGCGCCGCCCCGAGCCATGAACGCCGCAACCGCCGTCCTGCGGGGTCGGACCTTCGGGCGCGTTGCTCGCCGCACCGCCACTCGCGGACCCGGACCCGCTGACCGCGTTGGTGCCGGAAGCGCTGCTCGTGCCCCCTCCACCGCTCACGGGCTGGCCTGCCGCGCCCGACGAGCTACCGGCAGCGTTCCCGCCGCTCAGACCGCCGCTCGTCGTGCCGGTCCCCGCAGCCGCGCCGCCCGTCGCCCCGCCAGCAGCGCCGCCACCACTGGCGTTGCCTGCTCCGCCTCCGCCTCCGCCTCCGCCTCCAGCTCCGCCTCCGGTCCCGACGTCCGTATCCAAGCCAAAGAAGCGCACGACGTCCCGCCACAAGCCGCGCCCGGATAGATCGTGGGGCGCGCCTTGCGCCACGTTCGTTTCGAGCACCACCTTGCCCCCGCCGTCCTCGTAGACGGTTCGAGCCCAAGTGTCCTGCCCTCCCTTGAAGCTCTCTTGGGTGGCGCTCGCGTCCGTGACGGCGAAGACGTTGGTCCACTGCGCCACCTCGGCCTCGAAGTTGGGGCTGTAGTTGAGGGTGGTGTCGGCGGTGCCGTGCCAGAGCTGCACCCGCGGCCTCGCGCCGGTGTAGCCCGGATTCGCCATCCGTACGATGTCGCCCCACTGCTGCGCGGTGCGATTCGCGGGCGTCGTCCACCCATAGGCGTTGCCGCCCGTCCACGCGCCCGCGGGCACGGCCGCGAGCGCCGCACCGGCGGCGAATACGTCCGGATAGGCAGCGAGCAGCGCGTTGGTCATGCACGCGCCCGACGACGCACCGGCGGCGAAGACCCGGCTTGCATCCGCATGATTCTGCGTGATGACGTAGCTCACCATCCGAGTGATGGCGTCTCGCTCGCCGCTGCGCGATGGCGAGGCGTCGAAGCAATTGCCGCCCGCGCCGGGCGCGATGACGACGAAACCGTACTGATCGGCGAAGGCTTGAAACCAGCCGTGGGCGCTGCCCGAGTTGCCGCCGCAGTAGTGAAGAGAGACCACCACGCCGGGTGAGGGGTCCACCATGTCCGGCACGTACAGATCCATCGTCGTGCTTCCGCCGTAGCTCACCTTCGTCTGCCACTGCGCCGCGCGCGCGGGAGGCGAGACGAACCCGAAGAGCGCTGCACCCGCTACGGCGAACAGCTGCCGCGAACGCGCACGGAAACGAAAGCGAGCCACCACGACGTTGGTCGACATTCACTCACTCCTTGGCAGTAGTGGTGTCCCGTAACAGCTGCCGCACGACTCAGCAACTCCGCACGAGGGAGCGCGACGCGTTTTCATTCGCATCGTGGGGCGAGTCTGGCGGCGATGAATTTATCCGCTGCGCCGCCGGTGAGAAGCTTCTCATCTCGCGCTCTGCGCCTCGCCGTGATGGCTCGAGGAGCTTGGAGGATTCGAGCACGTGCAGCCGGAGACGAGTCGCTCAGCCAACGAGTCGCTGCCGCAGCACGTCTTTCATGCTCGTCGGGGGTCGCCCGAGCAGTCGCGGTAGCGCGGGGTTTATGGCCTGGAATTCACCGGCCCTGCTCGCGCGAAAGAAGCCGAGCGCGACCTCCGCTCCCCGCGCGGGCACGCCGCGCTCACTCAACCGTCGGCGTAGCTCGTCGTCGTCAATCGTACGTCGCTCGATGGCTCGGCCGGTGATCTCGCCGGCCATGGCCGCAACCTCTCCGAGATCCAGCGCGTCCGCACCGGTCAGCGGGGGCGTGGGGCCTGCGAAGCCGCTTTGCGTCGTGAGCACGATCGCGGCCGCCTCCGCCAAGTCCGCGTGCGCGGTCCAAGACACTTTGCCATCCTGCGGCACCTCGAGCACCCCGACTCGGGGCGCATCTCCCAGCTGGGCTACGCCACTCGAAGCATAGAATCCATTGCGCAGCGCCGTCCAAGGCAGCCCAGAGGCACCCAGCATGTCCTCCGTGGCCGCGTGATCGAGCATGGGAGCGAACGCGGACGACGCGCTGGCAGCCATGTGGCTCGTGTAGACGATCCGCTTGGCGCCCACCGCGCGTGCCGCCTCGATCGCGGCCCGGTGCTGACCCAACGTATCGCCGCCGTAAGCCCGCGCGTTGGAAGAGACGAGCATGAGCTGCGAGGCGCCCTCGAAGGCGTGGACGAGGCCGTCCGGCGCCGCGAAGTCTCCCCGGCGGACCCGGACGCCCAGCGCCTCCAGCTCCTGGGCCTTCTGCGGGTCCCGCACGCTAACCGCTACTTGCGCGGGGGGGACCCGGCGCACGAGGTACTCGACGATGGCTCTACCCAGCTGCCCGGTCGCGCCCGTGACGACGATCATCAGTTCTTCCCTTCGGTTTGCGTGATTATCACTGCTAACAATAATTTGTTACCATCGCTTATCGACGATGTCAACGCCGCGCTATCAACGGAAACAGGACCGAGTTATCGGGCGACCATGGCGACGGCCGAGCTGAGCCCCGACGAATCGACGCCGGGGGCAGACGTGCGAAGCCGCATCCTGGAGGCTGCCGCTGGACTCATCGCGAGCGGCGGGAGCGAAGCGGCAACGACGCGCGCGGTCGCGGCCGCGGCCGGCGTACAGGCTCCGACTATTTACCGGCTGTTCGGCGATAAACGCGGTCTCCTCGAGGCGGTCGCCGAACACTGCCTCGCCAAGTACGTCGCCGAAAAGGCAGCCCGTGCGCCGCACCCCGATCCGGTTCGAGACTTGCGCGACGGCTGGGACTTGCACGTGGCGTTCGGTCTCGCGCATCCCGACCTCTTCGCGTTGATGAGCCTCCGCTCGGGCGCGGGCGCTCCGTCGTCCGCCGTCTCTGCCGGGCATGAGGTGTTGAGACGGCGCGTGGCGAGGATCGCTTTGGCCGGTCGCCTCAGAGTGAGCGAAGCCCGCGCGGTAGCCATGCTCGGCGCAGCTTGCGTGGGCACCGTGCTCACACTGCTCGGCCAGCCCGAGGCCGAGCGCGACGCCGGGCTTTCGGCGGCCTCGCGCGACGCGCTGCTCGCCGCCATCACGGATGATTCCCCTGGCGCCGAGCCCGCCGCGCCGCGCGCGATGGCCGCCGCCTTGCGCGCGGCTCTTCCGCAGACGACGGTCCTCACGGCTGGCGAAAAGCACCTCCTGCAAGAGCTGCTCGATCGGATCGCGGACGGTTCGTAGCTGCGCGGCCCGCCATTCGTTCCCCGCTCGCCTGGTTGCTCGTGCTGCGCGCGCTGGACTACTTCGGAAGCACGGGCGAGCGCTTCGAGCCAGCCATGGCCGAAGCGCTTGCGCTGGTCTCTTCCAAGCAGGACGCCACCGGGCGCTGGCCTCTCGAGCGCACTCACGAAGAGGCCCTGCCATTGCCCTTTCCGGAGGCGCTCAGCGAGCCCAGCCGTTGGATGACGCTCCGCGCACTCTGCGTCACACGCCGGGCAGCGCACTGCCTGTAGCGACTTCTCGCGAGCTGCTTAGCGAGGAGCTCGGTGGTCGGCGCCGCGAGCTCGACGCACGCGGCGAAGGAGCCAGCCAAGGAGCGGCAGGACGCCCAAGGCGCCGTACGGCGAGGAACCGCTGGGCACCGAGCATCCGCAGCCGCCGTCCGCGTGTTTCGCGGGGCGGTCGTCGGTGCCGCTTCCACCGGCAGGGTCTTCGTCATCGCTCCCTGGGCCGCCGCCCTCGCCCGTTCCCGGGTTGGAGCCGCCCTGCCCTTCAGGCGCGTTGATGTAGCGAATCACGGTGCCGCCGGCGACGTCGTCGTGACCCACCGTCACGGCGCGGACCGGAGCCGAAAGGATGTCCTCCACGGTGCCGTCCACGAAGACGACGTCATTTTCGGCGTGGAGGTCCTCGAGCTGCAAGAAGGCGGCGACCGTGCCTACCTCTTGCAGCGCGGTCAGCTCCTCCACGAGCCGCCCAATCTCTCGAATGGCCTCCTGGTCACCGCTGGCGGCGTCCGCCTGGAGCGCCACCAGCTGCTCCGTGAGATCCTGAATGCGCGCTTCGTTGTCCGTGAAAGGGCCCAGGGGCTCTCCGAACGATTTGGTAAAAAAAGCCGAGACTTCTTCCACGCTGGAGCTCGTCACGAAGGCGGTAACGGGGAAGGTTTGGGTCGGGTCCACCGGGGAATAGGCGAAGCGGTCGTACATCAGCAGGCGCTCAGCCGGCTCGAACACCTCTTCGTCGGCGAAGGACTGCATCAGCTCCAGCTGGGTGTCTTTCGAGCACGCCATCAACAGGCGATTGTTCGTCAGCACCTCTTCGTCAGTCGGCTCTTCCTGGTCGGAGAAGAACGGCTCAGGCTGGTAGTCGCTCGAGCTGCGCCCCTCGTGGTACAGCTCGGCCAGGTGCCGATCGCTCTCTTCCGTCGAGAGGTCCAGCACGTCCGCCGCGGCCACGCCGCGTGGAGCATCCGGCCCCCAGAAAAAGGTCTTCACCTTGGACAAAAAGCCCGAAGGCGGCTCGGCGGAGCGCGACACGTACCGCGCGGCCATGGCCTGCACCACCGGAGAGTCCAGCTCCAGAGCGGCCTGAAACAAGGCGAGCGTCTCCGGGTCCCGATCGCTATCCAGCCGGGATAGCAGCGCCGCCAGCTCGGCCTCGATCAGGGCGGCTCTCACGTCACAGTCTTCCGCCGGTGCGTCCCCGAGACACGCTTCGTCGAAACCCTCCGCCGGGTCCTCGGCGGCCTCGTCGTACGTGAGGCGGAAGATGTCCGCTCGCGCGCGCGGCGCCCAGCAGGTGAGCGCCACCAACGCCGCCAAGAGCACGAAGAACAGGGGCCTTCGGCTCATGGCTGGCTCGCTTGGTTCTGCTGGTACTGCGCGGCCTTCTTCAGCAAGTCGTCCGCGCGCTCTCGAAATTCTTTCGCCTTCGGGTCCGCGGTGCACAGGAGTTGAAGGCGCTTGAGGTGATTGGACGATTGCTCGAGCGAGTAGCGGTACGCCTGCGCGTCCTCCTCGACGTAGCTCTTGAACGTTTGCGGGGGCGCGCCCTTGTTTGCCAACCTGGCGCGGCAGGCGTCTTGGTGGATGGCCTCGTGGCCGCGATCGCCATCCCACATCTCCAGACAGCCCTGCGAGGCGTCTTTGAGGTCGCCCACCGTGAGGCGTTCGACATTGTTGCCGACGAGCTTGGAGCCATAGACGTTGCAGTCTTCCTTGTCCGTCAGCATGCCGCTCCAGCTGCCGACGTACTGATCTTTGGCGGTGGTGCCGAGCGACTTGCAGTCCTTGTACTTGGAGGCTTGCTGCCCCAGCGACTCACGGACCTTGCTCACGAATATTTGGTACGTGGCGGACGCCAAGTCCTCGCCCGAAAGCGAGGGGTCTTCCTTCTTCGCTTGGGCTAGAGCTGCCTGATACAGCTTGCCGCTGTACTTGATGCCTTGACGGGTCTGCTTCGGCGCCTTTTGAGTGGCGGGGCTGTTGCGGATGAAGGCCTCGTAAATGAGGATCTTTTCCGCCAAATCCACCTTAAACGCGCAGAGTAAGTCGTAGTCGCACTTCGTTTCCGGCTTGATGCACTGGGTGGGCCGGGCGAGCGCGGCGCCGAGAGGGGCGAGCACCAATGCGGCGAGGCCCGCGGTGACGTAGATCCACTTACTCTTGAGGTTCGACTTCATGGCTTAGCTGGTAGCTCCAAGGAAGGCGCAGGAGGCGACGAGCCTAGCAGCATAGCGCGCTCGACCGCGCTCAGCCTCAGGCGAATGTCGACGCTGCTCGGGTCTCGAGCGAGGGCACGCTTTAGCGCGCCGCGCGCCTCGCGCAACTGGCCGTCTCGAGCGAGCAGCGTGCCCCAGTTGACGAGCGGCCGCGTCGTCTCCGCCGTTCGCTCGGCCGCGTCTCGCCACAAAGCGATGGGGTCTAGATAGAGCGCCGCGCGTTCGCGAGTGAGCACGAAGGCGCCGCCGATCGCGGCTACGAGCGCGAGGCTCATCGCGGGCAGGAGCCGAGGCTGCCGGGCCAGAGCCGGCAACGTCGCGCAGGCCGCGAGCGCCAGAAGTGGGGCCAAACTAGCCGAAAAAGGCCGCGCGGTCAGTACGTCCAGCTTGGGGACGAAGCTGTGGGTCGGCACGACGAGGCAAAGCCAGAGCAGCGCAAACGTGCGCAGGTGCGGCTTCCGAACCGCGAGCCAAATCGCCGCTCCGTAGAGCGCGAGGGTACAAAGAATCAAACTGAGACGCGCGAGGCCGCTCGGAGCAAACTCCATGTCCGGGGTGAAACTCTGGGGAGTGATGAATAGGGCCCAGGTCCCCTTCGTCAGAGCCGCCCACTGCAGGCCGAGGCGGTTCCACGCGCCCGTGGACCGGAACACGGAAGCGAGGAGGTCTCGGAGCCCGCTCGAGCTGCCCAGCACCAGCGCGCCGACACCGAAGGCCATCGCTGCCGCGGCGACGAGCCGCTGCCTCTCCACCCCGCGCTGGTGGAGCGCCAGGACCGCGCAAACGACGAGCCAAGGGAGCGAGCTCTCTCGGGCCAGCAGCGCGAGGACGGCGCAGACGAGTGCTGCGCTCGGTTGGGCTCGCCGGAGGCAAAGCGCGCTCGCCAAGATCAGGAAGGTGGCGAGCAGCACCGGCCGGCCCGCAAGGGCCACGACCGTCTCCGCGTGCACGGGGTGTACCGCCCACGCGCACGCGACCAAGAGCGCGAAAGACGCTGGCGCTCTCGCCGTTTCCAGAAGAGCCTTGAGCAGGGCCACGCAGCCGGCGAACAGGACCGCATTGAGCAGCCGGCGCGAAGGCGCCGTCACCGCACCCAGGCTGCTCTCTAGCGCGTAGGAGAGCTTGGTCAGCGGGCGGAGAGTGCGCGGCAAGAGCCGCCACCAGCTGGAAAGCGACTGCGAGGCGGCGTCCCCAACCGGAGTATTGAAGTCGTCGTACTGGTAGGGCGCCCCCCACGCCGGCAGCCACGCGAATACCACCAGGAAGGCGGACGCCGCCGCCAGCAAGACGAGCCAGCTCGGCTCCGCGATGCTCCACGGGACCGGCTCACCACTCTTTCGAGGTGACGTGGCGCGCGGCCCGAGGACCATCAGTTGCGCCAGTATGTCGCGAGGCGCGACGAAACTGCCAGCGCAACCGCGGCCGACCGCTACTTTTTCAGCACGACGTGAGTCGCATGCTCGGAGGGGACGTGCTCAGCGGTTCGGTAGCCGAGCCGAACCGTATCGATGCCGCTGAAGAGGTGCTCGCCCCGCCCCAGGAGCACGGGCGAGACCGCGAGGTGGAGCTCGTCTATCAGCCCTTCTGCCAGGTACTGCCGAATGGTGGCGACGCCGCCACCGATCCGGATGTCTTTCTCCTTCGCCGCCTCCTTCGCGCGGTCGAGCGCGACTTGGATGCCTTCCGTCACGAAGTGGAACGTGGTCCCGCCCGCCATCGTGAGCGGGGCTCGGGGATGGTGGGTGAGCACGAACACCGGCACGTGGTAGGGCGGGCTGTCTCCCCACCAGCCCTTCCACGACTCGTCCTCCCAGGGACCTCGGACGGGCCCAAACATGTTGCGACCCATGATCCATGCGCCCACGTTCTCGAAGCTGCGGGCGGCGAAGTCCTCATCCACATCCTCACGGCCGGCTCCGTCCGTCGCGCCCATGACCATCCTCCGGAACGTCTTCGTGCCGTGAAACCATGGGTGGAGGCCCATGCCGCCGACTCCCAGGGGGTTGTCTAGAGCCTGGTCGGGACCGGCCCCGTAGCCGTCCAAAGAGATGCCGAAGGCGTTGACTCGAAGCTTTGACATGGGCGTGACTCCTTGTGGGGACTTGGAGGCGACGAACGAGCCTAACCGGAATCGACAACCTCCACGCGCGATCTTGCTCGGGGCAGCGGCAGAGCCCCGCTCCCCGACGCCGACCGAGCTTAGCCCCCGCGCCGGGCGGCTTCGATCTTCGCCACGTCGATCTTCTTCATGGTCATCATCGCGTCGAAGGCGCGCTTGGCCTCTGCTCCACCGAGCGCCAACGCTTCTGTCAGTACACGCGGCGTGATCTGCCAGGAGAGACCCCAGCGATCTTTGCACCAGCCGCATTCGCTCTCCTGGCCGCCGTTTTCCACGATGGCGTTCCAGTAGCGGTCTGTCTCTGCCTGATCGTCCGTCGCGACTTGAAAGGAGAAGGCCTCGCTGTGTTTGAACACAGGTCCGCCATTGAGGCCCAAACAGGGAATGCCGAGCACCGTGAACTCCACCGTGAGCACGTCCCCTTCTTTGCCGCTCGGAAAATCCCCCGGTGCTTTGTGAACGGCGGTGACTTTGCTGTTCGGGAAAACCTCGGCGTAGAACGACGCGGCTTGGTGCGCGTCCTTGTCGAACCAGAGACAGATAGTGTTCTTCGGCGTAGTCATGGTGGGTGCTCCTCGTAGTTCCCCCGCCTCGATTGTTATCTTACTTAGCGAGCCCTCGCCCGAGGCCTCTTGCATCGGCGCGCTCGCGGTAAGCGCGGCCCGTGACCGCCCCATGAGCTTCTGCAGGCGAGCTGCGGATGGGCAGCCCCATCAGCGCAAACGCGCGACTTTATTGGGAAATTCGGCACCCGCGCGCTCGAGAAGGCGAACCGCCAACGCAGCACTGCGTCGCGTTCTTCCCCCGCCACATCCGTCATATGCCAGAGGCGGGGTCTTGCGGCAAGCCCCTCATCGTGCCGCACAGTCGCGCCCATGACGAACACGCATGCAGTGGTGATCGCGGGGGCTGGTCCGACGGGGTTGATGCTAGCGGCGGAGCTCGCCCTTGCTCGAGTGGACGTCGCGCTCGTCGAGCGGCGCGAAAACCAAGAGCTCACGGGTACGCGCGCGGGCGGACTCCATGCGCGTTCGCTCGAGGTGCTCGACCAGCGCGGCGTGGTCGACCGCTTCATCGCGCAGGGGAAGGTCATGCAAGTGACCGGCTTCGCGATGATCCCCCTCGACATCAGCGACTTCCCCACGCGCCACGGCTACGGGCTCGCGCTGGCTCAAAATCACATCGAGCGCTTGCTGGCGGCGTGGGTGGAAGAGCTAGCGGTGCCGGTTTACCGCGGGCGGAGCGTGAACGAGCTCACCCAGGATGAAGCCGGGGTGAACGTGACGCTCTCGGTCGGCTCATCGCTGCGCGCCCGGTACTTGGTGGGGTGCGACGGAGGCCGGAGCGTGATCCGAAAGCAAGCTGGCATCGGCTTCGAGGGTTGGGACGCGTCCGTGACGTACTTGATCGCCGAGGCGAGCATGGCGGAGGAGCCAGCGTGGGGCGCGCGTCCGAATGAGCGGGGAATGAACGGCCTGGGGAAGCTGGACGACAAGCTGGAGCATGGCAAGCGGGTGCGCATCGTGCTGGTCGAACCGCAGGTCATGCGCGGCGACGAGCCCACGCTGGCTGATTTGCGCCAGGCGCTCGTCGCGGTCTATGGCAAGGATTTTGGGGTGCATGACGTTACGTGGCTGTCTCGCTTCAGCGACATGGCGCGGCAGGCCGAGGCTTACCGACGCGGTCGGATACTGCTGGCAGGAGACGCAGCGCACGTGCACTCGCCCGCGGGCGGACAAGGGTTGAACACGGGCCTGCAGGACGCCGTCAATCTCGGCTGGAAGCTCGCGCAGGTCGTCCACCGCACGTCGCCCGAAACCCTCCTCGACACTTACCACGCGGAACGCCACCCGGTGGCTGCGCGCGTGCTCAAAAACACCCTGGCGCAGACCGCGCTCGCCCGCGGAGACGACCGCACGCGAGCGCTGCACGAGCGAATGTCCGAGCTCCTAGCGCTACCCGAGCCCCGAAAGCTGTACGCCGGCATGATGTCCGGCCTGGATCTCCACTACGACCTCGGCGCCGGGCATCCGCTTCTCGGGCGCCGCATGCCGGATCTGGACGTCGTCACGGAGGGGGGCGTGCGCCGAGTTTTCGGCTTGCTGCACGCAGGCAGGCCGGTGCTGCTCAACCTCGGCGATCCTGACCGGATCGACATCGCGCCGTGGACCGAGCGGGTGCGCTGGGTCAACGGCACTTTTGACGGCTCCTGGGAGCTTCCGGTCCTGGGCGCGGTGCCGGCGCCGACCGCGGTCCTGATTCGACCGGACGGTTATGTCGCCTGGGTGGGCGAAGGCGCGGACGATGGGCTGGAAGCGGCGCTGGTCCGATGGTTCGGGGGAGGGCCCGGGCGCGACGCAGCTCAGTCCAGCCCGTAACCGTTGGTCCTCACGGGCGCACCGAGCTCACCGCACACCTCCGCGAGCAAGTCCGCAGAAAAGTAGTGGATTCGCAGACGCGCGATGCGAGCTTCTTCGGTATCGCTCCGGATGATGCAGCGAACTGCGTCGCCTTCGGTGTGCCCGTACCACAAGAGGACGATGTGCTCTCCGCGGTGCAAGACCACCTCCGCGCGCGCGGAACCGCCGTCGTATCCTTCCAGGTAGCGCGCCGACATTCCGGCCGAGAGGGGCGAAAGGAGCGTGTGGTAGAGAATGCCCGAGCGCGGATCGGTGGTGTCGGCAAGGCTGAGGTCCACCGCGCAGCCCGGCATCTCGACGGTCACCGTTTCCAGCAGCAGCGCGGTGAGAGCCGCGAGGTCCCCCGCGTTGAAGGCGCGGCAAAAGGCGTCCAGCGCTGCGGGTACGGGCGCGCGCGCTGGCTCGAGCGGCGCGTCGGCGAGCTTGCTGCGCCCTCGGTGTAGCGCCGCCTTCACCGCGCCCACGCTGGTGCTCAGCACCGCCGCGATGTCGCCGTGCTCGAGGTCGAACGCGTCTTTGAGCACCACGGCCGCGCGCTCTTGGGGGGAAAGCTTCGCGATCAGCGTGCCCGCGGCTTCACGCGCGTCGCGCTCGTCGCGAGCCTCCACGGGCGCCTCGGGCACGTCACCCAGCACCTCACGGGCCCGCCGACTTCGGTCGATGTAGAGGTTCGTGGCGACGCGGAACAGCCAGGCCCGAGGGGCGTCGATTTCCGGGCGCAGCATGGTGCCGAGCGTGACCAAGGCGCGCGCCAGCGTGTCTTGAACCAAGTCTTCCGCATCCCAGGGGCTACGGGTGAGGTGCCGGCAGTAGCGGTACAGCTCGGGGCGGAGCGGCTCGAAGCTTTGACCGAAACGGCGACAGGCGTCGCGCGCGAGGGCAGCGAGATCGTCCATGGCTCCGACCTTAGTCCACGCGTGAGCCGCACGTGAGGTTGACGATTGCGCCGGTGGTCGCCGCCGCGCGCTCGGAGGCGAAAAATGCGGCTGCGTCCGCGACTTGCTGCAGGGTCGGCAGCCTTCCGAGCAGCGTGGCGCGCTGCGCGTGAGCGGCCAGCATGGACTCCGGGGTCATACCGTGCGCGGCCGCGGCCGCCTCGAATACCTCGCGGCTGTGCGACCGAGGGAGCGCGTCCGGGATTGCGTCCGCGCGCAGGCAGACAGCGCGCACGCCGTGGCCTCCGAGCTCCCCGGCCAGGTGACGAGTCATCGCCTCCAGCGCCGCGCACGCCACGCCATAGCCCATGAAGCCAGGTCCGGGCAGCACCGAGCCCGGCGTGGAGAGCGCCAGGATCACGCCGCTGCGTTGACGAACCATCGCCCGCGAAGCTGCCTTCGCGATGATGAAGTGAGCGCGGGTGTAGCCGATGACCGGCGTAGCGAAGTCCTCGAGGCTCTGCTCGGTGAACGACCTGCCCTGGACGTGCTCGAGCCCAATCGCGTTCAGGACGACGTCGATACGCTGAGCGCGCGCCAGCACGAGCTCGGCGTGAGCGGTGACCGCCGTCTCGTCGAGCGCGTCGACCACCGAAATCTCGGCTACGCCGCCGGCGGCTCGAACCGCGTCCGCCACCTCCTGCAGCCGGCCCAAGGACCGCCCGGCGAGAAACACCCGCGCCCCTTCGCGCGCAAAGGCCAAGGCAGCCGCCCCACCGATGGCGCCGCCGCCGCCGTGAATGATCGCGACTTTCCCGTTCAATAACCCGCCGCCAGATGAGCTGTTCGTCGTCATGCCAGAGACGACGGACCAGCTCCCGTAAAGGATACGGGCGGCGGGCGGCCCCTACGAGCCCCCGCGCGCTTTTGCCCGTAGCCCCACGCAGCGAGCGAGCTGGGGCTCGGCTCGCACTCGCTCGAAGTCGGTGGCGGCCGCGCTCAGCTCCAGCTCGGCAGAGGTCGGATCGCCCACCTGCAGCAGAAGCTCGCCGAGCCTCAGCCGCACATCCGCGGCGTGGAGAGCGGCTTGGATCTGCAGCCAAAGCTCGAGGCTCTCACGAAACGCGCTCTCCGCGGCGGTGAGGTCGCCCACCGCCCAAGCCAGCTCGGCCCGCGCGCGAGCCCGCTCGGCGACGCTCGACTGCCCGGTGAGCAGCTCCGGCAATGAATCCAGCTCCGCGAGCGCGGCGCGAGCCCGCTCGGGCCGCCCATGCAGGGCGCAAACTCGCGCCAGGACGGCGAGCATCGACCCGCGGCGTTGACCGTCCGTCCACGTCGGCTGCGCGAGCGCGCGCTCCAGCTGCTTGATCGCGCCTTCTGCGTCGCCGCGCGCGGCAAGCAGCAGCGCGAGGCCGGGCTGCGGATTCCATCCTAGACGGTGCGCCTCGCGAAAAGCGCGGTCCGCGCCGTCCGTATCACCGCGCGACAGGCAAATCTCGCCGAGCACGCGGCACGCGTCGCCTTCTACGAAAGGCCCCGCGACCGCGAGCTGCTGGCGCGCGCGGCGCACCTCCTGCTCGGCGTCGGCCAACGAGCCCCGCAGCGCGAGGACTTCGCCCCGATGGAGGCGGCATAGCCCCGGGTAGCAGTACGAGCCGTGGCTCTCGCACCAGCGGGTGAACTGGTCGGTCCACTGACCCGCGCGGTGGTGATCGCCCAGGTGCAGGTAAGCCCAGATTACCGAGCAAAATACCAGGCCACTGACCCAAGTGCTGACGCGCCCAGAGAGAGCCATCGCCCCGGCTTCGTCGTGCATGACGAGGCCGCGCCGCACCTCACACTGCGCAATGTAGATGTGGCCCTGGTACACCAAACCCAGACACAGTAGGTCCGGGTCGCCGATGCGATCGGCGATATCCTGCGCGGCGCGCCCGCGTTCGCGGCACTCGTTCAGGTCTCCTTCGAAGAGCGCCAGCCGGCTGCGCAGCCACTCCGCTAGGCCGTGCTGCTTCCCTTCCGGCTCATCCTTGAGGTAGCTGAGCCCGCGCTGCAGCCAGCCGCGAGCGATGGCCAGCTCGCGCCCCTCGAGCCTCACGTTGCAGAGGAGGAGCGCCACCCGGGCCGCGCTCTCCCTTTGCCCGGCGCCCTCGAAAGCGGCGACTGCGCGCTCGAAGGGACCGATAGCGAGTTCGGGCCGACCCCCACAGAGGGCCGCGCTCCCCCAGGCCTCCCAGTCTTCGGCCTCGAGCGAAGCCTCCGCGGGCAGCGCTCCGAAAGCCTCGAGCGCACGCTCCCACTTTCCCGCCTCGGCCAGCGCGCGCGGAGACTCTTCACTGGTCGCGTCCGGCGGAGCAGGGTCCGCCTCCGCGCAGAACCGGTACCCTCGCCGCGCGAACGTTTGGACCGCCTGTTCCTGGCCGCCTTCGCGCAGTGACGCGCGCAGCAAACTGACGGCGCGCTGTAGCGAGCCCTCTGTCACGTTGGCGCCATTCCACAGCTGGCCGAGCAGCTCGTCTTTCGGCACCACTCGCTCGCGGTGCTCGACCAGATAGACCAACAGGTCGAATACGAGGGGCTGGAGCGTTTGCTCACGGCCGCCCAAACGCAGCGTGCGCGCACGTTCATCCAGCTCGTAGCGCCCGAAGGAGAAGCTCATTGCTCCTCTGCCGTAGCGCAGCAGCCTCGAGCGAGAAACGGATAAGGTGTCCAGCTGCGTCGGAAAGCCGACCGCGGCCGCGTGCATCGTCATTTGGTTGCGCGACGTCGCCGGGCGGCAGGTGGCTTCTGGCGACTCTGCGCCGCGAGGCGGATGAAGTCGGCGATGAAATCGACCTTTGCGTCTCCGGAGCGGGTGCCGAGGAAAATCTGTTTTTGGATGCCGTGCCGACCGAGCCGCACCGGCACGACCCCCAGCTGGCGCCGGTACTCCTCCACCAGCCAGGCGGGTAGAGCCGCGACCCCTCGCTCGCACGCCACCATTTGCAGCATGATGTCCGTCGTCTCGATGACTTGGTGTCGCTTGGGCACGGCGCCGGCCGGCAACAGAAACTGGCTGTAGACGTCCAGTCGCTCGATCTCGACCGGGTACGTGATCAAAGTTTCCGCTTCCAGCTCGGAGGGCACGACGTACGTGCGGCTCGCAAAGCGGTGCTCGCGCCCGACGACCAGCACTTGCTCGTAGTCGAACACGGGCTCGAACACGAGCCCGCGCCGCTGCAGGGGGTCCGGAGTGACGAGCATGTCGATGTCATGAGCGAAGAGCGCACCGATGCCGCCAAACGTGAACTTCTGCCGGACGTCCAAGTCCACGTCCGGCCACGCTCGCAAGTAGGGCTCGACGATCTGCAGCAGCCACCGGTAGCAGGGGTGGCACTCCATCCCGATGCGCAAGGTGCCGCGCTCGCCGCGCGCGAACTGGTCCAGCACGTGCTCGGCATGCTCTAGCTGGGGCAGCAGGCGCTGCGCGAGCGAGAGGAGGTAGAGGCCGGCAGGGGTGAGCCGCACGCCTCTCCCCGCCTTCTCCCAGATCGCGACCCCAAACTGCTGCTCCATTCGCTTGATGGTGTGGCTCAGGGCGGACTGGGTAAGCCCCAAGGTCTTGGCGGCGGCGGTGAGCGAGCCCCGTTGCTGCATCTCGTGGAGCACGCGGAGGTGAATCAATTCCAGCCTGTTCATGACCTATGACAACTGCTCATGGTTATATGACAAACGACCATTATTCCTCATCGATTAAAGGGTCTACGTTCTTCCCCCGAAAGGCAAGGAGTCGAACCGATGGCGCGCATTCACAACCTAGGGTTTCCCCGTATTGGAGCCGCTCGCGAGCTCAAGCTCGCACAAGAAACACACTGGAGGGGCGCGCTCGGCCATGCCGAGCTGGAAGCGCAGGGCGCCGAGCTACGCCGGCAGAATTGGCGGCGGCAGGCGGCCTTCGATCTCGCTCCCGTCAACGACTTCTCCTTCTACGACCACGTGCTCGACACGAGCTTCCTGCTCGGGAACGTGCCGTCGCGCGCTCGCGCCGGCGAGGGGCCGCCGCTCGACGCCTACTTTCGTGTCGCGCGGGGCCGCGCGGCGGGCGACACCGGCGAAGGCGTCGCCGCCGGGGAGATGACCAAGTGGTTCGACACGAACTACCACTACATCGTTCCCGAGCTCTCCTCGCAGTCCACATTTCGTCTCGACGCCACTCGCCTGCTGGCGCAGCTCGCGGAGGCGCGGGAGGCGGGCGTCTCCGCCAAGCCGGTCCTCATCGGGCCGGTCACGTACCTGTGGCTGGGCAAAGCCAAAGACGGCTCGGACCGCCTCGCCCTGCTCCCGAAGCTGCTCCCCATCTACCGAGAGCTCCTTGGAAAGCTGGCGCGCGAGGGCGTGGACTGGGTTCAGCTAGACGAACCCGCTTTGGTCACCGAGCTCGGCCCTGACTGGCAGCAGGCTTATCGTACGGCTTACGATGGGCTGAAGGGAGCAGGGAGCAAGCTCTTGGTCGCCACCTATTTCGGCCCTCTCGCCGAGAACCTGGAGCTCCTCGCGTCGCTCCCGATCGACGGCGTGCACCTGGACGCGGTGAGCGCGTCGGGCGAGGTGCAGCCTCTGCTCCGTGCCCTTCCGGAGGGGCGCGTGCTCTCGCTGGGCGTCGTCAGCGGGCGCAACGTTTGGAGGTCGAACCTAACGGGGGCGCTCGAGTACTTGGAGCCAATCCACCAAGCGCTCGGGGACCGGCTGTGGCTCGCTCCGAGTTGCTCGCTCCTTCACGTCCCAGTCGACCTCGAGAGCGAGAAGAACCTCGACCCCGAGGTGCGCTCTTGGCTGGCGTTCGCACAGCAGAAGCTGGAGGAGGTTCGAATCCTGGGGACAGCGCTGAATCAGGGGAGACCGGCGGTGAGGCGGGAGCTCGACGAAAGCACGCGAGCGGTCGCGACCCGGCGGTCCTCCCCACGCGTGAACGACCCCAAAGTCCAGGCCGCGGTGAAAGACCTCGCCGCCGGCCTGGGGCAGCGCAAGTCCGCGTATGGCGCGCGGGCCGCCGTGCAGGCGAAAGCATTCGCGCTGCCGCGGTTCCCCACGACGACGATCGGCTCATTTCCGCAGACCAACCAAATCCGAAAGTTCAGGAGCGATTTTCGCGCCGGCAGCCTCGGGCAGGCGGAGTACGAGCAGCGCATGCGCGAGGAAATCCAGCACGCGGTGCGTGAACAAGAGGAGCTGGGGCTGGACGTGCTCGTTCACGGCGAAGCCGAGCGCAATGACATGGTCGAGTACTTCGGCGAGCAGCTCCACGGCTACGCCTTCAGCGAGCTCGGGTGGGTGCAGTCCTACGGCTCACGCTGCGTCAAGCCGCCCATCCTCTTCGGCGACATCAGCCGGCCCAGTCCCATGACCGTCGCTTGGACTCGGTACGCGCAGTCACTGACCTCCAAACCCATGAAGGGCATGCTCACCGGCCCGGTAACGATGCTGAACTGGTCGTTCGTTCGGGACGACCAGCCGCGCTCCGCGTCTTGTCGCCAGCTCGCGCTCGCCCTACGTGACGAGGTACAGGACCTGGAGAAAGCCGGCGTGCGGATCATCCAGATCGACGAGGCCGCGCTCCGCGAGGGGCTACCGCTACGCCGCGCGGATTGGCAAGAGTACCTGACGTGGGCGGTAGACTCGTTCCGCATCGCGGCCAGTGGCGTGGAGGACGAAACCCAGATTCACACTCACATGTGCTACTCGGAATTCAACGACATCATCGAGGCCATCGCGGCGATGGATGCGGACGTGATCACAATCGAGACCTCACGCTCGGACATGGAGCTGTTGGACGCTTTCGATCGCTTCGAGTACCCGAACGAGATTGGGCCCGGCGTCTACGACATCCATTCCCCCAACGTACCGACCGAACAGCAGATCGTGGACCTCATGAACAAAGCCGCACAGAAGATCCCGCCCCACCGCTTGTGGATCAATCCCGACTGCGGCCTGAAGACCCGAGGCTGGGACGAGGTCCGGCCTGCGCTGAGAAACATGGTGAGCGCCGCCAAGCGCTTACGCGCGCAAGCAATGTAGCGCTCGGCTCCGAGCCGCTCGCGATGAGAGCCCCGCCACGACTGCCCGTGCGCGGGGCTCTTTCGTTCCAGCGGCGCGGCGAGGCGCGGCGAGGGTGAATGACTGGAGCGGCCGGTCGGCGTGTGCGCGAGGTCACGCTCGGGAGTCATCGTTAAACGTCCTTCGCTCGCAGCTATCGCGCAAAAACTTTAGATGATTTTGCTTTCGTGCAAGTGTGGACGAGGCAACACCTAGGGTTTAGAAGCCGCGAGGTGGATCTGACGATTCCACTCGTCGGGAGGAAGCGATATGGCGGTCGAAGAGGTTGGTGAACGCAGTCCCCTGTCCTGGTTTCAAGAGCGCCTCTGGCTGCACCACCAAAGGGACCCCGAAAACACGAGCTACAACCTACCTTTGACGCTGCGGCTCGAGGGCGACTTGAACGTCGGGGCGCTCGAGGCGGGTCTGAGCGAGATCGTGGCTCGTCACGAGAGCCTACGCACCCGTTACATCCAGACAGAAGGAGGAGAGCCCGCGCAGGTCGTCGCCGCGGCGGAGCCCATCCGCCTGAGCGCCTTGCCGGTGGACCCGCCGCGGCTCCGAGAGCACCTCGAAGCAAATCTGGAGCACCGCTTCGACTTGCGCCAAGGTCCCATCTTCATCGTCAGCTTGTTACAGCTGGCGCACGACCGGCACCTGCTGCTGTTCAACGTGCATCACATCGCCGCGGACGCGTGGTCGCTCCGGGCCATCTTCCTTTCCGAGCTCCAGGTCGCCTACGCCGCGTTCGCTCGCGGTGAGCGACCGAGCCTCCCGCCGCTCAACATTCAGTACCGAGAATACGCCGCCCAGCAGCGCGCCGCGGAGGCTCCCGCTCGCCTGGACTATTGGCGCCAAACGCTCGCTGGCTACGAAGACACACTGGAGCTTCCTACCGAGCACGCTCGCGCGGCCAAAACCTGCACGAGGAGCGGCCGCTTCGTGCACCGGTACTCCGGTGACTTCGCGCGGAGCCTGGAGCGGCTCTCGCGTCAGCATGGCTGCACGATCTTCATGGCTCTCCTCGCGGCCCTAGGGGTGACGCTCAGCCGCTACACGAACAAAGACGACCTCTGCATCGGCACGACGACCTCCAACCGCACGGAGACCGAGCTCGAGCCGCTGATCGGTTTTTTCATCAACATTTTGCCGCTCAGACTTCGCATCGACGAAGAGAGCAGCGTGGGGGACCTGCTCAAAGCCGTGCGCAACCAAGTGCTCGCCGCCTTCGAGCATGCCGTGCCCTTCGAACAGATCCTCCAGGAGGCGGACGCAGTCCGTCGCGGCGGCGACAATCCGCTGGTGCCCATCGTCATGAGGCACCAAAATTTCCCAGAAACGTCGCTGGGGGAGGCCCTGCCCGGCGGCCTGCAGATCGGCCCCTACCCCGCGCCCGGCGACGATGACGCAGCAGTTCGGAAGCTCCTCGAGCGAGAGCATGTCCCCGCGCGGTGTGAGCTCGAGCTCTCGTACTCCGGGTCCGGGGCCGAGCTCGAGGTAGAGGTCGTTTACGCCGCCGACCTGTACGATCGCGCCTCGATCGAGCGACTGCTGGCTCAGCATCAGCAGGTGGTCGAGGGCATGTTCGCGGGCACCGATCAGCGGGTGCTCGAGCTACCGCTCCTGCGCAGCTCGGACGTGAGAAGGCTCCTCGAGGATCGCAATCGTGCTCCCCTGACCGCCCCGCCGGCGCAGTCCTTCGTCGAGCGCTTCGACGCCCAGGTCGAGCGGTCACCGCGCGAAGTTGCCTGCTGGGACGAGCGAGGTCCGTGGACCTACCTGGAGCTTTCGCGCTACGCGAACCAAGTAGCGCACGCGCTTTCGGGCCGCGGAGTCCAGCGAGGGGATCTCGTCGCGGTGTGCCTGGATCGAGGCGGCAAGCTGCTCGCGACGCTACTCGGCGTTTGGAAGGCGGGCGCCGCATACGTCCCCCTGGATCCCGCCTATCCCCAGGTATACGCGCAGCAAATTCTGGAGGACGCTCGGCCGAGCGCGGTGGTGTGCGAACGTCGGCATCGGCCGCTGCTGGCGCTGGACAGCGCTCGCTTCCTGGAGCTGGAGGAGCTCGGCGAAGAGCCGGAAAAGTACCTACAAACGCCGCCCTCCCCAAGAGCGGCCGGCGCGGAAGCCCTCGCGTACGTCATGTATACGTCCGGCTCCACCGGCAAACCCAAGGGGGTGCGAGTCCCCCACCGCCAGCTCGACAATTGGCTGGCGGCGCTGGAGGCCAGGCTGCCGTTCGAGCCGGGCGAAGTGGTCGCGCAAAAGACGACGTTCGTCTTCGCGGTCGCGGTCAAGGAGCTCTTCGCGGGGCTGCTCAACGGGTGCCCCCAGGTGTTCATCGCCAACGACACCGTGCGCGATGCAGCGAGCTTCGTCAGCGCTCTCGCCGAATACCGCGTGAGCCGCCTCAACATCGGCCCTTCGCACCTCGCCACCGTGCTCGAGCACCTGCAGTCGAGCGGCCGAAGGCTGCCGGCCCTCAAGGTGTGCATCACCGCCGGCGAGCCGCTACCGAGAGCTCTCGTGCTCGCGTTTCGGGAGGCGTTTCCAGGCGCACGCTTGCTCAACAACTACGGCTGCACCGAGCTGAACGACATCACCTACTACGACACCGCCGCGTTCGACGAAAAACGCGACTTCGTACCGATCGGCACGCCGATCGCCAACACGAAAGTGTACGTGCTGGACCGAAGAGGCCGCCTCGTGCCGGAAGGGGTACCGGGCGAGCTGCACGTTGCGTCGGCGGGTTTGCCGGAGGGGTACCACGGCCTGGAGAGCCTCACGGCCGAGCGCTTCTGGCAAAACCCATTCGGCGCAGAGCCTAGCCCTCGCCTCTACAACACGGGGGACGTCGTCAGGTACCTTTCCGACGGCACCCTGGACTTCATCGGCCGCTGGGACTTTCAAGTCAAAGTCAGAGGCTACCGGGTGGATGTGCGTCAGGTCGAGAAGGTGCTCGGTGACTTTCCAGGCGTCCGCGCGCGAGCCGTGGTGGGCGCGGAGGATCGCCTGCTCGCGTTTTACACCAGCGCCCCCGGCCAAGACATTCCGCTCGCGGAGCTGCGGGAGTTCTTGCAGGCTCGCCTGCCCGCGTACATGGTGCCGGACGCTTTCGTGTTGCTGGATGCGATGCCTCAGCTGCACAGCGGTAAGCTGAATCGGCGAGCGCTGCTGGCGACGCGCGGCGAGCTGCAACAGGCGGACGCTTACGAAGCTCCCGCGACCAAGACGGAGCAAGTGCTCGCGCGCATCTGGGCGCTGGTGGTGAATGCGCCGGTCGAGCGGGTCGGCCGCCAGACTCATTTCTTCGAGATTGGCGGTCACTCGCTCTCGGCGATGCGGGTCCTGGCCCGGATCAAGGACGACTTCGGCGTCGAGCTCGGGGTCGCGGAGCTCTTCGATGCGCCCCGGCTCCACTCGCTCGCGGCCGCGATCGATCGCGACGTCGCGCTGCTCTCGCCGGGTGACCGGGCCGCGCGCCCGTCTTCTGGCGTCAAACGCGCGCCCAAGCCAGCCGCCAGCACGGGGCTGCTCCAAGGCAAGGTGGCGCTGGTCACCGGCGGCAGCCGCGGCATCGGGCTTGCCACCGCGCTGCTCCTCGCGGAGCACGGCGCGAGCGTGGCCATCAACTACCGAGACAGCGAAGCCCAGGCTCGCCTCCTGAAGGAGCAGATCGAGGCGGAGGGCGGCACCGCGGAGGTATTCGGAGCGGACGTCACGCAGGTGGCGGACGTGGAGCGGATGGTGGAGGCCGTGCACCGCCGCTTCCAGCAAATCGACGTCCTCATCGCGAACGCCCACATGAGCTTCCGCCACCGTCCCTTCGTGAACTACGAGTGGGGGGACCTCGAGCGCAAGGTCACCGATGAGCTCAAGGCGATGTTTTACCCCTGCCAGGCGGTAGCCCCGCAGATGCTCCGGCGTAAGAGCGGCAGCATCGTGGCCGTCTCCAGCAGCCTCTCCAAGCGCAGCAACGAGGGCTTCCTCGCCCAGAGCACCGCGAAAGCCGCGGTGGACGCGTTCGTACGCGCGCTCGCGGCGGAGCTGGGCCCGGGCGGAGTTCGCGTCAACACGGTCGCGCCCGGTTTGACCCTGACGGACGCGGCCATGCCGATGTCTGCTGCCGAGAAGGCGCGGATCGCGTCGAACTGCCCGATGCGCCGCAATGGGCTACCGGAGGACATGGCGGGGGCGGTGCTGTTCTTGGCGAGTGACCTTTCTCAGTTCATGACTGGCACCTACCTCCCCGTCGACGGCGGGTTCACGATGCTGTAGCGGCGCGCTCCTCTCTTCAGGGAACCGAGGCCAGAGCATGACTTGCAAGCTTCTCGTCATCGACAACTACGACTCCTTCACCTTCAACCTCGTGCAGATGTTTCGGAGCTACGACCTCGCCATCTCGGTCTTGCGCGCGGACTCGCTCTCGGTGGAGGACGCGCTCCGCCTGCAACCGGACTACGTGCTGGTGAGCCCGGGACCCAAGAGCCCAGCCACCGCCGGAATATCGACCGAGCTCATTCGCCGCGGGCAGGGCGAGTTTCCGATCTTGGGGGTGTGCCTCGGGATGCAGTGCATGAACGAAGCGTTCGGCGGCCGCACGGTGCGTGCGCCGCTTCCGATGCACGGCAAGACCAGCGCCGTGCACCACGACGGCGAGGGCCTTTTTGCCGGGGTTCCGCAGCCCTTCACGGTGGCGCGCTACCACTCGCTGGCCATCACCGGTATCAGCGAAAAGCTGCGAGTCAACGCACGCTCGGCCGACGGCGTGCCGATGGCGGTACAGCACGCCCACCATCCTCTGTTCGGCGTACAGTTTCACCCCGAGAGCTTCCTCACCGAGCACGGCTTCACGCTCGTGGAGAACTTTCTGCGCTCGGGTCCGCTACGAGGGTCGCTATCATGAAAGCTCCCGCTCTCGCCGCCGCTCTGCCCTGGCTCGGAAGAGTGACCGATGTTCACTCCGAGCCCGTGAACCTGCTCGAGCCTTTCGCGGAAGCGGCGCGGCGCTTTGCCGATCTGCCCGGCACCGTCGTGCTCATGAGCGGCGGCGAGCTCGACTGCGCTCGCTACCACGTCCTCGGAGTCTATCCATGGCTGACTTTGTGCGGGCATCGCCGGCAGACGACGCTGGACGACGGCATCCATCGCGGCACCTTGGAGGAAGACCCGTTCACCACGCTGAGCCGCCTGCTGGACCATTGCCGCCTTCCCTCCTCCAAGAGCCCGCTGCCGCTCTCCAGCGGGCTGCTCGGCTACCTCGCCTATGACTTGAAGGACTGCCTGGAGCAGCTGCCCAGAACGAGCGTGGACGATCTCGACCTTCCGCTGATGCACCTCGTTGCGCCCTCCGTCCTCTTGATCCAGGACCGAATCTCGGGCTCGACGACGCTCGTGGCGACTCGATTGGCCGGTGACGAAGCCGGGCTCGAGCGCAACGTCGCGCGGTTCAAACAGGCGCTCGCCGCGCCCGCCGCGACTGCGAGCGAACCGGCGCCGCGAGGCTCGGGCACGTGCACCTCCGTCTTCTCCCGCGCCGAATACCTGTCGACGGTGGACGCGATACGCAGCTACATCCTCGAGGGCGACGTGTACCAGGTCAATATGTCGCAGCGCTTTCGAGCGCAGTTCAGCGGCAACCCATTCGACTGCTTCGTTCAGACCTACGCCGCAAATCCCGCGCCGTTCTTCGCGTACATCAACGCCGGGGGTCACCAAATCGTCTCGACCTCGCCCGAGCGATTCCTCGAGCTTCGGGGTAGCACGGTGGAGACTCGCCCCATCAAAGGCACGCGCCCCCGAGGGAAGACGCCGGCGGAAGACGAGGCGCTCCGCGCGGAGCTGCGGGAGAGCCCCAAGGAAGACGCGGAGCTGTCGATGATCGTCGACCTGCTCCGAAATGACATCGGCAAAGTCTGCCGCACGGGCTCGGTGCGCGTCACCGAGCACAAGCGCGTCGAAGCGTATCAAAACGTTCATCACCTCGTTTCCACCGTGAAGGGGGAGCTGGATGAAGGGACCGACGCGGTGGATCTGCTGCGCGCGACTTTCCCTGGTGGCTCTATCACCGGCTGCCCGAAGATCAGAGCGATGGAAGTCATCGACGAGCTCGAGCCGGTGCGCCGGCATGTCTACACCGGGAGCATTGGCTACATCGGGTTCGACGGAGACATGGATTTGTCGATCGCGATTCGTACCGCGACCTTCACCCGGGGCCAGGTCGTGTTCTCGGTCGGCGGCGGCATCGTCTTCGATTCGGATCCGGAGAGTGAATTCGAAGAAACGCTGCACAAGGGGCGCACCTTGATGAACGCCCTCGCCGGGGCGGCTCCTGAAGAGCCGAGCGCCGCCACGGTTTGGCACGACGGCGCATTCAAGCCGTCCTCGGCGGCTTCGGTACCGCTGGATTCAGAAGGTCTAGCGTACGGGTTCGGGTTCTTCGAAACGGTTCGGGTCCAAGCCGGCCGCCCCATTCTCCTGCCCGCCCATGTGCAGCGCTTCGAGCTTGCTTGGCGCGAGCTCTTCCAGTCCCCACCGCCGGACATCACGTGGTCGGCCGTCATGGCCCAGCTGATCAGAAAGAACGGGCTGGAAAGCACGGTAGCGGTCGTCAAGCTCGTCGCCGTCTCCGGCAAGCCGACCACCCAGCGGCGAACGCCGGTCCTGTTCGCGACCGCCAAGCCGCACTCGCCGCGCCCGGCTCTCAGCGCGCGTCCCGGGCTCGCGCTTCGTGTGTACCCGCACCGCCGGCACACTCACCTCGCGAGCCATAAGACGCTCAACTACCTCTTTTACAAGCTTGCCGGGGAGTGGGCCCAGCGCGAGGGAGCGGACGAAGCGCTCATCTTGGACCCGGATGGGTCCGTTTCGGAGACGAACACCGCGAACGTGTGCTGCATCTTCGGCAAGACGGCGTGCTTTCCGCGCTCCGAGCATTCTTTGCCCGGTACCCTAGCCGCAGAGGTCAGGCGGCTCCTCCCCAGCTTGGGCCTCGTTATCGAGGACCGACGCCTCTCGGTAGAGGACCTGCTGGCTGCAGACCAAGTCATCCTCACGAGCTCGCTACTCGGCGCCGTTCCGGCGGTGAGCCTGAATGACTCGAAGCTCCGATATGACGGGGCGCTTTGCGACGAGCTGAACCGAGCCGTGTTCGACGACGCCTGAGGCAGCCAACGTCAGAACAAGAGATCTGCGGCGCGGCTGCGGACCTCCGGTTACCACCTCTTGGGGTGGAGCTCCGAACGTGGCAATCGTGTAGCACGATGCATGAACCATAGGGGGCCTACGTGACGATTGCGTGTCGCGCGCTTTCCGCTGTGACACGGGCTGCGACCTAACGTACGAGCTTCAGCAGCAACGCCTGCGTTGCCGCCCAGGAGATGTACGAATGATCGCGGATTTGCGGACACGTAGACTACTCATATCGGCGCTCTGCCTGACGCCGCTTTTGGCGTCTTGCTCGAAGTCGGAAGTGACGCCGAGCAAGCCCGGCGCAGAGCCCGCCCCCGCCAAAAAAGAGGCCGGTACCATCACCCTGCAGGGCTCGGGCGCGAGCTTCCCGGCGCCCCTGTACTCGCGCTGGTTCAAGGAGTTCAGCGACAAGAACGCGGGCATACGCGTGAACTACCAGGCGACCGGCAGCGGCGCGGGCATCAAAGCTTTCACCGCCGGTCAGACGGATTTCGGCGCGAGCGACGCGGCCATGACCGACGCCGAGATCAAAGAAGCCAAGGACAACGTGCTCCTCTTCCCGGTGACGGCCGGGTCCATCGTGCTCGCCTACAACTTGGAAGGCGTCAGTGACCTCAAGCTCTCGCGCGAGGCCTACGTGGGCATCTTTCAGGGCACGATCAAGACCTGGAACGACCCCAAGATCAAGGCGTCCAACCCCGGCGTGAACCTGCCGGCGAAGAACATCACTCCCGTGCATCGGTCGGACGGCAGCGGCACCACCTTCGTCTTCACCCAGCACTTGGCCGCCATCAACGAGGGTTGGAAGAAGAGCCCAGGCTCCGGCACCTCCATCGAATGGCCGAGCGGCGTGGCGGGGAAGAAGAATGACGGCGTCACTGCCCTCATCACGCAGACTCCGGGCTCCATCGGCTACATCGAGTACGGGTTCGCGGTCAGCAGCAAGCAGCCGATGGCCGCGCTCGAGAACAAGGCCGGCAAGTTCGTCGCCCCGACCTTGGCGTCGGCGACTTCCGCCCTCAAGGGTGTGGAGCTGCCGGCTGACATGCGCGCGTGGGTGACCGATCCGGCGGGTGACGACGTGTACCCCATCGTCACCTACACTTGGCTGCTCACCAAAAAGAAGTACGAGGACGCGGCCAAGGGCGAGGCGGTCAAGAAGCTCCTTCAGTGGTGCCTGACGGACGGGCAGAAGCTCTCCGAGAGCCTCAACTACGTCGCGTTGCCGGAGGCAGTCGCGCAGAGCGTCAGCAAGGCCGTCGACCAGGTTCAGTAACATGAGCGAGCCAGCACGCGCGGCCAGCACGAAGCCCGACTCGTCAGCGGCATTCCGCTCGCCCATCGCGAGGCCGCCGACGAGCTTTCAAACCTCTTCGGACCGCGCGTTCCGGGTGATCGCCAAGGGCTTTGGCGTCGCGATCGTCGCTCTCCTGGCCGGCATCGTCGTGCAGGTCATGCGGCACGCGGCGCCAGCCATGAGCGCGCACGGGCTCGGCTTCCTGGCGCGCTCGCGCTGGGACACCAACAGCGACAGCTACGGCGTCTTGCCGCAGATCCTGGGAACGCTGTACACGTCCGTGCTGGCGCTTATCCTCGGCGGCGTGCTCGGCGTCACGGTGGCGCTCGTCACCAGCCAAGGCTTCATCGGCAAGCGCTGGGAGCTCGCGATGAAGAACATCATCGAGCTGCTCGCGGCGATCCCGAGCGTCGTCTACGGGCTGTGGGGCATCTTCGTGCTGATTCCGGTGGTGCGCGGGCCGTCCGCGTGGCTGCACGAGCACCTCGGCTCCGTACCGTTCTTCTCCACCGAGCTTTCCGGTCCGGGGATCCTGCCCGCAGCGCTGGTGCTCGCGATCATGATTCTCCCCACCATTACCGCGGTTTCACGCGAAGCGCTGGCGGCGGTGCCGAAGCGTCTGCCTGCGGCTGCCTACGGGCTCGGGGCGACCCAGTGGGAGGTCATCTTCCGCGTGGTGCTACCGACCGCGTCCGGCGGCATCTTCGGCGCGCTCGTGCTGGGCTTCGGGCGCGCACTCGGGGAGACGATGGCGCTGGCGATGTTGGTCGGCAATGCCAACAGCTTCGGCTGGTCGCTGTTCTCACCGGGCAGCACTCTGGCCGCGCTGCTCGCCAATCACTTCCCCGAGGCTGACAACGTCGAGGTGGGCGCGCTGATGTACGCGGCGGTGGTGCTGCTCTTGATCACGCTCGCCGTCAACGCGCTCGGCTCGCTCATCATGCTGCGCACCACCCGCGAGCTCAAAGGTCTGCACTGATGGCACAATCCGCCGTAGAGGGCGCGCACCGCGCCTCCGCTCCTCTGGTTCGCTCACACCGCAGCCGGCGTACGGCGTTGAATACCGGGCTGACCGTGCTCGCCTTCGGTTTCAGTCTGGTCGCCATGTTGCCGCTCGTCTCCGTGCTCTACATGCTCATCGCCCGGGGAGCGCCCCTGCTCAGCGCAGAGCTGTTCACGGAGCTCACGCCGGGCGCGGGCTCGGTGGGCGGCGGCATCGGCAACGCCATCGTCGGCACCTTGGTCGTCGTGCTGGTGGCGACGGTGCTCGCCCTGCCGCTGGGCTTCATGGCCGCCGTCTACCTGGCCGAGTTCGGCGGAGACTCGAAGCTCGCAGTCACGGTGCGCTTCTCCGGCAAGGTTCTGACCGGAATGCCTTCGATCCTGGCCGGCGTGTTCGCCTACGCCTTGGTGGTAGCCACGACGGGTTCGTTCAGCGCGCTCGCGGGCGGCGTGGCGACGGGCATCTTGATGGTGCCGGTGGTGATGCTCACCGCCGAGCAAGCGCTGCGCATGGTTCCCTCCAAGATGAAGCTCGCCGCGCTCGGCATGGGCGCAAACCGCAGCCAAACCGTAGTGCAAATCGTAATCCGCACCGCGATGCCCGGCATCCTCACCGGAGTGATGCTCGCGCTCGCTCGCGCCATGGGCGAGACGGCGCCTCTGCTGTTCACCGCCCTGTTCAGCGACTACTGGTTCGAGGGTAAGTTGCTCGAGCCCATCGCCTCGCTGGCGGTGCTCATCTACAACTTTTCCGGCAGCCCTTTCGAGAACCAGGTCAACTTGGCCTGGGCGGGCTCGCTGGTGCTGGTCGTGTCCGTGCTGGTGGTGAACGTCATCGCCCAGCTCGTGACGCGTCGGCAGGAAGAGCATTGAAGAGGTTCACATGACCATCGAAGCTGCCCTAGAGAATGACGACGAGCTGCCGGAAGCCAAGTCCGGCAAAGTGACCGGCTCCGAGCCCCAGGCGAGCGCGAACGCCGCCGCCGTTCGTGACGTGGTCGACGTTCACGTCAAAAAGCTGTACTACGGCAACTTCCTCGCCGTCCGCGACACGCGCATCGCGGTAAAAAACAACGAGATTACTGCGTTCATTGGCCCTTCGGGCTGCGGAAAGAGCACGGTCTTGCGCTGCCTCAACCGCATGAACGACTTCGTGCCCGGGTTCCGTTTGGACGGCTCGGTGCACTACCAAGGTCAGGACATCTACGCGGCCCAGATCGACCCCGTCGCGGTGCGTCGCTCGATTGGGATGGTGTTTCAGCAGCCCAATCCGTTCGCGATGAGCATCTACAAGAACGTCGCCTTCGGGTTGAAGCTCAACGGCTACAAGGGGGACCACGCCGAGCGCATCGAGCAGGCTCTTCGTGGCGCTGCCCTGTGGGACGAAGTCAAAGACAAGCTGAACAATAGCGGGCTCAGTCTGTCCGGCGGACAGCAGCAGCGCCTTTGCATCGCGCGGGCCATCGCGGTCGAGCCCGAGCTATTGCTGATGGACGAGCCGTGCTCGGCCCTGGACCCGATCGCCACGCGGCGCATCGAGGAGCTGATGCTGGAGCTGAAGCAAAAGTACACGATCGCGATCGTGACCCACAATCTCCAGCAAGCGCAGCGCGTCGCGGACCGAACCGCGTTCATGTACGTGGATACGAGTGCAGGCGGCCGGACCGGCTACCTCATCGAATACCGCGCAAGCTCCGAGCTGTTCTCCGACCCCAAGGAGCAGCGGACCAAAGAGTACATTCGCGGCGAGTTCAGCTGATCAGTCGAACACGAACTCTTCGAACAGAAGCCGGCGCTTGAGGTCCAGCAGCCGCGCGATGTCCTGCGCGAAAAGCTCGGGCCGCTTGGCATAGACCAACTGCCGGCTGCGCTGCACCAGGTCCACCACGAGGTTCGTCAAGTCCTCGTGGGAGACGCGACCCTGGCTCAGCGCCTCCACATCCCCGAACGGCCACGCGGTCGCCAGCCTCGCTCGGAGCCGTTCCTCGCTCTCGATGAGCTCCTCCCACGGCACGCGTCGGTCACGGTCCGTGATGGGCGCGTTGAAGACCAGCAAGATGAGGGACACGGCGAGGAACATGAAGTCCGTCATCTTGTCTTTGGGGGAGTGAGTCTTGCTGTACGAGTCCAGATCGATGCCTTTGAGCTGACCCCGGCGGCTCATCATCAAATTGCCGTTTTTGAGGTCGTTGTTGGCAAAGCCGACCTGATGCACTTCCTCCAGCCACAGAAGCACGCTGGTGAGCAGGTCCAGCACCATGGCCGGTGAGAGCGCCTGCGTGAAGGGCGCCGCGAGCCGCTGCCGGCGCCACATCTCGCTGCCGCGCGAGTCCACGGCGCGCGCGAACTCCAGCTGCGCGTCCATCTCGGAGCCCCGCGCGCTGGGGGGCCGGCTCACGCTGGCGTGCTCTCGCCCGGTCACGCCGACCAAGTTGTCCAGCGTGTCTCCGTCGATCAGCTGCAGCACGTGGTACGTGAAGCGAACGCCGGAGAGCTTGCCGCCGTCGTAGATGCGAATGACGTGCGGCGAAGCAGCCAGCTGCCGCCCCACCGCGATCGCTTCTTCTGCCTCCAAAATCGCCTTCTTCTTCTTACCGACGATACGGTCCACCTTGAGCGCCACGCGCTCCGGGAAGGCGCTGTTGTTGTCGTTCAAGGCCTCGTAAACGCGGCCAAACTCGCCCATGCCCAGCTGGCGGACGAGGGTGAAGCCCAGGTCCGCGAAGCGACCGGCGACCGTCTTCCATGCGGCCAGATCTTCTTCGTCGAGGATGCCGTAGCTGCCGAGCTCCGGCGCGGGAGTCCACATTTGATCTCCCTGCCGCTCGTGCTTCATGGCGCGCATTGCCGGAAGCACGCCGGGCATGGCGCCGGCGAGGCTGAGCCTCAGATACAGCGGATCCAAGTAGTCCCGAGCGACGATGCGCGCGTCTTCCTCGTAGCGCGAGTACGAGCCATGCCGGAGCATGAAGCCGAGCTTACCCAGCGAACGAAAATACGCGTCCCTCTCGAACAGCTCGGGCACCGCGATGCCGCTCGCCCGACTCGCCGACTCCGCGAAAGCGCTACCTACCTCCGTAGGCCAGAGCAGGCCGCGCTTCTGCTCGTCGTAGAGCACGTTGATGGTGAGGTAGCTCAGGCGCGCGTGCAGATCGATCTTGGTGACGAACAAGTCCCGCGGGGCGGGCGGGTACGCCAGGCTGTGCATCACGCGCGCCACGAGCGCCCAGATGGCGCCGAGCCTCTCTCCGCTCGAGCCGGTGCGGGCGCGCTCGTAGTCCTCCCGCGCAGTGAGCGCGAGCCGCTGTGAAATCACGAGCTTCACCGCGCCCGTCCGACCGTCCTGACTGCGCGTTTCGCGCGTGCCCTGACCGGGGACCAGGTCGCTCAGCAGGAGGGTGAGCTCCGAGCGACGGTTGGCCTCGTTCTCGAACACGAGCGCGCGAAACACCTTGAGCACGTGGGGCTTTTGGCTGAGCCGCTGCGCGAGCTCCCGGAAACCGAAGCCGAGCAACTCTGCCAGCCAACGGGAGTCCTCCCCCTGCGGCTCGAAGGCGAGCACGCCGAGCGCCGGCTCCAAATGAACGGAGACGCGCGGACCGCTTGCGTAGCGGGTCTCCTCCGAGGCGCTCAAGTAGCGAACCCACTCGGCGGGAGCGCCGCTGAACACAGTCGACGAAAGCTCCGTCTTGATGCTGCGCGCGTGTAGCTCCTCCGCGCGCTGGGGCGGCGACGGAGCACGCCCGAACCACGACTCGATGGCCGACCGCAGCGCCTTGCGAGCCGCCTTTCCGTCATTGCCCATGGCGCGGCAATTCTACCACGCGCGTCGCGCGACACGCGCATGTTACTTGACCCCGCGGAGGCATCGAACCCAGCATCGCCCCGATGAAGGACAGACCCGACGAGCTCAGCGAAGAGTGGCTGAAGCGCGAGCTCGAAGACGGCCTCGACGAAGACTACGAGCTCGAGCTCGGCGAGCGAGCGATCTCGGGCGAGCTGGGCGAGCTCCCCCCGCGCGAAGGTCGCGCCATGCTGGACCGTTCCGCCTACTTTCGCAGCCTGCTGGAGCTGCAGCGCGAGCTGATCAAGCTACAAACCTGGGTCGCGCACACGGGCGCCAAGGTGGTGGTGCTGTTCGAGGGGCGGGACTCCGCGGGTAAAGGCGGCGCGATCAAGCGCATCACCCAGCGGCTCAACCCCCGGGTGTGCCGCGTGGTCGCTTTGCCGGCGCCGACGGAGCGGGAGCGCACGCAATGGTACTTTCAGCGCTACGTGCCGCACCTACCGGCCGCGGGCGAGATCGTGCTGTTCGACCGTTCTTGGTACAACCGCGCCGGAGTGGAACGCGTCATGGGTTTCGCTTCCGCGCCGGAGGTCGAGCAATTCTTCAAGGACGTGCCCCAGTTCGAGCGCTCCCTGGTCGCCTCGGGCATCATCCTCATCAAATATTGGTTTTCAATCTCGGACGAAGAGCAGCAGCTACGCTTCCTCGTACGAATCCACGATCCGATGAAGCAGTGGAAGCTGAGCCCGATGGACCTGCAATCGCGGGTACGGTGGGAGGATTACACCGCCGCCAAAGAAGAGATGCTGCAGCGCACGAGCACGCCCGAAGCTCGCTGGTTCATCGTGGAAGGCAATGACAAGCGACGCGCCCGCCTCAACTGCATGGCGCACCTGCTGTCGCAAATCCCCTACGAGGAGGTTCTGCAAGAAGCGGTGGAGCTGCCCGAGCGTCGCTTCAACCCGGACTACGAGCGCCACGAGCTACCACCAGAGCTGTTCGTCCCCCGCACCTACGGCTAAGCTTCGCATGTATTCGAATTTATTCGCTATTTAGAGCCACCGGCGAGTGGAGGCGGGCGCCCGGCGACGACCACCGCTCGGCGCTACGCTTCCGGGGTCATGTTTTCCCATCACGGGTCGGTGGCCGCAGTATCTCGGCTCCTCCGCGAAATCGAAGGACTGCTGAAGCACCCGAGCGTCACCATGGAGCTCGGCCGTCGCGGCGTGAACGCCAGCATCACGCTGCTCGCCGTCCAAGGGCTGACCGCTTACGTGGAGGGCAACCGCCGCCAAGCGCACGAAGACTTCGCCACCGTGGCCGAGGAGATCCGTACTCGCCTCGAACTGTAGGCTCGGAGACGGAGCTAGCCCGCTAAAGTATGCAAGACGTCATGATCTCGAAGGCGGCGCCGTACCCGGCGAGGTCTTCCACGACGAGTACGTAGTCCCCGTTGTCCGCGCTGCTGAAAGCCAGAGAGTGTGACTCGTTGGCGGTCGACGTGCCGCACTTCAGCTCACGGCCGGCGCATTCGTCCCCCGCGAGCAGGTACACCACCGTAGGTTGCTCGGAAGCGACGCTCAACTGGCACGACCCGTCCCCCGTCAAGGCGACTGAGAGCGGATAGCTCCGTTCTACCAAAGGCCGGTACGACGCCACCGGGGTGAAGCCGGCCGTCGAAGCGCAGCTCGCGGAGAGCAGATGCTTGGCCCCAGCGAAGCTCCCCGGAATGGGGTCGATGAATCCCCCGAGCAGAATGCGCGTGCTCTCACTCGGACAGGTAGCGGTGGCCGAGACGTCTTCGATGTCGAGCTCGAACGTTCCGCTGCCGCCGTCCACGAAGACGGTGACGGGCTCCCCCTTTTTCAGGCGGCGCACGACCTGACCCGGATCCCCCTCACGGGAGTAGCCGCACCCCAGCACTGCACCACCGCAGCTCGGCCCTTCCTCGACGCTCACGATGGCGCCGAACGTCTCGCTCTGCGCCGAGAACCGGTAGAGCCCGTTCGCGGGCGGGGTGAAACGAAGCGCGCGGTCGCTCTTGGTAGCTCCGCCGCACGCGGCAGAGTTATCACCCTGATTCTGTGTGCTCAGCTCGATGGGCAGCACCTTGTCCGTCAAGTCCAGGCTCGGGCACGTGACGGCTTGAACCCCCAGCACCACATCACCGCTGGCACCTGCTTTGCCGTCGACCACGACGACCACCCGTTGCCCCTTCTCGACGAAACGCACGACGTCCACCTGCGGCACGCTCGCCTCGGCGTTGCAGGCGAGCTCGGCGCCGTCACATTCGTCGTCGAACAGCGCGAGCGCGGTGTCGTAGCTCGAACCGGCCGTCGTGAAGCGGAAGTAGTCGCTCTTCGGAGCCAACCATTCGATGGCCAAGTCATCCCCTTCGCCGGAGAAGCAGCTCGCTTGAAAATCGTCCCCCGCGCCGCGGGTCGAGCCCGCGAACAGCTCAGGGCCCACCTGGAGAAGCTGCTCTTCCGTGCAGCGCAGCTGCGGCGGCAGCTTCGAGCCCGTGCCGCCCGCCGCGTGACCGCTTTCGCCGTTTGCTTCGCCAGCTACGCCTTCACCCTCTGCGTCATCATCACCACCCGCGGCGTCTTGGGATTGACCTGCTGCTCCACCTTCGCCAGGCGCTGACGAAAAGACTCGTTCGCTGCCGCTGCACGACAAGACTGCCAGCAGTGCAAGGTACCCCGAAGCGACGAAGCCGAAGCGCATGACGAGCGGCGTTACCACGGCGCCCCGCGAGGGTCCAACTCACGCGGTACAGAGCGCCGCATCGAAGTCTCCAAGCCAGGAGCTCAGCGGATAGTCTGCGGCGCTGGCGTGATCTACAATTTCGACCATGGTCCTGCTGAGTGACCTGCGCCGTTACGCCATCGCGCGCAGCCTATTCGAGCCGACGACGCTGAAACGCGCCATCCATCGCCTCGGCTTCGTTCAGGCCGATCCGATCCGTGCTCCCGCGCGCGCTCAAGATCTCACGCTACGTCACCGCGCCCTCGACTACCGCGCTGGTGATTTGGAGCGCTCCTACGCCAAGCTCGGCGTCGAAGAGGACTTTTTCATCAACTACGGCTTCATGCCGCCCGCGCTTCAGGCGCTGATGCATCCGCGGTCCGGTCTGGAGGCGCTGACCAAAGCGCGCGCCCGCCAGGCGCGGCAGATTTTGGACTTCGTCGCGCAGCAAGGGCAAGTCCACCCGCGCGAGGTGGAGCAGCAGCTGGGCTCTGGCACGGAGACGAACTACTGGGGGGGTGCCTCGAACACCACCACTCGTTTACTGGAGCAGCTGCACTACCGGGGGCTGCTCCGCGTCGCCGCGCGCGACGCCGGCATTCGCCTTTACGCGCCGGCCGCGCTACCTCCGGCGAGGCGGGACCGAGCAGATGAGTCCAGCTTGGACGCCTTGATCGACTTTGCGGTCGGCAATACGCGCCGCTGCCCGCCGCCAGCCTGGGGCAACTGATCGCCCGGCTGCGTTACGGCGCGCCCCAATGGCGAGGCAGCTTGCGAGACGCGCTCCAGCGCGCGAAGCAGCGCCTCGCCAGCGCGCACGTGGACGGCACCCAGTGGTTCTGGCCTGCCGCGGAAGACCTACCGCCGCGCGCGGATGTGGAGGACGAGCGCGTGCGCCTGCTGGCGCCTTTCGATCCCGTCGTGTGGGACCGGCGGCGCTTCGAGCTGTTTTGGGGCTGGCAGTATCGATTCGAAGCCTACACGCCGGCCCTCAAGCGCAAGCTAGGCTACTACGCGCTGCCGCTGCTCTGGCGCGATCGAGTCGTCGGCTGGGGCAACCTCACGGCCGCCGAAGGCCACTTGAGCGCGTCCTTCGGCTACGTCACCGGCAAGCCGCCCTCCGCCCGCGCCTTCAAAAGAGGCTTGGAGGAGGAGCTGGCGGGCATGGAGCGGTTCTTACGTGGTCGCAAGGCAGCGGGTCGTTAGCCGGTCACGAGCTTTTTACGCCACGCCCCGGGGGTGACGCCGGCCCACTGGCGAAACGCGTGGCTGAAGGAGGCCTCGGACGCGTAGCCCGTCAAGTGCGAGGCCTTCGCCAGGGTTGCGCCCTCCCGCAGCAGCGTTGCCGCCTTCTGCATGCGAAGACGCGTCAAGTAGCCGAGCGGCGGCTCACCGACGAGCTGGGTGAAGCGCGCCGCAAAGACGGTGCGAGAGAGGCCGACCTCCTTCGCGAGCGAGGCCACCGTCCACGGCGCGTTGGCGCGGTCGTGCATCGCGCCGAGCGCGGCTGCGGTGCTGGGGTCCCGGTTCACGGCGGTTCGCCTGACCAACGCGGTACTGCCGGCGCTCCGCGAGTCCAAGTTCGCGGCCATCGTGAACATTTCGTCGAATGCGGCGAAGATGCCCTTCGATCCGTTCGCGCACTACTGCGCTGCCAAGGCGGCGCTAGACATGTACTCGCGCGCGCTCACGCTCGATCTCGGCGCGAAGGGCATCCGGGTCAACGTCGTGTCTCCAGGTCCGGTGCTGACGCCGGAGGGCGACGAGGCGCGGAAGGCCTTCAGCGACGCGACCGGCGCTGCGCCGGACGTCTTCGCTCAGTCAGTGCCACTCGGGCGTCTCGGTACCCCAGGTGACGTGGCGGAGGTTGTCGCGCTACTGGCGTCAAATCGCGGCAACTGGATGACGGGGGCGAACATCCTCGTCGACGGCGGAATGACCGCGCGCTAGTTCAAATCGCATAAGCAGAGGAGATCCCATGTCCAATCAACTCGATCTTTCCAAGGAGCTCATTGGCCGCCGCGCCCTCGTCACGGGCGGCACCCGCGGCATCGGCGCGGCCATTGCCCAGCGCCTGGTGGACGCCGGCGCCAAGGTGGCCGTAACGGCTCGCTCCCGTGGCGAGGCGCTGCCCAGAGACTTCGCGTTCGTCGCCGGCGACGTTGCCTCGCCTGCTGGCGTAGCGGCCGTCGCCGAAGGAGCGCTCGAAGCCCTCGGCGGTCTCGACATTCTGATCAACAACGCAGGAGGCGGCAGCGGGTTCCCGCAAGGTATGACGTCGATCCCAGACGAGGAGTGGCAGGCCGGCTTCGCCCTCAACCTTTTCGCCGCGATCCGGCTGACGAATGCGCTCTTGCCTGCGCTGCGGGAATCGAAGGCGGGCGCGATCGTGAACGTCTCTTCGGGAGCGGCGACGATGGCGGTCAGCCCAATCGCTCACTACGCTGCCGCCAAAGCGGCGTTGAACAGCTATTCCCGAACGCTCGCGGTCGAGCTCGCGGCGAGCAACATCCGTGTGAACGTCGTGTCGCCAGGGCCGGTGACGACGCCGGGGAGCAGGGCGTTCAGCGACGCTCTCGGCGCTCCGCCGGACCTCTTCGCGAAAAAAATTCCTCTCGGTCACTACGGGTCTCCCGAGGACGTAGCGGAGGTCGTGGCTCTACTCGTGTCGGATCGTGGGAAATGGATGACAGGCTCGCTCGTCAACGTGGACGGCGGGATGTCGGCGCGCTGAACGCCTCTCAGGTCGCTTTCGCGGAGAGCGCCGCCAGCTCCTCGAAATCCAGGTCGCGCTCCAGCTCGTGCAGCACACGGTCGTCGACCTGCCCGGCGCGGTGCAGCCGCAGTAGCTCCGCGCGACCCGCCGCGTTGGCCTCCAGCACCAAGTCGAAATGCGCCTGAAGCCGCGGCTGGTATTGAGCCTCGTTGCCCGCGTAGCCTTCCGAGATTGACGCCCGCAGCCGGTATCGCTCGAGCAATTGCGGGTGGATCAGCGTGCCATCCGGCGCGTAAGCCCGCGACGCGACGAGCTTTGCCTGCGCCTGAGCCATCGCGGCTTCGGCTTGAGACATGTTGAGGGGGGCCACGTGGGCGCCGGCCTCGGGCGGGCGCAACCTTTGAATGAGCAGCCCGAGCGTGGTGCCCTGCAGTAGCACGGTTACGAGAATGACGGCGAAGGCCGCGACCAAGATGAAGTCACGGCCTGGCAGGTCCTCGGGCACGCTCAGCGCGACCGCCAGCGTGACCACCCCTCGCATCCCCGCCCAGCTCAGCACCGTCGACGCTTGCCAGCCCATCGTCTCGAAGCGACGCCACCCGAACTTACGGCGAAGCGCGATGACGCCGTCACAAGCGAAGATCCAGGCGAAACGGGCCAGGGTCATGGCCAGCAAGATCCAGAGAATGGGCACGCTCATGTGCTCGAGCACCACCACGAAACCGCCTCCGCGAGCGATGACGTCGCGTAGCGACGAGCCAATGAGCATGAACACACTCGCTTCGAGCAAAAAGATCAGCACCGCCCAGAAGGAGCTGCCCCGCAGCCGGATGGCCGCGGAGAACACCACGTGCTGGTACCAGCCGCAAATCAGGCCGGCCACCACCGTGGCGATGACGCCAGACACGGTGAGCATCTCCGCCACGATGTAGGCGGCCCAGCACAGCAAAACCGATGACGCGGTGACGAGGTACTCATCGCGCAGGCGCTTCACCACCGAGACCCAAGCGGCTCCGACCACGGCTCCGACCGCGGCCCCGCCCACCGCCAGCAGCGTGAAGCTACCGAGTGCCTCCGCGGTGCTGAACGTGCCCGTCACGACCGCGGCCACCGCGAAACGGAACAGGACCAACCCGGTGGCGTCGTTCAGCAGGCTCTCGCCTTCCAGCAGAATGGAGAGGCGCTGCGGTAGGTGCACCCGTTGCAGTACCGCGCGAGCCGCGATGGCATCCGGCGGCGAGACGATGGCACCGAGCGCTGCGCAAGCTGCCCAGGGCAACGATGGCATGAGCGCGTGGGTCACCACCGCCACCACGACGGTGGTGAACGCCACCGCGCCGATCGCCAGGGACAAGATGCCGATGAGATGGCGGCGCAGGTGCCGAAGGGGGATGAACCAAGCGCCATCCATCAGCAGCGGAGGCAGAAAGATGACGAGTACCAGAGCCGGATCCAGCGAGACATGAGGCAAGCCAGGAACGAATGCCAGCGCCGCACCCCCGAGGATTAGCGCTACCGCAGGGGGGAGGCGCAGCCGATGCGCGACGTAGTGCAGGGCGATGACCGCGAACAGCATCGCGATCATCAACTCGAAAAGGTGGACCGCATCCATGACAAGCCGTCAGGCGCTTGTACTGCATGACGGCCATCGGAGGCCAGCGGGCCGTCTGGACCCGGCGGCGATGCGGCTTGGCTCGTCCGCCGCGCGCGGTCACGTGAGCATGCGATTGACGGCGATGGCTCCGACCGTCAACGCGATGGCCGCCCCGGCGAGCGCAGCCACCGTGGGGCTCGGCAGGTGCCGGGCCGCGGTCACGGCTAGGCGAATAGGCTCGCGTGGCGGCGGAGACGACTCGTCGGCGGTGGACGCGCTCGCCAGCGCTCCGGTCGCAGGCGCCTCGGCGCCTTGCGCGAAGAGCTGGATGATCGCAGGAACGAAAACCGGCAGATCGGCGGGGCTTCGGCTGGATACCCAGTTGCGATCGCGCACGAGCGGTTCGTCGCGCCAGATGCCCCCGGCATTGACGATGTCGTCGCGAACTCCCGGCCAGGACGCGAGCCGCCGTCCGTTCGCGCAACCGGCCGAAATGAGCACCCAAGGCCCGTGGCAGAGCGTCGCGATCGGCTTGGAGGCTTCATCGAATGCTCGCACGAAGCTCCGCGCTCGCTGGTGCTGCCGCACGAAATCAGGACCAACGAACCCGCCCACGATGAGCAGCCCGTCGTACTGGTTCACCGTGGCGTGATCGACGAGCCGATCGACCCGCACGGTGGTGGTGGGTTCGGTCAGGTTCATGCCCCGAATGCGGCCTTCGTGTAGCGAGATGACCTCTACCTCCGCGCCGGCAGCCTTCAGCGCGGCCTTCGGAACGGCCAGCTCTGCGTATTCGAATCCATCGCCCGCGAGGATTCCGATCTTCTTGCCTTCTAGCGTCTTGCCATCGAGGTTCATTGGGTGTGCCTCCCCTTCGGCGGACGCAAACCACGTGCCACGTAGCTGGAAACCGCGCGCTGCCTCTCAGTGGCCGTTCTTGGCGTGCGCGAGCGGCAGGTCGACTTCCTCGGTCGAGAATGCGAGCGCGGGAGCCAGCGCTCGCACCAGGCCGTCCCAGCGCGACCGAAGCTCGGCGTAGCGCTCGAAGCCGCGCTCCAAGTCCGCCACCGTGGCGATGCCGGCCGACCGTAGACGCTCCAGCGCAGCTGCATACCGCCTTCTCCAGAGCGCCACATCTGGCGCCTTTGTCCCCGCACTTGCAGGCGCGATATTGCCCGCCAACGACGAGGCCAGCCAGAGTGACGAGCGCCAGAGCAGCGTGACGCTGGAAGACTCTTTCACGGCCCCGAAGCGCTCGTCGTCCAGCGTGCTCATGACGAGCGACATCGCGTCGAGTGATACGCTCACGATGCGCGAGACGGAGTAGTGCGGCTCCTCGAAACGGAAGTACATGAGGACCGGATAGAAGTGGTGCGACTCCTTGACCACCGCTACCTCCGCGGCGAGGTCGGCGAGCTCCGACGTGCCGGACGAGAGCTCTCCGTGCGGCCAGAGGCGGCACACGAGCTCCGCGCCGTCCCCCTTGGCTTCGGATAAGCCGTGAATCCGCAGGGCGAGCGCGTTGCGCCGGAGCAGCGCGGTATAGACCTGACCGAGGTAGGTCAGGACGAGTGATAGGAACGTCATGCCGACCGCGGAGTTGAGCAGGAAGAACATGCGATAGATGGGAGTCTGTGGCGAGTAGCCGCTCGACCCCACCACCGAGACGCTCGCGCCACCGACATAGAGGGCAGTCACGAAATCAGTGCTAGCCGCCCCGTTCGACGGGCGCACCGCTTGCCCCAGCGCGGGATGCACTACGAGCGCGCTGCCCAGCGTGAGCAGCCCGGTCCAGAGACCGAGCACCGCGAGCAGGGTGACAGGCCCGCAAAAGGACGCGAAACGCGCGCGCGACCGCCCGAAGGGTCGGGAGATCCAGACCCAGACCCGCTCGATTCCGCGGGCGAACCGCATCGCGAGCCAGCCGCTGTCCATGCGTGCGTAGAGCATCGTCAGAAAAATGTCGGCGAGCGCGACCGCGAGCACGACCACACCGGCGAGCTGTTCGAGGGTCTTCATGCGCGGCCGTGAATGCACCGCCGATGCCAGGCGCCGCCGTCGCTCCGTAGGCCTCACTACAGTGCGTGACGCACCGGCGCGCGGAAGATAGGGTGCGCCATGGCCCTATCTGAGCAGCACCCCCTCCCCTCGGGGCTCGGCGCCCACACGAGTGCGCGTGAAGCGCTAGGTGAGCGCCGACTCGAGGAAATAACGGCCATCGTCACCGGTGGCTACGCCGGCATCGGGCTCGAAACGACGCGGGTGCTCGCGGCGGCAGGGGCTGCGGTCATCGTGCCGGCGCGCGACCTGGAGAAAGCGCGCAAGGCAGTCGGCGGCCTTGCCAACGTCACGATCGAACCGCTCGACCTCGCGAGCCCCTCCACCATCGACTCGTTCGCCGCGCGGCACGCCGACAATCCTCTGCACCTCTTGATCAACAACGCCGGGATCATGGCCGTGCCGCTAGCGCGCGACTCGCGCGGCATCGAGTCGCAACTTGCGACCAACCACCTCGGCCATTTCCAGCTGTTCCTCCGGCTCGTACCGGCGCTCCAGCGGGCGAGCGGCGCGCGCGTCGTTGCGCTCTCGTCCCGCGGTCACGTGCGCTCGGCGTTCGACTTCGAGGACCCCAACTTCGAGCGTCGTCCGTACGATAAGATGCTCGCCTACGGGCAGTCCAAGACCGCCAACGTCCTGTTCGCGGTGGAGGCCGACCGGCGCTACCGTCAGGACGGTATCCGCGCGTACGCCGTACACCCAGGCGCCATCCTCGACACCGATCTGGCACGCCACTACGACCCAAAAGAGCTCGAATCGGTCGTCGAGCGAGCCCGCAGGATCGGGAGCTTCAAGAGCGTCGAACAAGGCGCGGCCACTACCGTGTGGTGTGCGAGCAGCCCTCAGCTCGATGACATTGGCGGCGTCTACTGCGAAAACTGCGATGTTGCCCCGGTCAAGCCCGAGGGGGACGACGGCGTGCGCCCGCATGCAGTGGATGCTCGCCTAGCGGAGCGCCTCTGGTCCTGGAGCGAGCAGTGGCTCGACCCCTGACGTCGCCCGTCTGCCGCGTCACCCCCTGGGATGGGACGGGCATCGAGCGCGTGTTAGGACGTAGGCATGACCACGCGACACCACGGCTCGTGCCTGTGCGGCGCTGTGCGCTTCGAGGTTGAAGGCAGCTTCGAGCGCTTCTTTCTCTGCCATTGCTCCTTCTGCCGGAAGGACACGGGGTCGGCTCACGCGGCGAACCTGTTCTCGACGACCGCGAAGCTCACCTGGCTCACCGGGGAGAGCGAGGTGACGACCTATCACCTACCAGCCAGCCGGCACGCGAAGAGCTTTTGCAAAACATGCGGCTCGGCGCTGCCACGGGTAGCCGCGAACGCCGCGGCGCTGATCGTGCCCGCGGGCAGCCTCGAAAGCCCAACCACGATTCGGCCGAACGCGCACATCTTCGTGGCGAGCCGCGCCGATTGGGACCGGGAGCTCGAGACCGTTCCGATGCTCGATCGACTTCCCTCCTGAGGCTCGACGAGCGCTGAGCGGGCCGCAGATCAGCTCGCTGGCAAAATCAGCCACGTTTTCAGGCACTTACAAAAAGAACGAGCATCGTGTCGATCGAGGCAGGGTCGAATCGACGTGAGTACATGCAGCAAGTCATCGCTCCCAACGCCCCCCTAGCATCCGAAGAGTCCAGCCCGCGCGCGCTCGTCTGGACCGGCCGCGTCTTGACCGGTGTCATCGTCACATTCTTGCTCGTGGACGCCATCGGCAAGCTCATCCCGCTCGCGCCGTACGTCGAAGGCACCAAGCAGGCTGGCTACGCAATCGAGCTGCTGCGTCCGCTCGGCTTCTTGCTCCTGATCCCAGCGCTGCTGCACTTGCTCCCGCGCACTCAGTTTTTGGGTGCGCTGCTGCTCACCGCGTACTTTGGTGGCGCCGTTGCGACCCATTTGCGCTCGGGCTCCTCTCCCTGGTTCCCGGTCGTGTTCTGCTTCATCCTCTGGGCCGCCTATGCGATGCGCTCCACTCAATTTCGCGCCTTCCTCCGCGCCTCCATCCAGTAATCGTCAGTAGGAGAACCCGTCATGCGCTTCATGATCATGCACAAGAACGACTCGCAGACCGAAGCCGGTCAACCACCGCCGCCGGAGCTCGTCGCCAGGATGGGCGCGTTCATCGGGGAGTACGCGCAGAGTGGCCGCTTCGTGGATGGTGCCGGCTTGAGCGGGAGCAAGCATCGCACGCGGCTGGTGTTCCGCGGCGGTCGCTGCACCATCAAGCACGGTCCCTATGCGGGCGAGCACGAGCTGCCCGCGAACATCCTGCAGCTCAAAGTCGCGACCCGCGAGCAAGCGGTCGGTTGGGCGGAGCGCTACGGCAAAGTGCTTGGCGAGGGTGAAATCGAGCTCGGCAAGGTGAACGAGCCTTGGGACATTGGGCTCATGCCCATGCCGGAAAACGCGCCACTTCAGTTCTTGTTGATCGACAAGGCAGACGCCGAAAGCGAGGCCGGGGCACGCAGCGCCCAGAAGAAGGCCGAGCTGACTCGGCTCAAAACCGAAATGACCAAAGCTGGCGTGCTCGTCAAGTCGGTAGCGCTGAAACCCAGCGTCACCGCCAAGCGCCTCATCTTCACCAACAACGCTCTGCAAGTGACCGACGGTCCCTTCGCCGAGTCCAAGGAGCTGATCGGCGGCTTCGCCATCCTGGACCTTGCGGACGTCGACGAAGCGCTCGCCCTCTGCCGGGACTACGCGGCCATCCTGGGCGGCACCTTGGAGATCGACGTGCGCATCGTGGACCAGTCCGACGACGCCGCTTGAGCAACTCGGCGGGTCTGCGAGCTCACGCGCCGAGCCGCCTCCAGCGCCGCGGGGTCACGCCTCGCGGCGCTGCGCGCGTGTGCTGCCCGCCAATCGTCACGTTTCGCGGTGCGCGAGCTCTGCACGCAGTAACTCGAGAAACTGCGCCGCGGTGGGCGAGAGCCGTTTTGGATGCCAGACCGCGCTGATGCCGCCGCGCGCCTCGAGCGCGAGCGGCACTGTTTTGACCCCGTGGAAGCGTAGTTGCTGGACGAAATCGGGAACGCACGAAACGCCAAAACCCGCGGCAACGAAGGCCAGTAGCGCCTCCACATGCTCTACCTCCATGACGAAGCGCGGCTCGAACCCAGCGCGGACGCAGTGTGCGCGGAAGTGCTCGTGCACCTGAGGCTCGCTCTGCTGCTTGAGGAAAATGAAGGATTCGCCAGCAAGCTCGCCGAGCTCCACCCGGCTTCGTTTACTGAGCGGATGGCGGGACGGCAGCACCGCCACTAGCGCGGCGCGAGCGACGACGAGCGTCTCGAGCGGCTGCACGTCACGTTTGAAGGCCATGAAGCCCACGTCGCAGCGCTCCTGGGCAATCGCTTCGAGCTGCTCGGTGCTGCCTCCGGGAGTGATCGTCACGCGCACGCGAGGGTAGTGGCGCTTGAAGCGCGTGACCACCCGCGGCAAGACGGTGAGGGCGCTCATCAACGTGAAGCTCAGGCGCAGGTCGCCGACCTCACCCGAGGCCGCGCTCAGGGCTGCCGCCGCGCCCTGCTCGAGCTGTGCAAGCGCCGCGCGCGCGTGCTCCAGATACTGAGCTCCCGCGGGGGTCAGCGACACCTTGCGCTTGCTGCGCTCGAGCAGAGTGACGCCCACCTCTTCTTCCAGGGCGCGCAGAGTTTGACTCACCGCGGATTGCGCGACCCGGAGCTTGCGCGCGGCGCGGCCGAAGTGCAGCTCTTCGGCGAGCGCCAAAAACGTGCGGACATGGCGCAGTTCCATCAGCGCAGAAGATTACTCTGCGCTGATTAATCTATTGGACAGATTATGCGGCTGGCCACAAATTCTGACTCCGAAGTGCCGCCGGCTTGAACGGTTTGCCGCCCCGCGGGCACGCCTCTGGAGAACTACATGTCATCGAACCTCCGCCTCTGGTGGCTGGCTTGCGCGATCGGCTGCGCGGCCTGTGACGAACGCGTCTGCGCTGACCAAGAGCCACGCACCCACTCGCTGCCCGCGAAGCTTTCGCAAACCGGCCTGTTCTCGGACGTGGCCTCGGAGCGCCTTGAGACGGGCGTCTTTTCGTACGCTCCCGAGTTTGCGCTCTGGAGTGACGGCGCGAGCAAGCGGCGCTTCATCGCGCTCCCGCATGGCTCGCGCATCGACAGCCATGACGCGAGCGACTGGGCGTTTCCGGAAGGTACCAAGCTCTGGAAAGAGTTCAGTCAGGGTGACGAGCATCTGGAGACGCGGCTCTTGCAGAAGACGGGGCCAGGCGCGGGAGATTGGGCGGCAGCTGCCTACGTTTGGCGCGCAGACCAGAGCGACGCGGAGCTCGCTCCCTACGGAGCGGTGAACGTGCTGGCTACGACGCACGACGTCCCCGCCAGCGGGGAGTGCTTCGGGTGCCACGACGGCCGGCCTGGCCGCGTCTTGGGCTTCTCCGCGGTGCAGCTGGCGGCCAGGAGCTACGACGCCCCCGAGCGCCTGAGCGACGCAGCCCGCGAGGCGTTGCTCTCGGACCCGCTACCCCGACTGGATGTTCCGGGCAGCGCTCGTGAGCGCGCGGCCATCGGCTACTTGCACGCGAACTGCTCCCACTGCCACAACCAGAGCACGACCGCGCTCGCGGGGAGCAAGTGCTTCAATCCCAACGACCGCCTGTCTTTTCAGCTCGATTTCTCGCTGCCCACGCAGGAGCTGAGCTCGGTCGAAAGCACACCTGCCTACCGCACCGCTCTCGGTGAGGTCGTGGAGCGCGGAAATCCGGACGCGAGCAAGGTGGTCGAGCTGATGAGCAAACGCAGCGGCGGGCTGAACCAGATGCCCCCCCTCGGCACCGACAAGGTCGACGAACGAGGCTTGGCTCTGATTCGGGAATGGATCGGTTCGCTATGAGGCAACGCTCGCTGCCTGCGGGCTTGTTGCTCGCGATGATGCTATCGTTCGCCGCGCCCAGGGCGCACGCCAAACCGCCTGCGCTCGAGGTCACGCTCGAAGGTCGCGTGGGCCAAAGCACGGCTCCGTACTTCACGAGGGCGTTCCCGGAGACGAGCGGGTACGGTGGGATATTGCTGGCGGCGGCACGCTACCGGTTTTCGGATCGCTTGCAGCTCGGTTTGCGTGCACCGCTCGTGCTGATGCGCGTCGAGCAACCCGCGGGCGCGCTGTATGCGGAAGCGGCGTGGGCCAACCCTGAGATCGACGCGACCTTCGAGCAACCCTGGTTGCAGCGTGACGGGTGGCGTCTCTCGCTCGAAACTCGCCTGGCCATCGGTGCGCCCGTGGCCGAGCACGACTCCGCTCATCTCTCCCAGCGAGCGCTGCGTCTGGCCGACGCGCTCGAAGGTTTCAGTGAGCCTGCCCTGTACACTCCCGGGGCGCTGCCGGTGACGCCTGCAGGCCGCCTCGTGCTGCAGAGTCCCCGTTGGAAGCTCGCCGCATTGTTCGCGTTACCGCTGCTTTTCCGCGTCTCGAACGCGAACCTACCAGAGGACAGTGAAGCTCGCTCGGTCGCCTTCGTTCCGGTGTTCGGTCTGGACGCTCGGCTACGCTGCCTACCCTGGCTCTCCGTCGGAGTCGCACCGCGACTGACCGCGCTGGCCCGGCCGCCGGCGGAAGACCACGCCCCGTCGCTTCAGCTACTAGCGGCCGGTCACGTCGACTTCGACCTTGGCCAGCACCTTGCCCTCTCGGCGCTCCTCCAAGCGCCGCTCGGCGGAGCCCTGGGAGGCACCACGGTCGCCGGCGGACTCCAGCTCCGTGCTTCATTCTGAGGAGATCCGGAACCGCTATCGACCCATGAAGTCGCCCTTCTCCAGTGGCACCCCCTCCTTGCGCAGGATCGCGTACACGAGCGTCAGGTGGAAGAAGAAGTTGGGGAGCGCGAATTCGAGCAAGAACCGATCGCCGCGGTAAGATTTCGTGCCACCGCGCACCGGCAGCTCGATCGCTCGCTCGAAACCGGCTTCGAGGGCGGCGGGGTCGATGGCTTCGAGATACGAAATCGCGCCGTCGATGCTCGCATGCAGGTCGGCGAACGTCATCGCGCCCGAGGGCGGGGCCGCGGGCGCCAAGGAGCCGGCGATCACGCGGTCGAGCGCAGCCTTCGAGCCCTCGCTCACCCAATGCACCTGCGTGGCCAGGTCCTGCATCCCCTCCACCAAGGAGGCCGTGACCTTCGTTCCGTGCGCCTCACCCTTCGTGAGGAGCGTCTTCAGGTTGCTGAGCCCGCGCACGAATACGCCGGCAGAAACATCGAAGGCTTGCATCATGCTTTGCGAGTACAAGAAGCAGACGGGCCTGTCTCGAACAAACGCGTGCAGCGCGTCGTAGGCTTGGCGGAATCCACGCAGGACCACGGCCGCCGGGAGCTCTGCACAGCCACCAACGGACGTCGTGCGCAGCGTACGGACGCGCGCGCAGTACCCGCGGCGTCCCGCCCCTCCGAATCAGCCTCGCTAGCTCACGGGCCAGCCAGCGCGGCCCGGCGCCGCCCCGACACCTTGTGCGAATCAAGCTGCGCTTCGGCAGCCCCAGGGTCGAAAAAACGGCACCCCCATCAGCTGGCGCGGCTCAGCCCGGAGCGGCTGGGGCCTTGGTTCTATCCGACTTTGCACGCTAGGCTTTCATTTCGCACGGCGCCCGTACATGCTGGTGGCAATGTCCGAGGATGGAGTCGAGGGCGGCGACGCGTTGTCGCGCTGGCTGGCTGGGGCGGGGCTAGCGGCCCTCGACGGAATCACAGGCAGCGCGATCGACGTGATCGGCGTCATCGACCGCACCTTGACGGTGCGCTACCTCAATTGGACCACGCCGGGGCTCACGCGCGACGGCCTCATCGGTACGAGCGTTCTCGATTTGGCTCCTCCGGACGTCCGCGACCGGGCGCGCGAGATGTATGAGGAGGTGCTGGCGACGGGCATCGGCACTCGTCTCGAGATGCTGTACCGAAACGACGGAAACGTTCTGTTCTGGGACGTGCGGGTCGCACCGATCCGTAGCGGCGACCAGATCATCGGCTTGATCGCGATCTCGAGCGACGTCACCGAGCAGCGGCGCGCGCACGCAGACCGCGATCGCTTCTTCTCGTTGTCGCTCGACTTGCTAGCCGTCATGACCCCCGAAGGCCTCTTCAAGCGAGCAAATCCTGCGTTTGGGCAGACGCTCGGCTGCGAAGTCGCGGAGCTGATTGGCACTCCCTTCATCGAGCTCGTCCACCCGGAGGACCGCGGCCCGACCCTCGATGGCTACGCGGTCGTCCGCAGCGGCACGCCGGTCAGCAACTTCGAGAACCGCTACCGCCGCAAAGACGGCGAATACCGCGTCTTTTCGTGGCGCGCCATCGTCGACCCCATCACGGGGGACGTCTACGCGGTGGCGCGGGACGTGACCGACCACCGCGCGACCGAAGCGCAGCTGCGCCACGCACAAAAAATGGAGGCGGTCGGTCAGCTCGCGGGCGGCGTCGCCCACGACTTCAACAATTTGCTCCTCGCCATCATGGCCAACACCGGTTTGGCACAGGAGCTCACGTTGGAAGCACCCGAGGTCGCCGAGCACTTGGCCGAGATAGAAGCCGCCGCTCAGCGCGCCGCAGATTTGACCAAGCAGCTGCTCGCTTTCAGCAGACGCCAGCCGCTGCGCCCCGTGCCCGTCGATCTGAACGAGCGCGTTCAGGGATTGATGAAGATGCTACGGCGCCTGCTGCCCGAGAACATCAGCATCGAGCTGATTCCGGGTCACAACCTGCCGTCAATCAGCGCGGACGCGGGTCAGTTGGAGCAGGTCATCGTCAACCTGTGCGTCAACGCTCGAGACGCGATGGTGCGCGGCGGTAAGCTCTCCATCGAGACCGAAAATGTGCTGATCAACTCGCAGTATTGCGAGGCCCACCCGTGGGCCAAGCCGGGGCGCTACGTTCTCATGAGCGTCACCGACACCGGCCTGGGCATGACCGAGCAGGTACGCGAGCGCGCGTTCGAGCCGTTTTTTACCACCAAGGGAGCCCACCAAGGCACGGGCCTAGGGCTCTCGACCGTGTACGGCATCGTGCAGCAGCACGACGGCATGGTTCACCTGTACAGCGAGCCCGGCGCGGGCACGACGTTCAAGGTCTACTGGCCCGCCCACGGGCGACTGGCTCAGACGGTCGGCAACAAGCTGGAGCCGCTGCCGCCGCGGGGCGAGGAAACCATCCTACTAGCCGAGGACGAAGATCAGGTTCGCAGCGCGGTCGTGCAAATCCTTCAGCGCGCGGGCTATCGCACGATCGCGGCCGCGACCGGGCTCGAGGCGATCGCGCTGCTCCGCAATGGGACCGAACCGGTACACCTCGTGCTCTTGGACGTCGTGATGCCGGGCCTGGGCGGACCCGAGACCTGGGAGCAACTACGTCACCTGCGCCCGGGACTGCGCGTCCTCTTCTCGAGCGGCTATGCCGACGATCGCTACCGGCAGCTCTTGCCCCCCGGCGCGGTGCTCCTCGAAAAGCCATTCCACGCCGAAGAGCTGCTGCACCGCGTCCGTAGAGCTCTCGATGAGGCCTCGGAGCCCTAGCTCAACTCACGAGCTCGCCGACGACACCCTCTCCGTCAACTCAGGCTCGCCGCCTTGAAACGCAGGCGCTTAGCGTCAAAGCCCCGGCGGAATGCCTGCGCGAAGCCATCGCGACGGGCCCGTGACGTTTGGGGAGTATGCTGGGCGCGCAACAAGATGCAGCGCTACGAGATTCTCCACCGCACGTACTACAACTTCACGACCGCCGTGCAGCTCGGACCTCATAGCTTGCGGCTGCGTCCGAGGGAGGGCCATGACCTGCGCGTGGAGTCGGTTGACGTGCGCACGACGCCCGCGTCCGCTATCCGCTGGAGTCGCGACGTGGAAGACAACTCGGTCGCGATCGCGACTTTCGAGCTCCCCGCCCAACAGCTCATGATCGAGAGCCGCGTCATCGTTCAGCAATACAACCAGGCGCCGTTCGACTTCCTGCTGGCGGACCGGGCCGCAGACTACCCGTTTACATACGCGCTCGAAGACGCGGCCGTGCTGGCACCGTATATGGCGGGGGAGGTTCAGAGCGGGAGCGAGCACGCCGCGCTCGCGAGCTGGGTCAGCGAGCTCTGGCCGGCGGGAAAACCCATCCAGACCTTCACGCTGCTGCAACTTCTCAATGCACACATCCATCAGTCGCTGTCGTATCGAGTGCGCGAAGAGCCCGGTGTGCAGACTCCCACCGAAACCCTCGCGCTCGGCACTGGCTCCTGCCGCGACTGGGCCTTCCTCTTCATGGAGGCGGCGCGTCAGTTCGGGCTGGCCGCCCGTTTCGCTAGCGGTTACCTGAACACTCCGCCCTCGTCTGCCAACTACGGGGCAACCCACGCGTGGGCAGAAGTCTTCTTGCCCGGTGTGGGCTGGAAGGGCTTCGACCCCACCACCGGGCTGGTCGTCGGCACCGATCACATCGCGGTCGCAGTCGCGAGGCTGCCCGAGTCCGTCCCGCCTATCGAAGGCTCCTTCATCGGTCCTCCCGGGTCGACCCTCGACGTAGGCGTGTGGGTGACGCCTCAGCAGTGATAGGGACCACTGAGCCCGGTCCAGGACTCGTCCCCAATCGGTGAGCCCTTCGTTTCTGATTGGCGAAGCGGGATGCGGCGCACGGCGTGGCCACCCGCCGGCTCTTGGCTTGCATCCACCCACGAGACAGCCCAGCAGCAGTCCGAAGCTGAAGGGCCGACGCCTCCGCTTCACGTTGAGGTGAAGCAGTACGAGGGCGGTCACGAATCCGACCGCAACGAGGTAGGCGGCGACGTACAATCCGCGCAGATCGAGCGCGATCCAGTTGCCACCACCGCCCCGGAGGTCTCGCTGATCGACGCGAGCAACGGGGATTACCAGCGCATAGAGCAACGCGATGACGAGCACGTGATAGCGCCCGCTACGGCGCGGCGGAGAAGCTTGCCTGGACGAGGTAGTCAAGCAGCGCTGAGCTTCACCCGCACCTTGTGCGTCGCGGGCTCTTGCCGAAGGGCCCAATTGCTGGCGCGACAGCCTTCATGATCGGCTTCAATGCACGCATCACGACGAACAGCTTAGTCCTTGCGGCGTCTGGGGGGCTGCCGAAATGCGGCTCGATTGCAGAAGCTTCTGGGGCGGACGCAGGTGCAAACGGGCGGCCCGCGCGAAGCCCGGAAGCATTCGAGATCGTCGTTGCGACTCCGATCCCATCTCGCAGTCAGCAGCAAAGGCGACCGGTCGCGGTGGGGCCAGGACCGCATGCTCCAAGGCGGCTGGCAGTGGTTGCCCTGGCGCGCACAGCCGACGCCGGTAAACGCACGAACAGTGCCCGCGCACCTGGCGCTGCGCTTGACGCCGGCCCTTGATGGGCAGAGATTCGAGCCGTGGTGTTGAGTCGCCTGCGGTTACCATGCGCTCTATCGCTCGCGCTTACGGCCTGCCTGGGACGCGCCGCCTCGGGTGAGGACACGGGCGGCGCCGGTGCGGCGGGTATGGCGACGACAGCCTCGGGCGGCGCTCCAGTGAAAGGTGGCCACGACAGCTCCGGGGGAGCCGGCGCGGACAGCGACTCAAGCACCACCATCCCACACCCGAGTGAGCGCGAGAAGGAGCTCCTCGCGCCGCTCGAAACGGACGACGCGACCATCGATGCCACGAGCGGCACAGAGCTCTTAGCGTTGGGACGAAGTGTCGGGCTAGCCAAAGCCTAGGTGCTTTGCCGCTGCGGCCTATCGCCTGAAAAGACGCCGGACGACCCTGGCCGCGTCGAGCTCTGTGCCGCCGCAGAGACGGATGTCTCGGTGCTGGGGCGGCCCGGAACGTCGCGCGTTTGCCTTGAAGAAGGCATGGGGGACGTGCCCGGGTTCGAGGACTACGTCCGTTGTCTGACCAAACACTACCGCGATGACGGCAGCGCCATACAACGAGCGTGCACGAGTCTGAGCAATTATGTGCCTCCGCCTGCGCGTTGCGAGCGGTCGGAGGAGGTGGAAACGTTGGTCGGCAAATGCTGGTAGGCCCACGACTGCGCCGCCCGTAGCGCAGCCTGCTGGACCGAACCGCCATGGCTCGATCCTGGGGCTCGCGAACGCGGCGCGTGCAGCGTTCTCGGCGGGGCGCGGTGGCCCGCCCCGCCGACGCCTCGCATCGACTTAGAAGGTCGTGGCGCTGGCCCAGGCGTAGTCGCCCGCGCTGGCCTGAAAGCAATACCCGCCGTTGCGTTTGGCTGGCAGTGGCTGGTTATTGTAGTTGCAGGTCGCAAGCACGTTATTTACGCGGAAGGTCCGCCCCGGCGCGAAGTTCCCGCAGTTGAAGCCCTGCAGGTTGGAGGTGGTCTCGTGGCAGGTGGCGCTCATTCCCAGGTTGCCCGAGGGGAAGCTCGAGCTGAACACCACGGGGTTCGAGCACAAGCCTGCGCACGGCGTATTACTCACGCTTTCACCGCACGCGTTGGGGGTACCGCCGCCCCCGCAGGTCTGAGGAGCCGTACACGTGCCGCACGAGGACACGGTGCGCTGCGTGCCACAATTGTCTGCCGCCGTAACGCTGCCGCAGGTGGCTGCGATGCGCCCGCAGAACGCCGCGTTCGTTTCCGGCGTGCAGCTGCCTCCTTGGTACAGCGCCGTCACAGCTGGGAAGTCCACCTGAGCTTTGGCGAACTGCAGCTCCGCTTCGGGAGTCCAGCGGAACGCGATTTTGGCCTGACTCTCGAGGTTGACGCCTGCCGCACCTGAGTAAAAGTGTACGAGCTCGCCCAGGTTCACCGAACGCGGGTCGAAGCGGCTATCGATTTGCGGCAGGTGTTCTGCGAGGAGCTGGAAGTAGCGCGACAGAACCGCCACGCCCTTCTGACTCGCCGCCGTGTTGCCGAGCTGACCGTTGTAGATGGGCAGGTACCAATCGCGGAACCAGAACCGGCCGTATTGATCGGGGGCGTTCATGAAGTTCTGCGCCGTTTGCGCGGCGATGCCGCTCGGAATGGCCGCGACGTTCAGGTGGACGTCATACTGGAAAATCTCGGCCCATTTACTGTCGCCCCAAACGCCGAAGCTCGGGCTGCCGCTCACCGCGTTGTTGTTACTCTCCACGAGGTGCCCGATTTCATGGGTGAGCGCGTGAAGACCCCAAGTGTAGTCAGGGATAGTCCAATCGCCGGCGCCCACGAACGCGATGTTCCGGTAGTAGGGAGCGTTGTAGTAGGCGTACTGTACCCCGCCACCCCCGAACCAGCCTTCAGTACCCGGTACGTTCGCCTGGTTGCCGATCACGTAGAGGATGGGGTCGCTGAAGTGCCCATAGTTCGCCTTGATGTACTGCCAGGCCTGACTCATGATCGGGTTGAGCCAGGTGGCGTTGGCGCGATTCGTGACGTACTGGTCGTAGTAGATGGCGACGTGGGAGTCTTGATAGGTGCGGTAAACGGTGCGGTTGTGGCCGCCCGAGCCGAAGTCGTACCAACCGGTCTCCACGAACGACTCAGGCGGCGCATTGCTCGGGGTGGCCGCGCTCACTGGGCCGACGACGGCTGAGGCGCCCATCGCGTTCACCGCGGACACGCGGAAGAAGTAAGTGGTGTTCTCGGCGAGCGCGGAGGCGTTAAACTGTGTGCTATTGGCGCCAGTGGTCTTGGTGACGAGGTTGGCCGTGAAGCTGCTGTTCGTGGCGCGTTCGATACGGTAGTGCGATTCAGGGTTCAGCTGGCCGGCGTTGTCCGTCCAGCTCAAGTGGATCTGGTTGCCGGTCAGCGCGGTCGCGACCAGCCCGGAGGGGGCGACCGGTGCGGCCAGGTTCGCGCTCGTGGCGCCGAGCAGACGCCACTCGGCGAGTTGAACGGTGCCCTCGCCTAGAGCAGGCTCGATCGTTAGCCGGTAGTGCGTGAACGGCAAAGAGTTGGGATTACACGTGTACACGCGCTTCTGAAACCGGTCGGTGAACGACTGATCGGCACGCGTATCCAGGGTCGTCCAGGTGCTGCCATCGGGCGAGCCTTCGAGCTTCCACTTCTTCGGGTCACGGACGGGGTTATCATTGGCGGAAGTGAGCGAGTATTGAGTCACCACCGAGTTCGGCGCCGTTTGCAGTCGAACCCACGCGCTCGCGTAGGGGGTGAAGTACTTGGTGTACGGGTTATTGTCCGTGAGCTTGCTGACCTCTTCGTTCGGGTATCCGGCGTACTGGCTGGTCGGCGCGAACGTGGTCAGCGCCGTGACATCTTTCAGGCCGCCCGCCGGCGCCGCGGTCCGGGCGCGGCCTCGCGTCGACGGGAAACCGCGGAGGCCGTCGCGCACCGCTTGCACCTGGTAGAGGTAGGTCGTCCCGGGCGCCAGCTGCGTGTCCGTGAAGCTGGTGCCACTGGTCGGGATCTCGATGCTCCCCTGACCGTTGTCGGAGATACGCTGCAGAATGTAACTGGTCGCGTTGGTCGCGGCCGACCAGGTCACCGTGATGGCATTCGCGTTCGCGGTGGCCGTTACGGTGCTCGGTATGCCAGGGACCGTGCCGGCCGGCTGCGAACCGCCGATGCGGAGCTCTGCGAGCTGGAGGTCGTCCTTGCCGTTGTTCGCACTGATATTGAGTCGATAAAACAAGTACGCGGTCGTGTTCGCGAAAGAAAACGAGCGCGTCTGCCCTCGCCCGCTGAATACCTGGTCGACTCGGCTGTCCAACACCTTCCAACCCACCCCGTCGTTCGACCCCTCCAGCGCCCAAGTCTTCGGATCGCGACCGGGCTCGTCATTGGCCGAGGTCAAATCGTAGTTCGTCACCACGCTCGGCCGAGTCATCTGATACTGAATCCAGTCGTTGCGGCGCCCGTAAAGGAGCAGCTTCGTCGACGCGTTGTTGTCGTAAACGGCATTGATGCCCTCGGCGCCCACGGCCGTCCCGCGCAGATTCGAGACATTGGCGGGGAGCGTGGGCGTCAGGTCCGTTCCAGTGAGCGGCTGCGCGAGCTCTGCGAGCCCGGCGTCGGCCTCGGCTTGCTCCACGGTGCAGCCGGACAGCGCCGACCCCGCGGGCAGGGCGGTGCCGATGAGTAGGGCGAGGCTACCGAGCGACCGGCGGCGCAGAGCGGAGATAGGACGGGCAATGAGATCGAGCTTTTTCATGATGATGCGCGTTTTCCGAAAGGCAGCCCGAACGGCAGCTGCCGCACTGGCTCGGACGGCTCTCGACGAGAGCCACCCACCACTCAGAGCCTCCCGGCCCCCCTAACCTTCGCCCGATGCGACCATTTCGATGTCGAGGGAGCACGCAGGGCAGACGCGCGGGCGCGATTCGTCGGATGTTCCAGGAGACCCGCTCCACGAACGCTCACGCCGCAGGAAATCGGGTCTGTAGCGTCTTGAGCAGCCATCGTCCGGCGGGTCCCAGCAGGTGATCGCGTCGATGCGCGGCATAAATCGTCAAAGCATCGCGAGGGGCTGGATCGTCTTCGATTTTTAGCCGCACCAGCTTCTTCGCCGCGATCTGCTCGGCCACGATGTGCTCGGGCATGCGGCACCAGCCGAAGCCCGCGAGCAAGAAGTCGAGTCGCCTTCCGAGATCGACGAAGCGCCATCGGCGCGCACTGATGAGCCCATAGTTTTCGTCGGGTGCAGCGGCCGGGTCCGACAAGACGAGCTGCACGTGTTCCTCGAGATCGGCCTGCGTGACCGAGCGCTGGCGCTTGGCGAGAGGGTGACCTGGCGCGACCACCGCCTCCAGACGAATTCGAAGTAGCGGATAGGCGACGATGTCACCCGGGATCGTCGGCAAAAGCAGGCATATGCCAAGCGCCGCCGTTTTCGCCCGCAGCCGCCGCAACGACCCTCCCAGGCCCTCCGTCGAGAACGTGACCGGCAGATCCGGAAATTCGCGACCGAACGCCAGAAGTGAATCGATGAGCGGAGCAGTCGGGACCAGTGGATCGATCGCAATCGCCAGCTCGAGCTCGAAGCCATCGCGGCTGCTCGCTGCCACCGCCTCGAAGCGCGCTGCGCTCGAAAGGATGAGGCGCGCCTGATCGACCAACACCTGGCCGACGGTTGTGAGCTTCGGCCGATATCCGTCGCGATCGAAAAGAGTAACTCCTTGCAGCTCCTCGAGAGTCGCGATCGCCTGGCTGATCGCCGACTGCGCGCGGCCAAGCGCACGGCCAGCCGCGGAGAAGCTCCCGGTATCGGCGACCGTGACGAGCACTCGGAGCTGGTCGAGGCTGAGCGTGCCGAGCTGTTGCAACTCCATCATTTTTTCCGATGGAGATTATCACAACTTCATCACTTTCACGAAGAGTTCCGGAGGCCTACAACAGGGTCATGAATCGCGAATCCCACAGGAACGAAGGTCAATCATGAGCGTCGCCATTCCCATGCAGTCCGGCACGAGCAGCGCTGGGCGCAATAAAGTGATCTACTGGTCAATCACGGCGCTCCTGATGGTGCCAGGCGCGGGCGGCGGGCTCGTCGAGCTTTTCACCGGAGGCCCAGCGAGCGTCGCCCAGACGCTCGTCTCCCTCGGATATCCGCTGTACATCATGAAAATCCTGGGACTCTCGAAGGTCTTGGGAGGGATAGCGATTCTGACGGGGCGCTCTCCCAGGCTCAAAGAGTGGGCTTACGCCGGTTTTGCCTTCGACTTCCTCGGCGCAACTGCGTCGCATCTTCTCGCCGGCGATGCCGCGCACGCGCCATTCCCGTTCGTATTCTTCCTCGTGCACATGACCTCGTACCTGCTCTGGTACAAGACGGCCGCGACGCCCCTGCCCGGCTCCATCGCCCGCTGAGCAGCAGAGAAAGCTCGCGTTCTCCTCACGTTCTCTTAGATCAAACCCGACTTTTCGGGGAGCTCTCCCGCCCCACGCCCGGTAGGCGCGCTCAGCGCCTCGGCAGCTTCCCGTCCTGGTAGAACGCGAGCTTGTGCAAGTCGGGATCTGCGAACTCGAACGCCCAGCCCCCCGGCGCTTCCGTCACAGGGGTGACCAGCTGGACACGTTGTTGAACCAGGCGCTCCGCCACCGCGTCGATGCCACCTTCGTCCAGGCCAAAGACGATTTGCGGTGAGCTGCCGAGGGTGGCGTCGCCTTCGAAAAAGCCGAGCTCGGTGCCGCTCGGCAGCAGGACGGAGAGGTAGCCGTCGGCGCCAGCGAGCTCGAGCCCGAGCACCTCCCGGTAGAATTCTTGGGTGCGGGTCAGGCTCTTCACGGTGAAAAGCACAGCAATTCCGTTTATTTTTAGCTTCGAGCTCAAGGCGATCTCCGTTTGTGATGTCTCACACCGCGTGAGGCAACCCAAGTTGCCGTCAGGGCTCCGTTCGTGAGCTCGTGGCGACGAAAATCAGTGGATGCCCGTCGGGGTCGTGCGAACCGACCGCCCAGTTGGGTCGGCGCCGCAGGGTGGAGAGCACGCTCCTTCGTCGTGGGCCGAGGCCCGGGCCTTCCGGCGCGCTGGCGGCGACGGTGTTCTCGGGAATCGCTTTGAGCGCACGCCGCAAAGCGGACAAGCGCTGGCGGAAGGAGACGCTCGTCAAGCGGAGCACGGAGCGAATTTCAGGGCCGCCGAGCCCCGCCTGGACCAGCAACGCCACGGAGCGAAGGGACGGCGGCAAAGTGCTCAGGAACTGGGGGGCCCAGGCCCAGTTGCACGGCTCCGAATGCTCGCGACCGAGCTGCCAGAGCAGGTCACGCCGGCGACGGCGCGCCTCACCCCTTGCCTGAAAGGCGGCTTGACGACGGATAACGCCATGAAGCCAGCCGCGCCTGCCCGGCGCCTCCCAATCCTCGAAGCCACGCGCCACCGCTTCGGTCAGCGCCACCTGCACGAGATCGCGCGCGTCTTCCGGCGTCTTGGTCCAGCGTCGCGCCGCTCGAAGGAGCTCAGAGTAGGCCGGTGACACCCGGTGAAGTTACCACGGTCTCCCCCTGATTGGGACTCTCGGGAAGCGCGGGCGACGGCGGTGGGGCCGTTGAACGGAGGCGACACGACACGCACCGGGCTGACCTACAACGAGCTGCGCGCGGCTAGCCCCTGAGCTCCCGCGCGTAGCGGCTCGGAGGCTTGCCCACGTGCTTGCTGAAGGCCGTGCTGAAGTTGCTGGCTGAGCCGTAGCCAACGCGTTCGGCAATCTCAGTGAGGCTGAAGTCGTCGCGGCGTAGTAAGTCTTTCGCGATGGCCATGCGCCACCCGAGCAGGTACTCCATGGGTGGGACGCCAACGGTGCGCGTGAATCGCTCGAAGAACGCGGAGCGCGACAGGGCGGCGGTCTTTGCGAGTTGGGCGACGGTCCACGAACGCGACACCTTTTCGTGCATCTGACGCAGCGCGGGGGAAAGCCGCGCGTCCGCCAAGCCGCGCAGCAGCCCGGGCGGCGTGTCATCCCCCGGCGTGGAGCGCAGCGCCTCTATCAGCAGCACCTCCACCAGGCGCGTGAGCACGAGCTCGCGCCCGGCGCGTCGCTCCAGCGATTCCTCACCCACCAGCTGCACCAGAGTCGAAAGCCGTTCCACGCCGCGCACGTGAATGAGCGCGGGCAGTTGTGATACGAGCACCGCGTACTCGGGAGACTCGAAGGCGAAGTAGCCGCCGAGTAGGCGCACGTCCGGACGTCCGCCGCGTGTGCCGTGTCTGACCTCGCCAGTCGGTGAAGGCACTAGCTTCGGGTCGATGCGCTCGGGCGTGATTGGCCGGAAGCCCGACATGGTAAAGCCTGGCGTCGCCGGCAACAGCACGAAGTCGCCCTTCTCCAGCGTGACGGCGCGCTCGCCGTCAACAGCCAGGCGACAGCTCCCTTCTAGCACCGCCGCAAAGCTCGGCTGATCGAAGGCCGAGTAGCGAACCCCCCAGCGCCCAGCGCCGCTGATGCGCTTGGAGAAGACGGCTCGTGGCCGAAGCAGCGTGATGATCTCGGAGAGGGGATCAGTCATGACGGACTCCTACAAACGAAAGGCGGACTAACCACCGTAGATAGTCCAGCCCCGCTTGCCTATAGGTAACGCATGAAGACCATCATGATTACCGGTTGCTCTTCCGGCTACGGGCTCGAAACTGCGCGTCACTTCCTCGCCACCGGCTGGAACGTGGTCGCCACCATGCGCACGCCCCGTGCAGATGTTCTGCCGTCGTCGGAAAGGCTACGGGTACTGGCGCTCGACGTCACGCAACCGGCGAGCATCTCGGCGGCGCTCGAAGCCAGCGGTCCCATCGACGTGCTGGTCAACAACGCGGGTATCGGGCTGTTCGGCGCCTTCCAAGCGACCCCCATGTCAACGACACGCGAAGTGTTCGAGACCAACACGTTTGGGGTGATGGCCATGACGCAAGCCGTGCTGCCTCAGTTCTGCGCACGCCGCTCGGGCTTGATCGTCAATGTCACCTCCAGCGCCACGCTGGCCCCCATGCCGATGGTGGCTGTGTACACCGCCAGCAAGGTCGCCATCGAAGGCTTTACCGCCTCCCTCGCGTTCGAGCTCGAATCCTTCGGCGTGCGGGTGAAGCTGGTGGAGCCCGGCTACGCGCCCACCACTCGCTTTGCAGTCAACGGCGGCGCCCGCATGGAGGGGCTGATCCCCGAAGCCTACGCTCCCTTCGCGCAGACCATTTTCGCATCCCTGGCGCAGCAAAACGCCTTCACGAAGGAGTCGGACGTAGCCGAAGGCGTCTGGCGCGCGGTGCACGACACGACCGGCCAGCTACGCTTCCCAGCCGGCCCGGACGCCGTCGCACTCGCTGGCTCGTGAAAAGAGGCAGCTCGAATTGACGAGTGAGAGCAACTGCGACGCGCGGGGCGAGGGTCAAGTATTTCGGCGACACCCCCCAATTGCTAGTAACGTCCAGCCGACGGGATGGCAACGAAACACATGGTTCGAGCTCAGTTCGCCGCGTGTTCCCGAGCCTCGCCGAAGAGGACGTACGCGCCGTGATCGCATTTGCAGCGGCTTCGGCCGGTGGCAGCGCTGCATGGTGATCGCAACACTGCGCAAGGTTCGCGTGGTGCGTGCCGCTACTGCCGATCGATAAGGCGCCCACCGACGCAAAAACGCGGAGCGCTCAGGTCCTATCTGCCGTTTCGGTAGGATGCGCGTGAGCGCGCCGAGCGCACGTGTGGCTCGTCGCTCCGATGCTTCAGACCCTCACGAGGCTGGTTGCCCGAGCCAACGGGGCGAGGTATCGTCACGACATGAGGGGAAGGTTAGGCGTGCCGCTCCTGGTCGCAGCGTCGCTCCTCGGGGCCGCGTGCGGGAGCGAGCAGAGCGCCCAGCAAGACAACTCGATGAGTGGCGGAGAAGGCGGAGCCTCATCAAGCGGGCAAGCCGGTGCGTTCGCCGGCTCGACGACGCAGGCGGGATCAGGAGGCTCTGCGGGCTCTGCGGGATCAGGAGGCTCTGCGGGCTCTGCGGGATCAGGAGGCTCTGCGGGCTCTGCGGGCTCTGCGGGCTCTGCGGGCTCAGCGAGCTCTGCAGGCTCTGCAGGCTCTGCAGGCTCTGCGGGCTCTGCAGGCTCTGCGGGCCCTAGCTTCGTGCGGCAAGTGTGGCCGATTTTGGCCTCTGAGTGCCTGGGATGTCACGTGAGCCCACAATATGGGGACTTTCGAACGGCCGAGTCGGCGTACGCCGCGCTGAGCGATCCGAAGAGAATGATCGGCATTATCTGTAGTGAGGGCGATCCCTTGCTGCCTCTGCTAAGCCCGGGAGATCCCGATGGCAGCGGCCTCTGGAGGTTGATCGCAATCGGCTATCGAGGTTGCACGGGCATCGTGTACGGGATGCCCAAGAACCGGCCCACTCTTCTTCGAGACTTCAATCCGGACGCGGCCGAGCTCATCCGTTCCTGGATCTCGAACGGAGCTTCCCCCGATTAGAGCAGCAGTGCGCGGGGGCGATACTACGACTGGACAACATGCCGACGCTGACGATTTTCGCGCTTTTGGCGTGACCAAGGGTGTGTGTGGCTACTCGGTCGGCGGGTGCTCGCTCAGACTAACCGCCATGCTCCCTGTCCTCGGATAGCTTGCCGCGCGGGCCAAGAACACTTGAAGAGCGAGGAGGGCAGCGGCTCGCAGGCGATGCCACTCGGCTGTGGCGAAGAGCGACTCAAGGTCCGGAAGAGGGTCTGGCGTGTTGGCAGCCACGACGATCCAGACGTTGTGAAATTGCGCGACGGCTTCTTGCTCGGCCGCCGAGAACACAGGCGCGACGAAGGCTGGGTCACGCGGCTCTCGAACCCAGTCTTCCCGCGTGGTTGCCGGAGGACGGCCTGCAGGCAAGAACGGAGGTGCTCAGAGCTCGTAGCCGACGTGGACGGCAGCGATTGGAAAGAAGCGCAGCGGCTCGTAGGTGTGCTCACCGAGCTTCCCGGCGCCGCTGTTCCACGCCGAGACCCCGAAGCCGACCCACGGCGTCACGAAGAAGCCGCTCTGAGTCGGGAACCAACGGAAGCCTACGCTGGGCATGACGAAGAGCTGCTGTCCCGTGGCCTTTCCGGCGAGCTCGGGCCGACGCCACTCCCACGCTTCGAAGCGAGCGCCCAGGCCGACGAACAGGGTGCTGCCCTCGTTGCGCAGGTGATAGAAGCCCTGGAGCACTGCTCCCTGCTCGCGTGCCTCCCAGCCCTTGTTCGCATCGAACAGCCTGTGGAACACGGACGGAAGCGCTCCGCCGACGCGTCCGATGCTCAAGCGAAGCCGAGGCGCCGCCGGTGGGCGGAACATCACGTGCAGCGAGAGGCTGCCTAGCGCGAGCCGGACCACATCCGTTTCGGTCGAGACCCTCCACCGTGCAGGCGAGGGAGCAACCTCTGGCGGCCTGACCGGTTCGGCGGCAGGCGGCTTTGCTGGCATGTCCGCCCGCGCCGGTGAGGACAAGGTGCTGGCGATGGCCGTCGTGATGGCGCCGATGACGGCAAGGGAGCGGCGGCGGCACAGCGCGGTGGGGCGGGGCATGCCGATCTGTCGGCGCCGCCCAGCCGTCGTTACGACTTTTCTGGCCGCCGCTGTGTTAAGCCTGTCGCGATGGTGTCCGAAGCTGAGCGCGGCGCCGTCGCGATGTTGTCGGCGGACGACCTTCGCGGACTCGAGGGGGCGCTGCTGGCGTATGCCGTCCGCGCCGTAGGCGACCGCGACAGGGCGCAGGATCTCGTGCAAGAGACGCTTCTCGCAGTCATGGCCGGACACGCACGCTTCGAAGGCCGCTCTCAGCTTCGCACGTGGGCGATCGGCATTCTGACGCACAAGGTCGTCGATCTCTTCCGAGCCCAGGGCAGGGCGCGGCGGACCTCCGGCGAGGAGGCGTCGGTAGACGATCTCGCCGAGCCGAGCTCGGACCGACGACCCGACCGCGTGCTGGCGCGTCGTGAAGCGCTGTCGATCGTCGACAAGGCCTTGCGGGACCTGCCGGACCTCGAGCGGCTCGCCGTGCTCCTCATCGACGTCGAGGAGGGCGACCACGAACAAGCTTGTAACGAGCTCGCGGTCAGCGCGACTCATCTTCGAGTGCTCTTGCATCGCGGTCGGCACCGCCTGCGGCGCGCTCTCGAGAAAGCAGGAGTAACGCATGGCGGCTGAGCGGTTTTCCGGAATGAAGCGCGCGGTAGGCCCCCGAGTGCGCAACGGCGTTCGGCAGCTCCTCCGTCCGATACGTCGCGTCGCGTGGGTGGATCAGTCCCTTCGAGATAGCCTCGACTACCTCCTCGAGTGTCACGTCGTGCGACGTCACCTCTCGGACCTGTACGACGGCCGCCTTCCGCGGTGGCGTTCCGCGCTGGTGCGAGCACACCTGGCGACGTGCACGGTATGTCCTCAAGTCGATGTGTCGATGCGCGAGACTATCGACCTCCTGCATCGGTTGAAGGACGACGCGCTCGACCCACTCGACCCACCACCGTGAGATACTCGGCGGCTCTTTGCCGCGGCATCAGCCGGTGAGGACATGCTCGCACCGAGCCCTATCCCGCCCAACCTCAGGCTGCGTGAAAGATGCAGCTGTCTACAAAGCAGAAGAGGCCCGGGGTTAGCGGGCCTGTCATGCATCATGAGATATCGATGGTTGCGCGGGCGCGATTCGTTCGATGTACCACGAGGTTTGGGCTGGAATTCGCGTGTCGCTGGCGGCGCAGTATCAACCGAATGTGAAGCGAGCAGGCGACCGAGGAGCGCCTGCCCGTCTGCTCGTCGCCGTGAACCGGCCTGTACCCCGTTTTGACCCTTACGTAGTACAGCATGCGCGGCGATGGGGTGTCCGGCGAACCGGTTGCGCGGGGGCGATTCGTCCGAAGTACCACGAGGTTTCGCTGGAGATTCGGGTTGAGCTGGCCGCGTAGTGGTGAGCACGGGCCGCTGGGAGGATGAACCGCGAGCACGCCGGGCCTTGTGGGCCGCCTGGACATACGGGGGCGAGACCACCTGCGCCAGTCAACGGCGCGGCCGTGCTATCGTGAGTCGAGGATGGACCCAATGCCTCGCGATCTGATGGCGCCCGACACTGAGCCGACCGATGAGGAGCTCGCGCTCGTGATGCGCGAAGCCAGAGAGCTTGCTGTTCAGCGACGTGCGACCTCAGATGCTTGGGTCGCAGCTCGGCTGAAGGAAGCGTCCATTTTCGGTAGGGTCAACACGCAGGCACGGCGGACCGACAAGTCTCGATGACGGCCGCACCCGCTTCGCGCCCTCGCCTATTGGTGGTCGCAGGACCCAATGGTGCCGGAAAGACGACCATCACGGAGCGGGGCCTCGCACACGAGTGGTTCCACGGCTGTGAATACGTCAACCCCGATGCCATCGCTCAAGACGAGCTCGGAGACTGGAACGATCCAGCGACCGTGCTCCGCGCGGCGCAGCTTGCCACGGAGCGACGTGAGACTTGCCTGCGCGAGGGGCGGAGCTTGGCCTTCGAAACCGTCTTCTCGGCTGTGGACAAGCCGGCGTTCGTGCGGCACGCGTTGGCCCTCGGCTACTTCGTGCGCATCTTCTTCGTTGGCACCGACCGGCCCGAGATCAACGCCGCTCGAGTCGCACGCAGGGTGATTCAGGGCGGCCATGAGGTTCCGATCCGCAAAATCATCGATCGTTGGGGGCACTCAATCGCCAACGCCGCCTCGGTCGCGGCCGAGGTGGATCGCTTTTACGTGTATGACAATTCTGTGGACGATCGGGACGCGCAGCTCGTGCTCCGTGCCGCCGAGGGTCGCGTGGTGAAGGCATACGGGGACGCGCCGGCGTGGGCGGGACCGATCCTCGAACGCCTCGTCCCCGGCGAGGCGCAAGCCCCAAGAGACTGACCCTCCAACTGCACCGCGCGCCCTCGCGCGCACAAACGCAAAACGCGGAGTCAGCTTTCGCCAACTCCGCGTCTTCAGTTTTTGTTGCGCGGGGAGGATTTGAACCTCCGACCTTCGGGTTATGAGCCCGACGAGCTACCAGGCTGCTCCACCGCGCGTCAGTTAGGAGGCGGGAACATAGTCACAGCGCCCACAGAGTCAAGAAGATGTTTTGAGATTTGCGCAGGTCCGACGGCCAGCCGGGGCGCGCTCGTCATGGCGAGCTCGGTTTTGGCAACCGCGTTGGCGGCACGGCGCGGCTCGGCGCGCGGATCCGCGTGGTGCGGTACATGCTAGGGCCGTGAGATGCGTTGGCTTCGGGCGTCGCTAGTGGCTGCGGGTTTGTTGTCGACGGGCTGTCTGATGGGCGGCATCGCCGCGGGGACGAGCGCGGTGTTGGTCGGTGCGGGGTTCGTGGCGTTCACTTGCTACGACCGCGTCACGGTGGTGGTTACCGACCGGCTGACTGGCACGAAGCTGTGCGATGCCAAGGTGAGCTTCACGAAGGGGTCCTCGGAGACGGTAGCGACATCCTGTGGCCAGGCGGCGCTGTCGGCCGGCAAGTACAAGATGCGCGTCGAGCGCGAGGGGCTGGTGCCGTTCGAGCAGCCGGTTGAGGTCGTCAGGAGCGAAGACTGCGGGAGCACGACGCAGACGATGCTCGTCGCGCTGGACCGGCCCAACCGTGAGCAGGCGCCTCAGCAGGTGGTGCCGCGGCGTGAAGCGCCCGCGGCAGACACTGCGGCCCCGCCCGTTGCCGCTCCGCCTCCAGCGGCTCCCCCGGCCGTCACGACGCCCCCAGCCGCCGCAGCGCCAGCGGACCTTCCCAACGCGCAGCCGTCGCCTCCGAGCGTACCAGCGCCGCCCAGCGCAGCGCCGCCCAGCGCAGCGCCCCCCACGGCGCCCACAGCAACGCCATCCGCATCACCGCCTGCGCCTGCGCCCAGCAGCTCCGCGAAGGGTGCGTTCGCGCCCTAACAAAGGCCTGCCGCTAGCCAGCCGTAGCCAGCCGTCACTCCGGGGAGCGCCGTACCTGAAGGCGCGATGAGCACTCACCTCGCATCGCCTGGAGGGTGCCCTCGGCGGCCCTCGGCTCACCGGAAGCCGTGCCGCGACCCGAACCCTCCTTCGGATCCGCAGAACACGCTGTTCCAGCGCCAGCGGAGGGGCAACAGCTTGGAACAATTGCGTAATCTGGCACACCGAACGAGCGGCTGAACCCTTCTGCGGATCCGAAGAAGGGTTTGAGCGAGAAGAGTGCCCTCCAGCGGGAAGTCCGGTTTTGGGGCGTTGTCGAACCTGCTCACCAACCTGCTCGAGTAGGCCGGCAACGGCTGCGCCCCAAACGACGCGCGCAAACGGCTCCCCGAGCTAGCGAGCGCAACCGTGCGCGCCCACCTCCCGGCATTGTCCGAGGCGCTGCGCGCCGTGTCGGTGGCGGCGAGCGCGCCAAGGGCGTGCGCGACGACGCCCCGTGTCCCCCATGCGAGAGGCCGCGCGGCGGCGGCCCCTCCGCGGAGTGCGGGCGCGGTCAGGCAGCAAGCTGTTGGGCGAGGTCGCGCAGCACGATGTCGGGCTCGGCCTCGATGATGTCGCCGTGGGACACGATGATGCGGCGCAGGTTGTAAAGCTGAGACCAATCTTCCAGCTGGCGGCGCAGCGCCGGTTGATCTTTGAAGCCGAGCATCTTCGGAATGGCGGGGATCTGAGGCCCGTCACTGGTGAGGCCCGTGACTTTCATGAGCCAGCCGCCGAAGCCGGGGCGATGGTCCACGTTCCAGATGAGCTCGTTCACGACGAGCGTGGTGCCGCTCTCGCTTTGCACGACCAGCGCGGCTTCGTGCCCGTCCGTCCCCGGAACGGTGACGAGCTTCACGCTGGGGTCCCGGAAATCGAAGGCGGTGGCGTCCACTCGCACGACCTCGTCGACCTTCTCGCGTGCTCCCGGAGGCGCGAGGACGAGCAGGCGCGGGTAGCGGTCCTTCCAGATTTTTGCATCCATGCGGTGGCGGTCGCTGGGAACGACGAGGAAGGTGGGGAGGCCGAATTTTTCGAGCGCTTGCATCTCGTCTTCTTCGAGGGCGATGGCGCTGAAGATGACGAGGCGGCCGTCGCGTAGCCGGGCGACGGTCATTCGACGCGGGAAATCGCCCATCGGCATGTGGAGCGCGCCGACCACGGTGAGCAAGTTGTCGTCGATGACGCTGAGCTTGCCATGGGGAAGCACTTTCCAATGTTGGAGCGGACGAGGCATAGGGTCTCTCCTTCGAGGTGGTTGCGTTGCTGATCAGGCGGCAGCAAGAGCCATGCCTCGAGGCGAGCTCACGATTGCCGCCACGGTGCTTGCTCGCCCGCGCCGCGCCGTTGTAATGCGAAAGCCGTGAATTTCGCGCAGAAGGCGTTCGGGGCGGTGCTGGGTAAAAGGCTTCCGAGCTACGACGGGCGCTTCGAGGTCGGGTGTCGCCGCAGCGTGCAGATCCGACGTGACAGTTTTGGCGTGGCGTATGTAGACGCTCAGGACGAAGCCGATGGCTGGTTCGGCCTCGGGTTCTGTCACGGGCAAGATCGCGCGGGGCAGATGGAGATCACGTGGCGGCTTGCCCGCGGATTGCTCTCGCAGGTGCTGGGCAGCGGTGGCCTGCCGATCGACCGCGCGATTCGCCTCATCGGCGTGCACCACGCGGCGACGGCGCAGGTGGAGCAGCTCGACGCGGAGACTCGAGATCAGCTGAGCGCGTACGTAGCGGGGCTCAACGCGGCGCTTCAGAGCCGCGAGCTCCCGCGGAGCCACGAGCACGCGCTGCTGCGTTGTGAGCCGAGCCGCTGGGAGCCGCGCGACGTGGTCGCGTTCGGTTTGCTCATGTGCTGTTTCTTACCGTCCAACTGGGACGTCGAGCTGGCGCGCTTGATCATTCTCACCCGTGACGGTGAAGACGCGGTGAGCTCGCTGGACCCCACGTGGCGCGAAGATCTGCCGCTCACCCACCCGCCTGGTAAACGAGCGGGCCCGGCCAGTCACCTGTTCGTCGCGCGCGATTTGGAGGCGCTGCGCTCGTTCGTCGGCGAGTCCGGCGGGTCCAACGCCTGGGCGGTGCAGGCCAGCAAGTCTGCGCTGGGAAGAACGCTGTTGTGCAACGATCCGCATCTGCCCGCGGCGCTGCCTAACCTTGGTTACCTGGCGCGCGTGAAGTGCCCGGAGTTCACCGTCGGCGGCATCAGTATCGCCGGTATTCCGGCGTTCATCACCGGCCACAACGAGCATGCAGCTTGGGGCTCGACCAGCGCGCAGGTCGACAATGCGGACCTCTTCCTGGAAGAGCTGAGTGACGACGGTCGGCGCGTCCGCGACGCCGACGGCTGGAAGAGCTGCCACGAGCGTGTGGAGGAAATTCCGGTCAAGGGCGCGCCCGCCGTGGCCCTGCGCGTGATTCGCACGCCGCGCGGCACCATCGTGGCACGCACGGGGGACGACGACGCGAGCATCTACGAGCCAGTGCCGACCGTGGGCGGCTCCAACGCGCTGTCGTTCGCGGCAACGTGGCTGGAGCGTCGCCCCACGCGCTCGCTGCTCGCGTTTCACAAGGTGCAGAGCTTCGAGCAATTTCGGGAGGTCTGTGCCAAGTCCGCCGGCTGCGCCTACAGCTTGATTTATGCGGATGCGCAGACGGTTGGCTGGGTGCTCGCGGCGGAGGTACCGAAGCGCAAGTCGGGCTTCGGCTCCGTGCCGCTCGCCGGTTGGCTGCCCAACGTGGGCTGGGACGGCATCGTTCCGAGCAGCGAGCTGCCGTGGAGCAAAAATCCAGACGAAGGCTTCGTGTGCTGCGCCAACAACAAGCCCGTCGCCGACGATCCGAACGGCGTCTTCCTCGGCCACGATTTTCTGGATGGCTTTCGGCAACGTCGCATCGCCGAGCAGCTGGCCGCTAGAAGCGACTGGAACGTGGAGCGAATGGCCGCGCTGCAGGTGGACGTGCAAAGCCTGGCCTTCGCGGACGTGAAGAGCACCCTCCTCGCCCTCCAGCCGAACACGTTCGAAGCGGCGCGGGCGCTCGAAATCCTAGCCGCATGGGACGGTAAGCTGAGCGGGGACTCCGCGGGCGCCAGCGTGTACGAGCTGTTCGTCGCGGCCCTGAACCGCCGGATCTGCGAGGCCAAAGCGCCCAATAGCTACCTCTGGGCCGCCGGTAAGGGCGTCATGAAGCTCATCCCCGGAACGTGCCTCAACGCGCGCCGCGCGAGCTTCGTCACGCGGGTCATTCGCGAGCAACCGCCAGGTTACTTTCCTGATTGGGAGCCGGTGCTGCTCGCATCCCTGACAGAGGCGGTAAAAACGCTCACTCAAACGTTCGGGCTCCACACCTCCGGCTGGGGCTGGGGCGACATCCGCACCCTCACCTTGCGCCACCGCTTCGGCGACAAGAAGCCACTAGACCGCGTTTTCAACGTGGGCCCTCTCCGCGGCTATGGTGACGGCACGACCGTCAATCAAGCTGGCTTCGAGTTTTGGAACCCTTTGCGTCACTCCACCGTTACCGCGCACCTCCGCAGCATCATGGTCGTGGGGGATTGGGGTGCGAGCCGTTTCGTGGTGCTGGGTGGACAGTCCGGCAATCCGCTTTCGGCGCATTACGCTGATCTGGTCCCGCTCCACCAAGCCGGTGAGGGCGTGCCGGTTCACTGGGAAGACGAAGAAGTGCGGCGCCACACGGCGCACCAGCTCACCCTCGTACCGAGCATGGAGTCTCGCCCCGCTCAGGCTTCATCGCTATGAAGCCGCTCCACGTGCTGCTCGCGCCGCTCGGCTCTCGCGGCGACGTGCAGCCACAGCTCGTGCTGGGCGAAGAGCTCACGCGCCGCGGCCACCGCGTCACGCTGGCGGCTCCGCCGAACTTTCGGGCCTGGGGCGAGGAGCGCGGCTTCCATTTCGTCCCCGTCGGCGAGGACATCAATTCGATCATCCGCAAAAACCAGGGGATGACCGAGCAGCACCCAGTGGTGGCACTTCCTGCACAGATCCGTTTGGTACGCGAGCAACTCGCGCGCCAGGTCAACGACCTGTTCGCGGCGCCCCAAGCGTGCGACATCGTCGTCGCGGCGGGCCTCAGCTTTGCCGGCAAGATGGTAGCGGATCAGCTACGGGTGCCGCACGTCTTCTGCTGCTACACGTTGAGCGCGATGCTCTCCGCGGAGCATCCACCCGCCGTCGCTCCCGTGTTCGGTCTGCCGCGGCTCGGCAATCGCCTTTTGTGGTCCACCATCACCGGCGCCTTCCAGCTCACGCTCGGCCGCAAGCTGAACGAGCTTCGCACGCAGCGCGGCCTCCTCCCTGAACGCGGCTCTTGGCAATCGATCCACGCGCAAAACGTCATCCTCGCCCAAGACGCGGTCATGGGCGAGCTGCCGCCCGACGTCCCAGGAGACAACGTGCACGTCCCCGCCATCGTCCCCAATCCGGACGAAGCGAAGCCGCTCTCCGACCTGCTGGAGCGATTCCTGCGCGGCGCCGGCGAGGGCAGCGCCGGAGCGCCGCCCGTCGTCTATATTGGCTTCGGCAGCATGCCCACCGTCGATCGCGCGCGAGTCGTTCGCATCGCAATCGAGCTCTTCGAGCGCCACGGCGCGCGCGTCGTTCTGCATTCTTCCCACGCGGAGGACGCCGGCGTCGAGCTCCCGCCGGGCGTCTTCTCCACGGGCGATCTCGACCACACGACTCTGTTTCCACGCGTCGACCTCATCGTGCACCACGGAGGCGCTGGCACCACCGCGGCCGCCCTCCGAAGCGGCGTGCCCCAGCTGATCGTCCCCCACATCGTCGATCAATTCTTTCACGGCCGACGCATCGCCGAGCTCGGCGCGGGCCCCCCACCCGTACCGAAAGCCAAGCTCACCGCCGACGCCATCGCCGCGGCATTGAAAGATCGCTTCAACTACTGGGCGAAGGCGCAATCCTTGCGCAGCACCGTAGCGCGCAACGGCGGCGCGCAAGCTGCCGCAGACCGTCTCGAGCAGCTCGCATCCAACCCACCCTGATCATCGAGCTCCCCAACCCCTGCCACTCGCACCAGCCCGCGCGCACCCCCTCCAGCAGGCGGGTTGTCCGGCTGCCGGCGCCCCTCCCGCATCGCGTAAAAACTCCTTTCGCTCCCCCCAAACTTGCGCGGGAAAGCCGCCTCCGCGACCCGAATCCTTCTTCGGATCCGCAGAAGCCTTTGCGCTCAGCAACTGCAGCCCTCACGCCTCGCGCGATGATGCCGCTACTCCCCGTGAACGACGGCCGGCGCCCCGCACGTCCCAAGTAAAACCGTTCGGCGCCCCGCACGTCCCACGTAGGGCCGTTTCGCTCCGTCCGCCAGCGGGGAGACCAAGCCCCTTTCGCTCCGTCAGCCAGCGGGGAGACCGCCTCCGCGACTCGAATCCTTCTTCGGATCCGCGGATCCGAAGAAGCCTTTGCGCTCAGCAACTGCAGCCCTCAAGCCTCGCGCGATGATGCCGCTACTCCCCGTGAACGATGGCCGGCGCCCCGCACGTCCCACGTGGAATTTCGTTTCGCTCTCTCAGCACGCGGGGCGACCGCCTCCGCGACTCGAATCCTTCTTCGGATCCGAAGAAGGGTTCGAGTCGAGATCAGAGCACTTCGGAACCGTCATCGGCGATGACGGAGGGCGAACGATGACTTGAGTCGACGAGTACATAAGCGATACGGCGATGGGCGGTGCGCCATGCGCGACAAGCGACAAGCGACAAGCGACAAGCGACAAGCGACAAGCGACAAGCGACAAGCGACAAGCGACAAGCGACAAGCGACAAGCGACAAGCGACAAGCAACAAGCGACAAGTAACAGGCGACAGGGAATAGGTGATAGGCGAAGCTGGAGGCGCGAGGGCGCGCACGGTTCCGCGACTGCGATGACGACCCACGTGGGCGTGACTAGCGGCGCGACGCAGCCCTCAACGGACGCGGGCGTGGGCGGCGGCGGACCTTGAGGAGTACGAGGGAAGCGAGGAGAACGCTGGATTGAAGCGCGAGCCACTTGGAGCTCGGGGCACCGGGGACACTGCAGGCCGCGCAGCCTCCAGATTTGGATGCCAAGGGCTCGGGAGCTCGCGGACGGGCTGGCTCGGTGGCGGTGGCGGGGCTCGCGGGTGCACCTTCGTCGATCCAGGCGCCGACGAGCTGTAGTTCTTCAGCGCTGAGCGCGGGCTCATCAGTCGGCGGCATGTGCTCGTCGTGCGAGTCGGGCAGCAAGAGCCGCTGCATGATGACGCTGGCCTTGCGGTCGCGAGGCACGATACCAGCGCCGCTGTAGCCGCCTTCGAGGAGCTGCGAGTGTCGTTCGACTCCCAAACCGCCGGCGGGCTTTTCACGTATGTGGCACTTGCCGCACTTGTCGCGAAAGAGCGTCTGTATGGCGACGAACGAGACCGCGCGCGGAGTTGCGGGTGAGTGGACCAGCGCCGTCGGCGTGAGTTGGACCAGCTCCGTCGGTGTGGGTTCTGCGGATGGGGGCAGCGCGCTGGGCTGGGGGACGGAAGCGGGCTGGGTCGGTGGGGTCTGAGGGGGGCTCTGAGGTGGGGTCTGAGGTGGGGTCTGGGCGGCGGTGGGGGCGGGAGAAGACGCGCCGGAACGAACCCAAGCGGCGAGCACGGCGATCTCGGCCGCCTGAGGCTGGGGCTCCTTTTTCGGCGGCATGTGCTCGTCGTCATCGAGCGGAAGCCGCAGCCGCTGCACGAGCGAGCTTGCTTCAGGCTTGCCCGGGACGAGCGCGGGGCCGCCCGCTCCGCCTCTGAGGAGAGCCGCCATGGAATCCACGCGCAGCTTGCCTTTCTGCTTCGCGCCGCCATGGCACTTTTCGCAGTACGTCGCGAGGAAGGCGGGACCGGACCGAACGATGCTCGCGGGCGGCGGCGACGGTGCGCTGGCCGCGGGAGTGCCGGCGCTGGCTTTGGCTACAGCTTCGGGTCGCGGTTCCGCCGGCGAAGCGCCCGACGCCGTAGCAGATGCAGGTGACGCACCCGATGGCGACGTAGATGCAGGCGAAGCACCCGATGGCGACGTAGATGCTGATGCCGACGAGGATGCCGGCGAAGCGCCCGATGGGGATGCGGACGCAGACGGTAGAGCAACGGCGTTTGGTAGGGCGCTCGGCGAGGACGCGCCGCCGAGGCTACGCTCGAGCAGTGAGCGACTCGCGAGCGGCGCTAGAACGTCTCGCACTTTGAGCGAGGGGCTCGCGCCGCGAGCGATCCAAAACTCGATGAGGGCGAGCTCTTCTGGCTTGGGGCCGGGCTTGCCTTCCGGCGGCATGCGTTCGTCGTCCGCCGCGGGCAGGAGCAGGCGTGACAGCAGAGGGCTCTTCCCGGGGTCGCCCGGGACGAGCACCGCGCCGCTCTCCCCACCAGCCGAGATGAGCTGCAGGGAATCCACGCGCAGCTTGCCCTTTTGCTTTTCGGTGCCGTGGCACTCGAAGCAGTAATTGTTGAGAATGGGCTGCACGACATCCTCGAAGACCAGCGGCTCGGAGCTCGCAGCGGAGGGCGCCTTGGTCGCAGTTTCGCGCCCTGCGGAAGCATTCGCCGCGCCGCCCAGAAGCGGCTTCAGCGCCTCCGGAGCGTACTTGGAAAGGTAGCTTTCGCCGCGGGTCATGGTGCCGCCGAAGTGCGCGCCGAGCGAGAGCAAGCCGAGCGTGATGACGAGCGCGCCGCGGTAGGCGAGCCGCCCGTGCTCGGCGGTTTGGCGCAGACGCTCGTACAGCACCCAGCACGTCGAGATGCCGAGCACCGCCAGCAGGGTGAGGCGGCGGTGCCAACCGAGGGCTGCCGCGGGATAGCCGCCCTCGAGCGCGAGCAGTTGCCCCATCACGAATGCGACGAGGGCCGCGAGTGCCGAGAGGGGGAGCAGCAAGCCGACGGCGGGCTCGACGCGGGGCCTCCAGCGCGGGACGAACGTCGCGCCCTCGCCCAATGCGAGGAGAAGGAAGAACCCGATCGGCAGGTGCACGAGCAACGGGTGAAAGCGCCCGAAGAAGAGCGCGACCTCGGGCCCCCCGTTGGCGCGACCGAGCGAGAATTCGGCCAACACCGCCAGCGCCACGACCAAGACGGGCCCGAGCCACTTCATGCTTCCCCCCAGCGTAGCAGAAAGCTTTTATTTACCAATAGTTACGGCGCGACCGTCGCGGGATGAGAAAGGAGGTGTTCAGTTGTCACGCGATCGTCCGTTGAGGGTTACGTGCCCGCTTCGCCGCGCCTATTGCTAATCGACGCCCACGAGCAAAGTCGTGCCGTGCTCGCCGAGCGCCTCAGACTGCAGGGTTTTACCGTGGTCGAGTGTGGTGATGGCGCGGAAGGTGCGGTGCTCGCGCTGGAAGATCCCCCCGCGGCCGTGGTCGCGGATCTCACGATGCCGAGTATTTCCGGGGTGCAGCTATGTCGGCTTCTGAAGTCCGAGGTAGGCACGAGCAAGGTGCCGGTGATCCTCCGAGGCTCGGAGGGACGCCGGAATCACTTCTGGGCCGAGCAAGCCGGCGCGTTCGCCTACGTGCCCAAGGGGCGCATGGGAGAGCTGGTGCGGGCTCTGCGAAAGTCCATCGAGGAGAACGTGGGCGAAAGCGATTTCTTCGTAGTCTCCTCGACCCAGGGGCTGGACGTGCGCGAGCGAATCGCGACTCATTTGGACGCGGCGCTGTTCGACTCCGTGATCGCCGCGGAGGTGCGGCGCCTCGGCACGAGTGAGTCGTTCGACCGCTTGGCGGATTTGTTGTCGCAGTTCGTGTCCCAGGTAACTACGTACCGCTGGATAGCGGTGCTGCGGCGCGAGCCACTGCGGTTGGCGGTGCACACCAATACCGCCATGCGCGAGCAAGCCGTCAGAGAGGCGCGGGAGGCGTTGAACGTCGCCGAAGCCACGCCGCTCGTGATGATCGAAGACGACGACGCAGTCGCGGATCCAGAAGGACCGCCGCCCATGCACGAGACCGTGCACTTCGGCGAGCACAGCATTGGCATCTTCGCTCTGGCGCCACGCGCCCCGGAGCACAAGAACGACCGCGCGCTGGTCGCCACCGTCGCGCGGGAGCTCGGCGGCGCGCTTCGAATGGCGACGCTGGTGGAGGAGTCTCGCTCGCTGGCCACGACCGACGCGCTCACCGGCTTGCTCAACCGCCGCGCCTTCCTGGAATCCACCGGCCGCGAGCTGGCTCGGGCCAAGCGCTACAACGACCGCCTGAGCGTCATCCTCTTGGACGTCGACCACTTCAAGCACATCAACGACAAGCGCGGGCACGCCGCCGGCGATCTCGTGCTCTCTGCGGTTGGCAAGCTGCTCAACAATGCCCTGCGCACCTGTGACATCGTCGCTCGCTGGGGCGGCGAGGAGTTCGTGCTGGTCCTGCCATCTACTCCGATAGAGGGCGCCGAGCAGACCGCAGAGCGAGTCCGGGACCTGCTGGAGCACGCGGACATCAAGGACCAAAACGGGGACCGGGTTCCGGTCACCGCCAGCTTCGGCGTCGCGACCCTCGCCGGTAACGAAAATCTAGAGCAGGTGGTGGACCGCGCCGACCGCGCCATGTACCTGGCGAAAAGCGGCGGGCGCAACCGCGTGGTGTGCGATGAGCCGCTGCCGAAGGCCGGCGCGGCGGCCGAGTAGCGCGCCCGCCCTCCCCGATCTATTTGGCGCGCCATGCGATTCGTAGCATTGGCGCTGGCGGCACTTTCGGTGGCATGCGGCGGTCCCACGGTTGGCGACCTCGTTTCCCAAGAGGTATCGCTCACGGTGCGCGCGGTCTCGAGCGACCCTAGCGCGGTGTCTATCGGCGAAGCAGATGGCGGCGCCGCCCTGACCCGCGCCTTCGTGAGCGCGAGCGCCATCACCCTGCTGCCGTGCAACGAAGAAGCCGCCCCCATCGTGCTGGAGCCACGCGGCTACGAGCTGGTAGGTGAAACGCCTTACGGCGAGCGCATCACGACCGCGGTACGCACGTTTTGCGGCGTGCAGCTGGACGTAGCGCCGGTCGAGGACACCGAAGCAGAAGGCGTGCCAGCCGGCGCCTCCCTCTACGTGGAGGGCACGGACGCGGACGGGGCGCCCTTCACCCTCTCCAGTGACGCTTCGTTTTCGCTCCGGCTCGAAGCGGAGGACGAGGAAGGCTTCGGAAAAGTCCCTTTGCTGCTCACGGTGGACGCGGCAACGTGGCTCGCGGGGTTGCCGCTTTCGGAAGACATGTCAGACATGGCGGCGTCGCCCTTCGTGGACCAGCTCCAGGCGGCGCTCGCGCTGTACGTGGACCTGGACGACGACGGTGCGCTCGACCCCGATGAAGAACCCATTCACACCACTCGGTAAGCGAGGCCGAGCAAAGCGCGCGAGCGACCGTGCCGCGGAGCTGCGCGGCGCCGGCAAAAAAGCCGAAGCCATTGCGACTTACCAGCGCGCCATGGCCATCGACCCCACGTGGTCCGTGCCGTTTTATCACCTCGGGCTCCTCCACAAATACGAGCGTGAGTGGCAAGCTTCGCTCGACGCGACTCTCCGAGCGACCGAGCTGAACCCTCGAGACGAAGCGAGCTGGTGGAACCTCGGCATCGTGGCCACCGCGCTCGGCCGCTGGGACATGGCGCGCCGAGCCTGGCGTCACGCGGGCATGAACTTGCCGGAGGGTGACGGCCCCATCCACTACCCTTGCGGCTCGAGCCCCATCCGCTTGAGCTTGGCGACCGAAATCGAAACGGTGTGGGCGGACCGCCTGGACCCGGCGCGGGCCCGTCTTTCGGCCATCCCGCTGGGAGATTACTGCTACGGCGACGTGGTGCTGAACGACGCCGCCCCGAGCTGCTACCGCCGGGTGCGCGACGAAGAGGTGCCCGTGTACGACTGCCTCGCGCTGCTCGAGCCGTCGCCCCTCGCGACATGGTGCGTGGACATCACGCTCGAAGAGCCGAAGCGCAAACCTACGGTGGCCGGTCCGTTCGACCAGCTCGGCATCATCGCGCGCGAGCGCGGGCTCGCCGCCGAGAAACGGCCGACGCGGGCCCACTCGCCTTGCAAATCCTGCTCGGAAGGCAGGCCGCACGAGCATGACCATGGTCGCGCGACGGCAAAGCGGAGCCTGCACCCGCAGCGCATCGCGATCGCGGCGCGCACGCGCGGTGAGGTGCAAGACTTGCTCGCGGATTGGGACGCCGAGGGCCGCGGCGCAATCGTCGGGGACATTCAGATGGAGTTCAGTCACGCCTGAGCGCGGTTGTGGCTTCCTTCAATCGAGACTACGCTCCGCGTTCCATGTCGCTCTTCGATCAGATCAAGACCCGAATGTTCGCGGCGATGAAGTCCGGGAACGTCACCGAGAAAGAAATCCTCAAGGTGGCCATGGGCGAGATCACCACCGAGGCCGCGCGCCCCGGCCGAAAAGGTGACGACGCGGAGACGCTCGGCATCCTCAAGAAGCTCGTCAAATCCCTGGAGGAGACGCACGAGGCGTCGCAGGACGACGCGCAAAAGGCGCAGCTCAAAGCAGAGATGGCGGTGCTGCAGGACTTCCTCCCCAAGTCCCTCGGCGTGCCGGAGATCGTGTCGGCGCTCGCCCCCGTAGCTGACGGCATCAAAGCCGCCGGCAACGACGGCCAGGCAACGGGCGTTGCCATGAAGCACCTCAAGACCCTGGGCGCGGAGGTGAACGGCAAGGACGTTTCGGCGGCCGTTCGCCAGCTCCGCACCTGAGCCCACGCGCGCGGCCTTCCCGGCAGCTGCCGCGCTGCGCCATGCCGTCCGGCCGCGCCTTCGGCCTGGAAACAGCAAGGAAACCGGGTCTACGCTAGGCTCGTTCAGCGTGCTCGCACCGCACCGGCCCTCATGCTAGGTCGCGGCTCCCTTGCGTTGCGCGGGTCTCGCGCCATCACCCCGAGGAAACTCACGAAGCCATGTCGAAATTCAAGCTCAAGCCAGGTGTGGTTACCGGTTCTGCCCTGCAGGATCTGTTCGGTTACCTGAAGAGCGTTAAGGCCGCGCTCCCGGCCGTGAACGTGATCGGCTCGCACACGGTCGTGCCGGCGCTCCAAGCCGCGCGCGAAGCGAAGAGCCCCATCATCATCCAGTTCTCCAACGGCGGCGGCGCCTTCTTCGGCGGCAAGTTCCTCGACAACAAGGGTGAGAAGGGCGCGATCGCCGGCTCGCTCGCGGGCGCCGCCTTCGTGCGCAGCCTCGCGGAAGCCTACGGCGTCCCGGTCGTCCTCCACACGGACCACGCCGCCAAGAAGCTCCTCCCCTGGATCGACGGCTTGCTGGATGCGGGCGAGAAGTTCTTTGCCGCGAACAAAGAGCCGCTGTTCAGCTCTCACATGCTGGACCTCTCGGAGGAGCCGCTCCACGAGAACCTCGAGATCTGCCGCTCTTACCTGCAGCGCATGAGCAAGCTCAACATGACGCTCGAGATCGAGCTCGGCGTCACCGGCGGCGAAGAAGACGGCGTCGACAATAGCGACGTGGACAGCTCCAAGCTCTACACGCAGCCGGCGGATGTCCTCGCGGCGTACGACGCGCTCAACCCCGTCGGCAAGTTCACGATCGCCGCAAGCTTCGGCAACACCCACGGCGTCTACAAGCCCGGCAACGTCAAGCTCCGCCCCGTCATCCTCAAGAACAGCCAGGACCACGTCCAGGCCGAGCGCAAGACGGGCCCCCAGCCGCTGGACTTCGTGTTCCACGGTGGCTCCGGCTCCACGCCGCAAGAAATCGAAGAAGCCGTCTCCTACGGCTGCGTGAAGATGAACATCGACACGGACACCCAGTGGGCGTTCACCCAGCCGATCAAGAAGTACATGGACGACAAGTCTGCGTACCTCCAAGGCCAGCTCGGCAACCCCGAAGGTCCGGACAAGCCCAACAAGAAGCAGATCGACCCGCGCAGCTGGGTCCACCTCGGCGAAAAGGGCATGGCCGCCCGCCTCGTTCAGGCCTTCAAGGACCTGAACTCGTTCGACAAGTTCGAGCTCTGAGTCACAGCGCGCCTCCCAGCGCACGAGGACGCCCGCTTCTCCACGGAGGCGGGCGTCTTCTTTTTGTCGCCACGCCGTAAAGAGCGCGTCCGCCCCCTCCCCTCACGTCTTCGGCTCAACCTCGCTCCGCCCCCGCCGCTTCAAGTCACCGCGCCGATCTCTGCCGTTTCAAGTCACCGCGCCGATCTCTGCCGTTTTCAAGTCACCGCGCCGATCTCTGCCGTTTTCAAGTCACCGCGCCGATCTCCGCCGTTTCAACTCACCGCGCCGATCTCCGCCGTTCAAGTCACCGCGCCGATCTCCGCCGTTCAAGTCACCGCGCCGATCTCCGCCGTTCAAGTCACCGCGCCGA
>SECP01000023.1 GCA_004193285.1 Myxococcales bacterium | reverse complement strand
GGTCTTCGCTCCTGGCGGCTCCCGACGCGAGGGCGGGGCGGGGCGGGACGGACGGGGCTCGGGCTGCAACTCAGCCGGAGATTCTCCTCGAGCGCCCTCGGCGACGGCCTCCGCTGCTTTGGCTTTGACGGACTCCGGCTGCGTGGGCGTGGCCGCTGGTTGCGCCTTGCCCTTGGATAGTGTGGGCGCGGGAGCTTCCCGCGGGGGCAGCGCCGGTTCCTCTTTTTTCCGAAAGAAGAGGAAGTACGCGCCGACCGTTAGGGCCAGCGCCAGGAGGACGTAGATGAATTCCATTCCGCGCGTACTGCTGAGGGCCCGCGACTATAGGGAGCGGCGCTCCATTCAGTCAATGCCTCAGTCCAGCCTAACTTTAGGATCGTCCGTCACCCCTGCCGACTGCTCGCTCGCGGCGTCCGGCGGGACAGGGCCGAAGGCTAGATGCTCCAGCCCGCGAGCCCACCGCTCCACTTGCGGCTCGGCCTCCTGAGTGGCGACCGCCGCGATGTGTGCGGGTGTCGGTTCTCCTGCCGCGCGCGTCCACGGCTTGCCTCGGCGTTCGGCCCATCGGACGAGTCGCTCCAGGAGCGCGCGCCGCCGCGAAATCAGTGACAGCTGGAGGACGCCCGGACCCGGCAATTCGGCCACGAGCGTGGCGTGGAACGGCGCCGTGACCTCTACCTGGGTGCCCGCGGGGAAGCTCGAAGCCTCGACTCGAAAGGTGCCTTCCGTTCCGCTTCGGGTCTGAAACAGGACGGGCCGGTTCTCACCCGGGCCGATGAAGCTCACGACCGCGGGCGAGATGCCGAAGCCCTCGTGCGCGTCCCGCACGAAGCCTTGGTAGCCGCCTTCGGCGCCGAAGCTCTCGAGCACTTCCACGCTCGCGCGAGGACGCAGCGGCGGCTCCTCCGCGACGGGCAGCGCGCGCGGCGGGCGGCGCCAGCCGAGCACGACGGCGAGCGCCGCGAATGCCGCGGCCAAGATCCAAAGTGCGTAGCGGCCATAGCTCGGGCCTGCGGGCAGAACGTTCAACTCGAGCGGAGGACCCGAGAGCCACCCAGGCCCCGCGCCGACGTACTCCAGCGTGAGCGCGCGCCCCAGCGGAGCGACTCCCGGGCTCGGAAGATTGATGGACGCGACACCGCTCGTGACTCGAGCGGCGGCGACGCTGCGCCCCAAGCTGCGCACCTCGACGACGCCGACCGGAGCTGGCCCGAGCGCGGACGTGGCGCGCACCGGTAGCGTTCCTCCCGGCGTCACTGCGCTCGCAGCGCCCGGCGCGACCTGGAGCTCGACCGTCGCGGTCCTCAGCACCGGCAACGTCGTTCGCGCTAGCTCCTCACCGGTGCGACTCATCAAGCGACCGAGCAACCGCGCGGGGCCTGGCCGCTCGAAGCTCCTAGACACGAATGTCAGGCGATGGATCTCGGCGAGCCCGTCCAGCGCGACGCGCCCGAGGACGCGCTCGGTACCCTCCGCGGACATCGAGAGCACGAGCTCTGCGCCGACGGGGGCCGTGCTTCCGTCGAGTGAACGCGCGACGAGCCCGAGCTCCTGCGCCGGTTCGTCCAGAGACAACGTCGCCAGCGGAGGATCGAAGCCGACCTCGAACACGGGCTTGACGTCCTCGGGGAGGCGCACGCTCGCAGCGGCGCGATCGAGGTAGCCGCGAGGGTCCTGAAAGCTCAGCTCGAGGACGCCGTGCTCGAAGCCGGAGGCGTCCACACACACGCGACCGAGCTTGTCGGTCGCGATGAGCAGCTCGGCCGCAGACCCGCTGCGCGGAGCGCCACAGCGATGCAGTGCGGGTGCATTGGCGGCGTCGATGACGCGTAGCCGAAGCTCGGCGTTGGGCAGAGGGCGGCCCACCTCATCCGATAGTGTGGCCCGTACCTGGAACGTCGCTCCTGTACTACGTGCTTCCACGCTGAACGACGCTTTGCCCGACACCTTCAGCGTTGGTGGAGGAAGTTGCGCCGCGGCCGACGAGCCGGCGAGTAGCGTTACCGTGAGCGCGGCGGCGCTGGCCAAATCGGCCACTAGACGGCGTTGGTTGCGCTCATGACACCACATCGGCCCACGCAAGATAGCGCAGTTTGAAGACGCGTGGATTCCGTAGCGTCCAACGAATGACTCGCCGCGAAGCGCCTCCCGCCCATGATATCGTGCCCACTGATGTTGCCCTCCCGACTCCTGCGGGCGTTGTCGGTCTTCGCATTGTTTGGGACGCTGCTCACCTCGTCGGGGGCCGTCGCGCAGACCAGCGACGTGGAGCGGCTCATCTACAATTTGGCAAACAGCGACGACTTTCGCGTTCGCACGCAGGCTGCCCTCGCGCTCGGCGCGTCGAAGAACGAGCGCGCGGTCCCGCCGCTTTGCTCCGCGCTCGGGGACTCGAACACCACCGTACGCGCGGCTTCGGCGGCCGCGCTCGGGAGGCTCGCGCAGCGTGCCGGCCAGGCTTGCTTGGAAAACCGCTTCGCGACCGAATCGAGCGACGTCGTCCGGGCCACGATCAAAAAAGCGCTCGACGCCATCAAGAGTGGCGGGGCAGGGGGCGCGGAGCCCGCGTTCGCGACCGACACGAAGTACTACGTCGCGATCGGCAAGACGACGGACAAGACCGGCCGCAGCGGTGATCAGGTGGACGGCATCGTGCGCGCCGCGATGTCGGCCAAGCTCGGGCAGACGAGCGGCTTCCTCGCCGCGCCGAGCGGCGAGTCACTGGTGGACGCGAAGCGCCGTCTCGGCAAACACCCGGGGGTGAAGGCGTTTTTCCTCTCGCCAGGGGTGAGCGCGCCGGACTACGCCAACGGCAATCTCAAGGTCAAAATCGAGATCGCGATGCTCTCCTACCCGGAAAAAAACCTCATCGGCAGCTTCTCGGTGAACCTCACGGAGCCCGGTGTCTCGCCGGGCAGCACGGAAAACGAGAACGAGCTGATTCGCATGGCCGCCGAGCGCGCGGTGGATAAGTTCTCTGGCATTGCGCCCAATCAATAGTCTTCGGAGCGCGCGGCGCGGGCGCGGTGGCCGAGCCGAACCGCGGTCGCGCCGGCGGCCCCGTTCAGTAAGCGGTTCCGCATGCGGGCGCGAGTCCAGTGCCGGTGCAAGGCGCTGCGCGCTTCGCGAGAAAACGGACTCGGTTCTTGCTCGGTTGACCCGCTGACCTCTAAGCTTACAGAGTTGCGCCCGGGGCTCCTCGTTCCGCGCGCGACTAGGAGAAGGTTCCCATGCCCGAAGCGGCATCCATGTCTGCGCCTCCGACCGGCCGCCATCAGCGGCGCCTGAAAAACTACCTGCTGGATGCTCACTTCCAGCTCAAGTACAGCGGTTACCTGGTGGGAATCGCGGTGCTGTTCAGCGCCTGCCTCGGGGTCCTCCTCTGGCGCACGAGCGAGGCGGTCATTGCCCAGAGCTCGCAGACGGTGCAGCAAGGCGAGCAAGTCGTCGGCCGCGGTCGCGAGGTCGTGGAGGAGAGCCGCAAGGTCAGCGAAGTCGTGAAGATGAACATCGTGAAGGACCCGATCTACAGCGACAACCCGGCGCTGCTCGAGGCCTTCAAGGGCGATGCGGACAAGCAAGACGAACGGCTCAAAAGTCAGCAAGCCGCGCTGGAGAAGCAAGCGGCGGACCTCAAAGCGCAGTCCGGCGCCATCCGTAGCCAGCAGCGCACGATGCTCATCACGCTCACGACCGCGCTCACGTTGCTGTGCGTGCTGATCGGCTTTGCCGGCATCCTGGTCACCCACAAGGTCGCCGGTCCCATCTTCAAAATGAAGCGGCAGATTCGTGAGGTAGGCGAGGGGCACCTTCGCATCCCGAACAAGCTCCGCCGCGGCGACGAGCTCGTGGACTTTTTCGAGGCCTTCGAGACGATGGTCATCAACTTGAGGTCGCGCCAGCAGGGCGAGATCGACAAGCTGGAGCAGGCGATTGCCGCCTTGGAGCCGAAAGCAGAGCCGGGCGAGCTCGAGCCGCTCTACGAGCTACGTCAGGCCATGAGGAACGCGCTCAACACCTGAGGCGGCGCTAAAACGCCGCTTCCACGTACTCGATTGTCGCGCCCTCGGGCCCAAAGCCCACGCTCGCGGCATCGAAGCGCAGTCGGTTGACGGAGGGGTCGCGCTGGTAGCGGCGCTCCCACAAGCGCTGGCCGGCCAAGCGCACTCGGTACCGCTTGCGACCGTCCAGGCTACCGAAGCCGCTCGTCCACGCGCCGCGGCCGCGGGAGCGGACCTCCACGACCACGATCAAATCATCGAGTCGGGCCACCACGTCCAACTCCAGGTACTGGAGCCGGAGGTTCACCGCGACGATTTGGAAGCCACGTTCGGCCAGGTAGCGCGCCACCGCACGTTCAGCGGCGCGCCCCGACCCGACGCGGCTCAGCGCCTTACTTGAGCCCGCACTCGTCCGGCGGGTTGTCGCCGTTGCAGCCGCACTTACCGGGAGCGTCTCGGCAGGTCTCGGCCTTGTAGCCGCCTTCCACATAGGCGGTGTTGGCGCGGATGCAGTAGGACCCGGCGAGCTGGCCGGCGCCCTCGGTGATCTTGAGCTCGTCCACGAGCTTGGAGCACTGGAAGCCTTCCGGGCACTCGCAGTAGCGGGCGTTCTTGTCCGGGCCATCGCAACGACAGGAGCAGTAAACTGCCTTGTCGGTCTGGCGCTCGGTGAGTTGCCCCGGAACGGACACGTTGATGTTGTCCAGGCTCGCCGAGTCGGTGGACGGCTTCGTTCCGGGAATCGAGCACTTGGGCGAGTACATGCCGGCGGGCAGGGGCTTGCCCGCCGCATCCAGCTGGGAGCCTTGGCCCATGCGGCAGCTGACGCGACCCTGGAAGTGATTCACCAGGCACAGGCGCGTTTCACACTGAAAAGAACGGCTCTCGACGTTCGTCTCGGTGACCTGAAAGCCGTTGAAGTTTTGCTGGTATTCGTCTTCGGGCGTGCAGGGATCGCCCACTCCACCAGCATTGCAACCCAGCGCGCTCAAACCCAGCAGCAGCGCCACGGACCAAAGACCAGCACTCGGCTTCCTAATCATTCTCGCTCGCTTACCTTGTGTGCTTCTGTGTGCAGCTAGTTGCTTCGACAGTCGCCCGCGGACCGGCGCGTACGCTAATCGAGCGCGCGGAAATCCGTCAACGCGAAACGGGCCCGCCGCCCATGAATCTCGGCGATCTCGCCAATCCTGACCATCGATGGTGCGCGCTCCCGGAAAGTTTGCACGAGGCTGCTCCCGAAGACGCGAATCACGTCAGCATGACAGAGCCGCAAGGTGCTTTCCACTCGGCCTCGAGAGCTCTTGCCCGTTGCCCCCCGCTTCACGCTCGCCGAGTCGCCAAGATCGAACGCTCACGCCCAAGCACCAGGGCACCCTCCGTTTCTGAGGCGCTGTGGGCGAGCGACGCATGATGCGTAGTTTTGATTCCAACTTAACTAATCGGCACGACTGTGGCGCAGCGCGTGATGCTCGCGAGCCAGCCTGCGCGAATTTTCCGGCATGGCCCCAAACGCCTACAGATCGCGTGACCGAGTTTCAACGACGCTTGACAACGCCTTCTGCCGCTATCTAACATGCCGCAGCCCTGCGGGTTGTATCTACCGGTAGTTATTAGGCTTTTTCGTCTCGAGACCCTCAGCCCGCCCGAAGCCCGCTCAGCCCGGGGTTCGGCGCCCCCTCCTTTCGCGAGTGGGGCGAGCCTCCAACCCATCCAACGAGGATACATGTTCCGAAAGCGCCTGGTCGCGGTCAGCATCCTGGCTTCCGCCGTTGTGTCGAGCTCTCTCGGCATCACCAACATTGCTCGCGCCCAAGAGGTTCTGGACCTCGACGCTCCTACTCCGGCACCCAAGGCGGGTGGCAAGAAGGGTGGCAAGGCCGCCACGCCCGCACCTGCGGCTGACGGTGGCAAGAAGAAGGGCGGGGTCGACATCGATCTCGACGAGGACGCGCCGAAGGGCAAGGCCCAGCCAGCCGTCGTCGCTGGCAACCCGACGGAAGCCGCCGCGCAAGCGAAGGCTCTGTTCGACAAAGAGAAGTGGAACGAGGCCGCGCAGGCCCTCCACCGCGTGCGCGCGGGTGAAACCGGGGACGACCCTGGCAACAAGCAGCTCGCCGAGTACTTCCTCGCGATCTCGCTCTATCGCCTCAAGTTCTACCAGGCGAGCTACCAGATCTTCAGCGGCATCGCCGACAACACGAACCACCTCAAGTTCAAGGAGACCCTGCTCTGGCTGGCCAAGCTCGCCACGCAGCTCCCGGAACCGGCGGACATCATCGAGCGCGTCGGTAAGTACAACGACGACGACTTGGCTCGCTTCGACAACGAGCAGCAGCGTGACCTGTACTGGCAGCTGAACTTCATGCTCGGCCGCTACAAGTACCGCAATCGCCAGTTCGAAGAGTCGATTCGCCTGTTCCAGAAGGTGGACCGCCGCAGCGAGTACTACGTGAAGGCTCAGTTCTTCACCGGTGTGAGCTACGTGCAGCTGCGCAAGGCCGTGCCGGCGGTGAAGGCGTTCCAGCGCATCGAAAAGGCGCTAGACGAAGGCGTCGAGGGCGTGGACGACGAAGACCGCATGCGCGATCTGGCGTACCTCTCGATGGCCCGCACCTACTACTCGTCGTCGATCACGCTCGACGCCGAGACCAACGCGCCGACCGTGAACAGCACCAAGCTGTCCGCGGCAGTGAAGTACTGGAACAACGTCGACAAGACGAGCGAGTACTGGCTGGACGCGCTGTTCGAGGAGTCGTGGGCCTACTTCATGGCCGGTGACTACCCGCGTTCGCTGGGCAACATCCACACCCTGAGCGCGCCTTACTTCCCGAACTCGTTCTACCCGGAGTCGGAAGTTCTTCGCGCGATCATCTACTTCACGAACTGCAACTACGACGCGGCCACGACGGTCGTGGCGCGCTTCAACCTGCGCTACACGCCCATCAAGGACGAGCTCGAGAAGATCCTCAAGAAGTACAAGGGCGAGAACCGCGAAGACGCGTTCTTCAAGTTCCTGCTCGAGGTGCGCGAGGGCAAGGGCGACATCCCGGCGTCGGTGCGACCCATCGTGGAGATCGCGCTCTCCGATCGTCAGTTGCTCCGCAACATCGACTACGTGAAGTTGCTGGAAGAGGAAGAGAAGCGCTTCAAGAAGTCGCCCTCGGACTTCCAGAGCTCCGGCCTCGGCATGGAGGTTTCGGACGCGCTGAAGCTGGCGCGTGACCTCGCCGTTCGCCAAGCCGGCGAGCTCGCGCTGGGTCGCTACCAGCGTTACGTGGACGAGCTGAACGAACACCTGCGCAACGGTGAAAAGATCCTCATCGATATCACCGCCGCGCAGCGCAACTTGCTCGACGAGAAGATCCAGACCAACCAGGTCAGCAAGGCGGAAGCCAAGATCTACGGCGTCGTCAAGCCCGACGAGGAACACGTGATTTGGCCGTTCAACGGCGAGTACTGGCGCGACGAGCTCGGCTTCTACCGTCAGGTGGTCGAGTCGGCTTGCGGAAGGTGATGCAAATGAGTGTGAAGAAAGCCTATTCCGTCGTTGTTGCCGCCATGGGCGTCTGGCTTTGTGCCGGCACCGCCCACGCGGTACCCGAAGCCAAGCCGACCGACCTCAGCTTGGAGTGCGTCTCGAAGGAGGCGCAAACGAACCTGATGACTTGCCCGGGTGGCCCGGCCAAGTTCGACGCGAAGCAGAAGCGTGCGGTTGCGTTCAAGAGCGCACCGCCGCCTCGCGAGGTGAAGAAGCGCGAGGACGACGTCAAGCCGGTCAACCCCGACGAGCTGAAGAAGTTCGCCGAGCGCGACACGCGCAAGAACCGCCTCCAGGCCCGCGCCCGCGCGCTCCTCATCACGGAAATCCAAGGGCTCGAGCGCTTGTACAAGCGCACCCCGAAGAAGTCCGCGGACCGCCCGCAGCTGACGCGCCGCTTGGCAGAAGCGTACGTCGAGCTCGAGAGCGCCGCGAACCGCGACAAGATCGCGGGCGACATTCAGGCCCAGGACGCGAAGAAGAAGAACCCCGCGCAAGCCGCGAAGTTCAAGCAGGACGCCGTTCAGGCCGAGAAGATCGTCAAGGCCGCGCGTGAGAAGGCAATCGTCTACTACACGCAGATGAAGAACGACTACCCTGACTACTCGAAGATCGACGAGGTATTGTACTACCTCGCGTACGAGCACGAGCAGGGTGGCAACCTCAAGGACGCGCGCGCGGTTTACTTCGAGCTCATCCAGAAGGCGCCGAAGTCGCCGTTCATCCCGTACGCGTACCTAGCGTTCGGCGAGCTTTTCTTCCAAGAGTCGCAAGGTGACCCCAGCAAGTGGGACCTCGCTGCGGCCGCTTACAAGGAAGTCATCAAGTACCCGCCGCCGACGAACAAGCAGTTCGGCTACGCGCGCTACAAGCTCGGTTACGTGTTCTGGAACAAGGGCGAGTACGCGAACGCCCTCAACGAGTTCAAGAAGGTCATCGAGTACGGCGACCAGTTCACGGACGTGCCGAACGCCACGCAGCTGGCGAAGGCCGCTCGTCGCGACATGATTCCGGTCTACGCCGTCGCGGGCGCGCCGGACAAGGCCTACAACTTCTTCAAGCCGGTCAGCGGCGACAAGGGCGGCGAGCAGACCAAGACGGTCGGCATGCTGAACGAGCTCGGCTTGGCCTACTTGGATACCGGCCATTACAAGGAAGGTATCGTCCTTTACCGCGACCTCTTGAGCCGCGATCCGGGCGCCAAGGGCTGCTACTACCAGGGCCAAATCACCACCGCGACGCAAGCGTTGATGTCGGGTGACAAGGAAGCCGTCCGCAAGGAGATGGACCAGCAGGTCCGCGTCTTCAACGAGTTCAACAAGGGCGGCAACGGTCAAAAAGAGAAGGACGAGTGCTCCAACAAGACCGCTGAGCTCCTGGCCGAGACCGCGATGAGCTGGCACTTGGAGGCCGTCGGAACCGGCGGCGTCCGCGGCACCGGCGACAAGAAGACGATGGACTTGGCGGCGTACCTCTACAAGAAGGTCGCCGACAACTTCACCTCGGCTGACTTCGCCAAGTTCCAGTTCCCGCGCATCGTGAAGGAAGACTGGCCCACGATGTACAAGATCAAGTACGCCATGGCGGACTTGCTCTACTTCCAGCAGCGCTGGGAGGAATGCGGGCCGGCGTTCGACGCCGTGGTTGCGGAAGACCCCAAGGGCGGTCAAGCGGCGGAAGCTGCGTACGCCTCAGTGCTCTGCTACCAGAAGATGTACGACCAGATGTACAAGGGCGACTCGGACCGCAAGTCCAAGGGCCTTGGACCGACTGGCGCCGACGAGAAGGACCGCGAAGCCAAGAAGGGTGAGTGGGAGAAGTTCAAGCCCAAGCCCTTCACGGACATGCAGAAGGGCATGGTCACGGCCTTCAATCGCTACGTCTGCTACATCACGCCGCCGAAGGGCGACAAAGAGGCGGAGGAGCAGTACGTCGAGGTGAAGTACGCCCGCGCGCGTACCTACTTCGAGTCGCAGCACTGGGAGGAGGCCGCTCTCGCGTTCCGTGACGTGGCCATCAACCACTCCGACAAGGACGCCGGCATCTTCGCGGCCCAGCTGTACCTCGAGTCGGTGAACGTGCTCGGCAGCCGTGCGGAGCCCCCGCGCCCCGCCTGCTTCGACGACATGTCGAAAGACGTGCCGGTGTTCCTCGAGCTGTACTGCAAGGGCAGCAAGTTCGAGGACAACAAGGAGCAGTGCGAGTCGCTGACCCGCATCCAGTTCGACATTCTCCGCCTCAAGGCGCAGAAGCTGGTCGAAAAGGGCGACGGCCTGTCGGAAAAGGGCGACTACAAGAACGGCCTGGACAGCTACAAGAAGGGCGCGGAAGCGTACCTGGACCTGTGGCGCACGTACTGCGAGCAGCCGCTCAGCAAGGGCGAGAAGCCCAAGCAGTGCGAGAAGGCCGACGAAATCGTCTACAACATGGCGAAGGCCTATCAGGCCTCTCGTCTCCTCGCGAAGGCGATTCAGGTCCGTCTGACCATCCTGCTCAACAAGACCTACGGTCTGCAGGACTCGCCCCTGGCCAAGAAGGCGCTGTACGAGATCGGCGGCAACTACCAAGCCATCGCCGTCTACGACAAGGCCTCGGAGTTCTTCGAGCGCTACTGCGAAGCGACCGCCTTCAAGGGTGAGTTCGCGGACCAGGCCTTGAGCGACGCCGTGGTGCTGCGCCTCGGTATCGGCCAGGACGAGCAGGCCATCAAGGACGCCAACAACTTCAACAAGTACTACGGCGCCAAGAAGCCGGCGCAGACCGCGCAGATCGCCTTCGCCATCGCCGCTCACTACGGCGAAAAGAAGGACTGGGGCAACGTGGAGAAGCGCCTCGCGGGGTCGATGAAGCTCATCGACACCAAGGCGACTCTAGACGTCCGCGCTCAGGCTCACGCTCTGCTCGGCCGCACCTACGTCAAGGCCAACAAGGGCGCCGTCGCCGCGCGCGAGTACGGCGCGGTGCGCGCCATCTGGCAAGACCCGAAGGCGGCGGTTGCGCAGATCGAGGGCATGGACGAAGACGCGAACGCCAAGCAGCGTCGTCTCGGCCGCACCCTGGAAGCGGTCGGCGAGGCACTCTTCTACTTCGCGGAAGAGAAGAAGGCGAAGGTCGATAAGGTCGCGTTCCCCGAGTACAAGGGGTCCGGGTCCAAAGAAACGGTGCTCAAGCACATCCAGACCAAGGTCAAGGACTGGATTGGCAAGAAGCGCCCGCTCATCGACGAGGCCTCGGTCGAGTACAAGAAGATCGTGGACCTCCAGCCGGTGCCGCCGCCGCGCTGGGTCATCGCGGCCGGCTCGCGCGTCGGTGACATGTGGGGCAAGTTCGTGAAGGAGTTCCGTGCTGCGCCGATTCCGGAGAGCATGAAGAAGGACTACGAAATCCGCACCGCATACTACGGCGCGCTGGACGAGGCCTCCGAGCCGCAGAAGCAGCAAGCCAAGGGCGCGTACCAAACGTGCCTGGGTTATTCGGTGAAGTACCAGTACTTCGACGAGTTCAGCCGTAACTGCGAAGAGTGGCTGGCCGACAACTACAAGAACGAGTTCCACGTCGTCGACGAGTTCCGCGGTTCCCCGAACCGCGTGAACAGCGTGCTCCGCGAGCAGGGCAGCCCGCTGCGCATCGGTGGTGAGCCGATGGTCGTGCAGTCTCACGAGCCTGAGAAGAAGAAGAAGGCCGAAGGCGGCGGCGACGAGAAGAAGACGAACGACAAGAAGAAGGAAGGCGGAGCGTGATGATGACGCGGTTTTTCGGTATCGCGCTCGTGGGGCTCTCGGCGTCGCTCGTCGCGTGCGGCGGCGCCGCTGTCGGCAAGGACGGCAAGCCGGTCCTCTCTCCCGACAAGGACAGCGGGAAGAAGGGCGCCGGCAATGTCAGCGTGAGCAAGGAGGCCGCCGCGACGTACGACGCGGCGCTCGACCAGTTCGTCGAGCACGACAAGAAGCAGGACTGGGCCGAAGCCAGCTGCTCCAGCGTCGCGGACTCCTTCTCCAAGGCGGCCAGCACCCAGAAGTCGGACGCACGTGCCGAGTTCCCGGAGGCCATCTACAACGCGGGGCTGGCCTACCAGCGCTGCGGTAAAGACGCCGAGGCGCGCAGCAGGTTCGAGGACACGCTCAAGGCCGACAGCGGCTTCCACCGCGCCAAGGCCCAGCTTGCACTCTACGACTTCCAGAAGTCGGGCGACATCGACGGCACGATCAGCAAGCTGGACCAGATCATCCGCGACGCTAAGTTCCAGAACGTCGAGGGTCTGGTCGCGCTCGCCGCGCTGCAGATGGAGCGTGGCAGCGACCAAGCGGACGGCGACGGCAAGAACGATCTGGAGCGCGCTCAGCGCAACCTCCAGCGCGCGCTGGCCATCGACGACAGCTACATGCCCGCCTTCAACCAGCTCGCGGTGTATTACCTCGAGCAGGCCAAGGCCAAGGCAGGTGCGTCGGCCAAGAAGGGTCGTCGCGGTCGCCGCGGCATGGAAGTGTCCGGCGTCAAGGGCGTGGACGTCGACGAGCAACAGCTCGACCTCGCTGCGCTCGTCGCCTCGCAGGCGCAGCGCAAGAACCCGAACTACGCGCCGATTCACAACACGACCGGGCTCATCCAGGTTCAGCTCAAGAACTTCAACGGCGCGGTGAAGAGCTTCGGCCGGGCTCGTCAGCTCGACGCCAAGTTCTTCGAGGCGCACATGAACTACGCCGCGGTGAGCCTGTCCTTCCGAGGCTACGAAGAGGCGGAGAAGGCGTATCGCGACGCGCTCAAGCTGCGCCCGAACGAGTTCGAGGCGCACCTGGGTCTCGCGCTCGCGCTGCGCGGCCAGATCAACGACGGCAACTGGGAAAAGATGGTCGCGGCGGCGCAAGCCGAGCTGGACGCCGCCAAGAAGCTCGATGGTTCGCGCGCGGAGACCTACTACAACGAGGCCATCCTCACCCACGAGTTCAAGGCCAAGCGCGCCGCTGGTCCCAACGCCGTCCCGGCGCTGGAAAAAGCTGCGCAGCAGTACCGTGACTTCGTGGCCAAGGCAGGTGAGGGCGGTGAGTTCGCCGACGCCGTGAAGCGCTCCAAGGAGCGCAGCACGGACATCGACGACACCATCAAGTTCATCCGCGAAGGCGCTCAGGCCGAGAAGGACGCCGCGGAGGCCGAGAAGGCAGCCAAGGAGCAGGAAGCTGCTGCGAAGGCCGAAGCCGACAAGGCAGCCGCTGATAAGGCGGCGGCTGACAAGGCCGCTCCCCCGGCAGCGGGCGACAAGGCCGCTCCACCTGCGGCTGGCGCCAAGGCTCCCGCGGCGGCTCCGGCTGGCAAAAAGTGACGTAGAGCAAGAAATCCTGGAACTCTCGCGAGGGGCCGCTGTCTCGTCAGCGGCTCTCGCGAATTCCTCGAATTTCAATGCTGGGCGATTGACGCGAATAGGTCGCGCCCGGTACAATCAGGCTGTAACTGTTTCGTGGAAAGTTTTGAGGAGGCTGTAATGGTGTCGAAGCGCGTTCGAATTCTGTCTCTGGCTGTCGGGATGGCGACGTTCATGGCGTCCGGTGCTGCGCTAGCGCAGGACAAGCCCGCCGGGGACAAGGGCGACGGCTACGGCTACGAGTTCGATGACGACCCGCTCAGCGCGGGCGGCTTCGGACCGAATGACGCGACCATTCGTGTTCGCCCGCGTGCTGCTCGCACCACGCTCATCCGCCCACGCATTCAATTCGTGGACGAGATGCTCAAGTCCGTCGAGAACCTCTGATCCCGCGGATTCTGATTCGTCTCTGCCTCCGAGAAGCCGACCTCGTAACCTTCGCTCCCCACTACCGAGACTGAGAAAGCAAGATGGCAAAGGCTGTTCTAACGTTTGCGCTCTACCAAGCCGACCAACTGACGCGCCGCGAGACGGTGACGCAGGACATCGTCAAGGTGGGCAAAGATCCCAAGAGCCACTTGCGCGTGGACGACGAGCTCGCGTCCCGCATGCACGCGGTCATCGAGGTCGCGGGTCCGGAGGACATCACGCTGATCGACCTGGGCAACGAGCCAGGGACGATGGTGAACGGCGCCCGCGTGAACAAGTGCAAGCTGCACGTCGGCGATCAAATTCAGGTGGGTACGACGACGATCGTGCTCGAGCGCGCTGACGGCGCCGGTGCCGAGGTCGCAGCGTCCGCGCCGCCTGCTCCGCCGCCTTTCGCGGCTCCGCCGAACCCTTTCGCAGCCGCCGGGGCATCGAGCCCTTTCTCGGCTTCCAGCAATCCTTTCGCGACCGCGAGTAATCCTTTTGCCGCCGGCGCGGCCGCGCAGCGCCACGCTCAGGCCTTGCACGTGGCGGAAGACGCCGCGCCCGGGACCTACACCTACACGATGGTGAAGAGCGGGCCGGACGTGAGCCCGGACGAAGTCGAGGTGGCGCACCTTGCTTCGGTGGAGGTCATGGTGCTGTGGGGTACTAACGTGCTTCACGTCTCTCACCTCACGCCTCCGCGCAACTTTTACGTCGGCGAGGAGCAGGGCAAGAACTTCGCTTGCGACTTCTTCATTCCGAGCGAGCGCCTTGGTACGACTCGCCTGCCGGTCGTCGTCGGGGACCGCGCGTCCGTCGCCGTGGTCATCCCCCCGAACGCACGCGGCTCCGTGGAGATCCCGGGCCAGCCGAAGATGTCGCTGGACGAGGCACGCGCGCGGGCTCAACCGAGCGCCGAGCTCTCCGGTGGTCATCAGCTCTCGCTGCCGGGCGGCGCGAAGGCGCGCATCGAGCTCGGTGATTTCGTGTTCCAGGTGGCCGCCGTCAACGCCGGCAAGCCGCTGAAGCACGGGGTCGGGACCAGCTTCGATTGGGGCGTGGCCATGTACTTTGGCCTTTCGTTCCTCACGATCGGCGGCCTGCTTGCGGCCATGGCCTTCTTCGTCCCGCCGATGGGCCTGACGGACGACGAGGACCTGGACAAGGACGCGCTGTACCTGATGCAGCAGTACCTCAAGGCCGCCGCAGAGCGCGAGCAAGAGGAAAAAGAGGCTGAGGTCGTCCAGGACAACTCGGACAACAAAGAGGGTGGCACCGGTACTCGCGCCAAGGGCGAGGAGGGGTCGATGGGTAACCCCACGACCAAGGCCACCAACAAGCGTTACGCCGTGCAGGGCCCGAAGGACAACCAGGACCAGCACCTGGCTCGTCAGGCCGCGCTTCGCGAGGCGACCGAGTTCGGTATGATCGGCCTCCTCAACACCGGTGCTGCCGGTGACCCGAACGCCCCGACGGCCCCCTGGGGTCGTGACACGTCGCTCGGCTCGGACGAGGTCAGCGCTCGCGGTAACATGTGGGGCGACGAGATCGGTGACGCGTTCGGCGCGGGTGGTCTCGGCCTCTCTGGTATCGGCGAAGGTGGCGGTGGCCGCGGCGAAGGTATCGGTCTCGGCAACATCGGTACGCTGGGCCACGGCGCGGGCGTCGGCACCGGGCAGGGCTTCGGCGCTGGTCATGGTCGCCTCGGCGGCTCTCACCAGACCAAGGCTCCCAAGGTGCGCATGGGTGCGACGACCGTCAGCGGTCGTCTCCCGCCGGAAGTGATTCAGCGCATCGTGCGCCAGAACTACGGTCGCTTCCGTATGTGTTACGAGCAGGGCCTCGGCCGCAATCCGAACTTGGAGGGCCGCGTGTCAGCGCGGTTCGTCATCGGTCGCGACGGCGCGGTGTCGAACGTATCGAACGGCGGGTCGGATCTGCCGGATAGCGGCGTGGTGAGCTGCGTGATCTCGGCCTTCTACGGCTTGAGCTTCCCGCAGCCGGAAGGCGGCATCGTGACGGTCGTCTACCCGATCATGCTCGCGCCCGGCTGAGGTCGCACTTCGCGAAAGCTGGCGGCGCGTGTCGGTGACCTACCGCACGCGCCGTTCGCATTTTGTCTCACTTGCTATCGGTCGCGCGGGCGCTGGCGACCTAGCCGAACGGCTAGTCGACGCACGCAGCTTCGTCCCGCATACTGGGCTCCACGTAGGTGGCGGAGCTCTCGGCGGCACCGAAAGAGCGGCGCCGCACGGGGGCACGCGGGGCAGTGAGCCCGGGTCCCGGCGGCGAGCGGAACCACGCCGAGCGGAGCCGGCACCGACGGACAACGAGAGCGCGCGAAACGGAAGCCGTGGCCGTCTGAAACAGCGACGTTTTCGGTCACATGGGAGCGACCCGAGCGCGGGTGCGAGGCGCAGTGTCCGCCGATTTTCGATTACGATGCGGCTTTACTCCATGGGCTGCGTCCGCCTATGCTCGGACCTCTTTGATGGTCCGGAAATCGCCCCGGATTGAGGCTAGTTCGCCTCAGATTCGAGTCGCTCGAAGTTCTGCGTTGGCGGCCACGGTCAGCTCCAGCACGTGGCTAGTCGCTCCGAGATTGCGTCACATAGAGGAATGCCCGCGATGACACTCCAAAAGTTCCTGAAGGTCGGTCTCGTTTCAATCGGCTTGTCCACCGCGCTCAGCGCGTGCAGCCGCGATCACATCGAGGCCGTGAACCTCGCCATCGAGGGTGACCAAGCGGTCAAGGTCAACGTCGAGGGCGCGATTCAAAAGTACGAGCAGGCGGTCCAGTTGGACCCGACGAACCACGTCATCCTGTGGAAGCTCGCGGTCGCCTACGAGAAGAAGGAAGACTGGGAGAAGACGGCGTCGACGCTCTCTCGCGCGGTTCAGGTCGCGCCTGATTTTGCCAACTACTGGTTCAAGCGCGGCAACGCTCTGATCATGCAGGCCGAGGGTGGCAATCCGGACGCGTACGAGCAGGCGAAGGAGCCGCTCAAGAAGTGCGTCGAGAAGGACCCCAACCTGGCCGAGTGTTACCACCTCCTCGGCGAGGCCTATCAGTACACGAACGACGAGCAATCGGCGGTCGAGAACTATACCAAGGCCATCGAGCACGACTCGACGAAGGGCTTCTTCTATCCGCCGCTGGCCGAGCTCTACATCACCTACAAGCTCTTCAAGGAGGCCGAGCAGGTCGCCGGCGAAGGCCTCAAGGTGGTGCCGCCGAGTCCGAAGAACAACAGCGCCCTGTACGGCCTGTGCATCCTGTCCGCGAATGCGGCGCAGCTGCGCGGTGACTCGGCAGCGCAGCTCGCGGCGGTGGAGAAGGCGGAGCAATTCGTGGGTGAGGACTCCCACCCTGATGCGGCGTTCAACCTCGGCAGCACCTATGCCGCCATGGAGCCTCCGCAGAAGGAAAAGGCGCTTCGCCTCCTGAACCAGTTCCAGAAGCGCACGTGCCGCAGCGGTAACTCCGCCAAGTGGAAAGAACAGTGCGAGCAGACGGCGTCGTTGATCCAAAAGTTGGGTCAGTGAACGGCGGAGCACGCATCACGAGAGAGGCTACGAGGTTGCCAGAGCAGCACATCGCGCTGGCTGGCAACGCTCTCCACCACCGAGTGGAGGAAGGCTCCGCCGAGCAGGGGTTCGGCGGAGTAGGGCGGCGCTGGCCGTCCGATGAAACGGGAATGAACGTAGATGGAACCGAGGCTCGCGTCGCGAAAGTGCAGCGCGAGCTTCGCTCTATGTAGCTTGTCCGAGGCAGCAGCATGGATCTTGAGCAGCGTCTGAAACAGCTAGAGAGCCACCACGATTGGCAGGGGCTCGCGGAAGCCCTCGAACAGGGCCTGGCCGCAGCCCAGGACCAAACCGTCAAAGCCGCCCTGCACTTGCGCTTGGGCCGATTGCTTTACGGTCAGTTCCTGCAGGGCGTGCGCGCGCTCAAGCACTTCCAGGATGCGTTCAAGCTGAATCCGGCGCTGATTGAAGCGCTGGGTGAGGCGCGCAACATCTACTGGGAGCTCGGCAAGCTGAACATGGTTCAGAAGCTGCTGGAGCTGCAGCTCAAGAGCACTCAAGACGGTCCGACGCGACTGGCGCTGTTCCGCGAGCTGGGCGACGTTTTCAGCGACGTGGGCGACTACGAGCGCGCCGCGGAGGCGTACGCGAAGGCCCTGCAAAGCGCAGAAGGCAAGCCGACGGACGCCGGCGAGCGCCTGGCGGACGTGCAAGCGAGCGCGGGGGACTGGCAGGACCGAGTCGGGGAGTTGCTGCGCACCGCGCACGAGTCTTCTTCCGCGGCGGCCAAGTCGGATGCGTTCATCCGCGCGGCTCGCGTGGCGAAGCGTTTCGCTCCCGGCGAGTACGAGGGCGTGCTCGCGCAGGCTTACGCCGCAGATCCGACCAACGTCAAAGCCGCCGCCATCTACGAAGGTTTGCTGGTCGAGACGGAGCGCACCGAGCTCATCTTGGAGGCTCAACGCGAGAGCCTCAAGCTCGTGGGCGACAACTCCGACAAGGCGGCGCTCGGCTTCGTATTCGCCGCGCGCTGGGCGGTTCGTCACCAAAACGTGGAGGTCGCGGGGCAGCTGTTCGAGGAGGCCCTGCGTTTGGACCCCTCGCTCGAGCCCGCGTTCACCTTCTTGAAGGACACGTACGGCGCCAAGGGCGGGGACTACGAGTCCGTCATTCGGCTTGCGGACGAGCTGTCGGATCGCGCCGGCTTGGACTCGCGCTCCGCCTACTTGCTCGCCAACGCGGGCCTCTTGGCGTGGCGCGAGCGCGGCGATTTGATTCGGGCGCGCCGTTTCTTCGAGCGGCTCGCGCGCGTGGATGCGCAGCACCCGGCGCTCGCCGCCTTCGAAGCGCAGATCGGTGAAAAGATCACGGCGGCTCCCGCACAAACTGCGAGCGCCAAGCCTCCGGCGCCGACGCCGGTTGCGCCGCCGGCAGTCGCGGCCGAGATCACTCCGGTTGCGCCTCCTGCCGCCGAGCTCGAGGAGCTGGCGCCGAGCGAGCCCCCGGCGCCGGCATCGGTTCAGCCCGTCTCGGTTCAGCCCGTCTCGGTGCAGCCCGTCTCCGTGCCCGCACCCGAGTCTGCACCTCCGTCCGCAGCTGCCCCCGTGGCGGCTGCACCCGCCGCTGCGGCGGCTCCCGCGAGCGGCGCAAGCTCCGCGGCGATCACGGAGCTCAAGGAGAAGCTGGCTCAGCAAGAAGCGGCCAAGCGCTTCCACGACTACGTGAAGACGCTCCTGCAGCTGGGCGACGCCGTCGCGGACCCCGCCGAGCGCGCGGAATACTACCTGAAGGCCGCGGATCTCTACGTCAACAAGTTCGCGAACCAAGCGGAGGCGGTCCGCGCCTTCGAAAAGGTGCTGGACGTGGATTCGAGCAATCCCGTCGCCATCCAGTACCTGCGCGAAATGTACGAAAAGCGCCGCGACTGGGAGAAGCTGATCTCGCTCTCCCGCCGCGAAGCGGACGGACTCGAGGCGGGGCCGGAGCGCGCCGCCAAGTTCAAGCAGATCGCCCTGCTCGCCACCGAAAAGGTGAAGAAGCCCGAGGTGTGCGTCGACCTATGGGCGGTCGTGCTCGACAACGATCCGGAAGACGTGGACGCGCTGAACGCGCTCTCGCAGCTGTACGAGCGTTCGCGCGAGTACGACAAGCTGGCGGACGTCCTGCAGAAGCTGGCCGAGGCAACGTACGACACCGCGGCGAAGATCGAGCTTTTGAACAAGCTCGGTCAGGTCGCCGGTGATCGCCTGAAGGACGAAGAACGCGCGGTGGACGCGTACCGCGCTCTCCTCACGCTATCGCCGGACGACCGGCGCGCGCAAGAGCAGCTGAAGAAGCGCTACGTCACCCTCGGTCGCTGGGACGACTTGGAGGTGTTCTACGCCGACACCGGCAAGTGGGACGAGTTCATCCGAGTGCTCGAGAGCAACGAGACGCGCGCCACCGACACGGCGCAGCGCATCGGCATGCTGATGAAGATCGCCGAGCTGTGGATGACGCAAAAGGGCAAGGCGGACCGCGCTGCCCGCGCGTACGAGAAGATCCTCACGCTGGACGAGAACAGCCTGCAGGCGGCGGAGCGCCTGATCCCGATCTACGCCAGCTCCAATAACCCCAAGGGGTTATCGTCCGCGATCGAGGTCAAGCTCAATCACAGCCAGGACCCGGCCGAGCGCCTGGGCCTGCTGCGGGAAGTGGCTTCGCTCTACGAAGGCCGCATCAACGACAAGGCCAAGGCGTTCGAGCGCTATTCGGCCGCCTTCGAGATCGCGCCCGGAGACGAGCAGAGCCAGGCCGACTTGGAGCGCACCGCCGCTGCCACCGGCAACTGGGAAGCCGTCATCGCGGCGTACAAGGCCGCCATCGACTCCGCCGAGGACAGCGGGGACGCCTTCACCGAAAGCGCGCTTCGCCTGAAGCTTGGCCGCGTGCTGGTGGATCAGGTGTCGCGGGTGGACGACGCGCTCGCACAGTACCGCGCCGTCTACGAGAAGGAGCCGGACAACGCGACCGCGCTGCACGCGCTAGAGCAGCTCTACCGCCATACCGAGCGGTGGAAGGACCTGCTGGACGTGTACGCGAAGAAGCGCGAGCTCGCCAGCGACCCCGAAGAGCGCAAGCGCATCCTGTACGAGATTGCGCGCCTTCAAGAGGGGCAGATGGGCGACGCCGCGGCCGCGGTCGACACCTATCAGGCCGTGCTCGAGGACGACGCCGCGGACGCTACCGCCCTCGCCGCGCTGGACTCGCTGTACGCCAAGACCAAGGCTTGGGACCGCTATGCGGAGGTCCTGCGGCAACGCATCGATCTCGAAGGCGACGAAGCGGTGCTGGTCGACTTGAAGTACCGCTTGGCCGGCACCCTGCTGGACCACTTGGACGACGAGCGGGCCGCGCTCGACAATTACCGCGAGATTCTCTTCATCAACGGCGATCACGAAGGCGCGCGCGTCGCGCTCGAGGGGATGCTGAAGAAGAAGGGGCTCAAGGCGGACGCCGCCGCGATCCTCGAGGGCATCTACGAAGCCCGTGAAGACTGGGAGAAGCTCATCGGGGCGCTCGAGATTTTGGCCGCCAGCGACGCGCAGGTGGAGCGCAAGGTCTCGCTGCTGCGCAAGATCGCGTTCGTCGCGGCGGAGCGGCTGCGCGCGCTGGACCGCGCGCTGGACGCGCAGGCGCGCGCCCTCAAGGAAGACCCGAGCCTGGCGGACTCGCGCCTGGAGCTCGAGCAGCTCGCGGAGCAAGCCGGTGCTTGGGACCAGCTGATCCAGATCTACAACGAAGTGGCCGGCTCGCTCAGCGACCCTGACCTCGCGCGCCAGTATTGGATGCGCCTAGCGTCGATCGAAGAGCGGCTAGGTAAGGTCGATGAGGCCGCGAGCAGCTACGAAAAGGTGTTGGCGCTGGACCCCGCGGACGCCGAGGCGCTGCAGGCGATGGACGCCCTCTACCGTCGCACCGGTCACTGGGAGGAGCTGATCGGCGTCTTCCGCAAGCGCATCGAGCTCGCGCAAGACGCGAGCGACCGGGAGGCCATCTACGCTCAGATGGCCCAGGTCTACGAAGAGAAGCTGGGCAAGCCGGACGAAGCCATCGCGGCGTACCGCGAGGTGCTCTCGCTCGACCCGACGAGCCAGGTGGCCCTCCACCAGCTCGACGGCTTGCTGTCGCGCAGCGGCTTGTGGAACGACCTCGCCGAGAACCTGGAGACGCAGCTCGGTCTGGCCGACACGGACGAGTCGCAACTCGGCTTGATGCTCCGCTTGGCGGCGCTCCGCGAAGGGGAGATGCGCCAGGTGGACGCCGCGATCGAAGGCTACCGCCAGGTGCTCGATCGTGACCCGACGAACCAAACCGCGCTGGCTGCGCTCGAGCGCCTGGGACAATCGCAAGCGCACTCGCTCGCGATCGCCGAGATCCTCGAGCCGCTCTACCGCACCCAGGGCGACTACCAGAAGCTCATCGGTGTGCACGAGGTGCAGGTCGCTCGCACCGCCGACCCCGAGCGCAAGGTGGAGCTGCTCCATCAAATCGCGCAGCTGCACGAGGACGCCGCAGGAGACCTGAACGCTTCGTTCGAGACTCTGGCCCGCGCGCTCGCCGCCGACCCGACCAACGACTCCACGCAGGAGGGCTTGGACCGCCTAGCCCGCGCGACCGGTCGCTTCCAAGACCTGGCGCGCGTGTTCGAGCAGCTTGCCGGCGCACAGCAGGATCCGGAGATCGGCTCCCGCTTGTACAGCTCGGCTGCGCGCGTGTACGAGCTCGAGGTGCGCGACGTGGATCGCTCGATCGAGCTGTACCGCCGCGTGTTGAGCATCGACCCGACGAACCTCGCCGCGGCCGAATCCCTCCAGGGCTTGTTCCAGTCCGCGGAGCGCTACGCCGACATGTCGCTGATCTTGCAGCGAAAGGCGGAGATCCTCGAGGACGTCGACCAGCAGAAGTACGCTCTGTATCAGGCAGCTCAAATCGAAGAAGAGGTGCTGGAGCGGCAGGAGCAGTCCATCGCCGTTTACCTGAAGATCCTCGAGCTCGATGGCGAGGACCTGCGCAGCATCGACTCGCTCATCAAGCTGTACCTCGGCTTGTCGCGCTGGGAAGAGCTGCTCTCCGTCTACTCCAAGAAGGCGGACCTGGTCGCGGATCCGGAAGAGAAGAAGCTCATCTTCTACCAGGTCGGCGCTGTCTACGAGCGCGAGCTCTCCGACGTTCGACGAGCGATCGACACCTATCAAAAGGTGCTCGAGCTCGATCCGGACGACCTGACTGCGCTCGGCCGCTTGGACGTGCTGTTCCAGACTGCCGGCAACTGGCAAGAGCTGCTCAGCATCCTTCAGCACGAGGCGGAGCTCACCGCGGACGCCGCCGAGGCCGTCAGCTTCCAGTACCGCATCGCGGAGCTTTACGAGAAGCACCTGAACGACGTGGACCGCGCGGTCGAGCTCTACCGCGAAATCCTCGGCACTCAGCCCGACCATACGCCGACCTTGAACGCCCTCGAGGGCATCAAGAACGGCGAACGCGCGCCGCTCGCGGCCGCCTCGGTGCTGGAGCCCGTGTACGACGCGATGGGCGATTATCCCCGCCTCATCAGCGTGCTCGAGGTCACGGTTCGCTTCGCCGACGACCCGTTCCAAAAGGTCGAGCTCTTGCACCGCATCGCGCGGCTGCATCAGCAGAGCCTGGGCGATCACGCGCGCGCGTTCGAGACCTACGCTCGCGCCATCGCCGCGGACAGCCAGAACGAAGAATCACTCAGCTCGCTCGAAGAGCTCGCCAACGTCATCGGCCGCTGGCCGGCGGTCGCTCAGCTCTACGATCAAGAGCTGGACAAGCTGCACGGTGAGCCGGAGCGCTTCGTCGAGCTCGGTCTGCGCACGGCGCAGATCTACGAAGTACAGCTGGAGAGCCTCGAGCAAGCGGTGGCTCGCTACCGCTTGGTCTTGGAGAAGGACCCGGAGAATCAGGTTGCGGTCCGCTCGTTGGACCGGCTCTTCACGCAGATGGAGCGCTGGCCGGATCTGGCCGAGGTGCTCGTTCGCGAGAGCGAGATTGGCCAGAGCCCGGACGAGATCCTGGGATTCAAGTTCCGGCTCGGTCAGGTCTACCAGTCTCGGCTGGGGGATCTCGACAAGGCGATCGCCGCTTACCGCGAGGTGATCAGCGCCGCCCCCGAGCACGAGGACACGCTGCGCGCGCTGGAGGCTTTGTTCGAATCCGGCACCAAGCAGCTGGAAATCGGCGAAATTCTCGAGCCGCTCTACCAATCTACGAGCGAGTGGGACAAGCTCATCCGCGTCCGAGAGGCGGAGCTCGCGCACACCACGGACCCGGCGCAGCGGGTGGCCATGTACCACCGCATCGCGGAGGACGCGGAAGAGCGACTGCTGGATCCGGTGCTCGCGTTCAACGTGCACGTGCGCGCCATCAAGGAAGCGCCGCTCGACGAACGTACGAGTGAAGAGATCGAGCGCCTCGCAGGCATGTTGGACGGCGGCTGGGAGCCGCTCGCCAACGCCTACGCGGACGTGCTCTCCATCGAGGGCGTGGACGCGCCGACCCAGGCCGCCATCGGCAAGCGCCTCGCGCGCGTGTTCGAGGAGGAGCTGGCGGACGTAGCCAAGGCGGAGGAGACGTACCGCTACGTGCTCACGGTGGAGCCGCAGGAGAAGGACGCGCTCGCCAACCTGGACCGCATCTACAGCTCGCTGGAGCAGTGGCCAGAGCTCGCGGGCGTGCTCGAGCAGCGCGCGGTGGCCGCGGAGGACACGCTGGACAAGGTCGACTTGTACAGCCGCCTGGGCCAGGTTTACGAGGAGCGTCTGGGGCGGCTCGACGACGCGATTCGCGCGCACCGCGTCATCTTCGACAAGCTGGCGCCGACGAACGAAGAAGCGATCGCTGCGCTCGGCCGGATCTACGAGCAGAACGAGTCCTGGCAAGAGCTGAGCACGGTGTACCAGCGCGAGCTGGACAACGCGGCTGGTGACGTCCAAGAGGCGGAGATCCGCGCGAAGATCGCGCACCTCTCCGCGGGCAAGCTCGGCAACATCGAAGGCGCGATCGAGGGCTGGAAGCGCGTCCTGGACCTGCGCGGTGAGGACCCCGAGGCCCTCCGCGCCCTGGCTGAGCTGTACGAGCAGCAGGGTAAGTGGGCCGAGCTGGCGGACGTGCTGGACCGCCATTTCGACATCGCCGAAGGAGACGACGACCGCGTGTTCGCGCTGACGAAGCGCGCGCGCTTGTTCGCGGAGCGTCTGAACCGTGACGACGAAGCGCTCGAGACTTGGCAGCGCGTTCTCGACATCGACTTCTCGAACGTGGCGGCGCTGCGGGCGATCGCCAATGTCTGGCGGACGCGCCAAGATCCCCAAGAGCTCGTGGCCGCTCTCCACGCGACCATCGATCGCGCGGCGGCCTTGCTCGACGCGGAGGAGCTGAAGAGCATCTACCGTGAGCTCGGCAAGACCTACGGCTCGCAGCTCTCGCAGCCGTACGACGCAGCGGAGGCCTGGCGCAAGCTGCTGGAGGTCGACCCCGGGGACTTCGAGGCCATGGCCGAGCTCGAGGCGATTTATCGCGCCGACGAGCGAGCGACGGACGTCGTTGGCGTGAAGATGCAGCGCGCCGAAGCGCTCGAGGATCCGAACGAAAAGATCCGCGAGCTGCTCGAGGTCACCGAGATCTGGAAGAAGGAGATCAACGACTACGACTCGGCGACTCCCGCTTTCGAGAAGATCCTGGCGATAGATCCCGCCCACCAAGAGGCGTTCGAGGCGCTGGAGCGCCTTCACACCGCCGCTGGCCGTTGGGAGACGCTCGTCGAGCTGTACCTCAACCGCCTGGAGACGCGGGAGACCGTCGCCGAGCGCAACGATCTGCTCCGCCGCATCGCCCGCGTCTTCGAGGAGAAGATCGGCGACAAGAATCAGGCGTTCGACGCCTTGGTCAACGCTTTCAGCGAAGACTTCGGCGACGACGAGACGGCTCGCTACCTCGAGCGCATGGCGCAAGCCACGAACCGCTGGGGGGAGCTGATCAACTCCGCCAATGCTTGGCTGCCGGAGCAGACCGAGCCGAAGGCGAAGATCCAACTCTGCCTGCGCCTCGGCAAGTGGTACGGCGAGGACCTCGATCGGCCGGACTACGCGCAGCCCTACTACCAGCAGATCATGGCGCTGGACCCGAACAACGTTCAGGTGCTGCGCCAGATGGCGGCGATCCACCGCCTGAACGCCGCTTGGCAAAAGGTCGGGGAGACGCTGCAGCGCGCGCTGGACGTCGCGGTCTCGAACGACGACCGCAAGGCCATCCAGTTCGACATGGGCGAGCTCCTCCACAAGCACATGAACCAGCCCGACCAGGGCCTCGCGTTCTACCGCCGCGCGCTGGACATCGACCCGCACTACTTGCCGCCGCTGGGCGCGCTCGAGGTCGTTTACGAAGAGAGCAAGAACTACCCCGAGCTGGTCAAGATCCTGGCCAGCAAGGTGAACGGCTTGCACAACGCCGAGGACGTAGCCGCGACCAAGCTGCGGATGGCGAACCTCTACGAAGCCTCGCTCGGCGACTTCGATCGCGCGGGTAAGGTTTACCGCGAGGTGCTCGAGCTAGACGGCAGCAACATCGTCGCCTTGCGCGGACTCGAGCGCGTCTACCAGACGGTGCAGGACTGGCCGGACTTGGTCCAGATCCTGGAGCGGCAGCTGGACGTCGTCGAGACGGAGCGCGAGCGCGTCGAGGTACTGCTGAAGATCGCGCAGCACCAAGAGGAGCACTTCCTCAAGTTCGACGTGGCGGCGCAACGCTACGAGCAGGCGCTCGAGATCTTCCCCGCGGAGGAGCGCGCGTACCAGGGGCTGGAGCGCTGCTACCGCCGCCTCAAGCAGTGGCTGGATCTGATCAACGCCTACGAGCGCCACATCAGTGAGGCCGCTGGCACCGCGACGAAGGTCGAGCTCTACGGCGCCATCGCCCAGGTCTATGCGGAAGAAGTGGGCGACGTGGATCGCGCCATCGACGCCTACCGCAACATCGTGGACCTGGACGACACGAACGTTCCCGCCCTCGAAGCGCTCAGCAAGCTCTACGAGAAGCAGGGTGACGCCGCGCAGTCCATCGAGGCGATGACCCGCGTCGCGGACTTGACGAGCGACGGCGCGCAGCGCGTCGAGATGTATTACCGCATCGGTAAGGCGCTCGAAGACAAGCTGAGCGACCGCGGGCAAGCGCAGGAGCGCTTCGAGATGGCGCTGGACCTGGATCCGGCGCACCTCCCGACGCTAGCCGCGCTCCGCACCATCGCGATCGACGAGCAGGATTGGGATCGCGCGGCGCGCTACCTCGATCAAGAGCAGTCGAACACGCAATCTTCGCGGGCACGCTCCAAGCTCCTCGTCGAGCTCGGCAAGCTGCGCGACGAGATGCTCAACGAGCACGAGCTCGCGGTGCAAGCCTACGAGCTTGCCATCCAGTGCGATCAAGACAGCGAGGAAGCGGCATTGCCGCTGGTGGAGGAGTACATCCGCACCGAGCGCTGGGCGCAGGCCGAGCCGCTGGCGGAGCTCCTGGTTCGCAAGAGCCGCAATCGTGAGCGCGGCGAGCAGCACACGTTCTACAAGCTGCTCGGCAAGGTCCACGCGGCCCTCGGCAACAACGACAAGGCGCTCAAGGCCTATCAAACCGCCAACCAGCTGGACTTGACGGATCAGGAGACCATCCGCGGGATCGCGGACGTCGCCTTCCGCCTGCAGGATTGGCCCAGCGCGCTCACCAACTACCAGAAGGTGCTCACGGCGCTGGACGAGTCCGACACCGAGAGTCGGACTGACGTCTACTACCGGCTCGGCTGCATCAAGCGCGAGCAAGGGCAGGCCAAGCAAGCCATCAACAACTTCGAGAAGGCGCTCGGCCTCAACGGCGAGCACCGCCCGACGCTCGAAGCGCTGGTGGACGTGTACGCCAAGAGCAACGACTGGAAGCAGGTCGCCGCCTACAAGCGGCAGATCCTGGACAGCGTGTTCGACGGCGAGGAGCGGTTCAAGGTCCTGGTCGAGATCGGAGACATCTGGTCCGAAAAGGAGAAGAACCCGCAGAAGGCGATCGAGGCACTGGAGGAGGCGCGTGACCTCAAGCCCGTCGACCACGTGCTCTTGCACAAGCTACTGCAGCTCTACCAGCAGGCGGCGGACTGGCAGAAGATGGTCGACACCCTCGTGTCGATCGCAGACATGGAGACGAAGACGGAGATCAAAGCCCGCTACGTCTTCACGCAGGCTCAAATCTACCGCGACAAGATCGAGGACAGCGATCGGGCGGTGGAGCTGTTCAACGACGCTCTCGACCTGAACCCCAGCTACCTGGAGTCCTTCGAGCGCATCAACAAGATCCTCACCCAGCAGAAGAACTGGAAGCAGCTCGAGCGGGCGTACCGCAAGATGCTCCACCGCATCGCGGGCAAGGGGAACAACGACCTGGAGTTCACCCTCTGGCACCAGCTCGGCCTCATCTACCGCGACCGTCTGCAGCAGACGGAGCCGGCGGTAGAAGCGTTCAAGATGGCATCCTCCGTGAAGGCGGGGGAGGTCACCGTGCACCAGATCTTGGCCGAGCTCTACGAGGTGAGCGAGCGCTGGGACGAAGCCATCGCCGAGCAGCGGACCATCTTGGACGCCGACCCGCTCAAGATCGATCCGTACCGCGCGCTCTATCGCCTGTACCTGCACAAGCAGTCGTACGACGAAGCGTGGTGCCTCGCGGCCGCCATGGCGTTCCTGCGCAAGGCGGACGAGGAAGAGAAACGGTTCTTCGACGACTACAGGCCGCAGGGCATGTTGGCGGTCAAGGGCCGGCTCTCCAACGACCACTGGGTCAAGTACGTCTTCCACTCGGACGAGAACCTGTACGTCTCGAAGATCTTCGAGATGATCTACCCGGCCGCGCTGCAGGCGAAGGTCGCGCAGCTGCAAGCACAGGGGAAGACGCCGGTGCTGGACAAGCGCTTCAAGCAGGATCCGGCGACCTCCACCGTCACGTTTGCCAAAACGTTCGGTTGGGCGGCGCAGGTGCTGGGTGTTCAGAGCCCGGACCTGTACGTGCGCAACGACGTGCCCGGCGCCATCGTCGCAGTCCCTTCGATCCCGCAAGCCTCCGTGGCGGGCCAGACGGTGCTGACCGGCTTCCAACCGCAAGAGCTCACGTTCATGTGCGGCAAGCACCTCGCGCTCTACCGTGGTGAGCACTACATCCGCACGCTGTTCCCGACGCAGGCGGAGCTCACCATCATGCTGTACGCGGGCGTCATGATCGCGGCGCCGCAGACGCCGCTTCCTCAAGACATGCTCGCTCAGATCCGCGCAACTGCGCAGGAGCTGGCCAAGTACATGCAGCCCGTGCAGCTCGAGGGCCTCCGCATGGTGGTCAAGCGCTTCATCGAAGAAGGTGCGAAGGCCAACATCAAGCGCTGGAATCAAGCCGTCGAGCTGACCGCGTGCCGCGCCGGTCTCATCGTCTCCGGCGACCTGGAGATCGCCAAGAAGCTGATCGGCGCCGAGCAGCAGCTGCCGGGTGACCTCTCGGCGGCGGACAAGATGAAGGAGCTGCTGCTCTACTTCGTCAGCGAGCAGTACACGCAGGTACGACGCGTGCTCGGCATACAAGTCGCCGCCGGTTGAGGCGGCGGCGACGGCGGTGAGGCGCGAGTGAGCGCCTCACCTCGGTTCCTCACCTCGGTCGTGGAGCCACCTCGTGGCGCCACCTAGCGGTGGCCCGCGCTGGCGCGGCGCTCAGCGGCCGGGCAGATCGAGGAAGAAGCGCAGGCCGACGCTGAGGTCGACGTTCACGCTCGCGTCGCCGGCCGCATCTGGCCGCGAGCCGTACGTGCTGAGGCCGAGAGCGCCGTAGGGCCCGAAACCCACGCCGGAGAGGGCGTAGTAGTCCGCGCCGAGCTCCAGGTGCAGCCACTCCACGCCGCTGAACTTTTGGCGGTCGCCGGACGCGTCCACGAAGCTGAGCTGGCGGTAGGCGGCGCCCATCATCAGCCACGGATTGAAGCGAAAGCCCTGAGCGAGGTGGTACCGAACGAACGGGCCGACCGAAAGCGCGCGGCCCGAGCAAGAGTCGCAGCGGCGACCGTCGCTGAAGCCGGAGAAGCCGCCCCAGGCCCCGACGACGACCGACCGGCTGATACCGAAGCCCGCGTCAGCGCGCGCGCTGAAGCCAACTCCCAGCCCGCGGGTGGTGGGCAGGCGGCTGCCGAGCTCACCGATCGACCAGGCCGGGGCGATGCCCGCGCCCACGAGCACGTGCGAGCCGAGCAGGTCCTTGGCGCGGGGGGTGAACGTGGGCTCGGGGTCCGAGTCGTCGACCAGGTGAACGGAGGGCGGCGGTGCGTCCGGATCCAAGGCCGCGCTCGGGGCAACCGACCCCTCCGCGTGCGCCAGCGCGGGGATGAAGAGCGTCCCGACGCCGACCAACAGAGCTCGTTTCATGGCCGCCGCCTCTTACCACGTTTTGGGCGCGCAACTGCCAACCCCGCCGAGCCGATGGGGAGGCGAGGCGATGAGGATGTCCGAAGAAGAAGAATCAACGAAAACCTTGGAGCTTCGACCACAACTCGAATCGGGTCCCTTCCATGTCGAGGTGGGCGAGGCGGAAGACGGGCACCATTTCGACCTGCGGAAGGGGCAGCGGGTGTGCCTCGGCAGCGGCGCTTTGGCGGACGTGCGGGTCTCCGACCGCACCGTCAGCGCCCGGCACTGTGAGCTCACGGTGGACGAGCGGGGGGTCGTTGTCACGGACCTCGGGTCCAAGAACGGCGTCATCGTCGGCGGCGCGCGGGTGCCCCATGCCCGATTGGACGTGAGCGCCGCGAGCTTCGTGATTGGTCGCTCCACGGTCACGGTGCGGCTGGCTCGTGGCAGCGGTGCTCCTCGCTCGCCCTTGCCGGGAATCGTCGGCTGCTCAGAGCCCATGATGCGCGTGGCGGAAGAGGTGCGGCGCCACGCCGGTACGCGCGCGCCCATCCTCATTCAAGGCGAGTCCGGCACCGGTAAAGATTTGGTCGCCCGCGCCATCCACGAGCTAGGGCGGTCACGCGGCCCTTACGTGCCGCTCAACGTCGGAGCGATAGCCGAGTCTTTGGCAGACTCGGAGCTCTTCGGTCACCGAAGGGGCGCGTTCACGGGCGCTGTTTCTCACCGGCAGGGCGCCTTCGAGCAAGCGCACCAGGGAACGCTGTTCTTGGACGAAGTGGCGGAGCTTTCGCCCGGCGTTCAAGTACGGCTGCTGCGCGTCGTGGAGGACGGCTCGGTGCGGCCGCTCGGCGCGCAAACCTCCACGAACGTGGACGTGCGCATCGTCTCCGCCAGCTGGGCGGGGCTGGCCGATCGCGTAGAAGAGGGCCGTTTCCGCGGGGACCTTTATCACCGCTTGTCGACCGTCACGCTCAAGCTGCCTCCGCTCCGCGAGCGCCGCAGCGACATTCCGGCGCTGGCGCGGGTGCTGCTGCTGCGTCTGGACCGCGATTTGGGTGACAAGCAGCTATCGACGGGCGCGCTCGCCGCGCTCGTCGGGCACGACTGGCCCGGTAACGTGCGGGAGCTTTCGGGCGTGCTCTACCGCGCAGCGGCGTTGGCGCCGGGGCGAGAGATCCTGCCTCAGCACCTCGCCCTGACGGTTCGCGCGGCCGGGCCACGCACCGTTCGAGACATTGCGCAGCTCGATGCCAAGGCGCTGCTCGCGAGCCACGCCGGCAACGTGAGCGCCGCCGCGCGGGCCGCGCACCTCCCGCGCACCACGTTCCGGGCGCTGCTCACGAAAACCGAGCTGCGCGAAGCGGCGCGCCGCAGCGGCGCCGCTTAGGGCATGCCGCTGAGGCGCGCGGGTGAGCTCAGAAGGTGCCGGAGATCAGGCCGCCGGAGAAGCCGGGCTGGTACACCGGGAGCACGAGGACGCGAGGCCCGCGCGAGCGCTTGGCGGTGTCCGCACTGCTCTGCTTCGAATCCACCAAGTAGTAGACGACCGTGCCCACGGCGGCTGCGCCCGCGACCGCAAAGCTGACGATGGCGAGCGTCTTGAAGGTGTCGCCCGACTTCACGTTGTCGCTGTATTTGTCGCAGTTCTCGCGGTACTGGCGCGCGCGATCGGCGCGTGCGGCTTCTGTCGCGCTCGACCAGACCGGGCTCGTTGCGAGCCAGTTTTCTGGTTCGTTGCAGACGCCGCGCGAGGTGGCCTTGCGGTCCGTAGTGACGGCCTTCTCGATGATCTGCGCCTGCACGCTGTCCGCCGCGTCGTACGAAGACTTCATGCCGAACGCGAACGCGCCGCCCCCGATCAACCCGACACCGGTGAGGCCGACTCCGATCATCGCCCCCGGCGTGCTCGTGACCCAGGGCACGAAGCCCTGGCGATGAGACGCGGGCGCCGGAGCCGGCGCCTCTTCTGCATCCGGCTCCACGGGGGCGGGAGCGGGACCGACGCCAGCGGGCTTGGGCCGAGTGACGAGCTTGAGACTCAGGCTACTGCTCTGCCCGGCCGCGACGCTGACATCACCGCTGGCTGTCTTGCCGTCTTTTTTGGCTTGGACTTGGTGCGTGCCGGGCGGCAGGTACAGCGAGCCGGCGAGCGGGGACATGCCCTCCAAGTCGCCGTCCACGTAGACTTCGGCGCCGGCGGCGTCCACCTCGAGCGACACCTCGCCGACGAGCGCCTTCGCGGCCGTGAGCCCGGTTTCGGCGCCTTGGCGCTCGGCTTCGGTCGCGTCTTTGTGCTCACGCAGGTATTGCGCGAAGTGCTTGGCCGCGTCTGCCTCGTGGCCGGAACGAAGCTCACTCTGGGCCAGGTTGAGCAGCACCGCAGGGTGCTTTTTCAGAGCGTAAGCCTGGAGGAACGCGACGCGCGCTTTCGGGAAGTCCTTCTTGTCGAAGTAGGAGACGCCCTCTTTGAAGCGCTCGCGCGCCATCGTCAGCGTGACGTCGTCTTGGGCGTGAGCTCGGGCGGGCACCAGCAGGAGCGCTCCGAGCAACGCGGCGGTTCCGAGCTGGGTCAGGTTGAGAGAGACGTTTCTTCGCATGCACCAAGCCTCGGTGGGGCCTCACGCTGGCTCGCCCCTCGGGCAAGCTCATCGATCGTGTAAAGGGTCGCCAGTAGTTTCGAAGTAGACGACAAGTGGAAGGCGCCCCTCAAAATGGGGTCTCCCTCACGATGACGCCCTTGGGCTTGGCGACAGCGGGCTCAGCGGCCGACGCCCTGGGCTCCGACTTCGGCTCGGCCTTGGTCGTCTTGCGGGGGGCTGCTAGCGAGGCGGACTTCTTGAGGACGACCTTGCTCGGCTTGGGCGGGGGGGCCTCCGCCGTCTTCACCGGTGCCGCTGGCTGCTCCGGCAATGCCTCAGGAGGGGGCGCAGCGACAGTCGCCGCCGGGCTCTCCGGAGCGGGCTCAGGGGCCGGCGGAAGAGGCGGCGGTGCGACGGTGGGGTTCGCTCCCGCGGCGGAGGGCGATTCGGTCTTACCTCCACTGAGCTTGGCGACGCCGAACGCCGCCGCCCCGAGCAGCGCGACCGCCCCGACGATCAGCGGGAGCTTGCTGCGACGACGCCCGAGAGGCGGGTACGTGTCGTCGAGCTGTGCAGCCGCGGAGGGGGGCGCCGCGAGCGGACGCGGAGCTGCAACGGGGTTGCTGCGCGTTTGACCCGGTATCGTTTGCGCGATGCGGGCGCGGTCAGGAGATGGTTGAGGCGGCGGCTGAAGGGCGGCCTCACTGATGACTACGGCTGGCGTCGACGGATCATCCTTGGGGATGTACGGCTTGGAGGGAGTCGTGAGGCCGCGCGCCACGGAAGACTCCGGCGAGCTCGGCGACGGAGGTGGAGGCGCCGGCGCCGGTGGAGGCGCAGGCGCGGCGGCGACCGGCGGTGCAGTCGCTGCCGGCGGCGGTGCAGTAGCCGCTGCAGCGGGTGGGGTCGCCGACGAGGCAGAGGCCTTCACGGGCGCGGGGAGCGGCGCAGGAGGAGCGGGTGGGGGCGGAGCCGGCCCCACGATGACGGGAGCGATACCGAGCAGGGTCGGCTTCGGCTTGGCGGCAGGGGCTGCAACCGGGAGCGGCGCCGTGGTGCTGCCATCGGCTGCGGGCGTCGCGCTCGGGGCCGGTGCGGAGCCGCTCGTGTTCGCCGGCTCGGCGCCCAGCTGGGGGTCGTCCCAGGACGCGGTGAAGCGTTCGGAGAGGCGATCGGCCTCACTTTCGCTCAGCGGCGGGCTGGAAGGGCGTTGCGGGTCCGGCATAGGAGCAGTCGGGTTCCAGTCAGGCTAGCATCGGCGCTCGTGCCTCGGCAACGCAGCCAGCTGAAAAGATTGATGCTTTGCACTGGGCTCGCGCTGCTGGGAGGGGGCGGCTGTAGGCGGGCGGCGCCAGGCGGAGATCCGGCACCGGCTGGAAGCGTCGCCGCTCCTGCCGGCGCGGCTGCGGCGCCGCTGCCGGTGAGGGCCATCGCGGTGGCGAGTGCCGACGCGCTCGCGGTGGAAGCCAGCCACTCCACCGGAGATGCCGCGACCCGTGCGCTCGAGCGGGCGGCGGAGCTGCGGCTGCGGTTGTTCCGTCGCGAGCGCCGCGAGGCAGACGCGCTCGAGGCGAGCGAGCTGCTACGGCAACTCGGCCGCAAGGAGGCGTCGGCGCGCTGCCGCGCCGAGCTCGACCGCTTGCTCCTCGAGGGGGAGCTCAACGCCGACGCCGACGCGACCTACCGCGCGCTCTACACGCTGTCACGGAGCGCCGACGCGGCCTGCGGCGCGCGCGTGAGCGCAGCGCTCGACGTCCTCGATGCGTTCCGGCCGCCGGAGGCGGTACTAGTAGCCGGGCTCGAGCCGCGTAGCCGCGCCGCGACGAGCGCAGTCCCGGCCGTGAGCGCGACCCCGAGCGTGCAGGCACCGAGCGGAGCGGCCGAGAGCGCGACTCTCACTCGCATCGAGCGCTACTCGGGTAAGGACGCGGCGCGAGTCGTCGTGTTCGTTTCCAAGCCGGTGCGCTTCGAGGTGGGCTCGCTGGGGGGAGCAGCCGGCGCCGGTCCGCGGCTGTTCGTGGACCTGCGCGGCGCGCACTATTCCGGCAAATCTGCGCTGGGCGCCGAGGGCTTGCTGGAGCGGGTCCGAGCCGCCGAAAGTGCGGATGGCACGCGCGTGGTCCTGGATCTCGCGGAGTCCGCGGAGCACCGCGTGTTCTACGTCCCCGAGCCCTTCCGGCTGATCATCGACGTAGCGAAGCCGAGCCCTGGGGGCCGGGCGGCCACGCGCGAGGTGCGGCGGGTGGTGCTGGACCCGGGCCATGGCGGCTACGACCCTGGCGCGATCGGGCCGAGCGGCCTCCGTGAAAAAGACGTCGCGCTCGACATCGCGCACCGCGCCGCGCCCCTCATCGCGCGGGAGCTCGGCATCTCCACCCTCCTGACGCGCGATGCGGACGTCTTCGTTCCGCTGGAGGAGCGAACCGCGCGCGCCAACGCCTTCGGCGCCGACCTGTTCGTCTCCATTCATTGCAACGCGGCGGAGCGGAGCGGCGGCAGCGGAGTGATGACCTTCGTGCTGGATGACTCCAGGGATCAACTGGCGTCCCGTATCGCCGCGCTGGAGAACTCCGCCTCGGCAGAGGCAACGAGTGAGCTCGCGCGCGTCATGAGCCGCGTCGGTGACCGGTCGAGTGACGCGCGCTCGGCCGAATTCGCGTCGCTGCTTCAGCGCGCGGCCATGGCCTCCCTCGGCCCCAGCTACCCGGACGTGCCGGACGGCGGCGTGAAGCGGGCAGGCTTCTACGTCCTGGCCGGCGCGCGCATGCCCGCGGTGCTGTTCGAAACTTCTTTCATCTCCAGCGTTCGAGACGAAACCCGCTTCAGCACCGGTGACTTCCGCCAAAAGCTGGCCGACGCCATCGTGAACGCCGTCCGCGCCTACAAGGACGGCCGAAAATAGCGGAAGCGGTTGACGGGGCACTGGGTCGTCCTTACAGTGCTGGGCCATTTCGGTGGCGTCTGAAAGGCAGTGAGGTCCATGAAGGACAAAGAACAGCAGATGAGCAAGGCCCAGCTGAAGAAATTCAAGGACATGCTGGAGGCCAAGCGGCAGGAGATCATCAAACGCGCCCAGCAAACCCTGGACGAGGACATGACTCTCGACGCGAACGACCTGCCCGACGAAATGGATCTGGCGTCGAGCGAGTACCTGCAATCCTTCACGTTCCGGCTACGCGGTCGCGAAAAGGTCTTTTTGGACAAGATCCAGAAGGCGATCGAAAAAATCGACAACGGCAGCTTCGGCACCTGTGACGACTGCGGCGAGAAGATCTCGATCAAGCGCCTGGAGGCGCGACCGGAGACCTCGCTGTGCATCCGTTGCAAGGAAGACCAGGAGCGCGTGGAGAAGGACTTCACCTAGTCCGCGCCGCTGCCAGCGCACTCTTTCGAGGCGTCCGTGCCGTGAGCATGGGCGCCTCGCTCCGTTTCTAGCGGCGGCGAGCGGCGGCTTTCGCCTTGGGGGGAACGGAGCGCTTGTCCGTGCTGGCGGCGGCGGGCTTCGCGCGCGGCTTCGAAATGCCGGCGTGCTGCTCCAGGGTCGCCTTGAGGAAGCGGCCGGTATGGCTCTCCGCGCGCTCCGCCACTGCCTCCGGGGTGCCCTCGGCGACGATGTAGCCGCCTTGCTCGCCGCCCTCGGGCCCCATGTCGATGACCCAATCCGAGCAGGCGATGAGATCCGTGTTGTGCTCGATGAGGAGCACGGTGTTGCCCGCGTCACGCAGGCCCAGCAGCGCGTGCGTGAGCAGCTCGATGTCCGAAAAATGGAGGCCGGTGGTCGGCTCGTCCAGCACGTACAGGGTCCGACCGGTCGCCTTGCGGCTGAGCTCGGTGGCGAGCTTCACGCGCTGGGCTTCGCCGCCGGAGAGCGTCGTCGCGGGTTGGCCGAGCTGAATGTAGCCGAGGCCGACCTGGCGCAGCGCCGCCAGCTTTTGCGCGATGCGCGGGATCGACTCGAGCAGGTCCGACGCCTGGTCCACCGTGAGATCGAGCGCGTCCGCGATGCTGAGGCCTCGGAAGCGCACCTCGAGCGTCTCGCGGTTGTAGCGCTTACCTCCGCACGCGTCGCACGTGACGTACACGTCCGGCAAGAAGTGCATCTCCACCCGCAGCACGCCGTCGCCCTGACAAGCCTCGCAGCGGCCGCCCTTCACGTTGAAAGAAAAACGGCCGGGCTTGTAGCCTCGCGCTCGCGCGTCGGGCAGGCCGGCGTAGAGCTCGCGCAGGTACGTGAAGATGCCGGTGTAGGTCGCGGGGTTCGAGCGTGGGGTGCGGCCGATCGGCGCCTGGTCGATGCTGATCACCTTGTCGATGTGCTCGAGCCCCTCGATGCGATCGCAGCTGCCGACGAGCCCGGTGGCTCCGTAGAGCTGCGCTCTCACCGCGCTGAGGAGCGTATCGACGACGAGGCTGCTCTTCCCCGAGCCGGACACGCCCGTCACCGCCACGATGACCCCGAGCGGCACGGACAGGGTGACGTCTTTGAGGTTGTGCGCTTTGGCGCCCACGACGCGCAAGAGCGAGCCGTTCGGCTGCTTGCGGGTGCTCGGAATCGGCAAGCGCTTTTGCCCCGAAAGGTAGGGCCCGGTGACCGAGGCCGGGTCGCTCATCAAGTCTTGCGGAGTGCCCTGCGCGACGATTCGGCCTCCGAGGGCTCCCGCGCCCGGACCCATGTCCAGCACGTGGTCGGCGGCCAAGATCGCCTCGCGGTCGTGCTCCACGACGATCACGCTGTTGCCCTTGTCCACCAAGCGTCGTAGCGCTTCCAGGAGGCGCTCGTTGTCGCGGGCATGCAGGCCGATGCTGGGCTCGTCCAGCACGTAAAGAACACCCACGAGCGATGCGCCGATCTGGGTGGCGAGGCGGATGCGCTGTCCCTCACCGCCGGAGAGGGTGTGAGTCGCGCGATCCAGCGCCAGGTAGTCCAAACCGACGTCGATCAAGAAGCCGAGGCGCTCCGTGACCGCGCGCGTGAGCGGCAGCGCAATCGCGGCGTCGCGCTGGGTCAGGCTGCTGTTTTTGGAGAAGGCGAGCAGGAACTCGCGCAAGCCGCGCAGCGGCATCTGGCACAGCTGAGCGATGGTCTGGCTGCCGAGCCGTACCGCGAGGGCCTCCGGCCGTAGCCGCACGCCGCCGCACGCCTCGCAAACCTGCGTCACGATGAAGCGCCCGATGTCTTCGTGTCGGATGGCGCCTTCTTCTGCGTCTTGCTCCTGGTCTTCGCCTTCCACCAAGGCGTCCGACTCGAGCAACCGCGACAGCCGCGGCACGATGCCCTCGTAGGTGGTGGGCTGGCCGCGGCCGCGCTTCGGCTTGAGCGAGCCGCCGTGAAGGATGGCGTCGCGGGCGGCCTCGGGGAGAGCCTCCCACGCGACGTCCGGATCCACGCCGAGCGTGTCCACGACGCGCGCGACCTCCGCTGCGGTCGCGACCGAGCCGCGCCGCCCGAACGCCGCCACCGCGCCTTCGCGGAGCGAACGCGAATGGTCCGGAACGACGCGGCTTTCGTCGATCGCCGACCGCACGCCCAAGCCGTCGCATGTGGGGCAGGCGCCGTGCGGGCTATTGAACGAAAAGAGCCGCGGCTCGAGGGGGGGCAGGGTGATGCCGAACTCCCAGCTCACGAGACGCTCGCTGCGCACGAGCGGCTCGGTCCCGTCGCCGCCGTCGATGAGCAGCGTGCCGTCCCCCAGCTTGAGGGCCAGCTCCACCGAGTCCGTGATGCGGCCTTTGGCGCTTTCCTTCACGACGATGCGATCGACGACGACGTCGAGATCGTGGGGGATCTCTGGATCGAGAGCGACCTCGTCGGCGAGGTCCATGCTCTGCCCGTTGAGCCGCGCGCGCACGAAGCCATCGCGACGGAGCCGCTCGAGCTCCGCGGCCAAATCGCTTTTACGACCCCGTGCGATTGGGGAAAGCAGCGATAGGCGTGACCCTTCGCCGCGCCCCAAGATCTCGTCCACGATCTCCTGGACGGTGTAAGCGCGGAGTACCTTGCCGGACTTGGGGCAATGCGGCACCCCGATGCGCGCGTAGAGCAGGCGCAGGTAGTCCGCGATTTCCGTCACGGTCCCGACCGTCGACCGCGGGCTCTTGCCGAGGCCCTTCTGCTCGATGGCGATGGCCGGGCTAAGCCCCTCGATGCTCTCCACCCGGGGCTTGGGCAGCTGGTCCAGGAACTGCCTGGCGTAGGCCGACAGCGACTCCACGTAGCGGCGCTGGCCCTCGGCGTAGATGGTATCGAACGCCAGCGAAGACTTGCCCGACCCGCTGGGGCCGGTGATGACGACCAGCTGATTGCGGGGCAGGTCGCAGCTCACGCTCTTCAGGTTGTGCTGGGTGGCACCTCGGACGACCAGACGTTCCATGGTCAGAACGGCTAGATGTAACACACGCCCGAGGGCCGGGTCCGGTACGGAATTGCGGGCGGATGAGGGCGCGGACGAGGGCCCGGATGCGGGCGCCTCCTGGGGGCGGGGCGCACCAAGAGTGGGAAGAAAGCGGGGGTGTGTTGCTACCCCCGAGGGCTTCGAGTAGCGTCCCGCCGCCGTGAGGCAAAGGGCCCATAGCTCAATCGGTCAGAGCCCCCGGCTCATAACCGGGTTGTTCCTGGTTCGAACCCAGGTGGGCCCACTGGCCGTCGCGGCGCGCAGCAGGTAGAGCTACAGCTACTCGAGGAGCCGACACGTAACGTGAGCATACAGTCCCAGATCGACGCACTTGAGAAACTGTCCGAGCTCGACGCCGAGTTGAAAGAGGTCGGCGACGTTCTACGTAAAGAGCGGGGGGAGCTCGATACGAAGAGGACCCGGCTGGCGGACCTCGTAGAACGCCTCAGCCGCGGCAAGACGAGCATAGAGGAAATGGAGAAGGCGCGCGGCGACGTGATGGGCGAAGCCCGTCAGATGCTGATCCAGATCGAGCGCTCGCGGGAGAAGCTCTCACGCTGCCGAACGGAGCGTGAGGCCAACGCCGTGCAGCGCGAGCTGGAAGAGCTGCGCAAGCTCCACCGCGATCGCGAGGTGGAGGTGGAGAAGCTCGACGTCTTGATCGAGCAAGGTCGCGCGGACGTGACGGGCGTGCTCGGGGAGCACGACAAGATCGAAGCCGAGCTCGAGGCCATCGAGGACGAAGCGACAGGGCGCATCGCGGAGGCTCAAGCGCGAATGGACGAGCGCTCCAAGCTGAGGGAGGACCTGGTCAAGGCCGTGCCCCCGCAGCTGTACCGGCGCTACGAGCTCGTGCGTAGTCGGCGCGGCACCGCGCTCGCGTACACCCACACCGGTATCTGCAGCGCCTGCAACATTCAGCTCCAGCCCATGCTCTTCCAGCAGCTGAAGCGCGGCGAAGAGATAGGCCAGTGCCCGAGCTGTAACCGCATCATCTACTACCGGGTCGTCATGCCAGCGGGCAACAGCGAGTCGAGCGGCGCGTGAAAGCGTGTCCGCTTTGCGGCAGGCTCTACCCCGATGACGCCGGCTTCTGTCCGGTAGATGGCGCCCAGCTCAGCAGCGCGACTCAGGTTCCGGTCTTGGCGGACAACCAGGATCCGCGCATCGGGCAGCTGGCGTGCGGCCGCTACCAGGTGCGGCGGGTCGTGGCGGACGGCGGCATGGGCCGCGTCTACGAGGCGCTGGACATGCAGATGCGCCGCAACGTGGCCCTCAAGGTCCTGCACCCGGACGTAGCGGGTGACCAGGTCGCGGTCGAGCGCTTCAAGCGCGAGTTCGAGGTGAGCAAGCAGCTGCCTCACGAGCACATCGTGGAGGTGCTCGATTTCCAGCCGACCAACGACGGCTCGTTCGCGCTGGTCATGGAGTACCTCTACGGCGAGGAGCTCCGAGCGACGATCAAGCGCGAGGGCACCATCTCCCCGGCGCGCATGGTGCGGATGTTGAGCCAAGTCGCGATCGGGCTGGACGGCGCGCACGCGCGCAAGCTCGTTCACCGCGACCTGAAGCCCGACAACCTGTTCTTGTGCCAGACGAGCGAAGGCGACACGGTCAAGCTCCTGGACTTCGGCTCGGTCAAGGACAAGGGCGAGACCGCCAAGAAGCTCACCGTGATGGGCACCACCATCGGTTCGCCCTTCTACATGGCGCCCGAGCAGGCGCAGGGCCTGGAGACGCTGGACCACCGGGCGGACGTCTGGGCGCTCGCCGCCATCATCTACGAATGCGTGGTCGGCTCCGTGCCGTTCATGGGCGTCAACGGTCCGAGCATCCTCCTCGAGATTTTGACGAAGGAGCCGAAGCCGCCGAGCGTCGCCGCCTCGACCGCCAAGCACCCCGTGCCTCCGACGCTCGACCGCGTCATGACGCACGCGTTCAAGAAACAGGCAGCGCAGCGCATCGGCTCGGTCGGCGCGCTCGCGGACGCAGTGGGCCAAGCGTACGGGCTCACCGGCACCCACCAGGAGTGGGCAAAGGTGAGCGAAGCGGACCTAACGACGCGCATCAATGCCAAGCTGCCGGAGCTCATGGTCGCGGTCGCGCCCCAGGCCGCCAGCGTGGCCGACTCGTTCTTCGGCGAGGCCGACGCGCTGGACACGTTCGAAGCTCCGGCCGCAACCGGCCCCAGCATGCGTCCGGCATGGGCGGCCGCGCCGCCAGAAGCGCCGCCGCCTTCCTATCAAGACGTGCCGATGGGCGTGCCGAAGCGCGGCGGGAATACGATGCTCTTCGTCGCGGTTGGCGCCGCAGCGCTGGTGCTCGGTGTGCTGATCGCGGTCGTGCTCGTTTTGCTCAAATAGGGCCGAGCGGCGCGCGGCGCCTCGCGCGTGCCAGCCTTGGCGGGCTGTGGTAACTAGCACCATGGCTCTCCGTTGCCTCAGCGTGGTCGTCGCGGGTTCGCTGCTAATCGTGGCGTGCAACAAGGAAACACCGCCCGCCGCAGAGGAGCCGCGCTCCGCCTCCAACGCCGCCGCTCCGCAAGCGGCGCCTCCGGCGGGAGACCCTGCCGCCGCGGCGGCGGCCCCGGTCGCGGCGGATGCTCCCGCCACCGGCGCAGCCAAGTTCTCGGACGCCGCCTTCGAGGTCAGCCTGGACCCGAAGGGCGCCGCGAAGGCGGGGCAGGCGAGCGCGCTCGAGGTCACGCTCGTGGCAAAAGCGCCTTACCACGTCAATGACAAGTACCCGATCAAGCTCAAGCTGAAGGAGACGCCGGGCGTCAAGTTCGACAACTTGGTCGTGACGAAGGACTCCGCGAAGGTCGAAGCCACGAAGGCGGTCATGCCCGTGAGCTTCACGCCGGACGGCGCGGGCAAGCGCACCGTCGCGGGGCAATTCGCGTTCTCCGTGTGCACGGACGACAAGTGCCTCATGGAAAAGCGGGACTTGCTGCTCGACGTGAACGTGGAGTAATTGGCCGCGCTTTTGCGCGGATTGTTAATTGCCCGGCGGCCTACTACGCTTACGAGCGATGGCTTCCGATCGAATTCTTGAGGACTTGGCTCGGATCGCCGAGCAGGTGGAGCGGTCTTTCAAGGAAGAGCGGCGTCTGCTGTCGTTTCGCGAGTACCTGGCTCTGTTCGCGACGGAGCCGGTTCGCCACTCGCGGGACGCCGCGCGCTACGTGCGGGACATGTTCGATTTCTTCGGGCGAACCGCGACGGAGCGGCCGTGGGGCGCACTCACGCGCTTCAGCTTGTTCGACCTACCATTCCTGGACGAAGCGGATCGCCAGCGGGAAGCGCTCGTCGGGCAAGAGGCGGTGCAGCTCGAGCTCTACCGAGCGCTGAACAACTTCGTTCGCGAGGGGCGCCCCAACCGCGTGCTGCTGCTTCACGGACCGAACGGCTCGGCCAAGAGCACGGTGGCCGCCTGCTTGATGCGCGCGCTCGAGCATTATTCGTCCGAGCCTCAAGGCGCCCTTTACCGCTTCCATTGGGTGTTCCCGAGTGAGCGCACGCTCCGCGGCGCCATCGGCTTCGGCGGCAAGAGCACTGCGCAGCGGGACACGGAGAGCTACGCCCACCTCACGGACGAGCAGATCGACTCGCGCCTGTTCATGGAAGTGCGCGACCATCCGCTCTTTCTGCTCCCCGCCGAGCAGCGACAAGACCTGATCGCGCGTCTCTACGCCGAGGCTGGCGCGCAGGAGCCGCCGCCGGCTTGGATCCTCCGCGGCAGCCTCTCCCACAAGAGTCAGCTCGTCTACGAGGCCTTGCTGACTAGCTACGAAGGCTCACTGACGGAGGTCTTGCGACACGTCCAAGTCGAGCGCTACTTCATCTCTCGGCGCTACCGGGTCGGCGCGGTCACGCTCGGTCCCCAGCTCTCGGTGGATGCAGGTGAGCGTCAAGTCACCGCGGATCGCAACCTCGGCACGCTACCGTCTTCGCTCTCCTCCGTCGCTTTGTTCGAAGCCTTCGGCGAGCTGATCGACGCTGCGGGCGGCGTCCTCGAGTTTTCGGACTTGCTGAAGCGCCCGCTGGACGCCTTCAAGTACCTGCAAATCACCGCGGAGACGGGCGAGGTGCCGCTCCGTTCGCAGAACGTGCAGGTCAACTGCGTCATGGTCGCGAGCGGCAACGAGCTGCACCTCAACGCGTTCCGCGAGCATCCGGAGTTCGAGAGCTTCCGCGGCCGGTTCGAGCTGATTCGCGCGCCCTACCTGCTGAGCTGGGTCGACGAGCAAAAGATCTACGATTCTCAGATCGCGCCTCAGGTTCGTCGCCACGTCGCCCCGCATGCGACGAGGATGGCAGCCATGTTCGCGGCGCTGACGCGCATGCGCAAGCCGAACGTCGAGCGCTACGAGGGTACGGCCAAGACGCTCGTCTCCGAGCTCACGGCAGAAGAAAAGCTGGACCTGTACGCGCACGGCATGCCGCCGCTCCGGCTGGACGACGAGTCGCAGAAGCTGCTGCGCTCCATCATCCCGCACCTTTACCGGGAGGCAGACGCGTACCCGATCTACGAGGGGAGCGTCGGCGCGAGCCCCCGGGAGATGCGCACCGTGCTGCTCGACGCCGCCCAGACGCCTCACTATGACTGCCTCTCGCCCTTCGCGGTGCTGTCCGAGCTGGACGCGCTGTGCGAGCTCACGAGCGAGTATGCATTCCTCCAGGAGGAGAAGCTGCCGGGCGGCTACCACGACCACGTCGCGTTCCGAAAGGTCTTGCGCGTGCGCCTCTTGGACGCGCTGGAGGACGAGTTCCGGCAAGCGAGCGGCTTGGTCGACGAGACGCGCTACAAAGAGCTCTTCGACCGCTACGTCACGAACGTCAGCTTTTGGGTCAAGAAGGAGAAGCGCCGCAACCCCATGACCGGCCAGTACGAAGACCCCGACGAACGGCTGATGAGCGAGGTCGAAGCCCTGCTCGGCTCACGTGACAAGGCGGAGGACTTGCGCCACGGGCTCATCAACACCATCGCGGCCTGGGCCATCGATCACCCGGACCAATCCGTGGATCACACGAAGGTGTTCGGGCCGCAGCTGCGTCGGCTACGCGAGGCGGTGTTTGCCGAACGCCGCTCGGCGGTCGCCAAGCTGTGCCGGGACGTCATCCTTCTGCTCAAAGAGCAAGGGAGCGGGCTCGACGCGGCCCGCCGCGCCGCCGCGGAGAACACGGTTCGGCAGCTCAAGACTCGCTTCGGTTACGAAGACAGCTCGGCCTCGGACGCCGCGGTCGCGCTCGTACGAGAGCGCCTCGCGTCGCTGCTTTCGTGAGCGCGGCGTGAGCGTGCCGCCGCGCCGCGTGCTCGGCTTCTGGGCGCTGCTCACGCTCGGGCTCAATGGCATCGTCGGGGTCGGCATCTTCTTCGCCCCAAGCGAGCTGGCGCGGCTGGTGCCTGGCCCGGCTTCGGCCCTCGCCTTCGCGCTCACCGCGCTGCTCCTCGCGCCGGTGGCGTGGGCCTACGGGCGGCTCGGCAGCGCCTACCCGGAGGACGGCGGCCCCTTCGTCTGGGCGCGCGAGGCGTTCGGGACGCGGTTTGCCTTCGCGGTAGGATTCGTCAGCTACGCCTCGGCCGTGCTCAGCACTGCGGCGGTGGTCAGCGGTCTGGGGCAATACCTCGCTCCCGAGCTAGGCTTCGCGAGCTCTCCCCAGCGGCTGTGGTTTCGGGTGCTCACGGCGCTGGTCTTCTCGGCGGTCGCGCTGCTGGGCCTGCGCTTCAGCGCGTGGGTGTGGTCGCTGCTGACCGCGCTGAAGCTGCTGCCGCTGCTGGTCCTCGCTGCGAGCGGCGTGGCTCACGGCGCCGCGCTGGGCTCCTCCGCGATGCCGAGCGGTGAAGGCTTGGCCCGCGCCGCGTTGGTCGCAGTGTTCCCGATGCAAGGCTTCGAAATCGTCGCGGTCCCGGGCGGAGAGGTGCGCGGCGGCCGGCGCACGGTGCTGGTCGCGACGCTGGCTTCACTGGGCCTCGCGGCGGCTCTCTACGTCCTGCTCCAGCTGGCCTGCGTCGTCGCGCTGCCATCGTTACCCACGGTCTCCGCGCCGATCGTGGAGGCGGGCGCCACCCTGACGCACGGCGCGGGGCGTTCGTTGTTTGCGACCGGCGCCAACGTGTCCGCGATCGGAATCGCGTTCGGCATGTTCGCGATGACTCCTCGGTACCTGTCCGCGCTGGGCACGGAAGAGCTACTCGGCTCCGCCCTCGGCCGTGAGCAGCGCGGCGTACCGGTGACGGCGCTGCTCGTCACGACGGCGCTCGTGCTCGTGTTCGTCTCGGGCGCCACGCTCGAGGGCTTGTTCGTGCTGTCCAGCCTCGCGGTGCTGCTACAGTACGCGGTCAGCGCGCTGTCGCTGTTCCGCTTGGCGGGGCGAGGGGAGCGCGGCCTCGGGCGGGTGGATCGCCTCCTGGCGCCGCTCACCTTGGTTTCGCTCGGCGTCCTGGCGCGCTCCGCCAAGCTGCCCGAGGTCGCGGTATTTTTCGGCATTCTCGGCGTTGGTTGGCTGGTGCTGGCGGCTCGGCGCTACCTGGCGTTCCGCGCTCGCTCGCGCTAGTCACGCCTGCTGCATGCTCATCGACACGCACTGCCACCTGGACGCCGAGTACTTCCCGGAAGGTCCGGAGGAGACGCTCTCTCGCGCGCGAGAGGCAGGGGTAACCGGCTTCGTGTGCGTGGGGGTCGGCTCGCTCGAGCAGGCTCGCTCGGCGGTGGCGATCGCCGCGCAGCGCCCGGACGTGTGGGCCACCGTCGGGGTGCACCCGCACGACGCCAAGGCGTGCGACGCCGAGCTGGAAGCAGCGCTCTTGCGTGAGGCGGAGTCGCCGCGCGTGGTCGCGGTCGGCGAAATCGGGCTTGATTACCACTACGACCACTCGCCGCGCGAGCTGCAGGGCGACATCTTCCGGCGTTTCATCGCGGCGGCGCGCGTCCTCAAAAAGCCGATCGTGGTGCACACGCGCAGTGCGCCAGAGGAGACGCTCGCCATCCTCGAGGAAGAAGGCGCGCGCGACGTGGGCGGGCTGATTCATTGCTTCAGTGAGGACAAGCCGTTCGCCGAGCGCGCGCTCGCCCTGGGCTTTTACTTGTCGTTCTCCGGGATCGTGACCTTCAAGAAGTCGCTCGCCATCCAGGAGGTCGCGGCGTGGGCGCCTGCAGACCGCATTCTGGTCGAGACGGACAGCCCGTACCTCGCGCCGGTGCCGCTGCGCGGCAAACGCTGCGAGCCGGCCCACGTCGTCCACACGGCGCGCTTCGTGGCCGGGCTCAGGGGGCTGTCGCTGGAGGACCTGGCTGGCCAAACCAGCGAAAATGCAGGGCGGCTGCTCGGCGTTTCAGCAGTGCTAAACTGAGCGCCAGCTACGCCGTTGAGCTCCGCAGATGGGCTCGCGGCTCGCCTCAACGTGAAGGGACCTTCAGGTAATCAGCGCGTGACCTGGCCTCTGGGAGGCTCAGGGTTGGCTTTTGCGGGCTCGGTGCTGCTCCACGCCTCCTTGCTCTCCACCGGAGCCTGGCTGCTGGCCAAGAGCCTCCAGAGCACGCCCGCGTCGCCCGCACCAAAACCCGCGCTGATGGCGGTGGAGCTCGAGGCGGAGGTGGCGCTGCCGGAGGTGGCGGCGGCCGGCCCAGAGTCTTCGGAAACCTCACAGCTGCCCCCACCGCTCGAGGCTCCTCGCGGGGGGCGTCATGCTCCCAGGCCGGATCTGGAGCGAGCAGGCCTTGGGGGGGAACGACGCAGCAGCGAGGAGGCGACCAACCTCGCCAGCTCCATCGATCCGATCGCGCTGGAGCGCGATCCGGAGACGCAGCGCGATCGCAGCCAGGTCCCGCGGCTGCGCACGGCGTGGAAGCGCGAGAGCCGGGACGACCGCCGGGCCACCCCTACGCCCATGGAGCTCACCTTCCTCGCGACCGGATCAGGTCACGTTCGGGCTCGCCGCGAGGACGCTCCGAGCGATCCTGCGCGCGGGGTGGTGAGCGGCGGCGTGGCGTCCGTCATCGGTAGCAAGGCTGGCGGTCAAGGCGCAGCCGCAACTGGGACGATCCCGGACGAGGCGAGCGGGGCCTCGGTGGCTGGCTCGGCGACGGCCTCGCTCGGCCAGGGCGCACGCGACGGCCGCGAAGAGCAGGAGTTTCACGCCTCGGCGCGGGTGCTCTTCGCGCGCCCCCTCGTTACTGCTGGCCGCGCCGCGGTGCCCACGGAGACCCGCGGCCGCCCGAACGACACCCTGGACTCGAGCCAAGAGGTCGCGGCCAAGGTGAGCTCGCTCTTGCAGGCCTCCAGCGCGGGCGGCGAAGTGGGGCCTGGCGTCGGCGGTGACCGAGGCGGCAGCGTGCCGGGCGCCTTCGGCACTAGCGGGCTCGGCTCGCGCTCTTCGCCGAGCGGCTCCGGCTTCGGCCAAGACTTCGCGGACGATCCTGGATTTTCGGGTTACTCGCGAGCGCTCCGTAGCCAGCTCGCGAAGGTCCTGGCCAAGAGCTTCCCGGATTGGGCCATCGAACGGGGCCGCGGCGGTCACGTGATCTTCGAGATGACCTTGGGCGCCGACGGCCGGCCCACGACCGTGCGCATCGTGAGGCCCAGCGGCGTGGGCGAGTACGACGACAACGTGCTGCGCGCGGTGCGCGCGGTGCCGAGCTTCGGGCGCTTGCCCGCAGGGTTCGGCGCCCCCGCCCAGTTCCGTGTGAGCTGGGACGCGGTCAATCCCGCCGTCGGTCGCCAAGGTGGCGGGCCCGCCGGCGGCCACCGTTACTAGCGCCGCTCAGGCTGCGCCCTTCGCGGCGGCGAGGCCGAGCAGGATTCAGCTCGCAGCGGCCCGCGCGGGAGCAGCCGGCGCCGGCTTTACCGGCCACCGAAAACGCACGAACCAGCTCGTTCCAACGCCCCTAGCAGAGCGCACCTCGAGCCGGCCGTGGAGGGCGTTCACGCGCTCTCGGAAGCTCGCCATGCCCACCCCGCGGCCCGAAACGTCGCTAGCGGCGCCGCGAGTGGTAAGGCCGTCCGCGCACAGAGCATCGAGCAAATCTGCCTGAGTGGCGTGCGGCAAACCCAGGGCCTTGGCCTTCTCCGCGATGCTGCTCCAGTCGATGCCGCGGCCGTCGTCCGTGATCTCGAAGCTGAGCGTCTCGCCCTCCACGCGCGCCTTGAGAGTCAAGCTGCCCTGCCCGGGCTTGCCGAGCGCTAGTCGTTCGCTGCTCGACTCCAGGCCGTGGTCGACCGCGTTCCGCACGACGTGCACGAGCTCCGCGAAAAACGGAGACCAGTGCTGGGGATCGAGCCGCACGTCTTGGCCGCCGACGTCCAGCTCGATGTCGCCTTTGCCCAAGCGGCGCGCGAGGGACTTGCCCTGCTCGGCGAGGCGCAACAGCGCCTTTTGCGCGGGCTCGAGCTGCCAGCTGAGCAGCTGCCGCAGCACCTCGGATTGGCGATCGGTCGTAGAAAGTCGCGAAACGAGCGCGGCGTACTCCGACTCGGGCACCTCGATCATGCGCTGCCCGGACGGACCTACGAACGTGGCCACGTGCATGGAGATCGCCGTCCAGCGCGAGCGCAGCTCCGACAGCGAGCGCTGGGTCATCGTCGCTTCCTCCGCGAGCTGCGTCTCGAGCGCGTGGCAGAGCTGAGCGACGACGGTCAGGCCCATCACGCCCGCGTTGCCCTTGAGCGTGTGGAGGGTGCGCTTCAGCGCCGCCATGTCCTCGGTGGCGGTCGGCGAGGTGATCTGGTTCACCATCGAAGTCGCCTCCTGCAGGAAGCTCGTGAACCCGCTGCGGTCCAGCATGAGCTTCTTGAAGCCTTGCATGAGCTCGCCGTGCTCGGCTTCTTCGCGTTCACGCGCCAAGCGGTCGGTCACGTCCGCCACGACCATGAGCACGCCCTCGAGCTCGCCTTCACGGTAAAACGGCAAGTAGCGGAAGCTCCAGGTGCGCGAGCCCTGGGTCAGCTGCTCCGGCATCTGGCTCAAGCACACCTCCAGGGGCATGAAGCCGTCGTCGATTTGCGACCACGCAAGGCGAAACGCCACCGCGAACGAGCGGGAGAAGCTCGTGATGTACTCCCAAAACGGCTGCGGTTTGTCGGTCGGACCGAACCACTCGCTCACGATGGCCGAGCGCTCGGTCGCCATCACGCCCTTGGGCGAAAGGTTGATGAACCCCTGGTCCACGTTGTCCAGCACCAGACGCATGTCGCGGTTCTTGAGCGCGAGCTCTGCGGTGCGCTCTTCCACCTTGTGCTCCAAGGTCCGGTTCATTTGCTCGAGCGCGTGATACGAGCCGTTCAGCTCGTCCACCATGCGGTTGAAGGAGCCGCCGAGCACCGAGAGCTCGTCCCCCGAGTTGATGTCCACTCGCACTGAGCGGTCCCCGCCCGCCAGCGACTCTGCAGCCTTGGTCAGCGCTCCCACCGGCTCCGTGATGTGGACGGCTTGAGCTCGGCTCAGCACCAAGCCAAGCGCGGTCACGCCCCCCACGAGCCCGATGACGAGCAAGACGCTACGCAAGAGACGCGAGTCCGAGTCCTGCTTGGCGCGGGCGAGAGCTTGATGCATCCGCGCGGTCGACAAGCCATAGCGGACCGTGCCGAGCGCTTCGTGCTCCTCGCTCTCAACCGGCACCGCTACCTCCAGCAAATCTTGCCCGAGGCGGGTGACGCGCTTCACCGTCGGCGCCTTGACGAGCAGCTCGGCTTCGCTCAAACCGAGGTTTTTCCAGGCCTCTTTGTCGGGCGGCTCCGGTTTGTCGACCGGGTCGCCGCGGCGGCTCTTGGCGAGAGTGACGCGCTCGCTGTTGACGAACACGCCGTAGACCAGATCTTGGTCGTCCTTGACCGCGCGCTCCACGAGGCGCTGCATGTCTAAAAACGCGTTGTCTAGCGCGAGGCTGCGCAGGGCGATGGCGTGATTTTGCGTCAGCACGCGGCCTTTGCTGATGATGCCGTCTTGGATGTGGCCCTGCACTGCGGCGAAGTGGTCCGAGGACGCCTGAGCGCTCATCAAGACGACGATCGCGGTGGTGGCGAGCCCCATCAGGCTGGAGACGATCAACAGCAGGCGGACGAACTTGCCGCGCAGGCTCTTGCTCGGGCGAGGGGCGGGTGCCAGCTGGCTCATCGCTCGAGCACCTTGTCCACCTGAGCCAGCGCGCTGGGGCGCAGCGCGAAGCGCTCCTTGGCCTGAGTCAGGTCGACGGTCGTGGTCGTAGACAGGGGCAGCTGCGCGGCTCCGGCGCTCGGCAGCACCCAGTCGTTGTCGGCGATGTCCAGGAGCAGGTTCGCGGCTTGGGTGCCGAGCGCGGTGTGGTCCGGCAAGACCGCGAAGGTACCGAAGGATTGGCTGGGGGAAACGAGGGACGCCGCGCCGACGATGGTCGGTACCCACGGCGGCTCGTTGAGCCCATCCAGCCAGCCGTCCGCGAGCAGACGTGGGGTGAGTAGGCGGTCGTCGTTCAACACCCAGATCGCATCCACCCGCTGCTTCAGACGGCGCAGCGCGCGCTTGATTTCCGAGGAGTTGGGCGTCTGGCTCACCTCCTCGCGTATCACGCGCGTTTGCTCGCGGTGGGCCAGCGCCGCCTGGCGCCGCACGAAGCCGGCGAGGGCAGGGCGGTGCACCACGCCGATGCGCTCGATGGGCGTCGCGATGAGCTTGCGCAGATTGGTGACCACCGTAATGAGTGGCACCTCGTAGCTGATGCCCACCGCTCCGCGTAGGTGCGTTGGACGGCCCTCCAAAAACGAGCTCATCACGATCACGGAAGGGGGAAAGGCTGCGGTCGCCGCCTCGGCCTGAACGCGACGGTAGCCTTCGACGGTCGGGTTGTTCATCAAAACCAGACCGGCGGGTCGATAGCGCTCGATGCCGCGCTTGATGCTCGCGCTTACGTCTTCGCCTTCCGCCCGCACTGCCACGAGCTCGAACTCGCGAGACAGCTCGTCCGAGAGACCCCGCCACACCTCACTGGTCTGCCGCGTCTCGGGCATGCAGACCAGGATCGATTTTTGGCCTGGCTTGCTCGCGTGAGTCGAGAACAGGACCGCGTCTTTCCCGGCCGCGCCGTGCTCTGCCGTGCCAGCGGAGCAACCGAACGCGGCTCCGGCCAGGGCGGGCGTGCCCAGCATGAAGTGTCTGCGCGTCAGTGCCATTCGTCGACTCCCAGCAACTTCGAAACGTCCTTGGGCATCTTGCTGATGGCGCTGAGCACGGCGCCGCCAGCCGGCCCGGTATTCGCGACGGCGGGCAGACCGACCATGAGCTCTAGCTCCCGCACGGAGAGCGCCAGGCGGCTCGCCGCACGCAAGTCCGCGACCAGCCGCGCGGGCAGGAGCACGGCGTCCACTCGCTGCATCTGCAGGAGTGGCAGCAAGTCTTCGATCTTCGTCACGCGCTCGACGCGCGCTTGCTGCCCGACCAGGCGCCGCACGAAGCGGTTCGTGCCGTCGCGACCGAGCAGATCCAGCGCGCCTACCGACGCGATCTTGCTCGGCTCCGGGGTGGTTCCTGCACCGACCAACGCGTAGCGCTCTTCCATGGATCCCTTGGCGATGCCGTGCAGCACAGCGGTAAGACCCTGCGCCGCGAGCACTACCGGCAGCGTGAGAACTGCGTCGGGTGCGTCCTGAAGCGAGCGCTCGAAGTCCGCGACGCGGCCGACGGCGGTCGTGGTGATGCCGGGAAGACCGGCGCCGAGCAAGCTTTGGAAAGCGCGCTGCTTCACCGCGACGTGCAGGTAGACCAGCAGCTTACCCATGGGCTAATCCGCGCCCCTCGCGCCTCTCGGTACCGAGGACGCGAGTCATGGAGAGGGGCAGGGCGTCGGGGTCCCTTGACTGAAGGAGTTGTTGAACGAGTATCATCGACGACAGCGAGGCCCTCGAAGGAAGCGTGGACTCTACGTTTTACGACGCGTAACTTTTTATGTTAAGCAATAAACTATTCGGCTCGAGCAGCCGCAGTGCAGGCACCGGGAGCGTGTGAATCTGACGTGCCCCGAGCTGTCGCACTCGCTCCCACCAAATATCGCGCTGCCCTCATAAGATTGGGTCGAGATCGGCCGCTATCTCGTAGGACGGAACTGTAGCTACGGTGCCACGAACCTCTTCTGCCAATCGTTCAGCGCTCCCCGCTGTTGTCGCCGCCCGTTGCCTGCCAATGAAGCTCAAGCTGCCTGTTTGCGTCTCACTGTTTGGCCTGGCATCGCTCGTCTCCGTCGTCGCTCGCGCTGCGGATGATCAACCGAGTGAAGCCTCGCAAGACGCGCAAGCCGAGAAAAATGCCCCCGCCGAGGGCGAGGCGGTCAGTGATCTGGACTTGGTAAAGCTCCTGAACGTGGAGGTCTCCACCGCGAGCAAGACGAGCGAAAGCGTGGAGGACGCCCCGGCCGTGATCACCGTCGTCACGCGCGACGAGATCCGCCGGTGGGGTTACCAGAGCGTAGCGGAGGTGTTGTCGCACACGGTCGGCTTCTATCTCGTAGACGACGACATCCTACCGAATGCATCGGTGCGCGGCGTGAGCGGCGGTTTGGGCGCGGAGAGTAGCGGAATCAAGGTCATGATCGATGGCCGGTCCGTCGCGTACCGCAGCACCTCCGGTAACTGGCTCGGGGTGGAGCTGGTTCCGCTGCAGATGGTGGAGCAGATCGAGATCATCCGCGGACCTGCGTCGGCGCTCTACGGTGCGGACGCCTTCTTGGGCGTCGTCAACATCATCACCACCCCCCCGGATGCAGCGCGACCGGTACGAGCGCGAGTCACGGCTGGCCTTACCGAGACGAACCCTTCTTCTCGCTTCGACGTCGCATCCGGCGCGCAGCTCGGAAAATTCGATCTTCTGCTGGGAGCGGCGGGTGAATACGACGACCGGTCCGGCCTGTCGCTCCCGGCCGAGTCTCCTTCGCCGACGCTCCCGGCCGGTGTGGGTGACCGGCGTACCACGTTGGATCTGAAGCGCCGCTCCCTCGTCCTCTCCGGGCGCGTCGGCTACGCCGGGGAGCGAGGCCACGTACGCTTCAGCGCCTCTGGCTCCGGGCTCACGCGAGGCGGCGATCTGGCCCACTGGGCCCAGCTCACCAGCACGAAAGACGGCACGCGCGGCACTCGCGTCGCGCTCGGCCAGTTTCGGCTCAACGTGGACGCGCTGCTCAAAGCGACGCACTCTCTGAGCTTCGCGGTCCAAAGCACGTACTTTCAGGGCGGGATTCTGCCGCAAGACCGCGTCGAAATCGGCAGCGACCTGTTCTACGTAGAGCGCCACCAGGCGTACCGCGGCGTGGACAGCATGGTGGAGGCGCGCTACGCGCCGTCCTCGCGGCTCAGCGTGATCACCGGGGTGGAAGCCCTCTACGATCGCGAAGCGCTCGGCGCGCCGGACCGCATCAACCGAGAGAATGGGCAAGCGGTGCTCTCCGGCGGGGTGAACCGCACGGAAGAGCTGGTGAACATCGGCTCCTACGCCAGCGTCAATTACAAGCTGCTGGACCCGGGCCTCAAGCTCACCGGCGGCCTGCGTTTCGACCGGCACAGCGTGTACGGCTCCCAAGTCACGGGGCGCGTGGGCGTGACTTCGCGGCTCTCCAAGTCCGTCGTAGCGAAGCTCCTTTATGGCAGCGCCTTCAAGGCGCCTTCGCCCTACCTGCTCTATGCGACGCCGCTTCGCCCGGGCGACGTGGTGGGCAACCGCTTCTTGAATCCCCAGCTCATCAAAACGGGCGAGTACCAGATGTCGTGGACTCCGGCGCGCACCTTTGGCGTCACGTCCGGTGTGTCGTACAGCTGGTTGGACGACAAGGCGGAGTTCACCCCCCAAGGCATCAATCAAACCGCGCGCAACGTCGCCAGTCAGGAAAGCCTGTCATGGGAGACGCGCGCGGACGTGCGTGACTACCGTTACGACCTGTACGCGTCGTTCGACCTCGTGCGCTCCCGGCGTGACCTCGGGCAGGAGGGCTACGCCGCCAAGCTCGTCGGCAGAAACAACGTCGTTTACCCGCCGTGGATAGCGCGAGCGGGCGCGATGTTCGCGGTCCCCTCCGTGCCGGACGTGCCGCTCGAGCTCGGAGCGGAGGGCATCTGGGTAGGGCCGCGCCGCGCCTCGGACACGAGCATCGTCGAGCGGGGGGCGAGCTTCGATTTGCCGGCCTACTTCCAGCTGGATGTCACGCTGGCGACCCGCGAGCTCTACCTCGTGCCCGGGCACGAGACGCGCTTCGCCCTGCGCGGCAAGAACCTGCTCGTGGCGCGCGGCCCCGATCCGGGTTTCTCCGGTTTCGAGTACCCCATTCAGCCTGCGCAAATCTTCCTCGAGGTCGAGCATGTCTATTAATCGACGCAGCTTCGCGCTGGGGTCGCTGCTCTTCGCGCTGAGCGGCTGCTCTTCGGACGACGCGCCGGAGGGCGGCATCACGATCGGGCTGCTTCTGCCGTTCACGGGCAGCGCGTCCGCCACCGCCAGCAACATGGAGCGTGCGACGCTCTACGCGGCGGATCGCATCAACAAGGGCGGCGGCATCGACGGCCAGAAGGTGCGCATCGTCGCGCGCGACACGCACTCGGACTTGGTGCGCGGTCGAGAAGCCGCGGAGGAGCTGGCGGCCCAAGGCGTGGTCGCCATCATCGGCCCGGAAAGCGCGGAGATCGCGCAGGACATTCGGCCGCGGCTCGCAGCAGCGGGCGTGCTTTTCCTTTCGCCGCTCATCGGCGCGGCCGAGGAGCCCAGCCGCATGTGCGATACGCCTTGGTTTCGCCTAGCCCCCTCCGCCAAGACCCTCGGCGAAGCGCTGGCAAAGCAAGCGAACACCAAATCCGTGAAGCGCGCCGCGGTGCTCTACAGCTCGTCCCCGTACGACCGTGCGCTCGGCGCCTCCGTCGCGGCGCGCTTCCACACCCTGGGCGGCGAGGTGGCGCTCCAGCTCCAGCTCAACCCCAACGCGCAGAGCTACGCGAGCGTCGTCTCGGCCGCGATCGACGCGGGCGTGACGGACGTCATCCTGGCCGCCTCGCCCCGCGCCGCCGCCATCCTCATCAACGAGTTCGACGCGCTGAGCCGAGAGAAACCGCGCTGGTTCCTCTCGCCGCTGCTCAAGACGGACCTTTTGGTGCAAAACGTTGCTCCGCAGGCGCTGGAAGCCGCGCTCGGCGTGGCCCCCAAAATCTACGACCATGGCGACGAGTTCCCGCTCGCCTTCTCCAAGCGTTGGGAAGGCGATCAGCCGCTGGAAGGCGCCTACTTCTACTACGACGCCATGTCCCTCTTGGCGCTCGCGCTGGCCAAGGTGGCCGCGGACCCGAGTGGAAAGCTCACCCTGAACGCCGCGATGCTGGACGCGGCTGGCCCCCCCGGCGAGGGGGTGGGCTGGGACGAGCTGGACACCGCGCTCGAGCGCCTGAGCGAGGGCGACGACCTCTACTACACCGGGCTCACCGGGCCGCTGAGCTTGGAGAACTGCGGCTCACGCACCGGCGTCGGGGCCGCGGAAGACTGGACCGTCCGCGAAGGCGTGATCCTCGATCTTGCGAAGTGAAGCGCCGCGGGCGAACCGCGGCGTGGCGAGGAGTGGATGGTGCCGAAGGCCAGACTTGAACTGGCGACACCGCGCTTATGAAGCGCGTGCTCTAACCGGCTGAGCTACTTCGGCGGGGCTGAAACGGGCGCGGAATATGGTCGCTCGCCCAAGGGGCTGTCAAGGACGTTCCGGCGATTCGTGCGTCCAAAGACGCCCCGAGCGGATCCGGGCAGGGCAGAACGCCCTGGCCCGGACGCGGGGCGGGTACGGACCGCCTCCCGCTCAGTTGTTGCCGAACAGGTCCTGGATCTTGGAATCCAGCGCGATCGCGATCTTGTAGAGGCTGGAGATCGAGGGGGAGGACTCGGCGCGCTCGATCTGGGAGAGGAGCGAGATGCTGAGCCCGGTGCGCCGGCTCATCTGCTTGAGCGTGAGCTCTTTCTCTTTGCGCATCGTCCGGATGGTGTCGCCGATGATCTTGTGGAGTTGCTCTTCGGGGGTGCGCGCGAGACCCTTCTTCTTCATCACGCGCGCGAGCACGTCGCGGAACTCGTCCACGTTGAACGGCTTCTTGATGTAGTCGACCGCGTCGAGCTTCATCGATGCCACCGCTGAATCCAGGTTCGGATGCGCGGTGAAAATCACGACCGCGATGTCTGTGTCTACGGCACGAATGCGCTTCAGCACCTCGATGCCGTCGAGCTTCGGCATCATGAGGTCGAGGATGAGCACGTGGTAATCACCTTGACGAACCTCGTCTTCGACGAGCGTCGGGTCGCTCAACGTCTTGACGACGAAGCCGTCCTTTTCCAGCAGCGATTGCATGAAGTCGCAAATCGCTTTGTCATCATCCACGATCAGGATTCGCACGCTCGGTACTTCGATCGGCAAGGCTCGCTCCTAGGTCGTTCGCAAAGCTCTGGGGCAGAGGTTGCAGTGACACTTTAATGGGTCGTAGCGTTTACCACAATACCGGATTTTTGTTTGTCAGATCGGTCGATAACTGAAAGCGATTAGCTGTTTGATTTCGAATACTTGGCCGAGAGCGGCTGTTCGGTCATTTTGAGCGCAGCCGACGGGCGTAGCGCGGACGAGCAGGTCGGGAACGCGCCGCGCCGGTAGGTCACGCGGGCTGGCGCTACAGCAGTACCCGATTTTCAGCCCGCACCATGCGCTGCCCCGACCGAAACCTGGCCGCCTCGCAACGCTCGCACTCCTGAGAGTGCTGCGTCACCGCGCAGGAGGCTCACTCCGCGCGGCTCGAGCTCGAGAGGGTCGCGAGCAGCCCGGCGTGGTCGGACAGCGTGGAGCGCAGCGGGCGGCCTTCCACGTCGATCGTCCTGGCTTCGTCCAAGATGCGCGTGGTCGGGGCGGTCAGGTGCTCGCCCCGCACCAGCACGTGGTCCAATCGCCAGCCGTCGTCACCGAAGCGGCCGGAGGCGAGGCCTTCGCCGCTGTACGTTCCGCGCGCATCGCCTGCGGAGCGGAATCCGGCGGCGGTGATGCGGCGAAAGAGCGCGGAGCCGGGGGAGGTATTCAAGTCCCCGAGCAAGAGCGCAGGGCCCTTGATGGTGGTCTCGTCGATCCAGGCCAAGAGCTCGTCCACTTGGGGCGCCTGCTCGGCTCCGCCCGGGGACAGGTGAGCGGCGAAGATGTCCAGCTGACCGAGCGTGGAGCTCGGCAGACGCGCGAATTGCGCGCCCCGCGCGTTGATGCTGGAGGCGAACGTGAGGCCGCCGCTCGCCAGCGGCTGGTGACGCAGCAACAGGCCCGTACCAAACGAGCCTCCATAGGCGACGAGCCCGCCGCGCGTCTGACCGCGAGGCGCGTCAGCAGTGCCGGTGCACCGGTTCGTGATCTCCTCCAACGTGCCGTGGGGATTGCTGGCGATGCAGTTGAGACAATCCGTCGGCAACCGGAGCGCTACGGGGGCGCAGTGCTGCACCACACAGCGCGCCAGCGCTTCGTCGCGTAGCCCCGCGCAATGCTGCTGAGCGCAGGTGCGTAGCGGTCCGAGATCTCGCTCGCTGCACGAGCCGTGTGCGACGGCTAGAGGCGGTGGACGCAGCGCGTGGGGCAGGCGTTCACGCACCCGCTCGCGGAGCGCTAGCCAATGCTCCTCGAGCCAAAATTCCTGGACGAAAAGCACATCTACTTCGAGCTCGGCCAGGCTGGCGAGCACGGCCGGAAGCCGCTCCTGGACGTGCGGCAGAACGCCCACCGCCAGCCCGGCGTTGAAGGTGGCAACCCTCATCCTGAGCTTTCCCGAAGCAATACTCGGACCCAGTCATCGTCGGCCATGGCGCTGAAGCGGCGCTACCGACCAGGCCCCGGCAGCAGTGTCTCACGTGGACCGAAGTTGCGACCGCACTTTCCCCGACAACCGAGGAGCAATGCTCGAGGAGTCGGCGCGAGCGGCGGGTGGCGCGGAATCTGCTTTGCGGGCGCCATGCCTGAGCGTCGGACTCTGCCCGTGCTCTCGACCGGTACGTCGGTGGTATTTCCGGGGCCGCCGGTGACGGTAGCAGTGACGCGTACCGCTTCGATGCGCGCGGTGGAAGCTGCGATGCGCGACGACCACTGGATCCTCGCCGTCGCGGAGCTGGATGGCGCTGAGCAGCTGCGCATCGACGACCTGCCGAAGCTCGGCGTCATTTCGCGGGTGGAGCGGGTGCAAATGGGACGCGGCGCCCTGCAAGTCGTACTGACCGGGCAGCAGCGCGCGTCCTGCCTCGAGTACCTGGAGCGGGAGCCGCTCGCCGCGGTCGTCGTGCCCGTACAGGAGATTCCGCCGCCCGACCTCAACGACACGACCTTCAACGCCTTGCTGAGGGAGACCCGCGAGCGAGCGCTCGAGCTCGGCAAGGGTCGCGGTATCGACGAGGACGTCATTCGCCGGGTGCTGGACTCCGTCCCGGAAGCGGGCGCCTTCACCGACCTCGTCGCAAACTACTTGGAGCTACCGGTGAGCGACAAGCAGCAGTTGCTCGAAACGCTCGCGGTCGAGACGAGGCTGCGCCGAGTCTTGATCCACGTGCAGCGGCAGCTCGAGCTCTTGCATACTCAGCAGGACATCAAAAAGCAGGTGCAACTGGAGCTGGGGGAGCAGCAGCGCGAGATCTACTTGCGCGAGCAATTGAAGGCGATTCGCCGTGAGCTGGGTGAAGAAGGCGAGCGCGACGACGTCGCTCAGCTTCGGGAAAAGCTCGAGTCGTTGACGCTGCCCGACGAGGCCCGTGCCGAAGTGGACCGGGAGCTGCTCCGACTCGAGCGCAGCGGTGCCGAGTCGGTGGAGGCGCAGGTCCTGCGGTCTTACCTGCAATGGATGTGCGAGCTCCCCTGGAACACCCGCTCGGAGGACGCGCTGGATCTGGACGTCGCGGCGCGGACGCTGGACGCGGACCACTTCGGCCTCCAGGACATCAAGGATCGGGTTCTGGAGTTTCTCGCGGTGCGGGTGCTCAGCGGGCGCCGCGCGCAGAGCGAAGGCGGCCAGGAGAACCCGGAGGCGCGCGCCCGCGCTGTAGCTCGCGGTCCCATCAGCCTGTTCGTCGGCCCTCCGGGCGTGGGCAAGACGTCCATTGCGGAAGCCATCGCGCGGGCGCTCGGGCGAAAGTACGTGCGCGTTGCGCTGGGCGGTGTTCGCGACGAAGCGGATATCCGTGGTCACCGCCGCACCTACGTGGCGGCCATGCCCGGTCGCATCATCCAGGGTATGAAGCGCGCGGGTACCAAGAACCCGGTGTTTCTGCTGGACGAGGTAGACAAGCTAAGCGCCTCCCACCAAGGCGACCCTGCCAGCGCTCTACTGGAGGTGCTGGACCCCGCCCAGAACAGCAACTTTACCGATCACTACCTGGGCGTGGCCTTCGACTTGAGTGAGGTGCTGTTCATCGCCACTGGCAACCTCGCGGCGCTACTTGCTGCCGCGGCAGCTCTCCGAGTCTGGGCTGGCCGACAGCGCACCCACGTTCAGCGACGAGGCGCTATCCGTCATCATCAGTGAGTACACGCGCGAGAGCGGCGTTCGTCAGCTCGAGCGACAAATCGGGACCGTCACTCGCAAGCTCGCGCATCGCCTGGCGAGCAACGAGCCAGCCTCGGACGAGGTCACCGCGGAGGCGGTGCGTGCGTTTTTGGGGCGCCCCCGAGCTCGGCCCGAGCAGGTCGGCGCGCAGGACGCGGTGGGCATAGCAACGGGGATGTATTACACGCCAGCCGGCGGTGACATCATGTTCGTGGAGGCAGCGGTGCGCCGCGTGCGTCGGGCCGCGAGCGAGACGCACGCACCCGAAGACGGTCCGCTCCTGGATGCCGCGGACGTGTCTTTGATCCTGACCGGACAGCTCGGGGACGTGATGCGCGAGTCAGCGCGCGCCGCGCTCACCTACGTCACGAATCACGCGCGCGAGCTACACCTTCCGAGCGAGCTTGGCACCCTGGAAGTCCACGTTCACGTACCGGCGGGCGCGGTGCCGAAGGACGGCCCTTCGGCGGGGGTGACCATCGCCACCGCACTGGCCTCTGCACTGACGCAAAAGCCCGTTCGGAAGGAGGTCGCGATGACCGGCGAAATCACCCTGAACGGGCGCGTGCTCGCGATAGGCGGAGTGAAAGAGAAACTGCTCGGCGCCAAGCGCGCGGGCGTCACGCGCGTGCTCATTCCCCGCGCCAATGAGGCCGATCTGGATGACTTGCCCGCGGACGCTCGCGAGAGCTTACACGTCGAGCTGGTCGACTCATTGGCGCAGGTATTCGCGGCCGCGCTGCGTGAGCGCTGACCGCGGGCGGCCGCCCCTCGAGGAACCTGGCTGTGCCGCCGCGTGTCGGCTGGCTAGGGGCACGAAAATTGGTGTTCGCCCGAGGTCAAGTCTTTGAGCCAGCTCGCGCCGTCCTCCACGCTGAGCTGCGCCGCCGTCCCGTCGAGCAGCACCTTGCATGTCGTCAGCTCTGCCGGCAGCTGCACGTCCGCTTGCATGTTTCCGGGAAGCGATACTTCCAGTGTCGGGGCCAGCCCGGCCGGGTGATTCCAGCTGATTCGAATCGGGCCGCGGATCGTCGGCACGGTGCCCGCCACCTGAGTGAGCGACGCGGGCTGAGGCCGAATCCGTGCGCGCCCGAAGCCGGGCGTGAGCGGCGTCACCCCTAATAAGAACCGAGGCAAAACATTGGCCGGCGCGCCCCCCCAAGCGTGATTCCAGTCTAGGTTGGGCTTGTACTTGGCGTCCCAAGCCTCGAGCGTGATGGTGGCGCCGGCCCGGATCATGTTCAACCAGCCGCGGTCCGATTCGGACGTCAGCAGCTTGAGCGCGGCCTGCGCTTCACCGGCTTGGAACAACCCCTCCAGCAAGTATTGAGCGCCATAGACGCTGCAGGCCATGCCACGGGATTTCACGAAGTCGACGACTTTGCTGCGGCGCTCCGAGGGAACGAGACCGAACGCCAACGGCACCATGTTCGAATGAAGCGATGAGTGAGAGGTCCCGACCCCATCCACGTAGAGACCGGTGGTCGAGTCAACGAGCTTTTGATTGAGGGCCGCCAGCGCCTTCTTCGCCATCGCGTCGTAGCGGGCCGCTTCACTCGTTTTGCCCAGCGCTCCGGCAATGTCCGCCATTTGCTGCAGGTTGCGGCAAAAGAAGGCGTTGACGACGGTGTTGACCTCCTTCAGCGCGTGACCGTCCCTTTCCCCCTCCGGCCAGTCCACGAGGTCCATGAGCCCAGCGCTGTTCAATAGCCCATCCGCACCGACGTGTGATTCGAGAGTCTTTTCTTTGGCCAGAACTTCGTAGGCATGGGCGATGGCTTCCGTGTTGCCGGTGTACATCCAATCCGCCCATGCCATGAGCACCGAGTGTTGCTTCCATTCCGTGGGCCAGGTGGGGTGCTCGAGCAAATATTCGTGGCTGTATCGCGCGAGGGCAAACTCGCGATCGACACTGTAATGGCCTAGCTGTTGAATGTAGGCGTCGCCCTCGTACGGGATACGTTCCCGGTCCCCATCGATGTAGATGCCAGCAAAGGTGGGCGCCACCATCGAGTACTTCGAGATGTCCCAAACTTGATTGAGCGTCGAGTCCGACGAGCTGAACGCGCTCGCCTTCTCGTCGTAGGGGTAACGTACCGCCACCTGCCGCAGCATCCCGGCGTCGATTGGCACCGGCGAGCCGAGAACTTCCACGAACCGGAACGGCATGATCACCCCCAGCTCGGCAGGCAAACGGATGGCCTCGCCGCTCGTGTTGCGAGTGTCCTTCGGCGTTTGAACCCGATAGGTTCGAAGACCGGGCTGAAGCTGCAGCTGCGCGGTGGCGGCTCGAATGCTGCCGCCCGGTGCGAGGTCCACGCTGGTGCCGGTCGCGCGCTCTCCCAGGCGCACGGTCACGGTGGCGGCGGTTTTCGCGTCGAGCTCCAGCTCGAGCCAGCCGAAAGCGTCGCGACCGAAATCCACGAACACATGGTCGGGCGCCAGCGCCGTCACTTTGACCGGTGCTACCGGGATCTGTTCGACCGGCGCCCGCGGTGTGCTGTAGCCACCGAGCGATGCGGCCATCTTGAACTCTTGTACTTCCGACCAGGGACTCGGCGCATCGGCCGCGTCCCACGTCCTGACCTTCCAGTAGTAGGTGGTCGACGGCTGCAGCGGAGCCCCGGCGTATTCGATGTCGATGGACTGCTCCGAGCTCGTCCTTCCCGAGTCCCACGCATTGCCTTGGTCCGTGGCGAGGGAGCCTTTACTGGTTGCGACCAAAATCTGGTAAGCGGTTTGGCGAGGAGCGCTGGAGATGAAGCCGAGCTCGGGCTTCTCGTCGGTGATGAACGAGCGCTCGGGATGAGGCAACAGCTCACACAGCAGTCCTGTCGGTGCGCCGCTTTCGGCTCCGGGACTGCCCCCACCGCCCAGGCCACCCGCTTCCGGGCCTCCGCCGCTGCCCGCCTCAGGAGCACCGGCGGCACCGCCCGCCGCGTTCCCCGACTGCGCTGTCCCCGAGCCGCCGCTGGGGGACGCTCCCGCAACCTGACCGGGCGTGCCCCCCGTTGCTGCCCCCAGGGGCGGCGTCTGGGTGCCGGACTGCCCGCAGGCCAAGAACCCGAGCTGCACTGCCGCAGCCCACGCCACAGATGTTCGTCGCTTGGTTCGCCACGCATCGTTCGAGGAGCTCACGGGGTGTTAATGGCTCTGAGCCCCAGTTGGCTGCCGGCTAAGGAGCTTCGCTCCCCAGAAATGACGGGCCAGGGGAGCCAACTTTTGCCACCCGGTTCGTCCAGCGCGGGATGCGCGGCCGCGCTTCCGCAGCTCCCTACGCAGGCGCGGCGGCACTCCAAGCTTCTCATTGAGCATCTCGCCCTCGACGCTGCATGGAAAGCGTCGCGCTTGCGAGCTCGGGTTGCCGCAACAAATTGACGACTCGTGAGGGTCACGCGCCAGAAAGGAAATTGCTCTCCCTATCAACGGCGCGCGTTGCGGCGAGGTTGACCTCAAAAACGCGCGCGATGCTGCTATCAAGGCATGATGAACATGGGTACGCGGGGGCGCTGGTCGGTGCTGGGCGAGCTGGCGCTTTTGCTCTTGGTCGAGGCTTGTGGCAGCAGCAGCTCGGAAGGTCCGGCGGGTGTTGGCGGTAGTACGAGCGCGGGCGGAGGCGCTACCAGTGCGAGCGGAGCCGACTCAGGCGGCCAAACGACGGGCGGAGGCGCGGGCGGCGCAGGCTCGGGCGGCAGCGGCAGCGCGAGTGGCGGGGGCGGCGCGAACGGCGGCGCAAGTGGCGGGCTCGCCGGGAGCGGAGGCAGCAGCGGCAGCAACGAACCCGATTGCGCGCTGATGCAGTTCCACGGCGAGGGTTACACCCTGAGCGTGCTCGGTACGGGTGAGCTGGCGAGCTTGCAGATCAGCGCCGCCGACTTCACCGCGATGGCCGAGAGCGACTCCCCGCTGGCGACGCGCTGGCCGCTGGTCGTGGCGCCCTATTTCAAGAAGGTCTTCTTTTGGCATCTGTTCACGATGCACGAGCACGCCTCCGACAATGTCTTGCTCGGGCAAAATCACGGTGTGACGAGCCCCGCTCGCGGCGTGGGGCTGGGTGAGCCGAACGAGGCCGCGCTGGCGGGGCAGACTCAGCTCACCGCCCTCATTTATGGCCGCGAAGACGTGCAGCTCGGCAGTAGCACCATGCTGCACGAGCTGACCCATACGTGGGGTAATTTCATCCTGCCGGAGCTGGAAGGTGGGCATTGGACTCCGCTGAGCGACGTGAGCGGATTTTTGGGCGGCGCCAGCAAGCGCAACGGCATCACCGATCTCGGCAACGGTATGTTCAACGCCGTGCGGCGCGATCCAAACGGCGGTACCTCGGCGGATATAGAGATGTACCTGGCGGGGCTTTGGCCGAAAGAAAAGGTCGCGCCGTTTCACTGGGTAAGAAACGCCGAATGGATCAGTGAAAACGAAGCGCTGACGGAGGACCTCTATTCGGGCGACGAGCTCGTGACCGTGACCGTGGACGAAGTGATCGCGAAGTTCGGTGCGCGCGAGCCCGATGCGAGCAAATCCGTGCGCGACTTTCGCATGTTGCCGATCATCGTTACGGACGTGCCGCTCACGCCCGGTGACTGGGACTTTTACCGCTGGCAGCTGGCGTTCTTTCAAGCCGCGACCCCTCAGCCCCCGTACGACTCGGTCCACGTGAGCTACTTCTCTCCGCCGAACCTGCGCCGCTCGCTAGCCGGCCTCATGCAGGAGAACTTCCGCGCGGCCATGCACGAAGAAGCCACCCTCAAGACGGACGAGCTGATCGACACCCTCACCGCGCCCGGCGAATGTGTGCCCGAGTTGCCGGGTGCGGGCAACGGCTGCGCGCGTTTGGCAGCGCGCGCGCAGGCGTGCGGCATCGCGAACGCCGAGTGTCACCTCGATCGTGAATTCACCACTACGGACGGTGCCTGCATCGCCTCGTGCGCCGAACAGGCGAGCTGTGAAATGCTCACGGTGGCGGCTGCCGGCTACGATGGCAACTTGTTTTACAACGACTACACTTGGTGCGCCGAGCAGTGCCAGTGCCTGCGGGCTCGCAATTGCTACAAGGCCGAGTGAGAGCAGACGTGCGCGCCGAGCGCGGCTCACCGTGACCGTAGGTCAGGGCAGCGCGCCTCCGCCGAACCACAGGGTGATCAAGCGGCGAGGGCGCTCGGAGCGGTTGGGCCCGCTGCCGTGAGCCAGCCGAGGGTGGAAGAGCAGGGCGTCGCCGGGAGACAGCGGCTCGAGCACCCGGCGTGACTCATCGAACAACCCCGCGTTCGTCGCCGAGGTGTCGTAGGTCACGTCCACGAGTGGCCCATGGTGGGTGCGACCGAGGACCTCGAAGCCGCCGTTGTCGGCGTCGGCTGGGTCCAGAGCGATCACCAAGTTGACTCCGCCGAACCGTTGAACGCGGCGCAGCGCGTCCCCGAACAAGAAGCTCTCGTCTTGGTGGTAGGGGAAACCGCTACCGACGCGCGGAAGCTTGAGGTTCACCTGGTCTATCAGGCAGTGAGGCGCGACCAAGCCGCAACTCTCGACTGCGGCGAGCACCTGCGGATCGCGGCGCAGCCGATCGAACGCAGGCTGACCGCTCGAAGGCGACGTGATCTTTCTTAGCGCGCCGGGGAAGATCGCGGGCTCGCCCTTCTTGCCGCTCACCGACTGCATCTGAAAGAAGACCCGCCGCACGGCAGTGTCCCGCTCGAACCGCGCCGCCGTGCTCTCCAAGACAGCCGTCGCCGCCAGCAAAGACTCGGTCTTTGCCCGATCGAGCAAGCCCGGTACCAGCAACCAGCCTTCGCGCTGAAAGACGACGCGCGGCTCTTCGGCGGAGCTCAAGCTAGGTGCGGGGGCAGAGCCCATCATTCGGGGGGAGTCTAGCGCCGCCAAAAGCAAACGGGGCGTTGGCCAACGAAGCGGCTCCTACTGGAAGATCCTGCCGTTCCACACCGCAGCAGACGCGTTGCCGGGGCCGGTGTTTTTGAGCTGCGCCGAGGTGTGCACCTGGAGCAGCAGCGAGCCAAAAGTCGTTCTGCCGACGACCAGCCCGGCTTCTTGTTGGAAGTGCCACCATTCCGCGGAGTCATAGTCGCGCGCGTTCTCGTTCGCCAAAAAGTCCGGGCGCGCTGGGATGCTTTTGAAGCCGTGCTTGAGCATCATGGCGGTAAGGTCGATGAAGCGCCCCGTGACCTCGACGCTGTCGAGCTTGACGGTTTGGTCGAAAGTCTTGCCCACAGGCCGCTTGACGAATCTTTTCTTGAATCCAATCAGAGCTTGTTCGGGCAGCGTGGTGTCGCTGCTGCGAGCGAAGATTCGCCACTTTCCGACGTCTGGGTCGCCAGTCACGATGTAGGGGTCCGTCTCGAGGTTGTTCATACCCGAGTATTTGTACAAATCGATGGCTCGGCCCGTGTAATGAAAGCTCGTGCCGGAACGTGCGGTGGTGACGGGGGCGCCCAGGTCGCGGAGCCCGCCAGAGCTGGTCATCAGCGCCCCCGCCGCGCGGACCTCCGCGACCGCGTCTTCGAGCTGCTGCTTGATGGTGAGCGCCACGTGCCAGGTGGCCAACCCCTTGAGATCGCCCAGCACGAACGGATCGGCCTTGACCGGGCCGGTGCCGAAGGGTCCAGGAGTTTGACGGTCTTCGTGCTCGACCTTCACGACCGTCTTGGACTTGGCGTCTACTTTGATTTCGGGGCGGGGTTCATCGGCCATGTTTTAGTATCCAGTAAGGGGATTTCGAACGGCTGCCGCTTCTTCGGGCGAGGTACGTCGCTGGGCCACGTCTGGCCCGCGCCCTCTGCCGTGAACGCGAGGCCGCCAATGAGTGCTTGAAAGCCGCGGTGACCGACGACAACGAAGCGTCCGCCCGCGGAACAATCGGGTGCGCGCACGGGAGACTCGGGGTCCACCTGGCGATGGCGTTCGGGAAGGCTCGCCTGCAGCTCATCTTCGTCTTTGCTTTGGGCCAGGAGCCAGCCAAACACGCTGACTGGCCTTGGGCCTTTCGCCTCGATTGCGATGACCCCGTCACGAACGGCGAAGACGCTGGGATTACCAGCGCGATCGGGCCGGATGTGTTGCCACCTGACGACGAAGACCGGCGTGCTCTCCGCAAGCGCCCAACAGCCGCTGCCTTGGAGCCTGGCGTCGTTCGGAAGCGCGATGTCTAGCGGATACCCGAAGAAAGCGCCTCCTGCCGTCGCAACCACGAAACCGTAGTGACTGGGGTTCCAGCCATCCGTGGCGGAGTAGTAGAAGACCAAGTCTTCTCGGCCATCGCCGTCGACATCGCGCGGTTCGACCTCGACGAGATCGGCGCCGCCTTGACTCTTGTCGACGGTGTAGTGACCTAGCAGTTGGAAGGCGGCGTCGAAGAGCGCGAAACGTCGGAAGCCCACGGGCATGCCGTCCGTGCGTTTTTCGATGGTCTCGAAGTCCACCACGAACGCATGAAAGTGACCGATATCGTGGAGCTTGGCGTCCGTTCCCGGCTCCCAAGCGGGCTCTCGAAGACTCTCCGCGAGCGCAGCCAAAGATGGTGGCGAGGCCGCCGCCGGCGGCGCGGGCGGTACTGGCGGCACTGGCGGTGCCGCCGCGGCCAGCGGGTTTGGGCGCGCGACCGTAGGTGGCGCGTTGGCGGTGGGCGCCAGATGGCAAGAGACACCGAGGCAGGCGAGCAGCAGCGGTTCAAACCGCAGCAAGTTGCACCTCCGCCACCATGCTCGTCAGACGCAGCGTGACCTCGTTGCCGACCCCAGGCGGAATGATGATGACGCCTTCCTCGTCGGCGGCACCGGAGATGACCCTGCCGTCGGCGGTGACGAGCTCGTAGCCTTCGAGCTCGAGCGGATGGCCCGCTTCGTCGATGAGCTGAATGCGCCGAGGTGGCTCGAGCACGATGTCGAGTGGGCTGCGAGCCAGTTTGCGCCACTCCGGATACTGCGGGCTACCCGCGGGCGAATTCTTCCCCGGTGGCGCCGGCTGAGGGCCGAGGTCGCGATCGAAGAAGAACAGCTCGACGCGCCGATCGAGGCCGTCGTCCTTCTTGTCGGGCGCGTTCTGATCGAGCGCCGCGCCGCTGTCGTCCAGCGGGAAATTCTCTCCACAGCCGTGGGCCGTGAGCGGGATATCGAAGCCCGGGTCGGACAGCGTCGATGCATCCAACGCCATGTATTCTTTGATCAATTGACGCCGCGTTTGCTTGCCGGCGACGCCGTCGTCGCTGAGGCTCCGACTCTTCTGAAAGCGCCTGATGCGGTCTTTGGGGGTCTCCTCGGCAGGGAAGTCGTCGACCGCGTCGAGCATGGCTTGGTCTTCTACCGCGCCCCACGGGAGCCCGGCGGGCGGCGAGTCGTAGTTTTTCAGCCAGGCCTCGACGTCGTCTTTCAAGAAAGCGATGAGGCTCTTGGCGCGCTCGAGCGACAGCGGGTCGTTGAGCTTTGGGTCGGCGGTCGTATCCGTGTGGCCAACGACGAGCAGCTGGCTTGGATTGTTGTCGCGAAAGACAGCTTCGATGTCGGCGAGGCTAGCCACGCCGTCCGGCCGCAGGAATGTCTTGTTGGTATCGAAGAACACACCCAGCAAGCGCGCCAGCGTTGCCTGCGGAACGGCGCCGACGAATCGCACTTGTGGCGCCGCCTCCGCAGGGGCGAGCGTCACCAGCGGGAGCTTGACTTGGTGGGGTTCGAACTCCGGTTCGTCTGGATTGGGCTCGACGAACAGCGTGAGCTCGTAGTCGCCACCCGGCACTTGCTCGTGCTTCACGCGCCCCTGCTCGTCCGTAACTCCGCGGAAAGAGGTGGGGCCGTCGATCTGGTACTTGCGCTTGGCATGTACCTGGCGGCCCGATTTGTCCCATAGCTCGATGAAGAGCTGGCCGAGCGGCGGCTGAAGCACGATCGTGTTCGGCACCTCGGCTTTGAGCGAGAATGGCCCCAGCTTTTGGCCTCGGAAGACCACGACTCTAACGTTGCTTTCCTTGAGCGGCGCCCCTTGGCGTGGCTTGGCCCAGCGCGGCTCCAGCACGGCGGAGAGCCCTTCGGCGTCCGTGATGCTCACGCTGGCGGAAGCGGAGGCGGCACCATCCAGCAGCGCGACGCCGGCCGCGTTCGTGGCGACGACTTGCAAGCCATCTGCGCTGAACTCGGCGTCGATGTGCGGGATACCCTGACCCACCTCGTCGACCAAGCGCAGCTCGAACGTGTGGGTGCCGGATTGGCGGGAGGGGGGCGGTGCGGGCGGTAGCTCGAGGTCGAACGGCGTGCGCCGCTCGCTGAGGGAAGGTAGCTTTCGCGACGCGGCCGCGAGCCGCCCCTGCGCGAACGCCAGCTCGAGGCGGCCCAGGAGGTCGAGGGTGTCGGTGCGCGAATCCAGCGTGCGTGACGGGAAGCTCGGATCGTCGGCTCCCTCGGCTGCGCGCGCGAGGTGCCTCGCGAGTCGCAGCAAGCGCGGGTCGTGCGCCTCGAGCCCGAAGCGCAGCGCGGCGAGCAGCTGTCGAGCAAGTCCTCGCTGTTCGCGGTCAACCACCCGAGGCTCGCGTGAAACCCGAACCAGAAACTCATCGACCGCAAAGCGTACGATGAAGGTGCTCGGGTGGTGCAAGCTCATGGCGACTCCAATGCAGTACAGCCGCGGTCGACGTCGACGCGCAAGCGGCGCCTGAAGCTCGCGACGCCGCTCGCGAACCCAGGCGTGCCCGCGTTCGACGGTCCGGGCAGACTCTTGAGGTACTGCACACTAGCCGTGGGCTGTCCGTCCCGCACCTCGAGCTCGGTTTGTAGCGCGACGTAGCGGCCGGGCGCCGGGGCGGTCGTGAACGCGACGTCCGACAGCAGAGCGTAGCTCGGTGAGAGCAACGCTACGTGCCACTCGCTGCGCTCGCTGCGGACGATCTCGTGGGGCGGATCATGCGAGTAGAGCGCTAAATAGGCCTCGCGGTCGCGGTCGTTCCGAACCGGCAGCAGTTGATACAGGCGGAGACCGGCGCCGCGCACGTAGCTCCAGCGCGGGGTCGCGTGACTCGGCGAGCCAACGGCCGCCGACGCCTCCAAGGCTTCGCTCGGCTCCGCGCGGACTGGTTCGGCGGCGCGAGGGCTGAGCAGCTTGGCAACGCGTAGCCAGTCCGTATCGAGCGCGGCCACGTCGTCGGCCACGTAGGGCATGGCCAGCCAGGGACCCGTTTTGCCGTGCGTGTCCTCGTAGCCGGGCAGGCGGCGTGGCGTCGAGGCCGAGAGGGGCTGCTTCGTACACGACGCGCTCCCTTGCGCTAGAGGGTACGATTGCGGCGGGAAGGGCGAAGCGTCGGCGTTGAGACAGGAGGGCCCGAGCTCGATTGGCACGTCGAAGCGCTCGCCGTTCTTGTCGGCGCACCCGAAAGCGACGTGGGCGTGGATCAAGCCGTGCTCGAGCCGCAGGACTGCTCCGACGCCGTCCAGTGTCTGCTGGGCAGGCCGTTCGGTGACGAACGAGCTTTGCGCCACGACGCGATTATCCGCGTCGAGCAGCGTGACTTGCCAGTTGGCGTCGTGATCCACGAGGAGCGCCTCCAGCGCGTCGGTGGAGGAAAGCGCGAGCGTCAGGTCAGCACCCCCGCCCGTGGTCGTCACGCGCTGCAGGTCGAAGATGCGCGCACGGTCGCTGCGTCCGTTGCTGCTCGAGGGCGCGCCCGGCCGCTGTCGGCAGAGCTCCACGCTCTCGGGTGCGCTGGGCCACGGTTTAGCGCCAAGCACGGCCGTCGCGAGCCTCTCGAGCGCACCTTCTGGAGCGTCGTCGTCGCGCGCCAGGAGCGAGGGCGCAAACAGAGACGCAACGCTGCGCGGGGCGTGGCCGCGCCGCGGTGTGAGTGAAAGGACGCGCTCGCCTCGACAAGGCGCCACCGCGTTGGCCGGTTGCGCCTGTGGTGGAGGAGGCGTGGGAGCGGTGGCGGTCTCCGGCGCGGTCGGCTTCGGGGCGGCGGGCGCCCGTTGACTGGCGCTGCCGCAACCGAGCGCGCCTAGCAATGCCAACGGCACGGCTGCACCTCGGCTCATGGCCCGAAATCCGCGGCGGTGAACGGCGCCGCGACGTTGACGCCGTTGTACTGCACGGTGGTTCCGAGGACGCTGTTGCAGTATTGCAGGCGATCCGCAGAGGTAGTCGGGAAGAGCTCGAAGGCCCCGTTCCTGAAGCGAAGCTCGGAAAATCCGTTGTACGCGCGGACCATCTGGCGCTGAAAGACGGCCGAGATCGTGGCCGCCGCGATGGTGGTGGTATGGGGCGAGACCAGGTTGAAGGCTACCCTGGCCTTGGCATCCATGATCAAGTCCACCGAGGCGCGCAGACCCTCCAGAAAGTCGAACATCTGATCGCGGCTGACCGGCGGATTGTCGAGTTGTCCCAAGCCGAAGCCCGCTGGAGCGCCGAACAGTGGCTGGTGTTGCTCGTGACCGAACGCCACCAAGCCGAAGGTGCGTCGGGCGGCGCCTCGGGTCTCGAAATGCTGCATCCCGATGCTTTCGTGGTTGATGATGAGGCGTACGGTATTTTGCCAGCGCGCTAGCGTCAGCAGCCCCAGGCGGGCCGCGGTCGGGTTGGCGGTGATGAACTCGGCGACCAAGGCGTCGATGAGCGCATTGACGGCGGCGGCGTTCGGCGTCGTGCCTAGCAAGCGCACGGTGGGAACCTTGATGTCGAGGTTCGCCGGAGCAACGAAGGCGGTGCCTTGCGGGTCATTGCCGGGCCGATAGGCCACGTTGTCGAGTTGCAATTGTTGGATGGCCAGCGCGGCGTCACCTCCGCGAATGACCTCGTCGTTGTTCACGGTGATGGGCGGCTGAAACTCGACGCTGGTCGTGATGATGGCCTGCGCGCCGGCCAGGCGTCCCCAGGGCCGCTGGTCGTCGAAGCGAACCTGCGGTGCGCGCCGCGTCGTCACCGGAAATTGTAGCGCCGTGGGGGCATTGGCACCGAAGGCCTGAGTCGCGACATTGTTGGTCACGCCCTTCAGCACGTCTGCGTTGTCCAAATCCAAGGCGATGGAGACGCTGGCGTTGAAGGTCTGATTGTACGTGAAGGGTCGCGTCGTGGCGGCGCTGTTGGGGGCGTCCCAGTTCATCGCCAGCGCCCAGTTGAACGACAACGTGAGCAGAGGCGCGGCCGGCGGCGGCGCTGTGCCGGCCGCGGGCGGCGGCGTGGGCGGGAGCGCGTGCTTGCGCCGTTGCAGCCACTCCTCGCACAGCGCACGGCTCAATCCCGCCAGGTGCAGCTCTCCCATCCACATCGGCATTTCCGGCGTCTGAACCTGCGTCGTCGGCGCACTAGGCAGCGGGCGCGGCCGAAACCGAATGTCGTGGCAGACCATGCGGCGCACGCGCGTCTGGGCACCGAGGTCGCCTCGATTGGAGGCCTTGGCTTTGTCGCTCTGATACCTCGTCCACGCTCTATTGATGGTCGCCTGTTGCGTCGCGTTCTTGCCAACCAGCTGGGCGGCGCGCGCGGCCTGCTCGGCGGCGTTGAGCGGCTGAACGGTAGCGGCGCCTTGTGGCGACACCAGGAAGTCGATCACGATCTTGTCGTCGGCTTCGTCGCGAATCGGACCCAGCTGCGAGCCGTCCAGATTCGTCTCCGCGTCATCGACGAGGGCCGCTTCGATGCCTAGCAATAGATAAGAAGCAGCCTCCAGGGTTGGCTTGGGCAAGCCGTCCACGATCGCCAGCACCTGGACACTGCCAAAGCTCCTGGGCGGATCGGCGAACAAAAGGTCGACTTGGAATCCGCGATTGCCGCTGCCAGCAGGCAGCAGCGTGGCGGGCACTTCGGTCACGTTGGTCGTGCTGTTGCCATTGGCGCGCAGTTGCAGCGCGTTTCCTTGCGCATCGAGCACGCGGATGCGCACCCTAGTGGCGGCTGCGTCCACCGTCCCGCTGATGCGCGGCGCGCGCTCGCGTGGCCGCACGGCGGCGGTGGGCGGCCTCGCGACCGCGTCTTCGGTCTCGGTCAGGCCCGGGCTGGTCGGGCTGAGCGGAGGAAATGGTGGAGCCGGCGGTGCCGGAAACGCCTGGTTGCCTTGGCGCAGCGAATCCGTTTGATACGTGGGTGAAAACGACGTGAACGTTACCGGCACGATATCGAGCTCGCGCGGGCTCGTAAGCTGCAGCACGTGCGGCGTGAGCGTGATCTTCGCGAGCGGCGCGATCGCGAGGGTGTTCGTGCCCGTCCCGCCGACCTGCACGGTCTGAGGAGCCGGCGAAGGAACCGTGATCGGCTCGAACGCGGTCGAGAGCGCCTGCTCCGAAAGCACGGCGTTCGCAATCGGAGCCTTGCCTGCGCTGTGGTAAAAGTCGACCTGCGCGCCGACGGCGAGCACGAACGTCTCCGTATATTCCCAAGGGTGCGAGGCGTTCTTGTTCGCCTTGAGAGCCCGGACCCGGCCGAACGCGTCGGTGTGCCCAACCGTGATAGCGCTGCCTTGCCGCACATAGATCCACGCGTCGGGCACGACCACGCTACCGCCCTGAGCGCCGACGACTTCGATGCGTAGCTCTACGTCCATGTCGTTCTCGCGCGCCGTGCGCCGTTGGGCTTACTGGCCATAAATCTCCTGAAGCTTGCTCAGGGTGGGCTGATCCATGCTGCCCGTTTCGTCGAGATCGTGGTCGAACTGGAAGTCGAGCAAAGCGTCCTGCGTCTCCGTATCGAGCGTGCCCTGGGTCGGGCACTCGTAGCCGAGGTTGTTCAGGCGTAGTTGCGTTCCCAGCACCTCTTCGACCGGCGGAAACAGGATGATGCCCAGGTCGAGGGCGCCGAAGTCGTGAACCAGCACCGCGCTCTCTACGCGCGCCGGGATGCGCGCCGTGAGGTTGCCCGCGTCGTCGGTTTGGCCCGTCTCCGTACCGAACTCGTGCAAGATGCTCCAATCCATGCCGGAGAGTGGCTGATGAGCGCTGTCCAGCAGACGCAGCCGTAGCAAGCGCGTCTCGCCGAGGCGCAGATCGAACTCGTGCGTCTGCTCGGCACGGCGGCGCCACTCTGGATACGCAGTGCTGTTCGGGCCGGAGCTCTTGCCCGGCGGCGCCGGCTGCACGCCGAAGCCGGTGTCGAAGAAGAACAGCTCGACGCGTCGATTCTCTTCTTCGGCCACGCCATCCCTCGTCGACACGTCGGGGAAGTTTTCGCCGCAACCGTGAGTGACGAGCTCCATGCTGGCAGGCAGCACCGCCTGGTCGGACGCCATGTACTCGCCAACCAAGGCTTTGCGCGTGACGGGCCCGGTCGGCCCTGTCTCTTGGATGCTGCGCGAGTTGCGGAATGCCTGCACGGGATCACCCGAAGCAAACAGCGCGGCGCCGTCGTCGAGCGACTTCAGCATCATGCGGTCTTCTCGATCGCCCCAGCGCTTCTCCTTGGCCACGCTGGGCTCGTAGAACTTGGTGAAGCCGTCCACCTCGTCCTTCAAAAAGCTGGCCATCGCGTCGGCGCGCTCCAGCGAGAGCTGGTCGTTGTAGCTGCTACCGCCAGCGCGATCGGCGTGCCCGACCACCAGGAGCGTGCTCGTGGGGTGGGCGTCGTAGAGCGCCTGGAGCTCACCGAGTCGGGCCTTGGCGGCGGGCAGGAGGAACGCTTTGCTGGTTTCGAAGAACAAGCCGACGAAGCGCACGAGCTCGACGCGGGGCTGCAGGCTCACGCTGCGAACGCCCGGAGCCAGGGTGACTTCCGCGTCCAGCGTGTCCGTCATCGAGACGACGGATACGGCCCGATTGCCGCGCAGGCGCGGCTTGTTACGCGGCTTGTCCCAGCGCCGCTTCAGCTCGTTGCGGATCGCATCCAAGCTCGGGAAACCGAAAAGCGCCTCGGCCCCGCCGGGCGGGTTCTGCACGCGCACCTGACCCTTGGCGTCCGTCGTGAGCTCGACGGAGGTCCCCTCGGCGTAGCTCAAGGATATGTCTTGAGAGGCGAGCGGGTCACCCACCTCGTCCAGGAGATTGAGCGCTAGAAACTCCCGCTTGAGCGGGATGTCCAGCACGTCGTTGACGGTGGCGGCGGCTTCCGTGGCGCCGGCCACGCTGAGCGTCACCACCAGCTCGACGTGATGGATGCCTTCCAGATCCGCGTCATCCAGCAGCAAGAACAGCGATGGCGGGGCGCTACGAAATTCTGCACCGAAGCTAAGCCCGATGGTGCGCAAAAAAGTGACGCTGTTCGCGGCGGTCGCCTTGGGGTCATTGATCTGCTCCGGGACGGAGGCGACGGTGAAGCGCGGGTCGCCGAGCGTGGAAATCTCCAGCTGTCCGCTGATCTCGCCAAGCTCCAGGGTCTTCTGGGGCGTGCTGTCGCGCGCATCCTTCAGGCAGCGCGCTTGGAACACCAGCTTCGCGTCCGTGGGCGCATTGGGCTTCGCCTTCGAGGAGCCGGCTGACCAAGCTTGCAAGCCGATGCTGCAGCCGCGCACGAGGTAGGGCCGCGCTTCACCGCCAGGAAGCGGAAGGGGTCGCAACAAAACGCGGATCGGCCGGGCCACGACTAATCGCCCCTGCGCAGGGCACACCGCGAACAACACCCTGAGACCACCTGAGAGATTCCCTCCTTCCTCACCGAGGGAACACTCGTTCGGGGCGACGGAGGCGTCAAGGGTGGGGCAATCACGTTCGCCTGCGCGAAAGCTTTCTACCCGCCGCTTCACACATCGAACAAGGCGCCAGCACGACCGCCCTCGAGCGCTCCGTCTAACCTCGTGCCACATCATCAACCGGACAAGATCGGAGGGCGGCTCATGGCGCTCGTGTCCTTGGTCGGGATCTGAAGATTCTTCGTCCGGGGTGGACCCAAGGGGAAGTGCCCGCGAGAGCTCTGCTTGCCAGTGTCCGTCGTGAGGACGATGACGGTGATTGGCGGTTTGGTGGCGTCGCGAGGACGAACACCGATGTGCAGGCGATGGGCTCCAACGGTTCGAGCGTTCACTGCGGTTCTCGGAACGCGCGGCATCCAGTCGCGCGGCCCCGGTCGATGTCGACCAGGGCCGTCTCTTTTTTCCACTCAGTCGGGGCGGGCAGATTCGAACTGCCGACCTCGCTGTCATCGGGAGCTCCGCTCCCGCCCCGCTGAAGTAAATTCAGCGGGGCCCCACCCTTGGGTTTGGGGTCCCAGCCCCAAACGGTTGCTGAAGCAGGTTGGCTCAAAGCAAACGGCCCCGGTCGATGTCGACCAGGGCCGTCTCTTTTTTCCACTCAGTCGGGGCGGGCAGATTCGAACTGCCGACCTCACGGACCCGAACCGTGCGCGCTACCAAACTGCGCTACGCCCCGAGTGGGGTCTCGGAAAGGCCGGCCTTTTTGCGAGGCGGGCCTGTCAGAGGGGCGGGAGAATGATTGCCGAGACCCGACCTGTCAAGGACGCACTGAGGCTACCCGTGACGTTTTTTCAGTTCCGCCGTGAGGGCCGGCACCGCCTGGAACATGTCAGCCACCAGGCCGTAGTCCGCGATCTGGAAGATCGGGGCCTCCGCGTCCTTGTTGATGGCCACGATCACCTTGGAGCTCTTCATGCCGGCAATGTGCTGGATGGCGCCGGAGATGCCGACCGCGATGTAGAGCTGGGGCGCGACGATCTTCCCCGTCTGGCCGACCTGGAAGTCGCCGGGCGCGTAGCCTGCGTCCACGGCCGCGCGGCTCGCGCCGATGGCGGCTCCGACCGCGTCCGCGAGCGGCTCCATGACCTCGAAGAATTTTTCTTTGAGGCCGCGGCCACCGGACACGACGACCTTCGCGTCACCCAGGTCCGGCCGCGCGCTCTTGACGGCCTCCAAGCCGACGAACTCGACACGCGCGGCGGCGGCGCCTACGGCCGCCTTGGCGAGCTTCTCCACCGGCGAGCTGCCGCCACTCGGCTCCGCGGGCGAAAACTCGCTCTGGCGAGCGGTAGCGACCTGCACGGTCGTCTCCAGCGTGCAGTAGCCGCTGGCGTTGCCTGCGAACATCGGCCGCTTGTAAAGGAGCTTGCCGCCCTCGGCCGAGACTCCAGAGCAATCCCCGGCGTAGGCGGCGCCGAGGCGCGCCGCGACCCGCGGCAGGAGATCCTTGCCGAAGCTCGTCGCGGTGGCGACGACGAGCGAGCTGCCCTGCGCCGCCGCGGCCACCGTGGGCGCGTAGTGCTCGGCCGTGTAGTGCGCGAGGGAAGGGTCCTCTACCGCGATGATTTTGGCCGCGCCGAAGCCCGCGAGCTCCGCAGCGGCCTCCGCCGTGCTGGCTCCGAGCACGACGATGTTGAGCGCGCCGCCCACGACCGGCAGCGCTTGTCGCGCGAACGTGATCGCGCTGAGGGTGGACTTTTTGAGCTTACCGTCTTCCGAAAGCTCTGCGACGACGAGCACGTTTGCCATTCAGATCACCTTCGCCACGTTGGCGAGCTTTTCCACCAGCTCGGTAACATCCTTGACCTTGATCCCGGCGGCGCGTTGCCCCGGGCGCTCGAACTTGACGTACTTCGTGGTGAGCGTGGCGCCCCCCGTGACGTCCGCCAAAGCCTTCACGTCGAGCGGCTTCTTCTTCGCCGCCATGATGGCTGGCAGCGGCGCGAACCGCACGCCGTCGCCGTACTTGTGGGTCGGCTCGGTGACCTTCGAAAAGACGCTGTGCGGCGCCACGATGCGCAGGTCTACCGTCACCACCGCGGGAAGCTTGACCCGGAGCGTGAGGACTCCGCCGTCCACCTCGCGACCGACGAGCAGCGCGCCCTCTTCCTCTTTGATGGTCGCGGCAAACGTGGCCATCGGCCAGTCCAGCTGCTCGGCCAAGATTTGGCCGACCTGGTTGCTGTCGCCGTCGACTGCCTGCTTGCCCATCAGCACGAGGTCCGGCTTCTCCGCCTCGACGATGACTTTGAGCGCTGCGGCGACCAGGCCGCCGTCCAGCTGGTCGTCGGTCGCCTCCACCCGGATGGCGCGGTCGGCGCCGGTGGCGAGCGCGGCGCGCAGGGTCTGCTCCGCCTCTTTCGGCCCGACGGTGACGACCACGACTTCTCCGAGGCGCGCCTTCGGCGCTTTGCCGTTTTCGGTCAGCCGCAGCGCGGCCTCGAGCGCGTACTCGTCGAAGGGGTTTGGCTTCCACTCCAAGCCGGTGGTGTCGACGGCGGCGCCGCCGGCGGCGATTTTCACCTTATTTGCGTTGTCGGGATCGGCAACCCGCTTGAGCGCGACTAGGACTTTCACGGTTTCTTCCTCGGCTCGAAGCCTAGCCCATGCGAGGCATCGCGGCGCCCCGCCGAGCCCACAAAAATGCCCAGATTTCTCGGCCAAAAGGCCGGCGCATACGCAACGTGTAGGGGTGGCGCTTCTTCCGGGCGCGGGGCCTGCTATGAAGCGCAGGTCCTTCGTCGCCTCGTCTCGCTTCCCCCATGCAAATCACCACGGACTTCCTGATTCTCGGTAGTGGCATCGCCGGTCTCTCGTTCGCGCTCCGCGCGCAGACGTACGGTCACGTCGTCGTCGTTACCAAGCGCGAGGCGTCCGAGGCCGCGACGAGCTGGGCCCAGGGCGGCGTCGCGGCGGTGCTCTCACCGGAAGATTCGTTCGAGAAGCACGTGGAGGACACGATGGTGGCGGGAGCCGGGCTCTGCCATCAAGTCGTGGTCGACATCTGCGCGCGCGAGGCGCCGGAAGCCATTCAATGGCTGGCGGAAACCGGCGCGCGCTTTTCGCGTGACGGCGACGGGCAGTACGAGCTTGGCCGCGAAGGAGGCCACAGCGAGCGGCGCATCGTGCACGCGGGTGACATTTCGGGTCGCGAGATCGAGCGCGCGCTCCTGGACGCGGTGCGGGCCAGCCCCAACATCACGCTCCTGGAATGGCACATGGGCGTGGATCTCATCACGCTCAGCAAGTTCGGCGGCCCCGACCAGTGCGTCGGCGCTTACGTGCTGGACGAGCGCGCCGGGCAAGTGAAAACGATCTTGTCGCGGGCTACCGTGCTTGCCACCGGCGGCGCGGGCAAAGTGTACCTCTACACGTCCAACCCCGACGTCGCGACCGGCGACGGCGTGGCGATGGCGTTCCGCGCGGGCGCGGAGGTCGCCAACATGGAGTTTTATCAGTTTCACCCGACCGTGCTCTACGAGCCCCGCGCCAAGAGCTTCTTGGTGAGCGAGGCCTTGCGCGGGGAAGGCGCGGTGCTCCGCACCCTGACCGGCGAGGCCTTCATGGCGCGTCACCACGCGCTCTCGGACCTCGCGCCTCGCGACGTGGTCGCGCGCGCCATCGACTACGAGATGAAGCGCTCCGGCAGCGAGCACGTGCTGCTGGACATCTCGGGCCGCCCGGCGGATTTCGTTCGCTCGCGCTTTCCGAACATTCACGCGGAGTGCATGCGCTTCGGCATCGACATGACGCGTGAGCCGATCCCGGTGGTGCCGGCTGCGCACTACATGTGCGGCGGCGTCACGTCCGATCTCCACGGCCGCACCACGCTGCCCGGCTTGTGGGCGATCGGCGAGACGGCCTGTACGGGCCTGCACGGCGCGAACCGCCTGGCCTCCAACTCACTGCTGGAAGGCTTGGTGTTTGCTCGTCGCGCCGTGGAGCGCTTGGTGGGGCAGCTGGAGGAGCTGCGGGCGGCTCCTCACCCCAGCGTGCCGGAGTGGCAGACCGGCTCCGCCGCCCCGAGCGACGAGGCGGTCGTGGTGAGTCACAATTGGGACGAGCTGCGGCGCTTGATGTGGAACTACGTCGGCATCGTGCGCAGCGACGCGCGCCTGCGCCGCGCCGGTCGCCGGGTTGCGCTGCTGGAAGAGGAGATCCGCGAGTATTACTGGCGTCACCTCGTCACCCGCGACCTCTTGGAGCTTCGAAATATCGCGACGGTCGCGCAGCTCATCATCGCGTCGGCGGCGAGCCGCCAGGAGAGCCGCGGCTTGCACTTCACGATCGACCACGAAGCGACTCTGGACAGCTGGGCTCAAGACACCGTGGTCAAACGCGGGGTTTCGGCGCACCTCCGCGGCCGATGACCGAGCCGCAACGTCTCAGCCCCGGCCTGGCCCTCGGTTGGGCGCTCTTGCTGACGCTCGTGCTCTACAGCGCGAACGTGGCCATCGGGCTCTTGCTCGGGCCCAGCAACCTCGCGGTCGCGATCGGCGGTCCGGTAGAGCTCTTGCTCATCTGGCCGGCGGCGAAGCTCCTGGGCAAGGTCTACGGGCACGACGACACGAGACGCGACCTGGCGCTGGGCGCAGCCGCGCCAGTCGAGCTGCTCTTGGGCGCCTCGCTGGGCGTGCTCTTGCATCTACCGGTCGGCTACCTGAGCGCGCTGGTGGAGCGGCGCTTTCCAACCCCGGAGCGAGCGCTGGAGCTCGAGCTTTCCATGCTGACGCCCAGCTCCTCGGCGATGGCGGTCGCGATGTTCCTCTCGATCGCGGTGGTGGTCGCGTTCATCGAGGAGGCTTACTTCCGCGGGGCGCTGTTCACGGCGCTGCAGCGAAGTAACGCCGCTTTCGTCGCGCTGTGGACGACCTCCATCGCGTTTGCGCTCATGCACCCGAAGCCGCGCGACTGGGCCCCCCTCTTCGTCGTCGCGCTGGTGCTCGGCGAGCTGAGACGTCGGGCCGCCTCGGTGTGGCCGGGCATCGCCTTGCACGCTGCCTTCAACGCGACGACCCTCCTGTTCGTGTTCATCACGCGGCCGAGCGAGGTCAAACCGCAAGAGAGCTCTTGGCCCCTCGCGCTGATGGGTAGCGTGCTAACGGTCAGCGGCGTGGTGTTGTTCGGGCGCGTCGCCGGGCGAAGACTGGGAGAGGTGAGCTGACCATGAAAATTGCCCTGTGCTTGTTGGGCGGCGGCGCGATGGGCGCCATGTTCCAGATCGGCGCGCTCGCGGCGCTGGAGGACACGGTCGAGAACTTCCAGGCCAATGGCTTCGACTTGTTCCTCGGCAGCTCGGCGGGGGCGAGCGTCGCGGCGGGTTTGGCCGGTAACCAGCCCGTGCAGCGCATCTACCGCGCTTTCCTGGATCCCGCGGACGTGTACTTCGGTCTCGAGCGAGGGCACTTGCTGCGCGTGGACTTGGCGGAGTGGCGCCGGACCGTGGTCTCGGCGGCGCTCGCCCTGCGGCACGGCGCAAGCTCGCTGCTATCGGGCCGGACCCGCGAGATCCCGGCGCGGCTGTCGGAGGAGCTGGACCGCCTCTACGACTCACTGCCGGCGGGGCTGTTCACTCTGGACGGTTACGAGCGCTTCCTGGAGGAGTTCTTCCTCCGCCGCGGCGTTCCCAATGCGTTTTCGGCCATGCCGCGGGCGCTTCGAATTCTGGCTCACGACCTGGATTCCGGGGAGCCGGTTGCCTTCGGCGCGCCCGGCTTCGAGCGCTGCACCGTGGCGCGCGCGTGCATCGCTTCTATGGCGATTCCGCCGTTGTTTTCCCCGGTTCGCCTGGGCGACCGGCACTACATCAGCTCCGGCTCGGCCGAGGTAGAGCAGCTGGATTTGGCGGTGGCGGAGGGCGCGGACGTGCTCGTGGTCGTGCGGCCAATGGTCGCGATCACGGCTCAGAGCGCGGTGCCCACGGGGCATGGCGAGCGCGACAGCTTGCGCGACAAGGGCATGATGTGGGTCTTCAATCAGGCCCGCCGCATCGGGGTGCAGCGGAGCGTGGAAGCGGCCGTGACGCGCATTCAAGAGTCTGGCAAGGCGCAGGTCTTGGTGCTGCAACCCCATCGAGAAGACGGCATCCTCGCGATGCACAATCCGGCCAGCTACGACGCCCGGCGCGGCATGCTGGAGCACGCTTACCGTCATACCCGGCAACTTTTGGCGCGCGCCTTCGCCGAACGACACCCTGCGCTCGAGCGGGCGGGCTTCGTCCAGCGGCCTTCTCAGTCGGTGCTGCCGCCGCCCCTCGTCGTGAACCCGCCATGAGCCGACGCGCGCTCTGTTTGCTGGTGCTGGCGCTGGGAATTTCAGGCTGCAAAAAGCCTTATCGCGTTGGCGAGCACGTGCTGGTGGAGTGGGAGAAGGATCAGCCGCCGTACCCCGCCTACATCACCGAGCGCGTCAGCCCCACGCGCTACCGGGTCCACTTCGACGGCTACGACTCGCGGTGGGACGAAGACGTGAGCCTCGAGCGCTTGCTCGGGCGCGTGGAGGGGCCGGTCGCAGCGCCGCCGCCGCCGACCAAGGTCGCGCTCGCCGCAGGCGTCGCGTCACCCAAGACCGCGGGCAGCGCGGGCGAGGTGGCGGTGAGCCCTTATCGAGAGGGTGACCGAGTCCGAGTCAGCTGGCGCGGCAGCGTGTACTCGGCGACGGTCACCAAAGTCGTGGCCAAGGATCGATTCGAGGTCCACTACGAAGGTCACGAAGCGGCGTGGGACGAGGTCGTCGGCATCGACCGCATCGCGGGCCGGCGTTAGACCTTCTTCTGCAGCAGGTCGCGGATCTCCGTGAGCAGCAGCTCTTGCTTGGTCGGCTCCGGCGGAGCCGCCGGCGTCGCCTGCTCCTCGCGCTTCATGCGATTGATGAGCTTCACGACCAAGAAGATGGCCATCGCCACGAGCACGAAGTCGAACACGGACTGCAAGAACACGCCGTACTTCAACAACACGGCCGGCTGCTTGTCGCCTTCCGCGGCGCGCAGGGTGAGGGCGAGGTCTTTGAAATCTACCCCGCTCGTCAGCAGCCCCAGCGGCGGCATGACGACGTCGCTCACGAAGGAGCTGACGATTTTTCCGAAAGCGGCGCCGATGATCACGCCGACGGCGAGATCGATGACGTTGCCTTTGACTGCGAACTCTTTGAACTCTTTGACGATGCTCATCGCTTGTATTCCTAAGTAAAGCGCGTGCCCCGCGCGCGGAGCCGAAAGTGGCTCCGCACGCAGGGCACGACTCAGCCGTTACTTGCTGACGTTCTTGAACTCGATGCGGCGATTCTGAGCTCGCCCCGCCTCGATTTTGTTGTCTGCGATGGGCTCGTCCGGTCCGGCGCCGCGCGTGAAGAGGCGCGTCTCATCCACCCCTTGCGAGACCAGGTACGCCTTGACCGAGTCCGCTCGGCGCTTGGAGAGGTCCAAGTTGTGCTCGCGCGCGCCCTGAGTATCCGTGTGACCGGAGATCTCGAGCTTCAGCTCCGGGAACTCCTTCATCACCTTAGCCGCCTCGTCCAAGAGGGGCTTGGAGCCCGGGAAGATTTCCGCCTTGTCGCGGGCGAAATTGATACCTCGGATGACCCCGCTGAACTTCTTGATCGCGGCGGGCACCTCGTCCGGGCACCCATCTTGATCTTGGAAGCCGTTCGCGGTCTCCGCCTTGTCCGGGCACTTGTCGACGCCCTCGAGGATGCCGTCCCGGTCCGGGTCGCGATCGATGCAGCCGTCCGCGGTCGGGGCCGGCTCGTCCGGGCACTTATCGGTCGCGTCCGTGCGGCCATCCCCGTCACGGTCCTTGATGGGGCAATCTACGAGCGGGCACCCATCCGCGGTATTGGCGGCCTTGCGCGGGCACTCGTCTTCTTGATCCAGCTTGCCGTCACCGTCCGTGTCCGGGCAGCCGCTCGGCGCGGCTCCTTTGCTGCCCTTGCAGCGATCGGCGTCGTCCGCCACGCCGTCCTCGTCTTCGTCCGCGATCGGAGGCGGGCAGCCTTGCTCGGTGCCGGGGACCGCCGGGCAGTCGTCGCGGAAATCGGCGAAGCCGTCCCCGTCTCGGTCGGGGTGGTGACGCTCCAGCGTGAAGCTGAAGCCCAGTAACACCTCGGGGTGATGAGTCTGAGTGCCCTGATCCGCGGCGTACTTTTGGGTGAGGGTGTCGCGCAGGTCCAGACGGACGGAGATGGACTCGTCCATCGCGTACTTCGCGCCGAGGCCGAAGTGGATAGCGGGGTCCCGATCCGTGCCCATGCGGTTGCTGGCTCCGCCGAGTACCCCACCGCCGCCGAGCGCGAAGGGGGTGAAGCGGCCCATCGGTACCTGCAAGATGCCGTGGCCGCGAGCCGCGAATAGCCCGCCGGAGCTGCCGTCCTCCAGCTTGCTCGGCATGCCCGCGCCTTCCACCTCGAGGCCCAAGAAGGCGAGCGGAAAGTAGGCGACTCGCGCGCCCAGCTCGCCGGCGGTCTCGAACGGTTGCTGCTCGCGGCCGGGCCGGACCAGCGCGTGCGAGCTGGAGGGGAACATCAAGCCTCCGAACAGGCCGAGCTCCCACAGGTTCGGCTCGGGGCCGAGCTCCCCCGCGTCCGTGCTCGGGGCAGGGGGTGACGCGGCTTCGGCGCTGCTGGTCGCGCTCGCGCCGCTCGTGGAGAGAGAAACAGCGGCGGCACCTTCGGCGGCCGCCGCGCTGGCCGTGACCGAGCCGAGCACCGCGAGCGAGCTCAGCTTCAGCAAGGTAGACGAGAAGCGATTGTAAAACTTGGTCTGCATGATCGGTTCCTCGCCGGGTTCAGAGCAGCGTGTAGACGAGGTTGAGCGCCGTCAGCGTGTCCGTCTTGCGGACGCCGGTGAGGGGATTGTTGTCGTAGCGAAGACTGAACGTCGTCGCGAACGAGAATTTGTTGGAAATGGAGGAGGTCAAGCCGGTATCCCAGTTGAGACGCCAGTTCTTCGACTCTTGAACGGACTGGATGTACTCCACCCCGGTGTTGAATCGCAGCACCTCGTTGATGTTGTTCTCGTACCCGAGGAAGCCGCGCGCAGAGTGGCGAGTCTCCGTTTTGTCGATAGGAGTCGGAGACGCGCGCAGCGCGTCGTTCTCGCGGATATCGTACTGGAGGTCGTAGCCGGCCTCGACCCAGAGCCGGTGCTTGTCTTCGTCGAAGAAGTAAAAAGCGAGGCCGGGGTCGAAGTTCAGGCGGAGCTCCAAACCCTGGAAGCGATCCTTGCGGGCGGACTGCGCCACGAATAGCGACCAGTGCTCGGACAGGAAGCGGTCGTAGCGGACGCGCCCCTGAATGTTGGAGACCGACGTCTGCATGTCGTCGGCGGGCGTCGGAGCGGAGCGGCCGTAGTTGGCGGCGACGTTCGCGGAGTACTCGTTGAGCTGTCGGCGCAGGCGCAGCATGCCGGAGGCGGTGGCCGCCATCGAGCGCGAGTTGCCGGTAGCGAGCAGCCCTCCTGCCGACAGCTTGAGCTCCGTCGTCTCTTTTTGCTCGGCGGGCTTGGTGACCTTTTCGAACCCGCCCTTGGCGACGTCCGTCGTGCCGCTCGTCGCGGTCTTCTGCTCCATCAAGCCTTTGGGCGTCTGCGCAGCGGCGGGGCCCGCGGCGGCGAGCCCGACGGCCATGCTGGCGAGCGAGGTGATGCGTTTCATTCCTGTTGACCTTGGGTTTGTTGACGTGAAGGTGAGCGAGTCCGTCGGCGTTGCCGCAGACAGGGATGCGTCCACTATTGCGGCACCCGTGCCAGTGCCGACTCGCGCCGAGGGCTAGTCGCGATCGTCACGCCAGTAAACTCATTTGTGCGGCAATCGCTGGTTCGTACATTTCGGTTCGCCCGGTTTTTGTCGCCTGTAGACGACACCGGTACGTCACGGGGAACGGGCGCACGCGCCGGCGGCTGTGACGTATCGCGACGCTTTCGGTTAGGCTCGGCTGCGTGCAACGCTCCAATCCGGTGAACGTGGCTGCGATCCTGCAGGCCGTCTACCGACGACCCGACCCGATGACGAGCTCCCTCGCGAGCCGCGTACGGGCTCGTCTCTCACTGCTCGAGACCGCGGCCGAGTGCTTCCGGCTGCTGGTTTCGTCGCCGGCTTCAGCCCTCAACGCAACGGTGAATTCTCATGCTGCACCTGCAGAATCTGACGCTGAGAGCTCCTGAGCTGGGCCTTCCCGACACCGGCTCCGCGTGGCTGGTGCGCGGCCGCCAGCTGGCGCTCGAGCGGGGGCCCATCCTGCTCACCGCCGTGCTCATCGTGGTCGCCGGCTGGGTCGCGGCCCAGCTCGCTCGGGCCCTGCTGCGTCGGTTGCTGGTCGCGCTGCGGCTCAATCGCGTCCTGGAGGGCACGCGCTTGGCGACGATCATCGGTTCGCTCGGCGACGGCTTTGGTCCGGCTCAGCTCGTGGCGCAGCTCGCGTACTGGACGGTGCTGCTGATCACGCTGGACACGGCGGCGGGCTACCTCGGTCTCACCGGAGTGCAGCGCGCGCTGAGCGGCGCGGTGGCCTATTTGCCCAAGGTGTTTTCGGCCCTGGCCCTGGTGTCGGTCGGGGCATACGTCGCCTCCGCGGCCAAGCGCAGCGTCGGCGCGGTGCTGCGCGAGCTCCGGAGCCCGATGGCGGGCCTCGCCGAGACCGCGGTGGAGCTCGGCACGCTGCTCGTCGTGGCGCTCCTCGCGCTCGACGTTCTGGGCGTGAACCTGGCGTTCATCACCGGCAACCTCACCCTGCTGCTGAGTGCGCTGCTGGTGGTCGTCGTGTTCCTCAGCTGCTGGGCCATGCGGCACCCGGCGGAGGAGCTGATCGCCAACTACTATCTGAGGCGCATGCTCAGCGTGGGCGACCACGTTCAGACGAAGACGCACCAGGGTACGGTGCTGGAGTTCGTGCCGCTCGGCCTCATGCTGCGCGACGCGACCGGAGACGAGCACTTCGTTCCTGCCCACGAGCTCGTAAGTGGCCTGCGTCGCCGTCAAGGGATGAAGCCGGATTGACGGCCGAGAGCGACGCCGAGCTGGTGGAAGCGTACCTCGGGCGCCGCCAGCACACCGCCTTCGTGGAGCTGGTGCGCCGCTACCAAATCTCGGTCTTCCGAAAGCTCGAGCTCGCGCTGGCGGATCCCGACGACGCGGAGGCGGTGTGCGAAAGCGTGTTCGTCGTCGCGAGCCAGCGGCTGGAAGAGTGGCCGCAGCAGACCGCGTTTCGCGACTGGCTATTTTCGTTGACGACCGAGGTCGGCGAGCGTCACAGCGGGACCGAGGTGGACGCGGCCGCGCCGCGATTCGTCGACCCGGCGGTGTTCTTCAAGCACTCCGTGCATCGCGCGCTGCACGCATTGCCGGAGACCGAGCGCAAGCTGCTCGTCGCGGTCGATCTGGAGGGGCGTACCTTGGAGGACGTGGCCGCTACGGTGGCGATGCCGCTCGAGCGCGTCACCCAAGCGCTGGAGGACGCGCGCACGCGCTTTACCGAGGCCATCAACGAGCGCCCGGCCGCGCCGGAGGGCCGAGCGCGCGCCGAGCGCCTCTCACCCGGCGAGATCGTCGACAAGCGCTACCGAGTCGAAGACTTACTCGGCGAGGGCGGCATGGCGAGTGTGTTTCGCGCCGAGCACGTCAACATCAAGCGGAAGGTCGCGCTGAAGACGCTCCACCCCACGCGTCAAACCGAAGCGATGATGCGCGAGCGGTTCCTGCGCGAGGCGGAGGTACTGGGCCGGCTCTCGCATCCGAACTTCGTGGACGTCTCCGATTTCGGTGTGAGCCGCGGCTTTTCTTACCTGGTCATGGAGCTGCTCAGCGGCCGCGCGCTGTCGGCGGAGGTCGCGCGCGGCCCGCTGGAACCGCGGCGCGCGCTCAGCATCGTGCGGGAGGTGTGCGTGGGGCTCGATCACGCGCACGGCCTCGGTATCATCCACCGCGACATCAAGCCCGCCAACATCGTCGTCCAGGGGGACGCCGCGGAGCCGGGCTTCGCGAAGATCTTGGATTTGGGAATCGCCGCGACCGAGGGCGACGCGGAGCTCGATGACAACTCGCTGTACGGCACCCCCGAGTACATGGCGCCGGAGCAGATTCTGGCTCAGCGCATCGATGGCCGCGTGGACTTGTACGCGCTGGGCATCACCTTGTTCGAGCTGCTCACGGGTCGGGTGCCGTTTACCGGCAGCGCGATTCAATTCGTGCTCGCGCAGCAGCTCACGGCGGAGCTGCCGCCCCTCGCCGAGGAGCGGCCGGAGTTGCCCGAGCTAGCCGCCTTTCAGGCGCTGTTGGACTCCTGCGTGGCCAAAGACCCAGACAAGCGCGTCAAGAGCGCGAAGGCCTTGCGGGGCGCGGCCGACGCGCTGCTCGCTCGGCTCGGTGGCGCGCCGGCAGGGAGCAGCACCCCGGCGCCTTCGGATGCGCCCCCGCCGGCAACTGCCACGGACGCTCCGAAGCGTCGACGTGTGGCCTGGCCACTGCTGCTGGCGCTCGCTGTCGCGGCGGCGCTGGCGGCATGGCGCCTCCTCACTTGAGGCCGTGCTTCTCCAGCAGCTTGATCAAGTAAGAGCGATCCATGCTGGCGCGCCGCGCCGCGCCCGAAACGTTGCCGCGCGCGCCGGTGAGCAGATGGGAGAGGTAGCGCTGCTCGAAGGCGCTGAGCACCTCGCCGCGCGCCTGGGCGTAGGACTTTTCGAGCAGCTCTGCCGGCAGCGCCAGGCCGAGCGAGCCGGGGGTCACCGCGGTCTGCTCCGGCAGCTCGCCCATGACCACCATCGCCTCGACGAAATGGCGCAGCTCACGCACGTTTCCAGGCCAGCCGTGGCGCGCCATCTGCTCCAAGACGGCAGGCTTGAACACGGAGTCGAAGGGCTGTGAGCCGCCGGCTTCGCGAAAGAAGTGCTCGGCCAACAGCGGCACATCCCCCAAGCGGTCGCGCAGGGGCGGGACGTCCAGCGTTACGACGGCGAGGCGATGGTACAGGTCTTCGCGAAAGGCGCCGCGATTCACCTCGCCTCGAAGGTCGCGGCTCGTCGCGGCGATCACGCGCACGTCTGCTTCGTGCTCCTGCGAGCCGCCGACGGGTAGGAAGCGTTGACGCTCGAGCACGCCGAGCAGCTGGCGCTGCAAATCGAGCGACAGCTCGCCCACGTCGTCCAGCAGCAAGGTGCCGCCGTGCGCGCGCTCGAACGCGCCCGCGCGGCGCTGTTCGGTCCCCGCAGACGCGCCTCGCTCGTGACCGAACAAGGCGCTCGCAACGAGGCTGGGCGTGAGCGCGCCGCAATCCACCACCACGAAAGGCCGGCCGGCGCGGCCGCTCTGCGCGTGAAGCGCGCGAGCGGTCAGCTCCTTGCCGGTGCCGGAGTCGCCAGTGATGAGGCAGGGCTTGTCGGTGCCTGCTACCCGCTGGATCGTGCCCATCAGTCGCCGCATGCTGCGGTCGTCGCCCAGCATGTCCACCAGCACGGGCGCGTCATGCCCGTCCACCTTGCGCTCCGCGCCGTCATCCACGCGTAGCCGCGAGCGGCCAACGAAGAGCTCGGTGCCGACCGGGATGCGCGCACATTCGATGAACACGTCCGCTGCCAAGGTGCCGTTGCGCGACCCGAGGTCCCGCACCCAAATGCCGGCCTTCTCGTTCGAGAGCTCGAGGTGGAAGCGCGACACCGTCGGGTCGCTCAGGACCAAATCGTTGGCGCGCGCGGTGCCGACGGTGACGCGGTCCTCGGGCGCCTCCACGTGCAGGCCCGCGTCGGGCCCTGCGGTCACCTCCACCAATAGGGTCTTGACGCTGAAGCTGCCGGAGCGCTCCAGAGGAGTGGTTCCGGGGGGAGCAGGCGGCTGGGCCATGAGCGAGCCGCGAGGCTAACTCGGCCGACCACCGCCTGCTAGAGCGCGGAGCTTCAGCTGCTTACTGGTACGCGGCGGCCGGCAAGACCGCGTAGAACAAGCGGAAGCTGGCGTTTGGATCGGTAATATCCAGCGAGGAGCCGGCGAATGCGCGCGCGTCATCCGACAAGCCCACCGCGAGCAGTCGGTCGGCGCCGAAGCCCACTCCGAAGGCGTTCAAGAAGTGCACGAGCTCGACGAAGCCGGTGCGCTCGGACCAAATCCAGGTGCTCAAAGAGCCGCCGTTGTCCGGGTCCTGCGAAATGTCCAGCAGGGCAACCTCACCGGTGCTGCTCACATCGACGGGCATGCAGAGCGCCGGGCACGTGATGGACTTCGGTTGACGACCGGGCCGCCATATGAGGAACGAATCCCCGTGGGTGTCGGCGGTTTCAATCCAGGCGGTGCCGGTCGCGCTGATCGCGATCGATGACGGGCCGTACACGGGAGCCATGCCGATCGGCGTGCGCACGCCGCTCACTCGGTCGTAGCGGAACAGGGCCTCCAAATCCGAGCCGATGAGCGAGCCGTCTGGCGACACGTGAAAGAGCTGAGTGCCGGCGAGCTCCGGTAGGTAAACCGCGCCGGTTTCGGCCGTCCACACGCGCGGCCCTGGCACCTCGTCGTTGCGGGCGCCATCTAGAACGACCGCGCCCGCGGGGTCCATGGCTAGCGTATCGAGTCGCGCGTCATGGATGACGCGCGGCGCGTGATTGCCCTCCGCGCGGTGCACGTCCCCGAAGCGCTCGTGCTCCAAGATCACCGACCCATCGCAGCTCGGTCGCTGCGCAAAGCCCTCCCGGCTCAGCGCGCCTTCCGGAGCTGGCAAAAGGGTGACGCCGCTCGTCACCGTGAAGGAAGCTGGCACCGGCCGCGCGCTATCCGACTCCGGATCGCGCGTCGCGCCAGTGACGACTCGCCCGTCCCCGCTGATGCCGGTCGGTGAAAAAAGGTTCAGCTTGATGATGGCTGGGTCCGAGCTGTCCGAATAAGGAGGCGCCTGGTACGAGAGTCCCTCGGCCGGCCACTCCGCGGCCGGGCAACCGATCACCGGCTCCATCCCCGGACCGCTCACACCTCCGCTTCCGGCGGTGCCGGACCCCGCCGTGGAGCCACCGACGGCCGAGCCGCTGGTCCCAGCATCCCCGCCGGTGCTGGCGCCGCCTGCGCCCGCGCTAACGCCAGCCTCGCCTCCAGAGCCGCCGCCTTCGTGGTGGGGACCGCACCCGGCCAGGAACGCCACCATGAGGGCCGCCGAAGAGCACGCGTGCGCGCTCAGCATTCGCGTTTGGAATGACATCGCTCCGCCTCCTTCGTACCGCTCGCGCGCCATTCGCGGGCAGCTGATGCCTGGATGTATATCCCTCCTCGCCGTCAGCTCGAAAGCCGCAAATTGTGACTCTGAGCGCGAGGCGTTTTAGGGGGACTGCGCCAGAAGCGCGATGGGGTCAGGGGCGCGTCAGTCGCCGGGCGCGTGCCCCATGGCGCGGCGCGCGGACAACAGACGATTGCGCTCGGATAGCGGCACGCTGGAAGGAGCGGCGTCCGCTAGGCGCTTGGCTAGCGTGAGCCACCGCTCCGCCGGCGCGCTGTCTCCCAGCGCGAGGTGAGAGAGGCCGCGATAGAGCGAATATTCGAACAGCTCCTCGGTGGAGAGCCGCGGCACCTCCGACGTGAGCCGCGCGTACTGGTTCACCGCGTCGGGGTAGCGCGCTTCGTCGAAGCTGCTCCGCGCTTCCGTAAGCGGCGATGCGCAGCCGGCCAGCACCCAGGAAATGAACACGACGCCGCGCCACATGGCGTCCTTTCGGTCACCGGCGGCGTCCGTTGCGTGTTATTGAATCGTCAATGTCTGACGACGAGAGAACAAGGCTCGCCGTGAACCTGAAGGACCAGCGCGAGGCGAAGGGGCTGACCCAGCAGGATCTGTCGGACCGCTCCGGCGTGCCGCGTCCCACGCTGGCACACCTCGAGTCCGGCCAGGGAAACCCGACCCTCGCGGTGCTGAGCAAGGTCGCAGGCGCGCTGGGGGTCGGAATCGAGGCGCTCGTCTCTGCCACCAAGCCCAAAGTTCGGGTCGTGGCCCGCGAGGGGGTGCCGACAGAAGAGCGCGGTGGGGTGGAGCTGCGTTCACTCGGAATGGATTTGGGCATCGGCTTCGAGCGATGGGAGCTGGCGCGGGGAGCGCGGCTGGAGCGCGCCTCCGGCCGCCACGGGGAGCGCCGGGTCGTGGTTTGCGAGTCCGGCGAGCTTTCCATCGTGGTCGGACAAGCCGAGCACCGGCTGAAAGCGGGGGAAGTCGCGGTGATCGACGCGGCCGCACGCCCCACCTTCGAGAGCCGGGGGCGCGGCGTTTCGGTCGTTTATTCCGCCTCCGGGTGAGCCGCGCCGAGTGACAATCTAGCTGCTGGCTTGCGGGCCAGGCCTTCTCGGGCTATCAGCGCGCGCTCCCAATGTCCGAAGCTCGCCGAGAAAACATCCGTAACGTCGCCATCATCGCTCACGTCGACCATGGCAAAACCACTTTGGTCGACGCCATGCTGCGGCAGACCGGCGTCTTTCGTGACAACGAGGCCGTCGCCGACCGGGTGATGGATTCGAACGATCTCGAGCGCGAGCGCGGAATCACGATTCTGGCCAAGCACTGCTCGGTCAAATACAAGAACACGCTCATCAACATCATCGACACGCCCGGCCACGCGGACTTCGGCGGCGAGGTGGAGCGCACGTTGAAGATGGCGGACGGCGTCATCCTGCTGGTGGACGCGGCCGAAGGCCCGCTGCCGCAGACGCGTTTCGTGCTCGGTAAGGCCATTCAGCTGGGCCTCAACATCATCCTCTGTATCAACAAGATCGACCGCAGCGACGCTCGCCCGGACGACGTGCTCAACGAAGTGTTCGACTTGTTCGTGGAGCTGGAGGCGTCCGACGAGCAGACCAACTTTCCGACGCTGTACGCGATCGGTAAGCAGGGCATGGCGAAGCTCGAGCTCGAGCACGAGGGCAAGGACCTCACCCCGCTGTTCGACACAATCATCGAGCGCGTCACGCCGCCGCGCATGGACGACGGACCGCTGCAGGTGCTCGTGCACAACATCGAGCACGACGACTACGTCGGTCGTCTCGCCATCGGCCGCATCAAGCGCGGCAGCGTCAAGGTCGGCCAGACCGTCGCGCTCATCGGCGAGAACGGCACGCCCGTGAACACGCGCCTCTCGGCCGTCTACATGTTCGAGGGCAACAAGCGCGTGAAGGTGGACGCGGCGGAGTGCTGCGACATCGTCGCCGTCGCCGGTCTAGAAGACGTGCAGATCGGCGACACCCTCACCGCGCCGGAAAAGCCGGAGGCGCTCCCGCGCATCTCGGTCGAGGAGCCCACCATCAAGGTGCGCTTCATGGTCAACTCGTCGCCGCTCGCCGGCAAAGTCGGCAAGTGGGTGACGTCGCGCCACCTTCGCGACCGCCTGTTCAAGGAAGCTCGCCGCAACCTCGCTCTCCGCGTGGAAGAGACGCCGGAGCCGGACACCTTCCTCGTCTACGGCCGCGGTGAGCTCATGCTCGCCATCTTGGCCGAGACCATGCGCCGCGAAGGCTACGAGTTCGCGCTCGGCATGCCGGAAGTCGTCGTCAAGGACGTGGACGGCGTGAAGAGCGAGCCGGTCGAGCTCGTGATCGTGGACGTGCCGGACGCGTACGTCGGCGCGGTAACCACGCGCCTCGGCGAGCGCCGCGGCCAAATGATGAAGATGCAGAACCTCGGCTTCGGGCGCACCCGCATGGAGTTCAAGGTCCCGTCGCGCGGCCTTATCGGCTTCCGCTCCGCGTTCCTCACGGAGACGCGCGGTCTCGGCCTCCTCAACTCGCTGTTCGAAGGCTGGATGCCCTATGCCGGCCCGATGCTCCGTCGCCCCAACGGCGCCATGGTCTCGGATCGCTCCGGCACCACGACGCCGTACGCGCTCTTCCACCTCCTCCCGCGCGGCGTCCTCCACATCGAGCCGGGCACCGCGGTTTACGAAGGCATGGTCATCGGCGAGCACAACCGCCCGAACGATCTGGACGTGAACTGCACGCGTGAAAAGAAGCTCACCAACATTCGCGCCGCCGGCCGCGATGAGAACGTGACGCTTCCTCCCGCCCACATCCTCACCATCGACACCGGCATGGAGTGGATCGACAAGGACGAGCTGCTCGAGGTCACGCCCGACACCGTGCGCGTCCGCAAGCAGATCCTCGACCAAAACCGTCGCCCCCGCCGCGACGAGGGCTGAACAGCGCGCTTCTCGTGAGGGGGCTGCCCCATCGCAGCCCCCTTGCAGAAACTCACGTGGCGTCAGCGGGCCGCGCTCGCCGACAGCCGCTTCACCTAGCCGCGGCTCCGCACGGAAAAGTGCGGGCCGCGCGCTCGGCGCGTTGCGAGCTTGATTCGGCAGAGATGCGGGCCGCCCGGTTCGGCGCGTTGCGAGCTTGATTCGGCCGAGATGCGGCGGCCGCGCGGCGGCGCGTTGCGAAGCTTGACTCGGCACAGATGCGGCAGCCGCGCGGTTCGGCGCGTCGTGAGCTTGATTCGGCCGAGATGCGGCGGCCGCGCGGCGGCGCGTTGCGAAGCTTGATTCGGCAGAGATGCGGGCGGTGCGGCGGGAAGCGGCTTCGGGCGGCGTTCGTGCCGGGGCGCGACCGCGGTCGTTGGCGCCGGGGAACCTGCAAGGAGGGCTGGGACCAGCGCGCGCCTTGCGCGGTGCGGCAACAGACGTCGAAATGCAGATGTTGATCGGTGGATCGCTTCCGCAAGTGCGGGAAGATGTGGCGTCCAGGCAAGGAGCCGCGAGGGCCGCGGCGGCAGCCGTTCAGGGTTCGCGACCCGCCATACCGCCCGCGTCAGCTCAGCGCGTCACGTAGCAAGACAACTCCGGCGTGGACTCGGAGCTGACGAAACTGAGGCAGAGCAGGTCGCCGACCGCCAAGGAGCCCTGCACCGAGGCCGCCTCATGAGGCAGCACGTTGTTGGACCTGAATACCTCGTTGCCCTCGCCGTCGTAGCCTACGACCGCGTCTTTGGCGTAGCTGTAGCTGTCCAGCGATTCCGCGCTCGAAAAGGCACCGCGGCGAAGGGTGCTCGCGACGGCACCCCACTTTTGACCATTCGTCTGCTGCGCCGCCAGCAATCGCGTCGACGTGGCCTCGCCAGTAGTGGCGTCGAGCGAGAAGACTTCGACCGTGGACGTCAAACGCGGCGGGTCGGGGACGAGGTCGTCACGCCCAACCGCCTGCAGCATGACTTGAAGCTCGCCTCCGGACAGGCGCGCGTCCGAGACACTGCCGGTCAGGCCAAGGGTCGTGGTGCGCGCCCACAGCTGCGCTCCCTCCGCGTCGTACGCGGCGAACCACGCTTGTGAAGGGAGCGACGTATCTAGGTTCAAGTCCCAAATTCCGGCAGCAAACACCGTGCCGTCTTGTGCCACTGCGACGGCCCCCACGTCGCCGTAGCGAAGGTCGGTGAGCGTCTTCTTCCAAAGTAGCTCACCCGTTTCCGCGAGCAAAGCTAGGTAGGGGTAGGTCACCGACTGGCTCGAGTTGGCGGGCATGGTCGTACCTGCGACCGCCACCGTTGCTTCACCGACCGCGAGCGCGCTAGCCCATTCGTTCGGTCCATCGGGGAAAATCGTTAGATCTCGGCTCCACACGACGGCGCCGTCACCTTTCAGCCGGTACACGCGTACGCGCGACTCGTTGGCGGTGGTGGAGTTACGCACGGCCTGCGTCACGACGTAGAGCTCGCCGGAAGGCTGCTCCGCTAGGAGCCTCGGCGTGTTGTAGGCCTCGTTCGGATCGAGCGGGGGTGGCGGGCCTTCGGTGCGCGAGCCATCGAGCGCGTAACGCACGTACAAGCGCTGCGGATCGCTCGAGCACGAAAGGAGGAAGGTCTCCTCGTTGCCGGGCGACAGCTTTCCGTCACAAGGGTCGACGCCGAACCAGCGCACGTCACCGGGGCGGCTGCACTGGTAGCAACCGTCGCCGGGCTCGTCGTTGCCGTCATCACACGTCTCGTCTTCTTCTACCTCGCCGTTGCCGCAGGCGGAGAAACAGTTCGCGGAGCAGCCGTCCGCGTCCTCGGTGTTGCCGTCGTCGCACACCTCGGGCCCTTCGACGGTACCGTTGCCACACGAGGACAGACAGTCGAAGGCGCAGATCTCGGTGGAGTCTCCGTCGTTCCGAGCGTCGCAAACCTCGCCTTCCTCTACCACCTGGTTGCCGCACCACGGCTCATCGACGACCGGGCCGCCACCGCCACCGCTTGAACACCCCCCCAGCAATACCAGCGACAACCACGCGCGAAGCCGAACCTTCATGCTGGCCGTATATCACGCTGCAAACCAGCCGCGAGACGCTCTGCAGCGAAACGAGCTCCGATACCCTAGGCAGGGACCGATGAGGGGCGCTTGTTTCCGGAAGCGCTTCCACTCCTCGTCGCCATTGGCTCGTCCTAAGACAGAGAAGTGGCGCCCGCGCGGCGAGAAGCGGCTTCGGGCGGCGTTCGTGCCGGGGCGCGACCGGGGTCGTTGGCCCCGGGGAGCTCAGGCTTCGTACAGGAGGCGCTGGGCTTCTTCGGTCGCGGCGCGGGTGGCGCGCTGGTGATCGATGAGGGCGAGCCAGGATTCGATGCGCGTGAGGAGCGCTTTGGTGGTGCCTTTTTCGAGGGCGGAGATGCCGACGCCGTCGGGCTGGTTCTCGAGGGCGGCGCGCTCCTCTTCGCTCAGCTTGTCGATCTTGTTGAAGACGCGGAGGCGCGGCGTGTCGTCCAGACCGAGGTCGCGGAGGATTTCGAGGGTGGTGGTGACGTGCTCGCCGTGCTCGGGATCCGAGACGTCTACCACCTCCAAGATGAGGTCAGCGTCGGCGGCTTCTTCGAAGGTGGCGCGGAAGGCGGCGAAGAGGTCCTTCGGCATTTGGCGGATGAAGCCCACCGTGTCCGTGAGGATGACGTCGCGGCCGCCGGGGAGGAAGAGCTTGCGGGCGCGGGTGTCGAGCGTAGCGAAGAGCTTGTCTTCGGCGAGGACGCCCGCGTCCGTCAGGGTGTTGAGGAGGGTGCTCTTGCCGGCGTTGGTGTAGCCGACGATGGCCACGACGGGCAGGTCGCTGTCGGCGCGTTTGCGGCGGCGTTCGGCGCGCTGGCGCTCGAGGCCTTGGAGCTCTTTTTCGAGGCGATGCACGCGCTCGCGCGCGCGGCGACGCCCGATTTCCAGCTTGGTTTCGCCGGGACCGCGCCCGCCGATGCCGCCGGTGAGGCGACTGAGCGAGTCGTCTTTTTGGCCGAGGCGGGGCAGGGTGTACTTGAGCTGCGCGAGCTCGACTTGGAGCTTGCCGTCGCGGCTCTCGGCGCGTTGAGCGAAGATGTCCAAAATGACTTGGGTGCGGTCCAGCACCTTCAAGTCGGTTTGCTTGGCGATGGCGTGAGCTTGGGCGGCGCTGAGGTCGCAGTCGTAGATGAGCGTTTCGGCGCCCACGTCGATGGCTTGCGTCACGACGTCTTCCAGCTTGCCCGCGCCGAGCACGAAGCGCGGATCCGGCTGATCCCGGAGCTGGATGACGTGCTCCACCACATCCACCCCTGCGGTGCGGGCGAGGCTCTCCAGCTCCGCGAGGCGTGAGCGAGCGCGGGAGGCGGCGCCGGGCTTTTTCTTGTCGCCGACGTGGATGAGGATGGCGCGGCCGTCCTTCGCGGTGACTTCGCGCGTGCGCTGTTGCTGCGCAAATTCGGCCTCGAGCGCGGCGATGAGCTCGCCGAAGTGGGGCTGCGGCTGGCCATAGGGGAACGGCCCCGCAACCGCGTAGGGCTGGCCTTTGCCTTCGAAAGTGGGCGTGTTGTAGGCCCATGTCATGCGCTGCGGCTCACCCACCGGGTTGAGCAAGATGGCCGCGACCAGATCCAGACGGAGGCGCGTGAGGTCCGTCAAATCGTCCCGCGTCAGCGGCTCGTTGAAGAGGTGCGTGTGCACGAGCCGGAGCGCGCGGAAGCGGCCCTCGGCAGCGCGAAGGCGGCCGATGTCCGGCAGCATGAGCTGACTCGCGTTGCCCACGATGACGTAGTCGACTTCCCCCGAGCGATGCACGAGCGCGCCAACTTGGCGCTTGGTCTCCCGCGAGGCGTCCGCGAGGGACCTCACGAGCTCCGGAGTCGCGATCTTGTCGCTGGGGACTCGGCGTCGGTAGATGCGTTCCAGCGCGCGGATGGCGCTCGCGCTGAGGCCCGTGGTGTTCCCGTAAAGCTCCGGCATTCGTTCTTTGAGAGGCGACCTGAAACTTAGCTTCTGCGCAGGGCACCGACAACTGGCCACACGGATTTTCCAGCAAATGGCGTCTTTACGAGGTTACCCAATGCGGGCAGCATCCAATGCTCAGGAGGCGCGCCCCATGCGTAGGATCGTGCTGGCTGCGGTGACGCTGAGCCTCGCGCTCGGCTGTGAGCTCGACGACAACGATTGGGAGCTGGACCAGAGCAGCGGAGCGGCGACCGCGCGAGGCGGCAGGCCGGCGGGCGCGGGCGGCAGCGGCGTCGGTGAGGCCGCGCGCGCCGGCTCCGGGGGCACCAAGAACGCGGGCGGCAGCGGCATGGCAGGAGCTTCCCCGAGCTACCCGGCCCCGAAGATCACGTCGATGGAGCCGACCACCGGCGCGTACGGCACGCTCGTCACCATCCGCGGCGAGGGGCTCGGCAACCCGGAGTTGGACGGCTTCGTGCTCGCCCTCGGCAATCGGGGCGAGGTCGCGTTGACGCCAACCGACGAGGAAGCGGTGGTCAGCTGGACCGACGAAGAGATCACCTTCCGGTTTCCATTCCCGGCCGAAGGCGCGGTAGCGCTCGAAGCGCCGCAGAGCGCGGAGGTGGCCGGCGAGTTTCAGCCGACCTGGCACATCGCTCAGGAGCTGCCACAGGCGCCCGCGGCGTCGGTCTTGGCGAGCATCAGCCCAACGCCGGACCACATAGCTCTCTTGTTCGACACGAGGCCGCCGAGCTTGCTCGACATTGGCCCGGAGGGCGTGACCGAGCAGGCGGTCACGGCGGACGACGTGGAGCCGGAGAGTCTGCGGCTCTACCTGAACGCGCAGAAAAAGATCGAAGGCGTGGGCGTTTCGACCGGCGCCGCGCCGGTCATCGTGCACCTGCAGAACGTCGACGACGACTTGGTGGCGACCCCAACCGCGCTCGAGCTCGGCGCCACCGAGTACGGCGTGGCGGGCGGCTCGGAGGGCGCGGCGGTGTGGATGCACCGCGACGCCGGGTGGTTCCGAGCGCGGCCCAGCGGCGCGACCTGGACGCAAGACAAGGGGCCCATCGCGGAGGCGCACGCGGGCGAGCCGGATCGCGTTTCGGGCGCTACGAGCGACGGCTCGCTGTTCGTGGCCTGGTCGGTGACGACCGGAGATTTTTTGGACGACATGGAGGCGGCGCGCATGGCGAAGGTGGCGCCGACGGGCACGAAGTTCGAAGGCTCGCTCGCGGCGGGGCCAAGCGTGGACGACTACGTGACCCAGCTCACCTTGACGAGCCGAGGTGACGGCTTGGTCGTCAAAACGTGCGGCAGCGACGTGGACCCGTTCGGCTTGTCCGGCACGAGCTACTACTGCTTCGCATCGCTGCACACGCCGAGCGGTGCTTCAATCATGCGGGTACCGCTGAGCGAGACGTCGGCGGCGTACGCGCTTACCCGTGAGCGTGCGGTCGCGGCCTATTGCAGCTCGGACCAGACGTGGATGATCCAAACCGATGCGGACGTGGCCGCGTCTCCCGAGGTGCCGGCCGGAGAAGCAGTGCTGTTTCCGTGCCCGCAGGCAGTAGCGCTGGAGGTAAGCGGGGAGGGCGGCTACCTCCCGGTCGTGCGCTGGGCCGGCAAGACCTACTTGCTGGAGCGCAATCCGAACGCGGTGGTGGATCCCGAGTGAGGCCTTTTGAGGCATAGTCCCGCGTCGTGGCGCTCCTGACAGCTCTCCCCCTCTCGGATGCACAGCGGCTGGGCCGCGAATTTGGCCTGGAAGTGACGCAAATCGAGGCGCTCTCGGTCGGCTCCGTCAACTCCAACTTCGCGCTCACGACCGCAGGCGGCGTTCGCTATTTCGCTCGCCTGTACGAAGAGCAAGATCGCGAAGGAGCGCTCGCGGAGGTTTCGCTGGTGCGGGCGCTGGCCGGCGCCGGGGTGCCGGTGGTGGAGTGCCTGCCGCGCGCGGATGGAGCGGTCGTGGGCGACTTTCACGGCAAGTCCTTCGCAGTGTTCCCATGGCTGGACGGTGTAATCCTCTGCCAGGGCCGCGTGACGGAAGACGCGTGCCGCAAGCTCGGCGCCGCGCTCGCCCGCGTGCACTTGACGACGCCGCTCGTGCCCCGGCCGACGGAAGGCCGCTTCCGCATCGCGGACTTGCGCGAGCGGCTCCAGCGGGTGGAGGAGGGCGGCCACCGTGCGTACTTCGAAGACGTCGCGCGCATCCGCGAGCGGCTCTCGTTCTACGAGGAGGAGCGAGCCAAGCTCAGCGCGCCGCGCGGCGTGATTCACCAGGACTTGTTTCGCGACAACGTGCTGTGGACCGAGCAGGGGGAACTGCTCGCCCTCCTGGACTTCGAGAGCGTGTGCGAGGGCGCGTTTGCGTATGACGTGATGGTGACGATCTGCGCGTGGTGTTACGGCGCGCGTTTCGAGCTGCACCTCGTGGAAGCGCTGCTGCGCGGGTACCACGCGGTCAGGCCGCTGGTTGGCGCAGACGTGGCGGCCCTGAAGGTGGAGGGCGCGGTGGGCTGCCTGCGCTTCGCGACCACCAGAATTACTGACTTTTCCCTGCGGGCGGCGCCCGGGCAGCCTCCGGTCCGGGACTACCGGCGGTTTCTGGCCCGGCTCTCCGCGATCGAGGCCGGCGAGCTGGATTCGACGATCGCGCGCGCCCTGGTATAAGGCGCGCCATGACCGTCGCGCGAGGTGGCAGACTCCCCGAGCAAATCGACGCCGCTATGGAGCGGCTCAACACGAGCGTGGATACGGACTCCGAGATGTGGCGCGAGGACATCCAGGGCTCCGTGGCGCACGCGCGGGGTCTCGGCCGCGCGGGGGTGCTGAGCGAGGCGGAGGTGCAGGCGCTCGTCTCGGGGCTCGAGCAAGTCAAGAGCGAGATCGAGCGCGGCGAATTCGTGTGGAAGCGCGAGCGCGAAGACGTGCACATGAACATCGAGGCGCGCCTCACCGAGATCTGCGGCCCCGTCGGCGGCAAGCTGCACACCGGGCGGTCGCGCAACGACCAGGTCGCGACCGACCTGCGCCTTTGGTCCCGCCGCAAGACGGACGAAGCGTGCGCGGCGCTGGACGGCCTCGCGGACGCGATCTTGGGCGCGGCCGAGCGCGAAATCGACACGTTGATGCCGGCCTACACGCACCTCCAGCGCGCTCAGCCGAGTCGGCTCTCGCACCACCTCATGGCCTGGCAGGAGATGCTCCTGCGCGACCGCGGCCGTTTGCGCGACGCGCGAGTGCGGCTCAACGAGTCGCCGCTGGGCGCCGGCGCGGTGGCAGGCACCGGTTTCCCGCTGGATCGCGCCGGGGTCGCTCAGGAGCTCGGCTTCGACGCCGCCACCCAGAATTCCATCGACGCCACCGGTAGCCGCGACTTCCTGATGGAGCTCTCGAGCGCGCTCGGGATTTTGGGCGTGCACCTGTCACGTATCGGCGAGGAGATCGTGCTGTGGTCGAGCCAGGAGTTCGGCTTCGTGGCGCTCTCGGCCGCGTTTTCGACGAGCTCTTCGATGATGCCGCAGAAGAAGAATCCGGACGTGGCCGAGCTCGTGCGCGGCAAGGCGGCGCGACTCATGGGCTGCGTCACCACGCTGATGGCGCTCGAAAAGAGCCTGTTCTTCGGCTACGGGCGCGACCTGCAAGAGGACAAGCGGCCCATCTTCGACGCCTTCGAGTGCGCGTTGGTGTCGATTTATGCGCTGACGGGCGCGATCGCGACCGCCGAGTGGCGCCGGGACCGGCTGCGCGCAGCGCTCGACCAAGGTCACCTGTGCGCGACGGATCTCGCTGATTTTCTGGTGCTCGAGGGGCTGCCGTTCCGCGAGGCACATCACGTCGTGGGCGCTCTGGTTCGCGAGGCGGAGGTGCGCGGAGTCCAGCTCGGTGAGCTGCCGGCGGACGTGTTGCTCGCCGCGCACGCTTCGCTCAAGGGGGATGGCTTGCGCTCCGCCTTGGATCCGGCGGCGGCGGTGGAGCGGCGCTCGCTGCTCGGCGGTCCTGCAAAGGCGACCGTGCTCGCCGCGATCGCTACCGCGCGCTCACGCTGGGCGCACTAGCGCTTCAGAAGCGCACGCCTTGCGGGTTGAGCCCGCCATACTCCCAGGTCGCTGCGTTCGGCCGGCTCCTATCGAACGCGCCGGATTGCCACAGCACCAGGGTGCCGGCGGCGGCGACGGTGGCGCCCGCGATCGCGAAGCCGAGCCAGCCTGGCAAGCCGCGACGCTCGGCGGGCAGCGGCGCGAATGGCGAAGGTGAGCTCCGCTGCCAGTGCACGAAGGCTCCGCAGCGCTCGTGCTCGCACAGCGCGACGCCGATGCCGCGCGGCTCTTCGCGCACCTTGGCCCAGCGCGGGCAGGCCACCGAAGCTGCCTCCGCGACGGCGCTCAGATCTTCCGCGCTGCACGGCTGGAGCGTTGGCGCGGCGAGGACCAGCGTTTCCTGCTCGGGGGCGACCTCCGTAAAGCTCGCAAATACCACGCGCTCACGCCGGAGCACGCGCACGTGATGGAGACCCGCGCCGAGCTCGACTCGCCGGGACGCGCCAACGCTCACGCCGTCTACCTCCAGCATGTCGCGCTCAGCGAGCCCCAAGACCGGTAGGGGGGCGAGCGGCGGTGCGGGCGAGGCGAGCGGTGCTTCACCGAAAGCGGCCGCCCGCGTCCCCTCGAGCGCCGCGCGGCGAGCTTCCAGCGACTGGGCCAGCGCCGGGCTACGCTCACGTGCCGCCTGCGCTTGGAGCGCGAGGCACTCGCCCATGAGGAACGCGGCTTGAGGTAAGTGTGAGTGGGAAAGGAGCTGACCTTCGACTCGGCTCAGGCGCGCGCTGGCCGCGCCCTCTTCGAGCGCGGAAAGAGCAGTGCGAGCCTGCTCGAGCTCGGCCTCGATGGCGTCCACCAGGGCGGCGTCGTTCGCCGGGAGCTCGGTCGCCCCGCGGCTCCTAGCCGCCGGTGGCCTGAAGTCGATGCCCCGGGCCGCGCCAAAGTCCCGAAGGTCCAGCTCGGCGGCCGCCGGAAAGACGAGGCCTCCCGCTGAAATCCAAAGGAAAACGACCGTATTGGGCACGAAGGCCCATGTTAGTATGAAAGCCTTGTCCTTTCGCAGCCTTCACTTTGGGCTGCCTCGAGGTGACCGTGCAGCTTGATTTCGTGAACCGCGAGCTGACCATCAAGCTCGTCTATTACGGCCCGGCGTTGAGCGGGAAGACCACCAACCTGCAAGCGCTGCACAAGGCGGCCGAGCCTGGCTCTAGCGGGCGGCTCATGACCCTGGAGACCAGGGACGACCGCACCCTGTTCTTCGATTTGCTGCCCCTCACGTTTCGTAACCAGGGGAGCCTGGCGGTTCGACTCAAGGTCTTCACGGTTCCGGGGCAGGTCATTCACTCCTCCACCCGCCGCTTGGTGGTGCAGGGCGCCGATGGCATCGCCTTCATTGCCGACTCGCGGAGCGCCGAGACGCAGCACAACGCCGAGTCGTTCATCGACTTGAAAGAGAACCTGAAGCAGCACGGCTTGACCCTCAAGCAGATGCCGGTGGTAATTCAGTTCAACAAGCGGGACTTGCCCGCGGTGCGCAGCGACGCGGAGATCGCCGAGCTAGCTTCGCACGGTCGTGAGCCCGTCTACCTCGCGGTGGCGATGCGAGGTGAGGGCGTGGTGGAGAGCTTCGTGGGCCTCCTGCATTTGACGTGGAGCGCGCTGGACGCCGAGCACGACCTGAACAAGAAGTTTGGTTTCGACTCGGACGCGTTTCTGCAGACGGTCGCGAAGAAGCTGGGCGATCCGCGCCCGCTGCCGGAGATTTTGGGCGCGTGCGTGGGCGGCGCTCTGGACGTGCTGAAGCCGGAGGCGGGCTAATGACGGCACCGGCCGCCCCCCACCGTAGCTTGGACGAGCTCACCCTCGGCAGCGCCATGAGCCTGGAGGACCTGCTCTCGCGCGACGGCCTCAGCGAGATGGTGAAGAGCGCGAACGAGCTCTTCGGCGTGCCGATTCGCGTCTTCGGCGAGGACGGCAAGCTGCTGGCGGACGCCGCAGAGTCGATCGACTTGTACGCCTACTTGAACACGTCCCGCGCTGGTCGTGCTGCGCTGTCCGAGGTGGTCGCGGCCGTGAAGGCGCTCGCGCCCGGCCCTGACGGTGCGGCCCAATACCAGTGCGTGACCGGCGCGCTCTACCGAGTCGTCGCCATCGAGTACGACTCGCGCCAGATCGGTCGGATGATCTTGGGCCCGTTCGCCGAATCCACCAGCGCTGGCCCGCCGCCCTCGCTCGTGGAGCTGGACCCGCAGCTGGACGCCGAGCAGCTCCGCGCGCTCTACCGCAAGCTGCCGAAGTCCGACGACGCCACCGTGGTGCGCGTCGCCCAGCACCTCGCAAAAGTATTGGATTTGTTGCTGTTTAGCGGGCACCGGGCCCTCCTCACGAGCAACATGCACCTCGCCAGCGTGCGCGAGAGCTTTCGCGAGCTGGAAGACAAGAACCAGAAGCTGCAGGTGGCTTACGACCGGCTCAAGGAGCTGGACCGGCTGAAGAGCAACTTCCTCGCGACCGTTTCGCACGAGCTCCGTACGCCGCTCACTTCCATCATCGGCTACAGCGAGATGTTGGTGGAAGGTCTGGCCGGTGACCTCACGAGCGAGCAGCGCGATTTCGTGCAGACCATTCGCGACAAGGGCGATCAACTGCTCGCGCTCATCAAGGGCCTGCTCGACCTCTCCAAGCTCGAGAGCGGCACCATGAGCCTGCGCAAGAACCACGTGGACGTGGCCGCGCTCGTGAAGGACGTGGTGTCGACCATGGCCCCTACCGCGCGCAAGAAGGAGGTCGAGCTCGCCTTCGAGGTCGAGAAGGGCCTGCCTGCGATCTGGGCGGACGCCGAGCGCCTGCGCCAGGTGCTGCTCAACCTGACCGAGAACGCCATCAAGTTCACCCCCGTTTCCGGCGCGGTGCGGCTCTCCGCCCGCATCACGGGCATGGAAGCGCAGAACGGCGGGGACGCGGGCGGCATGGTGCTGCTCGGCGCGCGCCGCACGGCGGTGGAAATGCGCGTGGCGGACACCGGCATCGGCATCCCAGAGGTGGAGCGAATGCGGGTGTTCGACGCTTTTTACCAGGTGGATTCGAGCAGCACGCGCGAGGCCGGCGGCACCGGGCTCGGCCTGTCGATCGTGAAGCGGCTGGTGGACGGCCACGACGGCGCGGTGCGCATCGAGGCCAATCAGCCTCGCGGTACCGTGTTCGTGGTGACGATTCCGGTGAAACGCGCCACCATCGGCTGAGATGCCGAAGGCAACTCAGCGCCGCCCCGCCGGCGGCGAATTTTCGCTCATTGCGGGGCTCGCCAAAGAGCTGGCGCAGGTCTCTTCTCGCGCTGTCCAGCTCGGTATCGGCGATGACGCGGCGGTGCTCCGGGTCGGTAAGGAGCGACTGGTCGTCACCGTGGACGATCAGGTGGAAGGCGTGCACTTCGATCTGCGCTGGCTCTCCGCTGCCGACGTGGGCTACCGCTCGCTACAAGCCGCCGCCAGCGACCTTGCGGCGATGGGTGCCGAGCCGCTAGCCGCCGTGGCCAGCCTGCGCGCGCCCCGCGGCTTTCCGGAGGCGCGCCTGCGGGAGCTGGCCCGAGGTCAAGCCATCGCCGCGCGTGAGCTCGGTTGCCCGGTGGTAGGGGGCAACGTCGCGCGGGACTTGCACCTCTCCGTGACCACGACGGTGCTCGGGCGCGTGCAGCGGCCTCTGCTTCGGCGCGGGGCGCGACCAGGCGACGAGCTGTGGGTGCTCGGCGAGCTGGGCCTGGCGCGGGCGGGCTTGCTCCTGCACCAGCAGGGGCCAAAGCTGCCGAGGCGCCTGGCCGCCGTCGCGCGTCGTGCGCGCGCGGCGTGGGCACGACCGCGCGCGCTGCTACGGGAGGGCCTCGCGCTACGGGGCCGCGCGCGCGCGGCGCTGGACGTTTCGGACGGTCTCGCGGGGGACGTTCGACACCTCGCGGCCGCGAGCGGCGTCAAAGTCGTGATCGAAGCGACCCGGCTAGCCGCGCTCGTGACCGAAGACTTGGCGGAGCTGGGCGATCTCCTGGGCGAGCCCGGAGTCGCGCTGGCGCTCAATGGGGGAGAGGACTACGCCCTCCTTGCCGCAGGGCCGCGTGCCCGTCGCCCCGCTGACGCCCAAGTCGTAGGTCGAGTCGAACGTGGCCGCGGGGCAGAGCTCGAGCTCGAGACCAAAAGACGCCTCGCGCTGGGCTCGGGCTTCGACCACTTTCGCGGGTGAGCTGAAGCGCGGCCGCTCGCTCGCTCGCGCGCTCGCGATGAGCGCCTAGCGGACTTGCAGCTATCCGGCGGCGGGCTGTTCCGTGGAGCAGTGAGACTGCCTCCAAGTCGGAGGCGGTCGGCGCGCAGGAGCCGCGGTGTGCGGCGCTCGCCTCGGCGGAAGGCGCGAGCGCCGCGGTCACGAACGCCGCGCCTCAGCGCGGCGCTTGCTTCACAGGCAGCCAGCGGGAAGCGCGGCGCCGCCCAAGGCCGCGCGCACCGCCGACATCACCTGCGGGGACGCGGCGCCCATGGCCACCGCGGCGTTGCAAGCCTGCGAGGCTTGCAGCAGGTAAGTGTTGTTCGGAGGCGGCGCGCTGTTCGCGTTCTGTGCGAGCGCCGCGCAGCACTTCTTCAGGCCCGCCGCCGGGGCGCCGGTTCCCGTTCCGGTCTTGGGAGCCTCCGACGCGGAGGGCACGGGCTCGGGCGCGAGCTCGAGCGTGGTGGCGACCGTCGCCGGGGTGGAGGCGGCGGGCGGGGCCGCGGGCAGCGGGGGCGGCGGCTCGTCCTTCTTGCAGCCAGTGGCGGACAGCAGCGCCGGCACCAAGAACCCACACGCAATGATCGCAATAACCGAACGGAGCGGCTTCATGGGCATGTTTCTAGCTTAGACGTCCCAAAAGCGAAATAGCCCTACCACGGCCAGATCAGGTCGCTTTTCTGCCTCGCTCCCGGCCGCGCGCCCTCAAAAGGAGAGGCGAGGCAGGGAGCAGCGCCCCGCGCAGCCTAGCTGCAGCCCATCGAGCTTCCGCAGTTGAGGCACTTGTAGCAAGCGCCGTTGCGCACCGTGATGTGTCCGCAGCCGTCACACACCGGCGCGTCACCCATCATTTCCTCGAGCTGCGCGTCCAGCGCGCCGTGCCCTTCCGCGACGAACGCGGCCGGCTCGGGCTTGGCCACCAGGGCTTGGGGCGGGATGGAGGAGGGGCTCGGCGGCGCGATGGAGGTCGGAGACCCGGAGTCTGCGGCGACGAGCTTGGGCGCGGTCGGATCTTCGATGCTGCCCGAGTCCTCCGAAGGCTTCACCTGGGCGAAATCGTAGCGGCGCAGGTACTCCACGCCGAGCACGCGGAAGATGTAGTCCACGATCGACGTCGAGAACTTGATGTTCGGATGACCGGACACCACGCCGTGCGGCTCGAAGCGGGTGAACGTGAACTGCTCCACGAAGGTAGAGAGCGGCACGCCGTACTGCAGGCCCACCGAAACGGCCATCGCGAAACAGTTCATGAGCGAGCGGAAGGCAGCGCCTTCCTTGTGCATGTCGATGAAGATTTCGCCGAGGGAGCCGTCCTCGTACTCGCCGGTGCGGAGGAAGACTTTGTGGCCGCCGACGTGGGCTTCTTGGGTGAAGCCGCGACGCTTCTGCGGCAGGCGCACGCGGTGACCCTCGGGTCGATGGGCGCTCGGAACGGCCGCGAGCGCCGCCGCGAGCGCGGGCGCAGCGACCTTGGCCGCGGCAGCCTCGACCGGCTCGTCCTCGTCCTTTTTCGCGTCGCTCGTGGTGGAGAGCGGCTGCGACGCCTTGCAGCCATCACGGTACAGCGCGACCGCTTTCAGCCCGAGCTTCCAGCCGTCCTCGTAGATCTGCTTCACGTCCTCGACGGTGGCGTCGTTCGGCAGGTTGACGGTCTTGCTGATCGCGCCCGACAGGAACGGCTGCGCGGCGGCCATCATCTTCACGTGCGACATCGGCGCGAGGTAGCGCTGACCGGTTCGGCCGCAGCGATTGGCGCAGTCGAACACTGCGTAGTGCTCCTGGCGCAGGTGCGGCGCCCCCTCGATCGTCATGCGACCGATGATCACGTCTCCGGCTTCCTCGATTTGAGCGGCGGTGAAGCCGAGGTGCTTGAGCAAGCCGAACCCTGGCCTCGCGAGCTGCGCCGGCGAGACTCCCAGGCGCTCGTAGGCTTCACGACCGAGAACCCAAGGCGCGAACGCGAGCCCCAAGTCGAACACACCGGGCAGCGCGCTCTCGATCTTGGCGAGCTCTTCGTCCTTCAAACCCTTCTGCTTGAGAGCGGCGCGGCTGACGTGCGGCGCGCCGAGCAGCGTGTTGGTGCCCGATACGAACGCGACGATCTCGCTGATCTGCGCCTGCGAGTAGCGCAAACGCTTGAGCGCCTCCGGTACGGATTGGTTCACGATCTTGAAGTAGCCGCCCCCGGCCAGCTTCTTGAACTTCACGAGCGCGAAGTCCGGCTCGATGCCGGTAGTGTCGCAATCCATCAACAGGCCGATCGTGCCGGTCGGGGCTAGCACCGTTGCCTGCGCGTTGCGGTAACCGTGCGCTTCACCGAGCTCCACCGCGCGGTCCCAATCCACCCGCGCGGCTTGCCACAGGTAGTCCGGGCACTGCTCGCGGTCGATGGCGTACGCCGCCTCACGGTGCTGCCGCATGACCCGCAGCATCGGCTCACGGTTCTTCTCGAAGCCGGAGAAGGCGCCCTTGCTGCTCGCGATCTCTGCGCTCGTCGCGTAGGCGCGCCCGCACAAGATGGCCGTGAGCGCGCCGGCGATGGCGCGCCCCTCGTTCGAGTCGTACGGGATGCCTTGCAGCATGAGCAAGGTTCCCAAGTTGGCGTAGCCGAGGCCGAGCGGGCGATAATCGTGCGAGTTTCGCGCGATGCCCTGCGTCGGATAGCTCGACAAATCCACGAGGATTTCTTGCGCCGTGAAGAACACGTCCACCGCGTGGCGGTAACCTTCTACGTCGAATTTGCCGGATTCATCCAGGAACTTGGTGAGGTTGAGCGACGACAGATTGCAGGCGGTGTCGTCCAGGAACATGTACTCACTGCAGGGATTGCTGGCGTTGATCTTCCCGGTGTTGGGGCAGGTGTGCCAGCGATTGATGGTGCTGTCGTACTGCACGCCCGGGTCTGCGCACGCCCAGGCGGACTCCGCCACCATGTCCCAGAGCTTGGTCGCGTCCAGCGTGTCCACCACCTTGCCGGTCGTCCGCGCGATGGTCTGCCACTTTCCGCCTGCGGCCGCGGCGCCCATGAACTCGTCGGTCACCCGAACCGAGTTGTTGGAGTTCTGGCCGCTGACGGTGTGGTACGCCTCTCCGTTGAAGTCGCTCTCGTAGCCGGCCGCGATCAGCGCCTTGGCCTTCTTCTCCTCGCGCGTCTTCCACTGGATGAAGTCGACGATCTCCGGATGGTCCATGTCCAGGCAGACCATCTTCGCCGCGCGCCGGGTGGTGCCGCCGCTCTTGGTGGCGCCCGCGGCGCGGTCCAAAACCTCCAGAAAGCTCATCAGGCCGCTCGAGGTGCCGCCGCCGGAGAGCTTCTCCTGCTTGCCCCGGATCGCGCTGAAATTCGAGCCCGTGCCCGAGCCGTACTTGAAGAGCCGCGCCTCGGACTTCACCAAATCGTAGATGCCCATCAGGTCGTCGGGCACGGCTTGGATGAAGCAGGCAGAGCACTGCGGTCGCTCGTAGGCGCTCTCGGTTTCGCTCACGTCCGCGAGCGCCTCCGACCAGGCCCAGTTCCCGCCCGAGCCGGTGATGCCGTACTCGTGGAACAAGCCGCAGTTGAACCACACGGGCGAGTTGAACGCGCCGTACTGGTTGGTCATCAGCCAGGTGAGCTCCGCCTCGAACGTCTCCGCGTCCTTCGGCGTCGCAAAGTAGCCGCCGAGATTCTCACCCGCTTGGCGAATGGTGTGCGCGATGCGATGCACGACCTGGCGCACGCTCGTCTCGCCCAGCTCCTTGTCGCCGTGGAGGCCCGCCTTGCGGAAGTATTTGGATACGACGATATCCGTGGCCAGCTGCGACCACCCCGCGGGTATCTCCGCGCCTTCCATCTTGAACACGATGGAGCCGTCCGGATTCGTGATCACGCTCTGCCGGCGCTCCCAGACCACGCCCTTCAGCGCATCCGCGCCGGGCTCTGTGTAGCGCGCGGTGAAGGTTGCACCCGTTCGAGCGCTGCGGGGGCCGCGCGCCGGCGCGGACGCCTCTGCGGAAGCCGTGGTTTTCACGCGCTCGCTGTCTTGACCCACAACCGTCGACTGCGCCATGGCTGGTGTTCTCCTCATCGGGACGGACTCCGATCGTCGCGCGGTCCGTCAGTGCTGTAAACCCGTCCAGTGCTGATGCGTTCAGTCATACCAGTCGCACCGCAGCCCTGGCTCCGAGCAGGAACCAGAGCGTCGTGCACGCCCAGCAACGACCTCGCGCCCCAAGAACGAGCAGCCTTGTACCCCAAGGGATTGGGGTCGGCCAAGGAAAAATCCGCGAGGAATTGGGCTTTCAAGCTATCAACATGGGGCCGAGGGAATGGAGGTCAACGCGCAAATCCTCGGCTTCATTGCGGCTTCGGTGTCGGCCCGGTGTCGGGTCGGTTCTGAACAAAAGATGCACTGAACAGCTTGTCCTGTGGATGCCCCGATCCAATACCGACGTTCCCAAGAGCTCGTCCCCAGCCTACTCCACAAGTTGTCCATGCCCCCCGTCACGAAAGCCCAGCTCGAGCACGCCGTCGCCATCCTTCAACAGGTCCGAGCCGGCGCGCGCGCCAGCAGTGAGCTTGGTCAAACCATCGCGCGTGAGCAACTGGGACCCGGGCAGTCAGAGCAGCTGTCAGGGCTGGTTTATGCGGCCCTCCGTCGCGAGCGCCGGGTCGTCGCGGCCCTGCGTGAGCTGGGCACGAACGTGACCGGGCCGCACGCGGCGAAGCTCACCGTGCTCGGAGCCGGGCTCCTGGAGTCGTCGCCGTGGTTCGAGCTGGAGGAAGCTCGCGCCGCGTGGAGCGAGGTTTCATGGCAACGCTTCGCGCAGGCTGACGCCGCGGTGCTCGAGCGCGCGAGCGGCGTCGAGAAGGTAGCCCTGCTCGGCTCGCTACCGGATTTTTTGGCTCAGCTCCTGCACAGCGAATACGGCGACGTGGCGGCTCCGCTCGCGGCGAGCCTGTCGGAGCCGGCGCCGCGCGCGCTGCGCATCAACTCGCTCCGCGCTGACGTCGCGCAAGCGCGTGAGCAGCTGAAGAAAGAGGGCGCTCGCACCGAGCCGGGGCGATGGGGGCGCCGCACCCTCGTGCTGGAAGGTGCCTTCAACCCCTTCGTTACGCGCGCTTTTCACGAAGGCCTGTTCGAGCTGCAAGACGAGGGCAGCCAGGTTGCCTGCGAGCTCGTGGCGCCGCCGCCCCGCGGCTTGGTGGTGGACGCGTGCGCGGGCGCGGGCGGAAAGTCACTAGCGGTGGCGGCCGCGCTAGAGGGCCGCGGCAAGGTAGTCGGGCTGGACGTGGACGCGCACAAGCTGGCGGAGCTCCGGCGCCGAGCGAAGCGCGCGGGTGCGGCCAACGTACAAGCCGTGGTCATCGAGGAGAGCGGTGACTTCCCGCCCGAGGTGCAAGCGCTCGTTGGCAAAGCGGAGCGCCTGCTCATCGACGCTCCTTGCAGCGGCACCGGAGTCCTGCGTCGTAACCCCGAGGCGCGCGCGCGGCTCACGCTCGCCGCCGTCGACCGCATGGTCGAGACCCAGAAAGCGATCGTCGAGCGCGCGCTGCCGCTGCTCGCTCCCGGCGGCCGGCTCGTCTTCGTCACCTGCTCGCTCCTACGAGCGGAAGGCGAAGGGCTCCTCGCGACCGTCGCCGACGCTCACCCGGAGCTCGCTCCGGTAAACCTCGCGGAGATCTACGACCGCGCCTACGTCGAGCGCTTCGCACGCGGAGCACCGCACGAGCTCCGCCTCTTGCCGCACCTGCACGGCACCGACGGCTTCTTCGTCGGCGTCCTGCGCAAAAAACGCTGACCAGCTGGGCTAGCGATGGCGTTCGCGCGTCGGCAGGACCTCCGCGCGGCGCGGCTTCGTCTCTGCTGACGAGGGCGAGAGGAGCAGATCTTGGGAGCTCAACGCCGAGCTCGACGTGGAGCTCGCCCCCGAAGAGCGGACTCCCGCCGTACGGTCAAGCGGCCGCGGCGGTGGTGGGGCGGGTCTTGAGCAGGTGCAGCCAGCGGGTGAGGGAGCCGGCGATGATGAAGACGACGCCGCACAGCAGCACGCTGGTCACGACCAGATTGACGAGACCGGTGACCCGCGTCGCGGGGACCTGGGACATGGGGTAGTAGATCGTGATGACGCTCTGGACGCCGGCGGTGAGCGTCGTCGTGCCGACGAAGCACAGGGGCGCGAGCGTGAGCCAGGCGTGTGCCTTTTTTGGCGCTTCGCGCAGGAGGATGGTCGTGCCCACGCAGAGCGCCGCACAGGCCAGCAGCTGATTCGCGATGCCGAACATCGGCCAAATCGTGGAGATGCTGCCGGTGAGGATGAAGTAGGTCCAACCCGCCACGATGAGCCCGGTTGCCAAGAAGGCGCCGCTCCGGCTCGTGGACTTGCCGAGCTCGGGGCGGAAGCGGCCCAGGAACTCCTGCATCAAGAAGCGACCGATGCGCGTGCCGGTGTCGATCGTGGTCAAGATGAACAGCGCCTCGAACATGATCGCAAAGTGGTACCAGTAGCTGAGGAGCGCGCTCATCCCCGGCAAGCCGCTGAAGACGCGCGCCATGCCCACCGCAAGCGAGACGCCGCCGCCGGTGCGGGCCGCCACTACCTCGCCCGCGTGGTGCGAAAGTGAGGGTAGCTCCTTCACTTTGATGCCCAGGCGCGCGAAATCTGCGTCCGAGAGGGAGGTGGCGTGGTTACTCCGCGGGTCCACCTCGTAGCCGAGCGCGGCCAGGGTCGGATTGGAAAGCGCGAGCAGCTTGGAGGCGGGCAGCTTCTGCTCGGCGAGGCCCGAGATTGACTGATTCGCTCGTAGACCAAGGAGCTGACGATCGTGGGCGCTGAGCAGGGGATCCGCGCTCTGTAGCTGCTGTACGGAGCGAGCGAGCCCGGGGGTCGCGGGGGTGCTTTGGACGAGCGCGATTTTGGGGTCGCTGTTGATCGCCACGTAGTCTTCGGGCGGCATCACGCACGCGGCGATGAGGGCGGTGATGCCGACCAAACCTTCCAGCAGCATGGCCCCGTAGGCGATGGGCCGGCAGTGGGTTTCCTTGTCGACCATCTTGGGCGTGGTGCCGCTCGCCACCAACGCGTGGAAGCCGCTGATCGCGCCGCAGGCGATGGTGATGAACACGAACGGGAAGAGCGGCCCTTTGATGATCGGGCCGCCGCCGTGAATGAACGGCGTGACGTTCGGCATCTGGATGGGCGGGTTCACGAAGATCACGCCCACCACGAGCAGGCCAATCGTGCCGAGCTTCAAGTAGCTGGACAAGTAGTCGCGCGGGCACAGCAGCATCCACACCGGGAGCACGCTGGCCACGAAGCCGTAGGCCGCGATCGCCAAGGTGATGTTGGTGCGGGAGAGTCGAAACAGATCCGCGTAGCTCGAGTCCGCTAGATGCTTGCCGCCGATGAGGGCCAAAAACAGCAGAATGACGCCAACAACGCTGGCTTCACGGATGCCTTGGACCGACCCTTTGCGGACCCCGTAGATGTGCGCGCCCATCAGGAGCGCGATCGGGATGGATAGGCTCACCGTGAACATGCCCCAGGCGCTCTCCGCCAGCGCGCCCACCACCACGTTGCCGAGGCCCGCGAGCGCGACCACGATGATGCACAAGATGGCCACCGCGGTGACGGTGCCGAGGGTCGGCCCTAGCTCGTCCCTTGCGATCTCCGCGAGCGAGCGGCCGCCGCGACGCGTGCTCGCCACGAGGATGACGAAATCGTGCACCGCTCCTGCCAGCACCACGCCGAACAGGATCCAGAGGAAGCCTGGCAGGAAGCCGAACTGCGCGGCCAGCACCGGGCCGATGAGGGGACCGGCGCCGGTGATCGCCGCGAAGTGGTGCCCGAACAGCACCCATTTGTTCGTGGGGTGGAAGTTGTGTCCATCGTTCTTGGCGTGCGCGGGCGTGACGCGTGTCTCGTCCAGGCATAGAACTTTGGCGGCGATGAAGGCCGAGTAGTAGCGATAGGCCACGGCCAACACCGCGAGGGCGGTGAGCATCCACCAAGCGGCGGTCATCGCGCGGTGATAGCTCGGCGCGAGGGGCTCGTAAACTCGCTACGAGCCCCCCCGCAAGCCGGGCGGCGCGGTCAGTCCAGGCTTTGCGCCGGGTTCATGGGCAGCATCTTGCCCGGCGTGAAGCCCTTCTGCGGGTCCACGATGATGACCTTGGCGAAGTGGGTGAGGCGCTGAGCGAGCTTCTCCGCGTCACCGGCGACGACGATGACGGCCTTGTCGGTCGTGAAGAACTTACCGGCGCTGGCGACCGCCTTCTCCGCCTCGATGCTGCGCACGGCCTTGCGGTAGTCGTCATAGTAGCTGTCCGGCAAAGAGAGCACGCTGAGCTTGGCGGTCATGTCCGCGAGCGCACCTGCGGTCTCGGTTTTGAACAAAAAGCTGTCCGACAAGTAGCGCGAAGCGATCTCGACCTCAGCCGCGGTTGGCGGGCTTTTGCTCATGCGCTCCAGGTTCTCCAGGAGTGCCTGCACGGTCTGGGGGGCTTTGTTGGTTTGAGTGCCCGCCGAGAGGACGATTGGCATGGGGCTGTGCGCGGTCTCCTCGACGGAGGAGCCGGTCGAGTACGCGAGCGAGCGCTTTTCGCGCACGTCCAGGAAGAGACGGCCCGCGACGCCGCCCCCCAGCACCTGATTGAGCACCGCGATGCTCGGGAAATCCGGCGTCTGGCGGCTCGGACCGAGCCGGCCGACCATGACCTGGGCTTGGCCGCTGCCGGGTCGATCCACCAGGAACAGGTGGCGCTCGGTGTCCGGCATCGGCTCCCCGAAGCGCGGAGCCTCGGGCTTTTCGCCCTTCCAGCCCGCGAAGGCGCGCTCGGCGGCTTTGGCCAGCTCGTCCACGTCGATGTCCCCGGAGGCGATGAGCACCGCGTTCTTCGGAGTCATGTGCTGCTGGTGCCAGGCCCTGCAGTCGGCGAGGGTGAGCTTCTGAAGCTGGTCCGGCAGGGCCGAGTAGCTCGAATACGGATGCACTGCCGTGGGCAAGTCGAACAGCTCACGGTAGAGCACCATCGCCGCGGCGTAGCCAGCGCTGGACTTGGCGGCCGCGGCTGCGCTCTCCACCTCGCGGGTGCGCAGCTTGGTGAACTCGGTAGGATCGAAGCGCGGCTTCATCGCCACCGCAGAGACGATGTCGAGCGCCGCGTCCACGTCCGCGGTGGTGACGCCGATCGAGATTCGAGTGGAGTCCCGATCCGTGATGACGTTGAGATCCGCGCCGAGCGATTCGGCGCGCTCCAGCAATGCCTGCGAGGTCCAGGGACCCGCGCCGCCGGCTTTGGTGAGCTCACCCGCGACCACGGCCAAGCCGGGCTTGGGGCCGTCGCTCGAGACGCCAGAATGAAATAGCAGCCGCAGCTCCACGATGGGCAGGTTGCGGCGCGACACCACCGCAACCTCGAGCCCGTTTGCCAGCGTGCGCCGCGCGATGCTGGGAAAGTTGGCGCTGGGCGTGACTCCCGAGGGCGGGGGCTCGGAGAGCGGATCCTTGGGGGCGGGGCTCGCGGCAGAGGGAGCCGCGGCGGCGACGGGCTTCTGAGGGGCCGCGGGCTGCGCGGGAGCGGCGCCGCAGCCGAGGGTCGCGCAGGTGAGCAGGTAGGCGAGGCGCTTCATGGAGCACCTCCTTTCTTGGCAGCAGGGGCAGGAGGAGCGGGAGGTTTCGCAGCGGGGGTCGCCGCGGGCTTGGAGTTGGTGGGGGCGCCGGGCGGGGCGGCCGCCACCGGCGCGGCGTCCGCCGGTAGGACCTCTACCAACTGCCGACGCTCCGGGCCGAGGTACTTCTTCACCGCGGCCTGAATCTCCGCGGGAGTGACGCTCTGGTACGAGGCGAGCTCGAGCCCCAGCAGGCGGGCGTCACCGAAGTACGACTCGTACTCTCCCAGGCGGGTCGCTCGGCTCAGGTTCGTCTGCAACCCGAACACGAACGAGCTTCGGACCCGGGTCTTGATCTTTTGCAGCTCGGCTTCGGCAACGGGGGTGCGCGCCAGCTTGGCAAGCTCCGCTTCCACGAGCTTTTCGACGTCGCCAAGCTTTGCTTTTTCGGTGAGCACCGCGGTGATGGCCAGCTGGTCCGCGCCTACGTAGTCGTGAGTCCATGCCGACACGCGCTGCGCGACGGCGCGGTCCCTCACCAGGAGCCGCTCCAGCCGTGAGCTCTCGCCGTCCGCCAAGATCGCTACCGCGAGCTCCAGCGCGTAGTGCTCGGGCGACCGCGAAGGCGGGATCAAGAAGCCGAAGTAGAAGCCAGGCGTCTTCGCGTTGGCGTCCTTGACCACGTCTTTGCGCGGGCTGACCTGAGTCGGCATCGCGGGGAAGGGAGCCCGCGGCGCGACCGGTTTGTCGATGGGGCCGAAGTACTGCCGGGCGAGCTTGACCGCTTCGTCCGCGTCGAAGTCCCCGGTGATCGTGAGCACCGCGTTTTTGGGCGCGTAGTGAGAGTCGTAGAAGGTCTTGACCCACTCGAGCTTGGCCGCGTCCAGGTCCTGCATGCTGCCAATCGTCGGGCGCGTGTACGGAGGGTAGTCCGCGAAAGTGAGCTCGCCGAGACGCATCATGCCCGTCATGTAGGCGGTGTTTTCGTACCGCATGCGGTACTCCTCCTTCACCACCGCCCGCTGGTTTTCGAAGTTGTCCGCGTTCACGGCCAGGGCGCGCATGCGGTCCGCCTCGAGCCAGAGCGCGAGCGAGAGCTCGCTAGAAGGCAGCACCTCGAAGTAGTTCGTGCGGTCCGCGCTGGTGGTGCCGTTGAGGCTCCCGCCACGCTCGGAGATGAGCGTGAAGTGCTGGCCCTTCGCCACTCGCTCACTGCCTTGGAACATCATGTGCTCGAACAAGTGAGCGAAGCCGCTCTGCCCCGGACCTTCGTCGCGCGAGCCCACGCCGTAGGTCACCGACACCGCCACGGTTTTGGCGTTTTGGTCCGGCGCGAGCACCAAGCGCAGGCCGTTTTCCAGCGTCAGCCGCTGAATGCTCAGGCGAAAGCGGTTGAGTGAGAGCTGTACCGGGTCCGCCGCCGGCTTGACGTTGGGCTGAGAAAGCCGGCCTTTCTCCGCGGCCAGGCCGACGCTCGGCGCAAGGCCTTGCAGCGACAGCGCCGACAGGAATGCGAGCGGGAGCAGGGAGAGCCTCAGGGCTCGTCGCTTAACGGGCATGGGGCGGGATCTACCACGTGTTTTGGTGCGCCTGTCAGCCGCGAGAAATAAGCGCTTCCTGAAGTGAGCCGCCGCCCTGGCGGAGCGGCCGGCGCGCAAGCCTCGGGCGACGTAGTGCGCTATGTTCAGGAGGATTTTCGATGCTGGTCCTCGTCGGTCCGAGCTTCGCGGGTGGCGACGCTGATTACCAACGCCTGTCCCAAGTGACGGGCATGGTGGCCTACGACCTACGCTCTCGGCTGAAGCCCGGCATGTGGGGCCTCCTCAAGGCGCTGGCGGACGAGGTGGAGGCGCAGCGGCTCGCGGCATCGTTGAAGGCCGCCGGCTTACCGGTGGTCGTGATCGCTCGCGAGGTCGCGACCGACCCGGCGCGACCGATCGTTGCCCTCAAGGGGCTGCGCGTGGAAGGGCAAGCGCTCACGCTCGAGCTGCGCGAGCGCGCGATGGAGGTACCGGTCGCGGCCCTCTGCTGCATCGTGCGCGGCGAGGCCCAGGTCGGCAAAGGGGGGGCGCGCTCTGCCGGCAGCGCTACGAGCAGCGCGACGTTCCGCGCCGTCGTGCCAGACGCGAGCGACTTGCAGGTCTTTCGTGAATCTTCGCCGCCGATAGGCTTCGAGGCGTTTGCGACGGCGGACCTGCACTTCCACTCCGTGCCCTGGATCGCGCGCATCGACGCCCGGTCGTTCGATTTTAGGTCGCTTGGCATTGCCGCGGCGAGCCCCGCCAGCGCGCTGGACACCTTGGTGGACCGCCTGGCGCTGCTCGGCCGCATCCGCGTCGACCGCGCCGCGCGCGCCTCGAGCATCGCGAGCTTCACTCAGCAGGCGGGGCGGCACATGACGCCGCATCCGCATCCGGTCCCCTCCGCCCAGGGCGCGCCCATGTCCCAGCGAGCGCGCGAAATTTCGGGCGATGAGCGCTTCGACCCTTACTCGCGCGTGATCGGTGAGGCCGAGCGCGTCCTCGCCGCTCAGCTCGCGGCGACGGCGGTCAAAGCTTGAGCTCCGAGCTCAACTAGCCCGCGCGCTTCGACTCCTGTTTTTCAAGCGCCACGCAAAGAGGCGGATGCCGAAGCCCGCGAGCACGATGGCGGCGTAGAGCAATGGCTGGGTATGGTCGACTTTGACGCGCTGGTAGAAGTGGAGCGCGGCGAGCACCGCCACGACGTACACGAGGCGGTGCAGGCGCTGCCACACCGGGAACCCGAGCCGCTTGACCGCCGCTTTGGACGACGTCCACGCGAGCGGGAGGAGCAGAACCAGCGCGCAGAACCCGTTGAAGATGAACGGCCTCTTGCGAATGTCCTCCAGCACCGCGCCCACGTCGAAGCCCTGATCGGCCCCCAGATAGACGAAGCGACGAGCAGGAGCAACGCCAAGAGCCCGAGCTGGTTCACGGCGGTGGCGACCGGGTTCGCGCCGAGCCGATGGCTGGCCACGCGCCAGCCGAGCAGAGCGAGCGTGCCGAGCCAGCCCGTCACGATCGCGGGCGCGAGGTACGCCTGACGAGAGCGCGGCGCCATGCTCAGAACCACCGTCGCAGGTCCGCGCCCGCGTAGAGGTGCGCGACGTCGGCGGCGTAGCCATTGAAGGGCAGGGTCGCGCGCCTCGTGAGGTCCCCGATGCGCCGCTCGGTCGCCTGGCTCCAGCGCGGGTGGTCCACCTCCGGGTTGACGTTGGCAAGGAAGCCGTATTCGTCCGGAGCCGCGCGGTTCCACGTCGTGGCCGGTTGAGTTTCCGTGAAACGGATCTCGACGATGGATTTTGCGCCTTTGAAGCCGTATTTCCAGGGTACTACGAGGCGTAGGGGAGCCCCGTTCTGACCCGGCAGGGGCGCGCCGTACAGACCGAGAGCCAGCAGCGTTAGCGGGTGCGTCGCTTCGTCCATACGCAGGGCTTCTACGTAGGGCCACGGCAGCACCCGGCTCCCCTGATTCGGGAGTTGCTCGGGATCCAGCAGGGTCTGAAAAGACACGTACTTGGCGCGCGACGTGGGCTCGACGCGCCGGATCAGCTCCGCCAGCGGAAAGCCTAGCCAAGGGATGACCATCGACCACGCCTCGACGCAGCGCATGCGATAGATGCGCTCTTCCAAGCCGAACCAGCGTCGCAAGGTATCCACGTCCACCGTCTGCGGCGCCTTGACCTCCCCGGTGATGCGGACCGTCCAAGGTCGTGGCTTGAGGTGGTACGCCTCTTCGGCGGGTGCGGACTTGGAGAGACCGAGCTCGTAATAGTTATTGTAAGTGGTGACGTCCTCGTACGGTGTCGTGGGCTCCGGGACGGTAAAATGGCCTCGCTTTTCCACGACCCACGGCTCCGAGCCGGCCCCCACCGCCGGCAACGGTGGGGGCTTTCGCGGAGGATCCGCGCTGCCGAGGCTGGAGAGCTGCGACAGTGCCAAGGTCACGCCGGCGCTGGTAGCGACGTAGAGCGAGCCTTGTTTGAGGAAGTCGCGGCGCTTCGCGTAGAGCTCCGGGGAGGTAATCTCCGCGGCCGGCGGCTCCGGCGGCAAGCGGGGCATCACGGCACCTCGGGAACGCTCGCGGGCGGAGGCGGGGTGGGCGGCTCGAGCGGCGCGGTCGCGGAAGGCGCGGGCGCACAAGGCGGTGGGGGAGGTGGCGCGGTTTCGCCAGCGCCCCCGGTCAACGCTTGAGCAGGCAGCACCGGTTCGCTGGCCCAGCGACCCGAGTATTCGGGCGCCTGGCTGCTCTGGCTCAGCGCGGGCCGTGGTCGCGAGCAGGCGGAAGCGAGACTCACTACCAGCGCCGCGAAGCACAGCAGCGCTCGCCCGCCACCGCGTGCGTGACTGAGTGGTCGTAGCCGAGGGTGCATCCGAGGAGCCAACGGGCACGAAGATACGGAGGTTTGGCTTCCGTGGCGAGGGTGCCCCCAAAGGCCGACTTTTTGGCCTTTTCTCGTGCGGCTCGAGGTCGCGACTCGCTCGAAATCTTGCGGTCTGGCGCGCGGCAGGGCCTTGGAAAAATGCGGCGCTTCAGTAACTTAGTCCAGCAAACCGAGCGAATGCTCGATGGCCGCCGGTGCGCGCGCTTGCTACCGAGTCGGTATGCGCTCCCTCGGATGCCTAGTCGCTGCGTGCCTCTTGCTTTCGCCGACGGCCTGTCTCAAACAGCGCCAGGAGGCTCCGCCCGCAGTGACCACCGCGCAAGATTCGGCCCCGCCCGGCAAGACCGACGCACCCACCGGCAAGTACGGCCAAGTCAAAGGCCAAGAGCTGGCCGGCACCGGCATCGAGGCCTTCGGGGTGCAGGGGAAGGCAGAGCGCGCCGCCGTCTCTATCGTGCCAGTCGAAGGGCAGCCCTTCGCGAAGGCGGTGCGCGTCGAGGTGAAGGAGAAGAATCAAAATCCCTGGGACGTGCAGCTCGGGCAGAAGGTGGCGCAGGCGGTGAAGGTCGGGGACGTGCTCCTCGCCACCGTGTACGTGAAGGCGGAGGCGTCCCGCGCCGAGAGTGGCGAAGCGCAGACCGAATTCGTGATGGAGCTCTCGCGGGAGCCTTGGAGCAAGTCCGTGAGTTACCCGCTGCGCGCGGCCTCGGAGTGGAAGAAGTTCCTCGTGCGCTTCAAGGCGGAGCGCTCCTACGCGGCTGGGGACGCCCAGCTGCTGTTCCGCCTCGGCTACGAGCCACAGACCTTGCTGATCGGCGGCGTCACGGTGGAAAACTTCGGTAGCCAGCTGGCGCTGGCGGATCTGCCGACGACTCCGCTCGAGTATCCCGGCATGGAGGAGGACGCGCCCTGGCGAACCGAGGCGGCCGAGCGCATCGAGAAGGTGCGCAAGCGAGAGCTCGTCGTGCGGGTGCTGGACAAACAGAAGAAGCCGGTGGCAGGCGCCGAGGTCGCGCTCCGCCAGACCAAGCAAGCGTTCGGCTTCGGCTCGGCGGTCGTCGCGCAGACGCTGACTCGCCCCGGCAACGACGAGTACAAGAAGGCGGTGGGCGAGCTGTTCAACGTCGCGGTGCTGGAGAACAACTTGAAGTGGCAGCCGCTCGCCGGCGACTGGGGCGAAGGGTGGACGGTGGAGACCGCGACCAAAGGGGTGGACTGGCTTGCGCAACGAGGCATCGCGACGCGCGGCCACGTGCTGGTTTGGCCGAGCTTTCGCAACCTGCCGCGCAGCGTGAAGCCGCTCGAGAAGGACCCGCCCAAGCTGCGCGCCGCCGTGAGCCAGCATGTCACCGAGCTCGCAACCGCGATGCGCGGCAAGCTTGCCCATTGGGACGTCTTGAACGAGCCGTTCGACAATCACGACCTCATGGACATTCTGGGGGAGGACGTCATGGTCGAGTGGTTCAAGCTGGCCCGCGCCGCGGACCCGAGCGCGAAGCTGTTCATCAATGACTACGCCATCCTCTCGGGCGGCGGCGGGACCACCGCGCATCGGGACAACTACGAGCGCGTGATAAAGCTCCTCATCGGCAAAGGAGCGCCCCTAGATGGAGTCGGTATGCAGGGCCACTTTGGCTCCTCCCTCACCGGCCCGGCGGACCTGCTCAAGCTGCTGGACCGCTACGCCAAGCTGGGTAAGCAGATCTGGATCACGGAGTACGACGTGGACGTGGACGACGAGGAGCTCGCGGCCCGCTTCACGCGCGACTTTTATACGACCATGTTCAGTCACCCTGCGGTTGGTGGCGTGCTCATGTGGGGTTTCTGGGACGGCGCGCACTGGCACAAAAATGCGCCGATTTTCCGGCAGGATTGGTCACTCAAGCCCTCCGGCGCCGCCTACCGCAAGCTCGTGCTCGAGACCTTCCGCACCAACGTGGCCGGCAAGACGGACAACAGCGGCGCGTACGCCGCCCGCGCGTTCTTTGGCACGTACGAGGTCGAGGTGAAGAGCGGCAATCAGCGCAAGGTGGCGCGCGTGGAGCTCACGCCGGAGAGCCAAGCGCTCACCGTGCAGCTGGACTGAGCGGGGGCTCTTCCGCGGCTAACGCGCGGGGCACTCGGGCGCGCTCCTCAGACGGCATAGCTCGAGACCGCGCGTCTCCAGCGCGGCGGCGCGCACCGGGCTCGACTTGAGCTCGGTGCCGGCTCGGTACTTGGCGGCCATGATGAAACAGGCATGTGGGTCACCGCCCTCACACTCCTTGACCAAGTAGGTGAGCGCGATCTTCCGAAAGCGCCTGGCCTGCACCGCGTCCACTTCGCCGGCGGTGCCCTTCTCGAGCGCCTCCGCCGCGCGCGAGCACTCGTCGTACTGCTGCTTCCGATCGCAGAGCACCTCCGCTCGAAGGAGCGCCTGGAGGGTGTTGGGCAGGTCGAGCGCGGCGGGGATGACTCCCCCGGGCGCGGGGGGCGCGGCGCTGCTCGCGGGGCCGGCGCTGCTCGCGGGGGCGGCGCTGCTCGCGGCGGGGCCGGCGCTGCTCGCGGCGGGGCCGGCGCTGCGAGCCGCCGCGACCGGGACCTGCGCGCTGCCCGGGGGCGCGGGGCTGGCAGCGGGACTTGAACGCGCTGGGGCCACGACGCCCGGATCGCCGGCGACCGGAGCTGCCGCCACCGGCGGCGCTGGGGGCCGGCTCGGAGCCCCGAGGAGCGCCGCTACCGCGCCGCCCACGCCCCCAAGAGTGATACCGATACCGGTCGTCCAGCGCGGGCCGCTCAAGCCGCGAGCCCTTGCCGAACCAGGAGCGCCTGCGGATCCGGCTTCCTGCCCATGAAGCTGATGAACAGGTCCATTGGATCGCGCGCGTCGCCCTGCGACAGGATCGAGTCCCGGAAGGCGCGGCCTACGGACTCGTTGAAAATGCCTTCGCGCTTGAACCGACCGAAAGCGTCGGCGTCCAGCACCTCGGCCCACTTGTACGAGTAGTAGCCGGCAGCGTAGCCGACCGGGTGCGAGAACAGATGCAGGAAGCCCGCGAGCATGCCGTAGTCGTGAGGGAGCTCACTGGCCGCGTAGCGCTGGAGCACGCTGTTGCCATACGCGATCACGTCCCCATCTCGCTCCTCCGAGTAGTCGATATGCAGGGCCAGGTCGACGGCCGCAAAACCGAGCTGGCGCATCTGCATGCTGGCGGCGCGGAACGTGCGGACCGCGTGGAGCCGCTGGAGCAGCGCCTCCGGGAGGGGAGCGCCGGTCTCGTAGTGCGCGGCGAACAGGCCCAGCGCTTCGCGCTCGGAGCACCAATTCTCCATGATTTGTGAGGGGAGCTCGACGAAATCCTGCGCGACGCGGGTGCCGGCGAGGCTGCGCACGCTCACGCGGCTCAAGCAGTGGTGCAGCAGGTGGCCGAACTCGTGAAAGAGCGTCTCCACGTCTCGGTGCAGGAGCAAGGACGGCTTACCGCCGCTCGGCGGGCTCGAGTTGCAGCAAAATACGGCCAAGTTGGGCGTCGGCGGCACCGCCGCGAGTAGCCCGTGCATCCACGCGCCTCCGCGCTTGTTCTCGCGCGGGTACAGGTCCACGTGGAACAGCCCGAGGCGCGCGCCGCTTTCGTCCTTGATCTCGTGGCTCGTGACGCTCGGGTCCCACACCGGCACGCCCTGCAACTTCTCGATCTTCACGCCGTACAGGCGCTCCGCAACCTCGAAGGCGCCTTGCAGCGCGCGCTCGGCCGGGAAGTAGGCGCGCAGCTCTTCTTCGTCCAGCTCGAAGCGAGCCTTGCGGAGCTTTTCCACGTAGTACCCGACGTCCCACGGGGAGAGGGGGAGCTTTGCGCCGAGTGAGCTCGCAAAATCCGCTAGCTCCTGCTTCTCGCGCTCGAAAGCGGCAACCGACTTTTCGGTGAGGTCCGTGATGAAGGTCTGCGCGCTCCGGCCGTCCTTCGCCATGCGATCGTCCGTCACGAGGTCGGCGAAGTCCTTGAAACCGAGCAGCCGGGCGCGGGCGCGGCGCAGGCCCAAAAGCTTGCCGATGAGCGGGCGGTTGTCGAAGGCGGCTTCCGTACCGCGCGCGTTGAAGGCGGTCCAGATCGCCTGGCGGAGCGCGGCGTCGTCCGCGTAGGTGAGCACGGCCGTCACGCTCGGAGCCTGGAGCGTGAAGCGGTAACCGGCCTTTCCCTTGGCCTCGGCCGCCTCGCGCGCCATTGCCCGAGCGGACTCTGGCAGGCCGGCGAGGCGCGCCTCGTCCTCGATCACGAGCTCGAACGCGTTCGTTGCGTCCAGCACGTTTTGCGAGAACTTGGTCGTCACCACGCTCAGCTCGCGATCCAAGTCCTTCAGTTTCTCTTTGTCCGCTGCGGGCAGCTCGGCGCCTTGACGACGAAAGTCCGCCAGCGTTTTGTCCAGGAGGCGCTTCTTCGTGGGCTCCAGCGATTGGGCCTCGGGAGTCCCCGCGAGCTCCGCGAGCGCGCGGTAGAGCCCGTCGCGCAGAGCGATGCTGGACCAAAACGCGCTCACGTTGGGTAGCACCGCGTTGTAGGCGTCGCGCAGGGCTGGCGTCGTCGCCACGCTCTCCAGGTGCTCCACGATGCTCATCGAAAGCTCCAGCTGCTCCGTCGCCCGCTCCAGGGCGCCGAGGGTGGAGTCGTAGGTGCGAGGCGCGCTCTCTATCGCGTCCAGCGCGGCTTCCGAGCGGCGGATGAGCTCCGTGATGGCGGGCTCCACGTGCTCGGCCGAAATGCGATCGAAGGGGACGTTGAGGCCAACGGACAGGAGCGGATTTTCCATGCGACCCCGTCGTTATAGCGCACCCCTGCCGGACCGGGAGTACACTCGAGCGCAGCGTATGACCGAACCCGAGAGAGCCGCGGCCGAAGGCGAGCTTTTGTGGGAGCCCAGTGCCGAGCGCGCGGCGTCTTCGCGCTTGTCGCACTTCATGGGCTGGCTCTCGCAGGAGAAAGGCGAGGCCTTTCCCGAGTACGAGTCGCTGTGGCGTTGGTCGGTCGCGAGCTTGGAGCCGTTTTGGCGCGCCGTGGCCGAATACTTCGAGGTTCACCTCGGGGGGCAGGTGGAGCCGGCGCTGGTGGGGGCGCTGCCGGACGCGCATTGGTTTCCGAACGCCACCGTGAGCTACGCGGAGCGCCTCCTGCGCCGGCGGGACGGCCACACCGCGCTGGTGGCGCGCGCGGAGGACGGCTCGCGCCGTACCGTGAGCTACGCGGCGCTTGCCGAGCAGGTCGCGCGCGCCCGCGCGGGCCTCAGGCGTGCCGGCGTGAAGCGCGGCGATCGCGTCGCCGCTTTTCTGCCGAACGGGGTGGAGGCGGTCGTCGGCTTGCTCGCGGCCGCGAGCCTGGGAGCAGTTTGGTCGAGCGCGGCGCCGGAGTTCGGGGTCAAGAGCGTGCTGGACCGTTTTCAGCAAATAGAGCCCACCGTACTGCTCGCTTGTGATGGCTACCTTTACGGCGGCAAGCGCTTCGAGAGGGGCGCGGAGCTGACCGAGATCGTCCGCGCGCTGCCGTCGCTCACGGCGTGCTTCGTGCTCGGGGACGCGTCGCAGGTGCCCGGGGCGAGGCCGTGGCAAGAGCTCGTCGCGCACCACGAGCCGCTCGAGTTCGAGCCGGTGCCCTTCGAGCACCCGCTGTGGATCCTCTACTCGTCGGGCACCACCGGCTTGCCCAAGCCCATCGTGCAGGGGCACGGCGGCATATTGCTCGAACACTTGAAGGCGCTCGCGCTGCACATGGACCTGGGCGAAGCGGACCGGTTCTTTTGGTTTTCCACGACCGGTTGGATGATGTGGAACATGCTCGTGAGCGGGCTCGCGCTGGGCGCGACCCTGGTGCTCTACGACGGCAGCCCAGCGGTGCCGGGGCTCTCCGCGTTGTGGAAGCTCGCCCAGGAAGAGCGCATCACGTACTTCGGAACCAGCGCGCCCTACCTGCTGGCTTGCAAGAAGGCGTCGCTCGTGCCGAAAAAGGTCGCGGACCTGAGCGCGCTACGCAGCATTGGCACCACCGGCGCGCCCCTGCCCAGCGACGGTTTCGCCTGGGTCTACGACAACGTGAGCTCGGACGTCCTCCTCGGCTCGGTGAGCGGCGGGTCGGACGTGTGCACCGCGTTCGTGCTCTCGTGTCCGCTGTTGCCGGTCAGGAGTGGGGAGATCCAGTGCCGCGGCCTGGGCGCCAAAATCGAGGCGTGGAACGACGCGGCCGAGCCGCTCGTGGACGAGGTGGGGGAGCTCGTGCTCACCGCCCCGCTGCCCTCGATGCCGATCGGCTTCTGGAACGACCCGGAGCGCACGCGCTTCCTCGCGAGCTACTTCGAGCACTACCCAGGCGTCTGGCGCCACGGGGACTGGATCAAGCTGCGGCCGAGCGGCGCCTGCATCATCTATGGCCGCTCGGACTCCACGCTGAACCGGGGCGGCGTCCGGATGGGGACGAGCGAGCTGTACCGCGTCGTGGAGAGCATGCCGGAGGTTGCCGACAGCTTGGTGGTGGACACCGGGTCTCTCGAGGACGCGGTCGGTAAGATGTGGCTCTTTCTGGTGCTCCAGGCCGGCGTCGAGCTGGACCTGGCGCTGCGGCGTCGCATCAAGGAGCGGCTCAAAGCGGAGCTCTCGCCGCGTCACGTCCCCGACGAGATGGTCGCGATCACGGCCGTGCCGCGCACGCTCAACGGCAAAAAGCTCGAGGTTCCGGTGAAGCGAATCCTCCTCGGCGCCGACCCCAGCAAGGTGGCGAGCCGCGATACGCTCGCGAACCCGGAGGCGCTGGACGCGCTCGTGGCGCTAGTGCGCGCTTGAGCGCGTGGGCCTCGAAAAATCTCTCGGTACGAAAACGCGCGCCCACGCCCCCGGGCCGCGGCCCCCGACGCGGAGTGCGCGGCGCTCGTTCAGGTGCTGCATCGCCCCAAGTGCCGCGGAAATGGGCTTGAAACCGGTTCCATACATGGCACGATGGACTGGCGCTTGCCCTGCTTGGATTTTGCAACCGGAGCCCGTTCCATGAAGCTACGTTTTTTCGCTGGTTTGACGCTCGTATCTTGGCTCGTGTCGGCTGTCGGCTGTAGCGCGGGCGCGGACGGGACGGGGTCCACCACGAAGCCGGGGGGTACGGGGGCGACCGCCAGCACCACCGGCGGCACCGGCAGCACCGGTCCCAGTGGCCCGCTGCAGATGGGCGGAGCCCTGGCGCTCGGCGGCTCGGAAGCGGGGCCCGGCCCCAAGGATCCGAACGACCCGCGCGACGTGCCGGTCCGCACCAAGACCTGCGACCCGACCGGCACCATCTGCACCTGCTTGCGCCTCGCGCTCCTCGGCAGCTTGGAGTCGGCGGCAACGCAGAAGGACACCAAGCCGTTCATCGACTGGTTGAATGGCAACAGCGGCGGCTCCGCGGTCGTGAAGATGATCGACGTGAAGCCCACGATCGACGCTGCGTTCCTGGCGAACTACGACATCCTCCTCGTCGCGAACGTCAATACGTGGGCCTTCACCGCAGAGGAAAAGGAGGCGGTGGCGACCTGGGTCAAGGTGCAGGGCGGCGGCATCGTCACCCTCACCGGCTTCGCCAGCACCGCGGCCGAGGTGGTGGCGACCAGCCAGCTCGTGGACTTTGCCGGCATGGGCTACACGGGAACGAATCCGGCTGCGCCGCCCGCGGGCGACTGGGCCGTGCCGGGCGACAAAGTCATGCCGATGCCGCCCCTCACTTACCGCAATGGGCCCGCAAACGTGCGCGATTGCCTGAACTTCTATCCCGCGATCGACCGAGACGCCGCGCTGACGACTCCCATCGCGTTCACCCCGCAGACGGGCTCGCTCGAGAAGCTCACCGCGTCGCTCTACCAGGTGGGCGGCTACATCGGCTGGCCCGTGAAGGCGCCGGCCGGGGCCACCGTCGTGGCGACGGACCCGGTCTCCGGTAAGCCCATCGCGGTGGCTTACGAGGTGGACGGCAAAGGGCGCATCTTCTCGTTCGGTGACGAGTGGGTGATCTTGGCCAACCAGTGGCAGCCCTCCGGCGCGTACGCGGGTGGAAACATGCAGATGGACGCCAGCAACGTTTGCTGGCTGCCGCCCTCCGGCACGGAGGCTGGCACGTTCCACTCGGCGCGGACGGTCTATCAAACCAAGCAGTTTTGGTACAACGCCATCAACTGGGTCGCGCCGCCCAGCGAGTGCAACTTCACCATCGAAGACCCGGACGTCGTCGTCGTTAAGTAACGCCGGCTAAGCGGTGGAGAGCCGCTTGCGAGCGATCTCCACCGCCAGCGGGCTCTGGTCGACGCCGGCGTACTGGCGGCCCAGGCTGCGTGCGGCGACGAGGGTCGTGCCCGAGCCGCACATCGGATCCAGCACGCGGCTTTCGGGCAGGCTGGAAGCGCGCACGATGCGGGTGAGCAAGCTCAGCGGCTTCTGGGTGGGGTACCCGGTGGTCTCCGCGATGAGCGGGGTGTTGGCGCGCATCGCCGGGCAATCGCTCCACACGCTGCCGAGGCGCCGGCCCTGGTCCGCGTAGTAGCGGTAGGTTTTGCCGGCGACGTGGCGCTCTCGGTAGTTGCGGCCTTCGTCGTCCACGTTCTGGAAGTGCATGCGCAGGCTCGTCGCGGCAAAGCTCTCGCGCAGCGCCGGATCCTCGCCATTCCAAATCGGCTGCTTACCGCGCGCGTAAATCAAGATTGTCTGATGGGTGACGCTCGGCCCGTTGCGTTTCTTGCCGCCGTTGCCAGGGACCCAGATCACCTCGCCCAAGAACGCGGCGCGGCCGAACACGCGATCCGCCGCGACCTTGGCGTCGTGCACGGTGCGATGGTCCAGGTGCAGCCAGAGCGTGCCGCGTTCGCTGAGCGCTTCGCGCACGACGGCCAGGCGCGGCTCGAGCATTCCGAGGAAGGCTTCGATGGTGCTCCACGCGTCGTCGTAGGCGTGCTCACCGTGGATTCTCTCGCCGACGCCCACGCGCGCGGCGCGCTTGCCGCCGGCGTTGAAGGGCGGATCCGCGTAAGCGAGGTCGAACTTGCCCTGCTTCGAAAGCGCGGGCACGAGCTCGAGGCAGTCGCCGTGATGGACGTGGTCGGTAGCGGGCGGACGGCGACTCAATCGGCTCCCCGGGCCACCGGCAAAGAGCCCGGCTCCGCCACTGGCTCGATCGGCGGGGCCACCTCCAGCGGCGCCAACGGCTCGTCGGCGGCGATCGCTTCCAGGAGCGCCTGGCTCTCCAGCTGATTGCTTGGCAGCGGCGGCAGCCACTCCCAATACGGACCGCCTCCGCTGCACCCGGCTATCGTCTCCTCGGGGGAGCAGGCGATGCGAAGGTGCAGGTGATCGTCGTGAGGGAGGCTGTCGCCCGGCTGGAGCATCACGGTCTGAGCTTGGTACACGAGCTCCAGCGGTTCCCCGCGCGCACGCGCGTAGTCGCTGACGCGAGCCTCCACCGCGCGACTCACGAACAAGAACTGCACCCCGACCTCGGGCGCCGTGACGAGCTTCTTCACGAGCAGCCAGACGCGCGCGACGTCCAGCCGCACGTAGCTATTGCTGTCGGGCACGAGCGCCAGGCCGTCCGCCTCGAAGCGAACGAAGCCGGGGCTCGGCAGCGGCGCCCCCGCGGGCGTCGTCGTGTAAAAGAGCAGGTCTACGTCGCGGCCACTGCGGTGGGAGGCGTGGCCCGGGATCCGGCCGCCGTGGCGCGCCGCCAAGTCCCCAATGACGAGCTTGCCGCCGGGGAGCTCGTCGTCGATCTCGGCGGCGATGCGCGTGAGCGCTTGGACCAGACGTGGGCGCCCCCAGTGGTTCCTGCCCTCCGGGCGGTAGCGCTCGAAGCCTTTGCCTCTCACCGGTAGCTCGAGCGCGTCGGTCTGGACGCCGGAGTTCGGCATGCCGACCGAGCCCGCGAGCCCCGGAGCCAGGGGAGTGGGCGCACTGAAGCAGCCGCCCAGGGCGACCGAAGCCGCCCCGCAGAGCGCCGCCCAAGCCTTCAAATCAGCCGAGCTCCGGGATGAAGGTGCGCAGACGCCCCGCGATTTCCCGCGCGCCCGCCTCGGACGCGAACTCGTTCGTCAAATCCAGCTTGTTGTCGCGAAGCGAGAGGAAGCCGTGATCCACGAAGGCTTGGAAGGCGTTGGCCAGGATCGACTTGCTCACGGCCTCGCTGCGCTCGAGCTCCCCGGCCAGAAACGCGCGATTGCCGAGGGCGATGCCGCGCTTCAGCAGCTCTTTCTCGGCGAGCGGTGCCTTGACGAGCTCGTTCAGCGCGCGCGCGGCGACCCAGTAGCCCTCCAAGAAGTTCTTGAGCACGGCCGAGTAGAGCAGCAGCCAATCCAAGCCGCTCCACCCGTCACGACCGGGGCCGATGACGAGCTCGTCGTCGGCGCGGGAGAGCTCGCCGTCCGCGATCATGTTCGAGAGCGTCTCCTCGAAGATCTTCTCGAACGGCCGATCGGCGCGGAACCGGAACTCGAACTTGAACAAGCGGCTCAGCGCCTGCACGCGGTCCCGCACCCAAGCCGTGGACTCTGCCTTCTGCGGCGCGGACAACAAGGCGGTCGCCACCAGCGCGCGCTCCACGAAGAAGTGAACGATGATGTTCTTGGAAACGTCCAGCAGTAGCCGGCGCGCCGGCACGACCACATAGCTGGCGTTCTCGCCCGGATCTGGCGAGCTGTTCGCGGTTGGCTCGTCCGGGTGGTGCACCTCGACGAGGTCTGCGTCCACGAACATCTGCACCGCTTCGCGCAGCGATTGGGTACGCAGACGACCCGTAGCCGTGCTCAGCGCCGGAGACGAGCGCGCGCCCTGCCGTTGCGCGACCGACAGCAGCCGCTCCGCCCGCGAGAGGAGCTCGCGGTGTGGCAAGCCGCGCTGCTGGTGCGAGAGCAGCACGAGCGCAGTGAGAGCGCCGGGCGTGACCGAAGTGACGCGGTTGATCTCGTCCATGACGCGGTTGCCGAGGCGCGTCACCAAACCGCGACGTTTGGCGGGGCTCAACGCCTGGCCGTTGTCCCAACCGAGCTCTCGCTTCAGCTCCTCCAGCGGCAGCACCTGCCCGACCTGCATGTTGATGCGACCGTAACGGTGCCGGAGCACCTCGCTCGTCTTGAGCAGCCCGCTCGCGTCCTCTTTGGCCTTCTCCGCGCCTTGCAGCTCGCGTTCGTAAGCGGAGGCTTCGATCACTCGCTCGTAGCCGATGCTCACGGGGACGAAGAACGTGGGGCGCTCCGGCACCGCGAGGGCCGCGTCCACCACCATGTTGAGGAGCCCGAATTTCGGCGCGACCAGCTTGCCGGTGCGGCTACGCCCACCCTCCAAGAACAGCTCGATGGGGTAGCCGTCTCGAATCAGCCGGCGCACGTAGGCGTCCACCACCGCCCCGTACAGGCGGTCGCCGCGGAAGGAGCGGCGGATGAAGAACGCGCCCCCGCGCCGGAACACCGCACCCACCGGGAAGAAGTTCAAGTTGTCGCCGGCGGCGATCAGCGGCAGCGGCAGGTTCTGCTCGTTGAAGATGTAGCTGAGGATCAGGTAGTCGACGTGGCTCTTGTGGCTGGGCAAGAGGATGAGGGTGCCCTGGCGCGCCGCGCTGCGGAGCCGCTCGATGTCGCTCTTTTCGTACTCGATGCCGGCGTAGATGCGGGTAAAGACGCGGTGGAACACCACCTCCAGCAGCTTGATGGTGCTGCGGTCCGGCATCGCCTGCAGCTCTTTGAGCATGTCGTGCGCGCGCTGCACGAGGGTGTGGCGGTCGTTGCGGTCATCCACCAAGTCCTCGATCACCGACCGCAAGCGCGGGTTGCGGATGAGCTCGTTACGTACCCGCTCGGGCGCCTTTTCCGCGGGACCGGTGACCGCGCGGCGCTCGCGCTCCAGCCGCCCGAGGACCATGTACGTGAGCCGGCGCAGCCGAACCGCGTCCGTCGCGGCGTTGGGCTCGGCCAGGAACGTCGACAAATCGATGGGCTCGCCGAGCTTCAGCTCCACGTGCTTGAAGTTGTGAATGAGCTGGGCGGCGGTGCGGGCGGGGCTTGGCCACTCCCGCGGCCCGAGCAGGAAGTCGAACGGCTCGGTTCCGCGCGTGTTGGGGAACTTGGTCCAAACGAACACCTGGGGGACCACGAAGATGGGCGTGTCGCTGCGCCGCTGGAGGTGGAACAGCGACTTCACGAGCTCGTCGCCCTCCTTGAGGCCGCGCCCACCCGAAGCACCAGTCGCTACGTCCAGCACGCCTGGCGGTCGCTTCAGGAACAGCGCCGCCGACCCGCCGTGCGCGAGCGCGTCCTCCAGCTCGTCCGAGGGCGAGACGTGCGGCCGAGGTAAGATGGCGTTGAGCCAGCCTTTACCCATGGGGTTGAGGATCCACAGCCCCAGATCGTTGACGAAGCGGATCTGGGGCAGCTGGTAGCGCTTGGTCAGGTAGTCCAGCGCGAAAAAGTCGATGAAGTTGAGGCTGCGCAGCACGTAAACGATGCGGCCCCGCTCCGAGAGCTCGCGCACCTCCCGCACCCAGGCTTCGTCGACCTGAATCTTGTCGAAGAAGCGCTGGTAGAGCGCGCGCAACAACGGGTTGGGTTCGTAGGTGCGGGTCAGCTCGCGTTCGGAGGACATGGCTAGCGGCGGGGCAACGGAATCATACTCAAGCTCGCCGCGTCCGCCGCGAATGTTGATCCGGCCCGCGTCTCCGGCTACCGAAGGACTCGTCGATGCCGATCGTTTTGCGCCGGCTGGCCGCGGTTTCAGGTGCTTGGGCGCTCGGGCTCCTGGGTCTAACGACCCTGGGCTGCAAGCGCCGCGAACCGCCCCCCACGCCGTCTTCGTC
>SECP01000074.1 GCA_004193285.1 Myxococcales bacterium | reverse complement strand
CGGCTTTGAACTCCGGCGAGAACGCTCGCCTCCTTCGCTTCTGCTTCTTCTTGTCCATGGTCCAGTCCCGGCGCATTCTCGCGCCAATTGGGGTGTCCACGGAACCGGGGGATTTTCAGAGAGCAGCGCAGGTCGGCAATGAGGCCATCAGCAGTATGGCCTTCAGTCACGACGGCAGGCTACTTGCTATCGGTAGCGACGATGGAAGTGTTCGTGTTCGTAACAACGCTTCGACCGAGCTGAGCACATTGGACGCGTATCAGCGCTCAATCTCGAAAGTTTCGTTCGATGCATCGGACTCTTACCTGGTCGTTTCGAGCTTCGATGGTCGCACTACCATCTGGCCGCTCACTCTGCCCAACGACGTCCTGCAGGAGGAGCTGGGTTCGCCGGTTCAGCAGGCTGAGCTGGATGGGAACGAAACGAAGCTGATCATGAGCAATCAGCGCTGCGCGGCCCTGTGGGATCTGAGCACGAACACTCGAATTGGCGTGCCCCTCTGCTTTCATGATCGGCAAGTGGTCGCCGTCGGGTTCGTCAATGACGTGCCCTCCGCGGTCTTTCAAGGATCCGACCTCACCCGCTGGTCATTGACGACGCAAGAAAAGGTCGCCACTTTCGATGATGCACCGGACACTATCCTTGCCGCGAAGATGACGCCTGACGGCCGGCTCTTGGCTGTCGGGCAAGGAACGACGCGCTTTTGGCCTGCCGCGGGCGACACGCCAACCTTCGCCAAGGACGTCGGCGGCTTTCCGGCGGCGTTGAGCGCTGATGGTCAGGCTTTCGCGTTCGCGAGCCAGGTACCAGAGCGCGAGAATCAGCACCGCGTACAAATTTGGGGACTAACCGGCAAGTCTGAGAGCCCGAGCTGGGTCAGCGCGCCGCTCTCGACGCTACCGGCGACTCTAGCACTCAGTCGCGATGCACAAGCGGCGGCGCTCGGTGGTTTGGATGGCTCCGTCGTGGTTTGGCCGACACGCACGGCAAGCCTTCGTGCGATGCCCACACCCCACGCGGATGCTGTTCTGTCCCTCAGATTCAGCTCGGACGCAGCCTCGGTCGTGAGCGCTAGCCGGGACGCTACGGCGCGTGTTTGGAACATAGCTGACGCCCAAGACGCCCCTGTGATCCAGGACGACAAGCCCATCGGACGCAGGCTTCGACCTGACGGAACGCTACTCAACGAACTGGGCTTGGCCCCCAGCTCGAACGGCTTGACCTTCGCCACATTCAGCGCGGACGCACGGCGAGTCCTCACGGTGAGCCAGACCGGAGCCGTGCAGGCGCACTACAGCGTGGTCGATGGGCTGCTGTTTCAAGCTCGATGCGTTCGAGACCGAGGGCGGCGCGCTGAGGCCTGCGAAACCAGCTCGAGCGTCTGGCCGAGGACGCGACGTGGCAATTCCAGCCAGCGCACAGCACTAGCGACGGACCTCACCAAGGCAGAAGCGAAAGAAAAATGAAGCCAGCACCTCTATTACGTGCCGCCGCGGTCGCAACCCTCTCGCTCACGGCTTCGACAGCTGCTGGGCTGCCTACAGCGTGCAAGGTACCGAACAACTTGCAAGTCTCGAAGCCTCGAATCGTCGTTGCTGACTTCGCGGGCGACGCGCAAGCGACAGGCGCAAAGGTGGCAACGGATATGTCCAGCGAGCTGGCAACGTCCCTGGCGACCGCAAAGAACGACGTGGAAATGGCACGTGCCAATTGTGTCATCTCAAGCGGCGCCGACGCGCGCGCGCTCGCAATCGCCTGGAAGGCTCGCTTAGTCGTATGGGGTCAGGTCTCGCGCGACCAGCCCAACACGCCGGAGGCCGTGTCTACTCGAATCACGCTCGGACCCATCGGCGCTCGCTCTTCCGGCAATCGCAGCGAGCTAGACGTCGGCTCTCTCGACGAGTTCCAGTTGCCCACCATGCGGGGAAACCTGGCACACCTCAGCAAGCTCGCCTTAGGAGTTCAGTTCCTGGACCGACCCGACCTGGCTCTCAAGTTCTTCGAGTCCGCGGCGAGCGCTCTTCCCATCGATCCCAAAACCGGTCTCGCCCCGCTCTATCGTGCGATGGGGTCTTCGTATCTCAGCGCGCCGGGCGGGCCTGAAAAGCTTCTCAGAATCGCGCAAGACGCGCTCAAGGCGAACCAGGTGCGGGGGACACGAGCCGAGAGTGAACTGTTGACGCTCACCGGCGTCGCATTGGCTCAGAAGAATCGACTGGACGAAGCCCTCTACAACCTAAACGCGGCCCTAGCCCTCGACCTCAAGCTACAAGGAAAGGATTCGGAACGAGTTGCCGACGACCTCGACAACTTGGCTGGCGTCCTGGCACGAAAGGGAGATGCTGACGGTGCGGCCAGAGCCGCCGAGCAGTCGATCGCCATACTGACCAAGCTCTACGGCCCCCACGATCCGCGCCTAGCAGGTCCACTGACTAGACTAGGCGTTATCTTCACGGAGCACGGAGCCTATGCAGAAGGCCTCGCTCCCCTTGAAAGGGCGCTCGCCATCGACCGGCAAGCAAGCATCGCCTGGCGAATTCCCGAAGGTCTGAACAACGTGGCTTGGAACTTGGCGGGGCAGCAGCAGTACGCGGCGGCGATCACCAAGTATCGCGAAGCGCTCACCTTGGGCGCCAGCGTCTATCCAGCCAACCATCCCTGGCCCGCGACCTGCAAGGGCAACCTGGCGTGGGCGTTGAGCGGCACGGGCAAGCAAGACGAGGCAATTGCCCTGTTGCGGCAAACAATCCCTGCCCTGACGACCCCTGATGGTGCAGAGGACGACGTCCTCGCCGCTCAGTACGAGCATCTCGGTTCGGCTCACATCCAGAAGCAAGAATTCACGGAGGCGCGCGCAGCCTACGCCAAGGCGCAGTCCTTGAATGAGCGAGTGTTCGGTTCCGAGCATCCGACGACACTCTGGGTCCAGCGCAAGTACGCGCGTTCGATTGCGGCTACGTCCGGCTGGCGGCAAGGGCAAAGCGCCGGCGCGGTCGTGTGGAAGGTGCAGCCCAAAACTGCAGCCGCACGCCTCGGTCTTCGCATGGGCGACTGGATAATCGAATATGGCTCCGTCGCGCAGTCCGAGCAACACCTCCAACAGCTCGCCATGCAACAACCGGCAGGCCAGCGCGTCGTCTTCATGCGAGACGGCAAGCAGCTCTCGAAAGTGAGCGAATCCGGTCTCACCGGTGCTCTACTTTACACACAGGGGCAATAGGGATGGCGCTGACCAATTCGTCTCCCGGAATCGCGGGCGCGGTGCCGAGCCATCACGCCCGGCATTGGCTCGCCGCGAGCAACGCGTTCGAGCGCGTGCCGAGTCATGGTGGTCACATCATGCGTGCGAAGAACCGCGCGCTTCCGCCGCTGCCCAAGCAAGAACTTCCGGATCGGGCTGGCCGCCACGGCCCGCCTCGCGCACGCCGAGAACGTTCACTTCAGGCAGAGCCTGCCGCAGGGCGCGCACGACATCTATTGAAGTCTTCGTCGGCTGCGAAGCGAATCATTGCCCCGCGGCGCGCCGCGCGAGCAGACGCGCCCTGAGGCCATCGGCTGGGAACCGCACTTCGATCTCGGCCTGCGTCTGGGCACCGGCCCCGGCGCGCTCGGCCAAGTAGGTGTCGACGCTGTCGGGTTACGCAGCGCGTAGGCGATGAGGGCGCACGCGGAGGCGAGATCCGACCGACGGATAGCGCTGCACTATCTCTTCCGGTGTGGCGCCCAGATCGAAAGGCCGCGACAATAGAATCCAATGTGACGCGCGTGCCGCCACACGCAGCACGCCGCTGTGGCGCTCCCGGCAAGAATCGAACTTGCGACCTTGGCTTTAGGAAGCGATCAAGGCCGCGGGGCGTGGTTGTCTCGTACAGAACCGTAACGATTGGCGTTTTCGAGTGGCGCTCAGCCTTCCGGCGCACCCTCCGATTTGCTTGTTACCAGCGCGTTACCATCAATGCGTTCGATGGCAGAGCGCAGGTCGTTGGCGTCGAGATCGGCGTAGCGCTGCGTGGTGCCCAGGTCGGCGTGCCCGGCCATGATGCGGATCGCCTCGGCTGAGGCGCCCATCCTGAACAGCTCCGACACGAAGAAGTGCCGCAGGTCGTGAAAGGACCAACCGTCGAGCCCAGCGCGCTCCATGGCGCGCTTGAACGCTTGGTTGAGCCCGCTCTCGGCCCACGGCTTCCCGAGCGCCGTGATGGTCACGGCCGCCCAAGGATTGCCCTTGCTCGGCCGTGCTGCCTCAAGTGTCGCCCTCAGCGTCCGACTCATAGGAATGCGCCGCTGATGGTGCGACTTCGGCGTGGTCTCGAACCCCGCCGAGATGCTCCGACGAATCGTGAGCGTCCCCGCATCGAGGTCCACGTCGGGCCAGCGCAACCCCCGGACTTCGCCAGCCCGGAGGCCCGCGAAAGCCGCAAGCTCAAAGGCCAGCCGCGCACTCGGCGACGCCGCCGCCAAAATGGCGTCGAGATCGCCGCGCCGCATCGGATTCACGGCCTTTCTGCCGCTCTTTGGCAACTTCGGGAGCGCCGGCATGGCTGCCAGCAATCCCGCGTTCACCGCCGTCCGCAGCACCGACCGCAGCACGATGTGAAATCGCGCTCGCGTGCTCGGCGCCAGCCCTTCGTCGACCAGCTCAGCGTCGAGCAGCGCGAACGCTTGCCGGTCGACCGCCTCGAGCGGCAACGCCCCGAACCGTGGCAACAGCAACGTGTCCAGCTGCACGTTGTAGCCGATGCGCGTCGTCGGCTTCAGCGCGCTCTTCATGTGCGTCCCGCGGAAGTACTTCACCGCGTCAGCGAACGTGATCGGAACAGCCTCCGCCTCACGCTTGGCCTCGTCGAGATGCACCAGCGTGCCAGCCCTTGCTAGCTCGTCCTCCAATCGCCGATGCTCGGCCTTCGCGGCCTCCCGCAACTGCACTTGCGCGTCACGCCGATACCGCTCGACCTTGCCGTCTATCGTTCTGTACGAGATGTCAATGACCCAGCGGCGCTCACCGCGCCGTTTCACAATACGAATGGTCACGTCAGGGTTTTCCCCAGCCGTGGCCGTCGCTCGCGTTGGCATCCGCAGCGTATCACGGCGTCGCGTTCCGTCGCGTTCTCAAACGTTCCAGGGCTCGCCGAACGAAACCCGCCATCGGTTGGTGAACTTGCGCGCCCGTACCCCGTCGACGTGGGCCTCGTAGACCCCGTCCCGGGCGGGCTGTGCCCGACGCTCGAGAAGCTTGCGCAGCGCACCGGCAGAAAGGCCGAGGATTTCTGCCGCTTCGCGCAGGGCATACCAGCGCGCCACTGTGTGGCCGCGGTTCATTTCTTACCGGCTTTCTGCGGCGCGGGAGCTTTCACCCGGCGAACGCGCTTTGGGAGATCGGAGCCGCATTCGCACGCTCGTGCGGCCTGCTTTGCCTTGCCCATGAAGCCCTTCGACGCTTGCGTGTTTCGGTGACCGTCGAGTGCCTTGTAGACCTCCGCATAGAGTTCGGGAGGCACCTTCGAGCCGTCCGGCATGATGTCCTTGGTCATGTACTTGATCAGTTCTTGGTCGACGCCGCTGGTCGCCTCGCGGATGTCGACGATCGCGCGAAGTGCCCCCGGTTCTCCGGTGACATCCGCCAGTGCCTGCCCCCACCAAGCTTGAAGCTCGTCCTTCTCCAGGTATGGGCAGAGCAGCCAGACATGGAGATGGGGATGCCCCAGCAGGTCGTCCCCGATCGTCCACTCGTGGACTCTGAAGAATTCGGCTGACTTGACCTTCTGATCCAGCCAGTGCTTGTTGAGCCGTCGCAGGAACCGCCCCCACGCCCGCAGAACGCAGTAGATCCGTTCCGGAATCGACTGATTCGGAAAGTGCGGCGTCGTTAGTGAGAGAAATTTCTCGCTCCAACGGTTCCAACCCTTGAGCAATCCACGCTTCGCGACGGCTGCGACCGTCACTTCCCGCGCGCGGCGAAAAACCGTACGTTTCTTGGAGGCGACGAACGCCTTGCATGGGACGCACAGCAGGTGAACGAGGCACGCCGAACGCCGTTCGTGCTTCTGTCCGCAGCCTGCGCAGGTAATCTCCAGTGTTTCGGCGCCGCATTCCGCCACGCGCTCGATTCGCTCGGCTTGGCCCCGTGCCCGAGCGCGGTACCAATCGCCGGAGCCTTTCGCGTAGGCGTCGGTGTAGCCCGCGGCCCGGTCGGCCCACAGGCGCTGCTTGGCGAGACGAGTGAGCTTGGCTGCCTTCGCGGCCCGGTGCGCCGCGGTCAACTCGCCCATCTGCCGCAACCATTCGTCGTTCGTGGTCACTGGCGCACCTCTCCCGTCGCGGTCGAGTTATTCCAAAAGTATCTAGGAAAGAAAGCAACGGCGGGGCCGTCGCTTGCGGGGCGCTGCCCCGCACCCCGCACAGGGGGCGATGCCCCCTCGCGCGCAAAGCGCGCTTCACCCCAACCCCCCCGGCCGGCTCTCGTCTCCCGCGCACTTGATCGCGAGTCGTGACGATCTCGAGCCCGCGGTCGACGTATCGCCAGACCGGGAGGGTTCCCATGGTTCGTGAGGCCACGGGCTCGAGATCGTTACGCGCTGAGATCATGGTGAATGAGCCGTTCCGCGCGTGACCATCGCCTCGAACGCGTCCCGCGGAATGACGCGCCGCTTCCCCAGTTTTGTGCTCGAAAGGCGCCCAGTACGCAGCCAATGGCGAACCGTCGATTGCGACACGCGTGCCTCGCGTGCGACTTCGTCGATGCGTAAAAAACGTTCTGCCGTTTCGTTGGTCATGCTGACGCTTTCACCACGCTGCTGCGCCGCTGCTGGTGCCGATAACTTCCGACCAAATCCGGTGCTTGTGAACCCCGAGAGAATTGGCGAATTCTTTCGGCGCGGGCGTGCCCGTACCAATTGGGTCGCTCCGTCGACGCTGGCTGGCGGTGATTGCCGTCGGCTGATATCAATGAGCGATGGACCTTGGCAATCTTGGGTTCGACTTTGACGCCGTCCTCGCCGCGATCGAAGACCGCTTCCTTGGCGGCTTGCCCGGCGCCAGGCCGGAGACCCATGTCGTTCACGCCCTCATGGACGCGCACATGCTGGAGCACGGCGTACCCGTCCTTCTTGAAATGGACGGGGTGCTAGTGCCGGCGCCTCGCTGTTCCGTGTGGCCTTGCCCACTAGCTGGTCTCGCGTTCGCTGCGTTCGAGCTGCGTTGGTACAAGATCAACGCGTCGGACGTGGAAGAGGCGGCGCTGTTCGAACAGGCAGCAGCGTGCCTCGCGTTGCGGGATGAGATTCGCCAAGCGTTTCGCGACATGGCAACGCGGCGGCGCGAGGCGCTGTTCTCCCGCCCGCTTCAGGTGCCGTGGTCACGGCGACCGCCAGCAGCACTAGCGCAGGCCGTCGCGCAGCACCTTCGCAGCGGTGCCTCAAGCTACCCCGCAATCGGCTCGCTGATGGGAAGCACCTCGGGGTGCGCAGAGAAGCGCTGCGCTGCACCTGACTTCCGTTCGGTGATGCCGTACAGCGAGGTCGAGGATCGCGGGGCGGCGTAGGTGCCGCTGGTGGTGGCGATGGGGCTTACGCGACCCGACGCAAATACACCGGCAGACGCTAGATCCGATTTTTCTCGACTAGGCGGTGATAGTGCTCGCCGAGGAGGGTTAGCTTGCAGGCCTTGCTCTCCATCGCGGCATTCCACATGTGCTGTACGCTAACGGGCACCAGGAGGTTGAGCCGATTGTATTTCTGCAGGATTGCGAATGTCCGCGTGTTCTCCGGGTCCGGTGGTGGCATCCCGGGATCCCGCCCCTTGAGTTCGGGCTCATACGTTGGGTCAAGCTGGAACTCGGTCTCAGGGCTCGGAAAAAATTCGACGATGCGACGCAGCTCATCCAACGGGATCGCAGGCGGTACCTTTCGTAGTGACACGAACTGTCGGACGTTCGTCTTGAAGACGGGCCGTTGCTCCCAGGCGCCCAGCGACTGATCAACGTGGGCGTAGACGCTGCCCGGCGTGATGTCGCCCGTCAAGTTGGCTGCGCCGCCGAAAAGGGCGTCTACGAGCAGTGTCGTAAAGACGCCTCGTCCATTCTCCTCCGAAGCGTATTGGTCTGTCGTGGATGCAGTCAGCACGGTCAGGCCCTCGTTCAGCATGGCGATTGGCGGCCCCGTTGGTGCATCGCCTGCAATGCCGGAGTGGCAGCTGTCGAGCACAACAATCTTGTTCTTCGCTCGCGAGCCGTTTGCCAGGATCAACACCTCGGAGAGGGAGATACCCGCGTCGCCTCTCTTCGAGTCGCTCGCTAGGAGATAGCCGCCCGTCGCCTCCACGTGGCCATGGCCGGCGAAGTAGAACAACGCGATATCTGCCTCCGTAGCAAACAGGTTTACGATTTGATCCTTGAGGTCGTCTCTGTTGACCTTGTCGGTTGGCCCCGTGCCAGTAAGCAATTTGCAGTCGAAGTTGCGCGTGCCGTCGCCATTCCGTTCCAGAACTGCCTTTACGGAGTGTGCATCGTCGACGCAGCCGTACAGCGCGCCGCCGTGGTCGTAGTGGTTGATGCCAACGATGAGAGCAATACGCATCGGTTCACTCCACGCACTAGAGGCTATCTATGTAGGCAGCGATGCCGTCCCACGTCCACGGAACGGTTCGGACGCCAGGGAGGTTCGTGCGATCGTTCGTATAGGCCCAAATTCCAAGGACCTTCTTGCCCTCTTCCCGGGCGCACGCGATTTCCCACTTCTGCCCGCTCGAGGTCAGCGAGTTGGTACTGACGAGGGCGATGACTCCATCTGCCCGGCGAATTCGCGTACGGACTTGGGCCTTCCAGTTGGTGTCGTAGGCCTCCTTCACGGACATGTCGATGTAGTCGAAAGGGGAATCGGTGTGGAGTGACTGCCCCTTCAAGAAGTCGCGCTGTCGCTCATCTTCAATCGCAAAAGCTACGAAGATCACTTTCCGACTGGCCATGCTCACTGCTCCTTTGCGCGCGCTTCACTCTTCGCGGCGCACTGGCAATGACCCTACCGACGTTTAGCGCCGGGCGCTATATGTCGCCGCCGAGGTCGCGACCGGAATCTGCGCATGGCGCAGAACCGGTGCGCAACCAGGCGTCGTCGAATCAAAGAAGTACTACGGCCGGGGCGGCTTTTCTTACGATGCCGCCGCACTTCCCGCGGCATCAGCGCGGCTAAACATCACGCAACCGACCGACGCTGGTACAGGTACTTCTGAAAGTCGCTGAAGACGCGGCCGATCTCGTCGGGGCGGCCTAGGTCGGCGACCGCGTCCGCGATCGAGTTGTGATACTTGAGGCGAAGGAGGGGAGTTAGCTTGTCTTGGTCGAGCTCTTCGACGCCAACGCTGACGTAGTGTGACAGGACGAAGTCGAGGAAGGTCTGTTGCTTGGCGTTGAAGTGCGCGGTGATGTCGAACTTGGCGCCGACAGCACGCTCTTCCCGCGTCACGGGGGCCAGGGCGTAGGCGACGTGTGCGAGCACGTCGAAGAGGTCGCTCTTTTCGGCGTCGATGATTTTCTGCATCTCGGCGAGCTGTTCGGTGCCGAAGCCCTTTTCCGCCAGGCCCTCGAGCAGCTTCCGGCGCGTGTCCGGTGCGCTCCACAAGGTGCGTAGCTCGGCCTCGTCTTTGAAGAAGTCGGGGAGCTTGCCGAACAGCATTTCCATGAACTGCTGAGCGGACATGGGCGTGCCGTCGGGATGCCAGAACGTGGTGCACATCATGTGCTGGATCACGCGCGCCTTGCCGTCGGCGAGCTTCACCTTGATCTTCCCGCGCCTGACGTACTCCGGCCGTTGCGGATCACCCACGCCGTCGGGCGCTGCCGGGGGCCGAGGGTTCCTGGGCTCCGGTTCCTCCGGCTCGCCATCCCAGTCTGGGTCGGCGAAGTGGTGGTGTGCCTTCACGAAGTCGTAGATCGTGAAGTAATCCTTGCCGTCGTAGAGGCGCGTACCGCGCCCGATGATTTGCTTGAACTCGATCATCGAGTTGACCGGTCGCATCAGCACGATGTTTCGGATGTTGCGGGCATCGACGCCTGTCGAGAGCTTTTGCGACGTTGTCAGGATGGTGGGGATGGTCTTTTCGTTGTCCTGAAAGGCGCGCAGGTGCTGCTCTCCGAGCGCGCCGTCGTTGGCCGTGACGCGCTGGCAGTAGTTCGGATCGGTGCTGGTCTTGGTCTGGTTGATGAGGTCGCGGACGGCAAGCGCGTGATCTTGGGTGGCGCAGAACACCAGGGTCTTCTGACTCTGATCGATCTGATCCATGAAGAGCTTCACCCGGTGGGCTTCGCGCTCCTTGATCTCGATGATCTTGTTGAAGTCCGCCTCTCGGTAACGTCTGCCGCTTTCGGCTTCGCCCTCGATCAGTTTGTCGTCAGGCGTGTAGACGTAGTCGTCGAGCGTGGTAGAAATTTGCTTGACCTTGAACGGGGTCAAGAAGCCGTCGTTGATGCCGTCCTTTAGCGAGTACACGTACACGGGCTCGCCGAAGTAAGCGTACGTGTCCACGTTGTCTTTGCGCTTGGGCGTGGCGGTCAGGCCGAGTTGCACGGCCGGCGCGAAGTACTCGAGGATGGCGCGCCAGTTGCTCTCATCGTTCGCACCGCCGCGATGGCACTCATCGATGACGATGATGTCGAAGAAGTCGGGCGGATAGTCGCCGAAGTACGGCGAGGGTTTCCCATCCTTCGGAGGGCCGCTCATGAAGGTTTGGAAGATGGTGAAGAACAGGCTGCCGTTCTTCGGCACCTTGCCCTTCTTGCGGATGTCCGCAGGGTCGATCCGGACAAGGGCGTCTTCAGGGAATGCTGAGAAGGCATTGTAGGCCTGGTCCGCCAGAATATTGCGATCGGCCAGGAACAAAATGCGCGGGCGGCGCGTGGGTTCGCCGCTCAGGCTCCAGCGGCTTTGGAACAGTTTCCACGCGATCTGAAAGGCGATGAATGTTTTGCCCGTGCCCGTTGCGAGCGTGAGCAGCATGCGCTGGCGGCCTTCTGCTACAGCCTCCAGCACGCGCTCAACGGCGATGTCCTGATAGTAGCGGCTTGGATGCGAGCCGCCCTTGTCCTCGAAGGGCACGGCGGCGAAGCGGTCGCGCCAGGCGTTGGCCTCGGCGAACGTTTCGGCCCACAGCTCGTCCGGCGTGGGGTATCGCGCTGGCTCGCCCTCTTGGCCGGTGGCCATGTCGACGCCGTAGATGCCTTGGCCGTTCGTGGCGTAGGCGAAGCGCAGAGCGAGCTTCCCCGCGTAGTCTTTGGCTTGCCCTAGGCCCTCCGTGAGCGGCTTGTCCCACGCCTTGGCCTCGACAACCGCAAGCTTGTGGTTGCGGTACACGAGCACGTAGTCGGCGATCACCGGCTTGCCGCGCCGACCAAGGCCCTCGATGCGACCGGGCGTGATCGGAAACTCGCGCAGAATCTTGCTGCCATCGACGACGCCCCAGCCCGCCGCCGCTAGCGCGGGGTCGATGTGCTCGGCTCTCGTCTCGGCTTCGTTCATTTCTTCGGCGGCTTCGGCTTCTTGGGCTTGGGCAGTTTCTTGATCTGGTCTTCGATGTGCTTGAGGGCTTCGAGCTCGCCCGCGCTTTCGAGGTCCACCCTGCGGCGTGCCGAGAAATTCTCGTATTCCCGCTGCGCTACCGCGTCTGCCTGCTCTCGGCTGACCTTCCCAGCATCGGGCAAAATGGCGCGCTCGTTCAAGCGGAGAAAGTCGTTGAGCCGGGTTTGCCAGGTTTCTAGGAAGATTTGCTTGCGGCGAAGCGCCTGGTCTTCGGCGAAATCGAGGAACATGACGACGATTCGGTTCAGCTGCTGGATCTCACCCTCGCGCAGGTAGTTCTTCGCAATAGTCACATCCCCCTTGCGCACCCCGTCACCCTTCCAGCTGGTCAGGCCCATGTTCGGCTGGTTGGAATTGGCGCGCTCGGCGATCAGCTCCGGCGCCGTCTTGCCGGTGGCGGCGAAGTGCAGCTTGTTCTGCACGGTCTGGAAAAAGACCTGCGTCTCCGGATCCGACGGCGTGTAGTCCGCGGCCAACGCCAGGATCTCGCGAACGCGCAAGTACACGCGCTGCTCGCTGGCCCGAATCTCGCGGATGCGTTCGAGCAGCTCGTCGAAGTAGTCGGTCAAGCCGCTGCTGCGCGGGTTCTTGAGCCGCGCGTCGTCCATCGCGAACCCCTTCACTAGGTATTCGGTTAGGAGCGCGGTCGCCCACTGACGGAACTGTGTGCCGCGGTCGCTGCGCACACGGAAGCCGACGGCCAGGATCGCCGGCAGGCTGTAGTGCTCGAGGTCGCGGGTGACCTGTCGGGCGCCTTCAATTCGAACTATTCGGAATTTCCTAATAGTTGCCTCGCCCGTCAGTTCACCGTCGTCGAAGATGCCCCTCAAGTGCTCGTTCACCGTCGGAACGCTGATTTGGAACAACTCCGCGATCAGCGCCTGCGTGAGCCAGATCGTGTCGTTCTCGAACCGGCACTGGATGCGGGTACGCCCGTCCTCGGTTTGATAGAGGATGATGCTCGACTGCGGGGCGTCCTCCACAACCATCAGAGTTCGCCCATGAACGCTTGGTGAAACAACGACTTTTTGAGCGCCTCGAGCGCCATGGCTTTCTGCTGGCAGATGGATCGGAGGCGCTTACCTTTCTCGAAAATCTCGTTCAGGGCGCCGATGATTCGCTGCTGCTCCGCGACCGGGGGAATGATGTGGAAGAATTCGCGCTGCTTCGTGATAGGCACCTGGTTCCTGGTGGATTGCCGCATTAGTTGTAAATACTGCGTCTTGAACGCGAAGGATCTCATGTAGTGGGCGAGATACTCCGGCAGAATGTTGGCCGGATTGCACCGATAGTACGTGAGCGACGTGCCCAGAATCACCTTCTCTTCGTGCGTTCCGAGGATTGCAACGGGCCCAACGGTGGCGTTGTGTGCGAAGAGCACATCGCGGTCTTTCGCGATCCCTTTCCGGATCGTTAGTGCGCGACTCGGTGATAGGAACTTTGCTCGCGTCATGTCCACTCGTTCATCGTCCAGGCAATTGGCGGAGATGTAAGGAATCCCTTCGGCGATGAATTCCTCCTTGCGTGGGTATTCACTGCCGTGATTGCCGTCGAGATGACTCTCGATCCATCCCCGCTCTAGCAAAGTCTCTAGCGTCACTCGTTCCCAACTTGCGTTGGGCGGAGAGAAAACGGATTGGAGGTGGCTTTCGAACAAAGCGCGAGAGCTATGAAGATTTCGCTCGGTGTTGGCTCGGGCCGTAGCGATGCGTTCTGAAGCCTGGTCGAGCACATTGACGATTCTCTGCTGCTCAAGAAGCTCGGGAAACTTGATCTGGATAGCCTCGTACCGGTCGCCATGCAGGTTGCGAATGCCTGTGGAGTTGCTCTGCATGTCCTCTGTAGCGCCCGTGAGATAGATCCAATGCAGAAACTTGTGCAGGAATCGAAAGTGGATCTCTTTCGGGTCGCGGACGCGAATCGCCGCAGTAAAGTTACTGAAAGAGAAGTCGCCATCGGGTTTGTCAAAGAGCACAACTCGTCCAACAGGCTGCTTCGGGCCACCGCCAGATTTCTCAAGTATGATGTCACCGAATCGGAGCCTTCGTTTTTCGAACTTCTTTGCCTCGACGTCGAGGTACGCGATGTCCGAGTCGTCTAGGGCGCCTTCTTTCGTGAAGTTGGTATTGCGGATCACACCCACGTTCACGAAGGGCGGCCGTTCGCCCTTCCAGAGCCCGTTTGTGAACTCGCAAACTTCACTCAGAGCTCTTGTCTTCCAAGTGCTCACAGCAGTGTCCTGATGCTGGCTAGGAGTTCCGCCGTTTCTGCGTCCAAGGTGGCGATTTCATCGAGGATCTCGTTGGGACTCAGCTGCGCTACTTCTTCGCCTCCGTTGGGATTCTTCACCGGCAATTCGAAGCTCTGACGATCAACGACATCCATGTCGACTGACCAGGATTTGGGCGAATCGGCGAAGGATTTCTGCAATTGGACGAACTCCGCGAGGTCGTTGTCGTTGAGTGGATTGGTCTTGCCCAGGTTTCGCCCTGGGACCAACTGATAGAACCACACCCTTCGCGTTCGTGAGCCCTTCACAAAAAAGAGCACCACTGTCTTTACGCCCGCGCCTTGAAACGTGCCACTTGGACAGTCGAGCACTGTATGCAGATCGCAACTTTCAAGGATCAGCTTACGCAGGCTCACTGATGCGTTGTCGGTGTTCGACAGAAACGTATTCTTGATAACAACGGCAGCCCGTCCGCCGGCTTTGAGCGTCTTCACAAAGTGCTGCAGAAAAAGGAACGCGGTCTCGGCCGTGCGGATAGGAAAATTCTGCTGAACTTCCTTGCGCTCCTTACCGCCAAAGGGCGGATTGGCCAGCACCACGTCGTACCGATCCTTGTCCTGAATATCGGCCAGATTCTCGGTGAGCGTGTTCGTGTGAATGATGTTCGGCGCTTCGATGCCGTGCAGGATCATGTTCATGATCGCGATCACGTAGGCGAGCGACTTCTTTTCCTTGCCATAGAACGTGCGTTCCTGAAGCGTACGGTCCTGCGCGGTCGTGCGCTTGGGATACTGCTTCAGCAGGTGGTCGTAGGCCTCGCACAAGAAGCCCGCTGAGCCGACGGCGCCGTCATAGATGCGCTCTCCGAGCTTCGGCGCCACCACTTGAACCATCGCGCGGATGAGCGGACGCGGCGTGTAGTACTCGCCGCCGTTCCGCCCGGCGTTGCCCATGTTCTTGATTTTTGCTTCGTACAGGTGAGAAAGTTCATGCTTTTCCGCCTGTGAGCGAAAGCGGAGCGCATCGATCTCACCAATGATCTCGCGCATGTTGTAGCCGCTCAAGATCTTGTTTTTGATCTCGCCGAAGATCTCACCGATCTTGTACTCGATAGTATTGGGGCCCGAGGCCTTCTGCTTGATGCCCTGCAGGTAGGGGAACAACTTGCCGTTGACGAAATCGCGCAGGTCGTCACCCGTGAGCGCCTTGTTGGCGTCAAGCTTGCCGTCCTTGCCCTTGGGCGCGGCCCACGTCTCCCAGCGGTACGCCTTTTCGAGGATGTAGCTGTACTTCTTGCCGGCTAGCGCCGCCTCGTCGGCTAGGTCCTGCTCCAGCCCATCGAGGTACTTGAGAAACAGCAGCCAGGAGGTCTGCTCGGTGTAGTCGAGCTCCGTGGTGCAGCCTGCCTCTTTCCAAAGGACATCGTCGACATTCTTGAAAACTTGCTCAAACACCGTCACCCATCGCTTCCGTGGCCATTGGCGCGTTCTGTCGCATTCCGGCGCGGGAACTTACCAGGATTTTGCCCAAATCGCGCCACGGCGGAAACGCGCCGCGTTCTGCCGGCCGTTACCACGCCGTTACCACGCCCCGCGTCCTTTCCCGTCTCCTAGCGTCTCGGTCCGTCGCATCCCGAGCCCGCGCATCGCCGTACCGCACCAACTCAAGCGACGGAAACGGCTGGCGTTTTCGTTGATGTTCGCGGCCTTTGCTTTGGCGCCCCCGGCAAGAATCGAACTTGCGACCTTGGCTTTAGGAAAGCCCTGACCGAACTCGTAATCAGCCTGTTTGACGGCGCTTCGGCGTTTGCTTGGTGGCGGCCGGGGGCAATACGGGGGCAAACTCCGCGAGCTTGCCGAAGGCCGCGCGCGTCGCGTCGGTCGCCAGGTGAGCGTAGCTACGCTGCGTAACCGCCACTGTGCTGTGCCCGAGCAGCTTGCTCACCACCTCGAGCCGCTCACCTTCGTTGATCAGCAGGGTCCCCACGTGCCGGCGCAGGTCGTGGAAGGTGATGTCCGGGACGCCTGCCCGTTCGGCCACGCGCGCGAAGTGCTTCGAGAAGCCGTCCACGGTGTACGCCTTGCCGGTGCGGTTGACGAACACGGCCGCCGCCTTGCCCCGCTTCTCGTCGGCCAGCGCCTCTTTCAGCACCGCCGCGAGGGGAGGGGTGATCACGATCTGGTGGTTCCGGTTCTGCTTCGTCTTGCTCAGGTCAATGACCTTGCCTCGGACGTCGCCGGCTTCGAGCGCCAGGATCTCGCCAAGCCGGCACCCCGTGAGCAGTGCGGCCTGAACGACCCTGCGGGCGAAGCGCGAGTCCACCCGAGTGAACGCCGCGAGTAGGGCCTGAAGCTCGGACGCCTTGATCGGCCGCTGCCTCCCCGGGGGCTCCTGAAGCTTCGGCACCTCGCGGATCTCCGCCGCGCGCTCCCGGTCGAGGAAGCCCCAGCCCGCGCGCACGGCCAGCCCCGCCATGTGCTTCACGACCATCAGGCCCTTGTTGATCGTAGCCGGTGCCGTCTCGCCCGCGGCCAGCCGCTTGGACTTGTACGACTCGAGGAGGGCGCCGTTGAGTCGCTCGATCGGCACGTCGCCCACTGTCTCGATCCACAGCTTCGTGATGCTCTTACGCTGCTTGTGCGCCTTCGGCCGATTCGTCTCAATCCAACTGAGATAGGTGCCGAAGGCCTGCGCGAGGCGCACGGTCGCCGGTGCGTCGCTCCGCGGCTTGAGGGTGCCGGCGACCGCCGCCCCGAGCACCGCCTGCGCCTTCACGCGCGCGGCGGCCTTCGGCGTGCCGAGCGGGAAGACTTCCTTGTACCGCTGCTCCGTGCCCTTGACGTCCGTGTACCGCAGGTCGATCCGCGCTCGCCCGTCGGCGTCGAAGTAGAGGCCGCGAATGCCGGAGCGGGACGGGCGGGGCATGCGCTCAGCTTAGACGCGGTGTGGCGTGCGGCATTCAAAAACAGAATGGGCTCGGCACGCAGTTGCACGCACGTCTCGCCGGTGCCAGGCTTGCATCATCAGTGCGTTGCGGGGAGGATGAGCGCCTCCGCGACCGAAAGTCTGCGCAACAAGCCCCGCGAAGATAGGCCGCGCGGTGGCTGGGAAGGCCTCCCCCGAGCACAAGCCCGGGTGGATCCCTCGATTCGAGGTTTCCCCATGCCGACTTATCTCACGATGCCCGATGCGGCTGCGGCCGTCGCCACCAGCCCCGACACGATCCGCTACTGGGTCTCCACAGGGAAATTGCGGGCATTCAAGCCCGGGCGCCGAATTCTCGTGCGTCTCGACGATCTGCAGGCGTTGGTTGAGGGCAGCGCCGTCGCTGACTTGCGCGCAGCCAAAGCAAAAGCCTCGCGGCCGCGCAAGGCGGCGCAGCCGTGAGCGCCGAGCTAGACGGCAATGAGCTTGTCGCCCGCATGCGCGCCGAACTCGATGACGAGCTTTGGGCGTTGGCAGAGCGGCTTTTCGTGGCTGACTACAGCTTCGTCACGAACGACGCCGCGGGTGTGAAGGAGCGCGCCATAGCCGCCGCTTTTGCGGCAGAGGTGTTTCTCGATCTGCGCGACGCGCAGATCCGCGAAGCAACGCGGCGAGAAGAAGCCCGCGCGCGGCGAGCGGCGAAGCGCGCCAGCAAGGCGGTGGCAACGTGAGCGCCGAGGGTGCGAAGCGTTTGCAGGGGGTGATCGATCGCGCGCTCGCCCCGCTCGAAGAGCTGCACGCGAAGTTTGTCGCCACCGACCCGCACGTGCTGCTCACGTGCGGCGATCGCCTGCCTCTGATCCGGTACCGCACCGGCGAGCACGAGCAGGTTCCACTGCGCAAGCTCAAGGTCGCGTTAGCTCAGATCAGCCGCGCTGACTTGCTGCGAGACGCTAACGGCCGGCGCCTTGCCTCGCGCGAGATCGTGGAGCGCTTCGGCGTGCCGATCGACGCCGCCGAGTACGACCGGCTGGTTCTACACCGGACGCGCCCCTGAGCCCCACCCCACCCACAAATTGCGAAAGGCCGGAGTAACGAGCTCCGGCCTTTCAGACCGAGACAGACGAATGAGCACCAAGAAGATAGCAGTATCAGAGCCGCACGCCACCGCCGAAACCATGCTCGAGGCGGCGCTAGAGCTCGCGCGCGCCGGGTATGAAGTGTTTCCCCTCTACCCCGCCAGCGCGACGCACAAGACGCCCATCGGCAAGCGGCCGCGTTGCGATCATGGCCACAACGACGCAACGACCGACGAAGCGCAGATCGAGCGCTGGTGGTCGGAACCCGAGCGTGGCACGCGCGACGCGTGGCAGTGCAGCCCGGACAACAACATTGGGATCGCGGTGCCCGAGGGCATGGTGATCGTGGATATCGATCCCCGCAATGGCGGCTGGGAGACCCTCGAAAAGATCGAAGCGGAGCACGGCTTGGACTGGGCCATGTCGCTCACCGCGAACACAGGCGGGGACGGCAAGCAGATCTATCTGTCTTGCGAGCCTGGCCGGCGCTTTCCGAAGAATCTCGACGGCCACTTCGGACCAGGCATCGATCTCAAGCAATGCGGTGGCTACGTCGTGGCACCGCCGAGCAAGCACAAGTCGGGCGGAGCCTACGCGTGGGACCAGACGACCGGGGATATCGCGCCCGCGCCGGCCTGGCTCACGCTCCTCAGCAAAGTGAAGTCCAAGAGCGACGGAGCCCCCGCGCCCGCGGTGCCCGACGGCGCCGAGCTTGACGATCTCATGCGCGACAAGCTCGACCGGGCGATCGAAGCCATCGAGCCGTTCTACGCCGAAGGCGAAAAGCACTATCTGGCGCTCGCGGTCGGCGGCTACTTCCGCAACAAGTCGTTGCCTGCAATCGCGGCCCGGTACGTTGTGAGCCAGCTACCGAGCGAAGACTACAATGGGCGGATCGCTGACGCCGTTTGGGCGTGGGGGCCGGACGTACACAAGCCGCGAGGCGCGGCCGAGTTGCGCGAGCGGTGGCCCGAGCTGCTGACCACGCTGGACGCCTTGCGCCTCGACCTTCTAGAGCACGCGCGCGACAAGCGCGAGGCTCGAAAAGCAGCCGAGAACGACGATCCGATGCGCACCGCCGGCAAGTCCGCGGCGGACACCGCCGAGCCCGAGCACGGCGGCCACGATCCGGCGGTCGACCATGTGATCGCGCGGCTCGCCGACCCGGCGTGCGGCGTGTACCAGCGCGCTGGACTCCTCGTCACGATCAACCGCGAGGCGCACAACGACCAAGAGATCGTCCGCCCGAACGGCGCCCCAACGATTCGCCATATCGTGCCGGCGCGGCTCAGGGAGATCATCCGCATGACGTCGGGGCCGCGCGACGCGCCACTCGCGGGCGACGTGATCGCGCGCGGCGAGTGGAGCCACATCCGACCGCTTGACGCGATCGTCACCTACCCGGTGCTGCGGAAGGACGGCACGATCCTGAACGCGAGCGGCTACGACGCCTCCACCCGCACGCTCGCGGATATGCGGGTGGGGGTTGCCGTGCCGGACCAGCCAACGCTCGCCAATGCGCGCGCCGCGCTCGAGTTGCTCACCTGCCTAGTGAGTGACTTCCCGTTCGAGGCGCCAGCGCATCGATCGGCGTGGCTTGCGGCCCTGCTCACCGTCCCCGCGCGTCCAGCGATCGAAGGGCCCACGCCCATGCTACTGCTCGACGCGAGCGCTCGCGGCAGTGGCAAAACCATGCTCGCCGATCTGATCTCGATCATCGCCACGGGCGAAGACGCGACACGGCGCACGGCGCCCGAGACCGCCGAGGAATGGCGGAAGGTGATCTACGCGATGCTGCTCGCGGGTGATCCCATCTGCCTGATCGACAACGTGACGCGGATGCTGGCGAGCGCTGCGTTGGACGCCATGCTGACCGGCACAACGTACAAGGATCGCGTGCTAGGCGTGAGCGAAGAGCGCAGCATTGCGGTGCGCACGGTCATGATCGCCAGCGCGAACAATTGCCGGGTGTCGAGTGACCTCGTCCGGCGTTCGCTTCACTGCCGAATCGATCCCAACGTCGAGCGGCCCGAGTTGCGCACCGGCTTCCAAATCCCCGATCTGCTGGCCCACGTCCGGCGTGAGCGTGCCGCGCTGCTGGGCGCGGCGCTGACGATCGTCCGGGCCTACGCCGTCGCCGGGCGGCCGCCGGTCAAGGCGCGCCCTATGGGTAGCTATGGCGCTTGGTGCCGGGTAGTGCGGGACGCGCTCGTCTGGGCCGGCGGGGGCGATCCAGCCGAGACACAGGACGCCTTGCGCGAAGACGCTGACGTCGAGCGCGACGAGCTGCGCGACCTGCTGTCCGCGTGGCACGGGTTACTTGGCGATCAGGCGATTACGGTGCGCGAGCTTCTAGAAGCGGCCCGTACGGGGCGGAAGCCGGATAAGGCGGACGAGCCGGACGACAAGCCCGCGCGGGTCACGGCACCAGGCGGGAGATTCGCGCCGCCAACGGCGGAAGCCGACGCACTGGCCGATGCCCTGCGCGGGATCATGCCGAGCGGCATCGAGCCCTCGACTCATGCGGTAGGCAAGCGCCTGCAATCCCTGCGCAGCGGGCGCTCTGGCGGGTTGGTGCTGCGGCAACGAGGCGTTGCGCATGGTGGCGGCAAGCGCTGGCAGGTCGCCAAGGAGTAGCGCCTCTGGTGCCATTGGTGACGTTGGTGACATTCGATCCGTCTTAGAAGCGAGCTCTCACTAGGGCGGATCGATCCTCACCAATGGCACCAATGGCACCAGAGGCAGGCCGCCGCCGCCGATGCGCTGGTGCCCTAGCGGACGTCGCCAAGGGCACAGGCATGCGCGCGCTGCGATCGCAGGGGTGCGTGGCTGGCGCTTGGGCCAGGGCGCACGCTAAGCCTGCTTTCAGAGCGTACGTGCAGAATACTCAAGGATAACAATTGGTTGGAAGGGGTATACGGGGGTCTTGGTCGAAGCCAGTTGGGGGCGCTCCTTTAGCCTCAAGCGTGTTCTCGGAATTCGTCAAGTCGTCAAGATCGCAGCGCTTTCGGCGGAAACAGTGTCAAAGCTGACACTTCTTGTCAAATCGTCACTCTGTGACAAACTGACAATATGAATGACAAGAAGGCAAAAAAGGCCCGGGCGCTGAAGGCCAAAGGCTGGTCGCTTCGGGATATCGCCCGTGAGATCGGCACCAGCCACGAAAGCGTTCGGACGCTGCTCGCCGCGGCCGCGCCCGCGTTGCCCGCCCACATGGCCCCGCTTCCCAAGCCGCGCCGGCCTAAGAGCGCCAAGCAGGCCGCCTCGGGCTCGCTGCTGGACGTCTGCAAAGAGATGCTCGCCGAGCTGCGCCGCCGCGCCCGAGCCACCTCACACCCGACGCTGCGCACCCGTTACAGCGCCGACGCCACCAACCTAGCTGGGCTCGTGCTCCGCCTCGAGACGCAAGAGGCCTCGCGCGTGGAGGGGCTCGCCATGACGATGGCCGAGGTCGCGGACGTTCGGGCGGAGCTAGCACGCAAGATCGAAGCGATCATGGCCCGGGCCAGGTCCGCGGGCACGCTGGCGTGCACGTCGTGCCGCGTGCCTTTGACCGCGCCGCTGGCCGACTCGAGCGCCCCGCCCAAGCCGCTTGAGCGTGAGCGCCCAGCTGCGCCCGCCAACGGCGCTGACGGCATGGTGGCCGAAGCGCGCGCGGCGCTGAAATGGCTGCTCGATTCAACAGCCGACGCCGAAGCGGTCGGCGATGAGATGTCGACGCAACGCGCCGGGCGCGCCGCCGTCTCGATCGCGGGCTTCGTGGCGCGACTCGAGAAAGTGATCGCCAAGACGCGGACGGATCAGATCCACGTCCCTGCCGCCGCGGTAGACAACGCGCGCGCGGAGATCGAAGAGCGCGTGAGCGCGATCCGGAATCGCGCGCTGATGTGCAGTCGGTGTTCTCGAGCGCATAGCGTCCGTCTTGGCACCGGATTGACCGAAGCTGCATTGGACGCAGCGGACGGCGCGCAGCGCACGTAAGCCAGCCCGGCGGCTGGTTCACGCCAGTCACACCACCCCATGTTTTATGCTGGTTTGGCGCCCGGCTCTAGCACGCCACCTGGCCGCGTTGACGGCGCGCTCCCTGCTTTCTCGCGTGGTCTGATGCGCGCCACTGGCTCGGCCTGGTTCGGTTGGTGGCTCACCGCGCGCGACTCGCAGTCTCTGAATTGTGGGCAAGTGTTACATTAAGAATCTTGCGTGTAACATTTCGATTTACGTGGCACGCGTCGATCGCACGTACCACACCATTTGGTGTCTACATGTCCACACGCCGCCGCACGCTTCATATCACGACGACCGACCCCGCCGCTTCTCTCGCGCTCGCCCGAACGCAGCTGCGCGCAGCTGGTCACCGCGTTCCGAGCGGCACCACGACGTTGAGCACGCGCGTCACCTTGGCGAGCCGTGACGCCGTTCGCACGACAGCGCAGCGAATGGGCCTCACGCCGTCCAAACTTCTCGGCATGCTTGCCGACCAGATCGCCCAGCCCGGCGCGGCCGCGCCTAGCGGTGGTGGCGCCCAAGCCGTCTTGGACCAGATCGGCGAGCTGCTAGCGTTGCCGCCGGGCTCGCGCACCGTTGAAGGCATCCTGGTCGCAATCGGTGATATCGGCGACCAGATCGCCGCCGAAGCCGGTGAAGACGAGGGCCCCAGCGATGCCGACGCCGATCCTCTCGCAGCGTCGCCTCCCCCCGTGCCCGCAAAGCCCGACGCATTCGGTTTCACCCGAAACTCGGCAATAGCCCATCCCACGACTCCGGAGCAGCAAAAGAAGTGGCTCGCCGATCGCTCAGCCCAGCGCGGTAAGCGCGCTGCGCGATCGGCGAGCACTCCGCAAGCGCTCGGCTACGCGCGCGCAGTGCAAGCCGCCGAGCACGCGCGCAAAGACACCCGCCGCCGCTGACCCCACCACCACCCGAGGAAAGACATGAAAGCCCAACTCCAATTCAACCCCCGTTTTTCGAGCCAAGACGCGCACGCGCTCGGGTCGATCGAATTCAAGGTTAACGAGCATATTCGTGCGCTCGAGCTTTCGCCCACGCTCCTCCCGAGCCTGGAGGCCGAGATCGGCGCGGCCGAGCAGGCGCTCGAGAAGGCACGAGCCGCCGGCCTCGAGTACGAGGCGGCCAGCGTCGCAAGCCAGCGTGCCGATCTCGTACTCAAAGCCGCTCTGGCTGAGTACAGCTCATCGCTCGCGACCGATGACGCCGACGCCGAGCGGATCGTGCGAGCCGTGGAGCGAGCCAAATATCTCGCCGCCGCGCATGCTCGGCGCACCGCGGCCGCGTTCGTCGCAGTAGAGTCGGGGTACACGCGCGCCATGAAAGAGATCAACGAGCGCAACGCCGCCGTTCGGTATGCGGAGCGACTCGCTGGGGCGGTCATCGATCGCGATCCAGGTCGGATCGAACTAGAGACGCGCCCGGGCGTAATCGCGTGGCTGCGCCTAGTCTTTCCGGTTGAGGGCCGCACGGCGTACGCCAGGAGTGCCGCGAACCGCGCCGGAAATCGCAGCTACCCGGAGCCTCCGCCGATCGAGGATTTCGATGACGCATGCCGCTCGTTCTTTGCGCAGATCGAGAGCTTGCGCGATCAGGCTGCCAGGCAAGCCGCCGAGCTGGCGGCGGTGAGCACCTAACCAAGATTCGAGGCCCGGCGCTCAGGTGTTGTTCGCACCCCATTACCGGGCCGGCCGGCGTAGGCAGTCAGAGCGCGCTGCCTACGCCACCCCTTCACACCCGAGAGCTGAACATGATACCCGCAACGATCGAGCAGTGGGCCCGCAGCGCACCGCCCGGCGCCCGCCGATACCGCGTCCACGCGGACGGCCGCACGGTCCTCTACTCGTCAACATTCGACGGGCTCGGGCAGCAGTTTGCTGCTTACCCGACAGCTACGGCTGCGTGCTGGGCGATCGATCAAGAAGACATCGCTTGGCGCTTGGATCTGCGCCAAGCACGCGCCGAAAAGGTGCCCGCGTGACAGCCCCCGCGTTTGATCCGACCATCGCATACACGCCGATCGTGCAAGGCCTGCCCTGGGAAGTCGCAGCCTGGATTCGCCGTAAGCCGGGCCGCGTGGTCGCGCGCGATGGGCGGGACGTCCTGTTGATCGACGGCGCGATCCACCTGCGGTTCCCCACGCTCACGGCCGCGTGCGCGGCAGTCGCGCTCTGAACATTACCCTCACTCTACCTCTCAAGGATTACCATCACATGACTGTCACTGCCTCAAACATCCTCACCCCCATCACTGAGCTACTGAACCGCACGGCATGCCTCGTTCCAGACGTCCGCGAATTCCCCGCGAACGGGACGTGGACCAAGCCGGCTCACGCGCTGTATGTCGATATCGAGGTGCTCGGGTCGGGCGGCGGCGGGTGCTCGGGGGCGGGGCCCGGCACGTCCACGGGCTCGGGCGGCGGCGGCGGGTCGGGCTACTACGAGCACGTGCGAATCCCCGCGTCGATGCTGAGCGCAACGCTGAGCGTTTTCGTTGGCCCCGGCGGGGCCGGCGGGGCCGGTGGCGTGACCGGCATCAGCTCCGGCAACCCCGGCACCGATGGCGCGGCAGCGTCAGTACAGGACGTGTCTGGTTTTCACGTCGTGGCCTCCGGCGGCAAAGGCGCGACCGGCAGCGCTGGCGGCGTCGGGCAGAGCGGCGGCGGCGGTGCGGGCGACTCTGCCGCAGGCGGCGCGGGCGGGGCGCGGCGGGCCAACGGCGCAAGCGGCGGTGGCGGTGGCGGCGCCGGCGGTGCTGGTGAAGGTGGGGCCTCTCCGAACGTCCGCCTAGGTTTCGCTGGCGGTCTCGGCGGCGCAGCCGGGTCGCGCATGTCCGGCGGCGGTGGCGGTGGCGGCACCTACCCGGGCGCATCCGCGGGCACCGGGTCGACCGGCACCGGAACGAGCCCCACGGCTGGCGGCCAAGGCGGCACGGGCCGCGGCGCAGGTGGTGGCGGCGGCGGCCAGGGCGGCACCGCCAGCGGCGCGGGCGGCGATGGCGCTGGCGGGTACGTGATCATCACCGCTTGGTGTGGAGTGAACCTTCGACCCTAGGTGCCTGTGATATCACACGCGCACTCAGCGCGTATCATATCATAATCGCTAGACTTTTTCTTACTTTTCGAGTCAAGAGATCCCGCGTGTGGCCGTATTGATCTGCAAGATGCACCACACCACCGCGACGCCCGCCCAGCCCCAACACAAGCCTTCCGGCTTCTTCGAGATCGACGTGCGGGCGGGGTTCGAGCGCGGCGTGCGGGACGCCACCGAGAACGCCATGAAGTGCTACCGCGAGGCGGCCAAGGCGCGCGCGGCGGGCGACGAGCTCGAAGCCCTTGGCTTGTGCGAGCTCGCCGAGCAATCGCTGGACTTGGCGCGCGATCTGCTCTGCCGCCTCGAAGGGCTGGACTAGGCCGCGCCGCGCCTTCGCTGCCCTAGCGCCCTCCGCTCTGCTCCTCGAGGTCAACGGGCTCGGGGTCGGTTCCCGACTCGCGGAACGGACAGCGCATTGCGTGCTCTGGTACTTCGTCCGCGGACTGGCGGGCCTCAATCAACTCGCACCTGAGGCATGTCCAATCCGCCGGGGTCGTTCTGTCGTCCATACCCCGTGCTGTGCATCGGCCGTGCCGCGTAGCTCCCAGCCCGAAGGGATCCGGCTTAGGAAAAAATCGCCGGGCGTTTGCGTGCGCCCGGCGATCACGGCCACGTCGTGGACTATTTGCTAAAGCGCCAGCACTTGTAGTTGTAGTCCTTGGCGATCATCAGCTTCCCCCAACGGTTTACGTATTGGGTGCAGAACTGGGGACGTTGCGGGCCATTGGGCGGAGGAGGGGTGGGTTTCTTCACGACGGTGTTTCTTTCTGTGACAATGAAAGACCTCCCGTCCTGAGCGACGCGCCTTGACCCGCAGATTTCCGTATGGGAAAAGCAGCGGTGGTTGTGTCGTGGTCGGCGCTCAAAACGTTCGGTCGCACACGAGGCTCACGGCACCAGTGCCGTGAGCCTTTTTTCTTCTCGATGCGTCGCGTGGGGTGACGCCCGGCAAAAGCGCACGACCACTCTCGTAGTCGAGCCTGCCTTGCCGAGTCCGCGCGGAACGCCTGTCGGGCACCTGTCCCGGCTGTACGCCGCCACGTCCACACTTCACAGCGCCGGCTGAGTGCCGGGGCTGGGAGCGACACACTAACCAGCTAGCCAGTATGTCACGCAGCGCAACATATTGGGGTACTGCTCATCCGTCAAGCCCATAGGTAGGGGAAATCGGGCTTCGATGTGGAGTGCCAGACACCGCGCCGCGGTGCCCAGAGCCGCTCGCGTCGCCGCCTAATCGAAGGGGGCAATGCGGGGGCAAATCCACCGTCGTCCGTCACCAACTACCGGCATTTATCAACGGTTCGCCCGACACTTTTCGTAGCCCCTTTCGGCTGCGGATCGGCCTGAATTTCCTGGCGCTCCCGGCAAGAATCGAACTTGCGACCTTGGCTTTAGGAAAGCCCTGCTCTATCCAACTGAGCTACGGGAGCGGCGGGAGGGCTTTTGTCACGTTCGGGGGAGCGGCTCAAGTTGTAACAAGGTGGTGACGCGGGCTGGTGGGGGTGGTTTCGAGG
>SECP01000098.1 GCA_004193285.1 Myxococcales bacterium | reverse complement strand
TGGAGGGGGCGGCGGCGGCTCATCCATGACCGCGGGGGTAGTAGGCAACGCTTCCGCCGTCTTGGTCGGCTTGGCGGTGTCGTCGCTGCTACCCGTCACTTTCCAGACGATGAGCCCTCCAATGAGGAAGAGCATGAGGACGGCAGCGATGATGATAGGACCGCTACCGCCCGACTTGGGCAGCGGCGGATTGGTCTCAGCCATGTTGGCTCATCTCCGAAAAACGAGGGGCAGGGGCGACTATAGCGACCCACTAGGCGGCACGCGAGACTTTCGGATTAAGGGTTAGGCGTCGGTCGCGTGGCTCGCCGGCGCGTCGGCCGGTTCGAGCAATAAGACCGCAGTATCGCCCCAGCGCCTCTCATCACATACACGCAGCAGGCTCGCTTCCGGCGCCGGCGGTGGGTCCTTGGCGGAGTGCTCGAGGGCGATGCGCGCGCCGGCCGAGAAAGCGCGAGCGGTCGCCAGGGCCTCCAGCGTCGCCCGCGCGGCGGCGATGTCCTTCCACGGCGGATCGCAGAGCACGAGGTCGAACGGCCCGAGACGCGCCACTTGCTGCAGCGCCGCCTCCACGCGCAAGGGCAGCACTTTGGCCGACCCTTCCAGCCCCAGCTTGGCCACGTTCTCGCGCAGGCACGTGAGGGCAGGGCGCGCGGACTCCACCAGCACCGCCGAGCGCGCCCCCCGCGACAGCGCCTCGATGCCCAGCGCGCCGCTGCCTGCGTAGAGATCGAGCACCGCGAGGTCCGTCATGTCCCCGAGGATGGAGAACAGCGCCTCTTTCACCCGCGCGCCGGTCGGTCGCGTGGCGTCGCCCGGCGGCGCCTTGAGGGCGCGACCACGCAAGGCACCTGCGATCACTCGCACGCGCGCTCCTGAATGCGGTTCGATTGAGTCACGTCGTCTCGATCTTGCTCCACATTTGGCGACGTAGCCGCTGCCGCTGCCGGTCCTTGCCGGTGATGACGCGGGCGACGCTCCACGCGGCGACCAGCTCGCCTTCCTGACCCAAACCCGGCAGCACCGTTCGGCCCACCAAGTAAGTGCCGGGCACGGGCCCCCGCACGGGTTCGCCGGCTAGCTCCAGGTAGCCGTGGGGCTCGACCGTCCATAGGCGCTCCATCGGCTCCGCGAGCGCGGACGCGCCTTGCAGGTGGGCTCGCTCCACCTCACGGCGCGCGCCGCCGCGAAAGTCCCACAGCGGCAGGCCGTCGTGGGCGGAGTCTACGAGGCGCAGCGAGCGGTCGAGGAACGGCAGGTGCTCGCGCAACGTGCCGAGCACGGCGTCGCGCGCCTCCAGAACGGTGAGCGCGCCCCGCGCTGGCAACAGCGCTTCCGCGACGAGGAGCGTGCTCTTCGGATCGGCGTCTGCATCATCCAGCGCTTGCGGTGACAGGCGCGAGAGCCGTACCGCGGGGGAACGCGGATCACGCCGCGCGTAGCGTTCCGGCACGAGGAACGACTCGGCGGGGAGCGAGTCGGGTAGACCCTCGGTTTGAACGCGCACGCTGACCACGAAGCGCGAAGCCTCCGCGCGCAGCTGCGGCCAGTCGCTCTGTGCGTGCTTGGTCACGCCGTCCCCGCCCGTCAGCTCCGCGACGACTTCGCCCGGCTGGTCGCAGATCACCGCCGGCGAGCCGGTGGCCTCGCCCTCGCCGTCTTCGATCACGCCGACCGCGGTGCCGCGCCGAACGACGATCGAGGTGGCGCGGCGGTCCAGCGCCACGACTCCGCCGTGCGCTTCGATGCGCTCGATCAAAAAATCAGTCAGCTCGCGCTCGCCCTGCGCCAGCGCGACCACGCCGCGAGTCCAGGCGCCGTGAAGGCGCGCCAAGCCGAGCGGGGGCAAGCGGTCGGGCGGCAGCGCGAGGTGGGTCGCGAACGAAGCGGGGAGCAGCAGCAAGTCGCGAAACGGATGGCCACTCGGGAACTTGGTGAGCAGGTCCACGTTGCGCTCCGCCTTCACGTACGGCAAAGCCGACGAAATACGCCCGGTCTCGAAGCGCTCCCACAGGGTGCCGGGCGGCCACGTCGCGTCCTTCTCGAACGCGACGTCCACCGCTGCGTTGACCTGCGCGACCGTGCCGTAAAGCTCGTCCACCAGCTGGCGCACCTCCGGGAACTCACGCTCGATCTCGCGCACGAACAGCTCCATGTCCGGCGGCACCTCCAGGCGCCGGCCTGGCGATAGCCAGCCGAACATGGGATCCAGCGCGGAGACCTTGCGTCGAAATTGTTGGCTCTGCGCCAGCTCGTGCAACACCCGCTTGAACACGGGCGAAGACCCCGCCAAAAACGTGAATGGCCGCCGCGCGAGCACGCGATGATCGTAGCGGTAGAGCTGCCCGCGCTGCCCTTGGCCGAGCACCAGCACCCGAAAGTCCCGCCGCGCTAGCACGGCCGCGCACGTGAGCGCGCCAATCGAGCGGCCGAGCACGATCGCGTCGTAATGGCGAGAGGTCACGGGCGCGTTGTAGCGCGATCCGGCGCGAAGGGGAGAAGGTCCACCGGCGGCTTCTGGCCGGTCACGCAAGCCGCCACGATTCGCGCCGAAATCGGCGCGAGCAGGATGCCGTTCCGGTAGTGGCCGCTCATGAAGATCAAGCCGGGCGTCTGGCTCGGACCCAGTAGAGGGAGCTCGTCCGCCGTGTACGGCCTGAAGCTGGACCAGGTGGAAGACAGCTCCGCCTGCTCCAGCGCTGGTACGAGGCGCAGGGCGGCGTTGAGGAGGCGGGACACCGCGCCGGCCGTAACCTCGCGCTTGTAACCGACGAACTCCAGCGTGGAGCCCACCAGCACGCGCCCGTCCGCGCGGGGCACCAGGTAGCAGTCAGGACCGAACACAATCGCGGACAGCGGCGGCACGCTGCTGCGGAGCTCCACGATTTGACCGCGCGCGGGCACCACGCGCGATGCCTCGCTGGCGGGGCGGCTGACCAGGCTCGTCCAGCTGCCGGCCGCGAGCACGACGTGACTGCCGCGCACCACGCTGCCGTCCGAGAGCCGCACCCCCACCGCGCGCCCTCCTGCTTCTTCGACGCGCTCGACGAACGCGCCGCTCCGGAACTGGACTCCACCCTTCTCGGCCGCGACGCGCAGCGCGGACAAGAGCGAGCGCGGCTCCAAGGTCGCGTCGCCTTCGAACCACAGGCCGCCCGCGAGCTCCGGGCTGAGCCCCGGCTCACGCTTGCGCAGCGCGGCGGGTGACAGCTGCTCCATGGCGAGCTTTTGGCGCTTCTGCCAAGCGCGCTCTCGTACGAGCTCCTTCAAACCGGGAGCCGCGTAAGCCACCTTCAGCACGCCGCAGCGTCGGTAACCGACGGAGACTCCGGAGTCCTTCTGCAAATCAGCGATGAGCGCTGGGTAAAGCTTGGCGCTCGCGAGGCCCAGCTCCGTGAGCGGACCCGGGTGATGAGCTTCCACCTGAGCGCCCAAAATGCCGGCCGCAGCGCTGGAAGCCTCGGCGCCCGGAACAGAACGCTCCAGCACGATCACGGGCTTGCCTGCTCGCGAAAGCTCGTACGCGGCCGCGCAGCCCATGACGCCGCCGCCCACAATCACGACTGGCTCGGGTGTCGAAGCGCGTTTCGCACGTTTGGCCGCAGGCATCGCCTCCGGCTCTTGTTTCAGGAAGCGGCGGGGCGCAAGAGCCGCAACAAACCGACCAGATTGAAAGCCGCGAAGCCGAGCAGCAGCACCAGCACGCCGAGGGTCCAGCGAGTCGTGGCCGGGGCCTCCCCATCAATCAGGAGCCAGGCGTCTGGAGGCAGCGGGCGCCCCCCGGCCTCGGCGATGGCGCTCCCCAGTTGCGACAGGCGAATGCCGCCCCCTTCCGCGGGGACGAGCCGGCCCACGAACGAAGCGGGCGGCACGAAGCGCTTGTGGCTCGGATCATCGTCGTCCCGCGGGACCCGCACCTGCACCCACAGCTTTTCGGTGCCCTGCACGCGAGAGAGCCGATACGAATCGCTCTCGAGCGGGCGGCGGTAGGCGATTGCTCCTTTGACCTCGAGCTCGCCTTCACCCTGGACCCACGTATTCTCGTCGCCGCTGCGGGGGGCGAACCCCGACAGCTCGCCCACCCCGCGGGGATGCTGGCTGGAGACGGAGAAGCGGACCTCCCCGCTGAGCGAGGCCGCGAGGACGAGCGAGCCGAGCAGCGTCGAGGCCATGACGACCAAGGTCAGCTTGCGCCAGGGCCGGCGGGGGGGCGGCAGCGCTTCCAGGTCCGCATCGGGGGCTTCGCTCATGGGCCGGATCTCAGACATACCGTCTCCGCCGTTGTTCCGGGGAATCGTTTTGACCGGCGCCGCGGACCCCGCGCCGCGCTCCAGTCGCGAAGCGCGGCGCCTAACTTATCGAAATGGCTCTCCTTTCTAGAAAGCGACTGAACTTTTGCTCGATTGGTGCGCTAGTCTGGGAGGTCGCCATGGCCGTCGCCTCCAAGAAGATCATCTGTCCGTCTTGCGGCTTCTCGAACAACGCACCGCTCGCGAACAACCGCTGCGTCTCGTGCGGCGCCAAGATCGAAGACATGAAGCGCGCGCTCACTCGTCAAGAGGAGCTCGAGCGTCGCTACCAGCAAGAAGGTTTTAGCTTGCCGTGGTTCGGTGTGTCGATCGGCATCATCACGGTGATGACGGCGGCGCTCGTCATGGGCTTGCCGATGGTGGTGCCGCTGTTCGACTTCGAGGGCTCGGCGGGAATGACCGTCGCCATCCCGGTCTGGTTCTTGGGCGGCATGCTCATCGGCCTCGTCTCCCCCGGTCGAACCTTCGTGGAGCCGATGGTGGCGGTGTTCCTGGTGGCGCTGCCGACCGCGTTCTTGCTCCACTCCGGGCAGACCGTCAAAACCATGCCCGCGTTCATGTACGCGCTCATGTCAGCGCTCGGCGTGGTCTTCACGCTGATCGGCTCGTACATCGGTGAGCGCATCCAGATGGGTCCGCCCCCCAAGCAAGCCGAGTGAGCTCACGCGCGTGCATCGCGGCCGTGCTCCTGCTCGGCTGCGTGAGCTGCGACACGCGGTCCTCCGAAAGCGTGCGCGCGCAGCGCAGCGTTTCTCACCTCTGCTGGGTCGAAAACCGCATCCGCAACGCGCCCAACCCCGAGAAGGCCACCTTCCTCGCGGATTTCGCGCGTTCGCCATGCCCCGCGCCCGACGCCTGCCTCATGCGCGATCGCTGCGTCGTCGCGTACACCCTCCACGTGGAAGCTCTCCAGCTCACCGCCGCTGCCAAGCAACTCATCGCCGATCATCGCGACGCCGAAGCCGCCGCCCTCCTCGGCGCCGCCCAAACTAACCTCCAAGACGCTGGGTCGAAAATCCAACAGTGCACCTCCCTGGCCGCAAACCTGCGCCACACCTACTCGATCGACTGAGCCCCGGCGCGACGCTCCCCGCCTGCACCAGCCGTCTCGTCCGGATCGCCCGCCACTCCCGGTCCCCCGATCTCCTTGCCCGCTACCCGGTCGCCTGATTTCCGTGGCGCACCCGGTCGCCTGATTTCCGCGGCGCACCCGGTCGCCTGATTTCCGCGGCGCACCCGGTCGCCTGATTGCGTGGCGCCCGGTCGCCTGATTGCGTGGCGCACCCAGTCGACTGATCAAAGGTGGCGGATGCGAGGTGGGGTCACGCGACAGCTTCGCTGACTTGGATCTGACGAACGGCGAGACTGCCTTCTGTCGCCCCAATGGTACTTCGGATCCGAAGTACGCCTCGAATCGCGAACCTCCTTCCCCCGGACGCGAGGCGAAGCCGAAATGGATCTGAGGTGCCGACGACGCGAGGTGCCGACGACGCAAGGTGCCGACGACGCAAGGTGCCGACGACGCGAGGTGCCGACGACGCGAGGTGCCGACGACGCGAGGTGCCAACGACGCGAGGTGCCCGACGATGCCCGGCGTCGATGACGCGACAGCTTCGCTGACTCGGATCTGACGAACGGCGAGACTGCCTTCTGTCGCCCCAATTGTACTTCGGATCCGAAGTACGCCTCGAATCGCGAACCCTCCTTCCCCCGGACGCGAGGCGAAGCCGAAATGGGATCCGAGGTCGCGGAGCTGCGCCGTGCCGACCACGCGAGGAGGCGGTACTGCGAGACCTTTCGGCAACTGGATCTGACCAACGGCGGGACCGGTTTCTGTCGCCCCAATGGTACTTCGGATCCGAAGTAGGTCTCGAGTCGCGAACCCCCTTCCCCCGGAGGCGAGGCGAAGCCGAAATGGGATCCGAGGTCGCGGAGCTGCGCCGCACCGCCCACGCGAGGGAGCGGTACGGCGAGAGCTTTCGGCAACTGGATGTGACGAACGTCGGGACCGGTTTCTGTCGCCCCAATGGTACTTCGGGTCCGAAGTAGGTCTCGAGTCGCGAAACCCCCCTTCCCCGGAGGCGAGGCGAAGCCGAAATGGATCTGAGGTCGCGGAGCTGCGCCGTGCCGACCACGCGAGGAGGCGGTACTGCGAGACCTTTCGGCAACTGGATATGACGAACGTCGGGACCGGTTTCTGTCGCCCCAATGGTACTTCGGATCCGAAGTAGGTCTCGAGTCGCGAAACCCCCCTTCCCCGGAGGCGAGGCGAAGCCGAAATGGATCTGAGGTGCCGACGATGCGAGGTGCCGACGATGCGAGGTGCCGACGATGCGAGGTGCCGACGACGCGAGGTGCCGACGACGCGAGGTGCCGACGACGCGAGGTGCCGACGACGCGAGGTGCCGATGACGCGACAGCTTCGCCGACCTGGATCTGACGAACGGCGAGACTGCCTTCTTTCGCCCCAATGGTACTTCGGATCCGAAGTAGGTCTCGA
>SECP01000003.1 GCA_004193285.1 Myxococcales bacterium | reverse complement strand
GCTTCACCTCGCGAGCCGCGCTCGCGACTGCCCGCCCCCGAGCCCCCTCGCCGAAACGCTCCCGAGCCGCTCGTCGCAGGCCTGCCCTCCGAGCCGCCCGGGGCCGCGCTCTCCTGGCCGGAGTTTACGGACTCCGCACCGGCGCGCCGCCGCGAGCGCGTCGCGGACGGCCCTCGGTTGGATTCGTTGTTCCAGCGCGCGGACGCTCCCGGTGAGGCTGAGCCCGCCCCGCCTCCCGTCGAGCGGGCCCCGAACCCGCCGGCGACGCTGCCCAGCTGCGAGGCCGCGGTCGCGCGGAACGAAGAGCGGCTCGAAATCGGAGGCCCTCGCGGCCCGGCCGACATCACCCGCGAGGCTTACGCCAGCATTCTGCAGAATGGCGGCTACTTGAGCGCTTGCAGCGTCCCGGAGCGCACCGTCATCGAGATTTGCGCAGCGGTGAAGCACGGCCGCGCGGTTGGCGTCACCGTCACGAGCGCCCCCTCCAGCGGCCCCCTCACCGCTTGCGTGCGCCGCGCGGTCAGTCGACTGAGCTTCCCAGCGAGTGAGCGGCTGGACGTCACTCACACGCGTTTCGACGCCGCCCGGCGCTGAAAGCGACGAGCCCCTTGCCTTCGCCCCTGCCGATCGACGACGTGCTACCGGAGATTCGCGCGGTGCTTTCGCGCCGGGCTCCCCTCGTCTTGGAGGCTCCGCCCGGAGCCGGGAAGACGACCCGGGTGCCGTGGGCGATTCACGAGCTCTTCCCCGAGGGCGAGGTCATCGTCGCCGAGCCGCGCCGCCTCGCGGCCAGGCTCACCGCCGCGCGGGTCGCGAGCGAGCGCCAGGAGCGACTGGGCGACACCGTTGGCTACAGCGTTCGCTTCGAGGACGTCTCGGGTCCGAAGACGCGCATTCGCTACGTGACCGAAGGCGTGCTGCTGCGTCGTCTGCTGGCCGAGCCCGAGCTCCCCGGAGTCGCGCAGGTGGTGCTCGACGAATTCCACGAGCGCAGCTTGCTGACGGACCTGCTGCTCGTGCTGCTCACGCGCCTGCGTGAACGCCGACCAGAGCTCGGCCTCACCGTCATGAGCGCGACCCTCGACGCCGAGCCGGTCGCCCGCCTGCTGGGTGCGGAGCGGATTCGGAGTGAAGGGCGCACCTTCCCGCTCACCATCGAGCACCTACCGGCGGTAGACGAACGACCGCTGGAGAAGCAAGTCGTGAGCGCGGTGCGCGCCGCCACCGCCGAAGACGACGGTGACGTGCTGGTGTTTTTACCGGGCTCCGGCGACATCCGACGCGCGCTCGCGGCGCTGGAGCCGCTGGCCGCCGAGCGCGGCCTGCTCGTGCTTCCGCTCCACGGTGATCTGCCGATTGCCGAGCAAGCTCGGGCGGTCGAGCCGGCGGCGCGCCGCAAGGTCGTGCTGTCCACGAACGTGGCAGAGACCTCCGTCACGATCGACGGCGTTACCACGGTGATAGACTCGGGCCTCGCGCGCCAAGCCAGCTACTCCCCCTGGAGCGGCTTGCCGACTCTCACCACCGCGAAGGTCAGCCGCGCCTCGGCCGCGCAGCGCGCAGGGCGCGCGGGGCGTACGCGAGAAGGGCGCGTGCTACGGCTGTACACGCGCGGCGACTTCGACTCGCGCCGCGAGCACGAGCTGCCGGAGATAGCGCGGGCCGACTTGAGCGAAGCCCTGCTCGCGCTGGCGGGAGCCGGTATCGACCAGCCGGAGGCACTGCGCTGGCTGACGCCGCCGCCGGAAGCGGCGCTGAGCGCGGCCCGTGACCTGCTGCGCTGGCTGGGCGCGGTTTCGACCCAGGGAGCCATCTCGCCGCTCGGCCGAAGGCTCCTGGAGCTGCCGCTGCACCCGCGGCTCGCTCGGGTGGTCGCGCGCGGAGAAGAGCTGGGGGTCGGCAGCGAAGCGAGCCTCGCGGCTTCGCTCCTCGCCGAGCGAGACATCCGCAGCGACGCACGCCTGCGTCTCGGCCCTGGCGCACGACGGGAGCTCGGCGCGAGCGGACCGTGCGACGTACTGGAGCTCATGGCGCGCTTCGCCGAGGCGGAAGCCGTCAACTTCCGGGCCGACGGCGTCCGGCGTGCGGGGTTGGACGTGCGCACCGTTCAGTCGGTGGCCACGACGTACCGCAAGCTCTCCGGCGCCGCGCGGCGTCGGGCGGCGCGCCCCCTGGACCCGGAGCAAATCGACGCCGCAGTGCGACGCTCGATCTTGAGCGGATTTCCGGATCGGGTCGGGAAACGGCGCCGGTCCGGCCACCCGGATGTGGTGATGTCGCAAGGCGGCTCGGCCAAGCTCGCGGAGACGAGCGTGGTGCACGAGGGCGAGCTGCTCGTGGCGGTCGCGGCGGACGAGCAGTCCGCTCCCGGCGTTCGAGCCCAAGGCGCGATTCGGCTCGCGACCAGCGTCGAGGCCAATTGGCTACTGGAAGATTTCGGCGACCGCATCGACATGCGCGACGAGCTCGTGTGGAGCCCGGAGGCCGAGCGCGTCGAGCGCCGGGAAGGCATGGCGTTCGGCGCCATCCTCCTGGACGAGGCGCGCAGCGTTGCCGCACCGTCGCCCGAGGCTTCACGCCTGCTGCTCGACGCCGCCCGGTCGCGCGGCGTGCTGGCGACGCTAGCGAGCGATGGGCTGAGCCGGCTCGTCGCGCGGCTGGCCCTGCTGCGCGCGCACTTTCCGGAAGCGGGCTTGCCCGAGGTCTCCGCGACGCTGGACGACGCCGCCGCGGAGCGGCTTTGCGCCGGCATCGTCAGCTTCGCGGAGCTTCGAGAACGCGATCCGGCGCAGCAGCTGCGCCAGGCGCTCGGCCCCACCGGAGAGCGACTCCTGGCGTCGGAGACGCCCGACACGCTCAAGCTGCCCAGCGGTCGAAGCGCCGAGATCCACTACGAAGCAGGCAAGCCGCCCTGGCTCGAGTCGCGCCTTCAGGACTTCTTCGGGATGAAAGAAGGGCCGCGCATCTGTCGCGGCAAAGTCCCTCTCACACTGCACCTTTTGGCGCCCAACGGTCGGGCCCAGCAAGTGACGAGCGACTTGTCCGGGTTTTGGGAGCGTCACTACCCCACCGTCCGCCGCGAGCTGATGCGCAAGTACCCTCGACACCCGTGGCCAGAGGACGGCAAAACCGCGGCACCGCCCGTCTGGGTGCCTCGCCCGCCGCGGCGCTGAGCCGTCTCGTTTTCGAAAAGTCGCGCCCGCGTGATCGAAACCAGAGGAGCGCGCATTAGCCAGCGTGACGATCCTCGTGACTGGTGTCGCGGGGGCCAGACAATCCACGCTCGGAACGAGGCTCGCGGGCCGCCTCGGTCTCCGCTACTCGGATGGCGGCTCTCCATTCAGCGAACCCGACGACAGCTTTGTACGGGTGCACCTCGGCTCGGCGCCTCCCGCGCTCGGCCCGCGCGACTTCGCTTTCCCAGCGGAGCTGAGCGACGCGGAGATCGTCGAGCGCGTCGCTCGGGCGCTGGTACGGCAGGACACGCCTCGTGGAAAGCTGCGCGCCCGCGCGGAAAACGCGGCAGCTCCACTCACCCGAGCCGAGGTCGAGGCGCTGCTCGATGAGCTGTGCGAGGGTTTGGGCTCACCGCGCCGCGTGCTCCTGCTGCCGCCCGACGCGACGCGCGCTCATTCGGGGGCCGGTGAGCTGACGGCCGCGCTGTACCGGCGCCTTTCTCAATCCGCCGAGGTTTGGCTGCTCCCAGCGCTCGGTACGCACGAGCCGATGAGCCCCGAGGAGCTGGACTACATGTTCCCGGGCGTACCGCACGACCGCTGCTTGGTGCACGACTTCCGCACCACCGTCGCGACCCTGGGCGAGGTACCGGGCACCTTCGTCAGCCATGTGAGCGACGGCAAGTTGGACTACTCCGTCCCGTGCCAAGTCAGCCGTGAGATCGCGAGCGGTCGCTTCGACCGGGTCATCTCCGTCGGTCAGCTGGTGCCGCACGAAGTGATTGGGATCGCCAATCACGTCAAGAACGTGTTCGTCGGCACGGGCGGTAAGGAGAGCATCGACCGCTCACACTTTTTGGGGGCGGTGTGCGGCATGGAGTCGATGATGGGCCGCGCTCACACGCCAGTGAGGGACGTGCTCAACTACATGGCCGCCGCGTTCGCGGCCGACCTCCCCCTCACGTACTTGTGCACGGTGCGGAAGAAAGACGCGCTCGGCCGCATCCAGACTCACGGCCTGTACGCCGGAGACGACGAAGCCTGCTTCCTCGCGGGGGCTCCTCTGGTTCAGCAGCTCAACCTGGACCTCCTGGCGGAGCCGCTGACAAAGGTCGTCGTTTACCTGGATCCTCACGAGTTTCGCAGCACGTGGCTCGGCAACAAAGCCATCTACCGAACTCGTATGGCGATCGCGGACGGGGGCGAGCTGCTCGTGCTGGGCCCCGGCGTACGGCGCTTCGGAGAAGACGCGGGCATCGACCGCCTCATCCGCCGTCACGGCTACCGCGGAACCGAGCGCACGCTGGAGCACGTGCGGAGTGACCCCGAGCTCGGCGCCTCCCTATCCGCAGCGGCCCACCTCATTCATGGCTCGAGCGAAGGGCGCTTTCACGTGCGCTGGGCCGCGGGCGGGCTCACTCCGGAGGAGATCCGCGCCGTCGGCTACGAGTGGGCGGACGTGAACCCCTTGCTGGAGCGCTACTCCAAAGAGCGACTCGTGGACGGCCCGAATCGCCTGCCCGACGGCGAAGAAATCTTCTTCGTGTCCAACCCCGGGTTGGGACTTTGGGCGTTGAGAGAAAAATTCACGAGCTGACTCTAGCGTTGATCGCGGTTCGGTTAAGTCGTAAGTACGGCCGCGCTCTTCTCGCGACTTTGCTCGTGATCCGGCGACACACAACAGGAAGAAGCATTCCATGGCAGGCTTGAATATCCGTCCCGAAGGCGCGCTCGACATCGTCTCGTTGGGCGCGCTCGTCCACCGCATCGACCCCGGCGTCATCCCCTTCCGCAAGGCGACGGAGTGCCACATTCACGTCAGCGGCGGTGAATTCAACGTCGCCGCCAACTTGGCGGATGCGTTCAACCTCAACGCGGCCATCGTCAGCGCCATGGTGGACTACCCCATCGGTGATTTGGTCGCGGAGCGTGTCCGCGCCATGGGCGTCCGTCCGTTTTACAAGCGCTTCAAGCACAACGGCGTCAACGGGCCGAACATCGCGGCTGTCTACAGTGACCGAGGTCACGGCGTGCGTGCGCCCGTCGTCTTCTACAATCGGTCGCACGAAGCGGCGTCGCTCATGAAGCCGGGGGACGTGGACTGGAACGCGGTCTTTGGTGGAGGCGTGCGCTGGTTCCACAGCGGCGGCATCTTCGCCGCGCTGTCGGAGGGCACGGGCGAGCTCATCATCGAGGGCATGAAGGCCGCGCGCAAAGCCGGCGCCGTCACTAGCTTCGATCTGAACTTCCGCGAAAAGCTATGGAACGTGTGGGGCGGCCAGCAGAAAGCGGTCGAAGTGATCGCCCGCATCGTGGAGCACGTGGACGTGCTCGTTGGCAACGAGGAAGACTTGCAGAAGGGTCTCGGCATTCAAGGTCAAGACGTTCAGGCGCACTCGAAGTTGGATCCGAGCGCCTTCTTCGGGATGATCGATCAGGTGGTGGCCAAGCACCCGCACACCAAAGCCGTCGCGACCACTCTGCGCGAGGTCCACAGCACGAATCGCCACACGTGGGCCGCGGTGGCCTGGGTAGACGGCAAAACGTACCAATCCCCCACCGCCCAGCTGGACGTGATCGACCGCGTTGGCGGCGGGGACGGTTTCGCCGCCGGCTTCATCTACGGGCTACTCAGCGGCGAGTCCCCGCAAGAGGCGGTCAACCTCGGCTGGGCGCACGGCGCGCTGCTCACGACCTTTCCGGGTGACACGACGATGGCGACGGTGGAGCAGGTGCGAGCGTTCGCCCAGGGCGGCTCGGCCCGCATTCAGCGCTGAACACGGCGGGCCGGCGGCGAGCCTCGGCGGGCGCGCTCAGCGAGCTTCCTCGAGCGCCCGCGCTACCCCCTCGGCCAGAGCCGCCGCGCTCAGCGGCTTGACCAGCATATCCACGAGCCCCAGCGTCCGGACCGAAGCGCGCGTCCAGCTTCCACTGAAGCCGCTCATGAGCGCGACGCGCGCGTGCGGGTCGATCTCCAAGATACGCTGCGCGAGATAGAGCCCCGTCATCCCCGGCATCGTCAAGTCGGTCAGGACGAGCGCGAAGTCTCGCGGCGCGCGGCGGAAGAGCTCCAGCGCCTCTTGCGGGTTACCCTGCGAGACGACCTGATAGCCGAGCCGCGTGAGCAGCTGCGTCAGGGAGACGCAGAGCACCTCCTCGTCATCCACGACCAGCAGCCGCTCCCCTCGCCCACGGGGCAGCGCGACCGGGGTCACGTGCGTGGTGCCTTCCCCCAAGTGCTCCGGGACGTACACGGCTACGCGCGTGCCGAGCCCCTCCCGGCTCTCCACGATGATGGCCCCGTCGTGGTCGCGCACGACGCCGTGCACGACCGCGAGGCCCAAGCCAGTGCCTTCGCCTTGGCGCTTGGTCGTAAAAAACGGCTCGAACATGCGCTTTTGGGTCGCCTCATCCATGCCGTGGCCGGTATCGGTCACGCTGAGCCGCACGTAGCGGCCCGGCCGCAAGTCGGGCTGACTCCGAGCCCAATCTTCGCTCACCACGCAGGGCTCCACCCGAATCGTGAGCGTGCCCCCCCGCTCGCCCATGGCGTGCACGGCGTTGGTGCCGAGGTTCATGACGACCTGGTGAATCTGCGAGGGGTCCGCGAGCACCTGCGGAGCCAGCTCGTCCAGGCGCGAGTCAATCGTCACGTTGGCCGGAGCGGAGGTCCGCAGGAGCTTGACCGCGTCGCGCACGCCATAGTCCAGTCGCGTGACGCTGCGCGTGGGCTTTTGAGTCCGACTGAACGTCAAAATCTGCTGCACCAGATCGCGCGCGCGCTGCGCCGCGTTCTTCAGCTCGCCCACGTGGTCCAGCACCGCAATGCGGTCGTTCACGTCGATGCGTACCAGGTCGATGAACGCGACCATGGCCCCCAAGATGTTGTTGAAATCGTGCGCGATCCCGCCCGCGAGGGTGCCTAGCGCTTCGAGCTTTTGCGCCTGCCGAAGCTGCGACTCGAGCGCGGACTTCGTGCGCTCCGTCTCGAGGGTCTTGGTGACGTCACGCACCGAGGCGATCAGGTGCGGCTCTCCACCCAAAGTGATGGGTTGGCCAGAAAGCAGCACGTCCCGGAGGCCCCCTCGAAACGTCGACAGCCGAGCCGCGAAGTCGCGGACGCGGCCGGTGACGCGCAGCATGTCGAGCAGCTTCTCCCGCTGATGCGGGTCTGGCCACAGCTTACCTTCCGCGCTGCGCGAGCCGATGACCCACGCCCGATCACACTCGAACAATGCTTCGAACGCCTCGTTGACGTCGACGTACATTCCATCCGCGAGCCGCACGATGAGCATCGCGTAGGGGCCACGCCGGAACGCTTCCGCGAACATCTCTTGCGATTCGAGCAGCGCGGTTCTGGCCCGCTTTTGCTCCGTGATATCGCGGGAGACGCCCACGATGCGCACCACCGCTCCCTCCGCATCCGCGACGGGGATGAGCGTGGTTTGAAATGCCATGCCCTGCTGCAGCGCGGTCGGACCTTCCTCGTAGCGCTGGGTTTTGCCGGTCTCCACGCAGCGGCGATAGATCTCCTGCAGTCGCGACGCTTCCGGCTCGGCGATGATTTCCGAGAGCCGCCGACCACGGACCTCGTCGCTCGTCAGCCCCGACCACAGCTCGGTTTGCCGGTTGAACGTCTCGTAGGCGAAATCCGGCCCCGGTAGGACTCGCACCAAGAACACGCCGTCGGCCAAATGCTGGAAGATGGCTTGCAGCTGCTCGACGGCTTCGTCGTGCCCGGCCGCGAGTCTAATTTTTTCGGACGGGTATCGCTCCACGAGCTACCGAGCGCGGGGTGGTCTACGACAGCAGCGGACGAAGCGCGGAATCGAACTGCTCGGGGGTGAAGGGCTTCGCGATCAGGAAGAGAGCGCCGGCTTCGTTCGCCATGGCGCGCATGTCCGGGGTACCTTCCGTCGTGACGAAACCGAAGCGCACCCCGATCTTACGCGCGTTCAACTCGCGCAGCAGCTCGATGCCGCTCATCTCCGGCATGTTCCAGTCGGAGATGACGAGCGTCGGCGGTGCCTTCCCGATCGCCTCGAGCGCCTCAACGCCGTTCGCGGCCTCCTGGACCTCGAACTCACCGAAACCGGCTTGGCGCAGCGTGCGCCGCACGATGAGCCGCATGGCTTTGCTGTCGTCCACGATCAATATCGTCTTGCTCATAGGCTCTGCTCCTTCGCCGCCGCCCTCAGCTTCGAGCTGCGGCGTGATAGCGGCGCGACGTTTTGGTCCTGCGTGATCAAAATCAGCTTCACGGAAGCGTCCCCCACGCGGAGCGAACGCGACGACACTTCTTGCTGCTGATTCGGAAGCGGCTGGCCCGAAACGAACATCGGCAGGCCCAGCGTCACCGCGAGCTCACCGCTCACGCGGCGCTTCAAGCCGCCCGCGATCATGTTGATGATTTCGCACATGGCGTCGCTGACGTCGCCCGCGGGTAGGTCTTCGTCCTCGCCTTCCAGGCCGAGGAGAGCTTTCGCCAGGAGCTGGCAGTCCTGAGCTCCGACGATGATGGCGACCTGAATCGGCTCCTCCGGCGTGCTCAGGCTGAGGTACGCGCCGTGGCCGGAGGCGACGTCGCCTTCGAGGGGCTCGCAGGTGGAGCCGGCCAGGACGATCGAGGCAACCTCGCCGGTCGCGGCGACGAGCGCCTCGAGGCAGGCCGATTTGAGCGCCGGAGTCATGGTGACTCTGAACGGCCCACGGCTGACCCGCTTAACCGCAGCCGGTAGACCCGCCCACCGATTCGAGCGCAATCGCGGCGCTGAGGCGACCTGCCACATCACTTACTCCCCACAGACTTAGGGACTTTGCTGGGGTCCCGGCCGTCAGCGTCGAGTCTTCATTTCACTACCGCTCGTGCGTATAGCTTGTGGGAGAGGCGCGAGCCGCGCGTTGCTCCTTTGCACTCGCCGAGGAGCCGGATCGCTTGGACAAGCTTTTGCTCGTGGACGACGACGCCCAGATGCGCAAAGTGCTCGGGCTTTACTTGCGTCGCTGCGGGTTCATGGTCCTCGAGGCGGAGAGCTTGGCCGAGGCATATCACCTCATGGGCAAGGAGGCGCCGGACCTGACCATCGTCGACTACCAGCTGCCGGATGGAACTGCGTTCGACTTGCTCGGTCACGCGCTACAGCGCGAAAGTGGGGAGGCCGTGATCGTACTGACGGGCCTCGGCACCATCGACCTCGCCGTGCGCGCCATCAAGTCCGGCGCGGAGCACTTCCTGACCAAACCGGTCGATTTGGAGTCGCTGGAGATATTGGTGCGTCGCACGCTCGAGCAGCAGCGCGATCGACGCCAGCGCGCGTTCACCGCCGCAGTTGCAGCCAGCGCGCCCATGCCATTCCTGGGTAAAAGCCGCGCGGTGCGCCGCTTGGAAGAGATGGCCAACGCGGCCATCGAGTCGGACGTGCCGGTGCTCATCCTGGGGGAGACGGGCGCGGGCAAGGGCGTGCTCGCGCGGTGGATTCACGAGAACAGCTCGCGCAAGGCCGAGCCTTTCGTGGATCTGAACTGCGCCGGCCTTTCCCGCGAGCTGGCTGAATCCGAGCTCTTCGGCCACCAGCGAGGCGCCTTCACGGGCGCGGTCAACCACAAGCCCGGCTTGTTCGAGGTCGCGCACAAGGGCACGTTGTTTCTGGACGAGCTCGGCGACTTGGACCTCTCGGTCCAGCCCAAGCTCCTCAAAGCTTTGGAGGAAGGGCAATTCCGCCGCGTGGGAGAGCTCGCGGTCCGTAGCAGCGACGTTCGCTTGCTGGCGGCCACCCACCGCCACCTCGCGGCGATGGTGAAAGACGACCGTTTCCGCGAAGATTTGTTGTTCCGCATCAACACCCTCACCCTCGAGATCCCACCTCTGCGTGAGCGAGCAGAGGACATCCACGCGGTCGCGCTCACCGTGCTCTCCGAGCTGAGCCGTCGTCGCGGCCGCGCCGCCCCCACCCTCGGGGAGGACGCGGCCGAGGTACTTCGGCAGTACCGCTGGCCCGGCAACGTGCGAGAGCTGAGGAACGTACTGGAGCGCGCGCTCCTGTTCTGCAAAGGAGAGGTGCTGGACCGGAGCGCGCTGCGCTTCGATCGCTCTCTGCAGCCGGACCGGCCCGAGGAACCCGCTCAGACGCTGGACGACGCCGAGCGCCGCCACATCGTGACGGTGCTGGAGCGGGCCGGAGGAAAGGTCGACGACGCGGCGCGCGTGCTCGCGCTCTCACGCAGCTCGCTCTACGCCAAGCTGAAGAAATACGGGCTGCGCGCCACCGGCAACTGAGCTGCCCGAAGGCTCAGCTGGCGATCGCCGTGCACGCGGCGCGCGCGATCGCCTCGAGCGGCAGTATCTGGGCGGCGCCGCCCAGAGCGGCCGCTTCCTTGGGCATGCCGTAAACGATGGAGGTCTCTTCGTCCTGGGCGATCGTGTGCGCTCCGGCCTCGCGCATCGCGAGTAGTCCTTTCGCCCCGTCACTGCCCATGCCGGTCAAGATGACGCCTACGGCGTTGGCCCCGGCGGCCTTGGCGACCGAGTGCATCATGACGTCCACGCTCGGCCGGTGATGATTCACGGCCGGCAGATCCTTGAGCCGTACGACGTAAGTCGCGCCCACTCGCTGCAGCAGCATGTGCCGCCCACCCGGCGCGATCAGCGCTTTACCGGCCAAAACCTCCTCGCCGTCCGTCGCCTCTGCCACGCGCATCGCGCACAGCGAATTCAATCGTTTGGCGAACTCTGCCGTGAACTGTACCGGCATGTGCTGCACGATCACGGTGCCGGGGCCCGCCGGCGGCAGCTGCGTGAGCACGTCCTCGATGGCCCGAGGCCCCCCGGTGGACGCGCCGATGGCCAAGATCTTCCGCGTCGTGACCAACCCTTCGGCCCGAGGAGACGCCAGCGGGCGAGGGCTAGAGCGCTCGACGAGCGGCTTCAGCTTGGCGAGGGCGGCGGCGCGCACCTGATGGACGACGTCCCGCGCGACGTCCGGAATGGAGAACTGCGAGCCGGGCTTGCACACCACACCGATTGCGCCCAGCGCGAGCGCGCGGAGGGCCATGGCGCTGCTCGCCGGCGTGAGCGAGCTCACCACCACCACCGGGAGGGGGTGGGCGGCCATGAGCTTCTCCAGGAACGTGAGGCCGTCCATACGCGGCATCTCCACGTCCAACGTGAGCACGTCCGGACGCAGAGCGGCGATCTTGTCGCGGGCCGCATAGGGGTCGGCCGCGGTGCCGACGACCTCGATGCCGGGAGCGGCGGAAAGCGCCTCGGAGAGAACGCGCCGCACGACCGCTGAGTCGTCGACTACGAGGACTCGGATCATGCGGCTCCCTGGCGCTCCGCGAGGCGAAGGTGGAGCGAGGCGCACACGAGGCCTTCGTCCAGGAGGACAGCCACCCGCGCGTCGCTGCCGACGTCCAGCCCCGGGTCCATCGTCGCTATCACCCGAGGCGGCGACAAGTCGAACACGGCGCGCTCGCCTGCTACGAGCGGCAGCACGTTGCCGCACACGATGTTCGCCAGCTCGCACGCCGCGTCATACTGCTCCGCGAGCGAGAGCGGCTCGTCGTCACCCAGCATGGAGGCCGCGATCGGCGCCACCATCGCCTCTGGCAAGATCAAGTGGAGGCTGCCCTGCCCCGCCCCGTGAATGTCTACCGCGAGCACCACCCGCGAGAGCGACTTCGGCTCGGGCGGCACGGTCGCCCTCGGAGCGGGCATCATGAAGCACAAGTTCTCGAAGACTTCACGGATTGCGCGGGTGAGCGCGGTTTTCCAAGCTTCTTCCATCTTCAACCTCCGGTCGCGCTGATGATCGCGTCGAGCAGCGCTTCCGGGCCGAAGGGCTTGCGAACGAAGGCGGCGCCCAGCCGCTTCAGGCGCTCGATGCGCTCCGCGCTGCCCTCGGTGGAGACCATGATGACGGGCAGAGCGGCGGTCTTCGGCTCGGCGCGCACCAGGGTGACGAGCTCCTCCCCGTTCAGCACCGGCATGTTCACGTCGAAGAGCCCCAGGTTGATGCCCTCTTCCCTCGCCAGCACCTCGAGCGCCTCGCGCCCTTGAGTTGCTTCGTGTACGGCTTCGATCGGCAAGCCGCTCATGTTGAGCGTGCGGATCACCATCTTTCGCATGACCGGGCTATCGTCGACGACGAGGATGCGTAGGCTCAAGTCGCGCTCCCTTCGAACAAAACGCGCGTATCCTTGCCGAAGGCGACGGACACCTCGCCGGTCCCGATGTCCAGGCTCATGTTACGGGGCTCGGTTCCGCCCAGCTCGTGCTTCTTGAGGAGCACGCCATTTTTCCACATCAGCTTGCGCAGCATCGCGATGTTGCGCTGTCCGATTGCCATGTCGTCGTCTTCCTTCGAGTTGAAACTGGCGCCGCCGGCCACTACGACCACCAGCCTTTCCTTCTTTGCGCCGAGCGCGTAGCTCCCTAAAAAAAGCTTGGGGATGCCGGTATCCGCGAACATGAGCGGATTTTCGGCGGCCTTCTCCGGCGCCATCGCCGCCTGCGGCAGCATCAAGTGCAGCAGCCCGCCAACGCGGACCACTGGGTCCCACACGCACACCCCCAAGCAGCTGCCCAGGGCGTAGGTGAGGACCAGATCTCGCCGGCTGCTAGAGATGACCATGTCGGCGATACCGACCACGCGGCGGCAGCGCGCGGCGTCGTGCGGAGCAAGCCCTCTTTCGACTGGTGCGGCCATGGCTCGCTAGCGCGCGTAGATCGCCGGCTTGATCAGCCGCAGCGGTTGCTCGAGTGAAGCCAGGCTCTCGGCGTGCCCGATCATCAAGACGCCGCGCTCCGAGAGCAGCGCCGCGTAGCGCTGCGCGAGCATCGTACGGGTGTCGTCCGTGAAATAGATCATGACGTTTCGGCACAGAATCAAGTCGAACGGCCCTTTCATCGGCCAATCGCCCATCAGATTCAGACGCGCGAACGAGACTCGCGAAGTCACCTCTGGCGCCACCTGAAAGGTACCTTCACCCGGCACGTGGCGCAGGTATTTGCGTCGCAGCTCACTCGGCACGTCTTGCACGACCGCTTCCGTGTAGCGGGCTGCCTTCGCGCGGGTGAGCACGCGCAGCGACAGATCGGTCGCGAGGATGCGCACCTCTAGCGTCGGCAAGTGCGCTTGAAGGAGCATGGAGAGCGTGTACGGCTCCTCGCCGCTCGAGCACCCCGCGCTCCAGATCTGGCGCGGCCGGCGCTCCGCCTTCCAAATGGGAAACACCGTCTGCACCAGGTAGTCGAAGTGCTGCGGCTCCCGGAAGAAGCTCGTCTTGTTGGTGGTCAGCACGTCCACCATGTTGGAGAGCTCGACGCGGTCGGTTTTTACGCGCTCCAGGTACTCTTCATAGGCAGAGAGCTTCAGCTCGCGCAGGCGCGATGCGAGGCGCGCTTTCACGAGCTCCTCCTTTTCTGGCGTCATCGCGATGCCAGCGACGGCGCGGATGAGCTCCCGGATGGCGCTGAAGGAAGCGGCGGAGAGCGCGGGAGCAGCCAGCATTCAGCGCCGCCCGAGCTCGATGATCTCTTCGCAGGAGAGGATCCGATCAATGTCCAGCAGCAGCCGCACCTTGCCGTCGGCCTTCGAAATGCCGAGGAAGTACTCGGCGGAGACGTCACTGCCCAGATCCAACATCGGCTCGGTTTCGCTGCCGGAGACGTCGCGCACCTCCGACACTGCGTCGACGACGATGCCGAGCTCCAGGTCGTGGCGCCGGACGACGATGATGCACGTCTCCCGAGTCGCGGCTTGCGTGGACATCCCGAACTTGGCTCGCAGATCGATGACGGGGATGATCTTGCCGCGCAGGTTGATGACGCCCTGCATGAACACGGGCGTGCCCGGCACCGGCGTCACCGGAACGATGCCGATGATCTCGCGCACCTTGAGGATGGCGATGCCGTACTCCTCGGCGCCGAGAAAGAACGTGAGGTATTTGCCGCTGAGCGCGGTCACCTGGTCTGCTGAAGCTGCTGCTGCGGTCATGCTTGCACCCTGCTAAATGGCTCCGCTGACCGCCCCTCGGGCGCGCGGGCCGAGCGAGATTCGCGGGCCATGGTCACGAGACTGCCCGGGTCCAAAATGAGCCCGACGCGGCCATCTCCCAAGATCGCGCCGCCGGAGATGGCGGGCACCTTGCCAATGCCGGCGCCCAGTGATTTGGCCACGACTTGCTGCTGGCCGAGCAGCTCGTCTACGAGGAGGCCGCAAGAGCTGGCGCCCTCGCGTAGCACCACGACCAAGCCCGCGGTGGGGTCTTCGACTGCGCCCTCCACCCTGAAGAGCCGGTGCAGTCGAAAGAGAGGGATGAGCTCACCGCGCAGCAAGATGACCTCTCCCCGTCCGGACACGGTCGAGACCTGGCTCGCTTCCGGCCGGAAGTTCACGCCAATGTTGACGGTGGGGATGATGTAGCGCTCGCAGCCGACGCGCACGATCATGCCGTCCGTGATCGCGAGCGTGAGCGGCAGACGAATCGAAAATGTCGTACCACGACCGAGCTCGGAGGTGATGTCGATGCGCCCCTTGAGCTGCTCGATGTTGCGGCGCACCACGTCCATGCCGACGCCGCGCCCGGAGATGTCCGTCACCGCTTCCGTCGTGGAAAAGCCGGGCAGAAAAATGAGCTGATAAATCTCGCTATCGGACAGGCTCTTGCTCGGATCGACGAGCCCCTTTTGCGCCGCTTTGGCCAAGATTCGCTCTCGGTTCAAGCCGCCCCCGTCGTCGCTCAAGTCGATGACCACGTTGCCCCCGGAATGGTACGCGGCGATGCGCACCGTGCCGACGGCAGCCTTGCCCGCCGCGAGGCGCGCGGCCGTGGCCTCCACGCCGTGGTCGGCCGCGTTCCGGACCATGTGGATGAGCGGCTCGGCGATCACGTCCACCATGTTGCGATCGATCTCGGTGTCGTCGCCGGTGCTGACGAATTGAATCTGCTTGTCGCTCTTCTTGGCGACGTCGCGAACGATGCGGGTGAGCTTCTGAAACGTGGGACGGAGGGGAACCATGCGCAGCGCCATGGACATGTCCTGAAGCTCACGGACAATCTTCCCCGCGTGCCCCACCTTGCGGTAAAGCTCGGGGTCTCGCGAGGCGTCGTTCTTCGGATCTTGAGCCAGCATCGAGTGGGCGATGACCAGCTCTCCGACCATGTCGATCAATCGGTCCAGTCGATCCGTGCGCACGCGCACCGAGCTTTCGTCGGCGCTCTGGCTCCCGCCCGCCTCGGCGCGCGACGCCGCCGGCGGCGCGGCCGGCTCGACCTTCGCCGCCACCCTCGAGGGAGGCGCGGGCACCGGAGCGGGCGGAATCGCGGCCTTCGGCCCCGCCGGCGACTCCGGCGGCGGCGCGAGTCGGGTGGGGCGCACCGCCACCGGCGTCAGCGGCTCGCGCGGCCCTGGCGCGACCTCGATGCTCGGCGCCGCGGGCGCAGTGAGAGCCGGGCTGACCAGCCTCGCGGCGTCCGCGCTTGGCGGCGTGACGATGGGAGCCGGGGACTCCACCGGCGCCGCGTCGGGGTTCTGCAAGGCGAGCACGAGCTGGGCGTAGCCGCGCGGCACCGCGCCCGGTTGTCCCTTCAGCTGTGCCGAGACCGCCATCAGCGTCTCTTTGAGCATGTCGATGCCGCGCAAGCAGAGGTTGGCGTAGACGCCCGTGCAGCGGATCTGTCCATCGCGGATGCGCGCCAGGAGCGACTCTGCGTGATGCGCGAGCTCCGCCAGCGCGGTCATGCCGAGCATGGCCGAGACGCCTTTGACGGTGTGGAAGGCGCGGAAAACCGTGTTCACCGCCGCCATGTCCTCCGGGTGGTTCTCGAGCGTGAGCAGCGCCGCCTCTGCGCCGACGACGTGCTCGTTCGCTTCGGTCAGGAACTCGCCAATCAGCTCGAGATCCGGATCCCCGGGCAAAAGCGTGGGCGGCGGGGCAGGCAGCGGCGCGCCCCCCGGCATCCACGAGTGACGGGTCGGGAGCATCGACAGCCGCGCGGGTAGGATCGAGCGCGCCACCGGAAGCATGGAGCGCGCCCCTGGCAGCTGAGAATGCCGGGTCAAGAACGCGACCGCGACCGCCGTGTCCTCCTCCACTCCGAGCGCGCGCGGCGGCGGAACCGAAGCGCTGGTCATCGGCTCTGGAGACGTCGCCAAGCAGACCAAGCGCACGGCGGCGGCCAACGCCTGCTCGGGATCCGAGGCCTCACCCGAGAGCAGCGCAACGAGCTTGCCGTGAGCAGCCGCGACCAGTCTCTTGACGGACGGCGGCCCCTGCCCCTCCTGGCTCCCGAAAGCCGCGAGCGCATCGCGCAGCTCGGCCAGCGCGTCCGCCTCGTCGGCCTGCGCCTGCATGAGGCTGGCCGCGATTTCGCCGAGATCTAAGGTCTTTCTTAGGGGCTTGGATGAGATCATGGCCGCCGCGCGCTCGCTCAGAAGGTTCCGATCACCGCGCTATCGTCATCATCGAAAGGGATGAGGTCGCGCCCGGAGCCGTTCGCCACCGCTCGCGCGCTGGGCAAGACTCCGGAGGCGGGCTTGGGCTGAGCCTTCGGGCGCGCCGCCACCGCTCGCGCCGGTCGCTTGTGCGCCGCCGGCCTCGCTCCCGGTGCGGCAGGCTTGGCCCGGCTGAGCCGAAACTGAGCGGTGAGCCCGCGCATCGCCTCGGCCTGAGCCGCCAGCTCCTCCGCGGCGCTGGCGGTCTGCTCGGTTGCAGCCGCGCTCTGCTGAGTCTCGCGCGAGACCGTATCCACTCCCTTGTTGATGCGGGCGACGCTGTCGTGCTGCTGCTGAGAAGACTCTGCGATCTCCGCGATCACCTCGACGACCTTCTTTACCTGCTTACCAATGGCCTCGAACGCCACGCTCGCTTCACGGTTGATACTGACGCCCTCTTCCGCCTTCTTCAGCGAACGCTCGATGACCGCGGTCGTGTTCTTGGCCGCCTCTGCGCTGCGCATCGCCAGCGAGCGAACCTCCTCCGCGACGACCGCGAAGCCGCGCCCGGCGTCTCCGGCGCGCGCCGCCTCGACGGCCGCGTTCAGCGCGAGCAGATTGGTTTGAAACGCAATCTCATCGATGGTTTTGATGATTTTGGCGGTCTCGTCGGCCGCTCCCTTGATGCTCTCTACGGCGCTGGAGAGCCGGCTCATGCTGGCCGCGCCCTGGTCCGCCATGCTCGTCGCGCCGTGGGCGTGACTGCGAGACTCCTGCGCGTTGGCCGCGTTCTGCTTGCTCATGGAGGTGATCTCCTCGAGCGAGCTCAGCACCTCCTCGATGGACGCCGCCTGCGACGACGCCCCCCGCGCCATCTGCGAGGACGCGCCCGTGATCTGCCCCGCCGCAGCCGCGACCTGATCGGCGACGGTTTGCACCTCGGCGAGGGTGCTCTCCAAGGTATCGAGCGCGCCGTTGGTGGCGACCTTGATGAGGTCGAAGTCTCCTCGGTACTCGCCGCGCATGCGCGCGGTCAGATCGCGGCTTTGAGCGCGCGACAGGACGTCCTTGGCCTCCTCGATGGGGGCGTTGGCGCTAGCGAGTAGCTCGTTCATGCCGGTGACGAGCTCGCCGAACACCCCCGACAGGCCTTCCGCCGAGCCGCGTTCCGAGAGCCGGCCGTCGCGCGCGGCTTCGATGACCCGCTGCTCGACGGTGACCAGCTGCTGGATGCTGGTACGCATCTCGATCAAGGCCAGAGCGACGTCCCCAAGCTCGTCGTCGCCCTGGTGCTGAAGCTTCTGCTGCAAATCGCCACGCGACATGCTGCGAGCCACCGCCGCGATCGCGACCAGCGGCTCGCGGACGGAGCGCACCGTGACGACGGAGAGCGCGCCGATCAGTGCCGCCGCGAGCAATACGGCGATGACGATGTGACGGCCCGCCGCACCCTCTGCCTCGCGAGCCTCCTGCTCGGCGGCCTTCATCAGGTCCTGGATCTGGTCGCCGAGCTTGCTCATCGCCGGCTCCAGCGCCGCAAAGTCCGATAGGAAGCTGGAGAGCTCCGGCAGCGCTTCGCCCTGAGCGAGCGCGAACGCGTCCGCCGCCTGAAGGTAGCGCTCGACCGCCGGCGCCAAGTCGGCAGCGGCCTTCCGCAGCTCGGGGCTCGAATCGCCCGAGATCGTCCTCAGGTCGGCGCGCAACCGAGCCCCGTGCTCACGGATGCCGGAGGCGCCCTCGCGGCGCGCCTGCGCGTCGTGCCGCGCTGCCCCGAGGCTCACGAGGAGCACGTCTGCGCGGAGCCCGTCGTGCATCATGTCGGCGTCCATCTGCGCACGCTGCAGCAAGCTCACCGCGGAGGTACGCGTCACCGCGTCGGCGACCGTGCTCAGCGAACCGATGGCCCATGCGCCGATGAGGGCCGCGCACAGCACCGCCGCTCCGCACAGGAGGAGGAGCTTTTGTAGGAGCGTGAGTGACTTCATGGGCTGCCTTGTGAATGCGAACGGACAGCGCCGGTCCGAGCGCGCGCGGGTCCAACCTCTGGAACGGCGTTGGTCGCCGAAATTTGAGAGGGGCGAGACAGATGAGCCCTCGTTGGATGCCCAGACAGAGACGAGGGGCTCGCCCATGCCGCCAATAAGCCCCCGTACTTCAATCACTTTTTGAGCGCAGGGCCGGTGGCGCGACGAAACTCACCTCGTCGCGGCGCCCGGCTCGGGCCCCCCACCCGCGCGATGACCGAGGGCGCTCAGAGCTTGGACTTGAGACGTTCCAAGAGGCCGAGCGCCTCCAGACCAGTCAAACGATTCAAATCCACGGCGCGGAGCGTTTCGATGAGCTCGACCTGGTGGCGTGACTCCACCGAGCGATCGCCGAACAGCGAGAGCTGCGGAGCCTTGCTCACCTTCGAGCGCCGTTCGGGCAGAGCGGCGTCCTTGCGTTCGAGCGCCGCAAGCAAACCGCGGGCGCGCGCCAGCACCGGCTCCGGGAGCCCGGCGAGCTTCGCCACCGCGACGCCGTAGCTGCGGTTCGCCGCGCCGCGGACGAGCCGGTGCAGGAAGACCACGTCGTCGTTCTGCTCGCGCGCGCTGACGCTATAGCTGCCGATGTTCTTGCTCTGCTCGGCGAGGTCCGTCAGCTCGTGGTAGTGGGTGGCGAACAGCGCTCGGCAGCCGACGACCTCGTCCAGGTATTCGGCCACTGCCCACGCGATCGACAAGCCATCGAAGGTACTGGTGCCGCGGCCGATCTCGTCCAGAATGACGAGCGAGCGACGCGTGGCGGTGCGCAAGATTTCGGCGGTTTCTCGCATCTCCACCATGAAGGTGCTCTCGCCGGCCGATAGGTTGTCGCTCGCGCCGACTCGCGACAAAACGCGGTCGACCACGCCGATGCGCGCGGCTCGCGCCGGGACGAAGCTGCCCATTTGGGCCAAGATCGTGCACAGCGCGACCTGCCGCAGGAGCGTGCTTTTGCCGGCCATGTTCGGCCCCGTCACGAGCCACAGCCGCTCGCCGGAGAGGTCCAGCTCCACGTCGTTGGGCACGAACTTGCCGCGCGCGGACAAGCGCTCGACCACCGGGTGGCGCGCGTCGCGCAGCGACAGCAGCTCGGAGTCGTCGACCTTGGGGCGTACGTAGTCGTGGCGGTGGGCTACGTCGGCGAGCGCCGCCGCGACGTCCCAACCCGCCAATCGCTCCGAGAGCGATGCGATGCGGGCCGCAGCGGAACCCGTACGCTGCACCAGCTCTGCCAGTAGCGCGAGCTCTCGCTCGCGGTGGCGCTCCTCGGCATGAGCAATCTTGTCGGCGAGCTCGTCGACCTCCGGCAAGGTGTAGCGCTCGCCGCTCGCCACCGTCTGCTTGCGGCGAAACTCGGCCGGCACGTTGCCCGACTTGCCGCGGCTGACCTCGATGTACCAGCCGAACACCCGCGTGTACCGGATGCGCAGCGTGGAGATGCCGGTGGATTCGCGGAGGCGCTCCTCCAGCGCGACCATGCGCTCGGTGCCGCTGATGCGCAGGCCGTCTAGCTCCCGCAGCTCGGCGTCGAACTCGGGACGGAAGATCTCGCCCTGCTTGGCCAGCGGGGACGGACGCTCCACCAGCGCGCCGGCGAGCTCCTGGGCCAGCTCGGGCAGCGTATCGAGCGTCTCGCCCGACAGGCCGAGCACCTCACGCAGCTCGGGATCGGCGATATCCGAGAGCACTTGCGCCGAGCGCGCGGCAGCAGCGAGGCCGTCACGAAGCCCTCCCAGATCGCGCGGATTGGCCTCACCCAGGGAGGCGCGCACGCTCAGGCGCTCGAGGTCCCCCACGTCCGCCAGCGCCGCCCGCAGGGACTCGCGGAGCCTCGCGTGCACCACGAATAGCTCGACCTGGTCATGGCGCCGCCTGATTTGGGCCACGTCCATGAGCGGAGCGAGCAAACGCCGACGAAGGAGCCGCGCCCCCGCAGGCGAACAAGTTGCGTCGATGGCGCCGAGCAAGGTCGCTTGCTTGTTCCCGGAGACCGACTCGGTCAGCTCCAAATGGAGCTGGGCCACCCGCTCGATCAAGAGCGTGCTCGAGGGCTCGAACCGCGCCACTCGGCGAACCGGCAAACGCCCGCGCGGCAGGCACGCTTGAGCGAAGCGCAGGGCGCGCGCGACCGCTCGGCGCACCTCGGGGGGCAGCTTACTTTCGTCCTCGGGCAGCTCGCCGAGAGCTCTCGCCTCTTCCGCCGCGCCGAGCGACGCGTCTTCGCGTACCGCGAGCCGCGGCAGGCTCTGAGCCGCCCTCATCGCGGACGTGCGCGCTTCTTCCGCGTCCTCGGCCGCGCCCAGCAACAGCTCTCGCGGCGCCGCGCGGCCCAGCTCGCCCAGCAGCCGGGCGACGTTCGGCAAGCTACCGGCCTGGAGCTCTCCCGTGGACAAGTCGTAAAGCGCCACGCCTACCGCGCCGCTCGTGACCTCGACCGCGCACAGGTAGTTGTTCGTGCTGGGCGCCAGCTGGTCCGTCGCCGTGACCAGGCCAGGGGTGATCACCCGCACGACCTCGCGCGGCACGATGCCCTTGATCTTCGAAGGGTCCGCCATCTGCTCGCAGATGGCGATCTGCTGCCCCAGCTCGAGCAGGCGTGAGATGTAGCCGTGCGCCGCGTGGTGCGGCACGCCCGCCATCGGGATTTCGTCGGGCTTGCCGCGGTTGCGCGCAGTGAGCGTCAGCTCCAACAGCTTGGCGCCCAGCACCGCGTCTTCCCCGAACATCTCGTAGAAGTCCCCCATGCGAAAGAACACGATCGCGTGGGGGTAGGCGCGCTTGGCCGCCGCGTGCTGCTGCATCACCGGCGTCTGGGGACCCGCCATGCGTCGCTCAGTAAAACGGAGAGGGCTTGACGATACCGAAGGTGTCCAGGCTGAGCAGCGACAGACCTTGGCTCGCGCCGTCCACCACCGCGAGCTGCTCCGGCTGCGAGAGGTACTGGATCGACTGCGGCGCGACCACGGTGGACTGACTGATCAAAGTCATCTCCAGCGGCACGAAGCCGCCCGTCGTCTGCCAGGTGAAGGACTCACCGCGCACGGACGCGCGGCGCCCTTTGTACACCGCGAACCGCTCGGTCAAACCGTTGAAAATGCAGCTCTCGGCTTCGGAGCCCATGAGCGAACGGTATCGCGCGTCGTCCTGGTTGTAGATGCAGGCCACCTCGTCCGCGGCGGGGCAACCAACGCGCAGGCTCAGCGCGTCGTCGGGCGACGCCTCTGACTGCACCTGCGAGGCCGCGCGGCAGTTGGGGCTGGGACTCGAGACCTCGAAGACCCGGCTCTTCTGCCATTTGTAGAGTGGATTGCAGCTGCGCACGCAGCGGCTCTCGGCCCCACTCGCCACGATGTCGTGGCGCAGCTGGCCACCACGCAGAAGCACCCACTGCCGGCCGCCTCGGATGCGATAGCTCAGCGCGGTGGGGAAGCAGGCGTCGAAGGCCTCGAGGGTCGCCGACGAAGTGGAGCGAACCACCAACCGACCCGCGAACGCTTCCGTGATCTTCAGATCACGTTCGGGCAGCAGGGTCTGCGCGTCGGCTTCACCGAATAGCGCAACGCAGTCGGCGCGGCTCATGTCGGCGCTCTGCCAGTAGCTGTCCGCTTCGTCGGGAAATCGGGACGTGATCTGGACGAAGTCGCCGTGGATCGCGCCGAAGGCCTCGGCGTTCGCGGCGGAGAGCCCGAGCTCGCTCACCGCGAGGTTTGCCATCGCCGAAGGGTCGTGGACCCCGGCCGAGCAGAACGACAAGGAGGCGTCGGTCAGCTCCCCGGTGGCTGCGTTCAAGAAGCCGGCCCGCTGCTCCCCCTCGCTCAAGGCGCCTTCGAAGGTGAGCGAGGAGCGCCCATCCGCCGGGTACGCGCGAGGCTCCAGCGGCGGGAGGACCAGTGAGTTTTGCGACGAGAGGTCTTCGGAAGCCTTGCTGTTGGGGTCGACCGGGAGGGCATCCCCTCCCGAGGCGGCGCTCGTGTAGAGCGTGGCCCCGACGAACACGTCGGTGCTGTCTTCCTTTCCAGGGAAGGGCACCGCGAGCAGACGGGGGCGATCCTCGGGCGCGCTGCTCACGTTCCCAGGCGCCGGCACCAGCTGCGGGAAGGTCCGCAGCGAGGGCGCGCGGATGCCGACCAGGCTGTTGTTGAGCATCAGCCGCGCGCTGCGAGAGCGGTGCGGCTCCACGACGCGGCAGCTTTGCTCGTTCGTGGTGAGCGGCAGACCGTCTGAGTCCACGTACGTCTTGTCGGGCTCGTCGTTCGCGCAGCCCCGGAAGTCCGGCGAGCTCGTCGGATTGGGAGTGATTGGCCGACGACAATCCGCGTCCAAGTCGTCCACGTCCACCACCTCGATTTGGCCGCTGGTGAGGAGCACGAAGCCGAATAGACCGCGCAGCAGGCCCGGGCGCGCGCCGACGGTGAAGTCGCCGTTGGGTCGCGCTAGCGCGGCGGGGCCCGTGGCGTCGTCCGGATCCGGGCTGCAGCGCACGCCGAACTCGGCGGCGCCGGTGTCCGGGTCGACGTAGGGGATGTCGCGGTAGGCGAAGACCACGTCGTGGGCCGGGGCGCCGAAAGTCAGTCGATCCGGCTTCTCTCCCGGAAGCTCGGGTGAGCCGGGCCGGACGATCGGCGTCGGGTCGGTCGACCCGGGGCTCACGTCGAAGGCCATGACCGTGGCGTGGGGTTGGTCCTCGGCGTCGATCGCGTAGACGTATTGCTTGCGAGCCGGCGTGAGCGGGCTGACCGCGAGACGACGCGTCGTCACCACACGGTTCGGGTCGCGCAGCGACAACGGCAGGAGCGGCGACAGCTCGGTGATGCCGCACACGTTGGTCGTGTCGAGCACGTGGATGACCGGCGCGCCCGCGTCCGCGACGTACAGTCGCCCGTCGGTCTGCGCGAAGCCGGCTGGGCGCGGCGAGCGCTTGGTCGCAGCGGGCGCCATGGGAGCCGGTACTTCCGAGCAGGCCTCGGCTGGTAACAGGTCCGCCGGCAGGGTTTGCGCCACGCCGGCTGGCACGTCCGCGCTCAGCTCCACGTAGCTCACCGGGCACGGATCGAAGGAGCCATGGCTGCGATTCAGCACCGCTTGAGCATCGATGACACCGAGACGGCCGCTGTCCGGGAAGGAGACGACGAGCTTGCGCCTTTGGCCCGCGTTGACCTTCTCGTCGTCCAGATCCGCACCGGATTCAGCGACAGGGGCCTCGTTCTCTTCGTCGGCGCAGCTGCCCGCCGAATCCACGAGGATGGCGAGCTCGCCCGGAGTCTCGTCGAGCCGGCACGCGTTCCAGGTCGTTAGGTCGAGGGTCTCGCCTTTCGCTTGGGGCGCGGCCAAGAGCCGCGTCGGCAGCGCGAAGATGCCGTTTTTGCCCGCCTCGGCGGTGGCCACGAACGACGAGAGACCGCCGGGCGTCACCGCCATCGAAACCGGCCGCCCGCCGACACGCAGAAAGCCGTAGCCCGGCGTGCTCGGGTCGATGTCGATGACGTGGCCGTCGGTCACGTTCACGACTGCTACCTCGTCCGTCAGCGTCTGCGACACGAGCGCCATGACGGAGAGTTTCTGATCAGGCCGGTCGTCGTCGTCCGTGTTGCGATCGGGGCAATCACTGAAGGGCCGCCCGACGCCGCTCGCGTCTCGGCAAAGAAATACGGCTTTTTCGCTACCGGAGAGGGAGCGAAGCTCTTGCGCGGGTTGGCGCTCGGTGCAGCCGCTCAGGACAACCAGCCCCAGCAGAGCCAGCACGGATCGCGCGGAGAAGAACGACGTCACTTCGAAGACCTCGGAGTCTTGGGGCTGCCCAACGTGGCGAGCATGCTCCCGTAAGTTTCTGGGTGGCGCAGGTCCAAGCTGTAAACTCCGACGTACGAATCCGTGAAATGGCCGACGAAGAGCAGGCCGCGAGTCTCGTCGACGACGAGCGCGTGGGGACCGCGGCCCGTAAAAATCTCGGCTTCCATGCGTGCCCGCACGGGGTCGTAAACGAAAACACGCCGCGAGTCGAAGCACGCCACGAAGACGCGCCGTTCCAGGTCGCCGTTCGCAGCCGTCACCTTGCCCAGCGTCACGCGCGAAGGTCCGACCGTGAGCGGCACGCTGTCGTAGAAGTAGGGGTACTGCTCTGGGGGGCGCGTTCGCCCGATGAGCAAGCTCGAGGGGGCTCGGTTGGCGACGTAGACGTCCAGCGGGACCAAGGCCGCTTGCTCCAGGCATGCCTGATCACCGCCGCAGCTCGCCTCCGCAGCCTGGCGAGCGCTCGAATCCACCGCCACCCCTCGCGAATCCGACCCCACGGAGTTGGCGGTGATGCCTACCCCGCCTCCGTCCACCAGGAAGGGGCGCGATACGGAAGAGCCGTCGTCTGGCGCGTAGCGCACGAGACGCACCTGCGGGGAGTCACGGAAGGTGAGCAAGTACGTGTTGCCTTCACCAGACTGCGCCGCAGGGCTGGGCAGGGACGCGATGCCGACCGGGCGTCGCGGGATGCGGTCCGATGAAAGCGCAAACTGCAGCGACGGGCCGTTGCCGCCCCAGTCGTTGACGAAGAGCGAGGCGGCACCGGTCGTCTGGTTGGTGACGACGATGGTCTCGGCGTGCTCGCTCGCATCTACCGCGAAGGGCTCGGCGTTGAGCTTGATGCCGCGGGTGTTGTCGGTCGGTTGATCGCCGGCTCGGTGGCGATCGTCGCAGGCGCCGTCATTTCCGGCCTGACCGCACTGCATGAAGCCGTCTTCATCAATGTCCAGCCAGTGGAGCGTCGAGTCGCCGCGCACGGGCACGAAGAGCCGGGTGTTCGTGGAGTCTTTCTCGTGGCGGAGCACCGCGTCGGTCGCGAACGCGCCGATCTTGACGCTGTCCTGCTTGTAGACACCCGGGTCCAACGGGCTACAGCGACCCGGGACGAGCAAGCGCTCAGAGGCGATGCGTTCGCCGTTCTTGCACATTCCCTCGTTGTCGAAGGGCTCGAGGGGGCGTCCGGGGCGACACAACCCGCCCGGCTCGTCTTCGCAAGGAACAGGGAGATCCCGTTGCAGCCTCGCCATGTCGTACGACTGGATCGCTCCGGCGTTGTACTGGAGGTCGAAGTCGCTCGAGACGACGAAGAGATGGCGGTCGCCCTCGTCGAACGCGAGCCCTACTGGGAAGTAGATGTCGTCGACAGGAACGGCAACACCGTCAGACGGGCCAAAGCAGCCGCTGAGGGAGAGTGAGAACAGGGCGGATAGAATGAGCCGGCGCATCGGCGCCGTGGCTTGTACAACGCCGAGGGGGCCTTGGAAAGGTCAGCCGAGGTCCAGGATGATGACCCCGCGTTCGGGATCGTCCTGCTCGTCGTCCTCACGCTGGGGCTGAGGAGCCGGACGGTAGGCGTCTACCGGCAACTCGACCCGTGGCTGATCCCGCTCGATGCGCCGACGCTCTTCTTCTTCTCTTCGCCGAATCTGGTCGATGATGAAGGGAGGAAGCATGGGGCGGCCTCGCTTTCGCGATGAGAGACCGAGGTTCGACGTGGCCGAGAGTGGCCAACTAAACTTGGTCCTTGACAGAAATCTAGCCACCGGGGGCAGAAGGTCAAGCTCTGTAAACATCCGTCTCGTGGGCCGGGGTTGGCGCTCGTGTAGGCTAGCGGGGCTGATATACAAAGCGGCCAGATTGCTCCAAAGGTTTAGCGTGCTGCTCCGCGTCGTAGCGGTCTTCCTCGTGGTCGGGCTTTGCCTACCCCGGCCCGCGCTCGGCGCGTTCGACGTGAGCGACACCTCCTGGGAAGGCACCAGCGAGCTGTTCGAGCTCGCCAAGAAGCGCCTCGGCCGCGAACGGCTCGAGCTCACGGCGACCCTCGACTACTCCAAGCTCACCCCGAAGGACGGCGTCGTGATCCTGCACCCGGAGTCCACGTTGGACTACGCGGAGCTCAGCGCGTTCCTCCGCGCGGGCGGGCGGGTCGCGCTGCTGGACGATCACGGCACCGGCGACAAATTCCTGGCCCGCTTTCAGATCAACCGGGTTCGGGCGCCGCTCACGCCCGCGCGCACCCTACGCGACAACCCGAGCCTGCCGATCGCGGAGCCCTCCGTGCAAATCGTGGCCGGCCAGGAGCAGAACCGCCACCCCATCACGCAGAACGTGGAAGGCGTCGTCACCAATCATCCGACCGCGCTCACGCACCCGAACCTGACCCCGGTCCTCACGATTGCGGCGCGCGGCGAGCCGGATGCCACCCTCGCCGTGACCGGCATCATCGTCAATCGGGGCCGGCTGTTCGCGATGGGCGACCCGTCGTCTTTCATCAACCTCATGCTGCGGTACCCGGGCAACCGCAAGTTCGCCGAGGGGCTGCTTTCGTACCTGGTGGAGCCAGACAGCTGGGGCGAGCGGGGCGGTAAGCTGTACTTCGTCAGCAACCGTTTTCAGCAGCGCGGCGAGTTCGGGGAGCGCGGGAACATGCTCTCCGGTCTGGGCCAGCACCTGACCGACGCGCTCGACGACCTGCACGAGCATGGCCTGCCAGAGCCGGTGCCGCTGGCGCTCGCCGCCTTTGGTTGCCTCTCGATCATGGCGTGGGGGCTGCTTTACGCCGCGCGGCCGCGACCACGCACCGCGCCCCGCTACACCGCGCCGGAGCCGCTCGTCGCGCAGGGCGGCGTTGCCGGGCGCATCGCCGTGCTCTCCGCGCCCAGCACGGACCCGGCTCTCGGTTTATCCGAGCTGCGCTCCGCCGCGCTCGAGGTGCTGGGTGAGCGCCTGAGCCTCGGTCGAGGCCCCTCGGCCAAGCTGGTGCTCGCGGAGATTCAGCGACGTAACCTGCTCTCGGACTCGGAGCTGCAGGATCTCACGAGCGCCTTGGCGGAGCTTCGCGTCATCGACGAGCGCATCTTGAAGAAGCAGCGCCGCCTCATCCCCGTCGCTAGGCTGGACTGGCTCCGAAAAAAGTTGATGGCGGCCGTCGTTGAAATCGAGCAGCGTGTCGGGGTCGGCTGATGCACGCACTTCAGGTCACCGAAATCGAGGCAGCGCGTGAGCGGCTCACGGAGCTCAAGCGTCAGGTGTCGCGCGTCTACATCGGCGACGCATCAGCGGTGGACCTGATGACGATCGCGTTGCTTTCGCGCGGCCACGTACTGCTGGAGGGGGTGCCCGGCATCGCCAAGACCACGCTGGTCAAGTCGTTCGCCCTGGCGCTCGGCAGCTCCATCCGCCGCGTCCAGTTCACGCCGGACTTACTGCCCGCGGACATCACGGGCACCTACGTGCTCAGCCCTCGAGACGGCACCTTCACCCTGCGCGCGGGCCCCATCTTCGCCAACGTGCTGCTCGCGGACGAGATCAACCGCGCTCCGGCCAAGACTCAGTCCGCCTTGCTGGAGGCGATGCAAGAGCGCCAAGTCACCATCGAGGGGGACCGCTTCGAGTTGCCGGATCCTTTCTTCGTGCTGGCCACGCAGAACCCGGTGGATCTGGAGGGCACCTACCCTCTGCCGGAGGCGCAGATCGATCGCTTCTTGATCCGCGTTTCGATGGGCTACCCCACCGCGCGTGACGAGGTGGCGATGCTCCGAACCCACGGAATCGCGCCGCCCCCGGTCGGGGTCGTGCTGAGCCCGACGGACGTACTGCAGCTGCAGTCCATCGCCGCCCGCATTCACGTGGAAGACGACTTGTTCGAGTACGCGGTCGGCCTCAGCGGTTTCACGCGGACGCACCCGCGCGTCGTGCTCGGCGCCTCGCCGCGCGCCACGCTCGGTTTGCTGCGGGCGGCCAAATCACTGGCAGTGCTCGCCGGCCGACCCTTCGTCACGCCCGACGACCTGCGGTTCTTGGCCGGTCCCGTGCTGGCTCACCGGCTGATTTTGGTTCCCGAGCTCGAGGGCGACCCCAAGGCACGCGCCGCCATCATCGAAGAGGCCGCGGCCAAGGTCCCCTACCGGCGCCCCGTGCGCTGAGGTCGGGTGTCGGCTTCTTTCGGCGGCCCCAAGCCGGCGACGGCTCAAGCGGCAGCGTCCGCGATGACGGTGGCTTTGGCGGCGCGGCGGTACGCGCCCGGTGCGCTGCCCACGGCGCGCTTGAAGGCTTTGGAGAACGCGGCCTCCGAGTCGTAGCCGACGCGCTCGGCGATCTCCGCCAGTGTGGAGCTGCTCTGCCGGAGCAGGCCCGCCGCCTTCTGCATGCGCCAGCGAGTGACGTAGGCGAGCGGCGGCTCGCCGACTAGCCTAGCGAAGCGCGAGGCGAACGCGGAGCGCGACATGGCGACCCGGGCCGCCAGCGACTGCACCGTCCAATCCAGCTCCGGGCTTTGGTGAATGAGCCCCAGCGCTTGACCGATCTGCGAGTCACCCAGCGCGCCGAGCCAGCCGCTCGCCCCGGGAGGGAGCGACGCGAGGTAGCCGCGCACGATCTGGATGAAGAGCACGTCCGCCAAGCGGCTCACCACCGTCTGCGCGCCGGGTCGGCCGGAAGCCGCCTCACACGCGATGAACTTCAGCGTTGGCTCGAGCCAGTGAACGTTGCGGCTCATCTCCCCCGGTAAAACGATGACGGGCGGGAGCACCGAGAGCAAAGGGTTGTTGCGGCGGTCTTCGAAGTGGAAGGAGCCGGTGACGAGCGTGACCGCGGCGCCATCGCCGCCCATGCTGATCGACGCCTGACACTTGCACGGCCCGTCCGTGATGAGCTCGCTCAGAGGGCGGATCGGAGAGCCTGGCACGTCCATGAGGGAATGCGCGTGACCGTGCGGAAGCGCGACGAGATCGCCCCCCTGCAGGTGGATCGGATCCTGACCCGCGACGTCCAACCAGCACTCGCCGGAGAGCACGACGTGGAACTTGGCGTCCTCTTCGTCCGCCTCCACGCCGATGCCCCAGGGGGCGGCGGCCTCCACGCGGCCATAACAGGCAGCGCCCACCCGAACCGTCTCCAGCACGTCCGTAAGCACGTCTGTCGTTGCCATCGTACGTCTAAACAGAAAACTGGGGTGATTAGCCGCTGACCGTCCAGTCAGCGTAAGTGAAGAGGTAGCAGCTCAGATTCTGACCGTCCAGTCAGAAAACCCGCGCCACCCAACAATGCGATGGTCATTTCGGCAAGGTGGTGGGCGTCGGCGCCGCGCCGCCTGGCTCCCGGCGTTCTTAGCGCCGAGCCAAGCGAACCGTCAGTGGGGGCGCCGGACGAAATTCGAAGTCCCGCTCGAGCGCCGAGCCATCCACGAGCGAAGCGATGTTCTCGGGCGGCGAACGCAGGGGGATGTGGGGAAAAAACTCAGACAGTACGCGCCCCGCGCTGTAACCCTCCAGGCTTATCGCCTGGGCCGGGAAGTACTGATGGTAGCCGGGCTCCTGCCGTTCCAGGACGAGGCCGACGAGGCGCGCGGCGTCCGTGAGATCCAAGTAGGTCAGCGCCTCCGAAAAGTTCAGGGCAGAGGTCGCGAGCGGGGACGCTGCCCGCTCGTAAAACCACGAGCCCACGAGCAGCGGGAAGCGGAGCGCGGTGCACACGAGCTCGGGGAAGCGCTCGCTCAGCACCCGCAGCGTTCGCTCCCCGAACTCCTTCGATAACCCATAGAAGTTATGACCGGGGTCGGCGGGCGCCTGACCGTCCAGCGGGAAGTACGGGATGCCGGGCGGCGTGTCCGCGGCGCGCCCCTCCTCCAGACGGATCATCGCTTGAATGGAGCTGGCGAATACGATGCGTCTCACACCGAGATCCGCGGCGGCGCGGAACACGTTGACGTTCATCGCCAAGTTCCGACTCAATACGAGCTGCGGCGAGGGACCGAAGCTCAAGTTCGGAATGTTGCCGAGGTGCACCACGGCGTCACACCCCTCCAGGAGCGGGTACACCGCGTGCGAATCGCACAAATCTGCCAGCCGCTGCGGCGCGCCGAGCCCCGCCGAGAAGCGCTGATCGGTTGCCAGCACCTCATGGCCCTTTCGTAAGAGCTCTTTACAGACAACCGATCCGAGACGCCCGGCACTGCCAGTGACCAGCACTTTCATCGACGACCTCGGCTTGTAGCACAGCCGCTCCGGTAGCTCGGCGGTGCTCGCCGCCGCCTCAGCGGCTTGCGCGCCGCAGGTACGAGAGGCCGGACGCGATCGGCTGGCGGCAGTCGTAGTGCACCTCGAGATCTTCCAGCTCACCGCGCAGCGCTTCGGCCAGGCTCCCGCCCGCGCCGAGCTTCTGCAGGCTCTCCAGTAGGTTCCACCGAAGCAGCCAGTCGTGCGGATGGCTCTCCGCGAGCTCGCGGTGCACGCGCTCGAAGACCGGCACGACGCTCGAGCCCAGCGCGGAGCGCAGCGCAGAGAGCGAGAGCTCGTAGAGCGAGAGCAAGCCTTGCTCGCGCGGAGGCACGGTATGAGCCTTGGGCACGCGCGTCTGCGGCAACTCCGTTTGCGGAAAAAAATCCGAAGGCGCACCGGCATGCGCGCCGAGGACGCCGTCCGACAGAATCACTAGGTCGCCCGCCGAAAGCGGCGCGGAGAGCTGCGAGCCCGCGCTGAGCGTGCCCTGCTCCATGACCAAGATCGCGGCGCCTCCGTCCGGGGAGGTACGCCCCTCCCGCAGCTTCCCCACGAGCGAGGCGCCGTGCGCCAGCCGCAGGGAGACGAGCCCCGGCCGAAGCCCGCGCAGCGCCGCGCGCGAGTCCCCAAGGACGGTCAGCAGCTGCGGCCCGCGTGCGCTGAAGTCCGAGAGCCGCGCGCGCCCCCCCTCCGCGAGCGACAAGAGCGTCGTCCGCCCCTGCGTGTGGTGGCACGCGCCGAGCATGCCGTGGAGCTCCACTCCACCCTCGAGGGTGATTGTCGCCACCTCCCCGGACGCAGCCGCCTCCGCGAGCGCCACCTCCCCGCCCCGCGCCGACGGCAGCTCTCGCACCACCTGGTCCAGCACCTGGTGCAAATCTTCGAAGCTGGGCGTGACGAAGAGCTGCGGCTGGGGACGCGTCACGTCGTAGTCCACGCTCGCGCACAGCGCGCTCAGGACCGGCTTTCGCACCTTGGGGTCGTGGCAGGCGAAGCTCTCCCACAGCGACGACAGCAGGCCGGCCCCGTACAGCTTGTAGTCACGCGGCGTCCCGACCAGGCCGTACTCGGCGGTCCACCAATACAGACGAGACAGCCGGGCCGCCTCACTGACGCGCGTGACGCTGCTCCGTGCGGAGGTGAGCGCCTGCTCCGCCCGCGCGACCTGCTCCGGGGTGGCCGAGGGCTGCTCTTTGAGCTCCGACAGCGCGTAAATCGCGCGGTCTATCGCCGTATCTTCCGTAAGCGTGAAGGCGCGCGCGCCGGCGGCTCCGACGCGGCGCAGGTAAGCGGCGTAGACGGGATCCGGCAGGATGGGAGCGTGACCCGCGGCTTCGTGAATGATGTCCGGCGCGGGCGTGTACACGAGGTGGTCCGCGGTGCGCATGTCGGCCGCGATCGGCAAGATCGATAGCGACTGCAGCTCTTGAAACGCGCGCGGCGGGATGAAGCCGTCCACGCAGACCGCACCCCAGCCGAATGGCTCCAGGTGCTCGTCCATCTCCCCGATGCGTGGGATGCGCTCCACCGATATGCCGGTTTGGGAGAGCCCGCTACCGTAGGCCGCGTGGGCGGCGTGCTTGAGCCGAGCGTGCGCCTGCAGGAGCACGAAGCGCCACACTGCCTGATCCACCGCGGTGTAGCGCGCGTAGTCTTGCTGCACGATCAAGTGCCGAAGGTGGGGCGGCACGCGGCTGATGGTGCGGCTCTCGACCACCCTGAAGTCTGAGCTACGGAGCGACCTCGAGCAAAGTGGTCTCCGAGCCGAGGATCTCGGGCAGCTTCACCCGCGGCGTATCGAAAGCCTGGCCGAACGTGAAGTAGACCGCGCCCGGCAAGGGCTGCGCGCTCCGGAAACCGTCCGCCGCGCTCAGCGGCGCCGCCCAATCCAGCCTGAATACCTGGCGGTTGAGCTGCGGGAAGAGGACCCGCACTCCGGCGCCGAGGGAGTGCTTGAGACGGATCTCGGCCACCGTTTCGTCCACCCCGCCCACATCGTAAAACGCGGCGAGCCCCACCCGGGCGGAGAGCACGTTGACGGAGCTCGTCCGAAGCTCCGCGGTCGCGGCGAAGGCGCTGCTGCCGCGCATGGAGGCGCTGCGGTAGCCGCGCGGCCGCGTGTCCCCGCCCAGCGCGAGGCGCCGATTCAAATAGTTTCGATAGACGGACACCAGCGCGCCATCCACGACCACCCGCGCGAAGCCGCCCAAGCGCGGGCTCACCACGCGCAGGGCGCCCTGGGCGGTTGCCTGGTGCTTGGCCTCGTTCGCGGCTTCGGCGCTGGTGCTGGCGATCGCACGCACGAAGCCGTCCTGCCACGGCAGCGTGTAGCCGAGCCAGGCTACCGCGCCGAGCAAATCACGCGACGAGCCGACGCCGCGCGCCGCCGGGTAAGCTCGCAATGCCGCAACTTGCCCGAGTGCGAAGGACTCCTGAAGCGCGAGCGTCTCCACGTCGCGCGTGGCCAGGAAGCGCGCGGTGCGGTGCTCGAGCTGGACGAACGGGCTGAGCCGGGTGTCGCTGACCGGCACGTCCCGCGCGAGGAACTGCGCGAAAGCTTCGCTAGAATCCTCCGGCCGCGGCCGGGCCTCGAAGCGCCGGCGATTGACCTCCAACCCCGCCGTGAGGTCGAACTTGAGCTCTCGACCGAAGGAGCGCGTGACCTCCGCTCCGCCGCGCTGAATGCTGGTGTGGTAGGCGAGCGGGACCCCCGAGCGGGTGATGAACGGGGTGCGATCCGAGAACACGCGCGTCTGCTCCACCAGCCAGCCGGCGCCGGCCAAGAACGCCCACTCGTCCGAAAGCGCGAGTAACTGGCGATAAACCGCCAGCGACGCGGTCGAGCCTTCCGCGCGGCCCGAGTCGAGGTTGACGAAGACGCGGCCCTGGGCGGACGTGTCCACTTTGCTCCCCAAAACGCGCGGGTGCAGCGCGCTCGCGCCGAGCGAGTAGCGATCCGGCTGAAGCGTGAAGATGCCGCCGGCCTGGGTGCGTGTGCCGAGCAGGTTGGTCTCGACCGGGTTGATCGCGAGGTAGTTCACGCTGGGCTTCGGGATCGGCAGCGACGGCCCCACCGCTAGCGGCAAGCGTCGCCCTCGCTCGAAGGTGCCCTGAAAGTCGTAGGCGAGGCGTAGGCTCCACACGTCACGCACGATCACGACCACCTGGACTCGGTCCGCGGTGGAGCCGGGGAGCGCGACGACCACGACGACGCCGAACTGCGGCAGCGCTTGGAGGTTACGGATGGTCTCCTGCACTCGCTCGAGCGAGTAGCGCTCGCCAGCGTGAAACAAGAGCTCGCGGCGGATCACGCGCTCCCGCGTCTGCGCGTGCAGCGCGTTCACGAAGTCCGGCACCGGGTCGTCGTCGTCGAACACGGCCAGGCGCGCCACCTGCACGCTCTCGATGCGCTTGCCGCCCGGTGCCCGATCGCGCGTTACGCCTTCGCCCAAGACACGCGCGATGGCGCGCTCTTCCAGCTCGGAATTTTCGAGCCCCCAGGCGGTGCTCGCGAGCGCGAAGGCAGCGAGGCCCCAAGCGCACACTCGAGCCCGAAGCCGCCGTAGACGAAGCACCTTGCGCGGAGCCTAGCCCAGGGCGCCTCAGTCGGACTATCGTTGCTGCGTGCAGATCCACCCCACGCGCGAAAGCTCCGACCTGGCCGTAGCCGGGATGGGCGTGGTGCTGGGCGGGTTGCTTTTGCAGTCCGGTCCGGTCGTGACTTGGGGGGGTGCGCTCGTGCTGGGGCTCGCGGTCGCGCGGGCGCTCACGCGATTGGGGGTGAGTCGGGTACGGGCGGCCGGTCTAGAGATGCTCTGGCGCGGCGAGGTGCGGCGAGTCACCACCACGCGCGGCCAAGAGCTGCTCCTCGAGGCGGAGCTCCGGAATCGTCATAGCGCGCCGGTGCGCTTTCGCGGCTTGCGCGCAGTTGCAGCGCCCGAGCTCTCCGTGCAGGTCACTCCGGAAGCCGACGAGGTACCCGCCAACACGCGCCTGTGCGTGAGCGTCGCGGTCAAGGGGCTCCGCGTGGGGCGCCACGGGATTCACGGGCTCTCTTTGGAAGTGGAGTCAGGGCCCAGCTTGTTCGAGGTGCCGCTCACCTTCGCCAACCCGTTCGGGGTAGAGGTACTGCCCACCCCGTACAGCGTCCTCGTGCGGTCGGCGCGTGGTGGGCGAAGTCGAAAGCAAGCAGACGAAGGCCGTCCGGGGCGCCTGCGCGGCGAAGGCGGTGAGCTGCGCGAGCTACGCGAGCACCAAAGCGGCGACCCCTTTCGTCGCATCGCCTGGCGGGCGTCGGCGCGGCGCGGAGTGCTGCTCGTGCGCGAATACGAGCGAGACGAGCGAGACGTCGTGTGGCTCGTGCTGGACGCTTCGGTCGATCACTGGTCCGGGCCTCCCGGGGATTCCGCGCTCGACCGAGCGCTGGACGAGATCTCCGCGGTAGCCATCCGCCACGGCCGCGCCGGGGATCGGGTGGGGCTCGCGGTCGTCGGCACCCGCGCACTCTCGTTCGAGAAGCCGGAGCGCGGTATCGCGCACGCTACGCACCTCGTGGAAAAGCTCGTGCACGTCATTGGTTGCATGGACGCGGATCGCAGCGGTTTGGACGAGCAAGAGCTGGCGCTGCGCGTCATCGAGCACATGCGCCCGCTGGATCCGCAGCTTTCCGCGCACGTTCACGCCACGGAGCTGGACCGAATCGCCCGCCGCGCCGAGAAGCTGCGGCAGCGCGCGCCCTTCCCGGAGGTGATCACGCAAGCGCCCACGCCGCGGGAGCGCTCGCTCCGGCGCTACTTGGCCTCGTTCGGTATTTCGTCGCCGGCGCGGGTGGACCCGGAGCGCGTGCGCGTCGACGTGGAGCTCGTTCGCGTCTTCGAGCGCATCAAGCACCAGCGCGTCAAGCCCAGCTTGATCTATGTCTGGTCGGACGCGCCCGACGAGACGAGCCGCCCGGCCCTCACGCGAGCGCTGGCCGAGCGCAAGCGCCGCGGCGTCACGTGGAAGTGGCTGCTCATGAAGCCGTCACTCGGTAGCGCTGGCGACGACTCGCCCAAGGCGTTGGCCGCGCGGGACGCGTTTGCGCTCCGGCAAAAGCTCGCCGCCGAGCGCGGCGAGCGTAGCCTGCAGCGGCTGGGCATCCGCTTGGAGCGCCTCTCCACCGGGTCGCGCGAGGTCCCGTTCAGCGCGCCGAGCTCGGTCCCCGCGGGGGGAGCGGCTTCGGAGCCACCTTGGGCGGAGGCGCCGCCGCGACGACCGTGAAGTCTCGGTCGACGACCGCCGCCCCGTCCGCCGTGACCTTGGCGTGCCACAGTCCAAGCGGGTCCTCGGGTCGAAATGAGAGCGGCACGTCCAAGGACGCCTCGCCAGCCTTCGCGGTCACGTCCCCCACCCGAGCCGACCGCGGACCGCCCCGCTCCGGAACTGGCAGCGAAAGCTCCCAAGTCACTTTGATGTCACGAGGGAGCGGCCCGTCGAAGACGAGGCGCACACCGTGCCGCTGCCGCGCCGGGTCCAGCTCCTTCTCCAGCTCCTTCAGCTCCTGTACTTGGCCGCCGAAGAAGACACCGAACTCCGCTTCCTTCACGACACTCCGCGAGTCCCGCCCGCAGCCCCAGGCGAGCACCGACGCAACCAGCAGCGCGCGCGGCTTCAAGCCTCCAGCTCCGCGGCCATGCGCGTGAAGTCTGCGACCGCCAAGGTTTCGCCGCGGGCGGAGAGGTCGACCCCAGCGCGCTCGGCTGCCACCTCGAGGGTGACCGCGCGACCGTGAAAGACACTGCTCCACGCGTTTTTCAGCTGCTTTCGGCGCTGCGCGAAGGCCGCGCGCACGAGCCGCCGAAACGCCTCTGTCTCGGGACCACTGCCGACCGGCTCGAGGGTGACGACCGCCGAGTCCACGTTGGGCTGCGGGTAGAACGCGCCGCGCCGCACCACGAAGGCCCGCTCGACCTTGAACGCGCGCTGCGCGAACACGCTGAGCGCGCCGTACGCGTCGCTGTTCGGAGCGGCGGCCAAACGGTCCGCCACCTCCAACTGCACCAAGAACACCGCGCGCTCGATGCTCGGCGCTGCGTGCACCGCCTTCTCCAGTAGTGGCCCCGTGATCTGGTACGGCAGGTTGCCGGCCACCACGTGCGGCTTTGGTTTGCCAGCCAGCGCGGTGACGAAGTCCACCGTCTTCGCGTCGGTCTCCAAGATCTCTAGCCGACCTGCCTCCACCTCGCTCGCGAGCTCCTGGGTGAGCACCGGCACCATGTCGCGATCACGCTCGACCGCGAGGACGAAGCTCACTCCGCTCGCCAGCAGTGGTCGGGTGAGCGCGCCCATGCCCGCTCCGAGCTCCACCACGCTGCCACCCTCCGCGGCGCATGCCTCCGCGATGCGCGCGGACAGCCTCTCGTCGGCGAGGAAATTCTGCCCGAAGCTGTACTTCGGACGCAGCCCGTAGCGCTCGAGCATGGCCTTGGGGCTCTTGCCGCCGTCCATCGTGGCCGGAGTTAACGTTGCGTCGCCACTCCTGTCCAGCGGAGCGAATGCCGAAATGGGGCTGGGGCCAGCGAATCCGCTTCCCAGGCGGTCGAGTGGCCCCCGATCGGCTGGTCCGCGCAAAAAGAAACACGGCCTACCCCCCTCGCGAACGAGAAGAGCAGGCCGTGTGCTGGCGGCGTGATGCCGCGGCTGGCTTCAGTGCTTTTGAGCGGCGTCTTCGACGTGCTCGGCGGCTTCACCTTCGGTGTCGCCCTCGGCCTGAGCGGTCTTCGAGTAATCCTCGACCGTGCTGAGACCGGTGACGCGGATGCGCGGAGGCGGCGGGTCGCCGTGGAGCTCCAGCTGGGCGGCGGCCCAAGCTTCGCGCTCGACGAGCGCCGCGTACTCCGGGCTCTCCGGATCGCCTTTGAAGCTATCCAGCTGCTCGTCCGCCTCTTTGAGATCCAGGCGAGCGCGCACGGGATCCAGGTCTTCCTTTTTGCAGAAGCGGTCCGTGAGGAGCAGGGCCTTGTCGGCCGCGATCTCCACGAAACCGGGCCCCACCGCCACCGACTCGCTCTTACCGTTTTGAATGTAAGTGACGATGCCGGTCGCGAGCGCGGCTAGCATCGGGCGGTGTTGCGGCAAAACGCCGAACTCGCCTTGGACGCTCGGCGCCGTGAGCTCGTTCACCTGCTCGTGGAGCTTCAGCCCGTCGGGCGTGACGATCTCGAGCGCGATGGTGTCTGCCATATCAGGCCGCCTGCGACTTGAGCTTGGCCGCCGCCTGCTTGGCTTCCTCGATGTTTCCGACCATGTAGAAGGCCTGCTCGGGCAGGTCGTCCAGCGCGCCGGAGAGGATCTCCTTGAAACCCGCGACCGTCTCTTTGAGCGGCACGTACTTGCCGTCACGACCCGTGAACTGCTGAGCCACGAAGAACGGCTGCGAGAGGAAGCGCTCGATCTTGCGGGCGCGGGCCACGACGGCGCGGTCGTCTTCGCTGAGCTCGTCCATGCCGAGGATGGCGATGATGTCCTGCAGATCCTTGTACTTCTGCAGGGTCTGCTGGACCTGGCGGGCCACCGCGTAGTGCTCCTCACCGATGACGTCCGGTGCGAGCAGCGTGCTCGTGGAGTCCAGCGGATCCACCGCCGGGTAAATGCCCTTCTCCGAAATCGAGCGCGAGAGCACGGTCGTCGCGTCCAAGTGCGCGAAGGTCGTGGCCGGAGCGGGGTCGGTCAAGTCGTCCGCCGGGACGTAGATCGCCTGCACGCTGGTGATGGAGCCCTTGTTCGTGGAGGTGATGCGCTCTTGCAGAGCGCCCATCTCCGTGGCGAGCGTGGGCTGGTAACCCACCGCGCTCGGAATACGACCGAGGAGCGCGGACACTTCCGAGCCGGCCTGCGTGAAGCGGAAGATGTTGTCGACGAACAGCAGCACGTCCTGGCCTTCTTCGTCGCGGAAGTACTCGGCGCAGGTCAGCGCGGAGAGAGCGACGCGCGCGCGGGCGCCCGGCGGCTCGTTCATCTGCCCGAAGATCAGCGCGGTCTTGCTGAGCACCGGCTCGCCCGAGGCGAGCTTGGCTTCCTTCATTTCCAGGAACAAGTCGTTGCCCTCGCGCGTGCGCTCACCCACGCCGGCGAAGCAGCTCACGCCGCCGTGCGCCTTGGCCACGTTGTTGATGAGCTCCTGGATGAACACCGTCTTGCCGACGCCGGCGCCCCCGAACAGGCCGATTTTGCCGCCCTTGCGGTACGGGGCGAGAAGGTCGATCACCTTGATGCCGGTCTCGAAGACCTCGACGGTGGTGCTCTGGTCCACGAAGAGGGGCGCGGGGCGGTGGATCGGCGAGCGCTTCTTGGCGTTGACGGGGCCGGCTTCGTCCACCGGTTTGCCGACGACGTTGAGGATGCGGCCGAGCACCTCGGGGCCGACCGGCATGAGGATGGGGCTGCCCGTATCCGTGACTTCTACGCCGCGGACCAGGCCTTCGGTCGCGTCCATGGCGATGGTTCGCACCACCGACTCGCCCAGGTGCTGAGCGACCTCGAGGACCAGGTTGTCCTTCTCGCCCGAGACGTTGGTGTTCGTGACCGTGAGCGCGTTCAGGATTTTGGGCAGCTTGCCCGGGGGAAACTCCACGTCCACCACCGGACCGATCACCTGGATGACTTTGCCCTTGCCGCTGGCCGTGCTGCTCATCGTCGTCATGTGCTGTGCGTGTCCTTAAAGCTCTAGAGGCGGCTTAGGCCGCCGGCGCGAGAAAGCCGCGCCCTGAGCGGACGCGCGGGCCGCGTCTACCACGCAGCCCCCACACCGGCTAGGGGTTCCCTACGTCGTCGCTCTACAAGTTTGCCGCGGCCGCTCCCCTGAACGCTGAGGCTGGAAGCACCGCCCCCCACCCCCAAATGCCTGCGGCCTCCGGGCCTGGGTACGAATTCGACGTCGAGTTGTGTCGAAATCGCCACCATGGCACTTCCTACGGGGTGGAGCCGGGTCCGAGGACATCTCGCCGCCGTCCGTCCAGCCGCACGCCGGACGCCGGACTTGCCGTGCTTTACGCGTCTCATGCCGCTGGCGCACGGCGACACCTGCAGCAGTTCGGTACGAGCGACCAGGACATGGACGACCTCGTGCAGGAGGTGTTTCTGGTCCTGCACGGCAAACGCGAGCAGCTCGGCCGCATCAAGCCGTTCGATCCTTGGCTCCGCGAGGTGTGCCGACGCATCGCGGCCGGAGAGCGGCGCCGCGCGCACCGGCGGCGCGAGGTAGTGAGCAGCCAGCCTCCGGAGACGGCGGACGAAGCGCTCCCGAGCGACAGTGCTCTGGAGATCGGCGAGCGAGCCGAACGGCTGCACCGCGCGCTGTCGCTGCTCGACGAGCGCTCACGCGACCTAGTAGCGCTGCACGAGCTCGGGGACCTGCCGCTCGAGGACATGGCCGAGCTGGTCGACGCCGATCGCAAGACCGTGCGCAAGCGCCTGAGCTCCGCGCTCAAGCGCCTGACGCTGCTCCTCGGCGCTTCCACGCGCGCCCGGCCGGGCGCGCGGAGCGAGACGCCAAGCGAGCCTCCCACCAGCACCAGCGCGCCTCTCGTGCTGTTGCGTCATCCGGCGATCAGCGTCGGCATGGTCGGCAGCGTGGTGATTGCGGTTTGGCCCAGCACCGCTAGCGTGGAAGCGCTCGAGTTGCTCGACGAAGCGTTCACGCAGGCGTTAGCGCAATCTCCTTCCGGCTTCGCCTACCTCGCGGTCGTGGAAGCCACGACGCGCCCTCCGAACCTTGCCGCGCGCCAGAAAATCGTGACGCTGCTGGAAAAACATTCCCGACACATCCGAGTTTACGCGACCGCGGTCGAGGGTGATGCAGCGTGGATCGTCCGGCCGATCATGACCGGGCTGTCGTTTCTCGCGCGCCCGCCCTTCCCGATGCAGTACTTCAGCGGCGTGCCCTTGGCTGCGCGCTGGCTCACCGAAAAACATGCCAGGCTGTCCAACGTGACCGCGGACGCGCTCGTGGAAACCACGGAGCGGCTACGCTCGTATGCGTGAAATCAGGGATCGGGAGAGCATGAAAATAAGTGAAGCACTGGTGGTCTCTGGATTGCTCGTCGCCAGCCTCGGGCTAGCGGCATGCGGCAGCGAGGACGAAGGGGAGACGACCGGCACCTCCTGCCCGAAGGAATCGACGCTCGGCTATGCCAACTTCGGCCAGGTCTTTTTTCAAGAGAACTGCCTCTCGTGCCACGGCGCGGGCGGGCCGCAGGAACCCAAGTTCACCACGGTGGAGCAGATCCGTGAAAACGCGAGCCGCATCGACGCGGTAGCCGCGGCCGGGCCCCAGGGCGTGAACACGTTCATGCCGCAAGGCCGCTCCGTGCCCACATCCGAGCGCGAAAAGCTCGGTGAGTGGCTGGCGTGCGGCGCGCCGGATTGACCGGCTCGCCGCTTCGCCACGACTTCGCCACAATTTGTCTTTGAAATCGCCTCGCCGCCTGCAAACGGCTGCCAGACGGCTCCTCTAGCCTCTTCTTCGTACGGCGCCGGCCGCTAGCTCACCTCGAGCGAGCGCGGCGCGAAGGAGGCAACGTGAGCTACGAATCCCAGGTTTTCGAAGGTGGCGCGCTGGAGCTCGGAGGCAGCGGGCCGGGCGCGCTCGCGGAGGTGGGGGTGCGGGAAGACGTGACGCGTCTCGGCGCTGGGCTCGCCCTTTCCGCGGTGTTCGGCCTCGCGCTGGGCGCGCGCAGCGGCGGGCTGGACCTCGTTCGCCACGCGGCGGGTGCGCCGCTCGGGCTGCTGGTCGTCTCGGGCGTCGTCGCGCCGTCGCTGTTCGTACGGCTGTCTCTCCTGAACGCTCCGCTGCGCGCAGCGCAAATGCTTTCCGCCCTCGCGCGAGCCACTCACGCCGCCGGCCTGGTGCTGGCCGGCCTCGCCCCGGCGATGGCCATGTTGGTGGTGAGCATCGAATCGGCAGCGGCAGCGGCGTGGATGAGCGGCATGGGGCTCGCGCTCGCGGGCGGCATCGGGATGTGGACGCTGGCCTCCGAGCTGCACGCGGTCGTGGCGGGTGCGCAGCTGTGGATGCGAGGACGCATCTTCGGCTCCATCGCGGTCTTCGCGGTGCTGGCTTGCGCGCTATCGGCTCGCGCCTGGCAGGCGTGGCTGCCCATTTTGGGAGGGAGCCGATGACGACTTCCTTGCTCGCGAGCCTCGACGAGCTCTTGCGCTCACCCTCCACCGTCGCTGCCCGCGTGCGCGCTCGGGAAGATCTGCGTCCGCTCGTGCTCGCGGCGCTGCTCGCGCTGCTCCTGGGGGCGGGAGCGTTCGGGGCGGTGCTGGGCGCTCCGCGCGGTGGGGCTCAACTAGGCTACGCGGCCGTGAAGCTGCCGGCAGCCATGCTCGCCACGCTCTGCCTGTGTGCGCCTGCCTTCACCGCGGTCGCCCGCGCTCTGGGGCGAGAGCTGGACTTTGCGGGCATGGTCGGCCTCTCGCTCTCGGCGGCCGCGCGCGCGTCGCTCGTGCTGCTCGCGTTCGCGCCCGCGGTGTGGTTCGCGGTAGACCGCGGGCTCGGCTACCACGGCAGCGTGGTGCTGGCGGCCGCCTGCTATGGCGCAGCGGGATTTTCCGCGCTGCGCGTCATGGCGAGCGGCTTGGGCACGGACGCGCGAGGCGTGGGGGTGCTGCTCTGCTGCGCGGCCGTGCTGCTGCCGACAGGCGCGCAGTCCGCCTGGATGCTGCGGCCTTTCATCGGACGACCGTCGCAGACGACGGTGCCGCTGCTGCGCCACAAAGAGAGCAGCTTCGCCGACGCGGTGTACACCAGCTCGCGCTCCTCGCAGGGGCTGTACCGCGCCGGGGAGCGATCCGAATGACGCTCGGAGACCTGCTCGTGCTGTACGGCGCCGCCGGCGTCGCCAGCGCGGCCGTCGTCTACCGTTCTCAGTCGCGTCGCGGCCCTCGCGCCGCGCTGGGCGCGCTGCTCGCGCTCCCGCTGTGGCCGCTTTGGCTACCCGTCGTCCTGAGACCAACGGCTCGCCCCGCGCGGCCGAGCACCGGCGACCCGACCCGCGCTGCGATCTGGGAAGCGCACGAAGCCGTCGTCGGCAGCCCGCTCGAAGCGCTCTTGCCGCGCGAAGCGGCGCTCCGCATGCTGCAGGAAGTGGAGCGCGCGGGCGAGCGACACCAGGAGCTGGCCCGGCTGCTCTCCGAGCCGCAGCTGAGCGCGTACGCCGCCGAGCAGCGCCTCGAAAGCCTCGTTCGGACCGGCGCCTCCGAGCGCGGCTTGGCCCCCGTGCGCCTGCACTTGGAGAACGTGCGCCGCCTCGAGGCGCTACGTCGGCGAGACGAGGACACGCTCGTGGAGCTCGGCGAGCTGGCCGTGGCGCTGCGAGCTCAGCTGATTTTGGCTCGTTTCAGCGGCGATGAGCACGGCGGCGCCCGCGATATCGTGAGCGAGGTGTGGGCGCGCGTCGAGGTACTGGGCAGCACGCTAGAAGCCCCGCTAGGCTCGAACCCTTACCAAGGCCATGCCCCTGACCAAGCACATCTTGTTGGTTGATGACGAGAAGCGCATCCGCGAGGTCGTGGAGTACGCGTTGATCAAGGCCGGCTACCGCGTCACCGCGCTGTGCGAAGGCGAGCCGGCGCTCGACCTGCTGCGCTCCGACCCGGCGGATCTGGTTGTGCTCGACATCGGCCTGCCTGGCATAGACGGGCTCGAGCTGTGCAAGCGCATCCGCGCGCAGGGCCCAACGCCGGTGCTGTTCCTGTCCGCGCGCGCGGACGAGGTGGACCGCATCGTGGGGCTGGAGCTGGGGGGAGACGACTACCTCGTCAAGCCGTTCTCGCCGCGTGAGCTCACGGCCCGGGTGCGAGCAGTGCTACGCCGCACGGGCGCGTCGGAAGAGCCGCGGGGCCCCGCCGCGGTCAAAGCGCCGCGCGTGCTGTGCGCGGGCAAGCTCGAGATCGATCCCGAGCGGTTCAGCGTGCGTTGGGACGGCCACCCCGTGCAGCTCACGGCCACGGAGCTGTCCGTTCTTTCCGCGCTCTACGACCGTCCCGGCGTCGTTTTGAGCCGGGCCCAGCTGCTGGAGCGCGCCTACAGCACGGACATTCACGTGACGGAGCGAACGCTCGACACCCACGTGCGGCGCATCCGCGCGAAATTCCGCGAGCACGGCGGCGACCCGATCGCGACGGTGCACGGCGTGGGCTACAAGGCGAGCGGCACCTGAGCGCGCTGCTCGACTTTCTCGGGCGGATACGGGTGCGGCTGCTGGCCGTGAACCTGATCGTCGTGCTGGTGCCGCTGCTCGGCTTGGAGCTCGCCCGCGTCTACGAGCGCCAGCTGCTGGACGCGCTCGAGCGCGACATGGTCAATCAGGCGGCGTTGGTCGGCAGCATGCTCGAGACGCAACTATCGCTCGAAGACGAAGCGTTCGGCGGCGTCACCGAGCGGTTGCTCGAGCGCGCGGCGCGACGCACTCGGACCCGCATTCGCCTCATCGTGCCGGAGCTGGGCGTCGTCGCCGACTCCCACCGCAACGGGCCGCCCGAGGGGAAAGAGCTTGCCGCGCCTCTCCTGGCGCGCGACCGCACCTTCGACAGCACCGACGTGGCGCGACCGGCCCCAGCCCAGGTGGAGGTGGCGATCCCGCAGCGCCGCGAAGTGCTGACCGCGCTGGCGGGCTCTCGCGCTACCGCGACCCGCTACGCGCGACGACCGGAGGCGGTGTTTCTGTTCCTGGCGGAGCCGGTGCGCCACGAAGGCAAAGTCGTGGCCGCAGTCTACGTCACTCGCTCGACCCAGCCCGTGCTCGTGGAGATGCACCGCGTCCGCACCGGGCTCATCGGCGTGCTGGCGCTCGCGCTGCTGCTCACCGCGGCCGTAACGGTAACGCTCGCGCTCACCATCTCGCGACCGCTCGAGCGCCTGGCCCGCGCCGCGCGGCGCATCAGCGCTGGCGACGCCGCCGTCGCGGTGCCCCTCGGTGGGGGCGGCGAGATCAGCGAGCTGGCGCGCGAGTTCGACCGGATGACGCGGCGTCTGGACGAACGGCAGCGCTACATTTCACAGTTTGCGGCGGACGTCGCTCACGAGTTCAAGTCTCCGCTCACGTCCATCCGCGGGGCGGCAGAGCTGCTGGAGGAGGGCGCCGATGACGACCCGGACGCGCGACGCCGCTTTCTGGACAACATCAAGCTGGACGCAGGGCGCCTCACCCGCCTCGTGTCGCGCCTGCTCGAGCTGAGCCGCATCGACGCGCCCGCGCAGCCGTTGCAAACGGTGGACTTGCGCGAGGTGGTGTCGCGCGCGGTGGCGCGCTCGGAAGGACCGACGACGCCCATCCTCGCCCGCTACGAAGCGAAGAGCTGCCTGGTACTGGCGCGCGCTGCCGATCTGGAGACCGCGCTGCTCAACTTGCTGGACAACGCCCAGCGGTTTTCGCCGGAAGGCGAGCCGGTCCGCGTGTCCGTGGTGGGTCCGGAAGCGGACGGCTGCCTCGTCATTCAGGTGACCGATCGCGGTCCCGGCATCGCGCCAGAGCACGCGCCGCGCGTCTTCGAGCGCTTCTTCACGACCGACGCGGAGCGAGACGGCACCGGCTTGGGGCTCGCCATCGTGCAAAGCGTGGCGATGGCGCACCGCGGCAGCGTGACGTTCCGAAATGAGGCAGGTGGCGGCACCTCCTTCACGCTGCGGCTGCCGTCGCACGCCGCGCGCGGCGGGCCTTGAAGAGCGGCCGGCCCACAAGCCCGGAGTCCTCCCGGGCGCGGTGTCCCAAGGTAGCTGACGCCCCGACATGTGAGCGTTCGTTCGCCGACGCGAAAACGCGGTGATCGCGCCGCGAGCTCGGCTACTCTGCGCTGTTCGGAGCGCGCGATCGGACCATGTCGGGAGATGCTGCCAAGAGCCTCGGGGGAACGCTCCCCGCCGTGGGCGACGTGCTCGCCCAGAAGTACCGCGTCGAGAGCGTGGTCGGGCGCGGCGGCATGGGCGTGGTGGTCGCGGCTCGTCACGTGCAGCTCGGCCAAGCCGTGGCGATCAAGCTTCTTACGATGCCGGTAGACGAAGACCGTCGCGACGAAGCGATCGCGCGGTTCTTGAACGAGGCCCAGGCCGCCGCGCGCCTGCAGAGCGACCACGTCGTGCGCATCTACGACGTGGGGCAGCTGGACGGCGGGCTGCCGTTCATGGTCATGGAGCTGCTGGTCGGGGTGGACCTCGGTACGCTGCTGGATCAGCGGGGGCAGCTGCCGGAGGCGGAGGCTGCGGACTACGTGCTGCAAGCCTGCGCGGGGGTCGCGGAAGCGCACGGGATGGGCATCGTGCACCGGGACCTGAAGCCGGCGAACCTGTTCGTCACGCGCCGCAGCGACGGCCTGCCGCTGCTCAAGGTGCTGGACTTCGGCATTTCCAAGCAGCTCACGGACCCGGGCTCTGGCGAGCGGTTGCCGACGTTCACCAACACGCGCACGCTCATGGGCTCGCCCAACTACATGTCGCCCGAGCAAATCCGCGATGCTCGGCGCGTGGACGCCCGCGCTGACATTTGGGCCCTCGGCATCATCTTGCAAGAGCTGCTCACCAACGCGCCCGTCTTCCAAGGTGAGTCTTTTCCTGGGGTGTGCGCGGCGATCGTCGCCGACCCTCCCCTCCCGGTGCGGACGCTGCGGCCCGACGTGAGCCCGAGCCTGGAAGCGGTCATCGAGCGCTGCCTCCAGAAGGACGTCACGAAGCGCTATCAGAGCGTCGCCGAGCTAGCGGCCGCGCTATCACCGCTGGGTGTGCGCGCCACCGGTTCGGGTAGCGGTCCCCAGGCGGTGGTTTACAGCTCCCATGCTCGCGTCGCGGCCGGCGCCAAGGTGAGCTCCGGCGCCGCGCTTCCGGCGCCGAACGACGACCACACGATCGAGATGCCATCCGGCCCGAGCCTTACGCTGCACGGTCCTGACCGCACGATGCAGTCCGCGCGCCTAGCGACCCGCGGTAGCGCACCCTCGCATCACAACACTCACTCCGCGCTCTCCACTCCGGACTCGCGCATCGAGGTGCGCGAGTTGCCGCCGCGGCGCTCGAAGCTGGTGCGCTACCTCGCGCCGTCCGCGCTCCTGGCGCTGCTGGTGGGTGCCGCGGCCTGGTGGCAAACCCAGCCACGCCGCGCGAGCACCTCGCTCACCGCCAGTGGGCAAGCCCCTACCGCGCCGCGGTCGCGGTCCGACGCGTCCTTCTTGCTGTCTATCGACTCCGAGCCGACCGGCGCCTCCGTGAGCGAAGGCAGCGCGCGGCTGGGCATGACCCCGCTCTCGCTCGAGCTGGACCTGCCGGAGGGGGCCACACCTCGGGTATTCGTCGTCGAAAAAGACGGCTATCAGCCGTACGTCGTGCGCCAAGGAGCGGCGCGCGGCTCGGGCCGCGTGGTGGCCTCGCTATCGCCCGAGGCCAAGGCCCCGGCCGAGCCTTCACCGCTGCCGCTCCCGAGCGGGACCGCGCCCGCCAAAGCGCACCGAGTCGCGGCGCCAAAGCCGAAGCCGAAGCCCGTGCCGCCTCCCGACAAGCCTCCGAGCGACATCCGCCTCGAGCGCTGAGCGGTGATGCGTCGGCTGCTCTCGTCTCTCCTACTCGCCGCTACCTGGTGCGCGGCCGCGCCGGCATGGGCCGATGACCTGGCGGACGAAGCCGATCTGCGGTTCCGGCTCGGTGCAGAGGCGTACCAGCGAGGGGACTACAAGGCCGCGCTCGAGCAGTTCCTCACCTCCAATCGGCTCGTGCCGAACCGCAATGTCACCTACAACGTCGCGCGCTGCTACGAAGAGCTCAAGGCGTTTCCGGAAGCGTACCGCTACTTCACGCTCGCGCTCGCGGAAGAGACCGACCCCGCGGTGCGGGCGCGCATCGAACGGGCCCTCGGCAGCTTGCGGGAGAACGTGGCCGTGCTCGAGGTCGAGACCGAGCCGCCCGGCGCCACCGTGTTCGTGGATCGCCGAGACCTCGGCTCGCGCGGCAACGCTCCGCTCTCGCTCGGGCTCAAGCCGGGCGCCTACTTGGTGCTGGCAGAGCTGCCCGGTTATCACTCAGCGCGCGTGGCCGTGCCGGCCCTGGGGGTCGGGCAGCGCCGCCGCGTCACGCTCCAGCTCCAGCCCATCGTCGGACGCGTCAGCGTCGCGGAGTCCGCGCGGGGCGCCGCGGTGCGGGTCGACGACGCGGCCGCGCCCGTGAGCTGCTCGGCGCCTTGTGAGCTCGACCTGCCGGAAGGGCGTCACCGCTTGTTCTTCGAGCTCCCCGGACACCGGCCGAGCGAGCTCGAGGTGAACGTGGACCGCAGCCGGCCGACGCGGCTCCGCCCGGAGCTCCTGCCGCTCACGGGCTCGCTGGTCGTCAGTACGGACGAGCCGGGGGCCCTGGTGGAGCTGGATGGGCAGCCGCGCGGCTTCACGCCGCTGGTGCTGGGCGCGCAGGTGGGTCCGCACCAGCTGCAGCTTACGCTCGGAGGCTTCAAGAGCGTGACGCGAGACATCGTCGTCGCCGACGGCCGGCAGACGCGCGTGGAGGTAGCGCTCACTCAAGCCGAGGAGGTGACGGCCGCGTCGCGCTCCACCGAGAACGTGGACGACGCACCGAGCTCCGTCAGCATCATCTCGCGCCGCGAGCTCTCGGCGCTGCGCTACCCCACGATCAGCGAAGCGCTTCGCGGAGTCCCCGGCGTGTACTCGTGGAACGACCGCAGCTACCAGGCGCTCGGGTTTCGCGGTCTCGGGCGGCTCGGCGGCTACGGCAACGCGGTGCTCGTGCTCGTCGACGGGCACCCCATGAACGACGATTGGCTGGGCTCGTCTTACGTCGGCTACGACGCTCGGGTGGGGCTGGAAGACGTCGAGCGCATCGAGGTGGTGCGCGGGCCTGGCTCCGTGCTGTACGGCACGAACGCGTTCTCCGGGGTCATCAACTTGGTCAGCCGCAAGCCGACCCGGCGCGGCGGCGAGCTCGGCATCTCCACGGTGGAGAGCGGCGTCGCGCGGGGCCGGGTGCGCGCGAACGTGCCGTTCGGACCCGACTCCAGCCTCTGGACCAGCGCCTCCATCGCCCGCAGCAGCGGGCGTAACTTCTACTTCCCGGAGCTCGACCAGAGCGCGCGCGGAGCGGACGGCTTCGAAGCCGGCACGCTGGAAGGTCGTTACCAGAAGCGCTGGCTCAGCGCCGCGTGGTTCCTGCAAACGCACCACAAGCGGCTGCCGACCGGCGAATACGACACGCTCGTCGGCGACGACCGCACCGCCCAGACCGACTCCCGCGGCTCCTTCGAGCTCCGCGCCGAGCCGCGCTGGAGCGACGGCTTCCAAACCCTGACCCGCCTTCACGTCAACCACTACCGCTTCGACGGCGGCTTCGCGCGCCTGCCGGTGGACGGCGGCCTGGAGCGCGACACCTTCCGCGGCAGCTGGGTCGGCTTGGAACAGCGCGTGGAGCTCGAGCCCTCCTCGGCGTTCAAGCTCACCTTGGGCGGCGAAGGCCAGCTGCACTTCCAGGTTCAGCAGCGCGCGCGCGACGAAAGCGGCAGTTTCTTGGACGACTCCCGACCCTTTCAGGTCGGCGCCGCTTACGCGCTCGTGGACGCCCGCCCGAGCGAGCGGCTCCACATCTCGGCGGGCGCCCGCTTGGATGCGTATTCCACGTTCGGGCGCTCGGTCAGCCCGCGCCTGGCGGTGGTCGGCAAGCCTTATGCCTCCGGCAACACCAAGCTGATGTTCGGCAAGGCCTTCCGCGCCCCCAGCGTCTACGAGCTTTATTACAACGACGGCGGCTTCACCCAAGTGCAAAGCCCCGGCGTCGGCCCCGAGAGCATCTACTCGCTCGAGCTGGAGCACGGCCACCGCTTCTCGCCCACCATCTCCGGCACCGCGGCCGCGTTCTGTAACTACGCCAAAGACCTGATCACGACCGCGGGCCGAGGCATCTCGAGCGACCCGCTCCGTTACGAGAACGCGCGGGTGCCAATCGCCACTCTCGGGGCCGAGCTCGGCGTGCGACGCGACTGGCGCCAGGGCTACATGCTGGCTCTGAGCTACAGCTTCCAGCGCTCGCGTTTCCTGCAAGACCAGGCGTGGAGCGCGCTGCTCGGATTCGAGCAAAGCTCGGAATTTCGCCGCGTCGCGAACTCACCGGAGCACCTGGCCTCCTTCAAGGGCGCGCTGCCGCTCCTCGGCCGCGCGCTCACGCTCGCGACGCGACTGAGCTTCGAGAGCGGTCGCTTCGATCGCAACGAGCGCGCGTTCGACGACCCTCAGTCGCGCACGGACGCCTACGCGATCTGGGACGTCGTGCTCACCGGGCGCGAAGAGCGTTACGGATTTTCGTGGGCGGCCGGGCTCTACAATGCGTTCGACTGGCGCTACTCGTTACCGGTCAGCGCCGAGTTTCGGCAGCGCACCATCATGCAAGATGGGCGGACCGTGCTGCTGTCCGGCGAGCTCACGTTTTAGGCGCGAGCGCGCCCGCACCACGCTCAGAACAGGCGCAGCTGACCGTGCGCGTCCGTCGGCCGGCGGAAGGTATTCGTGCGCTCTTGCCGGTGACCCTCGGCGCGATTCAACCCGAGCCGCGCGCAGGTCTGGTGAAACAGCAGCTCCACCGCCTTGAACATCTGCCCCTCGCCGCCCATGCGCGCGCCGAAGCGCGAATCGTAAAGCTTGCCGCCTCGCATCTCCCGGGTGCGCCGGAGCACCTTCTCCGCCGCGAGCGGGAAGCCGGCCTGCAGCCGCTCCGTGAACACGTCCTTCACCGCTCCTGGCAAACGGAGCGGGATGAGGGAGGCACCGCGCGCCCCTGCCGCCGCCGCCGCCTCCAAAATCGACGGCACGTCCCGATCGGCGAGCCCGAGGATGAGGGGCGCGATGTTGACCGTCACCGCGATTCCGGCGGACGCGAGCCGCTCGACCGTCTTCATCCGCCGCTGGGGCGTGGTCACGAACGGCTCCAGCTTGCGCGCGGTCTCCACGTTCCAAAACGGGATGCTGATGGAAACGCCTACGGATGCCTCCGCGTTCAGCCTCTGCAGCACGTCTATATCGCGCTCGATGAGCGCGCTCTTCGTGATGATGTGCACCGGGTTTCGGTACTCCGCGCACACCTCCAAGATGCCGCGCGTGAGCCGGTATTCGTTCTCCAGCGGTTGGTAGCAGTCCGTATTGCCGCTGAGCATGATGAGCTCCCCCTGCCAGCTCTTCTTCTCGAACGCTTCGCGCAGGAGCGCGGCGACTTGCGGTTTGAGCACGATTTTTCGCTCGAAATCGGTGCCCGCACCGAAGCTCAGGTACTCATGGGTCGGACGCGCGTAGCAATTGTGGCTGACCACGCCGTTGGCCACGAAGTCCCCCGTCTGCGTGGAGATGTCGAACAAGGGCAAGATGGTGCCGAGCGTTTCCACGCTGGCGACGCCGCCGGCGATGCTCCGGCTCACGTCCCTCGGGGCTGACTTGAACAAGCCGCGCGCTTTGAGCCGAGAGGTGCCCGGACCCAAGCACGAGTCCCGCTCCCGGAGGTGCAGGCGGGCGCGCGTGTTGCGGCCCGGCGCAATCACGTAGCGCCAACCCTCCGGAGTGAGAAACCGATGGTCCCCGCTCGCCACGAGCTCGGTGCCGCTATCTAGCCGCACGCGGTACGCGCGGCGCGCCGTCGCCCAGCGATCCATCACGAGCGAGGGCACGAACTGACGCCGCCCCTCCACCGAGGCGGTGCCGATGACCTCCTCTCCCGCCTTCACGTCCGCGAGCTGCTTGGTCGAGCCGTCCGCCATGAGGATGCTCGTGTCTCCCGCGAGGCAGTAGGCGCAGCCGTGGAAGCACCCGCGATACGGGTTGATGCTGTAGCGAAACCCGAGGTCCGGGCTGTCGTTCTCGGCCAGCACCTGCTTGGTGTGGTCCTCGTACAAAGACAGCTCCACCTCCGGACCGGGCAAGTCGTCGAAGTACTCCACCAGGCTCGACGAGAACCGGTTGCGGGGGTTGGCGGCGGGGATCGGCTTCACGGGCGAACGAAACCCCAGAGTACACTGAACAGACGTTCACTTCAATATTGGCGGCCTTCTGACGCACGGCGCCACCGCACTGCGTCAGAAGGGGCGGCGCAGGCGGTCAGCCTCCGGCTGGGGGCTTATGACCGTACCCGCCGCTCGTGACCGAGACGAGCTTTCCCTGCTCGAAGAGCAGGTGCTGAATGAAGCGGTTTCGGCCGAAGTCGTAGAGCCACTCGTCAATGACCACCTCGACGACCTGCTCGCGCGTCTGGCTGCACACGATCTTGTCGCCCTGGCGGGTGCAGGGCCCCGCCACCCGCCCGCGCAGTGTTCGGTACTCCACCCGCTGAGATGCGTCGTCCGGCTCGCCGCATACGGCCTTCACCTCGTACCGGGTGTCGCCGCTGGAGACGATCCGCCCCTTGCAACCCAGGCTGTCCGCCCGCGCGCTGGCGCTGGTGGTCAGCCCCGCGAGCAAAAGAAAGGCGAACACCCAACCACTACCTCTTTCGGCGTTAGCGCTGCGCATCGCTGTTTTCCTCCAACCTTGCGGGTCGAGCTTAGCAGAGCCGCAACGCGCGCAACTCGGCTCGCTGAGCTTGCGGTCCGCCGAGGGCTCGGGAAACCAAAGGGGGAAAACTGCGTGGGGCCGGGATTGCACGGGCTCCGCGGCGAATTCTGGGGTATGGCCCCGCCTGGATGATCGGAAAGGATTCGATCGACCGTGTCCGCAGCCAGACGAAGCTCGTCGAGCTCGTGGGTGAAACGGTCAAGCTGCAGCGGCGCGGTCGCAGCTTCACGGGTCTTTGCCCCTTTCACAAAGAGAAGACGCCCAGCTTTCACGTCAACCCCGAGCGCGGCTTCTATCACTGCTTTGGGTGTCACGCGTCGGGTGACGCGATCAAGTTCGTGCAAGAGACGGAGGGGCTGGACTTCGTGGAGGCGGTGCGGTCTCTCGCCGAGCGCGTCGGTATCGAGCTCGAGGAGAACGAGTCGGACGCCGAGCGCAAGCAGCAGGCAGAGGCGCGGCGCCGCCAACAAGAGCTCTACGACTTGAACGATCGCGCCGCGGAATACTTCGAGCGCATGCTGCGCGAGCACCCGCTGAGCGGTCACGCCCGCGCGGAGCTCGGTCGCCGCGGCCTCACTCCCGAAAAGCCGACCGACGAGATGGCAGACGCACTGCAAGCCTTCCGCATCGGCTACGCGCCGTACGGCTGGGACGGCTTGGTGCGCTACTTCAAGGAAGCGGGGCTCTCGTCCCGCGCGGCGGAGACGGTCGGGCTGCTCGCGCCGCGAAAAACGGGCAGCGGGCACTACGATCGGTTCCGGCACCGCTTGATGTTCGCGGTCATCGACGTCAACGGCCGCGTGGTCGCGTTCAGCGGCCGTTCCTTGCCGGATCCCACGCCGGAGGAGCTGCGCTCGCTCGGCCTGGAGTCGATGGGCCTGACGAGCGGCGAGCCGCCCGCCAAGTACGTCAACTCTTCGGAGTCCCCCGTCTACAAAAAGCGCGAGGCGGTCTTCGGCCTGTACCAGTCGCGGCAGGCGCTGCGCGGCGGCTCGCCTTGCTTGGTCGTCGAAGGCAACTTCGACGTCGTGAGCCTGCACGCGCGCGGCCTGCGCAACGTCGTGGCGCCGCTCGGCACCGCCTTCACGGTGGAGCAGGCGCGCCAAATCCGCCGCTTCACGACCGACGTCGTGCTCATGTTCGATGGGGACTCGGCGGGCAAGCGCGCGACGAACGCCTCGCGTGAGCCGTGCCAGCAGGCTGAGCTCACTGCCAAGGTAGTGACGCTACCGACCGGGAAGGACCCGGACGACCTCGTGAGGGAACGCGGCGCCGAGGGCGTCGAACACCTCCTGAAACATTCGCGGGGTATTCTCGAGTACCTGATCGACTTGGCGCTTTCCGAGGAGCTGCTGCAAGAGGGCGCGGAAGCGCGCGCCAAGAGCGTGCAGTTCGTGACCAAGCTGATCGCGGCGGAAAAAGATCCTACGCTCCGCGAGCTCGCGGAGAACTACGCGGACGGCTTGGTCGCGGCCCGCCTCAAGATTCATCAAGACAACGCGGAGCAGGTGCGCACGCTCAAGGCGCTCGGTCGCGCCATCCAGGCTCGGCCGGTGAACGTCAGCGGGCGCGGCGGCCCCGCGCCTGGCGGCGTTCCGGCGCCACATCGGGCCCGGTCGCGTGACCGGAGGCAGGAGCTGGCGCTCGAGGTACTGGGAGCCATCTTCGACTTCCCGGAGCTCATCGATGACCCGGGCGCAGAGCTGGCCGCGAGCGTGATCGACGGGGATGTAGCGCTCGCTTTTGCCGCGCTGCGTCAAGCTATTCAGGGCGGCCGGCTTGCGAATCCTGAAGATGTGCTTGCGAAGCTTTCGCCCCCGATCCATCCATTCGCCCTCGCTCGCCTGGCAGCTCCGCGGCACGAACGCCTCGAAGACGCCAAGGTCGAGCTGGTTGATAACGTGAAGAAGCTACAATCCCTCGAGCTCAAGCGGGAAAAGTCCGAAGTGACAGAAGAGCTCGAGGCTGCGCAGCGCATCGGTGACTCGAAACAAGAAGATGCTCTGCTCTTGCAGATCTACGAGAAGGCTCGACGCGCTCGAGAGCGCGAGCACGCATAGCGAGGTTCAGAGTGGGATCGAAAAAGTCGGACTCGCCAAAGAAGACGATCGCTGCCGCTGCCAAGCAGCCCGCGGCCCCCAAAGCCAAAGGCAAGGCACCGCCTGCGAAGCCGGCCGCTGCCAAAGCGGCGCCGCGTGACGAGGACGACGAAGAAGACGAAGACGAAGAAAGCGCGTCCTCCTTCCCGCCGGCTCCTGGTGCGAAGGCTAACGGTAAAACCAAAGAGCAGCTGATCAAGCTCGGCAAGAGCAAAGGCTTCCTCACCTACGACGACGTGCACGAGGCCCTCCCCGGCGAAGAGACGGGGCCGGACCAGATGGACGACGTGCTGTCGGCGCTCGACGACGAAGAGATCGAGGTCGTCGACGACGCCAGCAACATCAAGATCGCGCCGCACTTGCGCGGTGGCGAAGAAGAGGGCGGCGCCAAGCCGGCCGCGAAGGCGTCCGAGACGGAGGAGACCGACTCGGTCGCCCCCGCCCCGACCGCTGCTCGCACCGGCGACGACGAGTACTTCAAGAGCAACGACCCCGTGCGCATGTACCTGCGCAAGATGGGCAGCGTCGCGCTGCTCACCCGCGAGGGCGAGGTCGAGATTGCCAAGCGCATCGAGGAGGGCGAAAACGAGATTCTCTCCGCCATCCTTTCGAGCCCGGTGGCGGTGCGCGAGATCATCGAGATCGGCGAGCGCCTCCGCAACCACAAGATCCGCGTGAAGGACATCGTCCGCGACGCGGAGGACGAAGAGCACGAGTTCGACGAGGAGGAAGCGGACCGTCGCATCATCCGCCTCATCGACCGCGTGAAGCGGCTCGACAAGAAGAACGCGGAGCTCATCGAAGAGCGCAAGACCGCGGTCGACGTGCGCCGCAAGCTCATCGACAAGGAGCTCTCCGACAACAAGAAGGAGCTCGTGAAGACGCTCCAGGAGATGCGCCTCAACAAAAAGACGATCGACAAGATCGTCGCCAAGCTCAAGGCGATGATCGACCGCGTGCACCGCGCTCAGGGTCGCGTGTTCGAGCTGGAGCGCATCACCGGCATCGGCAAGACCGAGCTGAAGAAGATGATGCGCGAGGCCAAGGAAGATCCGGAAGCCTTCGCGGCCCTCGCCAAGAAGCTCGGCATCGACGTGGCCGAGCTGGAGATGATGGACGAGACCTTGAAGAGCGCGCAAAAAGGCGTGCGCAAGGTCGAGGAAGAGCTGAAGATCGACGTGAGCGAGATGCTCAAGACCTATACGGCTATCCGTACGGGTGAGCGTCGGGCCGAGCGAGCGAAGGCCGAGCTGGTGGAAGCCAACCTCCGCCTCGTCGTGTCCATCGCGAAGAAGTACACGAACCGCGGGTTGCAGTTCCTGGACCTGATCCAGGAGGGCAACATCGGCCTGATGAAGGCCGTCGACAAGTTCGAGTACAAGCGCGGCTACAAGTTCAGCACCTACGCCACCTGGTGGATCCGCCAGGCGATCACCCGCGCCATCGCCGATCAGGCTCGCACCATCCGCATCCCGGTGCACATGATCGAGACGATCAACAAGCTCATCCGCACCTCGCGCTACCTCGTCCAGGAGTTCGGCCGCGAGCCGACGCCAGAAGAGATCGCGGAGAAGATGGAGCTTCCGCTCGACAAGGTCCGCAAGGTCCTGAAAATCGCCAAGGAGCCGATCTCGCTCGAGACGCCCATCGGCGAAGAGGAAGACAGCCACTTGGGCGACTTCATCGAGGACAAGAGCGTCGTCTCCCCCGCCGAGGCCGTCATCAACATGAACCTCAGCGAGCAGACCCGTAAGGTGCTGAAGACGCTGACTCCTCGCGAGGAGAAGGTCCTACGCATGCGCTTCGGCATCGGCGAAAAGTCCGACCACACCTTGGAAGAGGTGGGTCAGGACTTCGAGGTGACGCGCGAACGCATCCGCCAGATCGAGGCGAAGGCGCTCCGCAAGCTCCGGCACCCCAGCCGCAGCAAGCAGCTGAAGAGCTTCATCGAGTCCTGAGCGGGCGAGCCCCCGCGAAGGCGCAAAGGCGACCAGGTCGTGACTGCTCCGAGCAGTACCGACCTTGGTCGCCTTCTTTTTTGGGAACCGCCTAGCGCCCCGCGGCTTCGAGCGCGGCGATGTCGAGCTTGTTCATGCCCATCATGGCCTGGACCGCCTGGGGACTGCCGAGCAGCCGCGGCAGCGCGCTGGGGATGATCTGCCAGGAGACGCCGAACTTGTCTTTGCACCAGCCGCAGCGGCCTTCGGTGCCGCCGTCTGCGGTGAGCTTGGCCCAGTAGTCGTCGATCTCTGCTTGGGTTGCGCAGTTGACGAACAGGGAGATGCCTTCCGCGAACGAGAAGGTGGGACCGCCGTTGAGGGCCATGAAGGACTGCCCGAACAGCTCGAAGCCGACGACCATGACCGCGCCTCCTGGGCCCGGGGTGGCGCTCGTGATTCGGCCCTCACGAAAAATCGAGACGTAGAGCTCGGCGGCCGGCAGGGCTTGGTCGTTGAACGTCAGAAAGGTGGTGATCTTTTGCATGAGCTGAGGACGGAGCCGCCGGCACGGCCTCGACATAGCCGGACGATTTATTGGCAGGCGATGTCTTGTGACAGCTCGGCCAGGCACTCGGCGTCGCTGATGGCGACAGTCAATGGTTGCTCCGTTCCGGGCGCTTGGCAGCGGAAGGACGTGCGAGCGGCGCTTGGCTCGGCAAAGCGGCCGAGCGAGGGAGGCGGTACCGACCAGTCGAAGCGAGCTTGATTGCCCTGGGCGTCGTGCCCGGCGGCGCTGACCTGGATGTCTTGTCCTACGGCGGCGCGCGTCGGCCCCACGAAGAGCCACTGGGCCAGCCAGAAGCACTCGCTCGCCGCCGCGTTCGGGACGTAGCCGGTGACGCCTCCGCAGTCCCACGCCAAGATTCTCACCGCCCCCACCGCCTGAGCCACGACTCGCAGCGGGCCGACCACAGCGCGACAGGTGGTGGGCTCGGGATCGCTGGTGGAAGCCGTCACCGTGAGCGTGTAGTCGTCACCTTCGGGAGCCGTGAGGCGCAAGTCCGGAGCGCCTTGGACGCCGCTGCCTTCCGCGCCTTCCGCGTCGGCCCCGGCGACCACGCGGCCCTCCGCATCGGTGACCACCGCGCGCAGTCGGCCCAGGTAGCTCGTGATCGCGCTCTTCGCCGTGACCTCGAGCGTGCCTTCACTCCGGCGCTCTTCCACCGCGCGCTCGGAGCCCGCGCCGACCTCAGCGCGCTCAGCGCGGGCGCTGACCGCCAGGGGTGGCTCGGCGTCTTCGAGCGGGGAGAAGTGCGAGCCGCCACCGCACCCGACGAGAAGCAGCAAGCCGCCACCAAGGCTGCATCCGAAGCGGAAGCTCGACGGGACGAACACCGGGGCGCACGTTCACCTACACTGCGGCAAAAGTCTACGGTCCCGGCACGCCGCCAACTTAAGTAATGAGTTAGGTAAGTTACGGAGTGGTGCCGCCGTTACCGAAGCCATCTCCAGCGCCCGTATCCGTGGTGCCGCCGGTCGAGTTGGCTCCGCCCCGCGTGGACGCGCCGCCGAACGCCCTGTCGCCAGCGTTGCCGCTGCCACTGAATGACGTATCGCCCGCGATGCCTCCGGAGCCCGTATCCCCCGAGGTGCCGCCGAACGACGTGTCGCCCGCGTTGTTGCGGCTGCCACTGACTCCCGTCGACGTGTCGCCGGAGGAGCCACCGCTGCTCCCGCCTCCCGTCTCGATGATCACCGGAGGAGTGAAGGTGGTGCCCGCTTCGCCGATCGGCGGCGGATGGTCACCATCGCCTCCGCACGCGCTGAGCGCCCAAATGAAACTGGCGACCGGGAGAAGTGTGCGGGTCACGCTGGGAGGTCAAAGCAACGAAGGTGCCAAGCTCAGCGCGCGGCGATGAGCTTGTCGATGCGAGGCAGTAAGCTCTTGAATTCCATCACCTCGAACCATTGCCGCAGCGCGAGCAGGTGGTCCGCGGTCGGTGTGGCGAGATGCGGCGGCTGAGGCAGCGGCGCGTCCACGCGCAGGCGAGCGAGCTGCTCCGTCTGCGCGATTTGCTCGGCGTAGCTGCGCAAGAGCTCCGCGACGCGCGGGGGCACCCCGGCGCTGTCTGCGAGCAGCTCCCCCACGTTTTCTCGCCCTTCCAGCAGCTTTTTCGCGGTGGCGGGGCCGATGCCGGGCACGCTGGGCAAGTTGTCCGACGTGTCCCCGACGAGCGCCACGAACGACGGCAGACGCCACGGCGGCACCCCGAAGCGCGCCACGACCGCGGCTTCGTCGTAGGTCACCGCGTCCTTGCCGCGGCGCCCCACGAACTCCACTTTGACCGAGCCGAACGCGAGCTGGAGCAAATCGCGATCACCGCTCACGACGCGCGCGGGCCGGCCTTGCGCGCGCAGATTCGCCGCGACCGTGGCCAGCACGTCATCCGCCTCGAAGCCGGGGGAGCCGAGCACGATGCCGCCAGTTCGGTCCAGCAGCTCGTCCAAGCGGCGCAGCTGCTCGACGAGCGGCGTGGGAGCGGGCGCGCGCGCGGCTTTGTACGGCAAGAACTCGCGGTGGCGAAAGGTGGGCCGCCCCGTGTCCAGCGCGAAGCACAGCTCGGCCCCTGGATGTTCCCGGAGCAGCTTGAGTACCAGCGTGCTCAGACCATACAGCGCGCTCGTGGCCTCCCCGCGCGAGGTGCTCATCGGCGGGAGGGCGAAGAAAGCTCGAAAGAACAGCGAAAAAGTATCCAACAGCAGGGCGGGCGCAGGATTCATCAGGCTGCTCTATGATCGAAGGATGGTGCGGATGCGTGAGATGACAAGGCGGCGCTCGTGGGTCATCCCCCTCTTCGGCGCGGCGCTCACGCTCGTTGCGCCGAAAGCGCGCGCGTGGGGTGACGACGGCCACCGCGCGGTCGGCGAGCTTGCGTACCGCTTGCTCGGCGCGGAGGCGCGAACCGCGCTGGCGGAGGTGCTGACTGACCCCGGCTACGAGACGCTCGCGGAGGCCGCGACCTGGCCCGACACGTACGCGCGACGCTACCCCGAGTACGATCCGATGAAGCCATTTCACTACGTCAATGTGGACGCGCGCGCGGCGAGCTACGTTCGGGCCCGCGACTGCGACCGCGGCTGTATCGTGACCGTGCTCGAGCAGCACCTCGCGCTGCTCGGCAGCGCGGACCCTCCCCTCACCCTCAGCGACAGAAGGCGCAGTGTGTATTGGGTCGCGCACCTCATGGGTGATCTGCACCAGCCGCTGCACGTCGCCCACCCCGACGCGCGGGGTGGCACGCGCACGATGCTCCGCTTCTTCGACGCGCCGGATGCGCGGAGCGCGCATTGGATTTGGGATTTCGGCCTCATCGAGCGCCGCCCTCCCCCCTCCGCCGAGACCAGCGACGCCGTCGCCACCGATCAGCCGAGCTACCGTGCCCTCGCCGACGAGCTGCAGACCGAGCTCACGCCCGCCAAGGTGCGCGAGCATCAGCGCGCGCTCTCCCCCGAGGCGCTGGCCAACGAATGCCTCGCGCTGTCCAAGCGTTACGCATACCTCGCCAGCTCCGATCACGTGGACGCCGCTTACGAGAAGACACGCTGGCCGGTCGTGAAGCTACAGCTGCAGCGCGCCGGCGCACGGCTGGCGGCGGTGCTCGAGCGAGCCCTGCGCCCCAGCCGCTAGAAGCCGTTCGACCATTCGGCGACGAAGGCGCGCAGAGGTGCCTGGAGCAGCGGCGCACGCTCGTAGCTCTCGGCGCGCAGGGCCGGAATGGAGAGCCCGGCGGCCGCGAGCTCGGCGGTGTGACCGACCCACCAGCTCTCGAGCTGCTCGGCCGTGACCTCCGGATGAAACTGCAGCCCGAGCGCGCGCTTTCCGATGCAAAATGCCTGATTTTGGCAGAGCGGCGTGCTGGCCAAGAGCTCCGCCTCCGCGGGTAGCTCGTAGGTCTCCCCGTGAAAGTGCAGCACCGGAAGGTCGGGAGACAGCAGGTGGCGAAGCGCGTGGCGCTTCCCCGCGTCCGTCGGCGTGAGCGGGCCCCAGCCAATCTCCCGGTGCCCCATGGGTCGAACGCGGCTGCCGAGCGAGCGAGCCATGAGCTGAGCGCCCAGGCACAAGCCGAGCACGGGTCGCTCGGCGCGGAGGTGGGCACGCACGAACGCGAGCTCCTCTTTCAGGAACGGGTAGTCCTGTTCGTCGTTGACCGAGAGTGGTCCGCCGAGCAGCACCAGCAGGTCCGCCGGCTCCTGCTCCGAAAAGCGCGTGGTCGGCGCCTCCAAGTAACGCACCGTATAGCCAGCAGCGGCGAACACGGGCTCGAGCGCGCCCAGGTGCTCGAAGTGGACGTGCCGAACAGCGAGCAGCGTTTGCATGACTAGCTTCAATACCGCGGCGAAAACGCGGGCGCCAGGCCGGCGGTCGGAGGCGGGTAGCCTTTTGTGTCTAGACGATTATGATCATCGCGCCGAGCGACGCGGGTGCGGGGGCCCGGGCCGTCGGCGCCGAGGGGCGAACGTTCGGGCTCGATCCGGCCGGCTTCACTTGAATAAGCGGGGGGTCGGTTTCGTCTGCGCGGCCCGCCAGAGTTTCGTACGACTTCCGACCACGCGTCGGCCAGGGAGTCGGTGGTGCCGGAGACGGAGTGCGGCCCAGCGGCTCTTGACGCGAGGCGACGAGGGATGACACAAGTGTCCGCCTATGGGGATCACCCCACACGCTGGTGCTCTGTCACCAGGGGAGAGACCGATGCAGGATTTTCGCACGGGTCCGAAGTTCATTACACTAACTGCCTTGCTTACGAGCGCGCTCGCCCTTTCCGCGTGCGGGGGAGGCCCGCTCGCGTTCCAGGGAACCAGCGCATTCGCTGTCGTCGGCACGCCGCCCGCGCTGCCGCCTCCGCCGCCCCCGCCGCCGAAGGTGGAGGAGCCGCCGCCCCCGCCGGCGCGCGTCGAGGTGCGTGACAACAAGATCGAATTCAAAGAGAAGATTCAGTTCGAGAACAACAAGTCGGTCATCTTGCCGCAGTCGTTCTCGCTCCTGGATGACATCGTCAAGGTCATCAAGGACAACGAGCACATCAAGAAGATCGCGATCGAGGGCCACGCCAGCGCCGAAGGCGACGCGAAGCGCAACCTCACGCTCTCGGACGAGCGCGCCAAGTCGGTCATGAAGTACTGCGTGGATCACGGGATCGACGCGAAGCGACTGACCGCCAAGGGCTTCGGCATCACCAAGCCCATCGCGGACAACGCGACGGAAGAGGGCCGCGAGAAGAACCGCCGCGTCGAGTTCAACATCGTCGAGCAGGACGTGACGAAGAAGAAGGTCGAGATCGACCCGAAGACCGGCAAGGAAAAGGTCATCGGCGAGACGAAGACGACCTTGAAGGAAAAAGAGCCGGAGCCCGCACCGGCGGCTGACCCGGCCGCGGCCAAGAAGGCGGCTGCGGAGAAGGCTGCTGCCGACAAGAAGGCGGCTGCGGAGAAGGCTGCCGCCGACAAGAAGGCCGCTGCCGACAAGGCTGCTGCCGACAAGAAGGCCGCTGCCGACAAGGCTGCTGCCGACAAGAAGGCCGCTGCCGACAAGGCTGCCGCCGACAAGAAGGCGGCTGAGGAAAAAGCGGCTGCCGACAAGAAGGCTGCCGAAGAGAAGAAGGCCAAGCCTTCTGCGAAACCGTGAAAGGCACAGAGGAGCTCAAGATGACCAAGTCATTCGCACTCATTGGGTTTGTGCTCGCTGCCATCACCGGTTGCAGCGTCGCCGTTCGTGACGCCGATCACTACCGCGACGACGTCGCGAAGGTGATGGAGACCAAGAACGCCGACGTGAAGGCCTGCTACGACAACATCCTGAAGACGAACAAGACCGCCGCGGGTACCGTGACCGTCAAGTTCACCGTCGAGCACAAGACGGGCGTGTTCAAGGATATCAAGACGGAGGGCCCGGCCGACCTGGGCGCCTGCGTGTCGAACGCGCTCACGGGGCTCACGCTCCAGCCGCCGGACGACGGCCACATGGGCGACGCGACGTACTCGTACGAGTTCACGGTGGGCGAGCCCGCCAAGAGCTAACGGCTACCGTCACGAATCGAAAGCGCCGCGCGGCACCCAGCTGCGCGGCGTTTTCATTTTGTCGGCTCGTCGGGTAGCCCCGTCGTTGATTGAAGCGACTGGCGATGAACTGGACCGAGGGCCGCTACGTGAGCTTTTGCCGGGTGGGCTGCGGAGCTGGCAGCCCTACCCTTCTGGGTGACTCGCGGCGCGCGCGCTCAGTCACCGGTCCAAGGCCGGCCAGCTTTTTCGAGCATGGCCTTCGCCTCAGCGCGGTAGGGAGAGTCGCGAGGGCCGAGACGGAGGAACTGCTCCCAGTGCTTGGCGGCTTCCGGATTTTGACCGAGCGAGCGGGCGAGCTCCTTGTGCGCTTCCCAGCGCCAGCGGGGCGGCGGCTCGACGCTCTCGATGAGCGCAAGCGCCTTCGTGAGCTGCTCGATGGCGGCCTCGTTCTGGCGGTTGGCGGCGAGCAGCTTTCCGTAACGGAAGCGCCAGGTGGCGTTATCCGGCTGAGCCTGAATGGCGAGCTGCCATTCGCGCATGGCTTCTGCTTCTCGCCCGAGATCGTAGTACGCGTCGGCCAACGAGGCGTGCGCTTCATGGCGGCTGGGTCGAAGCGTGAGCGCCTTGGTGAGGTCGGTGATGGCGTCACGCACCGCGCCCTGGCGCTGGCGGAGCACGCCGCGCTGCCAGTACGCGTCGGCCAAGCCTTGATCGAGCCGTAGCGCTTCAGCCAGCGACTTTTCGGCCTTGGGGACGTTGCCGGCTTCGTTGGCAGCCCAGCCGACGTAGAGGAAATACTCGGCGCGGTTCGGGTCCAGCTCCACCGCGCGCTCCAGCATCCGCAGCGCGTCGGCCAGGCGGGTGCCTTGCATGAGGAGCGCCCGACCGAGGCAGTGGTGAGTCTCCGCCGAGCTCGGGCGTTGACTGAGCACTTTGCGCAGCAGCTCCTCCGCCTGCTCGGCGCGATTGGCGGCGGCCTTTCCGCAGCCGACGCGGAGCATGAGGTCGGGATCGGTGGGCGCCTTGGCCAGCGCGTCCTCGTACTGCTTGAGCGCCTCCTCCGTACGGCCGGAGGCTTCGTACAGTAGGCCCCGCTCCAGCGCGAGACCGGGGTAGTCCTTGTCGATCGCGGCGACCGCGTCGAAAGCTTTCACCGCGTCTTCGAACTGGCCGTCGCGCCGCATCGCCGCGCCGATGCGGAACTTCGCGCCCAGATCTTCCGGATCCAGCGCGGCTGCGCGCTGAAAGTTGGCGAGTGCTTCTTTGTAGCGCCCTTGAGATTGAGCGACGTCGCCCAACGCGCGCCACACGCCCGGGACGGCGGGCATGAGCTGCTTCGCGGAATCCAGCGTCTTTTGAGCATCCTCCGCGCGGCCCTCCTGGTTGAGCAGCATGGCGAGCGCAATGTAGACGTCCGCCGAAGCGGGGTCCGCCGGAGCGACCTTGAGCACCTCTCGGTAGGCGGCTTGCGCGACGTCCCGCGCGCCGAGCGCCTCTTGAACGCGACCGAACCAATACGCGACCACGGGCGAGGTGGGCGTCGTCTCCCGGAGCTTTTTCAGGAGCGCGCTCGCCTCTTGCACACGCTCGAGCGCCAGCTTGCTCTTGGCAACGCCCACCTTGGCGATGAGGTCGTCCGGCTCTGCTTCCGTCGCGGCTTTGAAGCGCGCCTCCGCCTCCGAGTAGCGGCCGGCGCGGTAGAGCGAGTCACCCAGGCCGACCAGCGCTCGCGCCGCTTTGGGGTTGATCTTGAGCGCCTCGCCGAAAGCGGCCTCTGCCGCCGAGATGCGCGACCGCCCGAGGTGCACGTTACCGAGCAAGGTGTGAGCCTGGACCAGCTCGTCCGGGCTGGCGGTGCGGGCGTCCTTGAGCACCGACTCGAGCAAGGTGAGCGCGCGCGCTTCGCTCTCGCGCGAGCCGGAGGAGAGCCGCGCCACGAGCACGCGCGCGCCGATGTGCGGAGGGTGCTTGGCGAGCACGTTCTCCGCGTCCTTGAGGGCGCCCGCGCTGTCACCCGCGGCGTACTTGGCGCGCGCGAGCCCGTAGCCGAAGCGCGGCGTCTCGCCGTAGGCCTTGGCTGCCTCCCAAGCCGCCAGCGCGCTCTTCGCGTCCTTGGCTCGCAGCTCGAGCTCGGCGCGCAGCAGCGCGCTCTCCGCGCTCTTTCCGTGCGCTTCCGCCGCCCCGAGCAGCTGGCGTGACTTGGCGATCTGGCCGTCTGCGGCGGCTTGAGCGGCGCGGGCGAGCTCCAGCATGTCTACGTCCGTCTCTTCGGCGAGCTCGGCCAAGAGCACGCTGGCGCGGGCGTGTACGGCAGAGTCCGCCCCGAAGCGGAGCTCCGACGTGAAGCCGACGTACGCGGCGAGCGCCGCGAGGCCCTTCGCCCGTCGCGAGCTCGCTTGCGCGCTCGCGACGATTTGCTGCGCGCGCGTCGCGGCCGGATACGTGTCTTGGGCAAGGGCGGCGTTCGCGCTCTTCGCGGTGGACAGTACGAGCGCGTGGTACTCGCCCGCGTTGACGCGATCGAGCACGAAGAAGGCGCCGAAGGGCCCGATTGCAGGGACGAGCGCCAGCGCGGCTCCGCCGAGCCCGAGCACGAACGCGCCGACCAACAGCTGCAAGCCGAGGCGCCGCTTCGGCTTGGAAGAGCTCTCTTTGACGTTCGTCGGCACCCCGACCCGAGCTGGGGCCGCGGCTCCGGGCGCCGCCTCTTGCGGCACCGCGCCGAACTCCATGTCGTCGTCTCGTGCGGTGCCGGCCCCCGACGGACCCGCAGGTGCGTCCAGCGCTACGTCCCCGCCGAGGGAGCTGCCGCCGTCCAGGCTCACCTCGCCGTAGTCCGTCCCCCCGCCGCCGGTTTGCCGCTGCACGGCCGCGGCCGCTTCCGCCGCCGCGAAGCTGCGGGTAGCCGGCGCCGCGGGTGCGGCTGCGGACGACATGGGGCCGGGGAGCGGGGCCTCTCCGAACGGGTCTGCCTCGAATTCCGCCAGGGCGCCGCGCGGCGCGCCTTGCGGCGCCGGGATGCTGCCGAGGAGATCGACCTCGCCGAAGCCGCCGCCGAAGGGCTGCGGCGGGGGCAGGCTTTCACTCGGAGGTAGCTCTATTTCCGCGAATCCAGGCGGCTCACTGGAGGCGAACGCAGGCGCCCGCATGCCCGGAGTCGACGCCCCGCTGCTGCTCGGATAGGCGCCGCCGAGCGCGGGCGGAATGCTGGGGGAGGTCGAGGGCGAAAGCGTCGCTGGTTGCGCGGGAAGGCCCGGCGAGCTGCGCGACGGCAAACCGGCACCGAGCGAAGGCAGCCCGCCGCTACTCGCCGAAGGCAAGTTGCCGCCGAGCGAAGGCAAGTTGCCGCCCAGTGAAGGCAGGTTGCCACCGACCGCGGGCAAGTTGCCGCCTACCGCGGGCAGGTTGCCACCGAGCGAAGGCAAGTTGCCGCCGTGTGCGGACGAGCCGCCCCTCGAGGGCGATGGCAGCTCGAGCTCGATCGAAGCGGGCAGCTCCGGCGCGCTGAGCGGCAAGTCCACGTCCAGAAGGCCGAGGTGCGAAGGGGAGCGAGGCGGCTCCGCGACGCCACGCGGTGATGGGAGCTCGATGCCGATCGCGCCCGTCGTTTGGCGCGGCAGCGGCGGCCTCGCTGGGAGCCCCGCGCTCGATGAAGCTCCTGCCACCGCGGGCAGGTGCGGCTCGCTGCGCGAGACGGACGGCAAATCAATCCCGCCGCGTTGCGGAGCGGCGCTTGGCAGGCCGCTGAAGCCAGCTGGCGCTGCGGGCGGCGCCGAGGCTCCCGCTACCTCCGGCAGATCCAGCTCGATCTGGAGGGGCGGCGCGGACGAAGGAGGCGGCATCGGGCTCGGCGCCGTGGAGCGCAACGACGGCAGCTCGACCCCGCCTCCAGTGGCGCGGCCCACGGCAGGCAGATCCAGCTCGAGCTCCGGGCGTGCCATTGGCGGCAGCGACGAAATGGTCGCAGGCGCAGGCGCAGGCGCAGCGGCGGGCTTCGGTCGTGCCGGCGAAACGGAGGGTAGGTCGATGCTGCCAGCAGGGCCGCGCGCGGCGACTGCGGGCAAATCCGCAGCCGGCCCGACCGGGGCAGCGCCGGGACGCGGAATGGGCGGACGCCCAGGCACCGGGGGACGCGCCGGTGGCGCTGCCGTGGGCGCCTCTGCAGCGGCAGGCCGCGGAGCCGCGGCCGGCGGAGCCGCAGCCGGCGGAGCCGCAGCCGGCGGAGCCGCAGTGGGTGCCTGAGGCGCCCCGAGCCCGGCTGCGGCCGCGGGCGCGACGCCGAGCATGGTGCCCTTGAGCGCGTGCGAGCGCGCGGGCGCGACGCCGAGCATGGTGCCCTTCATCGGATCCGGCGGAGCAACCGCAGGGGGCGGCGCGGAATCACCCACGCCGAGCACGCCGCCGAACACCGCGTTGGGACCGGTGCGGCGCGCGTCCGACGGTGGGTCCACTTTGAACGAGGTCCCGCATTTCGGACAGCGCATCTTGAGCCCGCTCGAGGGGATCCTGCGCTCGTCCACCTGATAGGGAGCCTTGCAGCCCGGGCACTCGACCTTGAACATGTACCCTTGAAGAGAGGTTCTAGCAGCACCTCTGCCCAAAACGAAACGTCATCGACCCGCCGCTTCTTCATCTACGCGGCGGGGCGCCACCGTGCTAACCGCCGGCCCCAGAAACATGCAGCGCACCACTAGCGTCACTGTCGGCCTGCTCGCCGTCGCAGCTCTTGCTGCGGCGCTCGTGCTCGGGCTGCGCCCGAAACGCACGCCGGAGCCGACCCCTGCGCCCAAGCCGAGCGCGGCCGCCAGCGCGAGCGCGACCCCGGCCCCCAGCGCGAGCGTGGCCGCCAAGCCCGAAGCAGAAGGCGATGCGGCGGGCAGCGCAGAGCCCGGCGTGACCGATGGCTTCGAGACTTTTCCGGACGGTGGGAAGGTTCCGGAGCTCCCGGCCAGCGCTCCGGCGCGCGTCGGCTTCGGGGCCGTGGTGTTCTCCTACCGTGGCGCACAAGGAGCGCCGGCGGACGCGCGCACCAAAGAAGAGGCGAAGAAACGCGCCATCGACGCCATCGAGCTTGCCTCGAAGGACTTTTCTGCAGCGGTCGCCAAGGGTGATCGTGGCTCGACGACTGACGCGGGCCGGGTTCCGCGAGGCGTGATCGAGCCCCCGATCGAGTACGTCCTTTTCACGCTCGAGAAAGGAAAAGTTCACCCGGAGCCGGTCGATACGCCCAAAGGTTATTGGGTCGTGCGTCGTAACGAGTGACACGCTCGCGCTCGGGGGACTAAAGTCCCGAGGATCCCCCGGGATTCATGGTGAGCACGAGCAAGCCTCCTCAGGCGCAACCTGCGCCGTCGGACTTGGCACTGGTGACTTCGGTCATTCAGCGCCTTCGAGCAGAGCACGATGCCACGGAGGGGGCGGCCACCAAGGCCATCCTGCTCCACGAGCTGGGGGTGCTCTCCGAGGCCCTCGGCGACGAAGCCGGCAGCGCGCGCGACCAATTGGGCGCCGTCAACGCGGACCCGGACTTTCGCGAGCCGCTGGAGCGGCTGATCGCCATCATCGAGCGGCGCCAGTCTTACAAGAACCTGGGCAAGCTGCTGGAGCGGCTGGCGCGAGTGGCGGAGACGCCCGAGGAGCGGGCTCGCGCCCTGCTGGATCAGGCGACGTTCGCGAGCGATCACGAGGGGGACGACGGCGCCGCGCGCATGCTGCTCGAGAACGCGGCCGACGAGTCGCCGGACGACGCGTCGCTCTGGCTCGCGCTCGAGCTCTCGGCCGGCAAGACCGGCGACGCGGACCTCCGCGATCGCGCTCTCGCCGCTCGGGCGCGGCTCGCGCAGGATCCGCTGTGGAAGCAGCTGCTGCTCATCGACCTCGGCGAGCTCCGCACCTCCGGCGGGGAGACGGTGACGGCCCGCCAGGCGCTCGAGGAAGCGGTCGGCATCGGCGCCGGCGCCACCTTCGAGGCGCTGGAAGCGCTCGCCGCCTACGGCCATGCCAGCGGCGCGGCGGACGTGGAGGAGCGCGCGCTCGAGGCCCTGGCGGACGCAATCGCGCTCGCGCTCGGCAACGCGAGCGCCGCCGACGACCTCGGTGTTCCCAGCTACAAGCGCACCCCCGCCCAGGCCGCGTACGCCTGGCTCTTGGCCGCCGACCGCAAGCGGACGCGCGGCGATCTGCCGGGCGCGGTCACGCTGCTGGACCAAGCTCTGGATCTCCTGCCGAGCGAGCCGCTGCTCGTGCGAGCGCGCCTCCATGCGGCCGAGGTGAGCGGCGACATCGCGACCGCGGCGCGTCTGGCCAAGAGCGAGCTCGCGCGCGGCGTTCGAGGCGAGCTGGCGGCGTCGCTGCACCTGAGGGTCGCGGAAGCGGCCGCGGGTGAAGGCGACGCGGCGGGTGCTCGCAGCGCTATCGAGCAGGCGCTCGCCGCGGACCCAGAGAGCATCCCCGCGCGGGCGCTCTACCTGGACATTCTAGGCGGCGGGGGCGACCCGCAGGCCTTGGCCGCGGCGCTCGAGGCGGCCGCCGAGCACTTGCCCTCGGACGACGCCAAGGCGCGCCATTACCTGATGAGCGCCGAGGTGTTCGCGCGCGCCGTCGGTGACGCGCAGGGCGCCAAGCTGGCGCTGTCGCAAGCCGGGCTCGCGGGCACCCCGCTCGCGCTCGTCGGGCGTTTGGCCCGGCTGCTGGCCGCTCTCATCAACGACGGCAGCTGGTACGAGGAGGCGACGCGCCGCTTGGTCGCGCAGGGCGCGAACGAGGGCGAGGCGCTCGGCCTGTGGCTGGAGCTGGGCCGCATGCGCGCCCTACGAGGCGACCGCGCGGGAGCGCTCGCGGCATTCCAGAGCATCGCCAAGCTACCGGACGGTCACTGGCTCGGCACCGTGCTCACGGCCCTGGTCGCTCCGCTCATCGCGGGGGCGGAGGCGAGCGAGGCCGCCTTGTTGACCGAAGGCGTCGCCCACCTCGAGCAGCTGGCGGAGGTGGTGAGACCACAGAGCGAGCCGCGAGCTCGAGCGCTCGTGACGGTGGCGGCGGCGCTCACCCGCGCCGCGGGCGATAGCGCCGGCTATGTCGCGCGCCTTCGCGAGCTTCACGCCGCGGAGCCGAGCGATCTGGTCGTGTCGCGCGCCCTGTCTCGCGAGCTACGCGAGTCGGGCGACGTGAAGGGCGCGTGCGCGGTGCTGGAAGCCACGGGCGCCGCCCTCGGTGACGACGAGCGCGACGTGAGCGCGGCACTGTGGCTGGAATCCGGCCTCTTGCGCTTCCGTGAGGGCGATCGCAAGAGCGCGCTTTCGAGCTTCGAGCGGGCCGAGGAGCGCGCGCCGCTGGCCGCGGAGCTGATGACACGGCTGACCCGGCGCGCCACCGAGCCGGACGACTTGGACGTGAGGCGCCAAGTGCTGGACTCCGCGGACGCGCGCGAGCGTGCGGTCGCGGCGCTGGAGCGCTTCGGCTTGGAGGCGGGCAAAGACGGCGACGCCTCGGCCGCGGCGGACGCGCTGGAGACCGTCGTCGCGGACGACACACCGGACGACTTGGCGTCCGCGTTGGTGCTCGGGCGCGCTCTGTGGGGCAGCTCCGGTCGGGACTTGGAGCGCCGCGCGGACGCGCTGAAAGAGCTGTCGAAGCGCAGCACGGCGGCCGCGGCGGCGTGCGGCGCTGCGCTGTTCGTGCTCGCGCTGAACAGCGGCGCGGAGCCGGCCGAAGCGGCGGCGGCTTGGGCGGCCGCGGACGGCTCGCCGGTCGCGGCGCTGGAATGGCTGGCGGCGGCCACCGCCGCCGGGGACCTGCAGGCTGAGGTTCACGCGCGCCGCACGCTCGCGAGTCGCCTGAACGGGCCGAGCGCCGCCGCGCTCGTCGCTGGTTCGGAGCTGGTGAGCTGGCTGTCCGGGGCCGAGCTCGACCCACCGCCGGAATCGGCGGACGCCTCCGTGCGGCTGGCGAATCTGGAGCTTGCCAGCCCCGGCTGCGACCCTCGGCGCCGCGCTAGCGCCCTGCTCGATTTGGGCGAGCTGCTCGGCGCCGAAAGTGCGCCCTTGGCGATGGCGCTCGCTGGCATGAATCAGCTCGCCTACGGCGACGTGGCGGAGGCGCTCGGGTCGTTTCGGCGCGTCGTCGACGCGCACCCGGAGGATCTTGCCGGCTGGGAGGGGCTGCGCGCGGCCGCGGAGGCCGCGGGTGACCGCAGCACGCTCGCGGAAGCGTGCGCGGCGCTCGGCGACGCGGTGAGCGACGGCGAGGCGGGCGGCCGGTTGTGGGCGGACGCGGCCACCATCCTCCTCGACGAGCTGAACGACCCGTCGCGCGGGGAGTTCGCGTTGTCCCGCGCCGTGGAGCGCGACATCAAGCAGGGCGCGGCGTTCGACCGCCTCTTTCGCATCGTGCGGCAACGCAAGGACGACGACCGCCTTCTGGACCTGATCACGCGCCGGCTGGGCGTCGCGGAGGATCCGGACGAGATCGCCAAGCTGTTTTGGGAGCGAGCTCGCGTGCTGCGCGGCAAGGGCGATCGCGAGGGGGCGCTGGGAGCCCTGGAGAACGTGCGCATGCTGGAGCCGGACCACGTCGGCGCGCTCGCGCTTTCCGGCGAGATTTACATCACGCTCGGCCGCTTCGAAGAGGCGGCGAGCCACCTCGCGGAGCTGGCCGCGCACCCGAAAGCCCCAACCCAGCAGCGGCTGATGAGCGGCGTCGCGGCCGTGGACCTGTTCGAGAACAAGCTGCAGGACCCGGCGCGCGCGCTGGACGTGCTGACCGCGCTGCACGAAGCCAAGCTCTCTACGCTGCCGGTGCGCGAGCGCTACGCGAAGGTCGCGGCCAAGGCCGGCGCCTACGAGCGAGCGACGCACGTCCTCGAGCTGCTCATGAACGAGAGGGACAGCCGCGACGGCCGCATGCAAGCGGCGCGTCTGTCGCTCGCGATCCACCGGGACAAGCGCCGCGAGCCCGCCGCCGCGCGCGCGGCGGTGGAGAAGCTGCTCGCCGAGTCGCCGGACGACGGCGAGGCGCTCGACGTCTTGCTCGGCGGAGCCATCGAAGAAGCCCGCGCCCGGCCCCTGCTGGCTCGCGCTCAGGCCGCGCTCGTGCAGCGTTTGACCGACGACCCGCTGGATGTGGACCGGATCACCTGGCTCGCGAAGGTCGCTGGTTATTTGGGCAACATGCCGCAGCGGCAAGCCGCGCTCGGGGCGCTCTCCGCCGTCGGCAGGGGCAGCGCGGAGATCGACAAAGAGCTGGCCAACTTGGATCGCAGGGTCTCGAGCGTGCCCAAGATCGCGATCGAAGACGCGGCCCTCCCCCACCTCGCGGACCCCGACGATCACGGCGCGGTCGCGGAGCTGATGCGCGTGATGGCGACCACCATCACGGAAGCGCTGGGACCCAGCCTGCAAGCCTTCGGCGTAACGAAGAAGGAGCGCGTGGAGGCGCGCTCGGGGCTGCCCATCCGCAGTGAAATCGCGGCCTGGGCGGGGGCGCTCGGGGTGGGCGATTTCGAGCTGTACGTCGGCGGTAGCGACCCCGGCGCGGTGCGAGCCATCCCGCTCGAAACGCCGGCGATCGTGCTCGGCAGCAGCGTCACGGCGCCCCTCTCGCCCATCCACCGCCAAGCGGTCGCGCGCGAGCTTTACGCCCTCAGGCGCGGGACGACCGTCCTCGCCCACCAGGAGCCGGACAACGTCGCCGCGCTCATCGTCGCCGCGTGCCGGCTCGGCGAGGTAGAGCTCCCGTCTCCCGCGTTCGCGATGCTCGGGGACTTCCAGCGCCAGCTCGGGAAAGAGCTGCCGCGCCGCGTGCGCAAGCTGCTTCCGGAGCTCGCTCGCGCGGTGGCGAACGACGCGCCTGATTTGCTGAGCTGGGTCCGCGCCGCGACCTCTAGCTTGGATCGCATGGCGGCGATCGCTGCTGGTGACGTGTCATGGGTGCTGGGCGGGAGAGCGCGAGCCCCGATCGGCGAGGGGCGTGACGAGCGAGCGCGAGCCGAACGCTTGCTCTCGTTCGTGCTCTCCCCGGGGTATTTGGACCTGCGCGAGCAGCTCGGGATGGGAGTGCGATGAGCGACACGGACGACGACAAGCCCGCGCGCCGAACTGGCCGCAGCGGAAGCCCGAGCAGCATCGGTCAAGAGCTGGGCGACGATCTGGACTTCGAGGCCGACGCCCTCCTGGATTCCTTGCTTTCGGACGCTCCCCCTCCCCTCGCGAAGCCCGAGACGGGGCGCCCTGGTCCAGCCAAAGCTAGTGAGCCGCCGCCGTCGGCGGGTCGAGTCCTGCACGCGCCGACCTCCCGCGAGTTCCCCGACGACGAGCCGACCTGGGTCGGTAACCTAGACGCCGCGACCGCGCTCGAGCTGCAGCGCTTGGCGGACCAGGCCAGCCAGCGCAAAGCGGCCGAGGTCGTGCCGCCGCCCCCTGCGGCCGCCGCCGCCCCCGCCATTCCGGCGTTGCCGCCACCGCCGGCCTTTTCTCCGCCGCGGCCCGGCACTGGCGTGCCGCGGCCAGGCGGCGCCTCGATCGCGCCGCGCCCGGGTTCGTCGCGCGCGCCGACACCGAGCCAAGGCGGCCAAGCCGCGCCGCCGACTCAAGGCCTACCGGCCGCAACCCACGCCGCCAAGCCGGTGAGCAAACGCGAGCTCCCGTTCGGCGAAGACGACGAGGTCACGCGCGTGCAGTCGTTGCCGACGCTGCACGACATCGATGGCTTCTTGGAGCGCAATGCTCAAGCCTCGCCGAACGCGACGACCACGCGGCCGCCGGCGGGGGTGCAGGAAGCGCACATTCAGACGAGCGCGTACGAGATCGAAGAGCTTTCGCTCGACGAAGCGGGCATCGTCGAGAACCTCCCGAGCTCCAGCATCGCCGCGGTCGAGACTCTGAGCGAGCTCAGCTTCGAGGAGCCGCAGGACAGCATCGACGAGCTGCTCGCAGGCGGCAACGACGCGGACCTCTCCGTCGCGGGGAGCGACGAGCTGAGCGAGGCCGAGCTGGAGGCGCTGGCCGACGCAGACCTGAGCGAAGCGCTCCCGAGCGCGCCTTCGCAGCCGCCCCTCTCCTACACTCCGCCTCCTCCGGACACGCACGGCTCGACCTCCTTGTGGCCAGACGAGCGCCCGGCGGCCGCGCACTTGGCCCTCGACGCCGACCGCTGGACCGAGCGCGCCGAGTGGCTGGAAGCGGAAGCGCACGCCGCCGGCGACCCCATCGCCAAGGCGCGCGCGCTGCTCGTCGCCAGCGAAATTTGGGCGCTGGTGGGCGACACTTCACGCGCGCGAGAGGTGGCGACCGAAGCAAGCTCCATGGCTCGCTCGGTGCCGCTCGTGGCGCGCCAGCTGCGGGCGCTCGCCGCCGTAGAGCAGGATTGGAAAGCGGTCGCGACCGCGCTGGATCTCGAGACGCGCGGCGCGCCCACGCCAGAGGCGCGCGTGCACGCCGCGTACTTGAACGCGGAGGTCCATCGCATCGCGCTCAAGGACGTCGACACGGGCAGGAAGAAGCTCGAGCTCGCCTTGCGCGCCAGCATGGACGACCCGCGCGCTCACGTGGGCAAGCTCGTCGAGCTGCTCGGCAAAGGCCCTGGCCCGGCGCGGATGCGCTGGCCCGATTCGGTGGCGCTGACCGAGCTGGTCCAAGCCACGGAGGAGAGCTCACGCCTTCGCGGCGCTCAACCTCCCGCCGGAGCGCCCGTCAGCACCGTCAGCCCCAGCTTGGCCCTCGAACAAGCACGCCGAGCCTTCACCGGCTCGGACCGCGGCGCCACCGCCGCGCTCGTCGCGCGGCTCGCGGAGGTAGAAGGCATCGGTCCGGCGGCCCTGTGGCTCGCGGCTTCTCTCGCTGCGCACGAGCGCAAGACCCGCGGCGAGGCGATGAGCTGGCTGGAGCGCCTGCTCGGCGGTGCGTCGGACTCTCAGGCGCGCCGGGCGCTCTCGGCGCGCGCTCTCGAGCAAGGCAGCCAGGAGGGCATTGCCGCGGCCAAGGAAGGCGAGAACGACGCTTTCCGTGCGCTGGATCGGGCCGTGCTGGGCGCGCTCAGCGGCGAAGGTCTGGAGACCCTCGGGCCGCTCGCGAGCGAGCTCATGAGCAGCACCGAGGTACGGCCGCTCGGCAGCGCGCTCCACGCCGCGCTCTCCCACCAGCCCCCCACCGAATCCCTCAGCGGAACCCCCGCCGCGCGCACCGCGCAGGGGCTGGGTCTCGCTTTCGCGCCGCCGCCCGGCGCGGAAGGTACCGCTGCCCTCGCCCAGCTCCGCGCGCCCGAGCAGCGCTTTGCGGACGCGAATCCGGACCACCCGCTGAGCGGTGCGCTGGAGCTGCGCTTCGCGATGAGCGACAAACAGGCCCCCGCCTTGCTGCGCGCGGTCGCCTCGCTGGCGGAGGGCGACTCCTCGCGAGCGCGCGACGAGAGCAGCGCGAGCGCCTTGATCGAGGAGCTGACCGGCAACCGTGAAGGGGCGCTTCGGCGCTACCAGGCCGAGAGCGAGGCGGACCGCGCGTCGCCGCTCGCCTTGCGTGCGCTCATCGCGGACGCCGATCGCGATGGCGCGCTCCGCCTGCTGACGAGCGCCGCGGAGGCGAGCGGTGACGTCACCCAATCCGCGCTTTACCTGCTGGAAGCAGCGCTCCGGCTCGGCCCGGAGGACGCCGAGCGTTACGACGAGCTGCTGCGCAAAGCCGCAGAGGCACTGCCGGCGCTCTCGCTCATCCACCGACTCGGCGAGCAGCAAGCGCGCGCCCGCGGTGACGGAGAAAAGCTGCTCGGATGGCTCCGGGCGCGCCGGCAAGAGAGCGGCGACGGCGTGGAGACCGCGCTCGATCTGGTGCGCGAGGCGCTGCTCGTCGCCGAGCAAGACGCCGCGCTGGCGGCGGGGCTACTGGGTGACGCGATCATGGCGCGCCCGACCGACATCGCGCTTCGTGAGCTGCACGAGCGCCTCGCGGTGAGCAGCGACGAGGACCGGGCGGCGTGGCGCGAGCAGGTCGCGGAGCACGCCAGTGACGCCACCAAGCGGGAGCTGCTGTCGCAGGCGGCGCTCGAGCACCGCCGCGCCGGCAACGCAGAGGGCACCGCCCGCGCCGCGCACGCCGCCGCGCAGCTCGGCGCGAGCGAGCTGCTGCGCGTGCTGAGCGAAGAGAGCACCCTCGGAACGCCGGCGGCGGCGCGCCTCTCCGAAGGCCTGCTCGCCCAGGTGCGCGGCACGGAGGAGGCGGCCGAGCTTCGTGAGCTGTACGAACGGCTCGAAAAGCTGGACCGAGCTCGGGGAGACCATTCGAGCGCGCTGCTGTGGCACACCGCGATCTTGGAGCGGTCGCCGGAGCACCTGCCCGCGCTGCGCCGGGTGGAGCACCAGTACATCGGCTCGAATCGGCTGGACGAGCTGGAGCCGATCGCCGCCCGCCTCGCCTCGATCACCACCGGCGGCGAGGCCGACGCGCACGCCCGCCTGGCCGCGCGGATCCGGGTCCGCAGCGGCGCTTGGGGCAGCGTCCTGCCGCTGGTGCAGGGCGCGCTCGAGCAGAAGCCGCCGCGCCTCTGGGCGCTGCGCATGCTGGAAGCGCAAGCCCGCGCCGCCGACGACTCTGCGACCACCCTCGCGGTCACGCAACAGCTGCTCACCGGAGTGGAGCGCGCCGCCGACCAGGCAACGTTGCTCCTCCGCGGAGCGGAAGCGGCCGCGCGCTTGGAGCAGATGGAGCAGGCTCAGCTCCTGCTGGAGCGAGCGCTCGCGCTCGTGCCGGATCACCAGGTGGTGCTCACGACCCTGGCCGAGGTGCTCGAAGCGCGCGGCGACTTCCGCGCCGCCGCACGCGCCCTCGAGGCCCTGGCCGAGGCCAGCGCGGTGGACGCGCACAAGGTCAGCGCCTGGCACCAAGCCGCCGTGTTGTGGCTGGACAAGGGCGGCGACGCGGAGCGAGCTCGGGCCGCGCTAGAGAGCGCGGTGGGCCTGGACATCGGCAACGAGGACGCGGTGGTGCGCCTCCAGGCGCTCTACGTCTCCGGCAACGAACGCGAGAAGCTCGCGGCCTTGCTCGAGCGGCGGTTGTCGCGCACGACGGACCCGGAAGAGCGAGTGGCGCTCGAAGTGACGCGCGGCCGCGCGCTCGCGGACGTGGGCGAGCGCGCCCAGGCCAAGGCCGCGTTGGCCGCCGCTCTCGACGCGAACCCCGACCACGTGTGGGCGCTCTCCACCTTCGCCGAGCTGTGCGTGGAAGAGGGCGATTGGAACGCGGCCGAGCAGGCCTTCATCCGGCTGGTGCGTCACTTGCCGGAGCCGGCTCGCCAAGCTCAGATCTATCGCCGCCTCGGCGAGCTGTACGACACTTCGCTTCCGAACCCGGAGCGCTCCGAGCTCGCCTACCGCGAGGTGCTCAAGCGCGAGCCCGACGATCAGGACGCCATCTCTCGACTCATCCAGGCCCTCGGGCGCCGCGGCATGCCGGAAAAGGCGATCGAGCTTGCGACCGAAGTTTTGGGCCGCGCCACCACCCCCGAGGCCCGGCGAGCGCGCACCCTGGACCTGGCGCTGGTCATCGAGCAGCTCGGCGGAGACCGCAAGAAGGCCGAGGCTTTGCTGGACAAAGCGCGCAAGGAATCGCCGCTGGACCACGCGGTGCTGCGCGCGTTGGTAGAGATGCACCAGCGCGCCGGCGAGCAGCGCGCCGCCACCGTGCTCCTCGATCGCGCCGCGACGGACGCCCGGCGCGCGCTCGCCACCGGCCGCTTCGATCCGGCACTGTTCGAAATGCTCGCGGCCGTCGCCGAGCTGCGCGGCGCGCACGACGCCGCCGGGCTCGCGACCGCGACGCTGATGTCCCTCTCGGGCGAGGACATGCCCGTCCAAGCCACCGGCCAGGCTGCGGGCGACGTGCGCCTGGACGACCAGCTCTCTCCGGATCTCATCACCCCCGCCCTGCGCGCTTTGCTCAAGAAGGCGGGCGACCTGTTGGACGCGGCGTACCCGGTGGATTTGCGGGCGCTACGGGCCGCGCCGCTGCCGGTGGCATCGCAGGCGTTCGTCGCCTTCGTGCAGAACGTTGCTCAGTCCTTCGGGCTTCGGGGCTTGGAGGTCTTCGCCTCCCCGGCGCTCGGACCCGTGTGCTTGCCGGCGAGCGCCAATCCGCCCGTGATCGTCTTCGGTCAGGCGCTCCTGGATCACCCGGACGACGCCGCGCGCTTCTTCCTCTTGATGCGCAGCCTCAAGATCCTCCAGGGCCGAGCGGCTGCGCTTTCCCGGACCCCGCCGATCGAGCTTCCGGCCGTGATGAGCGCGTTCTTGTCGGTGTTTGCCAACAACTGGGTGCCTCAGGGGGTGGACTCGAAGAAGCTCAGCGACGCCCGCACCCGCATCGAGCAAGCCCTGAGGAGCCGGCTGGACGACGACGTTCCCGTCTTGGCGCTGGAGGTCATCGGTAGCCTCGGCAGCCGCGTGAGCCAGCTCGGCACCGCGATTCACCAATGGGGCGATCGCACCGGCTTGCTCGCAGTCGGCTCACCCAACGCGGCGCTGCGCGGCCTGGCCCTGAGCGCCGGGCAGCTCACGGGACCGCCGAGCGGCCCCGAGCGCGTGAAGTGGGTGATCCGAAACCCCGAAGCGCGCGACCTCGCGGTGTTCAGCGTGTCCGAGGCCTACGCCGAAGCGCGCGCGCGGCTCGGTATCACCTGAAGGCTCACGGCCCCGCCACCTCGAAGGCGACGCTCTCGCTCCGCGCCCCGAGCGCCTCGACCGCCACCCGGTGCGACCCGGGCGCGAGCGGCCACGGCAGGCGAAACGGGGGCGTCAGCTCCGCGGTTGGCTTGCCGTCGATGACGAACCGCAGCCGGGCGGCGCTGGAGGCGGCGCTGAGGACGATCTCCTGGCGCGCGGGGCCGTCTGCATCGAGCGCGAAGCGCTGCCCGTCTCGGGGGAAGGTGACGCGCGACTCCGCGGTCTCCGAAGCCGGCGGGCAGCTCGGGGAGCGCGAGCGGCCCACGACCGGTCGTCCCGCGCGCTCCGCCCAGGCGCGGTACTCGACTGGGTAGCGCTCCCGCACCTGCTCGGCGCCGCCGCAGCGCGCGTCCTGCTCCCGCCCTTCCTGGTCGACATGGACGCGGACGTGCAGCTCGCAGGTCGTCGTCGGCTCGTGCCCGCGCGCGAAGCGCTCTCGGCGGCGGTGCTCGCACGCAGGGCCGGGCAGGCTCCCGCTCACGCTGCAGACCTCTGCCTCCGAGAGCAAGCTGGCGTCGAACAGCGGCTCTGGCGTGCGGCCGCGCATCGCCCCGAGCATCAAGTCGTGAAAGGCCGGTCCCGCCGCGGTGATGCCGCTGGCGTCGCGGAGCGGCGAGCCGTCGAAGTTTCCGACCCACACCCCGACCGTCACCTCACGGGTGTAACCAACCGCCCAGTTGTCGCGGTACCCCTTGGAGGTACCGGTCTTGGCCGCGACCGGAAACGGCAGGTTGAGCACGGAGTCGCGGCCAAAGCCGGCGGCGCGCGCGGCGTCGTCCGAGAGGATGTCGCCGAGGAGCGCGGCGAGCTCCGGCCGCAGCACGCGGCGAGGCGAGGATTCGGGAAAGCGAGACACCGCGCCGGTCGCTCCCTCTCGGGACAGCACGAGCCGAGGAGCGAGCAGCTCGCCGCCGCGTGCCAGCGCCGCATACGCGCTCGTCAGCTCCAGCAACGTCACCTCACCGTCGCCCAGCGCGAGGCCGACGCCGTAGTGCTCCGCTTCTCGCTCCAGGGACTCGAAGCCGAAACGCCGGAGCATCTCCAGCAGTCGCTGAGGGCCGACGCGCGACGCCACCTCCACTGCCGGTAGATTGAGGGAGCTGCCGAGCGCCTGACGCAGCAGCACCGGCCCGCGGAAGCGCTGATCGTAGTTGCGCGGCGCGAAGCTGCCGCCGGGCATGGCGAAGTCCTGCGGCAGATCGGGCAGCAGCGTCGCGGCACCGTAGCCGAGCTCGGCCATCGCAGTCGCGTAGACGAACGGCTTGAGCGCAGAGCCGGGCTGACGCCGCGCGACCACGCCGTCGTTAGCGCCCCGGCGCTCCACGTCGAAGTAAGAGGGCGAGCCGACGTAAGCCAGCACCTCACCGCTCTCGTTGTCGAGCGCGACCAGTGAGATCGCGTCTCCGCCGTGCCTCTCGAGGGATGGGAGCGTCGCCTCGGCGATCCGCTCGGCTTCTTTCTGGAGCGCGGCGTCGAGCGTCGTTCGAAGGGCCCGGGTCCGCTCCCGGCCGCTGCCCGCATGGCGCGCGGCTAGAGCGAAGCTCAAGTGCTCGGCGCCGCTGACGTGCGTGGAGCGAGCGAAGCGCATCGGCGTGAGCTCCGCCCGCGCGATCTCCGCCGATGAAGCGAGGCTCAGGGCCTCCAGCCGAGACAGCACGCGGAGCCGGCGCCGCTCGAGCAGCTGAGGCCGGCGCCGCGGATCGTACAGGCTCGGTCCGCGCGGCATCGAGACCAGGGCCGCCGCCTCGGATAAGTCCAGCTCGGCGGCAGGCTTACCGAAATAGCTGCGGCTGGCCGCCTGGATGCCCACGAGCCCGGGCCCGAACTCCACGCGGCTCAGGTACTCCTCCAAGATGCGGCGCTTGGGAAGAGACGCCTCGATGCGTAGCGCGAGCGCCATCTCGCGCAGCTTGCCGAGAACGCTGCGCGGCCGCGGCACCAGCGTGCGCGCCAGTTGCTGCGTCAGGGTGCTCGCGCCGCTCACGACGCGCCGTTCGACGGCCATCTGCGCGAGCGCGCGCGTGAGCGAGAGCGGGTCGACGCCGGGGTGCTGGAAGAAGCGACCATCCTCCGCGGCGAGCAGCGCCGGCACCACCCACGGCGAGACTTCGTCGAGGGAGACGGGGCTTTCAGCGGCGCCGCTCCCGACCGCTACTTCACGGAGCAGGCGCCCGTCTCGGTCCAGCACCAGCACTTGGGTTCGCGCCCGCTCCGCCGAGAGCGCGTCAGGTAGCGGCAAGGAGCAAGCCGCGACCACGAGCGCCGCCCACGGCAGCAGCAGCAAGGTGAGCGCGGCGAGCGCGAGGTGCGCGGCGCGTTTCAACGGACCGTGACCTCCGCCGCGCCGGTGCGGCCAAACACCTCCGGCTCGTACATCTCCTCGACGCGCGTCGGGGGTAGCACGAAGCGCCCGAGGGTCGTGGCCCGCGCCAAGTAGCGGTAGTGCCAGAGCCCCGCCGGTAAGCTATCGGCGAAGAACAGCACGCGGTCGTCGCGCACCTCACTGCGCTCGTACGGCGCCCGGACCTCAGCGGCCTCCCCTCCGCCGCCGTCACCCGCGTCGCGCAGCCAGCCCGCGGTGGTCATGAGCTTGGGGTCGATGGCTTCGAGCCCGGCCGGCAGCGCGTCGTCGATGACGACGTACTGCCGCGCGGCTGGCGTCACCAAGGTCAGATCCACCAGCACCAGCGCGCCTGCTGCGAGCTGGGACGCGACGCCGGCGGGGGCGCCGATGCCGCCCTTGCCCAGCGCCTCTGCGCTCACTGCGTGCAGACTCTTCTCTACGTAAAAGCCCGAGTCCAGCGGCTGCCGGGGCAGCTCGCGGCGCACGTACCGCAGGCGAGCCTCGTAAAACAGCTTGCCCGAGCCGGTCTTCTCGAAGACGAGCGCCTCGCTCGGTCGACCGAGCAGCTTGGCGAGCGGAACCTCGATTCGCTGCGTGAGGGGCGGCGAGGCCTGGAAGGCGGCGCCGCCGAGCCGCTCGCCGCCGAGTGAAATCGCAGCGCTGAAGCGTGGCGGCTCCGGCTCGGCCACGCGCCGGTAGTCGTCGAGCGCGAGCAGCGCCCACGCGCCCTCCTGCGTCGTTCTGAACTTGCCGTTCTTGCGCGACCCCATCAGCCCGCGCGCCAGCTCGCTGAGCAGGGGATGCTTGCCCCGAGCAGCCAAGGCGCGCAGCACCATCGCTTGCGTGCGCGCGCCGGAGTCAAGCCAAGCCGAATAGTGATCGTCGCCATCGTCTTGGACGAGGGCTCGGTCCCCGTTGACGTGCAGCTGGCTCTCCAGGTCGCGCGTGAGCTCGGAGACGACGTCCGAGCCCAGCTTGGCGCGCACGGCTGCGTGCAAGAGCAGCGCGCGACCGAACAGCGGAAGCTCCTTGCGGCGCGCGAACACTTGGTTGATGGCGCCCGCGTCGGGGGCGCCCAGCTCTGCCTGAACGTCCAGCGCGAGGGCGGCGACCGGCAGGTGCCAGGGCCGCGCGAGCCCCTCTTGCACCGCCCCGCGCAGGTACTGTCGCGCGCGCTCCAGCGCCGGCTTGGAGACCGCAACCCCCGCCTTTGCTGCGCGCGAAAGGGCCAAGGTCGTGTACGGCGAAATCCAGACCGACGACTGGCCGGACTCCGGCCACATCGCGAAGCCACCGTCTCCCTGCTGGCGGGCGAGGATCTCACCCACCGCCGCCTCGGCACGACGCTTGGCGTCCGCCGGCAGCGGGAACCCGAGCGCCTGGGCCAAGTCACCGAGCGCCACGAGCGGGAGCAAGCGGCTCGAGAGCTGCTCGGTGCACGCATACGGGTACTCGATCAAGTCCAGCGCGGTTTGGTCCAGGCCGACCAGCGCGGTGGAAGAAAGGGAGACGGAGAGCCCACCCGCGTCGCCCCGCACCGAAGAGAGATCGCCGAGCTTTTCGCTGCGAGCGTCGCTCGTTTCCCCGTACACCGCCGTCGCCTCGGGCGTCATGGGTAGCAGGATGGGCAGCGTCTGAGTCACCGCGTCGTGCTCGCCGCCGGCCGTCACTTCGAAGCGCGCCTGAGCTTGCCCCGGGTGCGGAGCCTCGGCGGGAAAGCGCACCTCCACCGAGCCGTTCTCCGGCACTTCCACCTCGCGCTCGAGCGAGCCCTTGGCGACCACGCCGCTGAGCTTCGCCACCACCCGCACCTTGCCGGCGCCGAGCCGTTTCTTCGTGACGAGCACGGAGGCCTCGAAGGAGTCGCCCGCGCGCACGAACCGAGGCAGCGCCGGCCGCGCCATCAGCGGCTTGCTGGTCGTGACGCGTTCCTGGGTGAAGCCGTAGCGATCGTCGGACCCGACCGCCACCGCCATCAATCGGTAAGTGGAGAGCGACTCGGGCAACCGGAAGCTCACGTGAGCCTCGCCCCGAGCGTCCGTGATGATGCGGGGGTTGAAGTACGCAGTTTGCCGAAAATCACGCCGGGCGCCGTCCTCACCACCGCCGCCGCCGTCGCGCCCCTTGTCTCGCCCGCCCAGCGCTTCGAGGAGGATCTTTCCCTCCGCGTCGCGGCTCTCCAGGGTCGCCACTTGCAGCGGCCGCGCGCCCGAGAAGACCTGCAGCGGGTCCGGCGTGCGGTAATCGATGAGCGAGAGCACCCCCTCGTCGGCCGCGTACAGCGTGACCTCGGTATTTGCCGCGGCCGCGCCTTTCGCGTCCTTGACCGCCAGCTTCACGTCCACCGTGTCGCCGGGCCGATAATCGGCCCGGTTGGGGGCGACGCGCACTGCCAGCCGTCGCGCTTCGCCGTCGACCAGCAGGTTTGCGTACCCGATGCGGTAGCTGCCCGGCTCGAGCGGCGCCGCTTTGCCGGTTCGGCGCGGCAGCAGGTGCACGCCGACGAACGCGTTCGGGAGCAGGTCGGCCGTGACCGGGATGTCGAAGCTGGGGGCGGTGCCGCGCAGCACGCGCCGAAACGAGCGGTAAACTCCCGAGCGCTCCACCGTGATGAGAGCTTCCGCCTCCTTGTAGGGAGACTTGATCATCACGCGCGCGCGCTGGCCCACCGTGTAGCTCTTGCGATCGAGCACCAAGCTCAAGCTGCGCCGGTCGCTATCCTGCCAGGTCGGTTCCCCCTCGCCGGCCGCGTAAACGGAGGCGGCAGCCTCCGCGGCGTTACCGCGCTCGTCTTTGGAGCGCGCTACGAGGAGGTAGTAGCCCGCCGCCGGCACCGTGAGCGGGCACGACACGTCAGCCGCGCCCGTCGTCAGCTCGCAGCGCGCGAGCTCGCGATCGACCACCTTGCTCACCCCGCGGTAGTCGTCGCCGGAGCCCTCCCGGGCGTAGGTGTAGCGGCGCTCGAGCAGCTGCACGCTGACCCGCTTGCCCGCGAGCCGGCGGCCGTCCGGCGCGAGCGCGACCACGCGCGGCGCCACCGGCGTCTTCGCCTCCACGAAGCCGGAGCCCTCCAGCTTCAAGCCCACGTAGAAGGACGCGGGGTGCACCAGCGCGCTCCCGGAGCGGCCGACGCTCTGGCGTGAAATGTCGGTCACCTCCGCGTCGATACGCAGCAACTCGGTGCCGCGCTGAGCCGGCAAGTCGAGCTTCTCGGTCCAAGCGACGCGCCCCTGCGCGTCGAGATTGCGAGTCTCGCGCCGCAGCTCGCCGGGCGGCGAGGTCTCGCTGAGCTCGTCGTAGAAGACGCGAGCGGTGGTGCTGTAGTCGTCCGCGCCCGGCACCTGAAACCACGTCGGCTCGCGCGAAACGCTCAGGTTCGTCGAGAGCCCAGCGGCGGCGGCGCCGAACAGGTAGTCGGCTCTCACTTCGAGCGCCGCTTCATCGCCGCGCACGTAAGTCGGTCGCTCGGCGCCGGCCGACACCTGGAGCTGTACCGGCCGGTACTCGCTCACCTCGAACGTCTGCTCCAGGAAACGCTCGCTGCCGAGCCCGGACAGGGTCGCGTAGTACGTCCCGAGCTCCGAGCCGCCCGGTACCTGCAGCTTGCCGGAGAGCGTGCCGAAGCTGGTCAGCATGACGTCCTGACGCGACAGCTCCTCGCCGCTGGGTGAGCGCAGGCTCAGCGTCACCGCTTTCTCGCCGGGCAGCGCGTTGCCGCGCTCGGTTTCGCGCCGCACGATGCCCTTGATCATGACCGCGTCGCCGGGCCGGTAAATGCCGCGATCCGTGAAGAGCACGCCGTAGTGACGGAGCCGACCCGAAAAATCGGTGGGCACGTCCAGCCGCCAGCCGTCCAGGCGCTCGTCCACCGGCGCAAAGGCGCTGTCCGCGCCGCGCCGCGCGATCAAGATAGCTTTCGTCTCCGCGCTCTCACGAGTCAGGTCGGGCGCAAAATCCGAAGCAGGAATTTGCGCCACTCCGTCCGAGTCGGTCGTGTAGCTCTTGCTCGGGCGGCCGGGCATCACCAGCTCCACCTGCGCGGACGCCACCGGCGCGTTCGTCGTGCGATCGGTCACCCACACGAGCGACCCAAAGCGCGAAAGCTTCGCGCTCAACCCCAGGTCCGAGACGTTCAGCACCTTCACTTGCGGGGGCACGCCGTAGTCGCCCTCCTCGGCCGTGTAGCGCGCACCAATCGCGAGCGCGCCGTGCCCGCTCTTGCCCAGCACGCGCGCGGCCTCCACCGCGAGGCGCTCGATCTGATTTTTCGCGCCGCTCGAGCGCACCCGCTGCACGCTCACTCCCTTGAGCGCGGCGAGCCAGCCGAGCTCGCTCTTCTGCGAGCCCTCGCGGTAGGCCAGCAAATCTTGCGGAGAGAGCGCCGCGGTGAGCAAATCGAACGCCGGCACGTTGCGCGACGCGACCGGCACCGACAGCGGCTTGCCGAGGAAGTTTCGCCCCACCGCGCCGATGTCGACGCGTGGCCGGTGATCGCGGAAGGCGAAGCTCGCGGTCAAAGCCCGCGTCGTGCGCTGCCCGAACTCGTCCGTCACCCCCGGCTCTACCTGCACTCGATAGCTCTGGCCGGGCTCGAAGCGCCCGCTCAGGGAGACGTAGGTCGTCGGCGAGCTCCCCTCCGCCTCGCTCCGGGCCACCCGCGCGCCCGCGTCCGGGGTAACGCGCAGCTTGCCCGACAAGTCGCGCGGTTTGACTCCGTTGTTGAAGACGAGTGACACCGACGAATCCGCCTCGCAGCGCCCCGAATTTTCGTCCTTCGCGCAGCTGATGCTCTCCAGCGCGAGCGGGTCGTAAGTATGAAACGTGATCGTGCGCTCTTGACCGGACGGCAGCGGCCCCTCCGTGCCTCGCAAAGCCTCGTTCAAGACGAGGGAGATGGCGCTGTGCGGCGGAAGGGGTTGCTTGGGCTTCAGCCACAGCACGCGCGGCTCCTTGTCGTCCTTGGTCACGTCGAAGCCCAGCCGCTTGCCGCCCACCCGGAGCGAAGCAGCCGACGAGAGGGCCTCCGGTAGCACCACTTGGTCCAGCTCGAGCCGCACCTTCTGCGCGAGGCCGACTCGGCGCTCGCCGTCGTAGGGGTAGCTCTGCACCACCGAGGGCCGGCGCGTCTCCAGCTCGAAGCGGTGAGGCGCCGCCAGGCGAGTGCCGTCCAGTGCCGCGAGCCCTGCCGGCACCTCCACGACGAAGCGGGTCGCGAAGGGCAGCCGCCGGGCAGGCGTGAACACCGCCGCGCGCGAGCCGACCCAGCGAAAGGTGCCCGGCACCTCCGGCGTGACGCGAAAGGGCGCCGGGCCCGCGCCTGCGACTCCCAAGGCCTGCACCGGGCGATCGAACACCACGCTCACCTCGGTCACGGCCCCCACCGGACCTTCAGGCGACGCGAACGCCACCTGGAGCGGCCCCGCCTTCGCTTCGGCGCGCGAGCGTTCGTCGCCCAGCGCGAGCATGCCGCCGGCTTGCGGGCGAACCCTCCCCGCCTCCATACAAGCGGCCGAAAGTCCCAGCGTCGCGACGACCAGCATCAAACCGCGCGACCGCACCCAATGAAGCGAGCTCACGGCGGGCAGTCAGCAATGGCCGTGCCGCCGCGGCAAGGGCCCAGAAGCCCTGCTATCATCGCTCTTCGTGCAGCGCCTGTGGAAAGTCCGACACGCGGCCCGCGGGCGCGCGGCCACGGCCACCGCCGCCGCGCTCGTGGTGGCGCTCTCACTCGTCGCGTCCCCGGCCCTCGCGGACGAGTCTTTCGTCCGAAACCTCGCGCAGCGCGCGCTGGAGCGCGGCATCGCCCAGGAGGCGCGAGGCGACATCGCCCAGGCCCTGACGAGCTACGACGAAGCGGTCCGCACGGACGTCACGCTCGGGGCCGCCGCGCTCCGTCTTGGCGCGCTGCGCGAGCGCATGGGCGATCGCGAGGAGGCGGAGCTGCTCTACTCGCACGCCGTCTCTTCACCGGACAGCAGCGCGGACGCCTACTACGCCCGCGCGCTCCTGCGCAGCGTCACCCAGCGCCGGGCGGAGGCGATGGCGGACTTGGCCGAGTCCGTGGCGCAGTCCCCGCGGCCGGAGCGGCTCCGCGTGCTGGGCGGCTGGTACGTCGAGGGGCGGCTCTGGTCCGCGGCGCTCTCGGTTTGGCGCGCGCTGCTGGCAGACGCTACCCTCAGGGGTGACGAAGCGCACCTGCGCGAAGCGGAGGTCACCGTCGCCGCGCTGTCTTGGCTAGCGAGCGACACCGACGCGGTGCTGGCAGGAAAGTCCTCGCCCGACTGGGCCCGGCGCTCACTCTCGCGCGCCGCGCGCCCCGCCCGGCGCGCTCCTCAGGGAGTCCGGAAGCTCACGCCCTGATCGTCGGACGCGAGCACCGGGTACGCTTCGGCGCTCTTGGCTCCGCCGGTGTAGACGAGCAGTCGTTCGCCGAGCGCCAGCAGCCGAAACGGCGGCCTTCGCTGCGCGGCGAGGTCCGGGTACTCGGCGGCGTCGAAGGCCACGACGGCGGGCGTGAACGTCCGGCCCTCGTCACGGCTCGAGATCACGCGGACCACGCCGTCCGTCACCGCGCTCACCACCAACGTGCCCTTCACCTTCGCCACGTCCACTCCCGCCGGCGCCGCTAGCTCCAAGCCTTTCGGCAAGGGCAGCTCGCCACAGCGACCTCCGAACGGGCACAGCCGAAGGTGCAGCCCCTGGCGATCGCTCGTCAGCGCTACCAAGCTGCGTTCGTCGCAGCCGGTGCCGAGCACGCGCTCGCTGGTCGTTGCGAGCTCGCTCAGGGTCGCCTGCGCGCCCTCGAGGCTGAACAGCACTTGCAGCGCGCCGCCGTCCTCCCGCGGCGTGAAGCGGTAGACTTTGCGCCCGTCTTGGCTCGCGCACCGCTCCGCGTGCTGCTCCATGGCGTCGCCGCGCTGGGCGAGCGCACGAAAGCTCAGGCCGCGATCCGCGGTGACGAACAGCGCGGTGTCCGAGCCCGCGCCGAGCGCAACCCCGAAGCTCGAGCCCTCGCGCCAAACGTTGCGGTAAACGCCGCCGCGCGCCGGCAAGCCTCGGCCGAGCGCCGGTCGCGCCGGGGTCGGGACGTGCGCGGACTCCGCCGCGCCGAGCGACGGCTTGATCAGCTGGGTGTAGCCGCCGCGCGCGAAGGGCCACGCATCGTGAAACAGCTGCGCCAGAGGACCTGCGGAGACGCCAAGCTCGGCCAGCGATGGGCCGCGTCCGCCGTACTCCCGAAAATCGGCGGCTCGCAACGAGTGCAGGCGCTCGCGCTCGATGTCTCCGGTCACGGTGCGGGCGAGCTTGGCGCAGCGCTGAAAGGGGTGGTCGGTCGGCCCGGAGGCGATCAGGCGGCGACGCACCAGCTTCCGAAACTCCGCGTCGCGATCGCGGATCAACGTGGGCCCGGTGGGACCCGCCATGCAAAGGCCGTAGTCCGCGGTCGCTACCGTGACGTCGTGCAAGCGAAACGCGGCCTGCAAGCGCGGGTAGAGCGAAAAGGCTCCCCACACCAAAAGCCCGACCAAGAGCACGAAGCGCAAGCGCACCGGCGGAGCAGCTTTCGCCGCAACCGGGGGCGCCGGGGCGGGTTCGCGCGCTGCGGAGCGCGGCAACCCTGAACGGCGTTCTTGGAGGTCCGCGATGCCGCGAACCGGGCCCGAAATGTACATGAGCCCCCTGAAACTATTCAGCTTCAGAGGGCTCGGCCAACAAACGCGGGTTTTATCCCGCGGCGGCTCACGCCATGGTGCGCGGCAGCTCGTCCGTCTTCAGACGCTTGCGGCGACGACGAGCGGCCTCGCTCATCTTCTTGCGCTTCTTGACCGACGGCTTCATGTAGTGGCGCCGGCGCTTCAGCTCCCGCAAAATGCCTTCACCCGCCATCTTGCGCTTGAGATGCTTGATGGCACGCTCGATGCCCTTGTCGCCGACTTGGACTTCGAGCGGTTTGCACTGAACGGATTCTGTGGGATTCGCCAAGGGACGGGGGATATGGCAGACCTTTTCCGAGATTGCAAGCATCTCTGGCCGACTTCTGCTAGTTCCGCGGCCATCTATGACCGACTTGCCGCGCACTCGCCCCACCGGAGTCAAGGCACCTCACGGCGCTCAGGACCTCGAAATCTCTTGGGCCGACGGCCATCGTTCCAAGCTTTCCCACGAAGTTCTGCGGGGTTACTGCCCCTGCGCGGGTTGCCAGGGCCATTCCGGCATCATTCAATTCCAAGAGGGCGGGAATACGGTTCTGCGCAATCTGGAGCAAGTCGGTAACTACGCTCTCGGCCTCACCTGGGGTGATGGGCACGACTCGGGCATCTACAGCTTCCGCTACCTGCGCGCCCTCGGGGACTTGCTCGACGCACAAGGCGTCGAAGCCGTGAAAGCGCTGGGCACCCTGCCCCGCATCTAGCCGGGGGGGCTGCCAGCGCCGCAGCCCAGCCGGCAGAAGCTGCCGTGGCGTCACTCGGTACCCCTCGTCGACTCTCCCTCGAGCTACTCCGGACCAGCCTATGAGCGAGGAGCCCAACGCGTCGATCGTGGTCGTGACGACCTCGTACCCGGAGCATCCGGGCGACGCGCAGGGGCACTTCGTGGCGGCCGAGGTGCGAAGGCTCGCGGAGCACGCGGCTGTCACCGTGCTGGCGCCGGGCCGCAGCCGCGAGCCGCTCGGGCGGGAGCGCGTCGTCAGTCTGGGCGGCGGCAGCGCCTTTGGGTTTCCCGGTGCGCTCACCCGGCTGAAGCAGGCGCCCTGGCGCGCGTTCGCCGCCGCCGGCTTCGTGGCGCGCGCGGAGGCGTGGCTGCGCCGCGCGCCGGCTCCCACCCAGCTCATCGCGCACTTCTTGCTGCCGTGCGGCGTTCCCCTCGCCACCGGCCGCGCCCGTGCGGCGACGCAGCTCGAAATCGTCGTGCATGGCAGCGACGCGCGCCTGTTTGCGGCTTTGCCGGAGCGCGCCGGCAAAGCCTGGGTCGCGCGTGAGCTGGTCCGCGCTCGGCCCCAGCTCCGCTTCGTCTCGAGCGAGCTGCGCGAGCTGGTGCTCGGTAGCCTCGAGCCCTCGCAGCGGAGCGCGCTCTCCGAGCTGTGCCGGGTGGAGCCCTGCGCCGTAGACGTTCCAACGTCGCTCTCTCGAGCCGAGGCCCGCGACCGCTTGGGGCTGCCTCGAGACGCTCGCCTTGCGGTCATCGTCGCGCGCTTGGTGCCCGGCAAGCGCGTGCACGTGGCGCTCGAGGCTTGCGAGCGCCTACCGCGGCTGCGCGTCGTGGTCGTGGGGGAAGGCCCAGAGCGCTCCGCGCTCTCTCGCCGCTTTCCTGGCGTCACCTTCGTTGGCCACGTGGAGCGCCCGCGCGCCCTCACCTGGGTAGCCGCCGCCGACGTGCTGGTTTCGGCATCGCTCTCGGAGGGCGCACCCACCGTCGTCCGGGAGGCGCGCGCGCTGGGCACGCCGGTGGTGTGCCTGGAGGCGGGCGACGTGCGGCGCTGGGCCGAGGCCGACCCGGGCATTCACGTGGTAGGCGCGGCCGAGCGGCGCGGGCCGTCTTCCGGCTAGAGCTTGAGGCGCCACAGCTTCTCTTTCTGGAGCGGGCCGGGCTCGTAGGAGCCTCGCGGCGGCGGCACGTAGCTCACCCACCAGATCTCGGCCGAGCGTAGCCCCTCCCCCGAGCCCGGCGCGCGGTAGCTCGCGAAATAGCGCGCCAGCTGCTTGCGGTAGCGGGAGTTACGCTTGTCACGCATCGCGAAAAAATAGTCGGAGAGCGCGATCGAGTGCGGCGCGAGCCCCCGCCGAATCTGCTCGAAGTCCGGAGCGAGGCCCGTGAAAGGGTCGATGTGCCGCCCGGAGCGGGTGAGCGCGTCCACGACGAGCGTGCCGTCGTCGGTGGGCGCGTCCGGCGCGAACATCGACCAGCCTTGCCAGCCGCGCAGGTACGGCTTGTAAGCGAGCAACCACGTTGGCTCTCGGAACCGCAAAACCTTCGGAAAGGCCCGGTTCGAGGCGACCAGGTTACTCGCCTCGACGACCAGCACCGCACCAAGCACGACCTCCCGCAGCGTGGCGAGCCGCGCCCGCGCGGCAGCGTTCGGCTCCGCGCGCGGCCGCCTTCCTCCCGGCGCTAGCAAGCTGCCGCGCAGCCTCCGCACGAGCCGGGCCCGCACCCGCGCCAGCCGCCAGAAGTACCGCGCCGGTACCCGCGACGCCGCCCAGTCCAGCGCGCCCCCGGGAACGGTGGCCCACACCAAGCAGATCATGCTGTACGAAAACGGACCGAGGGTGAGCGATAGCGCGATGCCCCCGTGCAGCAGCAACGCCAGCACGAACGAGAGCGAGCGGGTGACGAGAGGGTGAGTCGGCCACAGCAGGAGCAGCGGTAGTAACAGCTCGGTGCGCTTCGTGAGCCAGGTGAGCGCCGGAGAAAGCCACGCTGGCTCGTGCCCGGAAAACCACAGCGCGAGCGGCGTATTCACGCGGTGCTGCCAAAGCACGAGGTGCACCGCGTCCCCACCGCGCCACGTGCTGCCCGTCTTGTGCGCGGCGTTGAGCCAATAGATGAGCGCGGCCTGAAGCAGCAAGAGCAGCAGCCCCAGCGAGTAGAGCGGCCGCCGCGCTTCCGCTCGGAGCCGCACGCGCGCGCGCACGGACGCCGCATTCGCGTCACGCCGCAGCGCGTCCAACGAAAAGCGATCGCCCAGCGGCAAGAGCAACGTGTAGACGAGCAGCAAGATCGTGCACCCGGTGCCGCCGTCCTCGAAGAAGGTGTTGCTGGCGTTGAGGCTGGCGTAGCCGAGCAGGGCGAGCACCTGCATGACGCGCGTGAAGAGGCCGGCGCCGTAGAGCACGAACACGAGGCCCAGGCCCGCGAATGCCCAGCGCACCGCCGCCGCGCTAGACAAGGCCAATAAGAACGACACCTGGGGCGTTGCCTGGGGCATCCGCCGGATCGCGGCCGGCCCCAGCACGCCCTCGTCCGACCACAGCAGCGCCGCGTCCGGAAAGCGGCGCGCCACGTCGTAGAGCAGCACGGCGCCGAGCGCGATGCGCGCCACCCCGAGCACCCGTCGATCCAGGCGCAAGTAGAGCTCTCGAAACGACGACGTCAGGCCGGGCACGTGGGTCCGCGGTTTACCACAACCGCCGCCCCAGCCGCAGACGCCGCTGCGGCTCAGCCGGGCGCCGTACCCCGCACCCGCGGCAAGAGGTCGGCGAAGTTGCAGGGCTTGGTCCGGCTATCCAGCTGCGGGAGCACGATCTTCTCGAGCGCAAGCTTCACGGCTCCGGTGGAGCCGGGGAGCAAAAACACGAGCGTGCCGCCGCAGAGCGCGGCCTCGGCGCGCGACTGAATCGTCGCGGCGCCGATGTCCGCGTACGACAAATGCCGAAAGAGCTCGCCAAAGCCGGGAATAGCCTTTGTCACGAGCGGCGCGAGCGCCTCCGGCGTCACGTCACGCTGCGTGATGCCGGTGCCGCCCGTCGCCACCACGACGTCCACCCCGGGCGCGGCGATCAAGGCGCGGAAGGTCTCACGCAGGCCCTCCAAGTCGTCCGGCACGATCGCCCGCGACGCGAGCGTATGGCCGGCCGCGCCGAGCGCCTCGATCACGAAGCCTCCGCTCTTGTCGGTTTCGAGCGTGCGGGTATCGCTCACGGTGACAACGGCGACGCGGAGTGGGGAAAACGTGGACAAGGCCGGCGAACGCTAGCATTTTGCGCGCATGCCGCGCCGCGCCCGCCTGCTTTTGTTCCTGCTTTCTGCAGGCTGCAGTCGCACCCCGCCCGCGCCGGTGCCGGATTTACCGCGCGCCGCGGCGCCCGCGAGCGCGCCGTTTCCGGTCCCGCCAGCGCCGCAGGCAGCTCGGGTCGAGCCCCTGCCCTCGCTTCCCCCGGCGGCTTCGGTCGTGGTCCCTGCCGCCCCGCCGGAGCCGACGAGCGCGCGGCGCCGCTTCGCCGGCGGCGGCGAAAAGGCGGTGTCGAGCCAGGAGGGCATCGTCACCTCGAGCGAAGCGCAGGCGACTCGCGCCGGGGTCTCGATGCTCGAGCAAGGCGGCAACGCGGTGGACGCGGCGGTGGCGACCGCGTTTGCGCTCGCGGTCACGCACCCGAGCGCCGGCAACCTGGGCGGCGGCGGGTTCATGTTGATCCGGCGCACCGGCGCGGACGCAGTCACGACCGCGATCGATTTTCGGGAAACCGCGCCGGCGGCGCTCACTCGCGTCGGGTTCGACCGCATGCAGCGCGGGGGCGCGAAAGGAGGCGCCGCGGCCGGAGTGCCCGGGAGCGTCGCGGGGCTGCTCCTGGCCCACGAGCAGCTCGGCTTGCTGCCTCGCGAGAAGGTGCTGGAGCCCGCAGTGCAGCTGGCCGCGCGGGGCTTCGTGCTCGCCCAGCGCCAGTCGGAGCTGCTCGCGGGGAGCTTTCCGCAGCTGAAAAAGGATGCCACGCTCGCGCAGCGCTTCGGCGACGGCGACAAGCCCAAACCGGCGGGCGCGCGCGTCGTCCTGCCGGAGCTGGCGGCGGCTCTCGTCCGTATTCAGAAAGACGGCGCGGCGGGATTTTACAGCGGCGTCACCGCGCTCGCGCTCACCCGCGCGCCCGGCTCGCTCATCAGCTTGCAAGACCTCGCCCGCTACCGCGCGGTCCTCCGCACCCCGCTGCGCTCGCGCTACCGAGGGCTCGAGATCGAGACCATGCCTCCGCCTTCCGCGGGCGGCGTCGCGCTCACGGAGCTGCTGGGCATGCTCGAGCTGACCAACGCGCATCAAGCGAGCGGCGCCGCCGAGCTGCACCTGTTCCTGGAGGCGTGCCGGCGCTCGCAAGCCGAGCGGCGCTTCGGCGTCACCGATCCGGACGCCCTCTCGCTCACCGAGCTCGACGAGAGCTTGCGGCGCTTCGCGTCCCCTCAGGCGCTCCTGGAGCGCGCGCCCATCGACCCGCGGCGCGCGACGCCTTCTTCGAAGCTGTATCCGCTCTTTCCGGGCGCGAGCCCCGAGTCCGAGCAGACGACTCACCTGGGCGTGGTGGACGCGAGCGGCATGGCCGTCAGCCTGACCACGACCCTCTCTGCCTCGTTTGGCGCGAAGCTCACGGCGCCTGGCACCGGCATCGTGCTCAACAACTCGGTGGCTTCCTTCAGCCGTACGGGCGCGAATCAGCCGGCGCCCGGGCGGCGCACCACGAGCTCGATGGCGCCCACGCTGGTGCTGGACCGCGGGCGCACGGTGCTGGTGCTCGGCACGCCCGGCGGGGACACGATCCCGAGCACGATCGCGCAGGTGCTGAGGAACGTCGTGGACCGGGGGCTGCCGCTGGACCAGGCGGTGGCTGCGCCCCGCGTGCATCAGGGCTTTCTCCCCGATCGAGCGCGCTTCGAGTCACGAAGGCCCATCGAGCCTCGGCTGGTCGCCGCCCTCAAGTCGATGGGGCACGACATCTCCGGGTCGCACCTGGCGATGGGCGACTCCAACGACATCCTCGTAGAAGACGATCGAGCCTACGGGGTCGCGGACCCACGCGGCGGCGGCTTGGCCGCAGCCGCGCAGAAGCGATGAGCTACGAGCAGCGCTGGTAGACGATCGGCGAGCACACCTCACGCAGCACGCCCGGCTCGTTGCGGAGCAGGAGGTGGCGAACGCCGCTCTGCTCTTCCGGCGCGGCCTCGCTCACGGCCGCTGGTTTCGCGTCGCTGCTCGAGGAGAGCGTGAGCACCCGCGGCACGGGCGGCACCGAATCCCGCGCGAGGGGCGCCGGGGTGAGCGGAATGAGCACCGGCGAAGGCGCAGCGAGCGGCGCTTCCGCGGTCGGAACCGGTGCGGGGGACGCTGTAACCGACGCGGGCACCGGCACCGGCATCGTCGTGACCACCGCCACCGGAGCAGGAGCTGGAATCGACGCCGCCACCGGAGCAGGAGCTGGAATCGACGCCGCCACCGGAGCAGGAGCTGGAACAGACGCCGCCACCGGAGCAGGAGCTGGAATCGACGCCGCCACCGGAGCCGGCGCAGGTACGGAGACGACGACCGGCGAGGGCTCGGGGGCGGCTGCGAGCGCGGCGGGCGGCTCGGAGCGACGATGAGGCAAGGAAATCACCGCCACCGATACCTCCGGCCCGTCGCTGCTCGGAGGGACCATCGACGCCGGGGTGGGCGTGCTCGGCGGTTCCACCGGCGGCAAGCTCGCGTGCGCCGCCGTCGGCATCACGCTGGAGATGTGGCCGCGCTCGTCGGAGTCGCTGTGGCTGGCTCCGAGGCGAGCCATCGCGGCGAGCTGGCCGTCTTGCTGCGGGCGGATGCTGGCAGCCGTAAAGCTCGGGACCTCCACGCGAATGACCATGGGGCCGCTGCTCGGACGCGTGCTCGGTCCCGCGCTGGCCGGAGCTGCGTCCGAAGCGGGCCGGTCCTCGGCGGGCGGCAGCATCCCCGCGAGACCGGCCGCGAACGGCTCGACGGGCGGGGCCAGCGTCGTGCGATCGTACTCCGGCACGATGCTCGGCGCCGGGGGCAAGTCCACCTGCGGCTCGGCGTTGATGCTCGGCTCTTTGCCTTCCGGCTTGAGCTCCTCCCCCGCCGCGACGATGGTCGGCTGAGGCGCGATGCGCGGCTGGATGTCGCGCATGTAGCGCAGCTTCACCCAGAGCTTGCTCCCGATGGGCAGCACCATGGCCCACACGACCCCGAGCAGGAGCGGCGCGAGCAGCCCGCTGATCCCGGTGTTGCCGGTGGACCAAGCGCTGGCTAGCGCGCCGATGAGGCTCACGATCACCACCGCGGCCGCGCCGGTCAGCAAGCTGGGCGGCAAGCGGTAGCGCGTCTTGAACTCGACGAACTCGTCTTCGCACAGCGTGCACCACTCGTCGCTGCCCGCTTGGTGATTCGGGCAGACGTGACCGCCGCACGCTTGGCAAACGTTGCCGTAGCTGCCGCTCCCGCACACGACGCAGGCCAGCTTGCTCGGCACTTCCTTCTTCACCGGGTCCGAAGGGGGCCGGACCGAGCCGGTGCCGTCCTCGCCCGGCATGAACGAGCCGCGCGTCGGCGCGACGCTGCTGCGCGAGCTGCGCGGGCTGAGCGACTGCGAGCCGCGCGGCCGCAGAGAGTGCGGCACTTCCAGCCGCGGATCCGCGGCCTCGAGCTCGGGCTCGCCGTGCGACCGCGCTTTGCTGCGTTCGCGCAAGGAAGCGAGGTCCTTCCACATCGCGGCGAGCTGCGGCTCGGAGATGTCCAGGTACTGGGCGGCCTCGCTCTGGGCCACGAGGGCGACGCCCTCGTCCTCTTGGCGGCGCCCCAGCTCGTAGGCGAGCAAGTCGGCGAGGCGCAGGGTCTGCACCATGGCCGAGAGCAGACTGTCTTGTAAGGCGCGCGCCGGCTGATGGTGCCAGGCAATCACCTTCGGCACGGGGTCCGGAATGTTCCAGGCCGAGAGCACGTGGGCGCCGAGCGTGGCGTGGTCGAAGCCGAAGACGCGCCGCTCTTGCTCATGCACGCTGTCGGCGTTGCCGCCGTACTCGCGGAGCAGCGCCGGGTACACGTCGCGCTCGGTGTCGAGCAGCATGATCTTGCCGATGTCGTGCAAGAAGCCGCACGTGAAGAGCTCGTCGTGAGGGAGACCCAAATGCACGGCCAGGTAGCGGCACAAGGAGCCGACCACCGCCGCATGCTCGAGCAGCTCCGCCGCCAGCGTATTGCTGCTCTCGAACAAATCCAAGATTGCGGCCGTCGTGGCCACTTGGTTCAAGCGCCGCGTGCCGACCAGCACCGCAGCGTGCCGCACGGAAGTGCAGCGCACCTTGAGGCCATAACCCGCAGAGTTTACCAACCGGAGCAAGCGCGCCGAGAGCGCAGGATCGCTCTCCAGCACGATCACGACTTGCTCGATGCGGGCGCTATTGGAACGCGTCAGCTCCTCGAGTCGCTTCGCGGCGACGGGAAACGGCTTGGCGCCGACGATGCGCGCGGCCGTCGCGGCGAGGCTTTTGCTCGCTGCGTCCTCCGCCTCTTGGTCACGACCGCCGAACCAGTCTTGCTCGTCGCGGCCAAAGTTTCCGGGGGATAGCGAGGCTGACACGGCTGATTACCTTTGTGATGGGGGCCGACTCACTCGGCGGCAGAGCTCGCGGCGCTGTCGCCGTTCGCGGGGGGCTTGGAGCCCGCCGCTTCCGGCAGGGCGAAGAACTCACGCGTCGAGTAGCGCGTGCCTTCGAGGATGATCTGCGCGCCTCGTCGCGTCGCCGCGTTGACCACGATCGGCGCCAAAAGGTTGACGGTCGCCGGCTGGTTCGCGAGCGCGCAGAGCACCACCATCACGGCCAGGGTGTCCTCTTCCCCCTCCACCCCAACCTCACGCGCCGCCTTCTCGACCGGCACGTCCGGGTAGCGATCACCGAAGGCGTGCGCGGAAACCACCGGAAAAGCCAGCCCCGGCGTGGTCGCGGACTGCAGCCAGGCGATGTAGCCGCTGCCGTGGTGAGGAACGAGCGCGAAGCGCTGCTCCGTCGGAAAGCCAATCACGCCTTGTGGGAACGTGAGGAGCTCTTCTTCGTTGATGTCGAGGGTACCGAATCGCTGGCTTTCGATGTTCATGGGAGATCCTGAAGAGGTGTTGGTCGGTGTGGCTCGTCGAGGGTTGGTTGACTCGAAGAGCGAGTTTCAGGTCCTTGCAATCGCAGTGCCAGCCGTCCTGTGCCGGCGAAGCTCCGTCTCGAAGCGCGTCTCCACGCCCCGACACTGCTCCGTATCGAGTTTGAACGGCCCCCCGTCCCGAAGCTTAAGGGTTCGGAAATGCCGCTAAATACGCGGTCTAGGCGCAGCCCGACGCTCGAGCCGCGCCCGAATCAGGTGCACCGCTTCCGCGTGCAACTGGCAAACGCGAGACTCGGTGACTCCGAGCACCTCGCCAATCTCACGCAGACTGCACTCTTCCTGGTAGTGGAGCCCCAACACCAGTCGGAGTCGCTCCGGCAGCTCGTCGATGGCAGTCGCGATCGAATCCACCAGCTCGGCGCGGGAGGTTTGGAGCTCCGGCGAGGGGTCCAAATCCGCTGGCTCCGCGATGGCGGAGATCTCCAGCCGCGCGAAGCCCGCGTCGGATATCTCGGTGAGCAGCTCTTGGTAAGCGGGCAGCGACAACCCTAGCTCGGACGACATCTCGTCCTCGTTCGGCGTGCGGCCGAGCCGCTGGGTCAGCTCCGAAGCTGCCTCCGTGATGCGGCGCGAGGCGCCGCGAAGCTTGCGCGAGAGCGGATCCAGCACGCGCAGGTAGTCCAAAATCGCGCCGCGCACGCGGTAGGAGGCGTAAGCCTCGAAGTGCTCTTCCTCCATTTCGCCGGTGCGGCGCTGGAGCGCTTCGGCCATACCCACCCAGCCCGCGGACAAGATGTCGTCGAACGTGAGCGATGACGGCAGCGTGCGGATCGTGCGCATCGCAATGCGACGCACGAGCGGCATGTACCGGTCGTACAGCTCTCGATCGCCCGCCACTTTCGCGGCGCCGCGGCTAGGGGCCTGACTCACCAATTGCTCCAAACCAAGCTCATGCTTCTGCGGGGAGGACCGCGTCGACTACTGCTTCCACCGATGCTTCGCGAATGTCCTCGGGAACGCGAGGCCCATTACAAAGGTAGGCTATCGGGATACTTTCGGGAAGGGCCGCGTGCATGACTCCGCCCGCTTCGATCGTCTCGTCGAGCTTCGTGATCACCACCTCGGTCGGCTGCGGCGCCTCGTAGAGGCTCAGGATGCGCGTCACGTCACTCGCCCGCAGCCACGCTGGCAGTACGAGCAAGGCGTGCTTCACGATGTCCTCCGGCAGGCCCGTCAGGCACTCCGGCAGCACCCAGCTCGAGGTCGGCGTGGAGCGGCCAGCCGTGTCTACCAGCACGATATCTGCGGATATTTCGGCGAGCGCGCGCCGAAAGCTGGCGCGGTCGGAGGCGGCCTGAAACGGGATGCCCATCAGCGCGGCGTAGCGCTGCCATTGCTCGACCGCGCCCACCCGAAAGGTATCCAAACTGATGACACCGACGCTTCGTCCCAAGTCGAGACGCGCGCGGGCCGCGAGCTTGGCGAGGGTGGTGGTCTTACCCGCCCCGGTCGGCCCCATGCACGCGATCATGGTCCGACGTGGATTCTGCATCAGGCCGCCGCTGACCCCGACCCGCTCCGCCAACCGCCCGCGCAGAAACTCGGTGAGCTGCGCTTTGCCCTTCTTCGCGTGCTTGGCCGCCCCGTTGGCCAGCTCCTTCGCCAAATTCCCCTCGATGCCGCGCCCGTGCAGCATCGTGAGGGCTCGCTCCTTCGGCGGCCGCTGCTGGTTCAGCTCTTCGAGCATCGCGCGGAGCGACGTGAGCTCGCGCTCGACCTCGTTCGGGCTCAGGCCGAGCACCGTGCCGAACTTCGTGGAGGCTCCGCGCAGCGAGCGCTGCTCGGCCGGCGCTCCGAGCGGCTGTCCCGGGACGGCGGCGCGCTCGCGCAGCGGCATCTCGATAGGCCGAGCCTCTTTGGAAGCGAAAGGCCATTTCAAGCCCTGCGGCGGCGCCGCCGTGACTTCCACGAATTGCTGCGCGAGCCCGCCGGCTCGACCGTTGGTGACCCGCCGTGTGCCTTCGATGAGGGCGTTCGGCCCGAGCGTGGCTTTCACGGCGGAAAGGGCTTCCTGAAGGTCGGCACCTCTGAAATTTTGGTACGTCATGCGGGCGGGCTCCTACGCTGGGGCGAGCGTGGTGTGGGGGTGAGTCGTAGCGGTCAGGAACAGAGAATGGGTCATGCTGCAGCCTTGCCGAGACCGACCGTTTCGAACGGCCTAATCGCGACATCCGGCTCCAGCTCGCGAAACGATAGAACGGAGAGCGACGGGCAGCGGCGCTCCGCGAAGGCGCGCAGGTAGCGGCGCACGTCCGGCGCCACGACCACGCACGCGGGGCGCCCGGCTTGGGCCATGCGCTTGACCGCGGCCTCGAGCGCCAGGCCTAGCTGCCGCGCCATCTCCGGGTCCAGAGCGCCGCCGGTGCCCTGCGCGATCTCGCGCAGGGAGCGGCGGAACATGTCCTCCACCGGGGCGTCCAGCACCAGAGCGGAGAGCGTGCCGTCGTGGCCGGTGAAGCTGGCGGTAATTTGACGCGACAAGCGTTGGCGCGTCATCTCCGTGAGCTGCTCGGGGTCGCGAGTCGCAGGCGCAATCTCGGTCAGCGCCTCCAAAATCGAGCGCAGGTCGCGGATGGAGACTCCTTCCTTGAGCAGATTGCGCATGACTCGCAGCACCTCGCCGTTCGAGAGCAAGTTCGGGACCAAGTCCTCGACGAGCTTCGGGGTGGCGCGGCTGAACACCTCGAACAAGTGAGCAAGCTCCGTCCGACCCAAGATGTTGTGGGCGTTCTGGCGCACCACTTCGGAGAGGTGGGTGGCGATGATCGTCGTGTGGTCGACGACGGTGTAGCCGAGCGCTTCCGCCAGCTCGCGGTCGCGCGCCGGAACCCAACGGGCGGGCGTGCCGAAGGCGGGGTCCTTGGTCGCCTCGCCGTCGATGGGCGGAGCGCCGCCGCTCGCGTCCATGGCCAAGAAGCGACCCGCCCGCGTCGTGCCGCGTGCGATCTCGGTGCCCAGCATCAAGAAGCGGTAAACCCCGGGCGGGAGCTGCAAGTTGTCGCGCACGTGCACCGGCGGAATCACGATCCCCAGATCGAGCGCCATTTGCTTGCGAAGCGCGGCAATGCGGTCCACCAAGTTGCCGCCCATGCTCGGGTCGACGGCTTGAACCAGCTCGTAGCCGACCTCGAGGGCGAAGATGTCCAAGGGCAGCGCCGCGTCGATTTCCTCGCTCGAGCCAGGCTTCTTGATCGGCTCCTTGGGAGCGGCGGCGGCGGCTTTGACGTCCGCCTCCTCCTTCTTCTTCGCCGAGCGCACGGAGAGCCCGAGCGCGCCGGCCAACACCAGGAAGGGCAGCGCCGGCATGCCGGGCAGGAGCGCGAACAGCGTCAACACCCCGGCCGTCGCGGCGACGGCGCGTCGGCTGCCGAGCATCTGGCTGCGGAGCGCGCGACCGAGCTGGTCGCCGGTGGCGGAGCGCGTCACCACGATGCCGGCGGCCGTCGAAATCATGAGGGCCGGCATCTGCGATACCAGCGCGTCACCCACCGATAGAATCGAGAAGGTCTCGGCGGCGTTGCCGAGGGTCATGCCGTTGGCCATACCGATCATCAACCCGCCGACGAGGTTGATGAAAGTGATGAGGAGGCCCGCGATCGCGTCGCCCTTCACGAACTTGCTGGCGCCGTCCATGGCGCCGAAGAAATCCGCTTCGCGCTCGAGATCTTTGCGGCGAACGCGGGCAACGTCCGCGCTGATATTGCCGGAGTTCAGATCGGCGTCGATCGCCATCTGCTTGCCGGGCATGCCGTCCAAGGCAAAGCGCGCCGCGACTTCGGCGACGCGGCCGGCACCTTTCGTGATCACGACGAAGTTGATCACGACCAAAATCAGGAAGATGACCAAGCCGACGACGACGTTGCCGCCGACCACGATGCGCCCAAAGGTCTCGACGACCTTGCCGGCCGCGCCGTGCCCTTCGTGTCCATTGAGCAGAATCAAGCGCGTCGTCGCGACGTTCAGGCTCAAGCGGAGCAGCGTGGCCACCAAGATGACGGCCGGAAACGCGCTGAACTGGAGCGGCTGCTCCATGAAAAGGCCGATCAAGAACACGCCGATCGAGATCGCCAGGCTGATCGCCAGGATCGCGTCGACCATGAAGCCGGGCAGCGGGATCACCATCATCAGCACGATGAAGACGATGCCCAGCGCGATGACGAGCTCGGCGCCGTTGCTGCGATCGGGTTCGCTGGGGGTACCCTGGCTCACGGCCGAGCAGATAGCGAGAAGCGTGCCAGCTTGTTCAGTGATCGGGGCGACTGCCTCCGCTCGAAACACAGGTCTTTTCCTGCTCCGCGTGAGCCCCTACTGTTCAGCACCTCGGCGCACAGCCAAAGGTCTGGCACCCCCCGAGAGCCCTCCATGACACCGCGTCAATGCTCTGACACCGCCTTGTTCGTCCTCCTCGCGCTCCTCAGCAGCCGACCTGGCGCCGCCGCACCTACCTTCGAGCGCGTGCTGGAGAAGCCGTGCCGCGCCCTCGCGCTCGACCGCGAGCCCTACGTCGCGGCCCTGGGCGACGACGCGGTGACCGTGATGGACAAGCGCGGCACCCACGACGAGCCTTTGCCGGACGCGCTGCGAGGTGCTGGCGTGGAGGTGGGCGTCTTCTTCGGGCGCGACTACCGCGTACGCGTCGCCGGTACGGCGCGTGGTCCCTCGGGTGACGAGGTGCGCTACTACCGTTCGCTACCCGGCGGTCTGCGACCCGCGCTGGACGAGCTCGGCCCGCTGGGTGCGCGCGGAGCCCCCGGCTTGGTCGCGCTGCTCGGCACCGCCGATCCGGAAATAGTCTGCCGCACCGGCCTCAGCTGCTTGATCAAGACGATTCGAGGTTGGGCCAAAGCCTCCGCTCCGCCCGGGCTCGAGCGTGTCGGGCTCTCACTCGGCAGCGGCTGGGCGGTCGCCGGTCAGTCGTTTTTTCACCTGAAGAAGGACTGGCAACCGCTCGCCGCCGTCGGCCCGTGGAAGAAGGCCGACGACGCGTTCGTGCGCGGTGAGCACGTGTGCGTCGTCGAGCGCGGCGCCAGCAAGCTCCATCACTACGACGGAGCTGCTTGGCGGAGCACGACCGCTCCCGTCGCCGGTCCGCGCTCGGTGTGGGGCACCGCGGACTCCATGTGGGTCGCTGGCGACGGCGGCGCCGCGTACCTCGCGGGCGAAGCCTTCCAGAAAGTGAGCAGCGTCACGCGAGTCGCCCAGGTGCTCGGCCGCTCGGCGGAGGACGTGTGGCTGTGCACGGAAACCGGCGTGTACCGCTCTCGATAGACGAGGCGGCTCACCGAGTTGCTATCGTTGTCGCGCTCCGCAGGGCGCCGCTTCGAATCCCGGAGCTCCATCCCGGCGACGGAGCTCCGGCCAGGGCTCACGCCGCGCAGCGTAGCGTGAGCGACGACTGCTGACGGTAGCGGGCGGGCGCGACGCCGTAGTGGCGCTTGAAGGCGCGGCTCAGGGCGAACTCGCTCACGTAGCCGACAAGGCAGGCGATGCCGGCCAGCGTCTCGTCGCTGCCAACCAGTAGCGCTGCCGCCTGCTCGAGCCGACGCGCGCGGAGCCAGCGCTGCGGAGACTCGCCGGTGGCGGCGCGAAACAAGCGCACGAACGAGGCCCGCGAGGCGCCGGCCAGCTTGGCTAGATCTCGCACCGTGAAGCGACGCGAAGGCTCGGATTGAACGACTTTGAGGACGCGCGCCACGCGCAGGTCGACCACGTTCTGCTTCATGCCCTGGATGATGAGCGCGTCCCGCGCGGACGTCCACGACCCTCCGCTGAGCCGAGCGAGTATGAGCGTTTCGGATATGGCCAAGGCGCTCCGGCTCGCCCAAGAAGAAGCCATGCCCGAGCCCTCCGTCGCGCCTCCCGCCTCTCCGGAGGTCGGTAGCGCCACACTGTCCCTCCCCTCTCGTCAGCTGTACGCGTCGCGCACCGTGCTCATCTTCGGCGAGGTCACGACCGCGCTGGCCGAGTCTGTCTCGGCGCAGCTCCTCGCGCTCGCCGCGGCGGGTCCCGAGCCGATCCGGGTGCTCCTGCATTCGCCAGGCGGCCACGTGGAGGCAGGCGACACCATCCACGACGTGATTCGCTTTGCGGGCCCGGTGGTGCGCATCGTCGCGAGCGGCTGGGTCGCGAGCGCCGGCGCGCTCATCTTCGCCGCTGCCCCCCATCCGCACCGGCTCTCCCTGCCCAACACGCGCTTCATGCTGCACCAGCCCCTCGGAGGGATGGGCGGCGCCGCGACGGACGTGGAGATCGAGGCGCGCCAGATCATGCTCATGCGCGAGCGGCTCAACCACATCTTCGCGAACGCCACCGGCCAGCCTTACGCGAAGCTGCTCAAGGACACGGACCGAAACCACTGGATGAACGCGGAAGAAGCGCGAGAGTACGGCCTGGTTTCGCGCATCATTGCGCGCAGCGGGGACGTCGAAGCCGACTGAGCTCGGTCGTGCTAACACGCGGCCGTGATCTTCGAGCCTCTCACCCGCGAGTATGGCGGCTACATCTTCGACTGTGACGGGACCTTGGCGGACTCCATGGTCGTGCACCATCGGGCCTGGCTCGCCGCGCTCGCCTCGCACGGCGCCGCGATCGATTTCACCTGGGAGCTGTTCACCAGCCGCGCGGGTATGACCCTGCCGAACACGGTACGGGAGCTGAACGCTCAATTCGGCCTCGCGCTGGACCCAGAAGGAGTGACTGCCAGCCAGCGGCGCGAGTACGAGCGTTTCTTGCACACCGTCCAGCCGATCGCAGACGTGGTGGAGCTGGCCCGCCGCGTGTCGCAAATCCGCCCCGTCAGCGTCGCGTCCGGCGGGGAGCGCCAGGTGGTCGTGCGTACCTTGGAGCTCATCGGCCTCGGGCAGACCTTCCCGGTGGTGGTCACCGCGGAGGACGTGGCGCACGGCAAACCGGCGCCGGACATGTTCCTGCTCGCGGCGGAGCGGATGGGAGTTTCTCCAGCGGACTGCGTCGTTTTCGAGGACGCGGTGCTGGGCTTGGAGGCGGCACGGCGCGCCGGAATGGCATCCGTGCTGGTGCGGTCCCCACCGGTAGGGGCCTGAGCGGGCGGCTGCCCGTAGCGCGGGGACGCCTCCGCCCGAGATCGACGCTAGGCCTTGTTCCTTCGCAGAGCCCTAGATAGCCTCTTCGGTTGATGCCGATCCGCAGGCCTCGAGGTTACTACGGCGAGGATCACACCACGCTCGGCTCGGACATCTTGACCGTGCTCAAGATCCTGAAGATGCCCGAGCAGGTCCTGGGGAAGGAGGAGTCCGACCGCCTCAAGCAGATTCAGCCCGGAGGCTGGTATCCCATCGAGTGGATGCTGGGCTTGATGGAGATCCTCGAGGCGCACGTGGGCAAATACGGCCTCATGCAGCTCGGGCGAAAGCTGTTCGAGCTCGCCCACCGCCAACGGGTGATGAGCTACGCGAAGACCGCGAAGGACGTACTCTACGATTTGAACCAAATGTACCACCACACCAACCGGGGCCGCGGCATCGGCGCCTGGCAGGTGATCCGCTTCGACCCGGGGCTCGCCGAGGTGGAGAACAACAGCGCGCACCACTGCGTGATGGTGCAAGGTCTGATGACGGAGGCGCTGCTGGCGGTAGGCACCGCGTGCAACGTCGTCCAAACCCGCTGCTTCCTGGACGGCGCGGACACCTGCATCTACCAGGTAACGAGCGCGTTCGTGGACAAGCGCTGGGCTGGCTGAGGCGCGAGCGTCTCAAGCTCGCACGCCGCGACCGCGGCCGCGCAGACGGAACACGAAGGCCAAAACCTCCGCGACGGCCGCGTAGAAATCGGCGGGGATGACGCGCCCGACACGCACTTTTTCGGCGAGCCCGCGCGCGAGCGGCACGTTCTCCACCATCGGAATGCCCAGCTCTTTGGCGAGCTTCTTGATGTGCTGGGCGACCTCGTCGTACCCCTTCGCGACCACGATCGGCGCGCCCTCGGCGGGGTGGTAGCGCAGCGCGACCGCGACGTGGGTCGGGTTCGTAACGATCACGGTCGCCTCTTTGACCGCTTTCTTTATGCCGCGCCGGAGCATCTCGCGTCCGCGCTGCCGCTGGCGCGCCTTGACCTGCGGGTTGCCGTCCTGGCCCTTCATCTCCTCTTTGAGCTCTTGCCGGCTCATCTTGATGGACTGCTCGTGCTTCCACCAAGACTGCGCGTAGTCCACCGCCGCCAGGAGGCCGAGCGCGAACGTGCACCACGCGGCTACCTTGAACGTCACCGCGCCTATCTGCACCGCCGCGAGCGTCAAGGTGCCGCGCGAGGCCACGGCTAGGCGCGGAAACTCGCCCTCGAGCACCTTGTAAGCCACCGCCGAAACGACCCCCACGCGCAGCAGCGACATCGCGATGTTCACCAGCCCTTCCTTGGGGCTGAAGAGCTTCTGCAGCTTGCCCATCGGCTCGAGCCGCTCGAACTTCGGCTCCAAGGACTCGAAATTCGGGTGAAAACCAGCCTCCGCGAAGCCGGCGGCCATCCCCGCGAGGCACGCGAACAACGACACTGGGAGGCACGCCATCAGCAGCACCTTGACCGTTTGCTCGAGGACGGTGGTCATGTCCCCCCGAACCAGGATGAGCGGGTCGTGGAAGCAGGTCAGGCAAAAATCCCGGATCTGCCCCACCAAGTCTCCCCAGATGCTGTTCATGACGAGCAGCACCGCGACCGTCCCCGCCACCGCGCCCGAGTCACGCGCGCGCGCGAACTGGCCGTCTTCACGCGCTTTTTGCCGCCGTTCTGGGGTGGGATCCTCTGTTTTCTCGCTGTCGTCTTCGGACATGCGTCAGGGCTCCTTCACCGCGAGCACGAGGGCCTCGATGCGCTCGCCGGCGCGCGACATCTCGGCGACCACGTCGTAAGACATATCGGGCAAGGTCGCGATCAAGAGCATCGCGCCCACCGCGAGCGTGACCGCAAAGCCGATGGAGAAGACCTGCATCGCGGGCGCGGCGCGCGACACGAACGCGAGCGCGACTTGGGTAACGAGCAGCACCGCGATCAGGGGGATCGCCAGCTTGACCCCCGTGACGATGGTCTCGGAGGTCAACGCGAGCACGAGCTCGGTGAGGTTGCTGCTGGACTGAATGGTGCCAGCCGGCACCGCGCGGAAGCTACCGATCACGGCCCCTATCACCACGCGGTGCAGGCCCACCAAGCAGCCCAGCAGCACGGCCAGGTTTCGTAAAATCGAGGTGATGACGTTCTGGCTGCCGTGAGCGGAGGGGTCGAAAATCTGCGCCACGCCGAGGCCCATCATCGGGCCAATCTGCTCGCCCGCGATCTCGACTGCGGCCACGATCAGCCGAGGTACGAAGCCGATGGCGACGCCGAGCGCCATCTCGCCCGCGGCCCGGTAAGCGAGCCCCTCGAGCGGGCCGTCGATGACGGGGGTCGTGCCGAATTCACCGTGCGCGGCCAGCGTGAGCAGCAGGACGAGCGCGGCTTTGACTCGGTTGGGCGCCTGCGTCCAGCCGAGCGGCGCCACGATGATCATGCCGGAGACCCGGATGGCCTCCAGGACCAGCAGGGCCGCTTCGTTTCGGATGAGCAGCTCGAGCCCGTTCATGCCTCGCCTCAGCGCGTCACGTCCGCGATGCTCGCGATCGTGCGGCCGGTGTACTCGACCAGCTGGTTCATGCTCCAGGAGCCGAGCACGGCGAACGTGATCCCCACCGCGATGAGCTTGGCCACGAAGCTGATCGAGGCTTCGTTCACCTGCGTCGCCGCCTGCAAGACGCCGATGATCAAGCCGGCGATCAGGGCCGCGAGCAGGGCCGGGCCGCAGATCAAGCAGCAGACGAAGAAGGCATTGCGGAAGAGCTCGACGGCGCCGTCGGTGGTCACGTGTAGCTCCTCAAGATCGCCCCGGCGACTAAGCTCCAGCCGTCCACCAGCACGAAGAGCAGCAGCTTGAGCGGCAGAGAGATGGTGGTCGGGGGCACCATCATCATGCCCATGCTCATGAGCAGGCTGGCGACCGCGAGGTCGACGATGAGAAACGGCAGCAGGATGATGACGCCCATCTGGAAGGCGGTCGTCAGCTCCGAAATCACGAAGGCCGGCATCGCCAAGCGTAGCGGCACGTCGTCCGGGCCTTGCGGCAGGGGCGTCGCGGTCGCGTCGTAGAACAGCTTCAGGTCCGCTTCGCGCGTCTGCCGCAGCATGAAGCGCTTGAGCGGAACCGTCCCCGCTTCGAACGCCTGAATGTCCGTCACCTTCCCCGCCATGTAAGGGTCAATCGCCACCGTCTTGATCTGATCGACGACCGGGGACATCGTAAACAGGGTCAGGAAGATCGATAGCCCGATGATCACCTGGCTCGGGGGGCTGGACTGCGCGCCAACGCCCTGGCGCACGAACGACAGCACCACCACCGTTCGCACGAACGAGGTCGTGGTCAGGATGATGGCCGGCAGCAAGGCCAGCAGGGTGAGGACGAGCAGGATCTTGAGCGGGGGCGCCAAGCTCGACTGCTCGAGCAGTCCTTGGGCGCCGCCCGGCAACGTGGGCGCGGTAGTCGGGTTCATGCCTTCGGACCACCACCGAGCCGACGAATCAGACCTTGCGCCTGCCCTTCGACGTCCAGCATCCGCACCGGAGCGGGGCTCACCGCGACCGGCTTACCCCCGACCGTGTCGTGCGTCTCCGCAGCCAAGATGGACGCGGCGTCGGTCGGAGCCGGCGTGGAGCGCTTGCCGAACGCGGTCTTCAAGATGTCGGAGAAGGAGCCAGCCTTCGCCGTTTCCGGCGTCACCGTCCGCACGCCGATGCCGGCGCCGCGCTCGCGCGCTTGCTCGGCTGCGCGCCGTACTGGGTCACGCTCGCGGCCACGCTCGCGGTCGCGCTCTTCTTCTTCCTCGCTGAGCTCGTCGATGAACGCGAGTCGCTTGACCGAGGAGTCCGTCACCCCCAACAGCATCTGCCGCCCTGCTACCGAGATGACCACCGCGTGCGCCTTGGGTCCGATACGGGTGGAAGAGACGACCGAGAGGCGCTTGGCGGACGGCGCCTTGGCCTGCACCCGCCCCTTGCGTCGGAAGTAAAAGACCGCGCCGCCCAGGGACCCGAGCACCACCACGAGACCGATGAGGCGCCCGAGTGAAGGCAGCGCGGACTTCCCGCCCGCCACCGGCGCCTTGGGAGCCGCTCGCGGCGCGAGCCAATTCGGAGGCTTCGCCGGACCAGCCTTGGTGGAACCGGCCGGGGCGGGCGCGACTGGCGCGACCGGCGCGCTGGCCCGCTCCGCCGCCGCAACGTCGCTCGCCGTCGGCGGACCGATGGCAGCGCTCTCCTGCGCGAAGGTGGGCGCGGCGAACGCCAGGCTGGTCGTCACGATCGCCGCGTTCAGAGCTTGGCGCAGGGGTGTCATTCTTTTGAACCCCGACCGCCGCGCTCGTCGCCCACCAGCACCTCCGTGAGGCGGATGCCGTAGCGCTCGCCCACCACGACCGCCTCCCCGCGAGCGATCAGGCGGTTGTTGACGTACACGTCCAGCGGCTCGCCGTTGGCCTTGGAGAGCTCCAGGATCGACCCCGGTCCGAGCCGCAAAACCTCGCCAATTTTCGCAGTTTTACGGCCCAGCTCGATGGTCACCTCCACCGGCACATCCATGACGAAGGACAGTGAGTCGGCGCTGCCGCGCGCCTGATTGAGGTCAGCGGGAGGCGCCGAGAGGGGCGTCACTTGGCGCGGGTCGGGCAGCGAATCGGAGCTCGGTCCCATCGGGCCGCGCGCGGTCGGGTCGTTCATACCGACCGCTACTTCAATCTTCGTGCCGACCGCGGATCTCGACCGAGAGCTGCCCGCGCGAGATCACGGGCGCGCCGCGGAACTTCTCCACGCCGGCGATGCGCACGATGACCGGGTCGTCCACCGCCGTCGCCAGGCGGAGCACTTGTCCTACCTCGAGCGACAACACCCGACGTAGACCCAGGCGCACGCGACCCAGCTCCGCCACGACCTCCACCGGAACCTCGGTGATGGCCTCGCTCATGCGCGGGTCGTTCGCCTCCTCCGGCTCTTCAGGGCCCTTGGACGCGTTTTCGAGCGCCTCCGCGCCCATCGCGATGGAAATCCGAGCGTCGCCGGGCATTCCCTCGAAGGCGCACTCGGACCGAAGCCCGTCCGCGAACGCGGCGTCGCGCTCGTCGCCGGCGGGGATGCTCCGAGCGGAGATGGCGCGCAAGGTGATGCCCACCTCGCTCTTGACCGCCTCCGCGAAGTCTTCGGCCAGCCTGCGGGCGAGCTTGCTGACGAGCGCGGCCTGCGCGAGCGTCAAATCGGCTCCAATGCCGCTGCTGGTGTTCTTTTCACTGCCGCCCAGCGCGCCCTCTAGCATGACGCTGAGAGCCTCTGGTCCGAGCGTGAGGCAGGCCCAAGCCGGGCCTTCTTCCGCCTCCAGCACGATCTCGAACACTGGCCCTCGCTCCACGACGCGCTCGGCGCCGAGGTCGACGATGCACACGGGCTCCGGTACGAGCCGCGCGCGCCTCTTGACGAGGAAGGGCAGAGTTTTTCGGGCGCTGCGCGTGAAGCGCTGCGCCACGTGGCTCATGGCGTACATGGCACCCTTGAGGTGCCGCTCTCGACCGGTGAGGTCGACGCGCCTCAGGTTGTCTTCGGCTTCGGCGAACGCAGGCATCGTGTGCCCTTCATCATTGGGCTACGAAATCGGTGATCACGATACGCTTCGCTCGTTTCTTACCTACGGCGCCGATGATCTCTTTGTTGAGATCTTTGACGACCTGGGCAAAATTCTTGGGGTCCGAGAGCTGCTCGAAGTCGCGCGTGCGAAAATAACCAATCGCGGCTTCTCTGGCCCGGGGCACGTACGACTTGAACTCGGCTTCCTTCACCGTCTCGGGGAGCTCGATGGTGAGCCCAACCTTGATGTGACGAATGCTGCCGTCCGCGGCGCGCGAATCGACGACGATGGCTTCGAGGTTTTGCACCTCGTGAACGTCGCCGGCCTTGGGCTTCTTCTCGGGTTCTTCTTCTTCTTCCTCGGCCTCGTGGTCCCCGCCTTTTTCGGAAGCGCTTTCCGCTTCTTCTTCGGACGCTTCCGCCGGTTTGTGGTCTGCGGCGGCCTTGTCGCCGCCCAGGTACTTGGGAGCAAGCACGGCACCGGCCGCTCCAGCACCCAAGATGAGTGCTAGAGCGACCATGATACCGACGAGCTTTCCCTTGCCCTTCTTGGTCTCCACCGGTTTATTGGGCTCCGAGGCTGCTTCCGACATTTCTCCGTCCTCGTAAGAGCGGGGGAATTACGCTCGGCGCTTACTAGCGCTTGATGTTGATGAGCTCTTGAAGCATCTCATCAGCGGTCGTGATGGTCTTGGAGTTCGCCGAGAAGGAGCGCTGATGTTGAATCAGGCCCACGAACTCTTCGGCCAGGTCGACGTTCGAGCCTTCCAGCGCGCCGGCAGAGGTCGCACCGCGACCGCCGCTGCCCGCCGTGCCCATCGCGGCCGTACCGGAGTCGCGCGTCTCGATCCACAGGTTCTGCCCGGCGCGGCCGAGGCCGTCGTTGGAGCGGAACTTGGCGACCGCGAGCTGCGCCATCGCGATTTTCTGGCCGTTCGTGTACAGGCCCTGAACCACGCCGGTGCCGTCGATGGCGACGCCGGAGAAGTCACCGGACGCGTAACCGTCTTGCGACTGGCTGGAGACGTTGGACTGCCCCGCAAACTGAGTGGTGCCGTCCAGGCCCGTGCCGCCATCCGCGATCGCAGTGCCCAGGTTGATGTGAATCGCCTGGCCCGCGGTCGCGCCGTTGAAGTCGACGGTGATGTCGTTGCCGGTGACGGTGTTGAGCGCGCCGTCAGTGGTGAACTGCAGCTGCCCGCCGGTACCAATCTCGAAGTTTTGGCCCGGAGTGCCGCCGACCACGTCGTCCCCGTCGGCGAGCACGTGGTAGTCCCACGTGTTATCCACGGTGTCGCTCTTGCGGAAGTACACGTCCATCGTGTGGCCGTTTCCGAGCGAGTCGTACACGGTCATCGTGGTGGAGAAGTTCGCCGTGTTGGCCGGGTCCTGCGGATCCCAGGGGTTCAGGGCGGTGTCGATGGCGGTATCGGCTGCGTCCAGGTTGGCCGTCACCATGATGTCCTGCGTGGCCCGGGCCGGCAGCGCAGCGGTGGGCGCCTGCACGTCCGACAAGGACGCCGCGAAGGTGCCGTCGCCGTTGGCCGCGTAACCCTGGACCTTGAGGCCGCTCGGGTTGACGAGGGCGCCCCCGTTGTCGATCGTGAAGGTGCCGGCGCGGGTGTAGAAGTTCGACGACAAGCCGTCGACGGTGCCCTTGACGACGAAGAAGCCGTCGCCGTTCAGCGCGACGTCGGTGGAAACGCCGGTGTTCTGCAGCGTGCCCTGGGTGAACATCTGTTGGATGTCGCCCACGCGGACGCCCGAGCCGGGCAGAGACGAAGAGGTCCCCGCGAGGATCGAGTGACCCAGCACGTCTTGGAACAGGGCACGCTGGGCTTTGAAGCCCGTCGTGTTCACGTTCGCGATGTTGTCGCCGACTACGCCTAGGGCCTCGCCCTCGGCGCGAAGGCCAGATACGCCCGAATACATTGCTCTCAGAACCATGGAGCCCTCCTAATTAAAGGCTTTCGTGAGTTACGGTGTTTTTGGTGGAGTTTCGACCCGGAGAAGGTCGCTGACTGGTGCATTTACGCCGTTCGAAAGTTTCAGAACGGGGTAACCTTTGTCGAACGCCACACCAGTGATGGTGCCGCTCGTTTCCTGGGAGACGACGACCGTGCCGCCGTCCGCGTCGTTGGATTTGACGTTCACGGCGTACGTGCCCGCAGGCTGTACGATGCCGTCGTCGCTACGACCGTCCCAGGTAATTTTGGAGATGCCGGTGGGACGCGCGCCCAGATCGAGCGTGCGCACGATCTTGCCGCTGGCGTCCTGAATCTGAATCACGGTCTTGTCGGAGGCGCCGTCTTGCGAGAAGGCGACGGGAACACCGATGCCGGAGCCGTCCGTCGTGACGAGCGAGCCTTTGACGGTCGCGACCTGCCCGACCATGTTGACGACGTTGGCGTTCGCCATACCCTGGTTCTGCAGCATCATCTGGTCGAGCCGGTCGTTCACGCCCATCGACTGCTCGAGGGAGCTGAACTGCGCGAGCTCGGCCACGAAGGCGGAGTTTTCTTGGGGCTTGAGCGGGTCCTGATTCTTCAGCTGCGCCACGAGCAGCTTGAGGAACGCGTCTCGCCCCATCGCTTTGTTGGTCCCGAGCACGGAGCTGAGACCAGACGCGGCGGCGGCAGTGGTGTTGTTGACGGGAGCGACCATGTTCTTAACCGATCAGAGTCAGGCGTTTGTGAGTCCGCTTTTGAGCGCTCTCGGGGTCTTGCTGCGCGGCGCCTGGAGCGGCTTCCGGCTTGGGTTCCGATGTGCTCAGCCGACGTTGAGCAAGAACGGTGCCGACCTCTGATTGAGTCACCACGTTGAGTGACTGGACGTTGATCCCGGCGCGCTCCAAGGCGGTCCGCAGGGAGGCGGCGTCGGGCAGCACGGAGCCGACCAACTGCTTGTTTTCCATACCGATCACGACGCGCATACCGCCCTCTTGGCGGTCCAAAGTGACCTCCAGCTCGCCCAGCGCACCGCCGTCCACGCGCAGGGTCATGCGTTCGGCAGGTTTCGCGTCCGAGGGCGCGTCGCTCGTCGCCGGCGCGGCGCCCGGAGCAGGTGTCATATCTCCGGCGCTCGAGCGCCAAGCGCTCGGCGGCTCGCTGACGCCGCCCAGAACCGGCAACGCCTGCGCACCTTGCACCTGTTGGGCGAGCGCCACCCACAAGGCCGCCGCTTGCTCGCCGCCCTGCTCACGCGCCGTGGTTTCCTCACGCTCGAGAGAGCGCGCTGCGCGCAGCTCACCGGCGCCGCCGGCCGAGGTTCCGCCGCTGTTCACTTACTTACCGTCCTCGGTGCGACGGAAGCGCATGCTGGTGAGCTCGTCCTCCAGGCGCCGTTCGAGCACCTGGGCTTCGCTCTCCTCTTGCTTTTGAATGCGCTCGGAGAGGAGCTCGACCTTCTTCAAATCCGAGCGGGCGGTCATGACCGCGCCCTGGGCCTTGCGCGTCTCGAGCTGCGCCTTGGCCGCTTCCACGCGGGCCTGCTCGACTTGACGCTGGCGGCTCTGCAGCCACTCGTTGGCTTCGATCCAGCTGGAGGCGCTGAGGGCGGCTTCTTCCGCGAGCTTGAGCCGCGACTCGGAGGCTTCTTCCAGCTCCCGGCGACGGATCTCCTCGGCGGACAGCGCTTTGGCTTCCGCGGCGCGCGTGTCGGTGAGCTGGGCGACGCGCTCGTCGAGCGCCTTTTCACGCAGCGTGATGACCTTGCCGATGCGGGCGCGACGCGGGCTCATCTACGACCTCCTCGATTTTGAGCTGGCTGCTGGCCGAGCGCGGCGAGCTGGGAGAGGTGCTTGAGGCTCACCTCCGCGGCCACGCCCTCCGTCACCTTTTGGCGGAGGAAATTGTCGATGTGCGGCTGCGCGCCGATCGCCACGTCGATGCGCGGGTCGCTGCCGGCGACGTAGGCGCCGACCTGAATCAGGTCCTGCGCGTCGCGGTAAGTCGAGAGCATGTCGCGGACCTGCGCCGCCGCGCGCATCACCGGCTCGGCCGCGATCTCGGGCGCCAGGCGCGAGATGCTCTTCAGCACGTCGATGGCGGGAAAGTGCCCCTTCTCGGCGAGGCCGCGCGACAGCACGATGTGCCCGTCGATGATGCTGCGCACCGAATCCGCGATCGGATCCGACAAGTCGTCGCCCTCGACCAGCACCGTGTAAAGGGCGGTGATGACGCCCGCGCCCGGCCCCGTGCCCGCGCGCTCAAGCAAGCGCGGCAGCGCCGCGAAGACGCTCGGCGGGTAGCCTTTGGTCGCCGGCGGCTCGCCCGCGGCCAGCGCCGCTTCGCGCAGCGCCATCGCGTAGCGGGTCACGGAGTCCATCACCAGGAGCACGCTCTTGCCCTGGTTGCGAAAGTACTCGGCGATGGCGGTCGCCGACTCGGCCCCGCGCGCGCGCACGAGCGGCGGCATGTCGCTCGTCGCGGCTACGACGACGCTCTTGGCCAGGCCCTCCGGGCCGAGCGACTGGCGGATGAAGTCGTTGAGCTCGCGACCGCGCTCCCCGATCAGCCCGACGACGTTCACGTCCGCTTGCGAGGTCCGGCAGATCTGGCCCAGCAACGTGCTCTTACCGACACCGGCGCCGGCGAAGATGCCCATGCGCTGCCCGACCCCGAGCGGCAGCATCGCGTCGATCACGCGCACCCCGGTCGCGAGCTGGCGGTCGATGGGCTTGCGGCCGAAGGCGGGCGGAGGCGGCGCGTTGACCGGCATCACGCGGTCCGGGTCGATCTCGGGGCCGCCGTCCAGGGCGCGACCAAACGAGTCCACCACGCGGCCGAGCAGGCCGAAGGACACCGGCACGGTAGCGCCGCGCATCATGCGCACCGCACGAGCGCCCGGCCGAATTCCGACGAGCGGGCCGAGCGGCGTGGTCAGCAGGCTGCCTCCCCGAAACCCAACGACCTCGACGTCCAGGGCGGCGCCGGAGGCGTCGTGCACGCGGAGCGTGTCGCCCACCGCCGCGTTCAAGCCTCCCACTTCTACGATCAAGCCCACAACGTCCGACACCACGCCTTCGGGGGTGTGGACGGCGGCAGTCCGACAACGCTCGATGAGTCGATCCAGCATGCGCGCGGGGGCTCTTTGCAAGCACCGCGCCGGCGATGCCGTCGTCTCAGCGCGAGACTTCGCTCAGCCGGCAGGTTGAGAGTCGGGTCGCAACGCGTGAAGCAGCGTCGCGAGACGCGTTTCCACTGACTCATCCACCTGGCCGAGGTCGGTTTCGACCAGGCAGGCGTGCTCTGGCAGTTGCGGCTCGATGCGCACCTCCGCCCGCGAGCCGCGGTCGAGCAGGCGCTGCTCGAGCATGGCGCGCTGCCCCTCGAAGCCCGAGCCCAGGCGCACCAGCAACCGGTCGTGCTTGCCCAATGCCTCCAGGCCTTCCCGCACGAGCCCGAACACCAGCTCCGGCCGGAGGCTGATTTCCCTGGCGATCACCCGGCGCGCAATCACGGCCGCGAGCTCCGCCAACTGGCTGGCGGTCTGCTCGAACACCCGTTGACGCTCCATCGCCAGGAGCTCCACCGCCTCCTCGAAGGCGTGACAAAGCTCGGGATCCACGACCGGCACCGGCACCTGGACCGGAGCCGCAACCGGGCTCGGCTCCATCGCGGAAAAGGCGGGAGGAGGCACGGTAGGAGCACGCAGCGCGCCGCCGGCTTGCGAGGGGCGCATCGAAGGGCGCTGCGGGGGCATCTCGCCGAGCTCTTGGCGGACCGCGTCCACGAACTCGCTCGGCAGCGGAGGCGGCTTGAGCGAGGGCGACTCCAGGCGCGGCTGGAGCGGAGCTTGTTGCGCTTTTTGCGAAGAAGGCAGCCAGCTCGGCTGCTTGCGCGCGCCCCCATTGCCCGTCACCTGAGCAAACATCGCGCGGCGGGGAGCGTCCGGCATGGTGCCTTCTTCAAACCATCGCATTTTGGTTGTTCTCGAGGGAAATCGTACCTTCGGCGTCCAGCCGCAGCGCCACTTCGACGATCTCGCGCTGCGCGGCCTCCACGTCGGACAGCCGCACCCCGCCCATGATTTCCATATCTTCCTTGATGCGCTCGGCGGCGCGCTTGCTCATGCTGGCGAAGATGTGAGCGCGCAGGGTCTCCGAGGCCGTCTTCATCGCCATCGTGAGGCGCTCCACCGGCACGGATTCCAGCAGCGAACGCAGCGCCCGGGCGTCGAGAGCGTTCAAATCCTCGAACGTGTACATGGCCTTGCGGATCTCGCCGGCGAGCTCGGAGTTGCCCTCTTCGATGGTGCCGAGCAGGGCCTCGCCCGTCTCGCGGCCCAGTCGGCGTACGAGGGCGGCCGACCGCGCGATACCGTTCACTTCCATGACCGCGCCGGACTGAGTGACGGGCAGCTCGGCCGAAAGCGCCGTCGCCACGTCCTCCAGCAGGCTTGCCGGGACCTCGCTCATGGTGCCCAATCGCTCGAGGATCGCCGGACGAACGTGCTGCGGCAGGGCCTCGAGGACGCGCGCGGCCTTCTCGTTATCCAGCTGCGAGAGGATGGCGGCGACCAGCTGCGGGTGCTCGTTCTCCATCACGGAAGCGAGCGCGCCCGGCTCGGCCTGGGCCAGCTTCTCCAGGGAAGACTGCTCGGTCTCGAGGAAGATCTCCTGGGCTGCAGGCTCTCCCAGCGCGGTCCCGGCCAGCTTGCGAAGGTAGCGCATGCCGCCTTTGGGCACCGCTACCGCGCTTCGGCTCCGGTCGATGAACTCCGCGTACAGCCCGTCGAGCGCGCTCGTCGGGACCGCGCGCAGGCCGGCGGCGGCGTCGCGCAGCTTCTTGACGTCAGCCGCGTCCATCTCCGCGAGAATCGGAGTCGCCGTCGCCTCGTCCAGCGACAGCAGCATGAGCACGGCTTTCTGGGGTCCCGTCAGCGCCAAGGATTGCATTCCGCCTCCTGGCGCTCTTGCGATTTACGTGCCGGTCTACGCCGCGGTCGAAGCGGGCAAGGCGGCCGGTTCCTCGGAGAGCCAGGCCTTGAGCACGACGGCCGCGGTGGCCGGGTCTTTAGCGGCCAGCTCCAGCGCATGGGCTCGAATTTCGCCCGCAATTTGCGGCTCCTCCAGCAGCCGTTGGCGCTCCGCCTCGGGGAGCTGAGCCGCCGCTTCGGCCAGCTCGGCTCCACTGCCCAGCTCGCCCAGGACCCGCAGCGGGTCGACCAGGGCCGGAGCCTGAGCCGGCAGGGGCAGCGGCTTCTTCGTGCGGAATACGAGCACCAGGGTGCCTAGGACGAGCACCAGCGCGGCGCCGGCCATCGCGTAGGGCAGCCACGGCTTGTTGGTGAAGAAGCTGACCGGCGCGTTCAAGTCGTCCGAGTCGAGCTTCGCGAACTGCGTGGCCTGCACGGTCACGGTGTCGCCGCGGTCCTGATTGAAGCCGACCGCGCGCTTGACGGTTTCTTCCAGCGCCTTCACCTCGTCGGCCGGGATGGGCGCGAACAGCTGCTTGTCGCCTTTTTTGGTGTACCGGCCGTTGAGCAGCACGGCCACGCTCAAGCGGCGGATGTCGCCCGCGGGAGTCGTCGTTTTCTGAACGACTTTCTGCACTTCCCAGTTGCGAGTCTGGCTGCGCACGGCTCCCGTGCCGGCCCCGCCGGCTGGCTTTTCTTCGGCCACTGGCCCTTCGCCCTGCGCGTCCGGCAAATTCGTCTTCGCCCCTGGAACTCCAGCCACGCCGGCATCGCCGTTGGCCGCGCCCTCCTCCACCTTGTGCTCACTGCGTAGCGCGGTCTTGGTGGGCTCGTAGAGCTCTTCGGTCTTCTCCCGGGCCGAGTTGTCGAGCCATAGGTTCACGCGAACGTCGGCGTTGCCAGGGCCCAAGACGCGCTCGAGCTGGGCCTGGGCCTCGCTCTCGAGCTGCCCCGCCATCAAGCGCGCCTGTTCGGCGCCCGTATCAGCCAGATCGCCGGCGCTCTGAGCGTCAGAGGTTGGACGGTGCAGGGTCACGCCCTCGGTGCTCACCACCGAAACGCGGTCCTTGCTCAACGTCGGCACCGCCGCGGCCACCAAATGCACCACTGCGGCGACTTCTTTACGACCGAAATTGTGAGCATTTTCGAGCTTCACGACCACGCTCGCGCTGGCGCTCTCCTCCCGCGCAGCGAAGAGCCGCCGCTCGGGCAAGACCAGGTGAACGCGGGCAGCCTTCACGCCGTCGATGCTCATCACGCTGCGCGCCAGCTCCCCTTCGAGGGCGCGGCGCAAATTCACCTGCTGCTCGAATTCGGTGGCGCCGATCTTCGACCGGTCGAAGATCTCGAAGCCCACGCTCCCGCCATGCGGCAACCCGGCCGAAGCGAGCTCCAGGCGCAGCCCGGGGATGCGCTCCTCGGGCACCTCGATGCGGGTGCCGCCCGCCTCCAGGCGGTAAGGAACCTGGGAGGTCTTGAGCTTTTCCACGATGGCGGCGGCGTCCTCGGTGGAAAGCTCGCGGTACAGGGTGCCGTAGGTCTCCCGGCTGCCCAGGACACTGATCGCCAAAACTCCCGTCAGTACCAGCGTCATGACCGTGACGAGCGCGATGCGCTTGGGCGTGGGGAGGCCCGCCCAGAAATCCGTGAGTTGTTTGAGAAACGCGCGCGCCTTTTCGGGCATTTTTCAGTGCTTCCGGTACGTTAGATCTGCATGCGCCACAGCTCGTAGAACGCGTCGATGACCTTGTTTCGAACGTTCCCGACGAGCTTCAGCTCGATATCTGCTTGGCTAAGCGCAATCATCGTGCCGTGGATGTCGTCGCTGGCGCCGGCCGCAAACGCCTCGCCCGCGGCCTGCCCCTGGTTGATGCGCTGGTTCGCCGAGGCAGCCGCGGCTGCCAGCAAGTCCCCGAAGGCATCTCCGCCCTCGGCGCCGGCGATTTTGCCGGTGCTGACGGGGGACGCCTCACCCTGGGGTAAAACCAGGGGTAGCGTCTGGGCCGCGGAGACGGGTGCCATGCTCAGCGACCAATGCCGATGGCGCTCTTGGCCATGGCCTTCACGCTTTCAATCGACGTGACCCCCGCCTCGTAGGCGCGAGAAGCCGTAATCATATTCACCATTTCCTCGACCGCGTTCACGTTCGGGTACTCGACGTAGCCGGCCTGGTTCGCGTCGGGGTGGCCCGGCTCGTACACCATCATTCCCGGCCGCTCGTCGGCCCGGATCTCGGCCACCTTGACCAGCGATACGCCCGCGTCCGCGCCCACGACGCCGTCCTCGCGATCCAGCGGAATCGCCTGAAAAACCGGGTCGAGCCGCTTGTAAGGGCCGCCGCCCTCCACCTGGGTGGTGCGGGCGTTCGCCAGGTTGCTGGCGATGGTGTTCATCCGGATGCGCTCGGCACTGAGGCCGGACGCGGCGACTTCCATGGCACTGAAAACCCCGAGCATCTAATTAGCCTCCTTTGGCGTCGGTCGCGGCGAAGCGCAGCTGGCTGAGCTCCGCGGAGACGACCGCAGAAACGACGTCGTATCGAAGTTGGTTGGCCGCGACCTTGGCCGCTTCGCGGTCGAGCGAGACGTAGTTCCCGTCGTTGCCCGCTCCCGCCGAATTATCCTCGAAAATGCGCCCGTCCAGCGCGGCCGCATCCGCGCTCGGCAGCTGAAAGTGAGCGCCGTCCGTGCGCTGCATCGCGACCGTGAGCGCATCGCCGAAGGCCTGTGCGGTCTCGACTCGGCGCAGATCGTGCGGCTTGTATCCGGGCGTATCTACGTGTGCGACGTTCGACGACAGCACCGTGTGCCGCTCGAGGTGGTAGTCGAGCGCACCGTGCAGGGAGCCAACGGCGCTGAAGAGATCGGACATCGCGCCCTGGCTTGAGCACGACGCATGCCAAACTTTTTTCTCAAGGGTGCGGCGGGAGCTCCGTTCATCCTCGCCGAAGTCAGCTTCCGCCCTGGGGCATTGCCTACCCAGGGGGGTCTTGAGCGACTTTTGCTCTGGCGGGGCGCGTTTCCTGGTCGTTCCGCATCGTTTCTCAGTCTGGGCGTGGGGTGAGGGTGACCCGGCTCCGAGGTGGGAGGATGTAAACTCGCGACATCGTTAGCCTTGAGGAGGCGGCGCTCGCCCGCGCAGAAAGCCCGCCGCGCCAAGGGATCGACGCTGCGAGCGCGGGACTTCTGACACCTTGGCCCGACCATTGCTTAAGGCCTCGTCGACCGCAGAGGAGGACACCCCAAGCCATGCACGACAGCCAAGCTCCCGCCGCAGACATCCTGGTGAACACAAGCGACGCCGCCGACGACTTCGGCGTCGCCGAATCACCCTCGGGAGTGATGCGCGCGGCCGAGCTCGCGGACGACGTCGATAGCGAAGACGCCGACGCGGAGCCGGAAGGCGCGCTCGCGCTGGAGGCGGCGCCGCTGCCCGCCGCGCCGGAGCCGCAGCTGCTGCCAGACTGCATGCACGGGGTCATCGGCCTTTCCGAGTCGCTCGTCGAGGTCTACCGCGTCATCGATCGCGTCGCGGACACCACCTGCACCATCCTCGTGACCGGAGAGTCCGGCACCGGCAAGGAGCTCGTGGCGCGCGCGGTCCACAGAGCCAGCCCCCGCGCCCCGAAGGCGTTCGTCGCCGTGAACTGCGGCGCCATCCCGGAGGCGCTGCTCGAGAGCGAGCTGTTCGGTCATGCTCGCGGCGCCTTCACCGGCGCGCACGCCAACAAGATCGGCCGCATCGCCATGGCCGAGGGCGGCACGCTGTTCCTCGACGAAATCGGCGAGATGCCGATGTCTCTGCAGGTCAAGCTCCTCCGCGTCCTGCAAGCGCGCGAGTACTCACCCGTCGGCGACAACCGCACGCTCAAAGCCGACGTGCGCATCGTCGCGGCCACGAACGTCAATCTCGAGAACGCGGTGCAAGCCGGCACCTTCCGCGAAGATTTGTACTACCGCCTCAACGTCATTCACCTCAACGTTCCCGCCCTCCGCGAGCGCCCGGAAGACGTGCCGCTTTTGATGCAGCACTTCTTGAAGAAGGCCAAAGAGAAGGTGGGTCGCACCAAGATCGGCGGCGTGTCGCGCGCCGCGGCCCAGATCCTCGCCGACTACCAGTGGCCCGGCAACGTGCGCGAGCTCGAGAACACCATCGAGCGCGCGGTGCTGCTCTGCCAGGGCGACCTCATCGAGCCGAAGGACCTGCCGCAGCGCTTGTGCGGCCTCGGCGTAGAAAAGCGCATGTCCCCTCGCCTGCCCGACGCGGGCCTAGATCTTCGCAACGCGGTCGAGTCGTTCGAAAACCAGCTCATCCGCCAAGCGCTCGAGCGGACGAAGTGGAACAAGAAGCAAGCCGCGACGCTGCTCGGTCTCAACCGCACGACGCTCGTCGAAATGCTCAAGCGCAAGCGCATCAACCCCCGCGCTGCCTGAGCGACCTGTTGCCCTCCTTCCGGTCGAGATTTTCTTACGAGAAGATCGGGAGATCGGAAGGGCGAGAAAGCAGAGCTCTTGGGGGTTGCGCTGCCGCCGGCGAGACCGCCGCGTCTTAGGGGCGCTTGCGGCGCACGAGGGCTGAAATGACTTTGGGAGAATCGCGTCGCCGCGGGCGAGTTCTCCGCGTCAGTCGTGGAGCGCCCCACGCGCGACGTGAACGCCGGCACACGCCGTGACGCAAGCGTCGAAACGAAGTGGCGCCAAACAATAGCTATGGGACCTCGCCGCTAGCTGCTACGCGAGTGTCGATACGACCTGGAGCCGGGCGAGCTGCTGGTGCGGGTCGGTTGGCGCGTATGTTGCTGAGGGGCGAGCGTGAAGTTCTGGATCGCTTTGGCTGCGGCCGCGTGCGCAACGCTAGCGAGCGTGCGCGAGGTGCGGGCCGAAGAGCTGATGATGGACGGCGTCTTCGGTCTCGGCACCGGCATCGAAGGCGGCGATCCGGGAACCGGGCTCAGCTGGCGTCGCGCACGGCTTCGTGTGCTCGGCGGCGTGGACCTGCGCAGCGACGAAGGACAGGCGGACGCGCTCGGTTTTCGCGCATTCGTCGAGGTGGAGAAGCGCGCGAGCGTCGGCGCGGAGGTGCGCTACGAGCGCTGGATGGCACGAAACTTCGGTGTTTGGGCGAATCTGAGCGGTACCGTAACGCCGGAGACACTGTTCGGCGGCGGTTTCGGGTGCACCGCGATCTTGCCGTTCGGCAAGAAGTTCGGGCTCTTCCTCGAGCCATCCTTCCAGGCGATGCCGCTCGGCAGTGACACACCTGGAGACAGCATTTTGGTTTGGGGCCTGCTCTCCGCGGGCGTGAGGTTCGGCCTATGAAGCGCTGGGCTTGGTTGCTGTTCGCGCTCGGGATGCCGCTCAGCTCGCCGCTAGCGTGCGGCGGTGACGGCTGCCTTCGGAACAGCGATTGTCCGAGCGACCAGACCTGTCGCGCCGGCAAGTGCGAGCTCAAGGAGCTTCCCTCGGGCGAAGGCGGCGCCGGCGAAGAGCCGAGCGGCGGCACTGGCGCCGTGGGCGGCGGAGGCTCGCCCAATCGCGGCGGATCTTCCAGCGGCGGGGTATCCACCGCCGGCAAGAGCGGTAGCGCCGGGGGCTCCAGCGAAGCCGGTGATGGCGGCTCCAGCGGCGCGGCCAGCTCCGAGGGCGGTGCGGCCGGCACCAACGGCGACGCGAGCGGCGGCGCGAGTGGCGACGCGGGCGCGTCGGCGGACGCGGGTGCGAGCCTCGGCGGCGCCGGCGAGCCAACGCCCTGACGCTCGCACGCTCGCGAGTTGACGCTCCTGCCCGAGATTTGCCGTCTTCGACGAGCGGCGGAGCGGCAGATGCAGCGAACACTCGGCCTCAGCCCGAGAGCCAGGCAGCGGCACGACTCCTGCTATCGGGAGACACATGTTCCGATCTCTGAACATCGCTGCAACCGGAATGGCGGCTCAGGAAACCAACCTGGAAGCCATCTCTCACAACATCTCGAACGGCAACACCGTCGGGTACAAGAAGCAGCGAGTCGACTTTCAAGATCTGCTGTACCAAACCGTGCGGCAAGCGGGCACGCCCACCGGGCCCACGACGATGTCGCCGACCGGTCTCCAGCTCGGCACCGGCGTGCGCGTGGTGAGCACCTCCCGCATGTTCCAGCAGGGCTCTATCCTGCAAACCGGCAATCAGCTAGACGTCTCGGTCGAAGGCAACGGCTTCCTCGTCGTGCAGCAGAACGACGGCACCCCCGCCTACACCCGCAACGGCGCGCTGCGGACCGACGGCGACGGCCGCGTGGTCACCGCTGAAGGCTTGCCGCTCGACCCGCCGATCACGATCCCGCCCGACGCGCTGAACGTCGCGATCTCCTCGAACGGAACCGTCTCCGTCACGCTGCCCGGTCAAACCACCCCGAGCGACGTCGGCCAGATTCAGCTCGCCAACTTCGTGAACCCCTCCGGCATGCAGGCCATGGGTCACAACTTGCTCACGCCCACCCGCGCCAGTGGCGAAGCGCAGCTCGGTGAGCCCGGCGCGGACGGCCGCGGCACGCTGCTGCAAGGCGCGGTCGAGCAGTCGAACGTGGACATCGTCGAAGAGATGATCGGCCTCATCAGCGCGCAGCGCTCGTACGAGATCAACTCCAAGGTCATCACCACCGCCGACGACATGCTGCGCGCGGCCACGCAGCTGAGGTAATCATGAGAGCTCTCGCCCCGCTCCTGCTCGCGCTCGCCACCGCCGCGGCTCCGGCCAGCGCCGACGAGGGCCGCATCGTGCGCGGCGCTCGCGTCCGCCTCTCCGACCTGGTGAGCGAGCTGCCGGCTTCGGTGCCCGATCTCGAGGTCGTCGCCGCCCCGCCGCCCGGCGGTTCCCGCACCATCGCGCGGGGCGAGATCCTGGACGCGGCCGACAAGAGCGGCGTGGATCTCAAGCAGCTGCGCTTACCGAGCAACGTGCGCGTCACGAGCGCGGCCAAGCGCTGGAGCACGGAGGAGCTGGCGACCGCCGCGACCCCGCATTTGCTGGGGGCGCTTCCCGCCGGCGTTACGGTGCGGCGCGCGCGCGCGACTGCCAAAGCCGTCACCTCCCCCAGCGCCACCGTGAGCGCGGTGCGAGTCTCCAAGCTGCCGCGACGCGAAGGCGAGCACCTGACCACCGCCACCATCGAGCTTTCCAACGACGGGCAGATCGTGGCCCGCATCCCGCTTCAGCTTTCGTTGGAGATTCCGGCCTCTGCCGCCATCGCCACCGTCACCAAGGGGGCTCGCCTCCAGCTCATGATCGAGAGCGGCCCCGCGCGCATCAGCGCTACCGCGGTTGCCCTCGCTGATGGTGAGATCGGCGACACCCTGCAGTTCCGCGTCACGACCACGAACAAGATCCTCTACGGAAAAGTCGTGAACGGCACGCTCGCGCGGGTGGTTCAATGAAGGGCGCGTTCGGCCTTCGGCTCACGCTCGCGGCCTTGGCTGCGCTCTCCGGCTGCGGCCCCAACCACATCGCGCCCTTCACGGCGCGCGAGCGCGCCTACAAGTCCGGCGAGTACGCGGCCACCCAGCAGCAGAACAAGCCTTCCACCGGTAGCATCTTCAGCGAGGCCCAGGCGGGGTTCCTGGAGGACACGCGCGCGCTCAAGGTCGGCGACATCGTGCTCGTGCGCATCAACGAAAAGGCGGACGCTCAAGGCGGGGCGACGACCAACCTCTCCAAGGACTCCAGCCGCTCCGCCGGCATGGAGTCGCTCCTCGGCCTGGTGCCCGCGATCCAGAAGGCCTACCCCAACATCGACCCCAAATCCCTCCTGGAAATGGCCTCCAGCTATGATTTTGCGGGCGAAGGCAAGACTCAGCGCGCCGGCACCCTGAACGCGGTCATTGGCGTTCGGGTCAAGCAAGAGCTGCCGAACGGCGACCTGTACGTCGAAGGGACGAAGGTCGTGATGATCAACTACGAAGAGCAGCACCTGTACATCTCCGGCGTGATTCGTCCCCCCGACATCGCCCCCGACAACTCGGTGGACTCTTCGCTCATCGCCGACGCCCGCGTCGAGTTCACTGGCCGCGGCGACATCGACGACCAAGTCGAGCGCGGCTGGCTCAACAAGATCTTGGACGCGGTAAACCCGTTTTGATGGCGCGCCTAGCCAGCTCCCAACCGCGCACGGCCCGAGGCGCCAGCGCCCTGACGGCCGAAGAGCCAGGCCGCCGCCGCGCCCGCCAGGCGCTGTCGTCACTCCGCCGCAAACTGGAGCGCCACCGCCGCCGCCCGAGCGCCGGCACGCCCACTGCAAGAGCCCGGAGCGGCATCATGAAGCTCCTCACCGGCCTTTTCGTCGCGCTCGTCCTGCTCCTGCCAGGCTCCGCCCGCGCGGACAAGGTGCGAGATTTGGTGGACGTGGTGGGAGCGCGCGAAAACCAGCTGCTCGGCTACGGGGTGGTCACGGGCCTCAACGGCACCGGTGACGACATCTCGTCGCCCTTCGCGATGCAGTCACTGCGGGCGCTGCTCCGCCGCCTGGGCGTGCAGGTGGACGCTCGGCAGATTCGCCTGAAGAACGTGGCCGCGGTCATCGTTACCGCCAACATTCCAGCGTTCGCCCGGAACGGGTCCAAGCTGGACGTCGTCGTTTCCTCTATGGGCAACTCCAAGAGCCTGCGCGGCGGCGTGCTGGTGCAGACTCCCTTGCGCGGCGCCGACCGCCGGACGTACGCCGCGGCGCAGGGTCCCCTCGTGCTCGGCGGCTTCTCGGCCTCCGGCAGCTCCGGTAGCTCCGTGCAGGAGAACGTCACCACGACGGGCCGCATCCCGAGCGGAGCCATCATCGAGCGCGAGATCAAGACCGTTTTCGCGACTGACGGCAGGGTCACGCTCGCCATTCGCGCGCCCAGCTTCGATACCGCCATGCGCGTCGCGGAGGGCTTGAACAAGGCGATGGGCGAAGGCACCGCCCGGGCGGTAGACGGCGGCTCGGTGGAGATCAAGGCGCCGAGTGAGCTCAAGAACAAGCCCGTCGAGCTCATCTCCAAGCTCGGTGACGTGGACGTCGAGCCCGGTAGCGTGGCCCGCGTCGTCATCAACGAGCGCACGGGAACCATCGTTGCCGGCGGTGACGTCCGGCTCTCCCCGGTCGCCATCGCGCAGGGCGGCATCACCATCGCGGTCAAGGAGAGCAAGGAAGTCTCCCAGCCGAACGGCGGAGGCTTCATCAACGGCGGAACCACCGCGACCGTGCAGCGCACCGACATCGAGACCACCGAACAGAAGCCGCCGGCGCTCACCTACGTGAACGGCGCCGCGTCACTGGCGGAGGTCGCCCAGGCCCTCTCGACCTTCGGCGTCACTCCGCGCGAGCTGGGCAGCATCCTGCAGGCGCTCAAGGCTGCTGGCGCGCTTCGTGCAGAGGTGATCGTTCAATGACCTTCCCTCTTTCGGCGGTGAACGGGCTCCAGGCGGCGGGTGCGGCTCAGAAGACCGAGCCCGCCACCGACCCGAAGGCGCTCAAGGCGGCCAAGGACTTCGAGGCCATCTTTCTGCGCAGCCTCCTGAGCTCGTTGGAGAAGACCACCTCCATGAGCGGCGGCGGCAAGCTCACCACCGGCCAGAGCACCTACGGCTCCATGGTCGTGGGCGCCATGGCCGACCAAATTTCCGGAACGGGCGGCATCGGGCTCGCGGACATCGTCGCCAAGAGCCTCGCCGGTCACGCACCGCAAGTTTCTTTAAACGATAAACTGCCGAAATAACTACGGTTTCAGAGCACTTTGCCCCAGCCCCGCTTTTTTCCTCAAGGCCCCCAGGTCGCAGCCGTTCACTCGGACGAAGACCTATGCGCGGACACCACGCGCACCAGGAGGCGATAAATGAAAGGCATCACGGGCAATCCGGTTCTCGACGCTTACGGCAGGATGGCGGTAGGCCCCGTTGGGGGAGCGCGTCCGGCTCAGCCCGTAGAATCGGTTGGCAGCGTGGCGGGTCCCAGCACCCCCGCCGCGGAGTTCAGCATCTCCGCCGGCGCTCGGGACATGGCCGCGAGCGGCCGCTTCGACGCAGACAAGGTCGAGGCACTGAAATCGCAGATAGCGGAAGGGCAGTTCAAGATTAATTCGCAAGACGTGGCTCGTCGCATGCTCGACGCCTTGGGTTGATTCCCCTGACGGGGTGACTCACGAGCGTAGTGCAAGCCCGTGCCGCGGGAACAAGGAAGCTCCACGTGCAGGCAGAGGCGCAGAAAACCCAGCTGAAGACGACGCTCGAGGAGCTCTTACTCCTCCACGCGGAAGAGGCCCTCGCTCTGCGTCGCCTGGCCCGAGACGAGCTTGACGCTCTGACCGACAGAAAGCTGGCACTGTGGGAGCAGCTCACCGCGGTCTGCGCTCAATGTCCGCCCGGCCCCGAAGATCGGGACGCCTTGGAGCGCATCCGTCACGCCGCGCTCCACAATCAAATCCTCCTGCACCACGCCCGAGACGCCATTCGCACCATCCTGCAGAATGCGAGCGGCCAGGCGCTGAGCTCCCCCAGCAATCGCCCCAGCGCCGTGCAGGACGGCCTGCGCGTGGATTTCCGAGGCTGAAGCATGGGGTCACTCAACCAGCTCCTTTACACCGCGCGCGACTCCCTCTCCGCGCAGTCCTACGGCCTGAACGTCACAGGCCAAAACATCACGAACGTCAACACCCCCGGCTACGTCCGGCGTGACCCGCTCTTGGAGACGCGAGCGCTCGGCACCGCCACCACCGGTACCGTGACCGCTAACGGCCTGCGCCGCGCGACGGATGTTTACATCGAGCGGCGCGAGCTCACGGCGCGAGGCAGCGCGTCGGCCGCCTCCGAGCACGACAAGCAGCTCGGCTCGGTGGAGGCGCTGTTCAACGACCTCGGCGCAACCGGCATGGGCAGCGTGCTGGACGGTCTGTATTCTTCTTTTTCCGCGCTGGCCGCGAATCCGAACGACCCCACCGTGCGCAGCTCGGTGCTCGGCGCGGCGGACGCCTTCGCGTCGCGGGCAAACTCCATCGGAAACTCGCTCTCCGACCAAAAGAACGAGCTGTTCAAGGCCGCGCAAGACACCGCCAGCCAGATCAACCAGGCCGGCGAAAGCATCTCGGTGCTCAACCGGCGCATTCTGGCGGCAGAAGCGCAAGGCGAGGACGCGGCGGACCTCAAGGATCAGCGCAACAACCTGCTCCTAGGGCTCTCCGAGCTGGTGGACGTTCGCACCATCTCGGACGTCAAAGGCAGCATCGTCGTTCAGGTCTCGGGCGGCACCCTGGTAGACGGCGTGGACGCGCGCAAGCTCGACATCGGTCTGCAGGACGACGGCTCGCTCAAGCTCACCATCGCGCGGGACGGCGACACCCCGACGGAGGTGACCAAGTTCCTGACCGGCGGTCGGCTCGCGGGCATCAAGGACGCCCGCGACGTGGACCTATTCGACGTCTCGGAGCGTTTCGACAAGCTCGTCTTCGACGTCGCGAGCTCGGTCAACGCGCAGCACGCCGCCGGCTTCGGCAAGGATGGCGTGACCGGGCGAGACCTCTTCGACGTGCCCGCAGTGGCGCTGGGCTCGGGTCGCGCGGTCCGGTTGAGCGCCGGCGTGGCCGGCAATCCGGACGCCATCGCGGCCGCTTCGGACACGATCAGCCTGCCCGGCGGGACCGGAAACGCCGTCGCGCTCGCGAATCTTTGGAGCCAGCCCATCAGCGGCGGGCGTACCGCCGCGGAGACCTACGGGGACATCGTGGGCGGCATCGGCCAGCGCAAGGCCGCGATCGCGCAGGCGGTCGAGACGCAGAGCGCCATCAAGGATCAGGTCCAGGCCATGCGCGAGAGCGTCAGCGGCGTCTCCCTGGACGAAGAGATGGTCGCGCTCACGAAGTACCAGCGCGCCTACGAGGCGGCCGGCAAGGTGCTGTCCGTCGCGGACGAGCTGCTGGCAGACCTGATCAACCGAGTTGGCCGATGAGAGTTACCGAAGGTATGCGCTATTCGCAGGTTCTCTCGAACCTGGCGAGCATCAGCTCACAGCACGCGGAGGCTTCGCAGCAGGCCTCCACCGGCATCCGCGTCGGCAAGCCGTCCGACGACCCGATCGCGGCCGCGGAGATAGCGCGGCTCCGCGCGAGCAACAGCCAAACTCAGACGCATCTGTCCACGATCGACACCGTTCGCGGCGACGCGGAGCTGACCGAGGCGACGCTCGGCGAGGCCGGTGACATCTTCGTCCGGCTGAAAGAAATCGCGCTCCAAGCCGGCAACGGCGGTCTCAATCCGGACGAGCGCGCCACCCTCGCGGTGGAGGTCACGGGTCTGAAGGACGCGCTGCTCAAGCTGGGCAACACGCAAGGGACTCGCGGCTACATCTTCGCCGGCAGCCAAGTGGCCACCCCTGCCTTCGACTCGAGCGGGAACTTTCAGGGGAACGACATCGCGCACCTCGTCCCCATCGGCAACAGCACGCCCACCTCCGTGAGCACCAGCGGCGCGGACGCGTTCATCGTGGGCGGAGGCCGCAACGTGTTCGCGGACGTGGACACCTTGGCGGCGGCGCTGACCGGCAACGACGAAGCCACCATCCGCGCCTCCCTGGACAACGTGACGGCGTCGCACACGCAGCTCGTCAACGCGCGCGCTCGCTCGGGCCTCGTCTTGAGCAAGTTGGACGCGAGCCAGAGCGTGCTCAGCTCGGTCGACACGGAGCAGCAAAAGCGTGCTCAGGCCGCGGGCGCGGCTGACCCCTACGAGGCGTACACGCGGGTCACGACGCTGGGGCAAACCCTGGAGCGCTCGCTCTCCGTCTCGCGTCAGCTGCTGGACCTGACCGGCACGAGCCGCTTCTAAGCGACAAACACCGAGGATTCGCGGGTCCTGCCGCGGCGCACCCCGGGTTTTTGGCTGGAACTTGCGACCGGGCTAGTATGGCCGGCCATGCTGATCATCGCCCGGCGCAAGGGACAGCGCATCCTGATTGGAGACGACGTCGAGGTCGTCGTGACGGAGCTCTCCAAGGGTATGGTCAAGCTGGGCATCGTCGCGCCGACTTCGCTCACCATCCTGCGCGGTGAAACGAAGGACATCGCCGACGCGAACCGCGCCGCCCTCGAGACTTCGCTGGATCAGCTGCCCGGCGCGAGCGGGACCAAGCCGGAAGGGGAATGACTCCGGTTCAGAGCTTGATGCACGCGGAGGGATTGTCCTGGTACTTGAAGCAAGTCCAGTCAGTAGGGCACGCGCCTTCGTTCGCCTCCCCCTCCTGACATTCGACCTGCAGGCAGTAGTGAAACTGCTGGTCGTCGCAGACGGGCGCCTCACTCCCGCAGTCCGCGTCGGACTCGCACGCCGTGCCGAAGGTGGCGTCTGGGTTGCCGCTCGGAGCGGCTCCGCCTTCACCGGACGCGCCGCCGGCAGGCGCGGCGCTCAGGCCGCCACTGCCGCCGCTCGAGCGCGGAAAGCATCCGGTGCCGGTCGACTCCTGACCTTCGTCGCAAGGGTCGTCGTCTCTGCAGCCCGGGAGCAAGCCCAGCACGAGGCAGAACGTCGATAGTGCCGTGGCGGCACGAGAAAACGAGTTCATCACGGTCCGCTCAGCTTCCCGCCGCTCACCTTGGCGACGACTTTGACGGTGTTGTTCACTTCGCTCAAACGAACGTAGCCAACCGCCCCCGGCTTGCTCGCGACTGCTTTGAGCACTGCGCTGCTGGTGGGCATCCGCGCCGGCGGCCGGGCGCCACCGCGAACCTTGCGGTCGGTCCAATAACGGGCGACGCGCTCCGGATCCAGCCCGAGCACGGCTTGGTCGAAGTCGGCCCGCAGCGGGCTGTCCTCCAGCAAGTTGATGGGCACCGCGTCTTCCCCGAAATCCCAGCTTTTCTTGGTGGTTTGGAAGATGAGGCGGAGCTCGTTCTGGCCCAGCACCTTCGAAGGGTTCGCCTTGTTGACGATGACCGCCAGCACCTCGCCGCCGGCGAGTGAGCCGCGGCTGCCGGAGATGGCGGCCGCGACGAGGAGCGCGAGGAGCAGACTTCTTCGCGTCGTCATGCTCAAAAGGCCATCACGATGCGCGAGTGGAGTTGATGCAAGTTGTTGGTCGAGTTGTCGTACGGGCTGTCGTACATCCAATCGAACAACCAGACTCGGCTGTACTGGTTCTTCCAGGTGATGGCGGGGTTGAACCGCACGTTGAGGCCTACCGACCCTACGAACGTCCCATCACCGATGACGGTGGGCGTCTGAAAGGCTTCGGCCCAAACGTACGGCTCGAGCACGTCCAGCGCGCCGGGCAACTGCTGCGCGACCAGCACGTAGACGCTGTGCTCCCACTTGTCGGGCGCGCGGCCTTGCGGCTGGAGCACCTGGTTAAGTAGCTCGCGCTTACCGTGGGTGTACGTCACCCGACGCACCACCCCTTCCGAGCGGATGCGAGTACGACCGATGTCCAGCGAGACGTCCGCGCCGGTCACGTACTCCTGGTACTCGAAGGTCGACTCGCTGCGAAAGGAGATGGGATCCACGCCGGTGACCGACACCACTTTGTCCCGCGACTTGCCGGTGAAAAATGAGATCCCCAAGGTCGAGTTCACGCTACCGGTGTCGCGTCGCGCGTAGAGGCGCCCCCCGCCGCCGATCGTCCCGTCGATGTTGAGGTTCGCGTCCTCTTGGCGTCCGTTGCTGAGCGTAGCCGAGTAGCCGAGCTCCCAGCTCCCCGCGAACGTGCTGCCGTATGCCATCAAGCCGGTCTGACGGAGCGGCATCCAGCGCTGAGTCATGAACTGGGGCCACGCCAGAGAAATGAGGGTTGGTGAGCCGTGGTCCTGGTTCCAGATACCGAACGGAGAAAACCAATTGCCCACGCGCAGCTTGATCGCTTGAAAGCGATTGTATTCGAGCCAGGCGCGCTCGATGACCAGCGTGCCGCCCCAGAGCGGCGCGTTGGCGGCCGCGCCGCTCGTGTCGTCCGTGAACGTGCTGGCGCGAGCGAACTGCCCGCCGAGCCCACCGAAATTGGTGATTTTGCCCTGCGGCGCGTTGGTGAAGCGCACCTCCACGAGCCCACGCCAGTTGTCGACGGGCTGAGCGTCGAAGTACACGTTGACGTTGCCGAGGATGAAGCTCGCGTTGTTGAAATCGTAGATGTTCGCGAGCAGCGAGGACTTATCGGCGTGGTAATACTGAAAGCCCATGTCCGCGAAGCCGTAGAGCTTCAGCTTTTCTTGCTCCGTGCTCGGCTCCTGGAGCGCGGCCGCCGCTTCTTCCTGAGCCGCCTTCAGCTCTTCCACCTGGCGCTGGGTGGCTTGCAGCTCGGCGCGGAGCTTCTCTAGCTCGGTCGGCACCGGCTGAGCGTCTGCGGCTGCGAGCGGAGGCTCGACCGCGGCGGGCTCGTTCGTCGGCGGGGGCGCCGGAGCGGGGTCGGAGGGCGCTTGTGCGTACGCCGCAGGCGCGAAGCACAGCCCAGCGAGCAGCGAGAGCCTCGGCGTGAGAGAACGAAGGTAAAGCATGAAGGGTGGAGCGCGCGGAAGGTGCTCCCGCGGAGTACGGCCGCGCCGAACCGGCCATTATAGGCACCGCGCCTGGCGCTCAGTACATAGCCAGGATCAACACGCCGCCTTCGATGGTCAGGTCGAGCCGCGCGCGCGGATTCCGGAGGGAGCCTACATCCACGCTGGCTAGCGCCGTCGAACGCACATGGGCGTTGCCTTTGACCGCGTTCACGGGGCCCGTCAGGTTGTTGCAAATCTCGGCCATCGCGAGCAGCGCGTCTTCGCTCGGCTCGTTTTCGGAGAGCTGGCGGAGCGCCTCGTCTCGAGGCAAGGCCAGGAGCGCCGCGCCGAGCAGCACGGCCGCCCGAAGGTCCATGATGATGATGCCCCGCTCGACGCCCTCGTCGTCCAGGAGCTTGCAGCCGTGCGGCCGGTCGAGCGCGCTCATCGGCTTTTCTGGGCGGCGCTCCAGATCCGGCGCGCTACCCATCAGCGTCGCCAGGCACTCGCTCACGCTCGGTAGGCTCGGTAGCGCGAGCACCGGCGGCAATTGCTCGCCCGCAAGCGACTTGGCGAGCTCCTCGAACGTGGGGGGCGCGGCCGCGGCCTCCGGGAAAGCGGCTAGCGGCGCGGCGGCGGCCAGCGGAGGCGACGCCTGGGTCGCGTCGAAGGCGACGTGAGCGGGCGCGCGCGGCTCTGGCTTCCGCTCCGCTTCGACGAAGCCCGGGACCGCGCCGGGCGGCGGCTCACTCCGGCGGCGCTGCAAGCGACCGCCGCGCGGCGCGCGAAGCTGAGCTTGAGGCAGCCCGCTCTGCGAGGCCTCCAGCGCAATCACTCGCTCGCGGAGCCGGGCGTGGGACGCGCGCAGCACGGCCAGCTCGGCCCGAAGCTCGGCCACTGCCCGCAGGGCGTCGTCCACCGCGTTGGGGTCGGAGACTGAATGGCGCCCACCCGGACCGGCGGTTTGGCCGTGGTCCGCGCTCGGCACCCAGTCGCCCTCACTGATCTCGAAGGCGCGGTCCTCGTCCAGACGCGGGCCGCGCATGAGCTGGGCCGCGCTGCTGACCAGCTGCTGCCCCTCGTCGCTCCGCCTCAAGGCGGCGAGGATGGAGTCGGAGCCTTCGAGGCGGGTCAGCCGGGGCTGGTAGACGTCGCGGTCGACCGCTTCGAGCCGTGTCAGCTCGAGCATCCAACGACCCGCGCGGCAGAGCAGCCGCGTCGGAGTCGCCCGGGAGAGGACATCGGTCGACAAGCTCATTCAAGCCGATGAACGGCTGCCCCACCCCAATCCTTAACGGCAATTGACCGGATGTCGCGCGTCAGCGACCTGGCGCCGCGGGGGTCAACGTCCAGACGCCGAAGCGAGCGTCAGCGGCTGGCCGGCGCGGCCCGCGTGCCGACAAATCGCGGAAAGACCCTGAACCGCTGCTTGGCATGGAACATGAGAAGGAAGCGTCGCCCCCCTACCATGGACGGCGTCTACCAACTCCCAGCTCGAGATCTGAGCCACGCCTTTCTAGAGTCGAACCTCGAACGACTCTGGCTGGGCGCTCGCACCCGCGAGCACGTCGAGCGCGCGGAGGCGAGCGGCGAGGTGCTCTTCACGTCCGACGGCACCCCGGTGCTGCGGCATCGCGGTGCGCTCTTGGGCACGCCGTCGGACGACCTGTGGCTCGACCGCGCGGTGCGCGAGAGCCCCCGCGACAGCGCCTACCTCGTGTTCGGGCTGGGGCTCGGTCACACCGCGCGGGCCCTGCGCGCCATCACGGACGCTCCGATCATGATCTACGAGCCGGATCCCGGCTTGATGCGCCGCGCGCTCTCGGTGGGGCCGAGCGATCTGGGTGCCTTTCCGATCGTGTGCTCCGCGCACGATCTCACTCAACTTTGGCCGAACTTCGGCGGAAACAGGGACAATGTCACGCTCATCTCAACTCCCGGCTACGTTAGCCTCTACGAACGCGAAGACCGCGCCGTGCGCGAGGCGCTCACCCAGCTGGTTCAACGGCGGAGCGTCAACGACGCGACGCACCGCATCCGAGCTCGCGAGTGGATATCCGACGTGCTCGAGAACCTCGAGCTTCTCCGTGATTCCCCTTTCTTCATGGGTCTCGCAGAGAAGTACAAGAACGTCCCCGCTTTCATCGTTGGCGCAGGACCGTCGCTTGGCAAGAACGCCGAGCTTCTCGCCGACGCCGCGAAAAAAGGTATCGTCTTCGCCGTAAACTCCAGCGCGCTTTCGCTCGCTCGGCGGGGCGTGACCCCACAGGTCGTGGCGTGCATGGAGTCGATCGACCTCTCCACGCTGCTGGCCCAGGTGCCGTATCTGGACGACGTCGTGCGCGCCTTCAGCATGACCGCGCATCCGCGCACGCTGCGCACCGGCAAGGGGCCGCTCCTGCCGGTCTACGAAGGTTTGCCGCAGTTCACGCCTCTGGTCAGCCTGGGCCGAGCGAGCGGCTTGGCGGTGTGCGGCAGCGTCTCCACCCTCGCGTTTTCGCTCGCGCAGCGCCTCGGCTGCTCGCCGATCGTGCTCGTCGGCCAAGACCTCGCGTACACGAACGGGCACGCCTACGCGGCGGGCACGCCTTACGAAGGCTCGAAGGTCGAGCTATCCGCAGACGGGCAGTCGATCGTGCACCAACGGTCGGCGACCCTGCACGCGGTATCGGGGCTCAAAGTCGAGCAAGAGCCGCTCCGAGAAGCGACCGCGTGGGGCGGTGACGGGACCGTTTACTCCACCATCGGCTTCTCGGCCGTGCGCAATTGGCTCGAGCTCGCGGCGGACGTGCTCACGCACGATCGCCCCGAACAGCGCCTCGTCAACGCGACGGAGGGCGGCGCGCGCGTCGCCGGGTTCGAAGAGCGCACCCTGGCGGAGGTGCTGTCGCCACTGCCCGAGCTGAACATCAGCGCGCGCGACATCGCGGAAGCGGCGCACGCCGCGCAGCCTCCGCTCTCGCGCGAGCGGCTCGCTGGGTGGCTGGACACGCAGCTCTCGGGTGCGCGCGCGGCTCGTCACGCCGCGCGGCGCGTGCGCCGACTCGCGGAGTCCGCAGAGCGCGTCGTGAACCGAGACGACCCTCGCGCGGTCACGCGCGCCTTCGGCAAGCTGGACGAAGCGGAGCGGCAGCTGCGCGCCGCGGTGGGGAGCTCGCCTTTCGTCGACGGCTACTCGTGGACCGCGGTGGACGCGATCATGCAAGGCGCCGGCGGCGACCACACCGACAGCCAGCACAGCGCCGTGAGCGCGGTGCGTGCGGAAGCGCGCTTCGCTTCCGCCATCGAATCCTGCACGCGCGAGCTCGAAGCGAAGCTCGTGCAAACACGAAATGACCTCGGCGCCCTCGCCCCGGACCTGACACACGGAGACACATCACCATGGCCCTCGTAATACCCACAAACACTGCATCCCTCGACGCTCAGAAAACCCTGACGCGCAATACGGCGTCGCTCAACAAGAGCTTCGCGAGGCTCTCCAGCGGCTTCCGCATCAACACCGCGGCCGACGACGCGGCCGGCCTCGCCATCAGCGAGAGCATGAAGGCGCAAATTCGGTCGTACACGATCGCGGAGCGCAACGCGAACGAAGCCATCAGCATGACCCAAACCGCGGAAGCCGCGCTCGGCTCGATGCACGACATCCTCGGGCGCATGCGCGAGCTCGCGATCCAGAGCTCCAACGGCTCCATGACCGCCACCGATCGCGGCTACCTCGACACGGAGTTCACCGCGCTCAAGGAAGAGATGGGGCGCATTCAGGGCTCTTCCAAGTTCAACGGCAAGCTGCTCGTGTCCACCGCCGGTGAGTCGATCACCTTTCAGGTCGGTCTGGACAACACCGCGAGCGACCAGATCACCCTCACCTTCGGCGGGCTCTCGCTCACGACGCTGCTCGCGGCGAGCACGAACGTCGCCGGCGCGACCTCGGGGTCGGCCCTCGGCTCCATCGGGCGCATCGACCAGGCCATCGGCATCATCTCCACCGAGCGCGCCAAGTACGGCGCGGCCATGAACCGCCTGGACGTGACCACCTCGAGCATCCAGACCATGCGCGTCAACCTCTCCGCGGCCAACTCGCGCATCCGCGACGTGGACGTGGCCGAGGAGACGAGCCAAATGGCCCGAAACCAGGTCCTCTCTCAAGCCGGCGTGTCGGTGCTTTCGCAAGCCAACCAATTGCCGCAGATGGCGATGCAGCTGCTGCAGGGCTGAGCGCCCTTCCGCGTCGATGGAACTAGCCTTGGTGTCAGGTAGGGCTTCCCCTCGCGAGCGGCGCGACCGCTCCGAGGGGCCTCTCCCCCTCCATCGACCCCTAGGTAGGAGACCCGCTTACTTAACTAGGCCAGGCGACGAACTTTTTCGTTCAAGCCTCCCTAGGGCCCTCCGTTCATTGGTCCCGACGGGCAATGACGCCCCGACACGGCGCGATATCCGCACCGTGGCCTCCATGAAGGAGAATCCCAATGGCCCTAGTAATCCAGACGAACACTGCCGCTCTCGCGGCGCAAAAGAACCTCAGCGCGAACCAGAAGAAGCTCGACGGCAGCTTCCAGAAACTGTCGAGTGGTTTCCGCGTCAACAGTGCGGCCGACGACGCTGCCGGCCTTGCCGTCAGCGAGTCGATGAAGTCGCAGATCCGCTCCTACACGGTAGCGGAGCGCAACGCGGGCGACGCCATCTCCATGGCGCAGACCGCAGAAGGCTCGCTCGGCGAGGTCCACGACATCTTGGGCCGTATGCGCGAGCTTGCCGTCCAGTCCTCCAACGGCTCGCTCACCAACACGGACCGTGGCTACCTGGGCACCGAGTTCGGCGCGCTCCAGTCGGAAATCGGCCGCATCCAAGGCTCGGCGAAGTTCAACGGCGTCTCGCTGTTGAATGCCACCGCGGCTTCGGTGAAGTTCCAGGTCGGTTTGAACAACGTGGCATCCGACCAGATCGACGTGACCTTCGGTGGCGTCGACCTGACCGGCGTCGCGGCTGCGGCCGCGAACGTCACGACCGCAACCGGCGCGCTGACGGCCTTGTCCTCGATCGACACCGCGATCGGCAGCGTCTCCAGCTACCGCTCGAAGTTCGGTTCGGCCATGAACCGCTTGGACGTCGCGACCTCGAACATCCAGACCATGCGCCTCAACATCTCGGCGGCGAACTCTCGCATCCGGGACGTGGACGTGGCCTCCGAGACCGCGAACCTCTCGCGCAACCAGGTGCTCACGCAAGCCGGCACCTCCATCTTGGCGCAGACGAACCAGCTGCCGCAGATGGCCTTCGGCCTCCTCGGCTGATCGGGCTGGAGTGCAAGCGGGCGGCGCGGTCGGATTCTCTCCGGCACGCCGCCCGCCGCGTGCTTCTCGCGCTTTGGAGGGCTAACTAATGGCAGGCACGGTCTCACTGAGCGGCCTCGGCGGCTCGGGTCTGGACACCGAAAGTCTCGTAAACGCTCTCACCAACGTGGAGCGCCAGGGGCAGACGTCGCTGCAGTCAAAGCTGACCGCGACGAACTCATCCATCTCCAATCTCTCTTCCGTCTCGTCGCTGCTGTCCAAGCTCAAGTCGGCTTCGGACGCGCTCGACACCGCCGCGGAAGTGGGCAGCTACAAGGCATCGTCGTCCAACGCGGCGATCGTCGCCAGCGCGAGCGGCCTCGCGACTCCTGGCAAATACTCACTCACGGTCGAAAAGCTCGCCAAAGAGCAGCGCACCTACTCGAACAGCATCAGCAGCGCGAGCGCGGCCATGAACCAGGCCGGCACGCTGCGGCTCGGCGTCGGGACCGGCGACCCCAAAGACATCAGCGTCGCGACGACCGACACGATCGACGACGTCATCGGCAAGATCAACTCCGCGGGCCTGCGCGTCACCGCTTCGTCGTTCTACGACGGCTCGAGCTACCGCATCCAGCTCCGAGGCATGGACACCGGCGAGGCGAATGCGCTGAGCATCACCGAGCTTGGCACCAGCTTCGGCTTCGACGTCCCGGAAAACACCGCTCAGAAGGCGCAAGACGCCAAGCTTCAGTTGGACGGCTTCTCGATCAAGAGCTCGACCAACCAGGTAACGGGCGCGATCCGCGGCGTTACCCTCGCCCTCACCGCAGAATCGACGGCGCCGATCACGGTCTCCGTCGACAACGACCCTGATTCGCTCAAGACCAAGCTCAACACCCTCGTGGACACCTACAACCAGGTGATCACGAAGGTCAAAGACCTGGCCGGCACCGGCAGCTCCAAGGCGAGGGACGCAAACCTGGCCGGCGACTCCACCCTCCGCTCGCTCACCCAGCGCCTCTCGAGCGCGCTCCAGACCCAGATCGGCAGCGGGCAGTACAGCACCCTCGGCTCCGTCGGCCTGTCCCTCGACCGCAGCGGCAAGCTCGCCCTGGATTCGACCAAGTTCGACAAGGCGGTCGCGGCCGACTCCGGCACCGTCACGAAATTGTTCTCCGGCGTGGACGGCGGCGCGCAGGGGGTGATGGACGTCGTGTCCTCGGCCGTAGACCAGTTCACGCGCACCGGCACCGGCCTGCTCGCGACCCGCAGCGAGTCGCTCACCGCCAGCGCCAAACGCTTCCAGACCCGTATCGACCGCGAAGAGACGCGCATCAACCGCTACGCGGACATGCTGCGCAAGCAGTTCACCGCCATGGACACCCAAGTCTCCTCGTACAACGCCCAAGGCTCCTACCTCTCTCAGTACCTCTAGGCTAACCCGCCATGACCGCTCCCTTCGCCGCAGTAGAATCCGCCGCCCAGCGCTACAATCAAGTCCGGATGACGACGTCGTCGCCCGGTGAGCTCTTGCTGGCGCTGTACGACGGCCTGTTCAGGTTCCTGAACGGCGCCAGAATTTGCGTCGAGCGCAAGGAGATGACGCGGGCCCGCGAGCTGCTCTCCAAGTCCTACGCCATCATCTCGGAGCTCTACATCGCGCTCGACCACAGCGTCGCGCCGGAGCTCTGCGCCAACCTGGAGGCGCTCTACGGGTTCGCCATGGACCGCGTTCAGCTCGCGTCGCGCAAGGCCTTGGTCGAGCCGATAGACGAGGTCATTCGGGTCCTCACCCCGCTGCGTGAGGCCTGGCAAATTGCGGTTCCGCAGGCCACGCGCGAGCAGCACGAGGCCCACAAGTCCGCTGAATCGAGCCGGAGATGAGCACCGATCGCATCCCGGCGGCGAGCCCCCACGCTCGGTCCACGAGGCCGGTGTACACCGGTGACGCTCGCACGGGCATGTTCATGGCCGAGTTCGAGAGCGGCGCGCGCGTTTCGGTCGCGGCTTCTCGCGCCCGGGCGTACCCCGGGCTGAGCAGCACCGCGCCCAGCACGCTACCGTTCTACACCGCGCTGGAAGGGCTGGACGTCTCGGGCCCCATTTTGGACGCCGGCTGCGGCGCCGGTGAGGGCGCGCGCGCGCTCCTGCAGGCGGGTCGTCCCGTCATCGCCGTCGAGCTCGATCAGGCCGCCGCCCATTTCGCGCGTGAGTACGCGCCCGGCGCGCAGGTGATCGAGGCTGACCTCTGCCACTCCGTGCCTGCGTCGCACATGGCCGCCGCCATCGTGGCCGACACGCTCGGCCACGCCGCAGATCCCGAGCAATTCCTGCGTAACGTGCGCCAGTGCCTGGCGCCGAACGGCACGCTGCTCGTTGCGGAGCCGCACGCGCACCTGGCCCAAAGGCTGGTCGCGCCCGCGAGGCGCGCGTTCACGAAGCAAGAGCTCGCGGCCATGCTGGCGCGCGCCGGTTTCGCAGTAGACGGCTGGCTCAGCACCGCCGGCACGTTCATCTCCTGCATCGCGCGGCGGGTCGAAGATCCGCTCCTTGCGGCCATGGACCGCGCGGGCGAGCTCGCGAGCCGCGGCGCGTTCGCAGAGGCTCGGCTCCTCCTGGCCGCCACGCGCACCGAGCGCGGCGCGATGGCGCTCGAGCTGCTGCTCGCACAGGGGGAGCTGGCTCTGGCCGAGGGCGTCGGCGATATCGCGGCGCGCGCCTACTTTCAGGCGCGGGATCTCGAGCCGAACGACGCGCGCGCTCTCACCGGGCTTTCGCGGATCGCGCTCAGCGTGGGCCAGGGCGAAGATGCCCTGAGGCTGGCGATGGACGCCGTGCACGCCCAGCCCGCCTCCGCACTGGCGGCTGCTACGTTGGCCGTGGTCGGCGAGCGCCTGGAGCACCCGGAAGCCTTCAGCGCCTGGCGCGCCGCCGTCAATCTCGCGCCCGACGACGTAGGCATCGTCACCGCGCTGGGCCGCGCGGCCGCGGCGCGGGGTGAATACCACTACGCCATCTGCGCCTTCGACCGCGCGCGGGCGTACGGTGACGACTTCGGCTCGGACTTCCACGTCGCGCTCGGTTGGCTGCTGCTAGCCGACGGGCGGCGCCACGACGCAGCCCTGGAGGCCCGCCACGCTCAGGCTTTGGCGCCGGACGACAGCAGTGCGCGTGAGCTGTACGAAGCCGCCCGTGTCCCTCACGTGGACTGACCGCCCGCTCTAGATGCTGTAACGCAGCGTGGCGGGGGACGTTGCGGTCTGCTGGCGGGTGACCATGTCCGCGAGGGTCGTGGCTTCCAGCACGGCCACGCTCGCGGCGTGCGCTTCACGGAGCGCCAGCCGCACGCCGCACGTCGCTTCGTCCTTGCAGCCCTCGCAGCGCCGGTAAGCGGTCCGGCTCAAGCAGGGCACCGGCGCCATCGGCCCGTCGATCACGCGGACGATGGCCGCGAGGGTGATGGTGTCCGGATTGCGCGCGAGCAGGTAGCCGCCCCCTCGGCCCTTGCGGCTTCGGACGAAGCCGTGCTGCTTGAGCTCGGCGAGGATGGCCTCCAGGAACTTCTTGGGGATCTCCTCGCGCTCGGCGATTTCCGCGATGAGCATGGGCTCGCCGACCGGTCCTGCGGCGAGCAGCGCCAGCGCCTTCAAGGCGTACTTGGCCTTCATCGTGATCAAGCGCGGGCAATATAGTGCGAGTTGGTGCGCTACGCACCAACTCGCGCCCGCCGGGTCACAGCTCGCAGGCAGAGGCCTTGTCGGCCTTGTCGATGATCACGCAGATGTCGCCGTCGCCAGGCCCGCCGTTCAAGGTGTCCGTGCCCTCGAAACCGTCCAGGAGGTCGTCCTCGGCGCCGCCTTGGAGGTCGTCGTCGCCCTCCTCGCCGTAGAGGAAGTCGTAGCCCGGCCCCCCAGAGATCTCGTCGTCGCCCGCGCCGCCGCTGAGGGTGTCGTTGCCGGCGCCTCCCGCGAGCACGTCGTCCTCCGGACCGCCCCAAACGTGGTTGTCGTTGGCGCCGCCGGTGATGTCGTTCTTGGCCTGGCCGCCGTAGACGTTCTCGATGTTGTCTCGTACGTCCGCCTCCTCACCTGCCTCGCCGTCGTCCTTGCCAGCGCCGAGCGTGAGCGTGAGCGGCGCCACGCGCGCGCTGAAGTCGATCGTGTCGAGCCCTTCACCGCCGTCGAAGGTGTCGCCTCCTGCGGGCGCAGCCGCGGCGTCGAACCAATCGTTTCCGATGCCGCCGAAGAGCGCGTCACTCGCGGCGCCCCCGACGAGGCTGTCTCGGTTGCCACCGCCGTAGACGGTGAGCGGCAGCGCCGCCGGCGCCACGCCGAGGGCCGCACCGTCTGCGATCACGAAGTCTTCTTCGCCGCCGGTGCTGAGCAAGACGGCCGGAGCGCCCTCGATGGACACGTCTGCGCGGTCGTCGCCGGTCACGTCGATGAGGAGCGCGTCGCCATCCGTTCCGAGCTGGAACACGTCTTCATCCACCGTACCCAGCACCGCGACGCGGTCCGCGCCCGCACCGAGCGAGATGGAGATGAGCCCCTCGCCCGCGAACGCGCCCTCGAAGGTCTCGTCCGAAAGATCCAAGTAAACGGCGTCATCGCCGCCGCTGCCGCTGATTTCCAAACGGACGACGTCACTCGCCTTCACCGGGTCGCCCGCCGCGGACTCGCAGTCGACGCCGTTGGCCTGCACCACGCCCGCGTGCACCGCGACGTGCACTACTGGCGCGTCACCGCCCACCTCCAGCAGGAGCGCACCGAGCTCGGGATCGAAGCCGCCCACACAGCCGGCGGGCGCGCTCTCCGAGACGTCCTCCAGGCTCACGCCGTCGAAGTCGGCAGAGTCCGCACCGCCGTCGTCGGCGCCGCCTGCGCCAGGCGGGTTTGGCTCGTTCGGCACGTCGGGCTCGTCAGGGCCGCCCGGATCCACGTTGGGGCGCGCTCCGGTCCCGGAGCTACCGCCGCCGGAAGGACCGGCGCCGCCGTCTTGCTCCGGGCCGTCTCCTCCTTGCGCGGCCGCGTCCGCTCCACCCGTAGCGCCGCCGCCGCCACCGTCGTTCGGTTGCTTCGCGTCGTCACCGCAGCCGACCACGAGTAGCGCAGACGACGACATCATCAGACAACCGATCCAGCAGGCGATCCCGAGCTTGGTTTTCATCCCAGCGTCCTTTCCCATTTCGCGACAGTCGATACGGCGCTCGCGCCTAGATGTTTAGTCGCGGCGCGGCGCCGGTGCCGGCTAGCGGACCAAGCGTCATTTGCGTGGCGCGCGACGGCTTGGCCTCTGCGCCGCGCGCCCGGTCTGGTTCCGCCGGCCGCAACTCCCCGATTGGAAGCGCACGCAGAACTCGATAGCAACGTCCACCAGCGGGCGCGATTAAGACCGAAAAACCACTATTTTTCTCGATGTTTCGCGCAAAAAGTTGCTCAAGGGGAATAGGCGGACGTCGTTCCTTCCACTCGCAACACGAGAGTGTTGGCCGGGCGGATAGGAAGCCCGCCAGGCAAGCAGACCGAGGCCTCCGCCAAGGTCATGCCCAAACGCATGTGCACGCCCTTGAAGGAGTAGGAACCATGATCAGAACCAAGAATGGCTTGTTGAGAGGTCTCGTAATCACGCTCACGTCGGTATTGCCCGCCACGGTGCTCTCCGGCTGTTCGAGCGAAGTGAGCGAGCCCCAGCTCGAAGAGGTGACCGAGTCTGCCGCCGAGCTCGGCGTCGCGGTCGCGACCTGTTCAACGGCGGCTTCGTCGGGCTACAACGCCACGACGTCCGCGCTCGCCATCACGATGTCTACCCCGAACGTCGTCATCGGCGTCGTCGGCGGCTTCATCACGGTCAACGGCTACGCCTGCGTCAAGCCGACCGCGGCGGGCGGCGCCAAGCTGACCCCGACCATGGTGAAGCAGATCACCATCACCGGCACCGCCGCGAACGAGAAGGTCGTCGTCGACAGCCTGTCCGGCTCTTTCGGCCCGAGCGTGCTCTCCACCGCCGGCGGCATCGTCGTCAACTTGGGGTCGGGCACCGACTCGTTCTCGCTCCGCGGTACGTCAGGCGCGGACAAGTACACTGCCGGCAAGTCCGGCTTGGACAGCTACTTCGAGATCAGCGGTGACGCAGTCGCCGACATTCGCGTGATCGCCGCGGACACCATGGCGGTCTCGCTCAGCGGCGGCGCCGACATCTTCAGCGGCCGCGGCGGCGCCATCGCCGGCACCCATCTCATCACCGGCACGACCGTCGCCGCGCTCACGGCGCTGAGCGCGGCCGTCACCGTGAACGGCGGCGACGGGGACGACACCCTCACCGGCGGCGACGGCGCGGATACGCTGAGCGGCGGTGAAGGGGCCGACCTGTTCAAGACCAGCGTTGGCGCCACCGCCGACGGCAACGATTCGTATGTCGGCGGAGCCGGCATCGACAAGATGGACTACTCGGGACGCACCGGTGACCTGGCCGTCACGATGGACGGCGTCGCCGGCAGCGGGCAGTCGGGAGAGAGCGACACGGTCGCGGCGGACATCGAGAGCCTGATTGGCGGCGCCGGCAACGACACCTTGTCCGGCAACGCCCTGTCCAACGACATCAAGGGCGGCGCGGGCAACGACGTCATCTGGGGTGGTATTGCAGGCGTCTGCAGCTCCACCGTCGACGTGGATACGCTCGACGGCGAAGCCGGTGACGACACCTTCAAGATGACGGCGACGGCGGACTGCATGGATTCGCTCACGGGCGGCGCCGGCACGGACACCGCCGACTACCAGCTGCGCACGGCCACCCTGACCATCACCCTGGACAACGGCGCGCTCGACGGCGAAACCAACGAGAAGGACAACGTCAAGAGCGACATCGAAATCGTCATCGGCGGCACCAACGGCGACACCATCACCGGCTCTTCCGCGAACGACGAGCTGCACGGCGGGCCCGGCGTCGACACGCTCAACGGCGGCGGCGGCGACGACACCCTCATCGGCAACTCCGGCAACGACATCCTGAACGGCGAAGCCGGCAACGACACCTTCGACGACGGCGCGGTAGACCCCCTGTTCACCACTGCGGAGCAAAAGGGCACCGGCGGCGACGTGATGAACGGCGGCACGGGCGTCGACACGGTAACCTACTCGGAGCGCTCCGCGGCAGTCATCGTCACCCTCTGCATGGACCCGGGCAAGCTCACCGGTAACACGGCGCTCGTGACCGCGAACTGCACGGACAGCGATGGCGAGGCCTTGGAAGCGGACAAGATCGTCAACGTCACCCACATCATCGGCGGCGCCGGCGACGACACCATCACCGGCAGCACCGGTGACGACATGCTCGAAGGTGGCGCCGGTATCGACACCATCAAGGGCGGCCTCGGGTCTGACTCGATCTTCGGCGACGCGGGGGCCGACTTCTTGTACGGCGACGCGGGCGACGACTCCGTCGACGGCGGCGCGGGTGACGACGCGGTCAACGGCGACAGCTTGACCGGCGGCAACGTGGCCGACGGCGACATCTGCGTGTCGGACGCGGCGGACACGACGCTTGCGGCCGCCAACTGCGACCTCTGATCTGAGCCACTAGTTACGGTGCATGGAGACGCGAAGGCGCTCGGCGAAAGTCGGGCGCCTTTCGCGTTTTTGTATCAGGATGCCGGCCCATGGCCGGTGGCACCATCCCGTCCCTCGCCGCCGCGCACCTGCGGCTAGGTCGGGCCGCGGTCGGCATCTATCTGGCCGCCTCCGCCGTCGCGCTGTCCTTGCTCGGCGCGCTCTTGTTTACCGAGCAAAGCCACACGGAGGCGGAGCTCCGTAAGCAGGTGCTGCTGCAGAGCGCAGATCGCGCTCACGCCTTGCAAAACCACCTGGAGCTACTCACGCGTGAGCTCCGCCGCTTGGGGCTACGGTCGGAAGTGGATCTGTTCGACCAGAACCTGGAGCCCGAGCGGAGCTTGCTCGGCGTCTCCCATGGCAGCAGCACCTTCTTCAACTTGGGCGTCAGCATCCTGGGCGCGGACGGCGCGGTGGTTTGGGCGGAGCCCAAGCGCTTCTTGCCGGTGGGCCAGAGCTTCGCGAGCGAGCCGTGGTTCGCGGGCCTCTCGCGCACCCGTTCACTGCGCATCGTGGCGGTGGCGCCGGAGCGAACGGACGACTCCACCCTTTACGTCGTATCGCCGATCGTCCGCAGTCATGCATTCCAGGGCGCGATCGTGGGCGGCATCGACCTCGCCTCCAGCCACACCCTGAGCATTCAAGATCGCTCCATCGCGGGCGCCGCCACCATCCTCACGACGCTGGACGGTCGCGTGGTGTTCCCGGCTCGCCCCCCCGCCTTCGCCAGCGGCCCTCGCTGGCAGCGCCTCTTCCGCAAGGGCGGCGCCGCTACCGGTAAGCTCACCGAGGTCGAGGTAGACGGGCGCCAAAACGTCCTCGCGATCGCCCCGCTGGAGGGCACCGAGCTCAATCTGCTCCTGCTGGTCGACGAGGCGACCCTGTTTCACTCCGCGCGCGCACGGCTGCAGACCCGGCTCGCGGCGGGGCTGCTCCTCGCGCTCTTGCCGCTTCTCGCGCTGATCGCGCTGCTCAGGCACTCGCTGCGCATCTTTCGTCAGGGAGAAGAGCGGGCAATGCGCGAGGAACGCCTGCAGCGCGTGGGTGAGGCCGCGAACCTCATCGCTCACGAGGTAAAAAACTCCCTCAACGGCATCCGTATGGCCGCCGAGCTGGCCGTCGGCCCCCCGCAGCCGAAAAGCCGCGCGGAGCGGGCCCTGGCGGAGCTGCGCGGGGAGATCGAGCGCCTCAGCAATTTCACGGGTGACTTGATGACCTTCTCGAAAGGCATCAAGCCCCGCCCCACGCGATTGGAGCTCAGCGAGCTCGCGAGCAAGATCTCGCTTTTGTTCGAGGCCAAGGCGACTGAAGAAAACGTTCAGGTGCAGGTCGTGCCGCCGCCGCAGCCAGTCTGGGTCTCGGCCGATCCGCAGCTGCTCCGTGTTGCGCTCTCCAACCTCGTCAACAACGCTTTCGACGCCCTATCCGCCCGGCGCGACGAGAGCGAGAGAGGGCGGATCGAGCTCAGGGTCGAGACGAGCGCGGGCGTGGCCCACCTTTTGGTGGCAGACAACGCAGATGGCATTCCGGAGCACGTGCGCTCGCGCTTATTCGAGCCATTTCAGTCCGGCAAGGCCAACGGAGTCGGCATCGGCCTTTCGCTCGGCAAGCGCATCGCGCTCGCCCACGGCGGGGACCTCGAGCTCGTCTCCTCCGCGCGCGGCGCGAAGTTCCGGCTCACCCTGCCGCGAGAGGAATCATGAAAGCTAGCGTTCTCATCGTGGATGACGAGCGGGTGTTCCGCGTGCTCGCGGAGGAGGCGCTCACCTCCGAGGGTTTCGAGGTGCGGCAAGCCGCGAACCTCGCCAAAGCGCGCGCTGAGCTCGCGCGAGCCCAACCGGACGTGGTCGTGCTGGACCGGCGCCTGCCCGACGGTGACGGCATGGATCTGCTGCGCGAGGAGCGCCGAGATCGCCCGGACGGTCCGCTCTTCGTGGTCGTGACCGCGTACGGGGACATTCAAAACGCGGTGGATGCCGTCCAGGCCGGCGCGGTGGACTACCTTGCCAAGCCCGTTCAGCCGACGGACTTGGTGATGAAGCTGCGCAAAGTGCTGGAGGTGCGCGGCCTGCGCGATCAACTGGCGCGGGCGCGAGGGGCACCGGCCCGGACCGCCGAGTCCCCTAGCCCCAAAATGCGAGCGGTCATGGAGACCCTGCGGCGCGTGAGCCAGAGCCCACTCACCCCGGTGTTCGTGCTCGGAGCTTCCGGCTCCGGCAAGCAGTACGCGGCCGAGCAGCTGCACGCGATGACTCACGGCGGGCCGGGCGCGGAGGCGCCTTTCATCGACGTCAATTGCGCCGCGCTGCCGAGTAACCTCGTGGAGAGCGAGCTGTTCGGGCACGAGCGAGGCGCCTTCACGGACGCCAAGGGCTCTCGTCGCGGCCTGATCGAGATGGCGGACGGCGGCACGCTATTTTTGGACGAGATTGGCGAGCTCCCGGAAGCCTCTCAAGCCAAGTTGCTCAAATTCCTGGATTCCATGCGCTTTCGGCGCGTCGGCGGCGAGCGCGAGCTCGAAGTCTCGCTCCGGGTGATCGCGGCTACGAATCAGAACGTGGAGGCCCTGGTTCGCTCCGGCCGCTTCCGCGAAGATCTGTACCATCGGCTCAGCGTTTTCGTGGTTCAGGTTCCGCCGCTCTCGCAGCGCCGCGAGGAGGTCGCGCCCCTCGCGGCCGCGTTCTTGGAGCAATTCGCGAAGAAGACGAAGAAGCGCGTGGTCGGCATCACCAAGGCCGCGCTCACGCAGCTGGAGAGCTACGAGTTTCCCGGCAACGTGCGCGAGCTACGGAACATCATCGAGCGCGCCGTGATCCTCGCTGGTGGCGCGGAGCTCACGCCGGAGGACCTCGTCTTGCGCTCGCCATCGGGCCGAAGCGATGACCACGCCTTCTTCCGGATCACGCTCGAGCCGGGCCAGCCGCCCCCTAGCGTGCAAGCGGTGGAGCAGGCCTACGTGATGCGCGTACTGGAGCACCACGAGGGCCGCCGCATGGCCGCCGCGCAGGCGCTCGGCATCTCCTACCCGACTTTTCTCAAGCGCCTGCGCGAGCTCGGCATCGCCTCCGAGTAGCGAGCGCCTAGCGGGCGCCGGTCAGGGCGCGGCGAGCGACGTGTTGCCTCGACGCCCGCCGCTGCACGGGAAAGCTTGCCCGGACCCTCAGGTGCCGGTCTTTTCGAGCTCGCTGCGGGACACCATCGCGGCCTCCACGACTTCGCAGATGCCGTGCCAGGCGAGCAGGTGCAGCTCCTGGACGCGCGGGGTGGCAGCGTCCGGCGCCTTGAAGGTGAGGTCCGCAGCCTTGGCGACCGCATTGCCGTTGCGCCCCGTAAACCCGATCGTGAACGCGCCGCACTCGCGCGCCACCTCCAGCGCGCGCACGACGTTCGCGCTTTTGCCGCTGGTGCTGATGCCGACGACCACGTCTCCCGGCCGAGCGTGCGCGCGGACCTGACGTGAGAAGATCTCTTTGAAGTCCCAGTCGTTGCCGACCGCGGTGAGGATCGACGTGTCGGTCGTGAGCGCGAGCGCCGGGAACGGCTCGCGCTCGAGCGCGAAGCGACCGACCAGCTCGGCCGCGACGTGCTGCGCGTCCGCGGCGCTGCCGCCGTTGCCGCAAAAGTAGATGCGGCGGCCGGCCTTGAGAGCCCGCATGATCACGGAGGCGACCTCGGCCAATGTCGGCATCGACTCCACGAGCAGCTTTTCGTGAGCCCGAACGCTATCTTCGGCGATGCGACGCAGGGTGTTCTCGAAGCCGGGACGCAGGTCGCCTTCCTCCGAATCGGCGAGGAGCAGCTCGACCGCTTCCTCGACCGCGCCGGCCCCGCCCTTGGCGCTCAGGACGCGGGTCGCGGTGCGACGCGCGGCCCGGGAGCCGTCCGCCGGGCAGAGCGAGATGCCCACCATCGGGAAGGCCAAGGCGTCGCGATCCGCGTCGCCCACGAAGCAAACGCGCGAGAGCGGCACGGCCGCGTTGGCAGACAGCGCCTCCAGCGCGGTCACTTTGTCTTTGGCGGCGGGCAGCACGAACTCGGCGCCGGCCTTGGCCGCGATGGCCATCACCAGAGGACCTTCCTCACCGGTGACGAGCGCGATGCGCAGGCCCGCGCGCCGCGCGCGAGAGAGCGCGTCCAGGTCACGAAAGGCGATGCCTTTGGACTCTTCACCCGAAGGAGTGATGGTCACGGAGCCGTCCGTCAGCACGCCGTCCACGTCGAGCGCCAAGAGGAGAATGTCCGAGCTCATGAGATCACCAGCAGGTCCTTCCGCCGTCGATGACCAGGTTCGAACCGGTCATGTACGAAGATGCGTCCGAGCACAGGAAGACCAATGCGGCCCGGTACTCGTCTTTTCGAGCCATGCGGCCCAGGGGGATGAGGTTGGTGAGCCGCTCCACGAAGTCTCCTGGCTGCCCGGCGTACACGCCTCCGGGGACGAGCGCGTTGACGCGCACGCCCGCTTCGGCCCAGTACGTCGCCAGGTACTTGGTGAGGGTCACCAGTCCTCCCTTAACGACCGAGTACGTCACGGGCTTAACCGGCTGCTGCTCAGGAGCCAGGCCCGGGCGGCGATAAATGCGTTGGTCCGGCCCGATCAGCGCCAGATCCGAGGCAATGTTGACGATCACGCCGCCCCCATGTGCGGCCATGTAGGAACCGAAGACCTGGCAGCAAAGGAAGGCGCCGGTCAAGCCAACCGCCAGCTCGTTTTGCCAGGACTCGAGTGAGTAGTTCTCGAAGCGCGTCGCGGAGAGCCCAGCGCCCTCCACCTTTGGGTTCAAAGCGGCATTGTTGACGAGCGCGTCCAGCTTGCCGTGAGCGGCCAGGAGACGAGCGAGCGCGGCTTCACAGGACGGGCGCGACGCGACGTCCAGCTCGACCGCGCCCGCCTGCACTCCGTACCGGTCCTGGATGGCTCGCGCGACCTGCTCCGCGTCTGCCCCGCGGATGTCGGCGATGACCGGCACCCCCCCCGCTTCGGCGACCGCGGCGGCGTGCTCCACCCCGAGTAGGCCCGCGCCGCCCGTGATCAGCACCACGCGGCCCGTGAGGTCGAATGCTTTCATGACGGGTGCCTCCCCTGAGCCGGTCGCTCCGGGGCGCCTCCGGCGAGCCAGGACTCGACCGCTTCTTCGAGGGCCGGGATTTGGTCCACGTAGTCCAGCTCGTGGATTTTGCCCTCGACCACGAAGGGCAACACGACGCGACCGGTCATCGACGCGAGCTCGAGGATCGTGCGCGGCCGGACGATGTCCACGTAGCCGTTCTGCCAGTAGGCGGTGGGTAGCTTTTGGCGCGGCATCGAATGCGCTTCGGGGTAGCCGGGCAGCTCGAGTAGCGGCTTCAAGCGGTCGCCCTCCATGCGCCACATCTTGTACGGAGTTTGCTCGGCGGTGCCGACGCTGCGCAGCGAGTCGGCGTCCGGCGTCTGCAGCATGAGCTCCACCGCACGCTCGACGAGGGCTCGCTCCCGAACCGGCCCCGTGGGGCGCAGGTGCACCACCAGCTCCGGCGAGTAGCCCTGCTCCTCCTTCAGCCAGCGCAGGGCGTGCTGAAAAACTTGGAAGTCCGTCGCGGTGTCGGTCGCGGCCTCGGCCGGGCGCTTGAACGGCACCTCGGCGCCGTACCTTCGCGCCACCTCCGCGATCTCGTCGTCGTCCGTGGACACCACGATGCGCGTGATCGAAGGGCAATTTTGCGCGTGCAAGATCGAGTAGGCGATGAGCGGCCGCCCCGCGACCATCAGCAGGTTCTTGCGCGGTACGGATTTGGACCCTCCTCGCGCGGGGATGAGCGCCAGCACTTCCTTCGTCATCACGCGGCTCCGAGCCCGGCGCGGTCCAGCACCGCACCGACGTTCACCGGCGAGCCGCTCTTCTGCGACTCCAGAATCGCGAGCGCTACCGCGAGGCTTTGCGCGCCGTCGGTGAGGGAGACGCAGGGCGCTCCGCCGCTCTCCACACAGCTCAAAAAGTGCGAAAGCTCCGCCTCGAACAGCGCATTGCGAGCGAGCTCCGAATGATCTTGCGACTCGCACAAGCTGCCGTCGCTCGCGTAGCGACGCAAAGTCTTGCCGCTGAGGCTCCACTCCACCTTGCCGGCCTCGCCGACGATCACCGTGCGGCGCTCCGACGGCCTTTGCACGAAATCTTGGTGCAACCGCACCGGCAGCACGCGGCCCTCCGCGCCGCGAAACTCCAGCAGTGAGCTCGAGACATCGTCCACGTCCACCTCCAGCGCGGAGAGCTTGCCGCCCATCGAAAACACCCGCTCCGGGCGCCCCAGCAGCGCCATCAGGAAGTCGATCTCGTGAATCTGCGACAGCGTGACCCCGCCCCCGAGCTCGCGCCGGGAGGCGTACATGCGCCGGTAATCTTCGTAAGGGTGGAAGCTGGGCAGGTACTCCCCCACCGTTGCCTCGGCGAAGAGAGGGCGGCCGATGAGGCCTTGCTGCAAAATCTGCTGCACACGCAGGAAGCCGGGATGGAAGCGCAGCTGGTAAGCGACGTAGCCGACCAAACCTCGAAGACGAGCGTCTCCCACCAGCTCCGCCACGCCCTCGAGCGAGTGTGACAGCGGTTTTTCCACGAGCACGTGCGCTCCGGCCGCGAGCGCACGCCGAGTGATGTCCACGTGAAAGCTGGAAGGGTTGGTCACGAAGACCACGTCCGGCTTGCGGGCGAGCGCCGCGTCGAGCTCGTCGTGGACCTGAACCTCGTACTTGCGCTCCACGTCCTCGCCGTGCACGAGCTGGAGCGTGTCGCTCACCACGTGCCGTTCGCGCCGGACTCGAAACGCGTGCACCTCTACCTCGCCTCCGCGCAGGTGGCGCAAGTTGCGCAAGTGGCGCTGCCCAATGCCGCCCAGGCCGACGAACAAGCAGCTTCGGACGGGGCGAGCCGCGCCCGCCAGCTCCCGAGCGGCGCTCACGCCGCCTCCGACTTGGCGCTGTCGATCAGCTGCTCGACGAAGCTGAGGCTCCGCTCGGCCTCGAGCTCCGGTTGCGCTTCGAAGTAGTGCTGCAGGACGAAGTCGCCCTTGAATCCCGCTCGCATTAGGCGCGGGAAGAAGTGCTGAAAATTGGTATCACCGGTGCCGAGAGGCTTGCTGCCTCCGCCGCGGACTCGGTCCTTGATGTGCACGGCGTGGAGCAGGGGAAGCAGCGGCTCGATGTCCTGCGCGATGTCCAAGCCCTGAGCAGTGGAGTTACCGGTGTCGTAGTAGGCGCGCACCTGAGCGCTCCCCACGCTCTCGATCACCTTGGCGTACTCGTGCCCCGGGATTTCCATTTCGAGCCCGAGGGTCACGCCATAGCGCTCGGCCATCGGCACCGCGCTGCGTAGGCTGAGGGCGACCTCACGCTTGAGCTCCGGAGTGTCCACCGCGGAGGTCTCCAGTAGTGGGATGAGGATGCGGTCGGCGCCCACGGAGTGCGCGGCCACGATCAGGTCCGCTAAGACGTCCCGGTGGTGGGCCAGGGCGGCCGGGCTCTCGCCGGCGAGGCGATGCACCATGAAGTAGTCGGCGCACACCGACTGCACGCGGACTCCCGTCGCGGCGATGAGGCCGCGGATCTCCTCGCGCCCCGCCTCGGTCCAGATGGGGTTCTCCTCGTGCCGCGGCGCTTCGAAGATCCATTCGATGGAGTGCAGGCCGAGCCGCGCCGCCTTCGGAAATTCCTCCGCGTAGCTGCGCCAGGGAAACTCCTGCAGCTTGCCCGGAGGCCGCGGCGACAGACGCCCCTGCATCACCCCGACGCGCAGCTCCGCGCGCGGCGCGGCTTTCAGCACCTGGCTCGACGAGCTTTCCATGGCGCCCTCCTCAGCCCACGCGGCGCAGCTTCTTCATGATCGGCACTTCGTCGGCGGTGACGCGCTTCACGCCGTCCCCCAGCGAGAGCTCGATGGTGCGCACGTCGCGGATCAGCTTCATCAAGCCTTGAGGCTCGACGCTCGCGGCCTGGTCCGAGCCCCACATCGCGCGGTCCAGGGTGATGTGTCGTTCGATCATGCAGGCGCCGAGGGCCGCCGCCGCGTAGCTGGCGGCGAGCCCGACCTCGTGCCCGGAGTAGCCCACCGGGACGCCGTAGCGGGCGCGGAGGGCGGGAATCATCTTCAGGTTCAGGTCCGGGATCTTGGCCGGGTACGCGCTGGTCGTGTGCAAAATGATCAGGTTGTCCGTGCCCAGGACCTGCACCGCGTGGTCACACTGCTCGAGGGTGCTCATGCCGGTTGAGATGATGATGGGGCGGCCCGTCTTCTTGTGATGACGCAGCAGGTTGTCGTCGGTCAGGCTCGCGGAGGCGATCTTGTAGGCCGGCGGCGCGAACTGCTCCATGAAGTCCACCGAGGCTTCGTCCCAACAAGAAGCGAACCAGGCCACGTTCTTCTCGCGGCAGTAGGCGTCGATGTTTTGATACTGGTCGCGGCCGAACTCGAGACCGCGCTTCAGGTCGCCGTTCGTCGCTCCAAACGGATTTTCGCGAGGCTTGGCCAGCTCCTCCGCGGTGTACACCACGTCCACCGTGCGTTTCTGGAACTTGACTGCGTTCGCGCCCGCTATCGCCGCGACGTCGATCAGCCGGCGGGTGATACCGAGGTCCCCGTTGTGATTGATGCCAATCTCGCCCACGATGTAGCAGGGGGCGCCATCACCGACCGCGACGTCTCCGATTTTGACCTGGACCATTTTTTTCTCTCCGTGAGACTCACTGCAAGCGGCTTGCCAGTCTCGTGGTCCCGGCGCGGCTCGCTCAGGCGAGGCGGTCCGCAACCACCAGCAGCATCCACTCTTTGGAGAAACGGACGAACTTGGAGCGTTTGAAGGCGCTCGGCAAAAGAGCGGCCGCGTCCGAGAGCGGGCGCAAGTACGGGCGCTCCCAGAGCAGCGGCAATTGCCGAAAACGGACCGCTTCTTTGACTTCGAAGCCGTGACTTTGGATGCACTCGCGGAGCCCCGTGAGCGTGAAGGGCCGCACGTGAGTCCAGTCGTCAAAGAAATGACGCCACTGCGCGGTCCAATCTGGCACCAGGCTCACGAGGCGACCGCCCGGCGCGAGCACGCGGTGGCATTCGCTCAAGAGCGGGCTGATGTCGCGCACGTGCTCGAACACGGACTTGTTGAAAAGGACCGAGAATTCGCCGTCCGCGAACGGAAGCCCGCCGCGCTCGTAGTCGCCGACCACGACCGGCTCTTGAAAACGGGGCGCGGAGGGGCGCGACCGATCGAAGCCGACCGCATCGAAGCCGGCTTGGGCGAACCCGTGCAGGAATTCTCCGCGCCCGCAGCCCAGATCGAGCAGGCGCCCCCCGCGGTGGCCGCCGAGGTAGCGCTCGCCGAGGTGCGCCGTCAGCTGGCTCGGATAATCCGTATACGGGCGTTCGCCCTCGTTATAGCGAACGTCCAAGTACTTGAACGCGGCGTCCAGCTTCAAGCTCACGCGTCCTCCCGACCACCGGCGAAGGCCCGCAGCGCTGCCCGGTTGACCTGGTCGGTGATGCTCAAAGCGTCCACGTAGGAATCGGACGAAGGCACCATTTGCGCGTAAAGACCCTGCAAATCCAGGGGCGCGGCGCCTCCGCTCGGTTGCGGCCGATACTCCAGCCGAGGCGGGGCCGCGCCGGACACGTCCAGCTCTTGGCCCAGGTAACGCCCGGCGATGCTGGCGACGCTGTTCAGGTACGCCCCCTCGTTGCCGGTGAAGTAGCCGCGCGACTTCAGGCCGCGCACGAACGCAGCGGGGTCGCCGTCCTTGGCGCCTTGAACGGCGTCCGGAAAGCGCTTGGCGAGGAGCTGAACGTAGTCCGTAGCTCCCTCTTCCGCCGTGCGGTAGGCGCGGAAGTTGTCGACGATGCGGCGCTCCGTATCGCCCCAGCCCTCTTTGGTGTGCTGAGCGACCGTGAGACCGCTGGGCCCGGTGCCCTTGATGCCGGCAAAGTTGTAGTTGTACATCGAGGCGCCGCTACCGGTTTCGTGCGCCCACTGCGCCGTGACGAGCGCCAAAGTTTTGTCACTCGGTGCTTCGCCGGTGACGTTCTCCCAGGCCGCGCGCAGGGCCTCTTGCGCTTGCCCGGCGCTCAACTGGGTGCGGACGACGGGCACCAGGTTGCCAGCCGCGGGCGCGCTTTTGGCGCCTTCCAAGGCTTGTTTGAACTGCGCCTCCGCCGCCCGCGAAGCTTTGGCTTCTTGCGGCTCGCGGAGCTCGCTCACGGAAACGGGGAGAATAGCTGCGGGCACGGCCAGGCGCTGGCAAGAAGCCTGCCAGCGACCCGATCAGCGCGGCTCTTCGGCCTCGGACTTCTTGATGGTGAGGTCCTCCAAGAGCTGCAGCATCTCCGACTCCAGGCCGCGATTGCCGATCATGTTGAGGGCCTGATCGACCGAATATACTTCTTTCTTACGAGCCTGTGAGAGCGCGCGCTCCACCACCCGAGCCGCGAGCACCGGGATCTTGGTCACCAGCTTGCCGACGTTCTTGCCGCCGGCCATCGGATCGTTGAGCGCGCTGAGCAGCTCCATGATCTTCGGCAGCTCGGACAGGTGCTTGACCGTGATCTTGCACTCGTTCGGGTCCACGATCAGAAGGCCATCGGGCGACGTCCGCATCTTTCGCTAAGTCTCGCGAAATCAGGGCCACAAGCAAGCTCCGCGGCATTCGGGCACAAATGCTCCCGCTTCCGCGCGCTTTGACGCAGGTGATGTCAGGGCCTTGGCGCGGCGGGGGCATCGAAGCTTTGGCGCCGAGCGCTTGGCAGGTGGTCCAGAAGTTGCTGATGGTCATCGCACCATGAGCACCGGAATTTGGTCTGCAGCCTCGGGCGCCGTCGGCAAGACCAACGCGCTGGACGTGGCGGCCGACAATGTGGCCAACGCGACCACACCGGGCTTCCGCGCCGAGACGGCGGTGTTCCGGCAGACGCTCGCGAACGCGGTGGACGGCACGCGGGGCACTCAGTCTTACCGATACGCGATCACTCGCAACAACGTGCCGACGTTCAACGCCGGCCAGATCGTGGACACCGGCAAGCCGCTCGACGCCGCCATCGAGGACCCCAACGGCTTTTTCGCGGTGTCCACGCCGCAAGGCGAGCGCTACACGCGCGCCGGCAGCTTTCGGCTCACCCAAGATGGCGCGCTCGTGCTGCCGGACGGCGCGCCCGTGCTGGGCGAGAACCAACGACCGATTCGCGTCGACGCCGCCCAGCCGAACATCCGAATCGACAGCCAGGGGCAGCTCGTCGCGGGTGATTCGCTCACCGGCGAACAGACTTTGGGAAAGCTGCGTATCGTCAAGTTCGACAACTTGGGCGGCCTGCAGAAGGAAGGCCACGTGCTGCTCCGCGCCTCCCCTCAGGCCGGCGCTCCCAAAGCCTACGACGGCGCAGTCGCGAACGGCTGCATCGAGCAGTCCAACGCCAACGCGGTGCAAGGCATGACTCAACTGGTGAGCCTGAGTCGCGAGTTCGAGATGATCACGAAAGTGATCGAGGCCTTCAGCACCATCGATCACAAAGCCGCGACGGACATCGCCAGCAGTCGGTGAGCTTAGCGGGCGCCGCGAGCCGAGCTGGCGCGAATCGCACCCTCACCGGCGGCGAGCGAAAGGGTCGTCTTTCTTCGCGGGGGTGCTCGCCCCGGAGCCCGACTTCTTGCGCGGCTCCTGCGGCAGCTGTTCGATGGAGACATGCGGCACCATCGCGCTCGGCTCCGGCGCAGCCGGTACGGGGGACGCCACCGCTGGCATGGCCGCGGCGGAGCCCGCCGGCCGAGGGCTCGGCGCGCCATCCACCTCCGACGTAGCCCCGGAGCTCGCCGCAAACGCCACCAGGAGGGTCATGACGAGCCCGACGCCGAGGAGCACCCATCGGCGGGCCACGACGGACGCCCAGGCCCCGTGGAGCGGCGCTGTCAGTGCGCTGGCAGAGGCGGCGCGCACGGTCGTTACCCTCAGACGGGGATCCGTGGAGTCCTGCGCCAACGACAGCTTCGCCGATGGCTCGGGCTCGGGCACCGAGAGCTGGCTCAGCGGAGCGCTCTGATTCCCCGCTAGCTCGGCGTAAACTCGCCGCACCTCCGCCTGCATGGCGCGCGCGTCCGGAAAGCGCTGCGCCTTGGCGAACGCCAGCGAGCGGTCGATGAGGGCGGCGGCGCTGCCTGGCAAGCTGGGCAGAACGCTGTGGATGGAACGAGCGGGCTGGGTCACCGCCAAAGCCAGCGTCTCGTTCACGGTCTGCGCCTCGTGCACGTACTCGCCCGTCAGCAGGGTGAAGAGGGTCGCCGCCAGTGCCCAAAGGTCCGTCTGGCCGTCGACGTCTTCCCAGCGCCCCTTGGCTTGCTCGGGGGCCATGAAGGCAGGCGTGCCCATGGTCGCGCCGGATAGCGTGGTGGTGGAGACCGATTGGAGCTCCCTCAGGCGCCCGATGCCGAAATCCAGGAGCTTGACGACGCGGTCACGCGTCAGAAACAAATTCTCGGGCTTGAGGTCGCGGTGCACCACCCCCCGGTCGTGAGCCGCCGCCAGCGCGTCCAGCACTTGGTCGGCCACGGCGAGGACCTCATTCAGCGGAAGTCGGTGCCCCTTGCGCCGCCAGCGCTGCTCGAGCGTCTCACCGTCGAGCAGCTCCATCACGATGAAAGCCGAGCCATCTTCGGCGGTGTCATCGTCATCTACCGTCACGACGCCCCGGTGACCGACCGAGTTCGCCAGGTAGCCTTCGCGCAAGAAGCGCTCGCGGATCGCGCTGTCGGTCGAGTACTCGACGTGGAGCATCTTCACCGCTGCGCGCTTCTTGTTGCGGTGCGTCGCGGCGTAAACGCACGCCATTCCTCCGACGCCGAGGAGCCGGTCGAGACGCCACTTATCCTTGATGATGGATCCGATGCGCGCCTCTGCGCGCAAGCTGGCGACCTTGACGTCCACGGACATGACGGCTGGCCCAACGCAAAAACGACGCGAAAAGCCACAGTTAGGGTAGCACGGAACCCGAGCCACTCCCCATGTGGGCAAACGGCACTAGGAAGAATAGGTAGGCGCCTTAGCTACGCTCGCGCCGTCAAACTCGAGTGAAGCTGGCCTCCCATCGCCGGGCACGGCCGGGCCTAGGCCGTCGGCCTACCGCTCGCAAAAGCCGGCGGCGAGATCGCAGCTGAAAACGACATGTGGTTTCAGACTTGAGAGGAGCGGTATTGCAAAGTTGCGAAGCGCCACAACTGGCGGCAAACGAAGCTCGTTTTGCAATCGATTGTGACGGCGATTTCTCCGCGGATCTTTGTTGACGACCCGCGGGGATTAGCATAACGCCTGAGAGTCGGTAGGCGCGGCGCTCCTCTCGAGTGGAGACCTTTTCGCGGTGGGTCCGACAAACGGCAAAAGAATTTCGATTGCTCGCCGTTCACAGGAATGAAAGTTCGTAAGTGACCCTTGCGTAGGCGAGAGTCGGAAAACAATAAGAACGCCTGGTCGCATTGCTCCGGACGCGACGGCACGAAACGCATGTGTGAGGCTCTACATGTCAGAGGTTGAGCGGATCTTCGACCGCTTCATCGACGCGTTTGCGGTCGACTTGCTCGAGATCGCGCGAGAGTACGTCGACGTTGAGGTGGGGCGCGCGCTCGCCGTGGCAGAGCGGCAGAGCGCCAAAGAGAACAAGGCGGATCTCAAGGCAAACAAGCGCCTGCTCCGCGAGCAGAAGCGCGCTGCACGGGTGGCGGCCAAGGCCAAGGCCAAGGCCGACAAGCAGCGCCTCCGTGAGGAAGCGCGCGTGGCTCGCCTCGAGGAGAAAGAGCGACTCAAGGCGGAGCGCGAAGCGGAGGAGCAGCAACGCCAGGCCGAGCACGACCGGCTGAAGCAGCAGCGCTTGGCCCTCAAGCAGGAGCTGGAGAGCGAGCGGCGCCGCCTTCGCGAGGCCACGCGCAAGCGCCCTGTCCGCCAGCTACCGCTGGACTTCGACGGCTTGAGTGTCCCCAAGTCTCGCCGTGGGACGGCGCAGTCGGCGAATTCCCCGCCGCAACTGTTCGTCCACAAGCGCAAGCGCGACGGCCAGATCGAGAAGCTCGCCCGCAACGACGCCGCGCCGGGGGAGCTGAAGCCTGACGGCTCGCCCGCGGATTCTGGTGCGCCGGTGACCAACGGCATGTCGGCGGCTCCGGTAGAAGCGTCTGTCGGCGCCGAATAACGCGGACCTGAGCGTCGCCGCGGGCGCCTTGGCCTGCCGACGCCACGTGAGCTTCTGCAAGGGAGCTGCGAGTTGGCAGCCCTGCCCTTGCACGGCGCCTAAATAGGCGAACGCCCTGGCTGGGAGGGGCCAGGGCGTTCTCACATACCCAAACGAAGATCAGGAACCGTGACATGTCAGCTCGGAGCCGAGGCCCCGAGCTGGGAGTTGATGGGTGGGCGCTCGCTCAGCCGCTTTGACGACGCTGGAAGGCCGGCGTGTCCCAGTCGGTGTCGAGGTTGGAGGGGAAAGTGATCCGGTCTCGCACCGGGAGGCCCATTTGGCTGTCGCGGTTGCTGCCGGAGGCGTGCACCTGAATCGAGGGCGCCTGCGGACGCCGCGTGGACAGGGCCGGGAGAGCTTCGCGCAGCTCGGGGCGCGACGCTGACTGCGAGCGGGGGGCCGGAACGACCGAGCCTGCCGCCGCCGGGTTGGGCCGGCGTGCTTCGCGGGCGATCTCCACCGGAATTTCGGCGTCTACCTGCTGGAAGCCGGTGGCGATGACCGTCACCTTGAGGGTGTCGGACATCGACTCGTCGATGCTGGCGCCGAAGATGATGTTGGCGTCTTCGTGTGCCTGCTCCTGAACCAGCGAGGCTGCTTCCTGGATTTCGCGCATCTTCATGTCGGGCCCACCGACCACGTTGATGAGCACGCCGGTGGCGCCCTCGACCGAGATGTTGTCGAGCAGCGGCGAGCAGATGGCCTGCTCGGCGGCGAGACGCGCACGGCCTTCGCCCTTGGCGCAGCCGGTGCCCATGAGGGCGCGCCCCATGCCGGCCATGACCGTGCGCACGTCGGCGAAGTCCACGTTGACGATGCCGTCCAGCATGATGAGGTCGCTGATGCCCTTGACCGCTTGGAACAGGACCTCGTCCGCCTTGCGGAAAGCCTCGACGAACGTCATGTCGGCGTCCGCGATCATCATCAGCTTCTCGTTGGGAATCGTGATGAGCGTGTCGACGTGCTCGCTGAGCGCGATGAGGCCCTGCTCGGCGCGCCGAGCGCGCTGACGCCCCTCGAAGCCGAAGGGCTTGGTGACCACGCCCACCGTGAGCGCGCCCGCTTCGCGAGCGAGCTGGGCGATGACGGGCGCCGCGCCCGTTCCGGTGCCGCCGCCCATGCCGGCGGTCACGAACACCATGTCCGCGCCCTGTACGACGTCCTTCAGGCGCTGCACGTCTTCTAGCGCCGCCTTGCGGCCGCGCTCCGGGTCCGCGCCGGCGCCGAGGCCGCGCGTCACGTTCTGACCGATAGAAATCTTTTCAGCGGCGGAGTTGCTACCGAGCGCCTGAGCGTCGGTGTTGACGGTGATGAACTCCACGCCTTCCAGGCCGAAGTGGATCATGGTGTTGATGGCGTTCCCACCGGAACCGCCCACGCCGATGACCTTGATTCGAGCGTTGTAAGCGCGTGCTTCGTCTGCAAATTCGATTGAAAAACTCATGGTCCCTTGCCTCCCGGGCCCGGGCGTCTCGCCGGCTCTCGCGTCTTCGGGGCTGCCTTCCCTAGCCATCGCTGGCGGCGCGTTCGCGGCGTATCGTCCGTTGTTGGGTCTTCGTAACTTCGTTTGGGGGTCGTATCGCTAAGTCAATGACGTAACAGGAGCTGCGTCCGCCGGCCTAGAAAGCCGCACGGAACCAGTTCCAAAATCCACTTTTGCCGCCGGCGGGGACGCCGAGATCGGCCTCCTCCACGTGGCTTTGCACGCGGCCCCGCTCCGCGGGAGCCTGGTGCGCGGCGCGATCCGCCAGCTGCTGCGCGCCGTAGCGCAGCAAACCAACGCCGGTCGCGTACTGCGGGCCTTGCACGAGCTGCACGATGCCCTTCACGCCGACCGGGAAGCCGAGCCGCACCGGCATGCCCAGGATCTCCTCCGCGCACTCGACCATGCCTTCCATGAGCGCGGCGCCGCCAGTGAGCACGCAGCCCGAGCTCACCTGCTCGAGGAGCCCCGTCTCTTCGATGCGGCGTCGGGCCTCGGCGAAGATCTCTTCCACGCGCGGCTCGATGATGTCGCTCAGCAGCCGGCGCGCCACCCGGCGCGGCGAGTGCCCGCCGACGCCCGGGACCTCGATCTCCTCTTCATCGGAGATCATGCGGCCCAGGGCGCAGCCGTAGTTGCGCTTCAGGCGCTCGGCTTCGGCCATCGGCGTCCGCAAGCCAGCCGCTACGTCGCTCGTGATGTTGTTGCCGCCGGCGGGAATGATCGACGTGTGGGCGATGCCGCCGTCGGCGTAAAGCAGGAGATCCGTCGTGCCGCCGCCGATGTCGATGACGGCGACGCCAATCTCCTTCTCGTCCTCGCTCAGCACCGCGTCGGCGCTCGCCAGCGGCTCCAGCACGACGTCCGCCACCGACAAGCCGCAGCGCTCCACGCAGCGGATCACGTTTTGTACGCAAGACGTAGCCGCCGTCACCAGGTTCACCCGTGCCTGCAAGCGAACGCCGCTCATGCCTACCGGGTCCCGGATGCCGTCTTGCGCGTCCACCACGTACTCGCGCGGCAGCGCGTGCAAGATCATCCGGTCCGCGTCGACCGGGATGGCGCGCGCGCCTTCCAAGACGCGGTCCAGATCCGTGCGCGTCACCTCGCGGCCGGCGATGGCGCACACGCCGTCGGAAGCCTGGCTGCGGATGTGGCTACCGGCGATGCCGGCATACACGGTCTTGATCTCCACCCCCGCCATCGTCTGCGCGGCCTCGATGGCTTCGCGCACGCTGCGCATCGTCCACTCGATGTTCGAGACGACGCCTTTGCGCAGACCTCGGCACGGCACGTTGCCGACGCCCAGGATGGTGATCCCATCCGCGTCCACCTCGCCGACCACCGCCGACACCTTGGTGGTGCCGAGGTCGAGGCCGACGACGATTTCGCTGTGGGTGACGGGGGTTCTCATGGCTGCTTTTGACTCGTACCCTCGGCCGGAAATGCCGTCCGAACGATGAGGGCGACGCTGCCATGCTGGCTTTTGGCTGGCCAAGTTTCGGCGCAAGAAATCCGGTAGCTTTCGGTCGTTTGGCGCAGCATGGGCCTAGCGCATCCGCACGACGACCCGCTCGGGGTGCGCCTGATTGTCCAGAAAGACGATGCCGGGGGAGCGGCCCTTTCGGCGCATCTCGGCCACTACCTGCTCGCCCATGAGCAGCTTGCGTCGGTAGCCGTCCTTGCCGAGCTCGAAGGTGATGCCCTCTTTGCCGGCCGTGAGGGTGACGTCGCCCGAATCAGCCAGGTGCACCTCCTGCGCGGGCTGGGTTTTGCTGAGCGGAACGCGGCCGTATTGCTCGAGGACCTCGAGACCGACCCGCACTCGGTCCAGCTCGCGAGCGCGGTCGCGTGACATGCCGTCCACGCTGGCCCCCGTGATGAGCGGAAAGTCGGCCGGATCGCCGGGCGACAGCGCCTTGAACGGCTCGCCGTCCGCGGTCACCAGGTACAAACGCTCGTTGAAAACGGACAGCGCGGCCGGCTCCCGCTCTTTGATCTCGATGCGCAGCGTGCGCGGCAAGTCCCGCGTGACCCGCGCCTCGGAGATCCAGGGATTTTCCAGCAGCTTCTTCTCGGCCACGGCCGTGTCCAGCGCGAACACGTTCCCGCCTAGGATCACCCCCGCTTGGTCCTGTGCCTGCTGAGGCGCGACGCGCTTGCCGCCGATGAGGTGAACCTCGCGAACGGAGAAGCGCGGACTGGTCAGCGCGTAGTGCCGCACGCTGTAGGCGACGGAGACCGACGTGCCGACCACCAGCGCGAGCCCCAAACCCAGGCGCAGCGCGGCGAGCAGCTTCCTCCACGGGCCGCCGCTACCCGCGCCTTGTGGGGCTTTCTCTTCTTCGCCCGGGTCCTCGTAGTCAGCGCTCTCCAGCGAGAAAGATTCGTCGGGGGCGCGCAACGCGCCGTGCTGGGCGACTCGGGCTCGGGGGCTCATGGGCTCGGTTTTCCGGCCCGGGCGCGGATGTCGGCTGCCACCGGCGACAGCACTTTGTTCACGTCACCAGCGCCCAAGGCGATCACCACATCGCCCGGCCTGGCCAACCGGGCCAACTCCGCGGCGAGCTCGGCGCGGTCGCGCACGTAGCGCACGGCCCCGTGGCCGTGCTCGGCGATGGCTCGCGCCAGGCGCTCGGAGGTGATGCCCGGAATCGGCTTCTCGCCAGCGGCGTAGATGTCGCAGACGAGCACGACGTCCGCCTTGTTGAAGGAGCGCGTGAAGTCGTCCCACAGGCTCTCGGTGCGGGTGTACCGGTGCGGCTGAAAAGCGACGAGGATCCGCTTGTCGTAGGCGTTGCGCGCCGCGGAAAGGGTGGCCTCGATTTCGGCAGGGTGATGCCCGTAGTCGTCCACGAGGGTGACGCCCTCGGCTTCGTCCACGATGGAGAAGCGCCGGGCGACGCCGTGGAACGTGGCCAGCGCCTCCTTCATGACGTCCAGCGGGACCTCGAGCTCGTCCGCGACCGCGATCGCAGCCAAGGTGTTCAGGACGTTGTGCTGACCCGGCATCCGCACCGTGAACTCACCCAGCGGCTCGCCTCGGCGGTAAGCCACGAAGCTCGTGGAGAGGCCGCGGAAGTTGATGTTGCGGGCCGAGTACTGGGCCTGGGAAGAGAGCCCGTACGTGACGTGGCGCCGGTGGATTCGCGGCAGGAGGTCCTGCACGTGGGGGTGGTCCAAACAGAGCACGGAGAGGCCGTAAAACGGCACCTTCTCCAGGAACGCGACGAAGGCCTCTTTGACCGCCTCGTGAGTCTTGTAGAAATCCAGGTGCTCGGGGTCGATGTTGGTGACGACGGCGATGGTCGGGGTCAAGCGCAAGAAGGAGCCGTCGCTCTCGTCCGCCTCGGCGACGAGCAGGTCGCCCGCGCCCAAGCGAGCGTTGGAGCTGAGCGACGCCATCCGCCCCCCGACGACGACGGTCGGGTCGAAGCCGGCGTTGCGCAAGATGGTCGCGACGAGCGAGGTCGTGGTCGTCTTGCCGTGCGAGCCCGCGATGGCGATGCCGTATTTGACGCGCATCAGCTCGGCGAGCATCTCCGCGCGGGCGATGGCAGGGATGCCCTGGTGCTTCGCCTCCACGAGCTCCGGGTTATCGGGGCTGACGGCGCTGGTGTAGACGACCACGTCCGCCCCCTGCACGTTCTGGGCGCGGTGCCCGACGTCGATGCGCACCCCGAGGCGCTGCAGGTTGCGGGTATTTTCGCCTTCACGAAGGTCGGAGCCGGAGACGTCGAACTCCAAAGTTCGCAAGATCTCCGCTAGGCCGCTCATACCGATGCCGCCGACGCCGATGAAATGCACGTGGCGCACCCGGCCGCGGAACATCAGGCCACCTCCGTGAGCTGCAGGCCGGCGCCGCGGGGCGGGGTCTTGCTCGCTGAGCGCTGGGTAGTCGGGCTGACCTCGGCGGATGGCGCGACCTCCAGACCGGCCAAAGACAAAAGGTCCTCGGCGATGGCGCGGGCGGCATCGGGGCGACCGATGCGACGAGCGCTATCGGCCATGGCGATCAGGCGAGCGGGGTCGGACATGAGCGAGCGGAGCCGTTCGACGAGGCGTTCAGGGGTGGCTTCGGCGCTGGGCAGCCAGAGCGCCGCGCCTTCGCGGGCGACCGAATCCGCGTTGTGCTTCTGATGGTCACCAGCATACGGGTACGGCACGAGCAGGCTGGGCCGACCCACTGCGCAAATCTCTGCGACTGCATTGGCCCCCGCCCGGCCGATGATCAAGTCGGCGTCGCGCAGAGCGCGCGGCATGTCGTCGATGAACGGCGCAATGCGAGCGCGTTCGCCGAAGCCGAGCTCCGCATACAAGCCCCGCGCTGCTTCTTCGTGCGCTCGGCCACACTGGTGCACCACGGATACGGAGGGCCCGAGCTGCGAGAGAGCGCGCGGAACGGCTTCGTTGAGCGACTTGGCGCCTTGGCTGCCTCCGAGGACGAGGACCCGGAGCGCGTCGCGCGGAGCGGCGTAGGACGCTGGCAAGAAGCCGGCGCGGAGCGGCACGCCGGTCTGGACCGTGATGCCCTTGGCGAAGTAGCGCTGGCTCTCCGGAAACGCGATGTAGGCGCGCTGCACGAACGGCGCGACCAAGCGATTGGCGAGCCCCGCTTCGGCGTTGGGCTCCATCAGCGCGATCGGCACCTTCAAGGTCCGAGCTGCGAGCGCTACCGGACCCGCCGCGTAGCCGCCGATGGAGAAGACGGCGCGCGGCGCCAGGCGCGCGACGATGCCGCGGGCGTCCGGGATGCAGCCGGCGGCGCGACCGATGCCGCGCAGCGCGCCGGTGAGGCCGCCTCCGCGGATGGGCAGCACCTTCACCAGCTCGAGCTCGTAGCCGCGCTCCGGTACGAGCCGCGTCTCCATCCCCTTGTCGGTCCCGACGAACACCAAGCGTGTGTCGGGCGAAAGCTCACGCACCGCGTCCGCGACGGCCAAGAGCGGGAACACGTGGCCGCCGGTGCCGCCGCCCGCGAACAGCAAGGTCGCCATCAGACCGCCTCCGCGGCGCGCCGGCGCGCTTTGGATTCCGGAGAAAACCCGGCCTCCGTGACCAACATGGCGCTCGCTTCGGCCGGCAGTGTGTCGCCAGCGACCCGCACGTTGCCGAGCTGCTCGCTCTTTCGCGAGATGCTCAGCAAAATGCCCATCGCCGACGCGCAGACGAGCAGCGAGGAGCCGCCGTAGCTCACGAACGGCAGCGTGAGGCCCTTGGTGGGGAAGATGGACATTGCCACCGCGATGTTGATCAGGGCCTGGGCGCCGAACAGCACCGAGATACCAATGGCGATGTACTGACCGTACTCGTCCTCGGCCTCGAGCGCGATCTTCACCCCGCGCGCGACGATGACGAGAAACACGCTGCACAAACCCAAGATGCCAAGGAAGCCCAGCTCCTCGCCGATGATGGCGGCGATGAAATCCGTGTGAGCCTCCGGCAAGTACAGGACCTGCAGGCCCTTGCCGACGCCCATCCCCGCCGTCTGGCCCGAGCCGAAGCTCATTACGGCTTGAAACGGCTGGTAAGCGAGGTCTTGGCGGTGCTCCGCCATGTTGAACCAAGCGAGCATGCGCTCCCACCGGTAGGCCGTGAAGCGCACCGCCCACACCGCGAACAGCGCGCCGAGCATGGCCGCGCCGAGCAGGTAGCCAAGGCGCGCCCCTGCGACGAAGAGTAGCGTGAAGGTCAAAAACAAGAGCACGGAGGCGCCACCGAAGTCCGGCTGCTTGAGGCACAGGATCATCAAGAACCCGGCCATGATTAGGTGCGGCAGCATGCCGATCGAGAAGCTCTTCACCTTGTCCCGCTTCTTCTCGAGCGAGTACGCGAGCCACAAGACGAGCGCCAGCTTCGCGGCCTCCGATGGCTGAATGTGAATGGGTCCGACCGCCAACCAGCGAGCCGCGCCGCCGCCGGTATGACCGAATCCGATCACGCTCAGGATCATCAGCACCGTCACCCCGCCGAGGATCGGGTACGTGAGGGGCCGGTAGCGATGGTAGTCGATGTGGGACATGACCAACATCAACGCGAAGGCGGCCCCGGCGTACACCGCCTGGCGCTTGAGGAAGTATTGAGGGTCGCGGAACACGACCGTGGCCTCGATGACGCTGGCGCTGTAGACCATGACCACGCCGAAGCCGAGCAAGGCGATGACTACCGCCGCCAGCACGACGTCCATGGCGCCCCGCTCACGTCGGGGGGCTCTGGTGAGAGCGCTCAAAAAGCTCATGAAAGCTCCTGCTTTAGCGAGAGTGCGGCCTCGGCGAAGCGCTCGCCGCGGTCCGAGTAGCTCTTGAACATGTCGAAGCTGGAGCAGGCGGGGCTGAGCAGCACCGCGTCGCCGGCCTGCGCCTGCTCGAACGCGAGCCGCACCGCGCTCGGCATGTCGACCGCTCGCGACACCGGCACTGCGTCGCCCACCGCCGCCGCGATCTTGTCGGCAGCCTCACCGATCAGGACCAACGCCCGCCCCTTGCGGCGCAGAGCCTCCACCAGCGGCGCGTACGAGCCGAGCTTGTCGCGGCCGCCGGCGATCAGCACCCCGCGAGGCTCGGTCAAGCCGAGCAGCGCGGTCACCGCGGCGCCCACGTTCGTGCCCTTGGAGTCGTCGTAAAAGCGCACGCCGCGCGCTTCTGTCACCAGCGCCATGCGATGGGCAAGCGGGGTGAAATCCCTCAGCGCGCGTTGAATGGCCTCCGCCGGTACGTCCAGCGCGCGCGCCGCCGCCACCGCGAACGCCGCGTTGTGGTGGTTGTGTCGCCCGTGGAGCTGGGTTCCATCGAGCTCGAACCGCTCCCCGGTCGCGCGCTCAGCGATCACGCTGCCTGCGACCGCGTAGTCCGCGCCCGCGCCGCCGACCAGGACGACCTTACCGCTGCCGCGCCGCGCCTGGCGCAGGCACTCCGCGTCCCCTTGGGGAACGATCGCGAAATCTTCGGCAGTTTGGCTGACGAAAGCGTTGCCCTTGGCGTCCGCATAGTCCTGAAACGAGGCGTAGCGGTCCAGGTGGTCTTCGGTGATGTTGAGCAGGATGCTGACCCGAGGCCGCACGCCTGGCGCTCGCTCCAATTGAAAGCTCGAGACCTCGAGCACGGCCGCGTCCAGCGTGAGCTTGGTCGCCTCCGACGCGGGCGTGCCCAGGTTGCCGCCGACGAACACCCGCCGGTCGGCGGCCTTCAGCAGGTCGCCGAGCAAGGTCGTGGTCGTGCTCTTGCCGTTCGTGCCGCCGACGAAGAGGAGCGGCGCGCGGAGCTGGGATGCCGCCAATGCGAGCTCGCCCCAGATCGGTACGCCCGCCCGCTCTGCTTCTGCGAGCGCCTCGAACGCTGGCACTCCCGGCGAGACCACGACCAGGTCCGCGCCTCGAAAGTCGACTCCTTCGTGCCCGCCGAGGACCAGCCGCGCCGGCAAGTGGGCGACCTCGGGGGCAAGGCGCTCGGCCGGTGCGCTGTCGGTCGCTACGACGACGGCTCCGAGCTCGGCGCACAGGCGTGCCGCGGCGATGCCGCTCTTGCCGAGGCCGACGACCACCACCTTTTTCCCGGAAATCTGCATGTTAGCGCAGCTTGAGCGAAGACAGCGCGACCAGCGCCAAGAGAAACGAGATGATCCAGAAGCGCACGATGATGCGCGGCTCCGGCCAGCCCTTTTTTTCGTAGTGGTGGTGGATGGGGGCCATCAAGAACACGCGCTTGCCGAACAGCTTGAAGCTGACGACTTGCGTGATGACGCTGGCGGCCTCCACCGTGAAGATGCCGCCCAAGACGATGCTGATGAGCTCCGTCTTCGTGAGGACGGCCAACATGCCGAGCCCTCCGCCGAGGGCCAGCGAGCCGACGTCGCCCATGAAGACTTGCGCTGGGTACGTGTTGTACCAAAGAAAGCCGGTGCCAGCGCCGATGGTGGCGGCCGCGAAGATCGACAGCTCGGTCATCTCGGGAATACCCGCGACGTCCAGGTACTGAGCCAGCGGGCGGCCGAAGAGCACCGAGCCCGCAACGTAGGCCCAGATCAGGTACGTGCCCGCGCTCATCATCACGGGGCCGATGGCGAGGCCGTCCAGGCCGTCCGTCAAGTTCACCGCGTTGCTCATGACGACGACGAAGAGCACCGCGAAGCACAGATACAGCCAAATTGGCAGGGTTACGGGGTGCTTCTCGAACGCCACGAAGGGAATCGCGAGCCGATCACGAATGGCGATCCAACCCTTCGGTAAGTCGTTACCGAGGTAGAGGTAGGCCATCGCGAATCCGCCGATCGTGAACTGACCGAGCAGCTTGTAGCGACCGGGCAAACCGCGCGTGTTCTTGCCCATGATCTTCATGCGGTCGTCGATGAAGCCGACCGCGCCGTAGCCGGCGGTCACGATCGCGGTCGCGAGCACGAAGACGTTGTGCACGTCCGCCCACAGCACCGTCGGCACGAGCACGCTGAGCAGAATGAGGGCGCCGCCCATGGTGGGCGTGCCCCTCTTGGCAAAGTGCGACTCGGGCCCCTCTTCGCGGATGATCTGGCTGATCTGCTTGCCGCGGAGCTTCTGGATGAACCAGGGGGCCACGAAGAACGAGATCAGCATGGCCGTGATGGTGGCCATGATCGCGCGAAAGGGCGTGTACCGAAGGACGTTCAGCCACGACAGCCAGGAGACCTGGTGACTGAGCGGGTACAGGAGCTCGTACATCATGCTGCACGCCCCTTAGCCGAAATCAGTCGCGAAACGACCTTTTCCGCATGAACCCCGCGCGACGCCTTGACCAAAATCACCGACGGACCTTGGAGCCGAGCCAGCAGCAGCTCGGCCGCGGCATCGGAATCCTCTGCAAATTCACCAGGAACGCCGCGCTCGGCGGCCGCCTCGGCCAGGGCTCGCGCGTCACCCCCCACGGTGATGAGCAAGGCCGGCCGTCGGGCAGCCGCCGCCTCACCCACCTGGCGATGCAGGCCCACCGAAAGCGCGCCGAGCTCTCGCATTTCCCCGAGCACCAGCACGAGCGGCACTCCACGCTGCTCCGCCAGTTGGCGCGCGAGCTCGAGCGAGCTGACGACGCTCTCGGGGTTGGCGTTGTAGGTGTCGTCCAGCAGCAAAATTCCGCCCGTCAGCTCGACCGGGCAGAGGCGCCCCGCCTCGCTCGCGGTGGCCGAAGCGAAGGCCGCCTGCATGGTCGCCGCCGGCAGCTCACGGCCCAGCAGAGTCTCTACCGCCGCCAGCGCCGCGCAGGCCGCGTACGCGCCCGCATCACCCAGCGTGCTGGTTCGAAAGGACGTGGTGACCTCACGCTTCGCGACTCGGCGCGTGACCTCGAGCTCGGAACCGCGGGAAGAAAGGCCCAATACCCGGAGTCGGTAGTCGGCGTCGGCGCGTTTGCCGTAGCTCACCCGGCGGCCGGCGGCGCGGGTCAGCTGTCGTGCAACACGTTCATCGTCCACGTTACCAATGGCGACGGAGACCCCGGCGAACAGCGCGGCCTCTTCTGCCTCCACCCCGTCCAGATCGCCGAGCCCTTCCGTGTGCTCGTAGCCGATGAGGGTGAGAATGCCGACGTCCGGCGCCGCCATTTGCGTCAGCGTCGCGACCTCGCCGCGCTGGTTGGTGCCAAGCTCGACGACGGCGAGCCGCTCCCGCTCCCCGAGCGAGAGGAGTACCAGCGGGACCCCGATCAAGTTGTTGAAGTTCCCGCGCGCGTAGTGAACGAGCCCCGGTTCGGCCGCCTCCAGCAGCGCGGATAGGGCCGCCCGCGTCGTCGTCTTGCCGGCGGAGCCCGCTACCGCGATGACCTTGCCGCCCCAGGCGCGGCGCCGAAGCGCGCCGAGCGCACCGAGCGCACCGAGCGTGGAAGGTACGCGAATCGTGGGCAAATCGCAGGTCACCTCGCGCTCTACGAGGAGGGCGACCGCGCCCCGGGCCCGCGCCTGCTCCACGAAGTCGTGGGCGTCGAAGCGCTCGCCGACGAGCGCGACGAACAGCGCGCCGCTCAGGTCCGCGCGGGAGTCGGTGGACACTCCGCGCACGGACGCGTTCGGGTCACCGAGCAGCACGCCGCCCGTGGCGCGCATGACCTCGCCGAGCGTTAGCTGGACTTGGTTCGTCGGCAGTGAGCTGTCCGCCATCAGCGCGCCCTCCGCAAAGCGAGCGCTCGGCGCGCCTGCTCGCGGTCGTCGAAGTGGCGCTTCTCGCGGCCCACCACCTGATAGTCTTCGTGCCCCTTGCCTGCGATGAGCACGACGTCCCCCGGGCTGGCCTCGAGCACCGCTTTTTCGATGGCCAGTGCGCGGTCCAGCTCCACGTCGTACCGGGCCGAAGCGGCACCTAAACCAGGTAAGATAGCCGCGACGATGTCGGCGGGCGCCTCCGACCGCGGGTTGTCGGAAGTCACGTAGGCGTGATCGGCGCCGCGGCCGACCGCCTCGCCCATCAACGGTCGCTTCGAGGCGTCGCGATCACCGCCGCAGCCGAAGACGCACAGCACGCGGCCGGCGCCGAGCGCGCGCACCGCGGCGAGCACGCGGCCGAGCGCGTCCGGGGTGTGCGCGTAGTCTACCGCCACCAGCACGTCGTCCTCGGGGCCGTCGCAGCGCTCCAAGCGACCCGGCACCTGCGGTGCAACCGAGAGCGCACGCCCGGCGTCTGGTGGGGCCATACCCAACCCCACCAGCACGCCGAGCGCCACGAGCAGGTTCTCCAGGTTGTGCTCACCAACGAGCGCGCTGTCGATCGAGCAATCACCCTGGGGTGTAATGAGCTTGGCGCGGATTCCGCTCGCGCCGAGCGAAGCCTCGGCCACTCGCACGTCCGCTTCTTGCCGAGCGACCGTGAGCCGCCCGGAGTGGACGCGGCGCGACAGCTCGCGCCCGAACGCGTCCCCCACGTGCAGCACCGAGAGCTCCGGCGCGAGCCGAGTGAAAAGCGCCGCCTTGGCTTCGGCGTAGGCCTCCAAGCTGCCGTGAAAATCCAGGTGGTCTTGGGTCAGGTTCGTGAAGGCGGCGGCTCGAAAGCGCAAGCCGGAGACGCGCTCCTGCACGACCGCGATGCTGGAGACCTCCATCACCAGGTAGCGGCCGCCTCGCTGCTGGACCTCCAGCAGGCAACGCGCGATGTCGTCAGCCTCCGGCGTGGTCAACGTGTCGCCGAACACGTGGCCCTCCATCTCGAAGCCCAGCGTGCCGAGCCGAGCGGCGCGCTCTCCGACCCCGCGCAGCCCCTGCTCGATCAAGAAGGTGGTCGTCGTCTTGCCGTTGGTGCCGGTGACGCCGACCACTTCCACGCTGCGGCTGGGGTTGCCGTAGACGGCCTCCGCGGAGAGAGCGAGCGCGCGCTTCACGTTCGTGACCTCGATGAGCGGCAGCCGCGCTGCGGGGAGCGGCTCGCCGCGCTCCACGAGGAGGGCGGCCGCGCCCTTTTCCGCAGCCGCGAGTGCGTATTCGGCGCCGCTGGTCGTCGCCCCTTTGCGGGCCACGAACAGCTCGCCCGGGCCCACGCGGCGTGAGTCCTGGCGCACCCCGAAGACGCGGACGCCACCGTCCCCCACGACGCGCGGCGAAAGCTCCGCGAGCACGCCCGCAAGCTCGTTCAAGCTCGTGCCGCGCGGGGAGTGCGAGGGTGAGGTCATGGCCGCTTCCGTCATGAGGCCGGCTCGAAGACGAGAGCCAGCACCGCGCCCTTTTCCATCACCTGACCCGGCGGCGGCGTCTGCGTCACGAGCAAACCGGTGCCCGAGATGCGCGGCTCGACCCCGAGCTCGAGCGCTGCTTTCAACGCCGCGCGCGCGGGCCAGCCCGTCATGTCCGGCACCCGGATCTTCCCCGCCGGCACCGGGCCGCTGCCCACGACCTCCTGGACTGCAGGCTTTTTGCCGGCAGCCTCGCGCAGCAGCGCGTAGGTGGCGTTCGCCGGATCCGGGCTCTTGGCGAGCACCGCCACGTCCGCGCGATCGGTGCCCTTGGGCGTAAGCCCACGGTATTTGAGGGCCATTTGGGCCACGCGCCGGAAGATGGGGCCGGCCACGTTGCCGCCCGCGTGATCCACCATCGCCTCGTCGACCGTGACCGCGATCGCGACGACGGGCTTCTCCGCGGGCACGAAGCCGATGAACGAGGAGATGAACTTGTCCATCGAGTAGCGGCCCGTCGCGGGGTCGGTCTTCTGCGCGGTCGCGGTCTTGCCGGCGACCCGGTAGCCGTCGATAGCAGCTTCCGTACCGGTGCCGGCGCCTTCGGTGACGGAGACGAGCAGCTCGCGCACCGTGCGCGCCACGTTCTCCGGAATCGCACGGCGCCGCACGGTCGGCGCGGCTTCACGCACCAGCTCCCCCGTAGCCGTCGTCACCTTCTTGACCAGGATGGGCTCGTAGAGCTCGCCGCCGTTCGCGATCGCGGACATGGCCATCGCGAGCTGCAGGTTCGTCACGCTGATGCCCTGCCCGAACGCAGCCGACGCTGTCTCCACTTGTACCCAGCCGCGGCCGCGCGGGCGGAGCGTGCCGGAAGCTTCACCCGGTACCCCGATGCCCGGCTTCTCGCCGAAGCCGAAGCGCCGGTAGGCGTCGTAGAGCTTCTCCTCCCCCAACCCCAGGCCGATCTTGGCCGCGCAGATGTTCGAGGAAACCGCCAAAATCTGCGAAATAGTGAGCCATTCCGCCGGGTGCGTGTCTCGAATCACGACGTTGTCGACCGGCATCGAGCCCTTCTCGCAGTAGAGCTTCTGGGTCGGCGTGATCACGCCGCCGGCGAGGCCCGCCGCGACGGTGAACATCTTGACGCTCGAGCCTGGCTCGAAGGCGATGCTGGCGGCCCGCTCCTTGCGGTCCTGCGGCTCCGCATCGCCGTAATCGTTCGGGTTGTAGAAGGGCCAGCTGGCGAGGGCCAGGATCTCACCACTGTTCGGATCCACCACCACCACGGAGCCGCCGGCCGCCTCGAACTCGCGGGCGGACTGCATCAGCTCGCGCTCGGCGGTGTACTGAATGCCTTGGTCGATCGTCAGGTAAACGTTGTGGCCGGCGAGGGCGCGCTCGTCCTCGATGCCGTCCGAGAGCAGCAGGCGGCCGGAGCGGTCGCGCAAGCCGGAGAGCTTGTCGACGCGGCCCTTCAAATCCTCGTTCAGCGCGAACTCGAGGCCGTCTTTGCCTTCGCCATCCGGGGCGACGAAGCCGAGCAGCGGACCGCCGAGCTCACGGCGCGGGTAGTAGCGTCGCCCTTCGCCCTCGACGACCAAGCCGCGCACGCGCGAGTCGAAGGGCCCCTCGCCCGCGAGCGCACGGATCTTGTCGGCTTCCTCGGCGCTGATCTGGCGTTTTAGCCAGGCGAAGCGACGCTTCTGCAGGATCCGCCGCTCCACCTGGGCCGCGTCCAACGTGAGCACCTGCGCGATGCGGTTGGCAGCCTCGCGCGCGACCACCGGCACCTGACCAGGCGAGACCCCGCGCAGCAGCTCGACCGCGTCCATGCTCACGCTCGGGACCTCGACGCTGACCGCGAGCGCGCTGCCGTTACGGTCGTAGAGAGCGCCGCGCTTCGGCAGCACGTGCAAGCGTCGTTGACGCTGGCTCTCCGCTAGCTCGCGCCAGGCCGGCCCGTCCTCGACCATCAGCGAATAGCCGGCGGACACGACCAGGCCCAGACCCAGCGCGAGGAACCCCGAAAGGATCCCCATCCGGATCCGCATCCATCTTTTGCGCGCCGGTGAGCTTGGCGCCTGCGGCGTGGCGACCGCGTTCTTCGGCGTGGGTTTTGGCCGGCGGACGTTCACGGGCCGTCCGCCTCCGGCGCTTGGGCCTGAGCCTGCGCCGCTTCCGGAGCGGGCCTCCGCCCTGCCGGAAGGATGCGATCCGCGGTCGGCTCAGTCATCCCGAGCAGGGTGCGGGCCACGAAATCCACGCGCTCGGGCGTCTTGTGGCTGGCGACCTCCAGCTCGAGCACGTGCTTCACCTCGCGAAGCCGGGCGACGCGCGCATGCTCGCGCCCCAGCTCGTAGCCCAGCTCGACGCTCTTCACGCGCAGGGCGAGGTGGAGCACGAATGCGGCTGTCGCGGCCAGCACCGCGAGCGTCCACAGGGTGAGGAAGACGCGCTCGCTCTTCCGCTCTTCACGCAGGCTCGGCGAGGTCACGCGTCACCACCCTCACCCGGGGCGAGCCGACGCGCGACTCGCAGCTTGGCGCTGCGAGAGCGTGGATTCTTCGACTGCTCTTCTTCGGTGGCGATGATGGGCTTCTTGGTCAGAGGGGCCCAGGTCGCGCGGTTCTGCAGCTCGCGCTTCACGAGTCGGTCCTCCAGGGAGTGAAAGCTGATCACGGCCAGCATCCCGCCCGGCTTGATGCGCGTGCGCGCGAGCTTGAGGAGCGCTTGAATCTCCGAGAGCTCGCCGTTGACGGCCATGCGCAGCGCCTGAAAGGTGCGCGTCGCGGGGTCGATGCCGCCCACGCGCCGAGGACCGACCGCGCGCACGATGGCGCGGCGGAGCTCGATGGTGTCGTTCAGCATGCCGTCGGCGAGCGCTTGCTTGATGCAGCGCGCGACTCGTCGCGAGCTGCGCTCCTCCCCCAGCTCGTAGATGACGTCGGCCAGCTCGTCTTGATCGAGGCGCTCGATCAGCTCGAGGGCCGTCTCTCCGCGCGAGGTGTCCATGCGCATGTCGAGCGGCCCCTGGTGGCGGAAGCTCATGCCGCGCTCGGCGGTGTCGAGCTGGAACGAGCTCACCCCCAAGTCAGCCAGAATGCCGTCCACCTCGGGGCAGCCGGCCTCGTCCAGCACGGCCGCGATTTCGCTGAAGCGCGCGTGGGCAACGTGCGCGCGCTCGCCGAACTCCGTGAGCCGCTCACGCGCGGTTTCGATCGCGGTCAGGTCGCGATCGGTGGCAATGAGGCGCACGTTCTGCGACGCGGCCAGGATGGCTCGGGAGTGACCCGCGCCGCCTGCGGTTGCGTCGACGAACAGGCCGCCCGCTGCGGTGCCGAGCGAAGAGGTGACCTCTTCGAGCAACACCGGTAGGTGCGAGAAGCTCGACTTGGGATCGAAGGGTAGCTCTGACATCGTCATATCTTCAGTTGCTCCAGAGCAGCTCGGAACGAGTCCGCTTCTTCGGAGGTCATCGTGAGGGCCGCGTCCCACGAAGACTTCGCCCATAGCTCGAGGGTGCGCCCCATGCCCGCCCACAAAGCGTCTTTGTCCAATTTGATCTTTTCACGCAGGTGCGGCGGCACGAGCACGCGGCCCGAGCCGTCCAGCTCGCACTCCACCGCTGCCGACACGTACAAGCGACGGAAGCGAATCGCGGTCGCGTCGAGGCTCGGCAAGTCGGAGACTTTTCGCTCGAACTCCTCCCACGCCTTCATCGGGTAGAGGTGCAAGCAGGGATCGAACACCGCCGGCGTGAGCACGAAGCGCGCGTCGCCATCCGCGAGCAGCACGTCTCGAAAGCGCGCGGGCAGGCTGACGCGCCCTTTTGCGTCGACCGAGTGTGTGAACTGCCCGCGGAACATGTGGTTTGGGAGTGTTTGGGCGTGCTGTGCACTTCACGCCACTTTCTCCCACTTCTTGCCGCGACGCTAAAGGTCTAGGATCAGCCTGTCAACAACTCGGCCAGCCGAAAGCTTGAGAAAATACTTCAAGTCTTGTACGGGGGCATAACCGCCCACCTGACAAGGTGTTCAGGCTTTGCGCAGCTGACGCGGCTTCATCGTGAGCGTACCGATGAACAGCGCGACGGCGATCAGAGCGGGTAGAGCAGCGAGCCACATGATGCGGAGCGGGAGTGCATCGCCGGTGCCCGCTCGCAAGCGCTGGAAACTGCTGACCTAAGGATCCGTAGCGCGTGGCTCGCCGGCCGCGCTCTGTGTCTCGAGCCCCGCATGGGCCGCGACGACCGCAAGCGCCGCGACCGCCGCGAGCTCGGTTCGAAGCACGAACGGGGCGAGCCTGACCGGCTGGAAGCCCGCTGCGAGCAACCGCTGCGTCTCCTTTTCCGAAAATCCGCCTTCGGGCCCCACCGCGAGCGCGATGCTCTGAGTGGGGGCGACCACTCGCAGCAGCTCGACGAGCGACTGCTCCGCGTTCGGATCCAGCAGCACGCCGAGCCCGTCGCTCGCCTGGAGCGCCGCCTCCAAACTGGAGAGCGGAGCGAGCTCCGGTAAGTCGCCGCGGCCGCACTGCCGCGCCGTATCCAGCATGACCGCGCGGAGCCGCTCGTCGCGTAGCTCCGCGCCCGGCATGCTGCGCTCGGTTCGAACGAAGGTGACGTGCGTCGCGCCGAGCGCGACGGCAGCGCGCAGCACTTGGTCCGGCTTGTCTCCCTTGGCCAAGCCTTGCAGCAAGGTCACGTCACGAAGCGAGGACCGCTTCGCGGTACGCACCGCGGCGACGCGCGCTACGGCTGGCACGTCGCGTAGGAGCTCCGCGTCCGCTTCGCTTCGCGTCTCGGGGTCGAACAGCACGAAGCGATCGCCTGCCCGAAGCCGCAGCACCTTGACCAGGTAGTTGCCGAGCTCCTTGGGGAGCGGATGCTCGCCGGAGAGTAGCGGATGGAGCGGCGCGCGCGGCGGGTGCATGGGGGGACGGCACTCTAGCCGCGTCGCTCGCCCTCAGCCATCGCGGCCGAGGAGCTACTCCGGGAGGCCTCGACCGTAATCCGAGTACTGCTCACGCGCTTTCACGGAAACGAGGCACGCCGGGCGGTCGCGCACCGGGGGCGGAGGCTCGCCGTCCGGCAGCAGCATGCCGGTGAGCTGTCCTCCATAGACGCAGCCGGTGTCGAGCCCGGTAGCGAAGGGATGCAGCTGCGGCACCTTGCGCGCGTTGTGTCCGAAGACGATGTGCTCCGGGCCTCGATAGAGCTCTCCCCACGGCTGGCCCCACTTCTCGGAGGGTTTGCCGTCCGCATCGATGGAGCGCACGTGCGTGACGACCCACGGGTCCTGGCGCTCACGCGGCAAGCTCGGATCGATTCCGGCGTGAGCGAGCACGACTCGATGCTCGGGCACCTCCACGAAAAGCGGAAGACCGGCGAGCAGCTCCCAGTCTTCGTCCGTGAGCTCGTCCACGATCGACTGGTGCGACGCGCTGAGGCGCGGACCTTTTTCTCGGCGGCGTTTCGCTCGATGGGCGTCGAGCAGGCGCTGCTCGTGATTGCCGACCGGCGCGCGGGCGCCAAGCTCGCGGTAGAGCTTCAGCACCTCGTGCGGCTTGGGCCCGCGGCTCAAGAGATCGCCGGTGAGGAACACACGGTCGCCCGTGACGAGCGCCGCGCGATCGATCAGGTCCGCCAGCTCGTCCGCGCAGCTGTGGACGTCTCCAATGAAGAGCGACCGGGGCATTCGAGCGAGGCTTTAGCGCTTTTCGCGGCCATTGGGGGGCGCGTCCCCTAGAACTTGCGGCCCTGCGTCGCCGCGCTGGGCTCTGCGGGCTAGCGACCGGCCGGAAGTTCAGTGCGATTCAAAAACCGCTTCCTGCTCTTGCAGTGGCGGCGTAACGCAAGCTAAGGTCGCGAAAGTTTCGAGGAGGCCCTCAGTAATGTCGCAAAGCGCCCGTTCCGCCGCCATTTCAACGCTGATCACCGCCCTGTGCTTCGGAGCTTTGGGCTGCGGACAAGACGAGGTCAAATACCAGCCCCGCCCCGCTTCGAGCGGCGCAAAACCGTCCCTCCCCCCAGCGGCAAACCTGCCCAAGCGTCCGCTGAAGAATGGCGACGCCTACACGGTGTGGGGTGCCAGCTACTCGCTGCGCAGCCGCAATCACCGCAAAGAGGTTGCCGGCAAGCGCCTGGCCATCCAGGGCTACATCACCAAGAGCAACATGCAGGACGCTCCGGCCTGTGCCGTCCACAAGGCGGGCAAGGCAGATCCGGAGAGCTGCAAGGCGCCGGTGCCGGCGTTCTGGATTGGGGACACGAAGGACGCGCCCGAGTCCGAGTCCATCAAGGTCATGGGCTGGGCCTCGAACTTCGCGCAGATTTTCGACGCCATCGACGAGTTCGACAAGGGCAAGGACAACGCCGAGTACAACGACGCCAACTGGGGCGTGAAGGTGCCAAACCCCCTCCCAGCCGTCGGTTCCAAGGTGACCGTGACGGGCACGTACGGCGTGAGCTTCAGCAAGGCCTCGTCCGGCGCAGAAGCGGATCCTTTCATGGGCGTCATCGACTTCCAGGAGATGACGGTGCAGGAGCCCGCCGCGGAGCTTGCCAGCCTCCCGGGCAAGAAGCGCAAAGCCAAGTGATTCGGTAAAATACCGAGCCCGTCCTTTCGTCAAAGAAGGTATTGGTCAAGCGGCCGATGCTGCAGCAATCGTTGCAACTCGGCCGCTTCTCTTTGTGGCGGCTGCTCACGTCACTCACGCTCGCCGTGCTGGCGTTCGGCTGCGGCTCCTCCCTGCGCGAGCGTACCGTCAGTACCGTGACGGTCACGGAGACGAGCCCGAGCACGGTCGACCTCGACGATTTGCTGGACGGCCTCGCCACCGCTGCGCCGCGCAAGCTCCTGTGGGTCGAACGGGAACGGGACGTTTACGACGCCAACCTCGTCGCCCGGGATCTGGAGCGCATCGAACGCTTCTATCGGGCCCAGGGCTATTACGACGTCAAGGTGGTCGCGGCCCGCGTGACCGCGGTGGGAGAGCGACAGGTCGCGATCGAGGTGGACGTGACACCGGGCCCCCGCGTGACCGTGCGCAAGGTCGTGAGTGACGCATCGGCCATCCTCGAGCTCTCGCGCGAAGCCCGCTTCGAATACAAGAAAGTGCGCGAGCCCACTCCGGGCCAGCCGTTCACCGAAAGCCGCCTGGATCGCTACGAGACCGAGCTGCTCCGAACGCTGAAGGAATCCGGCTACGCGTACGCGAAGGTGGACGTCAAAGCGACGGTCGATCTCAACGCCCGCGCCGCCGACATCTTGGTCTCGATGAAGCCGGGCCGGCTCTCACGCATCGGCGAGATTCGCGTGGTGGGGCTCAAGCAGATCCCAGAAAGCAAAGTGCGGGCGGCGCTGAGCCTCGAGCGCGGTGCGCTCTACTCGGAAGAGGAGCAGCAGGACGCCAAGGAAGCGCTCGAGAACATGCAGCTGTTCACGCGCGTGGAAGTGACACCGGACCTCTCGAATCCCGAAGCGACGGACGTGCCGGTGCTCGTGACTCTTCAGGAAGACCAGCTCCGCAGGCTCACCCTCGGTGGCGGCACGATCGTGGACGCGCTCAAGCTAGAGGCGCACGTGCGGACGGGCTGGGAGCACAAGAACTTCCTCGGCGGCGCGCGCAAGCTGAGCATCGACGTCACGAGCGGCGTGGACCTCTATCCCAATCGGCTGGAGAATTTGGACCGGCTGTTCGAGAAGCCGACGAACGCGTTCTGGATCTTGGAATCCTCGGTGAGCTTGGAGCAGCCGGCGATCTTCAACGGCCGCACCAAGGGCGTCATCAAAGCCGGCTTCTCGCGACGACCGGTGCTCTACTCGCTCAAAGACACGGACGTGCCGGAGGAGCAGAACGTGATCGGCTACCATCGCCCGAGCGGCCAGGTGGGGCTCGAGCGTAGCTTCTTCGGGCAGCGCATCCTCTTTCGTCCCTCGTACAACCTCGAGGCGCGCGTTCCCTTCATGTACCAAGGCACCCGCCCCGACGGGCTGGACACGGTGTGGGTCTCGTTCCCGCGCCTGTTCATGCTCTTTCAGGCGCTGCCGGGTGACATCTCGGAAGATCGCAACAAGCGCGACTTCTCGGTCTCGTTCCGCAGCACGATCGAGCTCGCGGGGGTGTCCGTCGACGGACGGCGCTACTTGGGCGGCTCCGTTTCCGATTTGAAGCTGGAGCCGGAGGTGCGGGGGGTGGCTCCGATCTTTCCACGTCGCAACCACCCCGAGCAGCGAGCGGGTAACCTCACGATCGCGGGGCGCTTGAAATTCGGGTTCTTGCTGGCGCCGGACTACGGGCGGTCGCTGCGCACGGACAACCCGGACCCGAGTGGCAACGTGACCGCCGACCAGCTCAAGCTGCTCTCACGCGCTTTCTACTCCGGCGGCGCCAACTCCAACCGCGGCTACGCCCAGAACGGGATCAGCCCTCATGGCCCGGTGGGCTTTCTCGTCCCCACCACCATCAACTGCGTGGACGAGCCGGAGGCGGCCGGCTGTATCCGCCCCCTCGGCGGCTTCACCCAATGGGAGGCGTCGCTCGAGCTGCGGTATGCGGCCCTGTACCCGATCACGCTCGTGCTCTTCGCGGACGCGGCGGACGTCTCGCGCGACATCGGTCGGCTCCAGTTCAAGTACCCCCACCTGTCCGTCGGGCCCGGCGTGCGCTACGAATCACCCGTGGGGCCCATTCGCCTCGACCTCGGCGTCCGCGTGCCCCGCGCTCAAGCGTGGGGTGAGAGGGACCTCCCCGCGGACAACAGCCACGGGCCTCCTCCCGGACAGCAGCCGGAGCTGCTGGGTTTTCCAGCTGCGCTCCAGCTCGCGATCGGAGACGCGTTCTGATGTGGACGCGGCGGCTGCTCGGCGGCGCAGCGCGCTTGCTCGCGCTAGTCGGGGTCGTGGCGTTGTTCGCGGTGGGCGCGGGCGTCGGCTTGGTCGGGCACCTGAACACCGCGGCCGGGCGCCGCGTGACCACCGCTTTCCTCGGTGGGGCGCTGGTGGATCTGTTCCAGGGCGAGGTTCGCATCGGCTCACTGCAGAGGGTGAGCGCGTACGAGGTGGTAGCCGCGGACGTGGTGGTGCGGGACCCAGAGGGGCAAGTGGTCCTGAAGGTGTCGCGCCTCACCGCTCAAGCGGACGTGGCCGACATCGTCACGCGCCTCGTACGTGGCGACGAGAAGCTCACCATCGTCATCGATCGCGTACGGTTGGAGCACGCCGAGGTCGAGGTCGTGCCCGGCGCGGATGGTCTACCCACGATCGCCCAGGCCTTCACGCCTCGCCCCTCAGCGCCGAGCGCGGAGGCCGCACCAGAGCGCTACGTCCGCGTATGGCTCCCGATGATCGAGATCGGCTCCGTGTACGGCCGCGGCCGGCTCGAGGGGAGCCCGGTGTTGGAGGCGGAGGTCAAGGGCGCGCGCGCCTCCGTGCTCGCGACGCCGAAGGGCGCGGCCATCGACATCGGCAGGTTTTCGCTGCTCGCGCGCGGCGTGGGCGGAGCGGACGCGAAAGGCGTGGCCTCGCTGCACATCCGGGCGCCGGGCGCGGTTTGGGGCAGCTTCGACGGCTACATGGGCGAGCTGCAGTTCGGCAGCGTCGTGCGATGGGAGAAGGAGGCGCTGGACCTGAAGGTCGACCTGCCGCGCGCAGAGCCAGCCGTTGCCCGCGCGCTGCTCGCGCAGTGGCCGCTGCAAGAGCCGGCGGAGGCGAGGTTGCACCTGAAAGGGATCCCTCCCGAGCTGGATGTCGAGCTGCGCTCCACGATCGGCGAGCGCTCCACCGTGAACGCCACCGGCCACGTCAATTTCGCGAGCCCTTTGCGCATTCAGCTGGACATCGAAGGTCGGGACCTAGATTTGCGCGCGGTCTTGCCCCTGGCGCCCGAGACCCGCATCGACGTGGACGCAGAGCTCGGCGCGCACCTGGAGTCGGGGGGCCTGTCGCTCGATTTGGGGGGCTCCGTCCAGCCGATGACGATTCGCAACGTCGCCATCCCGGCGCTGGACTTCACGAGCTCCTCCAAGGGAGGCATCCTCAGCGGCCAGGCCAAGCTCCACGACCTGGGCTTACCGTTGGACGTCGAGTTCGCCGTGCTCTCCGACGGGAAGATCGAAGTCAACGCGGTGGCCAAGCGGGTCAATCTCGCCAAAATCGAAAGAATTCGGCCGTACTTCGACGGTCAGGGTAGCGCTGATTTGCGCTTGCGAGCGGCGCTCGAGCAGGGCCGGCTCGACAGCAGCCTGACGCTGGATACTCGCAATCTCATTTACCGGGGCGCGCTCCTCCAAAGCGGGCGTCTCACCGCGACCTTGCGCGGCCCCATCGACGCTTGGCAAGGCCTCTCGCTGGACGCCCGAGTTAGCGGCCAGAAGCTCACGGCTGGTCGCTTCAGCTTCGAAGAAGTGGCGGCCACCGCCCACGGGCCGCTGCGCGCGCCGCTCGTGACCACGACCCTGAAAGATCCGCACGGGCCGAGCTTCGACGCGCGGGCCACCGTATCCATGGGTACTCCGATCTCGGTGCGCGAGCTGTCACTGGGCGTGCTCCGGGACGCCATCGCAATCCGCGGTGAGGTGGCACAGTTGGATGTCGACGAAGATCGCGTGCTGGTGAGGGACTTGCGCCTGCACGGCGCGACCGGTGAGCTCAGTGCCAATGCGGAGATCACGCCGACCGCCCTGAGCGTGAACGCCCAGGGGCAGAACCTGGACCTGTCGGCATTTTCGCGAATTCTAGGCCTCCCCCGCGGAGTTCTGGAGGGACGCGGGAGCCTGACCGTCGACGTCATTTCCACGGGAAAGACCCAGCGCGGCACGCTCGAGCTTTCCGTCAATCAGGCTGCTCTCTTCAACGTGAGCGGCATCTCCGGGCAACTCAGCGCCAAGCTGGACGGACCGTCGCTCACCGGCGCGAGCACCGGAACGGTGGAAGGGCTGGGCGCGTTTTCGTCCGACTGGGACGCCGCGCTCGGCGGCCCCCCCACGGAGCGTCGCTCGTTCGAGCGCGCCACCGGCAAGTGGTCGCTAGCCCTCACCGACGTCACCTTGGACTACCTGGGCCAGCTGCTGCCAGAGCAGCAGGTGGACGTGAACGGCCGCGCTTCGCTGGCCTTCCAGGTACGACGCACCGATCCCGACGCGGTTCCCCACCTCGAAGCGACCGCGGAGACGCGAGGTCTCAGCGTGAGCGTCGATCGCGAGGGCGAACCGCCGCTCCGCTTCGAGGGGATGGAGCTGCTCGTCTCCGCCGCCCACGACGGGGAGAGCGGAATCACCAGCGCCGCGCTCAGCATCGCTCAAGGAAGCGAGCGCCTGGTCACGACGAGCACGGAAATCACGCTGGATCTCAAGGCGGCACTGAGCGGCGCCGAGCCCTTGCGGCAGCAGCTGGAGCGCCGCGCGGCGCTGGGTAAGCTCGTCGTGAGCCGGGTTGACTTGGAGGCGCTTCCAGAGCCGCTGCGCGTGCCGGGCCTGCGCGGCGCAGTGAGGCTCGAGGGCACGCTGCGGGGCTCTTTCGCGGCGCCAATCGCGTCGCTGAGCGCGCGCGCTACGGATTTGCGCTTCGGGCTCGGCGATCGCGGCGAGCCGATAGACGTCTGCGGTACCGCCGAATACGCGAAGCAAGACGGTGCCTTTCACCTGGGGGCGGAGGTGTTCCTACCCGGAGGCCTCGAGCTTTCGCGCACGCCGTGCGGGGGCAAGCGGGTGGCCACGGTGCAATTCCGTGGCGAGGCGCCCTTCGATTGGGAGCGCGGCGTGCCGCGCTGGAGCGGCACCGCGTCCGCCACGCTCGAATCGCTACCCCTGGCGACGGTTCCGCCCCTGGCGAGCGCGCGCATGACGGGCACGACCACGGGGACCCTGATCTTGGACCGCAGCGGTCAGCAGCCGAGCGCCTCCGCGCAGCTCTCGCTCGCAGACGTGCGGGTCGATCAGCTCGCGATCGGGGACGGCTGGCTCAAGCTGCGCAGCGACGACGCGCGGGCTCGGGTGGACTTTCAGGTGCAGCGCGCGCAAACGACGCTGGGCGGCAGCGTCATGGCGGGCGTGAGCTGGGCTTCGGAGCTGCCCGCGCTGGACGACGCGCAGCCCATCGATCTGGAAATCAAGGCCCAGCGCCTGGAGGCCTCCGTGCTGGAGCCACTGCTCGCGGAGCTCCTGACCGAGCTCCGAGGTACGGTGGATGGCGAGGTCGCGGCGCGGCTCACGGCGCTACCGAGCCCGGGAGGCTCTCGCGAGGTCGAGCACGTGAGCGGGAGGATGTCGTTTCAGCGGGGCTCCCTCGTGCTGACCGGCTTGGGCTTCCGCCTGCGTGACGTGGCGTTCTCCGCGAACGCCAAGCGCGACGGCGGCACGACGCTCGTGGAGATCCCGGATCTCGTCGCCAGCGCCGGCAGTCGAAACCCCAACTTGAAGGCGCAAGTCGGCTTGCGCTTGCGCGGGCTGGACATCGTGTCCGGCTCCGCCTCTTTCAACGTGGATGGGCTGCCGGTGGTGATGGATGGGGTGACTCGCGCGAACGCGGACGTGCGCGTTTCGCAGCTCGGGATCCGGCGCACGCCGGACCGCATCGTGGTGGACATCCCCTTCGATTTGCTCACGATCCGGTTGCCCGATGAATCCTCGCGCGAGCTCATCGAGCTGAAAGAAAACGACAGCATCACGCTGCTGCAGCCGATCGCGCAGCCGAAACTCAGCCGCGACGACGACGCCGTTCCCTGGCAGCTCGCGATCCATCTAGGAGGCAGCGCCCGCGTGGAGCGCGGCGAGCAGCTAGACGTGCCGATTTCTGGCGACCCGATCGTCGTGCTGGCGAGCGGCGTCGGCGTGACCGGCAGCATCATGTTGCCGCGCCGCGGCGCCGTGCAGATGCTCGGGCGTATGTTCCAGATCGAAGGGGGTGCGATCGTCTTCGACACGCCAGACCCCGCAGACCCGCGCTTGGACGTGCGCGCCAGCTGGCGCTCGCCGACGAACGACACGCTCTTCATCTACATCTCGGGCACGGTCTCCAAGCCCAAGGTCCAGTTCGACCGCCCTCAGGCAGACGCGGTGGCGCTGCTTGCCGGCACCACCGAGTCCGGCAAGGGCGCGACCAACGTCGGCATCAGCGCCCTGGATTCGCTGCTCGCCGACACGCCGCTGGCCCGCGTGCAGCTTCGTGGAAAAGACGCGGAAGAAGCCGGAAAAGGCTCGACTTACACCGCCGCCTACCGGGCCAGCGATCGCATCGTGGTGGAGGGCAACTATCAAGCCGCATCCGCGCAGAGCGCGTCGCAGCCCGGCCAGAGCGGCACCGTAGGCGCGGCGGTGGATTACCGAGTCACCAAGACGATATCGGTGCGAGGCCAGCTCGGAACCATCGGCACTGGCGTCGACCTCGTTTATCAGTACCGCTACTGAAGCGCTCTCAAGCGCAGCACACGTAGTCCGCCCCTTCTCGAAATCCCATCTGCCCCAGCGCGGCGCGAATCTCTGCGCGCGGTACGCTGCCGGCAACCGACACCAAAAGCGGTCGCCGCGGCAAGGAGGGGAGCTCGGCCGGGGCCACGACGCGCACTTTGCGGATGAGTTGGCCGAGCCGCCCCGGGTGCAGCTCGATGATGGCGGAGGGGTGCTTGCCCCGCTCGGAAAGCGCCGCCGCGAGCGCTTTGCCGGTGTCTCCGTAGCCCCACAAGATGTACGCGTCTTCACTCCGCAAAAAGCCGCGCGCCAAAAACTCCGCTTTGCACGCAGTAAACGCAGGAATGGAATACCTAGGAGAGCTACGCGACAGCCGCCCACTGCCGTCTCGCCAGTGCAAGAGTCGCTCGGGAACGACGCCCAGCTTGCCTCCCGCCTCCAGCAGGCGCAACGCGAGATCGTAGTCCTCGGGCCACGGCGCGTCGCGGTACCCGAGCGCGAGGAAGGCCGAGCGCCGCAGCATCCAGGTCGGATGCGCCAGGGGGCATTCGATGAAGGCCTCGCGGGCGACGTCGCTCGGGGCGCGGATGCCGTTCAGCCAGCGCTCGTAGCTCCGAAGACCCGGCGTGATGCCGCGCCGGGGAAAGAACCGCACGTGACAGCCGACGCCGGCCCAGCTCGGCTCCTGGGCTAGCGCGCTCCGCTGCTTCTCGAGGCGCTGGCGCTGCATCAAATCATCGCCATCCAGCCGCGCGACGAGCTCTCCCCTGCACTCGCCGAGGCCGGCGTTGAGCGCCGACACGATGCCGGCGTGCGGGAGCGAAAGCACGCGGAAGCGCGCATCCTGCGCGGCAAAGCGCCGGGCGATGGCGAGCGTCGCGTCGGACGAGCCGTCGTCGACGACGAGGCATTCCCAATCGGTCTCACTTTGGCGCGCCACGCTCCGGAGCGAATCCACGAGCGTTTTTTCGGCGTTGTACGCGGGTAGCAGGACAGAGACGGCCGGCATCCTTCCGCCGACGGCGTTTACCACGAAGCTTCCCGCCGCACCGAACGCCCACGGCGCCAAATACCGCATACGCTGGAGGAGCTGGTCCCCTCGCCCTCGGTGCCAAGGCGAATTTGCGCACTTTCGCCCCGGGATGCTAAGTCAGCGCTGATTCCTGGATGCGCCGCTCGCCCACGAAACTCCTCGCCGTGCTCTGTCCGTGGGTTGCCGCGCTCTCGCTCACGCTCCCGAGCGTGCGCAACGCCGAGGCCGAGTACCGCGGCTGTCGCTTCCAGAAGCCGCAGGCCTTCCTGATCCGGAAGAACTTCATGCTCGGCAAAGTGCTGGACGGTCGCAAGGCCAACCAGGCCATCCGCTACCGGGTCGAAGAGTACGGCCGGATCGAAGGCGCTCCCTACGAGCAGCTGGGCGAACAGACTGCGTACTCGCACGCCAAGTCCATGCGCTTCATGGGTCTACCGCTCATCGTGCACGAGCGCATCGCGCCCGCGCTCGCCTGCGTGGAGCATCGGCTGCGGAAGCAATGCACCAAGTCGAACGAGCGCTACTCGGCGCGCGCGGTGGGCGGCTTCCGCACCGAGAACAGCTACCGGGGAGCGGAGGTCTCGAACCATCTGTTCGGCATCGCCATCGACATCGATCCGAACCGCAATCCGTGCTGCGGGTGCGTCGCACCCTGGCCGGAGCACAAGGCTTGTCAGGGTTCGGTGGAGTCCATCTTCGAGCGCACGGAGCTCCCTCGCTGCTGGATCGATACGTTCGAAAAGTACGGCTTTTACTGGCTGGGCCGGGACCCTCAACTGCGCGACACCATGCACTTCGAATTCCTGGGCAACCCGAAGCGCATCGTGCCGGACTGAGCCGCCGGTCTAGTCGCGGCTGAGTGGCAGCGTGATCGTCGCGATCGTTCCGCCGCCGGGAGCGTCGCTCAGTTCGAGCGTGCCTTCGTGCTTCTTCACGATCGAAAAGGCGATGGAGAGGCCGAGCCCGGTGCCCTGCCCCACCGGCTTCGTAGTGAAGAACGGCTCGAGCACTCGGTCGCGTGACTCGGGAGGGATGCCGCAGCCGCTGTCGGCCACCGTGATGACGAAGGTTCGGCCCTCGGCCCCCGCTCCCGCGCTGATCCGAACCGTGCCCAGGCCCTGCGCGGCATCGATGGCGTCGATCGAGTTGGCGACCAGGTTGAGCAGCACCTGATTCAGCAAGCTCGGGTAGCAGTCCAAGAGGTCTGGCGGGCTCAGGTCCAGCTCGAGGCGTGCGCGCTCGTTCAAGCGATGAGCGAGGATGGTGACCACAGAGTCGATACACTCACTGATGCTGACGCGCTTGCGCTCGCCCTCGTCCAATCGCGAAAAGGTGCGCAGCTTCAGGACCAAGTCACGGATACGCTCGAGGCCGCTCCGTGACTGCCCGAGCCGGGCGCTCACGCGGCGCCATTGCTCCTCGGCCTGGGGAGACCCCGACGCGGGTGCCTCCGGGCGCAGCATCTCCAAGCTCTTGGAGATCGTCTCGAGGTGGCTCATCACGAACGCGAGCGGGTTATTGATTTCGTGGGCGACGCCCGCGACGAGCTCTCCCAGCGAGGCCATCTTCGCCGACTGCACGAGCTGCGCCTGCGCGGCTTGGAGCTCGCGGTAAGCGGCCTGAATCTCGCCGTTGGCCTGGCGCAGACTGCTGGCGATGTTGGCCTCCGCCTCCGCGAAGGCCCGGAGCTCGCGGTTCTTGTCCGCGAGCTCGCGGTTTGCCTCCGCGAGCCGCTGTCGGCCGCGGTAGAGCTCCAGAAACACGCGCACCTTGCTGCGCAGCACGTGCGCGTCCAGCGGCTTGAGCAAGAAGTCCACCGCGCCAGAGCCATAGGCGCGCCCCACATGCTCGTCTGCATCCAGAGAAGCGGTCAGGAAAATGATGGGGATGTCTCGCGTCGCCTGGCTCATGCGCGCAAGCCGCGCGACCTCGTGCCCGTCCATGCCCGGCATCTCCACGTCCAGCAGGATGACGGCGAAGGTCTTGCGCAGCAGCAGCCGCAGCGCATCCTCACCCGAGCTCGCCGAGGTGACGTGACAGCGCTCTCCCTCCAGCAGCGAGCGGAGCGCGATGAGGTTCGCTTCCACGTCGTCGACGATGAGCACGCCCGGTTGTTCTTCCGGCGTCTCCGCGGGAGCATCGGTTGCGGGCGCGTGGACCCAGCTTGTCACTGCACCATAGTGCACGAGCGCACGGGGAATCGGCAGAGGGTCGCGCGGATGAGCGCCTGAAAACACGTGACATTGCGCCACACCAGCGTGCGTGAATATCGTACAAAAGGAGCGCGCGTAGTTACGGGCCCGCCGACACGGGCCAGCCGCTTTGGTCCCAAGCGAGCTCGGCCACGCGGAGCACGGGGGCGCCGTTATTGTCCGCGTCGTACGCGTGATACACGTTGTAGCTGCCGCGTTCCGTGAACAAGATCGCGTTGTGACCCGGGCCCTTGAAGCGCTCGCCACCCTGCAAGACCAACGTGCCGCCGCCTTGCAGCAGCTGCTTGCCTTCGCGATCCACGAACGGCTGCGAGAGCGACGCCGAGCGCCCGACGCGGATGTTGTAGGTGCTGTCGACGCCGTCGCAGCACTTGTCCCAAGAGACGAACAGGTAATAAAAGCCGCAGCGGCGAACCAGAAACGGCGCCTCCAGCGCTCCACTGTTGCTCGGACGTGACGCCAGAGCCACGAGGGAGGCTCCGTCTCGCGCGCCGCTCGAGGTCAGCTTGATCATCTTGATTCCGCTCCAGAAGCTGCCGAACGCGAGCCAGGGAGTGCCGGCCTCGTCCACGATCACGTTCGGGTCGATGGCGTTGTAGTCGTCGCTCGTGGCCGAACAGATCACGCTGCCCTTGTCCGCCCAGCTGCCGGAGTCGAGCGACGCGCGCGTGAGGTGACCGATGCACGAACGGTTACTGCCGAACGTGGAGGCCGAGTAATAAAGGTGATACTGGCCGCCGAAGAACGAAGCGTCCGGAGCCCACAGATTGCTCACGCCAGGCACCTGCTGCGCTACCCATGCCGGCCTGGACGCGCTCGGAAGCGGCTCCGGCGCGCCCTGCCACGCCAAGAGGTCGTTGGAAGTCTTCGCGGCCAGGTTGTCGCCGGTAGCGAACAGGTAAAACTTGCCCGCGGCCTCGAGCACCATGGGATCGTGAGTTCCCAAGTTGCCGGTGAGCTCCAGTTGCTTCGGCGGCTTGGCAGCGTCGTAGACGGACACGTCGCAGCGATCGGTCGCTCCGCCGCCGGCCGCTCCGCTCGAGCCAGCGCTCCCCCCGGACGACCCGCCTACGGCACCGGCGGAGCCGCTAAGCCCGCCCGCGCCCGCGCCCGCGCTGCTGCCTCCGCCGGAGCCGACAGCTCCGCCGGAGCCGACACCTGCCGACGCCCCTGCCATGGCCGCGCTGCCACTCGTGCTCCCCGCCGCTGCGAGCGCGCCGCCGCTGCCGGAGGTCACGGCGGTGCCTCCACTGCCTGCCCCGCCTACGCTGCCGGCGCTGCCGGCGCTGCCGCTCGGCCCTGCCGGCTCGTCTCGACCTGAGCACGACATCCCGAGAGCCAGTAGCAGCCAGAGAGAGAGCGAAGAGCGAGCCATAGCCCTCTGTTAGTGACAGCTCCGGAGCTTCCTCGCGCTCGCATTCGCCGCAGCCGCTGGATGTCGACCACCCTATCTCCTCTCCGACCACTCGTGGCTCGCGTAGAGCTTCGAATCGCTATCAGCGGCTCTACGACGTGCCGCCGGCGAGCTCCGCCGAGCTCGGCAACTGCAACTCCGAGATCCCCTAGGACGAATACCAGAGCGCGACCGGTGCCGGTTTCACCGCGTCGGCGGACGACTTGGCGGTTCTTCGGCAGCTTGGCCGGTGGTGGCGCACCCTCGCCCGCGTGGCTGTGCAGCGCGCTCCGCCTGCGGTAAGAGGGGGCCATGCCTTCCCCAATCATTCCCGCGGCAGAGGCTCTGGTGCGCCTGCGGGACGGTAACGCTCGCTTCGTCGCCAACGTCCGCAGCGTGGACGCGCTCGCCAGCCTGAGCCGCCGCATCGACCCGGCCACCCAGCAGGCTCCGTTCGCCATCGTCTTGGGCTGTGCGGACTCCCGCGCCCCGGCCGAAACCATCTTCGATCAGGGCCTCGGAGACCTGTTCGTGATTCGCGTCGCCGGCAACATCGTCGCCCCGTCTCAAATCGGGTCGGTGGAGTTCGCCGCGGAGCGATTCGGCACGCAGCTCGTGGTCGTGATGGGTCACTCCCATTGCGGGGCCATCTCCGCCACGGTGGACAGCATGCAACCGTCGGACAGGCCCGCGGCTTCTCGCAACCTGCTCTCCATCACGGACCGCATCGCGCCGGCGGTCTCGCCGCTGATGCAGACCGAGCTCGTCAAAAATCGCCCGGCCCTGCTGCGCGCCGCGACGCGCGCCAACGTCTCGGCTTCCGCCAGCCACCTGCGCCACGGCTCTCGGCTGCTCGAGGAGCTCATCCTCAACCGCGGCCTCATCGTGGTGGGCGCCGAGTACGACCTCGAGACCGGCGTGGTGGACTTCTTCGACGGCGTGCTCTGAAGAGCGGCCCCCTGGCCATCCACGGGCCTGAAATTGAAGAAAATCGAGGGCGCGCCTTGACAGACCCGCCTGTGGACCGTAAAAGGAGCGCCCTTCCGCGGGAGTAACTCAGCGGTAGAGTGCCACCTTGCCAAGGTGGACGTCGAGGGTTCAAATCCCTTCTCCCGCTCCAGAAATGGAGACCAAAACCGGTTAGACCGAAAGGCCTAGCCGGTTTTTTCTTGGCCCACGTCGGCTCCGGGAATGGCGCATGCGAGCCGGAGGCGTCGCTTGCGGTTCGCCTCTCCCCTCGCCAAGCGAACGTCCTGGCGCGGCTGCGCCGCGCGCTGGGCGTCAACCGGCGGCTGGCTCCGCCGGTTGACGGTAACACCTGCTCAGGCTGCGGGCGGCTTCAACGAGTTGCGCTTGATGCCGTCTTCGAAACGGCCGAGCCGGCGCGCCACCGCGGCGTTTTGGCGAGGGCGCCACTCGGACTTCTTCAGGTCCGTGAGCTCGTGCATCACTTGGTCGAGCGCCTCGACCCTATCGGCCACGTCTTGGGCAGCGGCCGGCCCAGTGGGTTTCGTTTCTTTGGGCATGAGGACGCATCTACTCCCGCTCCGTGACATTCAGGTGACGAAGCAGAATGCCAAGCGAATACCGAGGCTTGAGCCATGTCTCGACCTGCCTCACTTCGGTCACCCGTGCAGTGCCGCGTCAATGGTCGCGGTTGCGGCAGCTCTTACAGCGACCGCGCAGCTCGTGCACGTGGTCGTCCAGCACGTAGTCGTAGCGGCGAGCGATTTCGCGCTGCAGCGCCTCGAGCGCCTCCGACTTGTACTCCACGACTCGCCCGCACGAAGTACAGACGAGGTGATCGTGGTGCTCGCGTTCGAAGCTCGCTTCGTAGCGCTGCCCGTCGTTCTTGGAGACGAGCGCGGGCTGAATGAGCCCTGCCTCCACCATCAACGGCACCGCCCGATACACGGTGGCCAGATGGGCGTCTTGAATGCCGCGCTCGTGCAGAGTTTGCACTAGCTCGTCCACGCTGAAGTGGCCGTCGTACATCAATGCGGCGCGCGCAATGGACTCGCGAACCTTGGACATCTTGAGCGACCGCTCCCGGAGCAGGGCACGGAAGCGTTCCAGACCTCGCGCCACGACCTCCGCCTTGAGTGCCGTGGCTTTTCGCGCATTGACCACGCGCCGAGGGTGCCTCCCGGCTCGTCACCGGTCAAGCGCCCGGCCCCGCTCCGAGGGAACGCAGCTGCGCCTGGCGTCAGTGTGCGAAGCGGCCGTGCTCGCCGAGCTCGTCACGGCCCGGCTCCCCGCGTGAGCCGAGACCGTGCCCTAGCGTTGTCCATAGCGACTCGGCGGCGCTCCGGTCCAGCCTCAAGCTCACCGCCCCGAGGTGCAAAGTGATGGTCCCGCAATCGACGCAGCGGTCGACGCGCACGAGCGGACCGCTCGCCAGAGTGACGAGCTGACAGGCGGTGATCGGTGCATTGCCTTGCATGTTCTCTCCTCGAGCTCAAGTGCGCTGCGAGTAGAGCTCGACCACGCGCTGCACGTTGACCGCGAACAGCACCGACGTCGGCTCCGGGAGCTCGAGCACGGTGGCCCGCCCGGCATCTGCCTCGACCGCGAGCCAAGGCGTCTCGAAGCTAGGCGACGCCGAGAGGCTAGCCTGCACGGGCGGAAGCTTGCGGCTCTGCTCACGCACCTCGAGGGGGAGCTTCTGCTTCTCCATCAGCCGGAGGCCGTACTCGGATTGCTTTCGCCGAGCCTGGCCGTGCTGGCCCGGCGGAAACGGCCGGCGTTCGATCTTCTTGCGGCTGAGCCCTGGCAGGTCCGTGCCCAGCGCCCGCATGACCTTCACTCGTGGTCCGGTGTAGCGACTCATGACTTCTCCGTAGCTGCGCTCATATGCGAATGATTCGCGTTATCACCCCATCCCTCGTGCTTGTCAACGCGAACGAGAAAGCGGCGCGGGGCGACCGCCGAAGGTGTGCGTGACGCGCCCACATGGGGGCGCACACCTCCCCCCTCGGCTCGCTCGGCGTCCATTGCCGGCGGCGGCACGTCTCCGCGCGCCGTAAAAGCACCTCCGCAAGCTCCCGCCGGTTCGGCGGAGCCTCACCGCCCCGCGGTCGCTCATGGGCCCTGTCCAAATTGAGAACGAGCGCGTAGCGCGCTGACGAGAAGCTCGGCCGCGGGACGAACGGACCGTGGCGACGACCCTCGCCGCTAGACCTGGAGTTGGGGTACTCTCTAGCTTCGCGCCGAACGGTTCGGGGGCTTCGGCGCGAGCGAGCTCCAAGGAAAGGGACCACTTAGCCAGTGACACAAAGCGCTGCGGAGCCGGAGAGCGACGAAACGCTCGTGGAGCCGGGGAGAGTCTTGCTCGTCGACGATCAGGAGGAGCTGCGTCGCTTGTATCGGCGCACCCTCGCCAAGGACGGGCACGACATCGCGCTTGCATCGAACGGGCGCGAGGCCATCGAGCAAGCACGTGAAGAGCGGTTCGACGTCGTGATCACGGACGTGCGCATGCCCGACATGGGCGGGCTCGAGCTGCTCCAGTCGCTTCGGGCTGCGGATCCGGATCTGCCCGTGGTGCTCGTCTCCGGCTCGCCCGATCTCGAGTCTGCGATGAAGGCCGTCGAGCTCGGCGCGCTCGAATTTTTGGTCAAGCCCGTGCAGTTCGAGAAGCTGCGCCAGGCGGCGCGGCGCGGCATCGGCATCCGTCGCCAGCGCGCGCGCACGGAGGAGGTGCTGCAGCAGCATCGCTCCGGTGAGCGCCGTCGGCCGGACGCGCGCGGCGGCGAGGAGGACGGCTGGACAGGGGAGCTGCTCGCGGGCATCTACCGCGTCGGTAGGCTACTGGGCGCAGGGGGAATGGGCCGGGTCTACGAAGCCACCCGGGAGGACGCCAGTCAGGCGCGCGTGGCGGTGAAAATTTTGCACCGCGCGCTCGCGGAAGACGACAAGCTCGTGGCTCGCTTTCAGCGTGAGGCGGAGGCGGTGGGGCTCATCGACCACCCCAACATCGTGCGCCTGCTGGACTTTCAGCTGGCAGAGCCGCCTTTCTTGGTGATGGAGCTGCTGGACGGAGTGTCCCTTCGCCACGCGCTGACCCGGCACGGTCCATTCGGGCCCGAGCGCGCGGTCCTGGTCGCCTCGCAGATGCTCGAGGCGCTCGGCGCGGTGCACCGCGCCCACGTGATTCACCGGGACATCAAGCCGGAGAACGTGCAGCTCACGAGCCAGGGCGGCGCGGACAGGGTCAAGCTGCTGGATTTCGGAGTCGCTAAATTACAAAGCGTGCCTCACGGCGAGACGCTCACCCAGGCCGGCACGGTCCTGGGCACGCCGACGTACATGGCCCCTGAGCACGCGCGCGGCTCCGTCATCGACGTGCGCAGCGACCTCTACTCCGTGGCCGCGATTTTGTACGAGATGCTCACCGGCAAAGCGCCGTTCATGGGCGACAACTACAACGCGCTGCTATTTGCCATTCAGCAAGGCAAGCCGGAGCCTCTCGCCGAGCTGCGCCCGGACGTCCCTCCCGAGCTGGTCGCCATCATCGAGCTTGGCATGAGCGCGGAGGCGGACGACCGCTACGCGAGCGCAGAAGAAATGGCGGAAGCGCTCATCCCTTGGCAGCGCTCCCAGTCCACGGTTCCTCCTCCCCCGGAGGAGCCGCGCGTCTTCCCGAGCCGCGGCCCGTGAGCGCGGCTCAAGCCTTCGGCCGCCGGAGCTGCGCCGCGTAGATGCTACGTTGCCCGGTCATCCAGTAAGCGAGCGCGCTCACGATGACGACGTGGGGCAGCGTGGAGGCGCCGAGGAGCTCTACCGCCATCAACGAGAGCGCTAGGGGCGTATTGGCCGCGGCCGCAAACGTCGCCGCCATGCCGACCCCCGCCGCGAGCTCGAGTGGAATGCCGAGGGCTCGGCCGAGAAGGTTGCCGGCGGCGGCGCCGATGAAGAAGAGCGGCGTTACCTCGCCGCCCAGAAACCCGGCCCCGAGCGTCACCGCGGTGAACAGAAGCTTCCCCGCAAAGGCGGACTGAGGATAGCGGGGGTCCGAGAACGCGCGCAGAATTCCCGGTATGCCGAGGCCGAGGTAGTCGTCTGTTCCAACGAGCCGCCACATCGCGAGCACGAGGAGGCCGCCCGCGGCCATTCTCAGCGGCAGGCGGAGCCGCTCGCCGTGGCGCTTCAGCCAGTGCACGAGCTCGATGAAGGCCGCCGCGACGAGCGCAATCGCGGCCGCGAACAGCACCCACTTCGCGAGCAGGAGCGGGCTCAGCGGGAGCGGGTGCACCTGCGGGTAAGCGGTGTGCAAGATACCGAGGGAGCGCGTCACCGCGTCACCGACGAGCGAGGCGGCAATCGCGGGCACGAGCGCGCCGTACTCGATGCGACCGAGGACCACGAGCTCTAGCCCGAATACGGCGCCCGCCAGCGGCGTGCCAAACACCGAACCGAAGCCCCCCGCGACGCCGGCGGCGAGGAGCTGCCGCCGCAAAGTAGCCGGAAGGCGCGCGCGCTGGGCGAAGAAGTCGGTGAGGCTTGCGCCGACCTGCACCGCGGTGCCTTCGCGTCCCGCGCTGCCACCGAAGAGATGCGTGAGCACGGTGCCCAAGAGCACCATCGGCGCCAGGCGCAGCGGGATCTCGGGACCGTCGTCGTGAATGGTGTCGATGATGAGGCTGCTCCCGCGCTGAACGGCGGCCCCGAAGCGCTCGCACACCCAGCCGATCAGCAGACCCGCGACCGGAAGCGCCCATACGAGCTCGCGTCGCGCGCTCCGAAGCCGAGTCGCGTGCTCCAGGAGCCACAAGAAGAGGGCCGACGCGACGCCGCACAGGGCGCCGACCACTGCGCCGAGCAGGAGCCACACGAGCAGCGCCCGAAGGCGATGCGGAAGCGTCAAGGCACCGCTCGCCATAGGGCGAGGAAGCCAACCGCGTGCGGCAAGCCGTCCAGACCTTGAGCACGCAGCGCCTGCCGGAGCGCTGCCGGCCCGGCCGAATGCTCCACTGCCCGAATGAAGCAATACGTCACGCGAACGACTTGCGCGTCCAGATTCGTTTCCGCATCGAGCTCGGTGACGAGCAAGAAGCGCAAAGAAGCGGCGTGCACGACGAGGTCGTAAACGTAGTCGAGCAAGCTGCTCGAGAGCATGTACGGCGTCGTCAGCAGGTGATTCGCGAGGTAGCGGGCGAGCAAGAGGTCGATGCGAGCGTCGCTGGCCTTCGGCAGCTCGGCCGCGAGCCGCGCGTAGCGCGACCACGCTTCCGAGAGCTCCGCCTCCGTGGGCGTCGAGCCGGGCGCGAGCGCCTCACCGCAGCGCGCAACGACGTTCAGCCAAATCGCGTCGAAGCCTGCGGTCTGGGTCCCGCGTCGCGGCTCCGGCGGCGGCCGAAGGGACGCGGTGATCACGGAAAACGCGAGGCCCCCATCCAAATCGAGCGCCCGAAAGCTCGCGGCGAGGCTGGTCAAGACTTCGGGCTGGCTGAGCACGCCGAGCGCTTGGTCGAGCTCGGCTGGTGGCACGCTGGGGGCGCCTTGACGCAGGACGCCCTTGAGCTTGTCCGCGATCCAGAGCATCACGAACAACTTCTCCGTCAGCGTGTAGGCTGGCTCACCAATGAGACGGACCAGCGCTGCCCGCACCGCCTTGTAGGAGCGATGGTACGGCTGCTGCGTCTCGAACTGGTTACGGAAGACGCGCGGCGGCTCCTCGAGCGTGAAGTGCGCGAGCTCGAACGCGTCCTCGGCCAGGAGCGCTAGGCGGGCAACCTCCGGGCACGCCAAGGTCCCAAAGAGCTCCACGTCGTCGTCCACCTTGCTGGCGTAGCGCGGATAGGTAGCGCACACCGCGAACAGCGCCGCGTGGCCGAAGCGCTGATGCACCTTGCAGAGCCCTGCGCTGTCTCGCAGGCTGCACTCCCCTGCCTCGTCGAAGCGAATCCGCGCGAAGTCCGGCCCGCCGGGAGTCCGCTCGATGCCCCGTTCGATGAGCTCGAGCGCGCCGGAATCACCGTCGGCCAGCACCGTCAGGCGGCGGTGGCTCGACTCTTCGACGGGTATGGTGCCGCCCCCGCAGCAGGTCGCTTCGCAGTCGCCGGCGAGGCAGCGAAAGCGCGTCATGTACTTGGCCGCGAGCACGGCGGTCGTCGCCACCGGCTCATACTACCTGGTAGTCGCGTGTAGGCAACGACTCGCCGAAGTGGCAGCCGTTTGCCCAGTGGCTCACGTAGAGTACGTTTGAAAAGTCGATGGTCCAGAGTCGCGTCGGGTGCGCCCTTGCACTGCTTTGCTTCGCGGCTTGTTCGTTTCCGGAATACCGTCTCTCGTCGGAGCCGCAATCGGAGCCGCCGGCCGGGCCGACCTGCGTAGACGGCATGCGCAACGGCGACGAGACTGGCGTCGACTGCGGGGGCGCCAGCTGCAGCTCTTGCCCCACGTGCGACGACGAGCTGCAAAACGGTGACGAGAGCGACGTCGATTGCGGGGGCACCTGCGGAGCGCGCTGCGAGACCGACGAGCGCTGCCGTGAAGCGGCCGACTGCGGCTCGCTGATCTGCGACCGCGTTTGCCAGCCGAGCAGCTGCCAGGACGAGGTGCGCAATGGCGCCGAGACGGGCGTGGATTGCGGCGGCGGTTGCTCGGGCTGCAGCAACGGCAGCGCCTGCAAAAGTAGCGCAGACTGTCTGGATCGACGGTGTCAGGACCAAGTCTGCGTGAGCGCCGGGTGCACGGACGGCGTCGTGAACGGCAGCGAGAGCGACGCCGATTGCGGCGGAGCCGACTGTGCGCCCTGCGAGGCCGGGCTCGACTGCGAGTTGGCCGAGGATTGCGACAGCCAAGTTTGCACTGCGGGCAGTTGCGTCGCGTCCACGTGCAGCGACTCCACCCGCAACCAGGGCGAGTCGGACGTGGATTGTGGCGGCGCGGTGTGCGGCGCTTGCGATATCGGCAAGCGGTGCGATACGGCCGTTGATTGCGCGAGCGAGCTATGCCGTAACGGCACCTGCGTGCCCGAGCAACCCTCCGGTCAAGCCCTGAGCAGCGCCCAGTGGAAGCTCAGCTCCAGCGAAGCGGCCACTCAATCCGGCACGAGCAGCGCGTTCGACGGGGTGGACGGCTCGGCGTGGACTTCCGGTAAAGAGCAGTACTCGGGCATGTACGTCGACTTGGATTTGGGCAAGACCGAGATCTTCTTTCGCGCGCTGCTCAAGGTCACGAGCGGCCCGTACACCAACGATTTTCCTGGTAGCGTCGACGTGTACGTCTCGAGCGACGGCACCTTCGGGACCCCGACGCTGACCGGCTTGCGTGGCGACCAATGGATGTGGTGCACGTTCAGCGGCGCACAGGTGGGGCGTTACCTGCGCTTCGTCATTACCCAGCCGAAGCCGCTCAACTGGAGCATCGGCGAGGTTCAGGTTTTGAACTAACCGCGAATCCGCATCGCGCTCCGGGGGTCATTCCGCGGGAAACCGCGGTCCGAGGCAAAATCCGACCACACGGAGCCTCTCAGATTGATTGGCAGAGGCGGCCCCGGCCGTCTAAGTTCAGTCTGCTGACCTTTCTTGTTCCGAGGTAAACCGCCCATGTTCAATCGTATCGCTCTCGCTTCGCTGTGTTTGGCAAGCCTTGCTTCCGTCGCCTGTAGCAAGGAGACAACGTCCTCCGTCAACGTCAAGACGGGCGGCATCGCCGCTCTCATCGACGTGTACGCGGACGACGAAACGAACGCCACCGTGCATGTGGAGCTCAAGGTCGGTGGCTCGAGCAGCAATACCTACGTCGATTTAGAAGGTGACGACGAGCTCCGCGCCACCGTCGGCGGCGTCACCAAGACCTTCACCGCGCGAGACACCGGTATCTACGAGGCGAAGTTCAGCGGCGTCGAAGAAGACACCGAGTTCGTGGTCACCCTCGAGCGCCCGGACGACGTGACCGCCAGCGGCAACTCCGGCACGCTGCCTGCCCCGTACACCCTGGACGAGCCGGCAAGTGAGCTCTCGCGCGAGGAAGAAGAGCTCGTCCTGAGCTGGGACCCGGATTCGCGAGACAAGATGACCCTGGAGCTGGACGGCGACTGCATCTACCCGTTCAAGAAGGACGTGCCCGACACCGGCATGTACACCGTCGCGCCCGGCACGCTGGACTCCACGAACGACGACGAACCGGAGGCGTGCGACGTGGACGTCGACGCTCGGCGCACTCGCGAAGGCCAGGCGGACTCCAAGTTCGACCCGGAGAGCTATTTCCGGCTGCACCAGCGCCGCCAGGTGACCTTCGTCTCCAACCCCTGAGCTAGCGCTACAAAAAGCATGATGCCGACGGAGCCCTTGGACTCCGTCGGCATCACCACGCGGCCTGAGCGTGCAGCCCCTATCGAGAGAGCCGCACTAGCTCAATCAGTTGCCGCCGCCTTCACCGCCAGCGCCACCAGCGCCGCCGGCACCACCAGCGCCGCCCTCGCCGCCGGCCGCGCCAGCTTCGCCGCCAGCACCACCAGCGCCGCCAGCACCGCCAGCACCACCAGCGCCGCCCTCAGGAGAACCGCCTTCACCGGCAGTGCCGGCCGAGCCGCCCTTGCCGCCCGTACCGCCGGAGCCGCCCTTGCCACCGGTACCCGCGGTGCCGCCGGAGCCGCCCTTGCCGCCGGTGCCCGCCGTGCCGCCGGAGCCGCCCTTGCCACCGCTGCCCGCCGTACCGGCGCTGCCGCTGGTGCCGCCACCGTCGTCGTCGTCGTCACTACAACCGCCGGTCGCGACGACCAATGCAATCATCGCGATGCCAGTCGTACTAAGCAGGGACCTTACCAAGTTCATTTGCTCTCATCTCCCAGTGTGTTGATGCATCCACGGAACCGCCGGGGCCGTGCACGGTGGCGCGGCCCACCCCAGATGCCCCCTCCCTTAACATGAAGTCGGCGAAGGACCACCACCGTCGCGACCGCTTTCGCACTCGCGGGCGCTCGTCTTCGTGTCGCCCTGACGTTAGTAAGCCGAATTACCCGTAATGGGAGCGATCCCGTATGGTGCGTCGGATCCGTTCGCACCGGAACCGCTTCCACATCTAGCGGCCGGACAAGAATGGAAGCAGCTGGAAGACTCGTTCTGGCGTGTTCTTGACGACCGGCATGATCGCTCTCCAGAACGACGGCACGTACGCTTCCGCAGCGCCTTCGTCCAAGGCAAGGACGATGCTCGCCGCGACGCGCGGGGGCTTCGCGAACAGCGCGGTCTTCTGATGGTCCACGGTCATCGGGGTATCGACCGGGCCTAACTTGAGCGTGACGACTCGAACGCCCGAACGGAACAAGCGCGAGCGGAGCCCTTGAAGGTACACGTTGAGGGCCCCTTTGGCCGCGCCGTAGGTGTAATTCCGAGGGCGGCCGCGGTCGCCCGCCACCGACGTGATCACGCCGATGCAGCCGCTGCCCTGCGCCTCGAGCTCGTTCGAAAGCGGCACCAAGAATGCGATGACGCTCAGCAGGTTCGTGCGGAAGATCGACTCGGCTTCGTCGAAGCTGCGCTCGCTCTTCACCTGATCGCCCAGGTCGCCATGGGCGATGAGCACGGCGTCCAAGCCGCCGAGCTCCCGAATGGCGTCGCGGACCAACTCATCTATGCCGGCGAGCTCTCCGAAGTCCGCCGCTCGGCTCGTCACGCGAGTCTTGTGTTCCAGCTCACTCACGAGCGAGGCGAGCTTGTCGTGGTTGCGGGCGAGCAAGTGCAGGCGAGCGCCTCGCTCCGCGTAGGTACGCGCGACCTCGCTAGCGATGGCCGAGGTCGCGCCGACGATGAGCACACGCTGGGTCATGGGGCGGCTACTATACCCACGAGCTCGCTCGAGCGGCGCCGGCCGGCGGGTTCCTGCCCCCGAGCAGCTCTCCCGTGGCCGCACCCTACCCTGGTGGGTGACCCTCGCACCGCCGTCCAAGTCCGCTCGCGCCAGAGCTCGGCGTCACCCGCGAGCGCTGGCGCTGACGCCCCGCTCGTCGCCCGCGTCGCCCCCCCCGCGGCGTCTTCGGATCCGAAGCGGGCGGCTATAAACGGCCCCCGGTTCGGGCCACCTCAGCGTAAAGTCTTGGGTCGCGGTGGCCGTGAAGCCAATACGCGAGCCAGGAGTCGTCATGGTCGAGTCGAGTGGTGCGGATGCGTTCGTGTCGGGTCTCGGTAAAGGGCGAGAAGCCTTCCACTCCGAGGTAACGGAGTATTCCCTCAGGATCGGGGAGCGCACTCCGGAGGATTTCCTGCGGCACTTCTCGTGCAGCAAGATCATGATCTCGCTCGCCTCGCGCCCGATGGAACGCGCGCGCATCATCAGCGAGCTGACGGGCGTGCACGAGCGCGTCGCCAACAAGCTCTCGCCGGAGAACGCAGGGGAGACGCTCCAGATCGCCCTCGACGAGGGAGTCACCACGCCCAAGGAGATCGTGCGCCTCTTCCAGGCCGACGATCGCCAGCGCTACCTGAACCGCCACGAGCTGTGGGCCTTCGACATCGAGGGTCAGCCGTGGAAGGCGTCCGCGAGTGACAGCGTCGCGCACGGGCGCGCCGAAAAGTTCATCGCGTACCTCATCGATCGCGCGATCGACAACCTGCTCATCTCTCACGAAGAGATCGTGAGCGCGCTCGGCGTCGTCAAGCTCGCGGGCTGGCTCCCTTCGGAGATGCTCGGGCAGATCATCGAGACCGCCCTCAAGAAGTCTGACAAGTTCACGGAAGAGGACCTGCTCCGCGCCGCTCCCGCGAGCAGCCTCGTGGCGCACGTCCCGCTGGACTACCTGTGGGAGAAGGTCGTGGTTCCGCTGATCGCCGAGCAGCACGACTACGCCCCCAAGGCTGGCAGCGGCGCCCAGGTGGGCGGCGTCGGCAGCGGCTCGCCGCTCGGCGGCGGTGCCGGCAACTCGCCGCTCGGCGGTAGCGCGGCTCCCGGCTCACCGCTCAGCGGCGAGAGCGGCAGCGGCTGGAGCTTCCGCCCCGCGCCGGATCTCAGCGCCAAGCCAGAAGAAAAAGACGCGGCTCCTCCCTCCAGTAGCTCCGAAGAGGGCGACATGGTCGGTGAGGACGAGATCATCGAGACGGAGGACGAGGTGCGGCCTTCGGAGGGCGCGATGCCGGTCGCCGGGCGCAAAGGCCCACCGCGCAAGGCGCAGTCGAGCTGAGCCCTGCCTGCCCGTCCTCGCACTGGGCGAAAACGCGACACCGCCCTAGGTAGTGCCGCGTGACTCCACCTGCTGCTGCCCCCGTCGTTTCGGAGCGGCTCGTCATCGGCCTCGTCGGGGCCATCCAGTTCGTCAACGTGCTGGATTTCATGATGGTGATGCCGCTCGGGCCGGATTTCGCCGTGGCTCTCGGCATCCCCACGTCTCACATTGGCGTGGTCGGCGGGAGCTACACCGCCGCGGCGGCGATCGCCGGCGTGGTTGGCTCGCTCTTTTTGGACCGCTTCGATCGCCGCCTCGCGCTGGGGGTCGCCATGCTCGGCTTGGTGGTAGGCACCGCGCTGGGCGGCTTCGCAACCGGGCTCGGCTCCCTCCTGCTGGCGCGCATCGTAGCGGGCGCGTTCGGCGGCCCCGCCACCTCGCTGTCACTCGCCGTGATCGCAGACGCCGTACCGCCCGCGCGGCGCGGCAAGGCCATGGGCGCGGTGATGGGTGCGTTCTCGATTGCGTCCGTCCTTGGCGTTCCCGCAGGTCTGGAGCTCTCCGGCAGGTACGGCTGGCGCGCTCCCTTCTTCGCGGTAGCCGGCCTCGGGTTGCTACTCGCCATGGGCGCCATCTGGCTCATGCCTTCCATGCGCGAGCACATCCGCGCGCGCCCCGCTGCCGGCGCCCCAAAGGTTCAGCTGCTGGACTCCGTGACGAGCATCTCTCTCGTCAACACCGCGCTCATCATGATCGGCCTGTTCGCGGTGGTGCCGAACATCTCCGCGTTCGTGCAGCACAACATGGGCTACCCGCGCGAGCGAATCGGGCTGCTCTACCTGGTTGGGGGCGTGGCAAGCTTCGTGGTCATGCGTATCGTCGGGAGGCTGGTAGACCGCTACGGCGCCACGCCGCTCGTCGTGCTCGGTACGGCGCTCCACGCGGTCGCGCTGGTGACGGCGTTCGTGTACCGCATCCCCTGGCTGCCGGTGCTCGCGGTGTTCGTCGTGTTCATGCTGTCGGGCAGCGTGCGGATGGTACCCATGCAAACGCTCGCCTCGCGCGTTCCGCGGCCGGAGCAGCGCGCTCGCTTCATGTCCGCCCAATCCGCGGTTCAGCACGCCGCCTCCGCGCTCGGCGCCGTCCTCGCCTCTTTGGTGCTCGTCGCCGCGCCCGACGGTAAGCTCCTCCACATGGATCAAGTCGCGCTCGCCGCGCTCGTGGTCGCTTGCCTCGTCCCCTTCGGAGCCGGGCTCCTCGAGCGGCGAGTCAACGCGCGGCAGCTGCCCGTCGCCAAGTAGGGGCAAGGCTCCGGCGGCCCACCACTGGGCCCGGACCTTCGCCTCGCAGGCCGCGCTCAGATACGAGCGACTTCGACCACGCCGCTCACCTTACTGAGCGCTCTCATCACGTTCTTCAGCTGCGAAAGGTCCGTACAGTTGAAGGTGAACACGTTGCGCGCCTTGCCGTCGTCCCCGGCGCGGCAGTTCGCCTCGCTGATGTTGATGCTCTGCGCGCTGAAGGTTTGGCTCACCACCGCCAGGATGCCCGGCTTGTTCGTGGTGGTGACGCTGAGCTGCACCGGCCGGTTGATCTTGGCCTTGGAATCCCAGCTCACCTCGATACGGCGCTCCGGATCGGTGTCGAACGCTTTCATGCATTCGCGGCGGTGGATGGTGGCGCCGCGGCCGCGCGTGATGAAGCCGATGATGGCGTCGCCGGGCAGCGGGTTACAGCACTTGGCGTAGCGCACCAGCACGTCGTCGATACCGCTGACCTTGATGCCGCCCTGGTCCCGCCCGGTGACCTTGCGAACCAGCTGCTCCAGCTTTCCCTGGCGCATCGAGGGCGGGGCTTCGCCATTCTCGCCGGCGTCTGGGTGATGCTCCTTGAGCAGCCCGATGACCTGATCCGTGTCCACCTTGCCGTAGCCGACTTGGAGCAGCAGATCTTCCAAGTTGTGGACGTCCAGCGCCTCCGAGACGCGCTTCACCTCGACGTCGTTCCGCGAGAACTTGGGGAAGCTGATGCCCGCCGCGCGCATTTCGTTCTCGAGCAGCTCGCGGCCGAGATTGATGCTCTTTTGCCGCTGCTCCGTGCGCAAGTGGCCGCGGATGCGCGCCCGCGCGCGCGTCGTCACCGCGAAATCCAGCCAGTCTTTCGTCGGCTGCTGATTCTGCGAGGTCATGATCTCCATGACGTCCCCGCTCTTCAGCTTGTAGCGCAGCGGCACGATCTGCCCATTGGCGCGCGCGCCCGAGCAGTGCGCACCCACCTTCGAGTGAATCGCGAACGCGAAATCGATCGGCGTGGACCCGCGCGGCAGGACCCGCAAGTCACCCTTCGGGGTGAAGACGTACACCTCGTCCGGGAAGAGGTCGATTTTGACGCTCTCCAGGAACTCCGCCGGATCCTTCATGTTGCGCTGGAAGTCCGCCAGCTCGCGCAGCCAGCTGAACTTCTCCGCGTCCTTCGGATCCACGCCGCCGGAGACGCGCTCCTTGTACTTCCAGTGCGCGGCCACGCCGTGCTCCGCAACCCGGTTCATCTCGTGGGTGCGGATTTGAATCTCGATGCGCTGCCGCCCCGGGCCAATCACCGTGGTGTGCAGCGACTGGTACATGTTCGGCTTGGGCAGCGCGATGTAGTCTTTGAAGCGCCCCGGGATCGGCGTCCAGCGCGAGTGCATGGCGCCGAGCGCGGCATAGCAATCAGCGACGCTCTCCACGTTGATGCGGAAAGCCATGATGTCGAACACCTGCTCGAACTCGCACTGCTGCTCCTTCATCTTTCGATAAACGGAGTACAGGTGCTTGGCGCGCCCCTTCACCGCCGCCGCGAAGCCTTGCTCCGCCAGCCGCGAGGTGATGGTGCGGCACACGCTCTCCATGTAGTTGTCGCGTTCCTTGTTCGTCTTGGAGAGCTTGTGGGAAAGCTCCTTGAACGCGTCCGGCTCGAGGTGGCGGAAGGTCAAGTCCTCCAGCTCGCTCTTGATGTTCTGCATGCCGAGCCGCCCTGCGAGCGGCGCGTAGATCTCCCGCGTCTCCCGCGCGATGCGCTCGATGGACTCGGCCTTCATGTGGTCGAGCGTCCGCATGTTGTCCAAGCGGTCGCACAGCTTGATCAGCAAGACTCGCAGGTCTTGCGCCATCGCCACGACCATCTTGCGGAAGCTCTCCGCCTGGCGGTCCTCGCGCGAGATGAAGTTGATCTTGCCGAGCTTGGTCACGCCATCGACGATGGTCGCCACCTCGGCGCCGAACTTGCCCTTGATCTCCTCGAGGCTCGCGGGCGTGTCCTCCACCACGTCGTGAAGGAGCCCGGCGCAGACGCTCGCCGTATCCAGCCGCAAGTCCGCGATGATGCCGGCGACGCTCGCCGGGTGGATGAAGTACGGGTCGCCGCTCTTCCGCATTTGCTCGCGGTGCGACCATTCAGCAAACTTGTAGGCTTGCTCGATAAGCTCGATGTCCGCCGCCGGGTGGTAGCTTTGGACTTTGGAGACTAGTTCGCTAAGGGCCAGCACTGGCTTTACTGCCCGAGGCCGAACCGAGTGCGGCGGCGTCGAGTGGTCGGCTAATGTAACACCACTGGTTGAACCTTGCCAAAAGGCGCGTGTATTCGCGGCTTTCCGCACCTTGGGGGGTACCGAGGACGCTCTCATGACGCCCAAGTAAGGTGGGGCCGCCGAGGCCGCTGCGCAACGGGCGGGCGTCTTTCGGCCAGGCCCACTCGACTCGACACGCCCCCTGGAAGCCTTGCCGGCAGCGCCGCGCCGGCCCGCATCGGGGCCAACCAAGGGGGTGCTCCGCGGTTGACCCACTGGGGATAGGACACCTCAGCGGCGGCTGCAAGGCGCTCGCCGAGGTGCCCTGGATCATCCGCGCGGGAAACTGGCTACTTGCCGTAGCCCGCGTCCGCGATGTTCTTCTGAACCGCGTCTTCGGTGGCGGCGGAGGGGTAACCGGTGACCATGGCTCCCTCGTAGAAGGTGCCCGCGCTCAGGTTGTTGTTCGTGAGGCAGCAGTCTCCGCCGCTCCCGAGCACGATGGCTCCCTGCTTCTTCATCTTGCCGCGCTTCCCTGCCGGGAGCGGGCCTTCGTAGAAGGTCTGCAGCGTCGGCTTGGTCGCGTCCGCACCTCGGAGCGCGAAGTCCATCCCGTCATTCTTGAGGATCGCGGTCACGAACTTGTAGGGCATGCTGGGCAGGTTTTCGTTGTGCCCAGAGTCCTTGCCGGAGAGCATGCCGTCTTCCATGTCGGCCATGACCCAGGGGCCCGGCGCCTTGCCGCTGCCCCATTGCGTGCTCTTGCCGAAGTAGATCGCGTCCATGGTCGGACCGCCTTCGTACTTGCGGCTGAGCTGAGCGTTGCCGTAGTCGAAGCAGCAACCACCATTGGTGGTCGTGCCGTCCGACACCATGTACATGCCCTCGGGGTCGGTGCCGAGCGGGATGCCCGTCTTCGAGCCGTCACGCCAGTAGGCCATGCTCGAGCGCATGACGACCGAGTACACCTTGTTGCCCGAGATCGTGAGCGACTCAGCGGTGGCGCTGGCAGCCTTCATGCCCTGGGCGCCCTTCACGGTGCTCTCCGGCGTCTCCGCCTCGAGGAAGTTACCGTGCCCGGATTGGTCGTAGATGCGCCAGATGGTGCAGGTGGTCCCGGCGCAGAACGTGTCCTGCTGGGCCGAGTCCGCGTAGCCTCCCGGGCTCTTCACGGGGATGTCTTTGGTCATGCCATCCGCCCGCTTCACCTGGTAGAGCGCGCCGCTGTACGCCGACAAGAGGGCGCGCGTGGTGCTGTGGGCGGCGACGCACGTGTTGTTGGCCGCGCCGTAAATGTCGCACGGCAGATTGCCGACGGGGGGACTCCCGCCGGAACCGCCGCTGCCGCCCGTTCCACCTTGGCCTCCGGGGCTGCCGCCCTGGCCGCCCGCGGCGCCGCCCTGGCCGCCCGCGCCCCCTGTGACTCCGCCCGAGCTGCCGCCCTGCCCGCCCGCGCCGCTACCACCGGTGCCTTGACCGCCGCCTCCACCATCGTGGGTGAGGACGATGGAGCCGGAGAGCGCCGATGCCTTGGGGGTCAGGGTGAGCGCGCTGCTGGTTCCACAGTAAGCGTACTCGCTGCTCGAGAGCTTGAGCGTGGTGTCGGCGGTGGTGTACCGGCCGGTCTCGTCAGCGAAGGGGAGGATGATGCCAAGCCCCGCTTTTTGCTCTGCCGTGAGCTCGCAGTCGCAACCGGCCTGCGCGTTCGGAGTGCAAGCAATCGTGTCCCACCCCGCCGCCGAGAGCACGGAGTCGAGCCTGTCGCAGCTAACCGCCACCGATGAGATCGTCAGGCACTCGGCGGAGAGGTTGATCTTCGCGTTGGACGTGGTCGTCGTGTTGTCGGTGTAGGTGCCGTCCGCGTTGGCGATGAGGGTGCCTGTCACCTGCACGGTGCCCGTGACCGGGACCGTATGGCACCCGAGGCTGAGCAGCGTGGTGTCCAGATCCCCGGAGAGCTTCAGGCACGAGGAAGCGACCTGCCAGGTGCCAACGACGCTGCCGCCACAAGCGGTCGCGCCCTCACAGCTCGGCACCGGAATCGCTCCCGAGCCGCTCTGACCGGTGCCTGTACCAGCCTGGCCAGTCCCCCCGGTGGAGGCGCTGCCTCCGGTTCCCGGGTTCGGGCCAGAGTCGCTGCTGCAGCCAGCGGCGAGTGCCAGGGTCGCCAGAGCCAACGTGCCCGCCAAACCAAAAACTGTCCGCTGCATGAACGATCCTCCGAAAATTTCCGAGACGGTTGCTGACGGGACCGTTCGCGCTCCGGACGAGATCGAAATGCCGGCGAGAGCCTCACCAGCCAGGGGTCGGAACGGATCCTTACGGCTCGTAAGTGGCGAGAGGTCGATAACGCTGACGGGAAGTTCGCCCGATGCGCGAATTATCCAAATGACGGAGGAAAGGTGCCAATGCGCACCGTCGCCATGACCAGCGAGTCAGAACCGATTCTCTAGAATATTGTGAAGATGCCGCAACGGCGAGACGACCCACCGAGTGCCTGCGTCCTCGGATGCAGCTCGCGACCGCACACGGTGATAACCGACGCGCGGCGGCGTTCGTGCCGAAGCGCGACCGCTGTCGTTGGCCCCGAGGCGAGTAGAAGCCTCAAGCCGTGAGAGCGGCCGCGGGAGAGACGACGCTGCGGTAGTGCTCGAGATCGCGCAGAGCGCGCTGGGCCATGGCTTCGTACTTTTCGCGCTTCTTCAGCCGCTTACCGTCCCACGGAGCGATGTGCGAAAAGGTGATGTTGCTCGGCTGGTAGTCGTCGGGGTTGCGACCGAGGTGCGTGAGGATGCCCCCGAGCGCGGTCGTCTTCGGCGGGATAGCCGGCTCTTCGCCGCGCAAGCGTGCGGCGATGAAGTGCGCGGTGAGGAGGCCGCCGGCGGCGCTCTCCACGTAGCCTTCGGTCCCGGATATCTGACCGGTGAAGTAGAGGCCGGGGTCGCTCTTGAGCTGGAAGGTCTCGTCCAACAGCTTGGGAGCGTTCAAGAAGGTATTGCGGTGCACGGCGCCGTAACGTTGGAACTCGGCGTTCTCCAGCCCCGGAATGGTGCGGAAGATGCGTTCCTGCTCCGGCCACGCCATGCGGCTCTGGAAGCCGACCATGTTGTAGGCGGTGCCCGCTTCGTCCTCTTTGCGGAGCTGGATGACCGCGAAGGGCCAGCGACCGGTGCGCGGGTCCGTGAGCCCGACCGGCTTCATCGGTCCGAAGGCGAGCGTCATCTCTCCCCGCTCGGCCATCACCTCGATTGGCAAGCAACCTTCGAAGTAACGCACGTCCTCGAAGCTCTTCGGCTCGACCTTGCGCGCCGCGACGACGGCGGCAACGAAGGCCTTGTACTGCTCTTCGTTCAGCGGGCAGTTGACGTAGGCGGTCCGGTCCTCTTCGTCTTCGCCCTTCTCCCAGCGTGAGGCGAAGAACACCTTCTCGAAGTCCAGCGAGTCCGCGCTGAGGATGGGCGCGATCGCGTCGTAGTAAGCGAGCGCGCTCGTGCCGACCTTTTCGGCGATGTCGCGCGCGAGCGCGTCGCCCGTGAGCGGACCCGTGGCGATGATGGTGGGGCGGCCTCCGGGCAGCTTCTCCACGACGTCCGACACGAGCTCGATGTTCGGGCTCTGCGCGATGAGCCGCGTCATGCCCGCCGCGAAGCGCTCACGGTCGACGGCGAGGGCGCCGCCGGCCGGCACCTTCGTCTCCTCCGCCACTTGCATGACGAACGAGCCGAGGCGGCGCATCTCCTCCTTGAGGAGGCCGACGGCGTTGGAGAGCGCCGCGCCGCGGAAGGAGTTGCTGCACACGAGCTCGCAGAGCTTGTCGCTCTCCTGAGCCGGCGTGCGCGCCTTCGGCTTCTGCTCGTGAAGGCGCACGCGAACGCCGCGCGAGGCGAGCGTGAGCGCCGCCTCGCAGCCGGCGAGGCCGGCGCCCACGATGTCGACGACGGGCGCGGTCACGGCGCGACCGCGGCCGAGGTGCTCTTGCCAGCGCGCTTGGGAGCCGCGTCCGAATCCGGCGCGTCTTCCGACTCGGCGCCTACCTCGGCGCCCTTACCGATGGCCTCCAGCATGCCCTCCTCGAGCGGCTGAGAGTGACCGCAGTCTTTGCCGCGACCGCAGATGAGCTTCGGATTCTTGGCGCCGCCGCCGATGGTCATGAACGGGCACGCGCAGACCGGGCAAGGGATCGCGACCGGCTTCTGCCACAGCTTGAAGTCGCAGCTCGGCGTCGCGTTGTAGCGCGTGCAACCGTAGAACGACTTCGCGCCGCGCTTCTTGCTGCGCACCTCCACGATGTCACCGCCGCACTTGGGGCACGGCACGCCGAGCGGGACCGGGCGCGTCGTCTTGCACGTCGGGTAGTCGCTGCAAGACAAGAACTCGCCGTAGCGGCCGCTCTTGATGATCATCTTCTTGCCGCACTTCTCGCAGTCGTAGTCCGTGAGCTTCACGGGCTGGAGCGTGCCGTCCGCGCCGAAGTCCCTCGTGTACTTGCACTTCGGGTAGTCCTCGCAGCCGAGGAAGAAGCCGTTCTTGCTCCAGCGCTTGAGCAGCTTGTGGCCCTGGTCCCCCGTCTCCGGGCACGGAAAATCCGTTGGCTCCGGCTCGGGCGCCCAGCGCTGCTTCTTCTTCGCGACGTCCAGCACCTCGCGAAACCGGCCGTAGAAGCGCTCGAGGAGCTTCGTGCGCGCCAGCTTGCCGGCTTGCACGTCGTCCAGCTCTTCTTCCATCTTCGCGGTGAAGCTCGGCTCCATGAAGTCCAGCTTCGTGGAGACCAGGCCGTCGACCACCGTTTTGCCGAGGTCCGACGCCTTCATCTGCCCGCCGGGGAGGCGCTCGACGTAGTCGCGCGCTTGCACCTTGCTGATGATCTCCGCGTAGGTGGACGGACGCCCGATGCCGCGCTTCTCCAGCTCGCGCACCAGCGAGCCTTCGTTGAAACGCGGCGGAGGCTGGGTGAACTTTTGCTCGGCGAGCACGCCCGGCGGCGTGTGCAGCGAAAGCGACTCCCCCATCGAGAGCTCGGGGAGCAGCCCCTCTTCGTCCTCGGCGGCCGCGTTGGCAGCGCCGGCGCCGTCGCCGTGCGCCTCCTTGGCGTCTTCTTCGCCCGCCAGCTCCTTGGGCGCCCCGCCTTCGGCGCCTTCTTCACCCTCGACCGCGGCTTCGTCCTTGGTCGATTGGTACTGCTGGAGCCAGCCAGCGAACTTGAGCACCTTGCCGCTCGCACGGAGCCCCAGCACCTTGTGCTTGGAACCGGCTTTGCACGTGGCTTCGATGTCCACGCCCGTTTGGTCGTAGACCGCCGGCGCCATCTGCGACGCCAGGAAGCGGTCCCAAACGAGCTTGTAGAGCTTGTACTGCTCGTCGGTGAGGTACTTTTTTACCTTCGCGGGCGTGTACTCGAGCGAGGTGGGACGAATCGCTTCGTGCGCCTCTTGCGCGTCCTTGCGCGACTTGAACACGTTCGGCTGCGCAGGCAGATACTGCTTGCCGTGCGTGGCCTCGATGTACGCGCGCGCCTCGATCACCGCGTCCGGGCTGACGCGCACGGAGTCCGTACGCATGTAGGTGATGAGACCGACGAGGCCGCCGTCCTTCTTGAGGTCGATGCCCTCGTACAGCTTCTGCGCGATGCTCATCGTGCGCTTCGTCGTGAAGCGCAGGTAGCTGGTCGCGTCCTGCTGGATCTTGCTCGTCGTGTAGGGCGCGGTCGCGTTGCGCTTCTGCTCACGCTGGGTGACGGTGGCCACCTTGTAGGACGCGTTTTGCAGCTCGTCCTTCACCTGCGCGGCGAGGGTGCCGTCTTTGACCTCGAGCTTCTCCCCGTCCGCCTTGGTGAGGCGGGCGTGGAAGCTGGTCTTCGCCTTGCCCTTCAGGGCGACGCCGACGTTCCAGTACTCCTCGGGCACGAAGGCCTCGATCTCGCGCTCGCGCTCCACGATGAGGCGCAGCGCCACGGACTGCACGCGCCCGGCGCTCAGCCCGAACGCGAGCTTGGACCAGACCAGGGCCGATACGTCGTAGCCCACGATGCGATCCAGCACGCGGCGGCAGCGCTGGGCGTCGTAAAGGTTCTGATCCAAGTCGCGCGGGTTATCCAGCCCGCGCTGGACGCCCTTCTTAGTGATCTCCTCGAACTCGACGCGACGTACGCTCAGGTCCGGCCGCTGGAGCTCCTCCATGAGGTGCCAAGCGATCGCCTCGCCTTCGCGATCAGGGTCGGTCGCCAGCAGCAGGGTGTCCGCGTCTTTGACCTCGTGCTTGAGGTCCAGCAGCACCTTGGACTTGGCCTCGATGATCTCGTACGTCTCACGAAAGTCGTTGGCCACGTCGATGCCCATCTTCTTGGGCAGGTCCTTGACGTGACCCTTGCTGGCCAGCACTTCGTACCCCTTCCCGAGGTACTTCTGAATCGTCTTGGCTTTGGCTGGGGATTCGACGACGACGAGGGTCTTGGGCATGCGGCGTGTCCGCCCTTTCTCGCCCCCTGAATGCGACGTCTCAGGAGGTCGCGCAACCCGGTGTCCACTTGGAACCGAGGCAATGCGCAATAAATTCAGTCAGTTACAAGTTTAAGCGAGCCCAGTGGGCCCGGAACTAAGACCCCGGAGAGCGCCAGAGTCAAGATCCGTTGCTGAACGGTGGCCAAGGAAAGACCAGTCCGGTCAACGATTTCGTCGGGATGTAAGGCCCCAGCGCGGAGCGCCTGGAGCACCGGGTCGGCCGACGGGTCAGCCTGCGATTGCCAGAGCTCGCCCTGGGCCTGCGCCGCCTGGGGCGCGACGGTCACGGCGTGGTGCCCCGAGCGGTGGAGGAACCTAAGCATCTCCTTCCAAGAGTCGAGGGGGCGACCGCCGAGACGCAGCTCCACCACCGCGCCCTTACCCTCCGCGACCCAGGGGGAATGAGGAACTACGTAGAGCGGCCGCCCGAGCTCGCGCGCCCACTTGGCCGCGTTGCGCGAGCCGCCGGTGCATGGCGTTTGCCCGACGACGACCGCGTGGGAGAGCGCGACCAGCACTCCGTTCCGGGCGAAGAAGAGCCCGCGGTCAGCGGCCTGGTGCTCCGGGTAGAGCGAGAGGTAGGCGCCCCCGGCGGCGACGATACGCCGAAACAGCGGCCCGTTTTTCTCTGGATAGGGGCGGCTGATGCCCGGCACCGTCACGACTACCGTCACGCCGCCCGCATCCAGCGCACCCTCGTGCGCGGCGGTGTCGATCCCTTTCGCTCCTCCAGAGACGATCGCAACCCCGCGCGACGCGAGCTCGGAGGCGAACCCTCTGACCCAAGCCACCGCCTCCGCTGAAGGCTTGCGGGTGCCGACGATCGCCACCGCGGGGCCGCGAGGCAGCTCCCCCTCGAGGTAAAGGCGCTCGGGCGGTTGCCCCAAATCAGCCAGTTTCAGGGGTAATGTGCGGCCCGAAAGCTCCTTCATCCGGCCCTGGTCGGCCTCGAGCGAGGGCTCGTTGCGCGCTTTTTCGCGAACGCCCAAAATTGATGCTAAGACCGCCGGGATGCGCTTCGTGGTGGCAACCCACGGCCACTGCTTCGACGGTTTGTCTAGCGCCGTGGTCTTCTCTCGGTTGATGCAGCAGCTGGGCGCCACTGGCGCGAGCTTCGAGTACCGAACCTGCGGCTATGGTTCCGGCCAGGCCCGCGCGGAGGACAAGCTCTTCACCGCGGAAGAGAACGCGATCTTGGACTACCGGTTCAGCCCTTCCGAGAAGCTGACCTGGTACTTCGACCACCACCGCACCGCTTTCGGCTCCGAAGCGGATCGTGAAGTGTTCGAGGCCCGCCGTAGCTCCGGTCAGTTCTTCTTCGACGCCGCCTACTCGTCGTGCACCAAGCTGATCGCGGACATCGGTCGCGAGCGATTCGGGGTAGACTTTTCGGACCTGGGCGAGCTCGTGAAGTGGGCGGACCTGGTGGACTCCGCGCGCTTCGCTTCGCCGGAGGACGCGGTCAGCCGCACCTCTCCCATCATGCAGCTCGTGAGCGTCGTCGAGCACTACGGTGACGACGCCTTCTTCAAAGAGCTCGTACCGGAGCTGCTACGGCGTCCGCTCGCAGAGGTCGCGGCCAGCAAAGCGGTGACCAACCGCTACAAACCCCTCGGCAAGAAGCACGAGCGCTTCGTGGCGCGGGTAAAGCAAAAGAGCGAGCGCCTGGGCCGGGTCGTCTTCGTAGATTTGACCGAGAGCGTGCTGGAGAGCGTCGGCAAGTTCGTCACCTACGCGCTGTTTCCCGACTCGGTCTATTCGGTCGTCGTCGGCCTCCTGAAGAACGGCCCCAAGATCTCGGTCGGTTACAACCCCTGGTCCGGTCGCCCCCTAGACACGGACATCAGCGCCATCTGCGCGCGCTACGGCGGCGGCGGTCACCCCGTCGTCGGCGGCATCTCCTTCCCCGCGGCGGCGCTGGACGAAGCTCGCCGGGTGGCGCGCAGCATCGCGACCGAGCTGAACGGCGAAGTCGCCGGCGCGGCCTGAGCGTCGCATCATGAGCCTCACCACGCTGTCTCGCTTGCGACGCAGCCCGGGAGCAGCGCCGCTCGTGCTCGGCCATCGCGGCGCGCGCCACGCCGCTCCGGAGAACACTCACGCCGCGTTCGAGCTCTCGCGCACGGAAGGCGCGCATGGCGTGGAGCTCGACGTACGGCTCGTAAAAACCGGCGAAATCATCGTTCTTCATGACCCGAGCCTGACCCGCGTCACGCAACAGAACGACCGCCGCCACGTGGAGCAGCTCTCCCTCGCCGACGCGCGGCGCGTGGACATCGGCCGCGGCGAGCGCGTGCCGCTCCTGTCGGAGGTGCTGGATTGGGCCGCGCTCCACGACCAGCTCGTGAACGTGGAGGTGAAGTCCGACGTGCGACGCCGGCGTGATCTGGTGCGCGGCGTCATCGCCCTCCTGGCCCAGCACCCCTACGCGGCGCGCGGCGTGTGGCTCTCGAGCTTCGACCCTCGCTTCGTGTGGGCACTGGCGCGCGCCCTCCCCCAGGTCCCGTGCGCGTTCCTGTTCCACACCAAGAGCCCCATCGCGCGAGCGGCAGCGCTCGTGGGCGCGGCCACCTTCAAGCGCCTTGGCGCGCGCGCCGTACACCCCGAGCACGTGCTCGTTACGGAAGCGCGCATGCAAGCCTGGCGCAGCAAAAGCGAGCTGGTCGGCACGTGGACGGTCAACGACGAAGCGCGCGCCCGCGAGCTCTCCGCGCTAGGGGTCGACTTCCTGATCAGCGACCGTCCAGGCGCCATTTTGCGCGCAATTTCGACCCTTCCGTAAGACTACTGGCAGGGAGACGAGCGAACGGTGACTCCGCCGGGCGGCTGCTGCTGGAAGGCGCCGCGCGTGAGTGGCGGATTGTGAGCGATGTCGCTGATCGTGAGCACGAGGTCTTGCTCTTCCGCCGGCACCTCCAGGTGCAAACGGCGGGGCACGAGCGCGGAGCAGCTGGGGCCGCTGGGCGGTACGTCCGGATCGATGCCGTCCGGATCCGAGCGAGGCGGCGCGGTTTGAGCGGCTTCGTGCTGCTCGAGCTCCGCGCGGTAGAGCACGTAGTTTTGTTGCCGGATCTCGACGCTGGAGAGCGATAGCTGCTGCTCGGCGTACGGCTTGTCGAAGTCCGCATCGCGGGGCGAGATGGCGATCTCTTCCGTCGCTTGATGTTGGCTCGCGATGCGCACCACGTAGCGCCCGCCCTCCCACGCCAGGGTCGCGCTCGGGGGGGCGTGGGTGAGCAGGGGCGGCTCCCCGCGCAAGAGGCTCACGAGGCCGTGCGGCGGCATCGGCACGTGGGTGAACTGCGCCAGGTTGCAGGCGCTCGCCGGACCACGCAAAAACACCTTTTGCCTCAAGTCCAGCAGCGAAAAGTCTTTGCCGTTGGACGTGAGGGTCGAGATCGTGGCCCCGAAGGGACTCACGACGTCCAGCCGTACGCGATCCGGGCTGGACGCCATGAAGAGCACGGTGCCGCGCACGCGGCCTTCCTTGCCGAAGTAGTCGAGCTTGCCTTCGCCGGAGAGCCCGCGGCTGCAAGACTGCTGCTCACGCAAGCGCGCGAGCAAGCTTTGCGCGTCCGGAAACTGCGACGGCGGCGGCGACCGGTAGCAACCCGTCGCCGCCAAACACGCCCCCAGCGTTAGCGCGATGCCGCGAGCCACGCGCTCAGCGCAGCCCTTCCAAGACGTCGAAGTCCAGCAGCGGCAGGGAGAGGTGATGCTTGGAAACCGCGACCGAGTAACGCTCGCAAAGCTCCGCGAGAGCCATGCCGTCCAGCACGGACACGGGCGCGGCGCCGGGAGAGCTCGCCTCTTCGCGGGCGCCGCTCAGCACCTGGCCGGTGGTGATGATCCAGCCCGAGTGCGCCGGACCGTAGTGATGCAAGGCGCCGCGCAGCTCGGTCACTCGCTCACGCCCGACCTCGCGACCGTCCCGACGCACGACGATGGCGGTGCGCACCTCGCTGCTCGCCGCCTTCAGCTTGCCGCTGAAATGCATCTCCGCGCCGTGCGCCCCTTGGCGGCGAACGCTCGTGAGCTCCGTGAACCCGGAGTGCTCGAGTAGCAGCACCACCAGCTCACCCAGGCCGCGCTGGGGCAGCTCTTGGAGCGCGCGGAGGAGTGAACGGCGCGACACCTCGCGATAGCGCTCCACCAGGCTCGACATGTCACGCTCGATACGGAGCAGCTCCGGATCCATCTGCCACTCCGTGAGTGCCAGACGATTGCCGGAGATGCGGAATCTTGGCCGACGCCCCTCGGCCTGACGGCGCAGGTTGTCCGCGCGCGCCGCGCCAAGGATGAGCCCTTGTCCGACCGACAGCTCACCCGCGTAGCGACCCTTGCGCGCGGCCGCGTCCGCCAGCGTTTGCACCGCGACGGGCCCTCGGTTGCGATCGAAGCTCGCGACGATGGCCTCGACCGCATCGGCCAAGTCCTTGCCCACCACTTCATCGAGCGCAGCGGTGCTGCGTTCCGCCGCGACGGGCCGCTCGGCGCGGTCACGGTCACGGTCACGCTCGCCGCGCTCGCGGTCGCGTTCACCGCGGTCACGGTCACGATCACGCTCGCGTTCACGGCGCGGCTCGCGCGCGGCGCGTTCTTCGCGCGGCCGCTCCTCGCGGCGCGGCTCAGCCGGAATTTCGTTGTCGAAGCGCTCGCCCTCGGTACGCTCCTCGCGCTCCAACGCACGCGCCTCCACCTCGAGAGCCACTTCCGGAGGCAGCTCCGCCGGCGCGTCCGACACGGTATACGCGGGCAAATCGTCGCCGCCGCGCTCTTCGCCGCCCCGACCGCGCCCGCGACGCCGACGCCGACGCCGGCCGTCGCCACTCGCGTCGTCCGCCGCTGCCGCCGTCGCTGCCGCCGCGGGGGCGGGCGCTGCCGCCGCGCCGCCGAAGATCGGCTCGTCGTCGTCCTCCTCGTGGGCAAAGAGCTCACTGCCGTGCGCCGCGAGGTCCGCTCGCACGCGCTCTTCCTCGGAAGGTGCCGCGAGGACAGTGTCCTCGTCGTCTCCGCCTGCCGCGCCCGAAGGAGAAGACGCCTCCGCGTTGCTCTTTCGCTCGAGCGCGATGTCGGCAAAATTGACCTCTTGCCCGGCGAGCTTCTCGAGCGCAGGCGTGCGGTCTTGCAAGCCCTTCTCGATCATCGCGTTGTCCCACTCGCGGAGCGCGAACACGCCGGGGCGCACGCGCACGAGCGGGTTCTCCTTGTCGCCCTTCTTCACCAGCGCCGCGAGCCGAGCGCCCATCGTCACGTCGGGGCTCTTGCCCACGTGGCTGAGCAGGTTCTTCTCGATCGCTACGTCGGTGATCTCTTTGTAGTGGAGGGGCTTGCCCACGAGGCGCAATACCTGCGCCGCGGCTTCAGTGAACGTCATTAAACTCTTCCGTCTCTCGAGTGGGGGAGCGCGGAACCACGGGCACCACGCTCGGCCAATCGGCGCCTCCTGGAGAGCGAACATCGCTCCCTCCTCCGGCAGCGCGCCGAACGGCCGACGAGATAGCACGGAGGCTTGGCTTCTCGCAAACACCTGAAATCCATCCCCATTTGGCCACTCGGCCGATTCACATGGCCCACCGGCCGCTCTGCGGCGTAGACTTCGGGCACTTGGACATCACGGAACGGCTCATCTCCGAGCTCTCGCGCGTCCTCACACGCCGTGGCCTGAGTGTCCGCTCCGAGCCGCTCTGGGGAGTCCACGCCGGAGGAAAGTGCCGGCTCAAGGGCAAGGACGTCGTGCTGCTCAATACCAAGGCGCCGCCGATGGAGCGGCTCGTCATGCTCGCGGACTACGTGGCCGAGCAGCGCGTCGTGGGCGACGAGCTATCGGTGGAGGCGCACGCTCTGCTGCAGAGCCGCATCGCGCGGCGCTCGGACGTGCTGTCCCCTGCGGACGCCAGCCGCCCCGGCCTCGCCAAGGGCGGAGCGCGCGCGCCGCGCAAGCAGCGCCGCGTTTAACGGGCGGATTGTCCTCACTCGACGCGGCCACTATGCTGGCGGCTTGGAGATTAGCGACCACGAGCCGCTCGCCCCCCGCACCACGCTGGGTGTCGGCGGAAAGGCCCGCTACTTCGCGCTCGCCCGCAGCGAGTCGGACGTCATTCAAGCGCTCGGCTGGGCCAAAGCGCGCGAGGTACCGGTGCGCGTGTTGGGCGGCGGCAGTAACCTCGTCGTCGCCGACCAGGGCTTCGACGGGCTCGTGGTCGGGGTAGAGCTGCGGGGCGTCTCTTTCTCCCCGACGACCGGCGGCGCCCTGCTCACCGCTCGCGCCGGCGAGCCGTGGGACGACGTGGTCGAGAGCGCGGTCCGGCGCGGGCTCGCGGGACTCGAAGGGCTCTCGGGTATCCCGGGGAGCGTAGGCGCGACACCGATCCAAAACGTCGGCGCCTACGGCCAAGAGGTAGCGGAGACCATCGATTCCGTGCGCGCGGTGGACCGGGCGACCCTGGAGCCGCTCGAGCTCGACGCCAAGGCCTGCCGCTTTTCTTACCGCGACAGCTTCTTCAAGTCGGAGGCGCCGGAGCGGTTCGTCGTCATCGAGGTGCGTTTTGCCCTCCCCCAACGGCCGCCGGGCGTGGTGCGCTACCCGGACCTGCAGCGCGAGCTCTCACGTCAGCACCTCACGCAGCCGTCGCTGGCGGACGTGCGCGCGGCCGTGCTCGCCGTGCGGGCCGAGAAGTCGATGCTGCTCGATCCGTCGGACCCCAACGGTCGCAGCTGCGGCTCCTTCTTTCTCAATCCGGTCGTGAGCTCCGCGGACGCCGAGCGCATCGAGCGACTGCTGCCGGACGCTTCGCTACCGAAGTACCCGCAGCCCGACGGTCGCATGAAGCTGGCTGCCGGCTGGCTCATCGAGCACAGCGGCTTCCACAAGGGACTGAGGGACGGCCACGTCGGCTTATCGACGAAGCACGCCCTCGCGATCGTCGCCCACGGTGGGGCCACCGCGAGCGAGGTGCGCCGCTTCGCTCAGAAAATTCAGGCCGGCGTCGAGGCTCGCTTCGGGGTGGCGCTCGCGCCGGAGCCGAATTTTTGGGGCTTTTAGGGCTGCCGCGGTGCGCAGCCCCTTCCCCGCTTCTGACTAGGACGAGGCGGCGACGCCGCTGTAAAGCGACTCGACCGCTTCATCCAGCTTGCTCGGATCCGTGCCGCCGGCTTGGGCCATGTCCGGCCGGCCTCCGCCGGAGCCGCCCACGATCTGTGCGACGCCCTTGATGAGCTCGCCCGCCTTGTAGCGACCGAGCAGCGGCTTCGCGACCGTCAGCACGAGCTGCGCTTTGCCCTCCGCTTCGGAGGCGACCAGCACGATGCTGTCGCCCAGCTTGTCGCGGAGCTTTTCTGCGAGCTCGCGCAGCTGCGCGCGATCGGTCACGTCCGTACGCGCGCCCAGCACTTTGACGCCGCCGACCTCGCGCGCTTGCCCGAGCAGCGCGTCGAAGCCGCCGCCGCCGCTCATCAGCTTGCGCTGCAGGTCCTCGATCTGCTTTTGCAGAGCCTTCTCACCCGCGAGCAGCTTTTCGATCTTTTCGGGCAGGAGCTGCGCGCTCGCTTTGGCGGCGTGGGCGGCGCGGCTCAGCGTGTCCTCCACCTCGCGAAGATGAGCGAGCGCGCCGTCCCCGGTGACGGCCTGGATGCGGCGCACCCCCGCCGCGACCCCCGCCTCGCTCACGATCTTGAAGAGGCCGATGTCCCCGGTGGCGCGCGCGTGCGTACCGCCGCAAAGCTCCATGCTGTCGCCCATCGTCAGCATGCGCACGACGTCCCCGTACTTCTCCTCGAAGATCATCATCGCGCCGCGTTTGCGCGCGTCGTCCATGCTGAGCACGTCCGTACCGATCGGGTAGTTCGCGAGGGTGCGCTCGTTCACGAGGTCCTCGATCTGGGCGACCTCGCCCGGCGTGAGCGGCTTGGTGTGGGTGAAGTCGAAGCGCAGGCGGTCTGGCCCGACGAGCGAGCCCTTCTGCTGGGCGTGCGGCCCCAGCACCTTGCGCAGCGCGAGGTGCAGCAAGTGGGTCGCGGAGTGATTGCGGCGGATGCGGTTGCGGCGCGCTTCGTCGACCGCGAGCGTCGCCGCCTCGCCGACTTGCAAGGTCCCTTCCGTCACTTTTCCGTGGTGCGCGACCAGGCCAGCAATCGGCTTTTGAGTGTCCTCGATTGCCACCTTGGCGCCGCCGGCACTGATGAGCCCGGTGTCTCCCACCTGGCCACCGGCCGCGCCGTAAAAGGGAGTCGTTGCCGTCACGACGTCCACCTCGTCGCCCGCGCTCGCTGAGTCCACCAGCTTGCCGCCCTTGACGATGGCGACGACGCTCGAGCTGTCGGTCATGACGTCGTAGCCGGTAAACTTCGTGCCGCCACCCGGCACCTTGGCGAGCGCCTCGCGGAACACGCCTTCGATGGCTTCGTCCGCGCCGCCCCACTCGGAGCGCGCCTTCGCCTCCGCCAGCGCGGTGTCGTAGCCGGGCTTGTCCACGCTGAAGCCGCGCTCGGTGCAGATCACCTCCGTCAGGTCCAGCGGGAAGCCGTACGTATCGTAGAGCTGAAACGCGTCCGCACCCGGCAGGATGGTTTTCGACCCCTTGCTGAGGTTCTCGAAGCGCTCTTCTAGCAGACCGAGGCCGCGCTCGATCGTTTGACGGAAGCGTACCTCTTCCGCCTCCGTGATGGAGGCGATGTGATCCTGACGCTCCCGGAGCTCCGGATACTGAGAGCCCATCAGCTCCACGACGCTCTGCGTGACCTGGTGCAAAAACGGCTTTTGGATGCCGAGGCGGTGACCGTGACGGATGGCGCGGCGCATGACCCGGCGCAGCACGTATTCGCGGCCCGTGCGATCCGGCAGCACGCCGTCCGCCATCATGATCGCGGTGGTGCGCGCGTGGTCCGCGATGACGCGCATGCTCACGTCGTCCGGGCTCATGGAGCCCCCGTACTTCTTCTTGGCGATCTCGGAGGCCTTGTCTACGAGCGAGCGCAGCAGGTCCGTGTCGTAGTTGCTGAGCTTGCCCTGCACCGCGACCGCCATGCGCTCGAGGCCGCCGCCGGTGTCGATGCTGGGCTTGGGTAGCGCCTCCAGCTTGACCGCGCCGTCTTGCAAGCTGCGCTCGAACTGCATGAAGACGAGGTTCCAAATCTCGCAGTAGCCCACCCCCTCGGGCGTTTGCTCCTCACCGAACTTGGCCGGGTCCACACCGTCCCCGTTGAAGTAGTAAATCTCGCTGCAGGGCCCGCACGGACCCGTGTCTCCCATGGCCCAAAAGTTGTCCGCCATGCCGAGACCACGCACCTGCGCGTCCCCGAAACCCGTCAGCTTTTTCCACAGATCGCGCGCGAAGGTGTCCTCCGGGATGCCCTCTTCGCCTTTGAAGTAGCTCATCACCAGCCGGTCCTTCGGCAGGTTCAAGTCTTTGGTGAGAAAGTCCCACGCGAAGACGATGGCTTCTTCCTTGAAGTAGTCACCGAAGCTGAAGTTCCCGAGCATCTCGAAGAACGTGTGGTGGCGGGGCGAAGGACCCACCGCCTCCAAGTCGTTGTGCTTGCCCGAGATGCGAATGCACTTCTGGCTGGTCGTGGCGCGCTTGTACGAGCGCTTCTCGCGGCCGGTGAACAGATCCTTGAACTGGACCATGCCGGCGTTGGCGAACATCAGCGTGGGGTCGTTCTGCGGCACGACGGGGCCGCTCGGCACCACCTCGTGGCCGTTCTTGGCGAAGAAGCTCAGGAAGGCGCTGCGGATCTGCGCAGCCGTTCGGGTCGACATAGTAGGGGCGGGGCATTTACCACGACCCGGAAACGATTGCCCTGCCCCGCGCGCGATGCGCGGCAAACGGGGTTATTTGCGGCGAAACGGCGGACTACCCGCGGCCGACCTGGTCGATGCCCCGGTTGGCGAGACGGTCCGCCTCCGAGTTGAGCTCCCGACGGATGTGCGTGAGCTTGACCGACTTGAAGCGGGAAATGAGCTGGCGCGCTTCGTCGAAGAGCGGCTTGAGGCCGGGCGCCTTCACTCGGTAGATGCCCTTGAGCTGCTTGATGAGCAGCTCCGAGTCCGCGCGCACCTCCACGTGCTCCAGGCCTTGCGCGAGCGCAGCCGCGAGCCCGAGCAGCACCGCCTTGTATTCAGCGACGTTGTTCGTCGTGTGGCCGAGGTACTCGCTGCCCGTGTAGAGCACCTCCCCGCTCGGCCGCTTCAGGATCGCGCCAATGCCGGCAGGGCCAGGGTTGCCTCGAGCCGCGCCGTCCGTCCACAGCACGGCCTCGGGCTCGGGCGTAACGACGGGCGTGGACGACGGAAAACGGGCCATCATGAAATGTATTTACGAGGCGTTCGTTCGAGCACCGGCGAGAGCACGAAGGTAAATGGCTTCGTAGGCTCGCGCAACAACTCCGGAGGCATAGACGCGTGACGCCGCATCACGACCCTCCGCCTCGGCGGCGCGCCGCGCGGGGCCGTCCGCGAAGAGTGGAGTGACCGCGTCGAGCCAAACGCGCGCGTCCACGCTGGTGACCTTTGCAGCGCCCACGACGTCCCGCAGCGGGCCGCGATCGAGGACGGCGCAGGGCACACCGAGCGAAAGAGCCTCGAGTAAAACTATGGGTTGATCCACCTTGCCCCACAAGTCGTCGACCGGAAAAATGACTACGCGGCTCGCGGCGAGCAGCGCGTGCATGCTCGAGACGCGGTCCGTGATGCGCACCTGCTTGCCTTCCAGCAGCCGCCGCAGTCGTGCGGCGCGCTCGGCGGCGTGGGGCGTTTTGTTTCGGTAGGCGAAGACGACGACCGCGTCCGGGAAGCGCTCCGTCAGAGGGGTGACGAGAGCTTGTGAGATCTCGGCGCCGGAGCTCACCTCCAGATCGCCCGGATAGAGCACGATGCGGTCCGCGTCACGCAGCCCGAGCTCGGCGCGAGCCTGCCGCACCGCATCCTCCGATGGCCGCGAGATGGCCGCTACCGGCGGGGGAATCACCGTCACCGGCGGCAGCTCGAACCGCTCCGCGCTGGCCGCGGCGGCGAGGCTGGCAGCGGTCGCGCGACTCTGCACCACCAGCTCGTCGCCAAAAATGAGCCGGGATAGCCCCGTGAAGTGCCGCGGCGGGGACGCCACCGTCTGCACGATGGGAAGACGACGCGCGCGCTTGAGCAAGCGGGCGACCTGACCGGTGCGCGCATTGGGCGCGAAGACGAAATGCCAGAGATCGTCGCGCGGACCCGTGAGGAGCGCGAACGCGGCGCGCGCGTTGTCCGCGAGCGCCGGGGCAAAGCTTCCGCTCCCCCCGTAGACGGCTCGGCCCTCCACCCCAGGCGGCAGCAGCGAGAGGCCCTCGCGCGTCGTCAGCACGACCGGCGACAGCTCTCGAAGCGCGGCCGCGACGTCCCGCACCAAGCACTTCGTCCCGTCGTGAAAGGGCGGCGCGATGGGCTTGGAGACGAACAGCACGCGCGGCATGGCGGGCGCACATGCCAGAACCGCAAGGAGCGCGCAACCCGGAGCGCCCCCGCTCAGAGGCGCGCAGCCGCGAGCAGCGCCGGGGGGGCGCGACGCAGCGCGCTGGCGATCGCGGCTTCCAGGACGTCTTTTCGGAGCTGGGCGCTGCGCGTTTGATCGCTCGCCTCTTGCTCGCTCGCCTGGGCGCTCGCGCTACCGGAGACCTTGGCCGCGATCGATTGGTCCGGCATCGTGTGGAGCACGTACTCCACCTTGGCGGTGTAAACGATCGAGCTGCCCTCGCGCGCGGCGCGGAGCTGCTCGACATTGCCCGTGACCATGACGACGGGGGTTTGCCGACCGGCGCCGTCTTCTCCCTCACCCAAGACCTTGATGCCGGGGAGCTCGTTCAGCTTCTGCCGCGAAGCCAGCGCGAGGTCGCTCTCGATGCGCTTGGACTTCACGCCGCTGCCGTTCTTCATCATGCCGAGCTTCACGAGCACCTTGGGGCGAGGCGCGTTCTGCACCTGTGCCTCGAGCTCCGTGAGCGTGGCTTTGATTTGCTTGCGAACTGCCTCCGAGCGATCCAGGCGGTGCTCGCGGAGGGGAACGATGGCGCGCTGGTCACCGAGCGACTCGAGCGCGGCGACGGCCGCGGCCCGCACCGACGCGTTTTCGTCTTCCAGCGCGGCCAGCAGCGGCGGCAGGGCGCCCGCGTCCATGCTCCTGCCGAGCTGCAGCGCAGCCTGGACTCGCACCCTGAAATCCTTGCCCTCCCTCAGTTGGCTGACCAGCTCGTCCAGCGCCGGTTTGGCGAAGGCAGGAGCGGCCACGAGGGAGAGTAGGCTGGCAAGGGCGGCACGGCGTGGGACGGGCATCGAAGGCACTGGGGAGGAGTACTGATCATCTGACTTCCGCCTTCCCTTTCGCAAGCGGTAGCGAACGCCTCCCGTCATTTCAGTGGGGGTCTTCGGGCCCTGCTCCTACATGAGCGAATAACCTCACTTCTAGGAGTGATTGTGGGCTTCAGGCCCGCCGCAGGTCTCCCGCAAGCGGGCGCACATGCGCGCCTACATGCGCGCTAGCGCAGGAGTGAGCGCGCTTCTTCTTCCAGAGTGGCTTCGTCACCCGCGTGGTAGCCGCTGTGTACGAATCGTACGATCCCGCTCTTGTCCACGACGTAGGCGGTGGGCATCGTCGGTGGGTCGTAGGCCTTGGCGACGGACTTGCCATCGTCCCAGACGACCGGGAATTTTGCGCCCGTCTCGGCGAGGAAAGCGGGGATGCCTTTGGCGTCCTCGTCCTGACTGATGGCCACGACCACCAGGTCACCACCCAGCTCCGTGGCGAGCTTTTGGTAGGCGGGGAAGGACTGCTTGCACGGCTCGCACCATGTCGCCCAAAAGTCCACGATGACTACCTTGCCCGCATACGCTTCCAGCGATTGATCACCGCCCCCCGAGACGTCCGAAAGCTCGAAGGCCGGCGCGGGCGCGCCGACCAGAGGATGCGACGACGCGGCGGGGCTGGCGGCGCCGGGAGCACCAGCGCCGCCACACGCGCACAGCAAGAGACCGACGAGGCCGCGAGCGAGCCGGCTCACTTCTTCTTGCCCTTGCCGGGCAGCTCGTCGGGGCAACCGTCTTCGTCCTCGAACTTGTTCTTGGTCTCGGCCTCGTCCACGCACTCGTCGTCCGCGTCCAAGATACCGTCGTTGTCGTTGTCGGGGTCCGGGCAGCCGTCGGTGTCTTCGTAGCCGTCCGTATCCTCCGCCTCGTTTACGCACTTGTCCCGCGCGTCCGGCACGCCGTCGTTGTCGGTGTCCGCTTCGTCGGGGCAGCCGTCGTCGTCCTTGTAGCCGTTCTTGGTTTCCGGCTCCTTGGGGCAGCGGTCCCCGGTGTCCGGGATGCCGTCCTTGTCGTTGTCGAGCTCCGGGCAGCCGTCGCCGTCCTCGAAGCCGTCCTGATCCTCCGGCTGGCTCGGGCATTTGTCCTGCTTGTCCGGCAGCGAGTCCAAGTCGTTGTCCAGATCGGGGCAGCCGTCGCTGTCCTCGTAGCCGTCGCGATCTTCCGGCTCGGTTGGGCATTGGTCGGCAGCGCCTTCGATGCCGTCCCCGTCTTGGTCTTTCGCTTCCGCGACGTAGAGCACGCCCAGGAACGCGCGCACCTTCGGCACGCCGACACCTTGAATGATGCCCGTGCCGCCGCCGAGCGTGAACTGCAGCGGCGAGCCGAGCGGCGCAATCTGAATACCACCCAGGCCCTCGAGCGTGTTCTCTCCGGCCTTGGTGCTGAAGCGCGTCGTACCGAAGCCTTCCGCCATCACGCGGAAGACGGGGCTGACGCGGTAGCCGGCGCCGATGTTGTAGCGAAACTCCGTGCCCAGGTCGGTGCCGCCGATGACGACGGACTTGCGATAGACGCCCGCCAAGTTGCCGCCGAACGAGAAGCCCTTCGCCTCGCCGTCGAAGATGACGCGAGCCCCGGCGTTGGGGTGCTTGTCGCCCATGAACTGGTCTTTGTTGATGGCGTTACCGAGCGGCGCAGTCGCGAACACGGTCGCGCCGATCACGAAGGGCGCCTTGGGGTCACCGTAGATACGGAACTTGCCTTCGATCTCCGGGTCACCGGTGCCAACCGCGCTGATGCCCTCCGGCTCGTCGTTGCCTTCCGGAGTGATACCGGTGCCCTTGAGCCACATGACCGGGACCCGCAGGCCGAGCTGCACGCGCGGCACGATCGTGAACGAGCCGAGGAAGTCCCCCGTCAGCATGTTCTCGACGACCTTCTTGTCTTCTTGGCGGGCGCTGCCGTCACAGCTCGTCGCGTTCTGACAGCTGCGCACCGTCAGCGGCTCGAAGGCGTAGTTGGCCATGATGCCGGCGCTCCACACCTTGGTGCCGTCCGTGCGCGCGCCGCGCATCGTGAAATAGTTTCGAGGGCCGGGAGCGGCGTGGAAGCGCTGAACGCTGACGGCGTGCTCCACCGTCTGCTGCGCCAGCGCCTCCGTGGTCATAGCGAGCGAGCCGAAACCGGCGGCAACGGCGGTGAGCAATGGCAGAAGCGAGAGGCTCTTCAACGAAGTTCTCCTGAAGTTTCGAGCGAACGAGCAGGGCACACAGGGGCCCGAGCGGAAGCCATGCTTTCAAACTGCGCGTCGAACTGCAACGCTTTAAACCGCGAGATCCGCCCGCGGCTGGGCCAAAACGAGCGCGCCTTTACTTACATTGAAACGAGGCTTTGCTAGGCTCCGCGCATCACCGTGGCGGTCTGCGTCGGATGCCGAAGCGAGCTCGTACCCGAGGCGAGGTTTTGCCCGCACTGCGGCCTGCCCGTTCCGATGGCTGCCGCCGCCAAGCGTCAGCGCATTGGCCCCGGCAGCGAGGTCGCGCTCGGGGACTTAGGTAAGTGCGTCGTCGGCCATACCATCGGTGAAGGAGGAATGGGCGTCGTTTACCGCGGTTGGCTCTACTACAATCCCGCCGGCCGGTTCGCCCACGTGCCCGAGCACCCGGTGGCGCTCAAGGTGCTGCACCCCCTCATCCGCGGCAAACCGCGCGCGGAACGCTTGTTTCGGCACGAGGCGGACGTGCTCAGCACGCTGAGCCACCCGAACATCGTCCACTACTTCGGGATGTTCGATCACGACGGCGAGCTGTGCATCGCGATGGAGCTCGTGCAGGGCGAGTCCCTCGCGGAGCTCCTGCAACGGGCGACGTCGAGGGGCGGCGCCTTGCCTCGCCTACCCGTCACTCAGGCGTGGCACTACCTCGCCCAGCTGCTCGGCGCGCTGGAGAGCCTGCACGCGCTGGGCATCGTCCACCGGGACGTGAAGAGCGCGAACCTGCTGATCCGAACCGACGACATCGCCAAGCTGACTGACTTCGGCATCGCGCGGTTTCCGGCGGAGCTCGCCAAGCAGAGCGGCGGTATGGCCCCTGGTACCGCGGCTTACATGGCCCCGGAGCAGGTGATGGGGCAGCCGCTGGACCCGCGCGCGGACCTGTATGCCGCTGCGATCGTGATGTTCGAGATGCTGACCGGCATCACCCCGTTCGACGCTCCGGAGCGCACCGAGCTCGTGGTCCGCGCGGCGCAGCTCGACGAAGCGGCGCCGCCGATCACGCGGCTCGTTCCCGGCATGCCCGGCGCGCTGGATATCGTGTTTGCGCGCGCGCTCGCCAAGCACCGGGACCTCCGGTACCGAAGCGCGCGCGAGCTCGGCGACGCCTTTCGAGGCGCGCTCGGTCTGCCGGACTCGCCCGGCTGGCGCGCGCAGGCGGAGCTCTCCAAGGTCGCCAAAACTCTGTCGATGGCCCTGCCTCAGCTGGCCGAGGGGCCGTCCGCTCACCTGCGAGAAACAGAAGACGACCCGCCCGCGCTGACGCGAACTTCTGCCCTGCCCGCGCCTGCAGCCGCTCCGGCCGTAGCTGCGGCACAAGCCGCCGCAGAGCGCTTCGCGACCGACGTGATGACCGCCTTCAAAAAAGCCTGAGGTTGACAGTCTTCCGGGTCGGTGCGAAAGGGACTCCCGCCGCTTCGGTCAAAGGCGGAGTATCAATGCGAAAACGCTCCGTTTTACTGGTTTCGGCCCTCGCCGCCACTTTCTCTTTGCACGCCTGGGCGCAAGCTCCGGTAGCCGATCCCAAGAAGCCTGCGGCCGAGCCGAAGCCGGCGCCTGGTCCCGCGGCACCGGCGGCCCCTGCTCCGGCGGCCGCTCCTCCTGCCGCCGCGCCGCCCGCGGCCACTCCGGAAGCGCCGCCTGCGGTCGAGCCGCCGCCCACGGCGGAGGGAACCGAGGAACCGACGGTCGGGCAAGAGCCTGCAGGCTCGCTGCCGCAAGCTCAGCCCGGCCTCGCGCCTTTGCCGATCTGGCCCGAGCCTTCAGAAGACGCGGCGGCGCTCAAGCGCCAAGGCGCCGAGCGCCCCAAGGCGCAGCCGGCGGCGGGGGACGCGGTCTTTGCCGAAGATTGGTGGACGCACACCCGCCCAATCTTGGAGTGGCACGGCAGCCTGCGCGCGCGCGGTGAGCTCTTCTACAAGTTCCACCTCGGTCGCCGCGACCCCTTGGCGAGCGCGCTCTTTCCGCGCCCGGCGGACCACTATTACAATCAGTTCGCCAACGGCCAGGATCGCGGCCCGGTCGGCTCCCAGTTGTGCGGCTCCGGCTCCAGCAACTGTGACGACAACACCAACGCGGGCGCAAACATGCGCTTCCGCCTGGATCCGGAGTTCCACGTCTCGGACAACCTGCGCGTCATCTCCCAGATCGACCTGCTGGACAACCTGGTGCTCGGCTCCACCCCCGGGGGTTACGCCGTCAACGACGGCCAGGTCAGCCAGCGCAGCGGCTACGCGCCTCTCGGCATCTTCGACGACACCACCGCCGCTCCCAGCGCCGGTCGTAACAGCTTGCGCGACAGCATCCTCGTCAAGCGGGTGTGGGCGGAGTGGGTCACCCCCGTCGGACAGCTGCGGTTCGGTCGCATGCCCAACCACTGGGGCCTCGGCATGGTCTACAACGCGGGCGACGGCCACGACGACGACTACCAGTCGACGATCGACCGCGCGCAGATCACGAGCGGCATCAAGAGCCTGGATCTGTACGCCTCCGTCGCCATGGACTTCGTGAACGAAGGCGCCACGAGCGACAACTTCGGCACCACCCGCGGCCAGCCGTACGACGCGGCCCAGCTGGACGACGTGAACCAGTACACGTTCACGCTCGTGCGACGGAAGAGCGCGGACATGGTCGCCGCCGCCCTCAACCGCGGCGACGTGGTGATCAACGGCGGCGTGCAGGTGCAGTACAAGCACCAGCTCCTGGCCGCGGACTCCGCTGGCCCCTGCGGCTCCGGTGCGGGCAGCCAAAACGGCGCTGCATTCGGCTGCACCCCCGGGAAGGACACCCTCCCCTTCGTGCGCCGCGACGCGCACATGTGGATGCCCGATCTGTGGCTGCAGCTGCGCTACCGCGGCTTCCGCTTCGAGACCGAAGTGGCGACCATCCAGGGCAAGATCAACAACGGCTCCGCGACCACCACCGCGGACACGGGCTACAAGACGCGGAGCTGGGGCTTCGCGACCGAGCTCGAGCAGCTGCTCGCGGAAAACAAGCTGCGGCTCGGGTTCAAGGCCGGCTGGGCCTCGGGCGACTCGGACGTGGACAGCCTGACCCCCGGCTCGGGTGACCAGGGTGTCCAGAACCAGTATGGCGACCGCACGATTTCCACGTTTCGGTTCCACCCGAGCTACGCGCTCGACTTGATCCTCTACCGCAACATTCTGACTCGCGTGCAGGGCACCTACTATTTCCGCCCCAGCGTGAAGTACGACTTCTTGCGCGATCCGAACGGGCAGAAGATCGGCGGCGGGCTCGCGGCGATCTGGTCACGTGCCAGTGAATTCATGCAGACGCCGGGCCACGCCCGGGACCTCGGCATCGAGCTCAATGGCCAGATCTACTTCCAGAGCAAAGACGGCTCACTCAACGACGACCCGAACCGCATGGGCGGCTTCTTCGCCAAGCTCGAGTACGCGGTGCTCTTCCCCATGTCCGGCCTGGGTTACGCCTCGGTCGAGGCCTCTCGGTTGACCAACGCGGACACGAACCTGGCCCAGGCGCTCCGCCTGTACCTGGGCGTGAGCTTCTAGCTCCCGCGTACGTCGCAAAACGGCGCTTCGGCGCGGGCGAGGATTCGGGGCATAATGCTGGGGCGTGACTCGCCCTTCGCATCTTCTGGTCCTCCTCCCCGCGCTCCTCGTGAGCGCCGCGTGCTCGAGCGACCCGGCGGAGCCTGACGGCTCGGCCGGAGGCGGAGGCTCCGCGAGCGGCGGCGGCTCGAGCGGCAGCGGTGGCAAGGGGCTCGAGCGCTGCCCTGCGGGAACGAACCCGAGCCGCGACCCGAATCCGGTCGAAGTCGGCGCCATCAGTGGCCTCATCGTGGACGAGCAAGGCGAGCCCACCGCGGCCGGCTTGGTTCAAGTCTGCGGTCGCGACGTGTGCACCCAGGCGAACGTCGGGAGCAACGGCCGCCTATCGGAGAACGTCGGCGACACGCGCGATACGCCCGCGGTGAAGTACGGGGATGGCTTCGAGTGGGCGAAGCTGACGACCCTGCTCGGCGCAGGCGACAACGACTTGGGAACGCTGGTCACCGTGCGTCTTCCTGCTTACGAGAGCGGGGCCGCGCTGACGCCGGGTTCGTCTTCTTCCTCCGGCGGCGTAGCGCTCACGTTGTCCGAGAGCGCGCACGTGGAGGTGAACTTCCTGGACTACGAAGGCGAAGAGCAGCAGGGGTTCCGCGCCGCTGCGCTCCCGCCCGCCGCGCTCGAGCAGCTCGATGAGAGCTTCGTGCAAGCGTACGCGCTCTCGCCGCTGGAAACTCGCATCTGTCCCGCTCCCGCGCTGACCCTGGAGAACACGGCCGACCTCGAACCGGGCGCGGAGCTCGAGCTCTACCTGCTGGGGCTGGACGTGGAGGAGGAGTTCGCTCCCTACGCCGGGTGGAAGAAGATCGGCGAAGGCGCGGTGAGCGAAGATGGAGCAACCCTCGATTTTCCGGACGGCATTCCGGTCCTCACCGCCGTGGGCGTGAAGGTGAAGGAGTAGCCGGTGCGCGCGCTGCTCGCTTTCGCGCTCGGCGCTTGTCTCACCGCGTGCGGCTCGAATGCGCCGGAGATCCCCGAAGAGCTGATCGCGGACGTCCCGAGCTGCGCGGCGCCGGACTACCCGACCGAAGGCCTCGGAACGGAGCTCGGTGACGTCGCCAAGAACGCGTGCTTCGTCGGGTACCGCGCGCCCGACCGCGTGGCTCCGAGCGAGCAGCACCGCGAGACGGTCGCGCTCTCCGACTACTACGACCCGGCCGGCACCAAGGGCGTCTCGCTCTTGCTGCTGAATACGGCGGCCATCTGGTGCGCCGCCTGCGTCGCGGAGCACGGCTACTTGCCGGAAAAAGCGGCGGAGCTCGGTCCGCGCGGGCTCGTCATCCTCAGCACCTTGTTTCAGGATGGGCAGCGGAACCCAGCGGACATGGGCGATCTGGAGCGTTGGATCGAGAACTTTCGGACCAATTTTCCGATGGTCGCCGATCCGGAGCTCGAGCTCGGGCTGTACGCTTCGCCGGACTCGGCGCCGCTCAACATGGTAATCGACGCGCGCAGCATGAAGATCCTGCGCAAGTACGTGGGCGATCAGGGCGCAGTCATGTGGCCGTACATCGAGTCGGAGCTGGCCGCGCGCTCCGCTGCCAACTGAACCATGCGCTCGCGGCTCGTTGCGCTCGGGCTCTCGGCCGCGCTCCTGGCGCCTCGGGCGCGCGCGCTCGAGCCCGGCAATCTCGCGGGGGAGCCGCTCCGGGTGGACGTGACCGAGAGCAGCAGCGTCTACTACAACTTCGACAACCGCGACTCCAAGCCGAACCAGGTCGCGACCCGCGCGAACGACGACTTCGGCCTCGTCTACAATCGGCTCAGCGCGCAGGCCACGCGCGGCAACTTCAGCCTGGGCGCGCGCGTAGATAACGTGTGGTTCTATGCGTCGCCCAACGCGGCTCGGCTCGCGCTGGATCTCACGAGCGAGTCATCGCGCGAGAATGCCCCCGGCTATTTTCGCAGCAAGCTGGACGAAGCCGGGCTCGAGTTGTCGAACCGCTTCATCGACTGGGTTTATCCGTCGAAATACTACCTCACCTACTCGCGGCCGGGTGTGGAGGCGACGCTGGGGGACGCGAGCGCACAGCTCGGTCGCGGCATCGTGCTCAGCGTGAGGAAGCGCGACGAGCTCGGAAGTGACACCACGATCCGCGGCGCGCGCCTGACGTTGACGCGCTCCGGGCCCTTGGGCTTGAAGCTCACGGCGCTCGGCGGTGAGCTGAACCCGCTGCGCATCGATGAAGCGAGCGGTCGCTACCTCGGAGTGTTTGGTGGTCGAGACGCCCTCTCCACGCTCACCGAAGCGGGCATGCCTCGCGCCATCGCGACCGACTTCGCTCCCCTCACCAGTGATTGCCAGACCAGCGCTACTTGCGGCTACGCACCGGACCGAATCGCGGCCGGGCAGCTCGAGCTCTCCGGTGAGCGATGGAAGCTCGCCACCCAAGGCTCCGCCCTGTTTCGCGACGCGCCGCTCAGCGAGGACGTGGTGCGCAGCGCCGGTCGCGTCCTCACGTTGAGCGAGTCGTTCGAGGTCACCCGCGTGCTGCCGGACCTATCGCTGTACGGCGAGCTCGCGTTCCAGCACTTGGGGGACCGCGGGCAGACCACGCGCATCGACCCCGGTTACGGCTTCTACGGCAGCGCTTCCTACACCCCCAAGGGCGTCGCGCTCACGCTCGAGGCGCGGCACTATCGCCGCCTTTTTCCCCTCTCCGGCAACGTGAAGCTCTCACGCGCGCGCGAGTTCTCGAGCCTTGCTTACAACCAGGTGCCAACGACGGAGCCGGAAGACAACGACACCGAGTTCGAGCGGATGAACACGTGCGTCACCGGCGGGCGGCTGCGCGGGGACTTCACCTTGCGCCGCGGCGTACGCGCGCTCGGCAGCGCGTCGCACTACGTCACGTACGCGGAGTCGGGCGCCAACGAGGCGTGCCGCACTAGCGCCGAGCAGCTGAACCGCGTGTACGACGTGTCCTCCGGCTTCGCGCTGGACTCGCGCGACCGGCGCCGGCACGCGGAGGTCGTGCTCGGCGGCCGCCTCGATCGGGCCGAGCGTGAGCTGGTGCTCCCGAGCGGCTCGGTCTCCCATTTGTTCTACACGGAGGGCTACTTGCGTCACGTCTTCGAGCTGCCCCTATCTGAGGCCTTCAGCGTGAGCTTGACCGGCCGGCATCGACGCCGCGCCCAAGCCGAAGGCGGCCCCGGCGTGCCCTGGTCCGAAGGCGAAGAGGTCCTGGGCTTGGAGTGGGCCGAGCACTCCAGCATCGGGCTGGGCGCCGAGTACGACACGCGCCCGGGCGTGCCCCATCGCTATTTCAACGTGGAAATCTCGCATCGGCCTACCCCCGCGACGCGCGTCGCGCTTTTCGCGGGGCAGCGCCGCGGGGCCTTGCGCTGCGTGGGCGGCATCTGCCGACTCTATCCGCCATTCGAAGGAGTGCGACTGGACGTCGCACTTAGATTCTGATGCGAGCGCTGTTTGGACTTTGCCTCCTCTTGCATAGCGGCGTCGCCGGGGCGCAAGCGCGGCGCAGCGATGACGCTCCCCCACCGCGCGCGCTACCGACGGCGGCCGCCGTCGTTCCGGGCGTCGTGGTGCACGGCGCCGGCCATTTCGCCCTGGGCCAAAGCAAGACCGCGAAGAACCTGCTCCTCATGGAGAGCTTGGGCCTCGGCTTGTTTCTGGGAGGCGGGCTCACGATCGTGTTCACCGGCGCATCGCGCTACTTCGTCGGCCCCGCCGCAGGCTCGACGATCGTTGGCTTCGGCTTGTTCTCCACTTCGTACTTGGCGGACATTTACGGCACCGTGAGCAGCGACGGGGGCGCCGCACTCTCGCGCTACCGCGGCCCCGCACGCTGGGAAACCGAGCTCGGCTACCGCCGCATCCACGACCCGCAGTTTGCCCACACGGATTTTCTGTATCAGCGTGTTTCGCGGCAAATCGGTCATTTTCGGCTCACGCCCTCCGGCTGGTTTTCGACCGCCGGCGACACGGCGCGCTACCGCGTCGAGGGACAGTACCGGCTCGCGGGCAACGTTCACGAGCGCCGCCCTGGCGACCAAAGCTTCGTGGACCTGACGCTCGGCTTCGTGCACCAGCGGCATCGACCCGAGCACTTCAGCAAAGGCTCCGCCGAGCTCTCGGTGGACGGACGCTACGACATGGGTCGCCTCGGTCCTACCCTGCGCGGCTCGTTCATCGAGCTCGGGCTCGGCTACGGCATCGGCCGGCTCGACTACGATCTGCAAGGCTTGTCGGTACCGACCGACATCGAGCACTTGCTCTTGGCGCGCATCGGCTTCGGCGTCACCTTGCGCGGCCTGAGCGCGCCGGGCAGCGAGTGGCTCGTCTACTACGATCATCGTCACGACGACTACGTTGCCGGCCTCAAGCTCACGGGCTTGGGCAGCGGCGTCGCCGGTCATTTCGGCACCACGCTGCGCTGGTTTGCCACGGAGAGCCTGGGCGTCGCGGTCGACGCGCAAGCTGGCTCCGCGTACCTGGCCGGCGCTTCTCTCGTCTACCGACAGGGGGGAAACCCGCGATGAAACATCTCCAGCATTTTTTGCTGCTCTCCGGCGTGCTCGCGCTGTCTTGCCTGCGGCCGAGCGAGGAGCGCATCGAGCAAGATCGCGCGGTGGGCAGCGCCACGTCAGCCGGCATCTCGGTGGAGGTCCGCGAAGGTCTCGCCGCGGTGCGGGCGCTATCGGCGGCGGAGTTCGTGCTCTGGGGCAGCGCTCCGGCATACGAGCTCACCGTACGCACCGACCAGGCAAGTGACCTCTCGGTGGAGATTCAGAATTGTCTGACCGACGCCGAGCTCACCGCGTCGTCCGCTTCTGCCGTCGTGGAGGCGGAGGAAGCCACTGACCCCAACGTGCCGACCCGAAAGCGCTACCGCCTCAGCCTCCCCGCTGGCGAAACGCGCCTCGCGGTCGCGGCGGGCGATCAGAATTCGACGGAGCCGTTTCGCTTCGCGCTCCTTTCGGACGTGCAGGAGGCGATCGATCGCGTCGCGGACGTGTACGACAAGGTCAACGAGCTGGAGCAAGTGCGCTTCCTGCTCGGCGCGGGGGACTTGACCGAGCGCGGAACGCGCGCGGAGCTGGAGCGCTTTCAACGCGAGCTGCTACGTCTTCGCGTTCCCTACTTCACGACCCTCGGCAACCACGAGCTCGGCACTGGCCCCGTGCTGTATTACGAGTACTTCGGCCGAGGTAATTTTCAGTTCCGCTTCCACCGCGTCGCCTTCACGCTCCTGGATGACGCGAGCGCGAGCCTGGATCCGACCGCGTTCGAGTGGCTGGAGGATTGGCTCGCCACCGCCCGAAACGACGTGCATGTCGTGGCGATGCACATCCCGCCCATCGATCCGATTGGCGTGCGCAACGGCTCGTGGGCGAGCCGCAGCGAGGCGGCGAAGCTGCTCGGCCGGCTCGCGGAGGGCCGCGTCGACCTCACGCTCTACGGTCACGTGCACTCGTACTACTCGTTCGACAACGCCGGCATTCCGGCGTTCATCTCTGGCGGCGGCGGCGCCATTCCCGAGCGCTTCGACCGCATCGGTCGGCACGTCATGCTCTTTACGGCCGAGCACGGCGTCGGCATCACGTCACGCCAGGTGGTCAGAGTCGATTAACGAAGCGCCGCGTCCACGTCGCGCTCGAGGGCGTCGTGGGAGCCGGTGGTGTAGCCCTCACGCTGAGCCAGCACCCTCCCGTCCCGGCCGATGAGCACGCTGTAGGGTGCCGAGGCGCGTGGGTTGTACAGGGCGACCGCGCGGCTCTCTTGGTCCAACAAGATGGGGAAGCTCACGCCGAGGCGCGACACCTCCGCCTGCACGTCCGCGCTCGACCCCGGTCCGTCGATCGAGACGCCGAGCACGACGAATCCGCGCTCCTTGCGAGCGCGATACAGCGCGTCCAGATCCGGCATCGCGCGCAGGCAGGGCTTGCAAAAGGTCGCCCAGAAGTCGAGCAGCACGACGTCCTTGCCGAAGTGCGTAGATAAGCGCTCACTGCCGCCGTCGAGCCGAGGCAACTCGAAGTCTGGGGGCCGAGCCGCGCTGGCCGAGCCCGAGCCGCCCGCTGCGCTCGCGGGAGAAGGCGCCGCCGGGCTGCAGGCTACCAACGCGACGAGCGCGACCGACGTAGCTGCGGCAGACGTTCTCACTCGAGCGTTGCCAGGTAGTCGTCGACTTGCTGCCAGTAATCCAGCGAGTAGCCCATGGTGGCGTCCACGACCTTCATCGTGCGTGCGTCCACGAGCATGTTGAGCGGCGTCGCGTCCGAAGTGAAGAACGCGCCCAGCTTGAAGCCTGGATCCAGCACGAGCGGGAAGTCGATTTGATGGGCGCTCGCGGAGCCCCAGTTGTGAAGGTCCAGCGGCGTCGCGGGGCCGCTGTTTTTATCTTCGAACAACGTGACCAGCATCTGCACGCCTTTGGGGGCGAACTCGGCTCGCACGCCGCTGCTCTTGATGTCCTTCATCTCCGTTCGGCAGACCGAGCACCACACGGCGGAGGCGTTGATCCAGAGCAGCTTGATGCCCTTCGTGCCGTCCGGGTCGTAGTACTCGGAGAGGCTCACCTCTTCGAGCTGGGTCTGGTCGTAGCCCGCCGCGATGGGGTCATGCCAGCCGAGGAAGGAGTAGTCCGCGAGCGTAGCGCCGAGGCCCGTGCCGTAGGGCCCAGCCGGGTAGGTGCGCTTCCGGTAATCACCCGCGGGGGTGATGGGAGGCCCCGCCGGCGCACCCGAGGGGCTGCCGGCGCTGCCGCTCGTGCTCCCCGCGACGCCTACGTTTCCAACCTCGTCCTCGGCGATGGGAGTGCTGGAGCAAGCCGCCAGGAGCGCGGCTGGAGCGGCAAGCCGGGCAATCTGAGCGGCGAAACGGACGCGCATGTTCGACCTCGAGGGCAAAAAGCTTGGTATGAAGGTACCCGCGTGACCCAGAACGTCAAGAAGCGCCCGCGCCTTTGGCTCTTTACCCGAGCCCTTGCCGGCACTTTCTTGCTCGCGCTCGGCGCCGCCGCGCCGGTGACCGGCTGCAGCTCGGACGATTCGGTCGAGCCCGCGCCGGGCTGCACCGGGGAAACGTGCGGCCGCTACACGCCTTGCCAGCAAGCGAGCGAGTGCGACGAGGCTCACGGTTTCAGCTGTGTGAACGGTGAGTGCAGCTACGAGTGCCGCACCCACCAAGACTGCGCGGGAGTCGGCCATTGTGACCTGGTGGATGCGGGCGGCGAGCGCCGTTACTTCTGTCAGCGCGACCAAGAGCTGCCCCGGCCCGGAGAGCTTTACACCGCGTGCCCCGCCGGCGACGAGTGCGCCGAAGGCGCGGTGTGCGTTGGCGCCGGCCCCGGCGATCTGGACGCGTACTGCACCGTGGACTGCAGCACGGACTCGGACTGCGCCAGCGGGTACTACTGCGGCGTGGTCGGGCGCGTTCCGTGTGAGGACGCTTGCGGCGTGCAGGGCGACGCGACGAATCCGGACTGCGTGCCCGCCGACCAGATTGGAGCGCTCCGAGCCCATCGGTGCGGAGAGCTCGGGGGCGTGGAGCGTAGCGTTTGCCGTCAGCGCGAGTTCTGCGCCACCTGCGAGACAGATGCTGACTGCCTCGCGCTGCCGAACCAAATCTGTGCTCGGGACGGCAGCGGGGAAAAGATCTGCACCAAGCTGTGCGAGCCCGGCGTGCGCTCGTGCCCTTGGGGTAACGCCAGCGAATGCGGCAATTTCGACGAGGACGTGGGGGTCCCCACGTGCGGTCACCGCTTCGGCTCGTGTCACGGAGCCGGTCAGACGTGCGAGCCGTGCCGAGGAAGCGCGGACTGCCCCGGCGGCGCCTGCGCCACGTCGCCGTTCACGGGCGAACGCTGGTGCATCAATCTAGAAACGCGCTGCGAATGCAAAACGGTGGACGCGTCAGGCACCTGCAAGAACGGCGGCTGTCCCCCCTCACCTGGCGGTCTGGACGTCATCTGCATCGGGGACGAGAGCTCGACGCTCTTCAATACTTGCTACGCCGCCAACGCCGCGACCGACGGATTGCTCGGCTCATCGACTCAAATCGGTTGCTGGGGCTCGAACTGACCCGCGCCGAATCGCACCGCGACAGCGCTGTCATGCGATCGGCCCTCTGACCATCGGCTTCAACTACATGTAGTTGTCGTGGCGAACCGACAGAATGCGACCGAGTGACGCTGGGTTGCATGCTTCGAGCTCACGCGCCGTCCAACGCGACGGGCCGGCAGCCATGGTGGACGTCGTAGGGGTTTCGCTCGTGCACGCTATTGGTCTAGTCTCCTCGTCCGAGTTTTCGGCAAGAGGATGCACTGCACGAGGGGAGCCTGTCTTCCATGGTCAGGCGCTTTCTCACTTGGTTACTTTTCAAGGAGTCTTCGGATGAGCAAACTGTTTCGCTTCCAGCCACTGACCGCCCTCGCCTTCACCGGCCTTACCGTCGCCACCCTGACGACCGGTTGCGGTGAGGACAATCCTCTCGCAGACGCGCAGAGCGGCCTGTGCTGCTCGGAGTTCGTGGTCGGCGCCGACCTCTCGGGAGTGGATTTCGAGCTCGAGGGTGAGATCAAGGGCCAATACTCCGCTCTCGCGCAGGCCAGTGCGGATCTCGCCGCCGTCGCCAGCGGCGCGCTGACGGACGTCAGCATCGCCTGCGAGAACATCGCTCGCGACCTCGGCGCCAAGAAGGCGGACGCGGACGCGGCCGCCGCGAAGACGGGTTCCGCGCGGGTGACGGCTCTCTGTAACCTCGCCACCGCGCAGATCGAAGCCAACTTCGGCGCATCGGCTGAGGTCAAGGGCAAGCTGAGCGTGAACTTCCAGCCGCCCGTCTGCACCGCGTCGATCGACGCGCAGGCAAACTGCGAGGGCAGCTGCACGGTGGACGCGTCGTGTGACGCGATGGCGACCCCGCCGAAGTGCACGGGCGGCAAGCTCACCGTCGAGTGTAGCGGCTCCTGCGAAGCCGAAGGCGGCGTGGACGTTTCCTGCAGCGGCACCTGCACGGGCGAATGCTCCGGCAGCTGCACCGCCGAAGCCGGCGCCACCGTCGACTGCGAAGGCACCTGCGAAGGCAGCTGCACCGCGGACGGCACCGCCAACAGCGCCTCCGGCGTTCAGGCGGACGGCACCTGCATGGGCAAGTGCGACGGCAAGTGCACGGCCAAGGCCGGCGCCAAGGTGGATTGCTCCGGTACCTGCGAAGGTAGCTGCAGCGCCAAGTGCGAGGCAAAGGCCGGCGTGAAGTTCACCTGCGACGGCAAGTGCGAGGGCGACTTCGAAGCCCCCAAGTGCGAAGGCGGCAAGGCCGAGCTGAATTGCAAAGCCGACGCAGATTGCAAGGCGAGCTGCTCGGCCAGCGCGAGCGCGAAGGCCGAGTGCAAGCCGCCGTCCCTCAACGTTGCCTACGACGTCACGGGCACCGCCAGCGCGGACGCGCAGGTCAAGCTCGAGGCCGGTCTCGCTTCGCTGCGGGCCAACCTGCCGAACTTGATCGTCGTGCTCAAGGCGCGCGGCGCGGCGTTCGCCACCGGCATCGAAGGCACCCTGAACGCGAGCGGCAAGATCGCCGGCAACGCGGGGGACTTGAGCGTCAAGGCGACCGCTTGCCTCCTCCCGATCGGCGCGGCGGTCACGGAGGCGGGTGGCAACTTCAAGGCTTCGCTCGAAGCGAGCGCGAAGGTCGCTGGCGCCGCCGGTATCAAGTGAGCGGTTAGGCTCCGCTCGCGGGAGCCTCGAGGACGGCGCGGTTCATCTCGACCCGCGCCGTCTTCTTTTTGTGCGCTTTACGCGCCGGCTTTGAGGATAGCGTCGCGCAGCGCCGCCTTGCCTGGGGCGGACAGCGGGTCCACGCGTTGGCCGGCACCGTAGTCGTAGAAGCGGTCGAGCACGCCTGTCGGCGTGTAGATGTAGTGGTCGTCCCGCGCGCCTTGGAGCTGGCCCCAAACATTGGCTTCCGCCGTATCCTGAAGAAGGGGAAACGAGCACACATCGACGAGCTTGTGGCGGCTCGAGCGGCCGTCGTCCGAGTTGATGGACATGACGCGCACGTTCAGGCCCTCTTCGAGCCATTCCTGGTACACGCCGTCCAGCAAGAGCGCGCAGGCCACGCAGTCCGGGCACCAGGCAGCGAAGAGCGGCATCAATAGCACCGAGCCGCGAAACTCCTCCACGCCGTACGCCTCACCGAACCTAGGGCTTTTCGGCTGGAAATCCTCGAGCAGAAAGCTGGGCGCGGTCGCGCCCGGCTCGTTTTGCGCCGGATCTCCGTCTGCGCACGCGGACGCGAGCAGGACGCCAAAGCCGCTGATGAAACTCCGTCGTGCAACCATCGGTGTGAACGCTAGCGGAAGGACGTTGCCCTCGCCAGCAGCTCTGCCCTGCGTCCGCTTCAGCAAACCCAAAGTCCGGCGGTATTGACGCTCCGAGGCTCCACGAAACATGCTCTGTCGCATGACGGACGCGCCGAAGCCCAGCCCGCTTGCTTCACCCGAACCGTGGAACCTCGTGGCGGATGATTACGCCATCGAGCTCCTCCCCATGTTCGAGCTATTCTCGAAGGACGCACTGAAGCTCGCGCCCACCCACGCCGGCGCGAAGGTGCTGGACGTGGCGTGCGGCCCGGGCACGCTCACCTTGCTGGCGGCGGAAGCGGGTTGCTCGGTTTCCAGCCTCGATTTTTCGCCCCAGATGGTCCGAAACCTCAAGCGCCGGTTGAACGGCGCTCAGCAAGGCGCGGACGTTCGCGAAGGCGACGGACAGGCGCTGCCCTGGGGCGACGGCGAGTTCGACGCCGCTTTCTCGATGTTCGGGCTCATGTTCTTCCCCGATCGCGCCAAGGGCTTTTCGGAGCTGCACCGAGTGCTGAAGCCCGGCGGCGCGGCGGTCGTATCGAGCTGGGCGCCGTTCGAAGGCATCTTCGTCAGCATCATGAGCGCCGTGCGCGAGGTCCTGCCGGACATTCCGTTCGGCTCTGGCAAGGGGCCGCTCGGTGATCCAGACGAATTCGCGTCCGAGCTGCGCGGAGCCGGCTTTTCCGAGGTGAGCGTCCAGCCCATCACCCACATCCTACCGGGGGACACGCCCGCGGAGTTCTGGGCGCAGACTCAGCGGACGACCGCGCCGGTCGTGCTCCTCAAGAACCGGCTGGGGGAAGCGGAGTGGCGCCGCGTCACTCAAGGAGTCGTGGAGCGGCTGGAGGCGCAGTACGGGAAGGACCCGGTCGAGGTGAAAACCACCGCGTACCTGGGGTTCGGGCGGAAATCCTGAGCAAACGGCGAGGTAAGGAGGCCGCGGGCTAAAGCCCACCGTCGTCGCAGCCGTTTCAAGCAGAAGCGCGGATGTCGGCAGCTCAGCAACCCAACCCGGTTTCCATTCTAGATGGAAAGTACGCCCTGCTTCGGCAGCTGGGCAGCGGTGAGGGGGGAACCGTCTACGAAGCGGAGAACCTGAGCGTCGGCAAAAAGGTGGCGGTCAAGCTGATGAACGCCGAGGCGTTCGCGGAAGCGGGCGCCCAAGAGCGGTTCGTCACGGAAGCACGCGCGGCCGCGCGCATCTCTCACGCCAACGTCGTTGATATCCACGACTTGGGGGTGTCCAAGCAAGGAGTCCCTTACTTGGTGATGGAACTCCTGCGTGGGGAGACGCTGGAAGAGCTCATCGATACGCGCGGGCCGCTCAGCGCCGGCTTCGCGTGCGAGCTGTTCATGCAGGTGCTCGCTGGGCTCTCCGCCGCGCATGCTCAAGGCATCGTTCACTGCGATCTGAAGCCCGGCAACGTGCTCGTCACGCACCCTCGCCCCGACCGTCCTTTGGTCAAGGTGGTGGACTTCGGTGTCGCGCGGAGCGTGCGAGTCACGCCGCAACGCGCCGCCAGCGCGACCGCGTACGTCTCGCCGGAGCAGGTGACGGGCGAGCCGGTCGACTTCCGAAGCGATGTTTATCAGGCGTGCGCCATGCTTTTCACGATGCTGGCGGGCACCGCCCCGTTCGAAGGCGAGGCGCAGGAGGTCATGAAGCTCGTCGCCAAGGGACGCGCCAAGGACCTGCAGGCGCTCGCCCCGGATCTGCCGAGCGAGCTCGTCGAGATTGTCAAAGACGGCATGGCGCTTCTGCCGCAAGCTCGCATCCAGAGCGCGGAGGAGCTGGCGGAGCGGTTGCGACCGTTCCTGGGGGCGGCGCTCTTCGGCTCTCTCGCGCCGCAGGGCTTCGGTGCTTCTGGGGAGGCGCTCCCCGTCATCGTGGCGCCGACTTCCAGGCTCGACCGCACGTCCGGCATCTCGCAATCGCAGCTCCAGCATTCGGTGATTCCCGTGAACATGCCGCGCGTCGCGCGGGTCAGGGACTCACTGCTGATGTCGCCCCGCATTCCGCGGGCGCCCAGCACGCCGAAGCTGAAGATGGGGCAAGACTTCATGCCCATGCCCGGCGATCCGGACTACGAGCGGCTGCAAGAATCGCGGAGCTCGCAGACCCACACCCCGCGCCGTCCCCACCGCTTACGCCGCGACCTGGTGCCGGCGGTGGTGGCGACGGGCGTCGGTTTCGCGCTCGGTGTGGTCCTGGCCTGGTCCGCAGGCTTGCTCTAGCCGCCTTTTTTCGCGCTGACGGTGCGGCGCACGCTCCTGCCGCTTGCAGTGCGCCCTAGCGCTGGTATGACGGCCGCGCCATGAGCCAGGAATCGCTTCGAGTGCCCCAGCGACAGGTCGGCGCGGATGATCCCGTGCCCGGCGTCAAGAACGTCATCCTGGTGATGAGCGGTAAGGGTGGGGTCGGCAAGAGCACGGTGGCGACGAACCTCGCGCTCGCCCTGAAGGCCTTGGGGCTCAAGGTCGGCTTGTTGGACGCCGACATCTACGGCCCGAGCATCCCGACCATGTTGGGCATCAGCGGCCAGCCGATGAGCGACGGCAAGCGCATCCAGCCGCTCGAGCGGTTCGGCGTCAAGCTGATGAGCATCGGCTTTTTGCTCGAAGACCCGAAGAGCGCGGTGGTGTGGCGCGGGCCCATGCTGCACGGCGCCCTCCTGCAGTTTCTCAAGGACGTGGATTGGGGCGACTTGGATTTCTTGCTGCTCGATCTGCCGCCCGGAACGGGGGACGTCGCGCTCACGCTGTCGCAGCGGGTTCGCTCGAACGGCGCGGTCATCGTCACGACGCCGCAGGAAGTGGCGCTGCAGGACGTTTACAAATCCGTGTCGATGAACCAGAAGGTCGGCATCCCGATCATCGGCGTCGTCGAGAACGAGAGCTACTTCGTCTGCGGCAATTGCAACGAGCGCCACGAGCTGTTCGGCTCCGGCGGCGGGCAAAAGATCGCGGACTTTGCGGGAGCGCCCCTCCTGGGTCAGATCCCGCTCTTCCCCGAGATCCGTAAATGGGGTGACGCTGGCGTGCCGGTCGTAGAAGCCGCGCCCGGCTCCCCTCCCGCAGAAGCCTTCACCGCCGTCGCTCGGCGGCTGATAGAGAGCCTGAACGCCGCGGCGCAAGCCTCGGTACTGAACATCGACCGGAGCGGCGGACAAAATCGCCATCTCCCGATCACGCGCTAGCCACTTTCTGGACTAATAGCTCGCCTAACCTGCTCTGGACCGCTGCCGACAATTGGCAAGCGACCTGAGGCACGATATACGCCGCGAAAGACGCCCATGACCGCCCCCGAAACCGAAACCGTGACCGAGCAAGCCGAAAGCCAAGCAGGCGACGCTGCGTCCGGTGACACCACTACCGCTGGCGAGAGCGCCGAAGCTGCTGCTGCCGAAGGCACCGACGAGGGCGGAGAAGACGACGCGGAAGAGGGCGCTTCCGAAAGCGAAGCGCCGGAAGGCGCGGCTGCGGAGGGCGCTGGTGAGAGCACCGCTCCTGGCGGTCTGAAGAAGAAGCGTCGCCGCCGCAAGAAGAAGAAGCCGTCCGAGGGCGGCGCCGCCGCGCAAAACAAAGACGGCGAGCACGGTAAGCAAAAGGCGCACCGCGCCAGCGACCGCGCGCCGTTTCACGTCGGCGAAGAAGTATTCGGCAAGGTCACGGCCGTGCTGGACACCGCTGTCATGATCGACCTTTCCGGCAAGGCGCTCGCGATCTTCGACCGCACGGAGATGGAGCTGGACGACCTGGTGCCGTCCATCGGCGACCGCTTCGTCGCGCGCGTGCACAACGACGGCATTCGCGGCGGCCTCGTGGTGCTGTCTCGCAAGCCCCTGCGTGAAGAAGAGATCAAGCCGAAGATCGAGCAAGCTCACAAGGACGGCACGCTGATCAGCGGTCTCGTCACCGGAGTCATCAAGGGCGGTATCGAGGTCGACATCTACGGCCTGCGCGCTTTCGCACCTGCTTCCGGGATGGACCTGCACCCGCAGAACGCCAACTTCGCGTCGCTCGTCGGCCAGCGCATGGAGTTCAAGGTCGTCCAGTACGACAAGGGCGGTCGCGACGTCGTCGTCACGCGCCGGCCGATGCTGGAGGCGGAAGCGCACGAGCGCCGCAAGCACGCGCTCACCCTGCTGCAAGAAGGCCAGGTCATGCAGGGCGTCGTGCGTACCGTCGTAGAGTGGGGCGCCTTCGTGGCCCTGCCCGAGGCAGAGAACCTGGAGGGATTGGTCCACGTGACCGAGGCCAGCCACGACTCGCGCGCGCCGCTGAACGAGATCTTGAAGCCGGGCGAAAAGCTCGAGGTCAAGATCATCAAGATCGACGAAAAGGGTAAGATCTGGCTGAGCCGCAAGGCGCTCGTGGCGGATCCGTGGGGCGAGGCGCGGCAGAAGTTCGCGCGCGGTAGCCGTCACACCGGCAAGGTCACGCGGCTCGAGAAGTTCGGCGCCTTCGTGGAGCTGGAGCCCGGTATCGAAGGCTTGCTGCACGTGGCGGACCTTTCGTTCGATCGCGTGGAGCACCCGAACCTCATCCTCAAAGAGGGTCAGGATTTGGACGTCATCGTCGCCGCGTTCGACATGCGCACCAAGAAGGTGTCGCTCCATCCGGCGCCGCCCGCGGACCGCGCGGAGGAGCCGCAGCAGCGCATCGAGCGCAACGGGCTCATCAAGGTAGAAGTCGTCAAGGCGGACGCGCCGGGCCTCATCGTACGCGTGCTGGGTGTCAGCGGTCGCCAGGCGCGCGGCTTCATCCCTGCGGGTCAGACCGGCACGCAGCGCGGTACGGACCTCCGTAAGCACTTCAAAGCGGGCAAGGTGCTCGACACGAAGGTGCTGGACGTGGATCCGCGCACCGGTGAGCCCAAGCTCAGCATCCGCGGCTACGCCGAGGAAGAAGAGCGCCGCGCGCACAAAGAGTACCGCCAGAAGCTCAAGGCTGAAGGCGGGTTCGGCACCCTCGGAGACCTGCTCAAGCAGCGGCTCTCCGGCGGCGACAGCTGAAAGAGGCACTGTAAAGGTCCGCCCAGGCTGCGTCCATTTGCGGACTTTGCAGCCTGCGGCGACGCGCGCGCTTGATTTGTGCGCTCCGTCGTGAAAATGGCCACGACAGGGCGATGACCGACAAGCCGAGCGAACGTGTGAGCGCCAGACCCTCCGTGCCGTCCAGCGCACCACCGACCGACGACATCGACGCGGACTGGGGTACGGACGACATTCCTGCCCCGGCGCCGGTACCGAAGCTGGCGACCACGAGCCTGGCGCCCGCTGCCGCTGCTCCCAGCGTCGCGCCTGCGCCTGCTCCCAGCGTCGCGCCCGCTGCCGCTGCTCCCAGCGTCGCGCCTGCGCCTGCTGCTCCCAGCGTCGCGCCTGCGCCTGCTGCTCCCAGCGTCGCGCCTGCGCCTGCTCCCAGCGTCGCGCCTGCGCCGCGCATCGCGACGCCTCTCCCGCGCCCCTCCTCGGCGCCACGCCCTTCCTCCGCGCCGCGCGCCTCTTCGGTGCCTGCGGCTGCGCCTGCGCCCGGCACTCCGCTCGTCGCGACGACGAATCCGCTGCGCAAGCAGACCTTGCTGGGCATCGCGCCGGTCCTCCCGGGGACGCCAGCGCCAGCGCCGGTGGCCGCTGCGGATACTCCTCTCCCCCCGCCTCCGTTCACCACCGAGCTTCAAGCTGCCCGTACGCCGCTGGTCGTTCCGGCTGCGTCGGACAATCCCCTGCGCAAGCAGACGCTGTTGGGCATCGCGCCAGTCCTCCCCGACCCCGCAAAGGAAACCGCTCCTGCGCTCGGCGACTCGCAGCCACACACCGCTGCCGCCGCCGCGACCACGGACGCGCCGACCACGCGCGAGCTGGAGTCGAGCGCCGCCCCCTCACCTGTCATCTCCTGGCCGCCGCCGCAGCCGACGAGCAGCGACGACGACGAGGTGGACCTCAAGCCCAAGCGCAAGCGGTGGCTCGTGCCGCTCGGCATCGCAGCCGCGCTCGGGCTCGGCGCTGTCGGGCTGAAGCAGCTTGCTCCCACACCCGCGAGCGCTCCGCCGGCTCCTGCCGCCAAGGCGCCGCCCGCCGCGCCCACGCCCGCGCCTCCGAGCGAGGCGAGGCCTGCGGACGTGAAGCGCCAGAACGACGATGATCTCGGTCCGAGCACGGGCGACGACGGAGCGCCTGACACCCGCACGCCCGATCCCCAGCCGCTGGGAGCCGCGCCCTCGGCGGAGGCCGCTCCCGCCGCGAGCCCCACGCCTTCGGGCGACGTCGTGCGCGTCCAGGTGGATAGCGACCCTCCGGGAGCGCGTCTGTTCTGGAAGGGCAAGGCCGTCGGCACGACTCCATTCGTGCTGGAATTAGCGCGTGGCGAGAAGCACGCGTACGAGATGGGCCTACCTGGGTACAACACCCGCAAGGTCGTGATCGACGGCTCCAAAGCCCAAATTAGCGTCGGTCTCAAGCCGGATGCAGGGCCCTTCATTGGCCAAACTCGCCGGAAGCCTTAAGCTTCTGACTCCTTGAACATTGCTCCCGAGCCGCCCAAGCGCTCGGCCGGCTCGACTGTCCAACCCGGGAGCTATGCACTATCGTGAGCGTTCGACCGGAGAATTCGCCTGGTTACCTCCGCGCGTCAGCACTTGCCCGAGCGTACCGACCGAGAGCTCGTCGCCGCCGCCCGTGAGGGCGACGCCGAGTCCTTTGGGCTCTTGGTCCGCCGCCATCAACGTCGCGTCTATCGGCTCGCCGTCCACCTGCTCAAGAGCGGTGCGGAGGCGGAAGACGTGACTCAAGACACGTTCGTTCGTGCCTACGGTGCCCTCGACCGGTTCGATGGGCGTAGCGAGCCATTCACGTGGATCTACCGCATCTGCGTGAACCTCTCGCTCAACGCGCTGCGGTCGCGCAAGACGCGGCGAGCATCGTCGCCCGAAGACCCGCGGGTGGAGGCGCTCCTGGTGGATGAGCGTCCCGCGAGCGGCAGTCCTCAGCGCACGACCGCGGACAAGCAGCTCGGCCGCGCGCTGCTGGAGGGCATCGACCGCCTGAGCGATACGCTGCGCACGACGCTCGTGCTCGTCTGCATCGACGGCCTGAGCCACGCCGAAGCGGGCGAAGTGCTCGGTTGTCCGGAAGGAACCATCGCTTGGCGCGTGCACGAGGCGCGTAAGAAGCTGCGAGGCATGCTCAGTGAGCGGGGCTTCGAGGACGATGACCTCGAGGGCAAAGCATGACTGCTCCTCACGTCGAGCTGCCACAGAACGCGGACGAGCTGCTGCGCGACCTACCCCTCGCAGAGCCGGATTTCGAGGCGCAGGCGAAGGCGATCGAAGCTCGTTTGCAAGCGCCGGCGACCTTGGGTGCGCTGCCGGACGACCTCCTGTTCGGAGCGCCGGAGCTCGCCGCGGAGCCGAACGAACCGCCCCTGCCGTCGCAAGTGCGCGCCGCGCCCAAAGGCCACTTCGCGGAAATGGCTCGGCGCAGCTTGCACAAGCCTCAGGAGGACGCAGCCGCGCTCGCGAAGGAGCTGTTGGCGGCCACGGCTCAGAGCCGTAGGCCCAACGCCGAGCTCGTGGAGCGGATGCGCGCGGCGGCCAAGAGCGCACCTACCACCACTCCGCTGCCGCTCAGCGAGCCGCGGCCCGAGCGTAACAGCGGGGTCGTGCCGCGCACGGAGGCGGCACCGACCGTACCGAGCGCGCGCGTCGCAGCGCCGGTGAGCGATAAGCGGGGCGTCGTGATTGCGCTCGTGGGAGTCGCGCTCGCGGCGGCGGCGGCAGTGGCGCTCTTCGTAGGCAGCGCGCCGCCAAGCGCAGAACCGAGCGCCACCTTGGCTGCGGAGCGGGCCCGGCAACCCGAAGCGGCTCAAGCGTCGCCTGCCGTCGCCCCTCCACGGAATGAAGACGGCGTGGTGAGGCCGGACGAGCTTCCCAGTGCGCCCATGGCCGGAAGCAGAGACCCCGAGCCCGCGCGCCCAGCCAAGCCGAGCATGGCGACTGCAGCCGCTTCGCCTCCCAAAGCCGGTGCGGCTCGACCCGGCGCCCCGCAGGCCGTCGAGCTGCCGGAGGACGCCCCGCAGTCGGTCGCGTCGGTAGCGCCCAGGGCGAACGCGCCGGAGCCGCTAGAGCCGCCGCTGCGCCCCGCCCAGGGCAGTAACGACAGCGTGCCCCTGAACCCTTCGTCGGGCGCGGTGAGCACGGCGCTGGGCTCCGTGCGCGCGGGAGCGCAAGCATGCCTTGCCGGGCAAACAGACGCCGTCAACGCGACCGTGACCTTCGCGTCGGACGGCCATGTGCTGCGCGTGACCGCGGGCGGGCCTTCGGGGTCTTGTATTCAAGCGGCGCTCGCCAAAGCTCACGTGGCGCCCTTCGCCAAAGAGTCGTTCAGCGCGGCGACGACGATTCGCCCGCCCTGAGCTGAAAAACCAGCGTCTCGCGCTCTTGTATAGCTGCGGGTTGACAAGGGTTTCCTCATCGCTCATAGTCCCCGCCCTCTCGGCCGAACCGTGGGCCGAGCTTCAGCTCAAGGTAGTTTTACGATGGTTTCTTCGACGAGGCAGACAGAACGACGCCGTGCAATTCGCGCCCGTGCCTTTGGCAAGGGCAAGAAGCTCGAGCAGACCCCCAAGTTCCCGGTTCATCCGGAAGGCTACGACGCGACGAAAGCCGACGCGAAGAAAGCATCCCCCTGATTCATGGCTAATCATCCCTCCGCAGAGAAGCGTAACCGTCAGCGTATCACCCGCACCGATCGCAACCGCGCCGCCAAGAGCGCGCTGCGTAGCACGGTCAAGAAGGCCCGCGCGGCCATCGCCGCCGGCACCGACGCCGTCAAGGCCAAGAGCGGCTCCGCCGCCGCCGAGAAGGCGCTCGCGAAGGCCGCCAGCAAGGGTATCATCCACCCGCGCACGGCTGCCCGCCAGACGTCCCGCATCGCGAAAGCCCTGGCGAAGTCCGCCAAGGCCTGATTCGCCTCTGAGCAATGCTAGCCTCTCCGGATGGCGCACACGGGTGCGCCCGGAGAGGCATGTCATTGGATAGTGGGCAGAAGCCGACGGACGAGCTGGACACCCTCGTGGGGTCCACCGTTGCCGGCAAGTACCACATCGATCGCCTGATCGGGCGCGGCGGCATGGGCGCCGTGTTTCAGGCGACGAACGCTGGTATCGGCAAGCGCGTTGCGCTCAAATTTCTGCGAGCGCAGAGCGCGCGAGACAGCGACGCCGCGCTGCGTTTTCAGCGAGAAGCGCTGGCCGCGAGCTTGGCCGAGAGCCCGCACATCGTGCAGATCTTCGACTCGGGCCGGAGCGAGCAAGGGCTCCCGTTCCTCGTCATGGAGCTGCTCACGGGCGAAGACTTGCGCGCGCGGCTGCGCCGCGAAGGGCGGCTCGACCCGGAAGCGGCCGTGCGTGTCGGCTCGCACGTGCTCAAGGCGCTCAAGCAGGCGCACGCCGCGGGGATCGTGCACCGCGACTTGAAGCCGGACAACGTGTTCCTCTGCCGCCGCGAAGACGAGCCAAGCTTCGTCAAGCTCGTGGACTTCGGCATCTCCAAGCTGCAGCAGCGACCGGGCGTGGACACGCTCACGCACGAAGGGGCGGTCTTGGGAACCGCGTTCTACATGTCGCCCGAGCAGGCTCAGGCGTTCCCCGACATCGACGGCCGAACGGACCTCTTCAGCGTCGGCGCCATCCTGTACGAGATGCTCAGCGGCGCGCCGCCCCATAAGGGGCCCACCTACGAAGCCGTGCTGATCGCGATCTGCACCAAAGATGCAGCCGACGTGCGCGTCCAGGCCCCCGCGGTGCCGGAGAAGCTGGCGCAGGTCGTGGCCAAAGCCCTGCGCCGCAATCGCGACGAGCGCTACGGCTCTGCGGGCGAGATGCTCACGGACCTCGAGGCCGCGCTGCGCGAAAGCGGCACCCGTGACGCCGCGAGCGCGAGGGCGGACACCGCGCGCCTCGGCTCCAAACCGGAGCGCTTCCGCACCGTAGTCTTCGCGCTGGTCGCCGCGCTCGGCGGCTTCGCAGTAGCCGCCTACTTCGTCGCGCGGGGCAGCGCACCGCCCGCCCGCGATGCGGCTCCCCTACCCGCGGCAGCCGCCGCAGGCTCGCGGGCGAGCTTGGCCTCTCTGCCGAGCGCGGCCGCGCAGCCCCCGCCTCCTGCCCCCGTGCCGACGGCACCTACTACGGCTGCCACGAAGCTCACGCAGCTGAAGAGCCGCGACGCGGGCAGGCCGGTCACGAAGAAGCCCGCTCCCCCCGCGTCGGCCGGCGTCGCAGGAGGCCTCGGCCTCAGCACGCGCGAACCGTAGGACCGGTCCTCGAGCTGTGTTAGCCGTGAGCCAGTTGGCTCTCGGGAGATTGCTTCGAACGCTGGGGGTCGCGCCGATTGCCGGCTGGCTCCTTCTCGCGCCGCTCGCGCGCGCGGAGGAGCCGAGCGAGCCCAAGCCTGAAGGCGCTCCCGACCAGCAAACCTTGGAGGCGCGGCGGCACTTCAAAACCGGCTCGAAGCTCTACCGCGACGGCAACTACGGAGGGGCCCTCGCGGAGTTCGAAGAAGCGTACCGGCTCAAGCCGGGCGTGGGCTCGCTGCAAAACATCGCGCTCAGTCAAAAAGGTTTGTTCCGCTACGCGGAGTCGGCCTCCACCCTCGAGCAGCTGCTCTCGCGCCACGGGGCGGACCTGAGCGAGGGCGAACGCAAGGCGGTCGAGGACGCGCTCACCGAGCTCCGTAGCCTCGTTGCCACCGTGCGCCTGCGCGTCGTGCCTGCCGGCGCCCGCGTGGTGCTGGACGGTCGTCAGCTCACCGAAAAGGACCTTGCAGCGCCGCTGGTGCTCAACGTGGGCGAGCACACGCTGAGCGCGGACGCGGTGGGCTACGCGCCGGACAAACGCTTGCTACGGCTCGCCGGAGGGCAACGCGAGGTGCCGGTGGAGGTGGAGCTGCGCTGCGCCGCCGGTTTCGTCCAAGTCACTTCCAACGATCCGACGGCGTACATCGCTATCGACGGCTTGCCCAAGGCGCGGCGCACGTACTTTGGCCCGGTGGAGCCGGACACCGACCACTTGCTGCAGGTTTACCGGGAGGGAGTGGAGACCTACGAGCAGACTTTCCAAGTCGGACTATGCAAGACGTTGCCCCTGCACGCCGTGCTCGAAGGGTCGGATAGTGACGTTCCTGCAGAAGGCGCGGACGCGGGAGGCCCGCTGCCGAGCGCGCCCGCAAGACGCACGCAGCGCGGCGTTTTCGGGCTCATCTCCTTGGATCTGCTCGCCTTCACCAAGCAGCCGCTGAACCTGAGCTACGGCAGCTCGGAAGGCGGCGGCTTCGGCGCGCTGGGTCTGCGCGCCGGTTACCGCCTGTCCAACCCGGTCGCGCTCGCGCTCCGGCTGGACGTCGGCGCGCTTCAGGTCCAAGGCGCGCGCGACGAGAGCGGAGCGTCGCGGGAATTTTCGCTCACGTCCGTACATTTTGGCCCCGATCTCAAGCTCATGACGACCGGCGAGAAGCTCCGCTTCGTGGTCTCGGTGGGCGCCGGTATGGTCCACCACCGGCTAGCGCTCAGCAAAGTCGCGCCGGAGGAAGTGCGCGGCATCGACCCGTACTTCTCGCTCGAGCTCGCGCTGGGCTTCAATTATCGGCAGTTCTTGGGCGAAATAGCGTTCGTCGGCCAAATCGACGGCAGCACCGCCCTGCAGAGCGGCTTCACGGAAAGCGCCAACCGAGATCTGACGAAGAACCTCGGCACCACCCTGCCCATGATCGGCGTCGGCCTCCGTGGCGGATTCTCGCAGTGGCGCTCGGGCCGCTGAGCGTCGCGAACGAACGACGTCATCGAACCAACGCGGACCCTTTTCCGCGCTGTTTCCGCCAGCTATTGTGGACGCATGTCGCTCGATACCTCCGCCATCGAAACGCACGTCTCGGACACCCGCACGTTCGAGCCGAGCCCCGAGTTCGTAGCGCGAGCGCGCGTCAACGCCGAGCAGTATCGAGAAAAATACCGGGAGAGCTTGGAGTCGCCGGAGACCTTTTGGAAACGCGAGACGCAAGACCTCGTCTTTCGCAAGCCGTGGCAGAAGCTCCTCGAGTGGGAGCTACCGCACTCCCGCTGGTTCGTCGGCGCCGAGCTCAACGCGAGCGAGAGCTGTTTGGACCGGCACCTGCAGACGGACGTCGCGAGCAAGCCTGCGATCATCTTCGAGAGTGAGCCGGGTGAGACGCGCACGCTGACGTACGCGGACCTTCACGCCGAGGTCGTAAAGCTCGCAGCCGTGCTGCGCGGGCTCGGGGTGCAGAAAGGCGACCGCGTCGCCATCTACATGGGCATGGTGCCGGAAGCGGCGGTGGCGATGCTCGCGTGCGCCCGCATCGGCGCTCCCCATACGGTGGTATTCGGCGGTTTTGCCGCCGAATCGCTGCGTGACCGTATCAACGACTGCACCGCCAAGGTCGTGCTCACGCAGGACGGCGCGCTCCGTCGCGGCAACGTCGTACCGCTCAAAGCGATCGTGGACAAAGCGCTCGAGTCCACGCCCAGCGTGGAGAAGGTGCTCGTCTACCGTCGCCTGACGGACGCACAAGCAAAGATTGAAATGAAGCCGGGGCGCGACCTCGATTGGCGCCAAACCCTCGACGCTGCGGATGCCACGCTCGGCGCCGAGCCGGAGCCGGTGGACGCCGAGCACCCGCTGTTCATCCTCTACACGTCCGGCTCCACCGGTAAGCCGAAGGGCGTGCTGCACACCACTGCCGGCTACCTTGCCGGCGCGCACCTCACCAGCAAGTACGTTTTCGACCTTCGTCCCGACGACGTCTACTTCTGCACGGCAGACGTGGGCTGGATCACCGGCCACAGCTACATCGTGTACGGCCCGCTCTCCAACGGCGCCACGTGCCTCATGTACGAGGGAGCCCCAAACCAGCCGGATTGGGGCCGGTTTTGGCAAATCATCGAGAAGCACAAGGTCACGATCCTGTACACGGCGCCGACCGCCATTCGCGCGTTCATCCGCGCCGGCAACGAGTGGCCGGCGAAATACGACCTCTCGAGTCTCCGCCTGCTCGGCTCCGTGGGCGAGCCCATCAACCCGGAGGCATGGGTCTGGTACTACGAGCACATCGGGCAGAAGCGCTGCCCGATCGTGGACACGTGGTGGCAAACGGAGACGGGCTCGATCTTGCTCACCACCTTGCCCGGCGCGCACACGATGAAGCCGGGCGTAGCTGGCCTGCCGTTCTTCGGTGTCGCTCCCGCGGTGGTGACGGCCCAGGGTGAAACGGTGCCGGCGGACCAGGGCGGCTTCCTGGTGCTGCAAAAGCCGTGGCCCAGCATGCTGCGCACGGTCTGGGGGGACGACAAACGTTACCGCGCTCAGTATTGGGCGGACGTACCGGGCGCCTACTTCACCGGGGACGGCGCTTACCAGGACAAAGACGGCTACATCCGCGTCGTGGGCCGAGTGGATGATGTGCTCAACGTCTCCGGTCACCGCATTGGCACCGCCGAGATCGAAAGCGCGCTCGTCTCCCACAAAGCGGTCGCAGAAGCCGCCGCCGTCGGCCGTGCCGACGAGCTCAAGGGCCAAGCCCTCGTCGTCTTCGTCACGCTCAAGCCGGCTTTCGCCGGCGACGACGCGATGAAGAAAGAGCTCAGCGAGCACGTCGCCAAAGAAATTGGCAAATTCGCCCGCCCGGACGAGATCCGTTTCGCGGAAGGCCTCCCCAAAACCCGCAGCGGCAAAATCATGCGCCGCCTTCTGAAAGACGTCGCGGCCGGCCGCGCCTCCCAAGGGGACACCTCCACGCTCGAAGACTTGAACGTCCTCGCCAAGCTACGAAACACGGAAGAGTGATCACCGCTGGCGCGCTCTACCGCCTAAAGCGGCGGTCAGCGTGGCAGGAATGGGGCATTCCTCAATACGCCACCTTGCCCCACGTCTCGCCGAACTGCTCGACTTCGAGAACTCGTCCTTGCTGCGCCTCCTCCGAAAAGTCCAAAACCATTCGGTCCCCCAACTCCTCGCTGACGATGGACACGATTCCCTCCGGTATGGTCTCGAACTCGAACGTGAAGTCGACCGCACCCAGGGGGACGGGCCGCAAGAGGCCACACTCGTTGGATGCTGGGGTCCAAAGGTAAACGTTGCCCGAAAGTGTCGCCGATAGGTTGGAGACGAAAAGCGCCCAGCGAGGCGACGACTTGTCATCGAAGGGTATAACGAAGCTCCGCGACGGTTCTTCTTCTCCGTTCAACGCGCCTCGGACGCGCTGGGTATCCTCCAAGGACAGCAACTCGTCGGCCCTCACCTCGCGACCCAGCAGACGGGTCAGCTCAGCTAAATGGCGCCGTATCTCGTTCCGGTAGGCAAGCTTGTTCGCAAGCTCGCTCATTGGGCCTAGAGCTCGTGGTTCGAGAACGACGCTCACCCTTGCTTCTGCTCAACTCACACTGCTCACGTAGCTCGCTCAGATCTCACGACTTCAATCCTGAAATTCGAAACGAACGGCGGACTGCGCGAAGGGGCGCATCGGAACGCCGGCATCTTGAAGCGATTTGGCTCCGGGGGTGAAGCGGTGCGCGGCGTATTTGGCGGTCGCGCCCGTTTCATCGTGAACGCCGATGGCGCCGGCCGAAGTGATCTTCTTGAGCGACGCGAACATCTTCTTCCAGGTGGGAGTGGACGTCATGGTGCTGAGCATGCATTCCTCCATTCCTCGAGGACCCAGCCTGCCGATGTTGAGCGAAAGAGCTCCTTCGTTGAGGTCGCGCGCATGCCCCACGCCACCCTGCGGAAGCACCGGCAGCGCTTCGGTGAATACGAGGCGGCTAACCGCCGGCAGCTCAAGGGCTCGCGGAACCTCCTCTGCGCTGATGCTACGAGCGCGCGCGGGCGGGAACTCCTCGGCGACCATGTAGAAAGCGTGCTGAGCCATCCAACTTGAAAGAAGCGAAGTGAGCTCCTCGAGAGTCGCGTGGAACTGAACGGATTGCGAGCTCATGCTTGCTTATTCGTCGCCTTGGGCGGCGTGCGCGGCCCGCTGCGGGTCGTCAATTGCTTCTATCCGCAACGGCTAAGAGCTCAGACCGATAGGTTGGAGATGAACGACCTCCAGCGAGGCGACGACTTGTGATCGAAGGGTATAACGAAGCTCCGTGACGGTTCTTGGGGGTCTGTCAGCGCCCCTCGAACGCGCCGGGTGTCGTCCAATGACAACAACTCATCGGCGCTCACCTCGCGACCCAGCAAACGCCTCAGCTCGGCTAGATGCCGCCTTATCTCGTCTCGGTAGGCAATCCTGTTGGCAAGCTCGCTCATCAGCGATCGACCTTAGTTTGCCTGGTTTCACAAAGCGCTCGTCGTTCGTGAATGACGCTCACCACTTCCCCCTATGTCGTGCACCGGCTCCGCTACGGCATCAGTCGATCGGGACGACGCCTTCGAGCGAATTGCGGCTGACGCTACGTGCGACTGCCAGAAACGCGCGCATGAGGGGCGATTCGGTGTCGGTGGCGCGCGTGGAGAGCAGCACCTCGCTGTGCAGCCCCTCCGGGCCGAGCCGCACCGCGGCTAGGCCGCCGCGCCCGAGCTCGTCCGCCACCGCCCAGCGCGGGAGCGCGGCCGCGCCGCGACGGCTGCGCACCAGCTGCACCAGCACGCTGGTGAGCTCTGCGGTCCGCGCGACGTTCGGCTCGATACCGGCGGGGCGGAGGAAACGCGTGTAGAAGTCGAGGCGCGTGAGCTCCACCGGGTAGGTGACGAACGGCTGGTCCGCGAGCTCCGCTGGCTCCACGAAGGCGCGCGTGGCGAGCGCGTGGTCGCTGCTGACGAGCAGCACGATTTCGTACCCAAAGAGCGCACTATGGTGCACCTCGGGATCCGGCGTTCGGTCCGTGCTCAGCACCGCGTCCACCTCTCGGGAGAGCAGGGCGGGAATGGGATCGAAGCGGGGCCCGAGCCGCAGGTCCACATCCAGGTCCGGTCGCGCCGCGCGCAGCTCGTCCAGCGCGGGCAGGAGCCATTCGATGCAGCTGTGGCATTCGAGCGCCAAGAAGAGCCGCTCCACCGGCTTCTGCCCGACGATGGCGAGTACGTCCGCCTCCGCCTGGGCGAGGAGCGGCAGGGCCTGGCGCGCGCACTGAAGGAGCCGCTCACCCGCCTGAGTGGTCTTGATGGGGCGCGCCTTGCGGTCGAACAGCGGCGTGCCGAAGAGCGACTCCAGCTCGCGCAATTGGTGGGAGACCGCGGACAGCGTGAGGTGCAGGCGCTTCGCGGCGGCGGTGAGGCTACCCGTGTCCGCCACCGCGGCCACGGTCTGTAAATGTCGGCTCTCCAGAATCACGGTTCGGCCACCGCGTCCCGCGCGAGCAACCGCAAGCCGAGGGTCGCGAGCTGGGCCTCGAGCCTCGGCTTGGGCCGCACCGCCACGCCGAGCTCCGCGGTCGTCAGCATATCGATGTCGAAGACGTTGTCACCGAAGGCGGCCAGCCAGCGCGCGTCCCCGAACAGCTCGCGCCCGGCGGTCAGCTTGTGCTCGGCGTACGGTACCGGCGCGTGCAAGCGAGCCAGAATACGGCCATCGGCCAGGGCCGGGGTGGCGGCGGCGATATCGGCGGGCGCAAAGCCGCGCAGCGCGCCCGCCGGCTCCACGATCACGCGCGGCGAGGCCGATACCAGCACGCGGCGCAGCCCGGCGCGCTCCGCAAACTCCAAGATCGGCTCGAGCTCGCGGTGAAGGCGCGAAGGGAGCCCCGCCGCCGTCAGCACGTCTTGCGCGAAGGCCTGGACCGCGCCGAGTTCACGCCCGGCGTAACACCAGGTCATCATCGCGCACGTCTCTCGCTCCGGGTAGCTTCCATCCAGGTATGCCGCGAACAGCGCCGCCGCCACCGCGTTCGCGCCGCGCGCGCCCTTGAGCGGTACCTCGTGGCGCGCGGCCTCCGCGACGAGCGCAGGCTCCACTTCCTCGAGCAAGAAAGACTCGCGCATCGCCGCGTGAAACAGGTCTTCCCCGACATCCCCCGACCACAGGGTGCCGTCACCATCGAAGGCGAGCACCGCGCGCTGCGGCTCCGTGTCGCCCAGCATCGCGCTCAGCTCCTCCACGAGCCGCTCCGGGGCGAGGGTCAAGGGCGTGCGTTCCACCACGCCTCCGCCATCGAAAGGTCCTGCAGGGTGTCGATCTCCATGTAGCCGCCGCGAGTATCCTCGCGCTCCATGCTCACGCCTTGCTCGAGCATCTCCGCGAGCAGGTCTATCAAGTAGGCTTTCTGGAAGGTGCGCCCTTCACGGAACAGGCCGCCGCCGTAGCGGCGCTCGGCTTCGTCGAACGCGCTCGAGAGCTGCGCGGCGCCGCTCGGATTCAGCTTCATGACGCCGATGAACTCGCCGTCCGCCTCTTCGCTCGGGATGGTGCGGCTCAGCTGCACGACCCGTTTTCCGTCGGCGCGCAGCTTTTCCGCGTCGGTTTCCGGGTGCTGGGTGCGACCGACGTAGCGACGCCGCCAGTGGGTATCGCAGCCGAGGGTGATGCTCGCACCGGAGGCGACGAGCTTCTGCACCACCGCCCCCTCGTACACGATGTCCCCGTAGGTAGAAACGAAGCCGCCCTTCAAGTACTGGCGCGCCATCATCAAGCTGAGCAAAATGTTGTTGTTTTGCCAGTCGTGGTTCGTCACGTAGGTAAACTCGGGGTAGCGCGCGCGGATGACCTCCGAGCGGTAGCCGCACACGAAGACCACGTCCTTGCGCGAAAGGCCCGCGCTGGTGAGCGACTCCAAAATCCAGTCGAGCATGGGGCGTCCCATCACCTCGACCAGCGTCTTCGGTAGCTCGTCCGTTTCGTTCTGCAGGCGGCTGCCGCGACCCGCGGCGATGATCACCGGTCTCACGCCGGGAAGGTAACCCGCGGCGCGTCGATTCGACAGCGGGGGCTGCCACGCCGCAGCTTTCCTCGCAGAAACTGCCGTATCGGCGCGAGGCCACCTTGGCCCACTCGCGCTCCGCGGCGTGCTCTAGGCGCTGACCGACCGCGGCTTCTTTGCGCCGCTCCCGGTAGCGGGCCCGGTGCTCTCGCGCCGCGCCAGCGGCATCGGGTACTCCACGGTCATGCCCACGTCCGACTCCGGGTCGTCGACGCGGTCCAAGAGCGCGGCCACCGCGACGCGGCCCAGCTGCTCCATGGGCTGCTGCGCGGTCGTGAGCCCCGGCCAGAAGCGCGCGCCTTCGTCCACCCCGTCGAAGCCGGTAACGGAGTGCTCCTCCGGTATCCGCACGCCGGCCTTGAGGAGCTCGCGCATGAAGCCGATCGCCATCGCATCGTTGCCGAGCACGCTCGCGGTCGGGCGATTCCCCGCCGCGCGACGCAGGTACTCGCGAGCCGCGCCGGCGCCCGCCTCCGCCTCGTAAGTAGGGCCAAAGGTCACGTCGTCCGCGCGCACGGACGCGCCCGCTTCTTCCACCGCCGCGCGCAGCCCACGCAAGCGATCCTGCGCGTCGATAGAAGTCTCCGGACCGCCCACGAACGCGATACGACGGTGCCCCAGCTCGAGCAGGTGCTCCCCGATCGTGCGACCGGCCTCGAAGTTGCGACAGCGCGCGACGAAGCCCAAGTCGCCGGTCTCGTCCGGGCAAATGAAGGTCATCGGGATCTGGGCTTGGCGCGCGGCAGAAAGCAGGTCGCGCTCTCGACGCGTGTAGCGAGCGAACACCAGCCCATCGATGCGGCGCTCGGTGATCCAAGACTGCACGGTGCTCGAGTCATAGCGGCCGTGCGCCATCAGCCCGCCCAGAAGCACGCTGATGCGTCGCTTCGTCAGCTCTTCCTCCATGCCCGCGAGCAGGCCCATGAACCACGGCCCATGCACCGACTCCACCACGACCCCGATGCAGCCCTTGCGACCGTACTTCAGGCTCCTCGCGGTGGGAGACGGCACGTAGCCGAGGGTCTTGATGACCTTCTCCACCCGCGAGCGCACCTCCGCGCTCACGTAGCCGCCATTGAGCACTCGCGAAACCGTCGTGGGAGCGACGCGGGCCTTGGCGGCCACGTCTCCAATCGTGGGGCGCTCCGGCTTTCCTTTCATATCGCCGCCACACTAGCTCACTCTGATTGGCGGAAATGGGCGGTTTTTGCGCGGCCGCGAAACTGGTAACGATTTCATATGCGCCGGCTGAGGACCTTCCCGCCGCTCAGCCGAGGGCTTGCGGGCTGACCAGCGCCCAAGCTACTTCTAGCGGCTTCAGAATGCCTCAAGCCGTCTCGCTGCTCCGCTGGCTCGTGCCCTGCTCTCTCGCGCTCTTGCCGCTGGCCGCCCTCGCTGGCTGTGGAGAGTCCGCCCCCCCTCCGCAAACCGCCGACGACCAGCCGACGAGGGAGCGAGAGTCGAGCGGCGGCCCCAGCGTGTCGAGCGAGATTGGCGGGCTGGACGAGGAGAAGGTGAACGCCGCCTTCGAATCCAGCCTCTCCGGCCTGCAGCGCTGCCTGCAGCAGGGGGCCTCGCGCGTGGAGTTCCTCGGGGGCTCGGTCAGCTTCTTCGTCAAGATCGACCTCCAAGGCAAGGTGGACGGCGCGTACCTGGAGAAGAGCACCCTCGGCGACCGCGAGACGGAAAAGTGCATGCTCGGCGCGCTGCGATCCAAGAAGTGGCCCAAGCCGGTCGGCGGTGAGCACGGCTTGGCCCGCAAGTCCTTCGACTTCGATCCACCGAACGACGTGCGCGCGCCCGCCGAGTACGACGCGAGTCACCTGAGCAAAGGCCTGGAAAAAATCGCCGGCAAGCTCGGCTCCTGCAAGAGCGAGAAGGGTCAGTACGAGGCGACCATGTACGTGGCGACGGACGGCTCGGTGCTATCGGCGAGCGTCACCCCACCGGGTGAAGACGGCGAAGCCGCAGTGGATTGCCTGGTATCCACGCTGAAAGACGCGTCGTTCCCGTCGCCCGGTAGCTGGCCGGCAAAGGTCACGTTCGCGCTGTAGGGGCCTCATGACCGAAGGCGCTCCCCTCTCGCTCCGCGGCAAGCGCGCGCTCGTCACCGGCGCCGGGCAGCGGGTCGGTCAAGCCATCGCGCTCGCGCTAGGCGCCGAGGGCATGCGCGTGGCGGTGCACTACCGGGAGAGCCGCGAGGGCGCGGAGCAGACCGCCCGCGGCGTGGTCGAGAGCGGCGGCGAGGCGACGCTGCTCGCCGCGGATCTGTCGAGCCGCGACGAAGCCCGAAGCCTGGTCGATCGCGCCATCGAGAAGCTGGGCGGCTTGGACCTGGTCGTCGCCAGCGCGGCTAGCTTCGAGCGCCTGGCACTCGCGGACGTAGACGACGACGCTTGGGACCGCAGCCTGGACCTCAACCTGGCGTCGCCGTTCGCGCTCGTTCACCGGGCGATCCCCGCCCTCCGCGCGGCCCGCGGCTCGGTGGTGCTGGTCACCTGCTCGAGCGCCACCGTGCCGATGCGCGGCTACCTGCCGTACGTCGTCTCGAAAGGAGCGCTCAAGCACCTGATGAAGACCCTCGCGCTGGAGCTGGCGCCGGACGTCCGCGTCAACGCGGTCGCGCCAGGCACGGTCATGCCGCCCCCCAGCTACGACGAGGCCGCCATCGCACGGCTCGCGCGCGCCATTCCGCTCGCGCGCGTCGGCACTCCGCAGGACATCGCGCGAGCGGTCGTGTACCTAGCAGGGTCGCCTTTCGTCACGGGTCACGAGCTCGCGGTGGACGGCGGACGCAGCGTGGCGCGCTCGGAACATTTCGGGTAGAGGCTCCGCATGCACCGCGAGGAACGCAGCTTTTCCATCGAGCTCGCGCTCGTCGCCGAGTTCGACGAAGCTTACGAGGGCGACGAGGACGGCTTTGCCTGGGCCGAGCGCTTCGATGCGCTGCTCAAGCCGCGGCTGGTGGCGGCGATAACGGAGGCGCTGAACGCCGACCCGCGCTTCCAGGTTCGGGCCGCGCCGCGCGGCAAAGATCCGGAACGCACGCTCGAGCTCGAGCTGCGCTTCGTCAAGGCGCGCTGAAGCCGAAGGAGAGCTCGGGCTCGTCCGCAGGCTCGGCGCTGGCCGCGTCGGCCGGGAGCGGCTCGAAGCGCTCGCTCCCCACCGCGCGCTCGGTCAGCGCCTGAGTCACGCGCTGCACCGCGGTCGCGTCGCCCGGCGCCGAAGAATCTTCGAGGCGGAGCTTGGTCGTCCGGTGGAGCGACATCACCTTCGCCACGCGGTCGAGCAGCCCGGCCGCCTCGCTCTTTACGGATCCGTCCGTCGCGAGCACCTCGGACCGCGGAACCCGCAGCACGACTCCGTGCTGCGCGGCGTCCAGCGTGTAGGTGCCGAGCGAGAGCGGCTCTGCCAACGAGAGCGAGAGGTCGCGGGTCACGCGCGCGTTCTCTTTCGCGCGCTCGCTCTCGGTGCCGAGCTCGGCCTGCAGCTTCTGCTTCTCCTCGTGAAACACCTGGAGGTGCCCCGAGGCGCGCTGGAGCTCCCCGCGGAGCTGCTCGACCATGCCTTCGGCGTCCTTTTGCTGCTTGCCCTGGGTCGTGCTGTCCAGCTCTGCCTGGGAGAGGCGTTCGTCGCGCTCCTCCACGGCTTCGTTTTTTTGCTGAATTTGCGCGCGCAGGTCGGTATTTTCCGCTTCCAGCTGCTGCGCTTGCTGCTCCGAGCGGCGTCGGGCTTCCATTTCTACCTGGGCCGCAGACTGCGTCTCCTCGAAGCGGGTGACGGGCACGCACCCCGAGAGCACGCCAAGCAGGGCCGCGAGCAGCGCGTTGCGCCCGGCCGCGCGCGCGCGCCACCACAGCGCGAGGCGGGTCCTCATCCAAGTCAGCGTCAACCAGTCGAAGGTCAGGGGGATGGTCACGAATAGTTCCTCAAGAAAGGCACACGCCACGGAGGCACAGCACGTCCAGGTGCTCGGCCAACGTGAGACGATCCACGTCGGAGATGCGCACGAACTTCAGCGCCTGCTGCGAGCCGTTCATCCAGATGGGCCGGGCCAGCGCGCGTAGCGGTCGGATGCGCTCTGGCAAGAGCATCTCGAGCCGCATCAAGAGCGGGTCGTCGAAGGTCTCGCGACCTCGATCCACGATGATGCCGCTCGCCGAAATCTCGATGCCGCGGCAATGTGAGACGAAGCCGCCGTTTTTGGCGACCACGCGAAAATCCGTCCGTGCTCTGAGGCCGACCCGATGCTGCATGAAGCGAACCTCCGGTGACTCGCTCATGGTCTGGCACATCCGGTATGTAGGTCAAGTTCTTACATCGCATTACCTTTCACTTCATTAACCGACATCTTGAGAAGTTGGCCTTCCCTCCCCGAGCCGCGGTTAAATCAGGGGCGATACGATGAAACGGCGGCTTTCACTGCTCGCGTTCCTCGGCCTCGGGTTGGCCGCAGCGGCCCAGGCCGCGCCAGCTCCGGGCGCGACTCAGGAGCCGGCGCCTCGTGGCCCGACGCCGGTGTCCTCCTCCCCTCGTGGGAAGTCGACGCTCGACCCCGCCTTGGAGCGCGCGGCCGATCGCTTGCTGCGCGGAGCCAAGCCGGTGGAAGGAGCCGTCATCGCGGTGGAGCCGAAGACGGGGCGCATCTTGGCCTTCCGCGCGCTGACGAGCAGCGGCGCGAGCTATGAAGTGCTGACGCAAGCGCGCTTGCCCGCGGCCAGCTTGTTCAAGGTCGTGACCACGACCGCCCTCCTCGAGACCACGGGCCTGAGCCTTCAAGACACGGTGTGCATCAACGGGGGCACGCACGGAATCGAGCGGCGACACCTCGAGCCGGGACGCGGCGCGGGCTCGAGCTGCAGCCCGTTCGCTTGGGCGCTGGGTCACAGCAAGAACGCGGTCTTCGCGCAGCTCGCCACTCGAATGCTCACGCGCGACGATTTGCTCCGGACCGCCGAGCGCCTCGGCTTCAACGCCAGGCTCGAGCTGGACGACGGGGAGCAGCTCGCGGAGCTGGGCAAGCTCACGGTGCCGTATAACGACCTCGAGTTCGCCCGCGCGGCGGCTGGCTTCCAGGGCAGCAGCTTGTCGCCGCTGGGCGCGGCCTACCTGATGACGCTCGTGGCGCGCGGTGGCACGCCCGTCGGCTTGCGCCTGCACGAGCCGGCGATTGGCGCCCCCGCGAGCTTGCCGCAAGCCGCGCCGCTTTCGCTGAAGACCGCGCAGCGGCTGACGCGCATGTTGGAGGTGACGGTAGAGACAGGTACGTCTCGCGGCGCCTTCACCGCGCCGGACGGCAAGCGCTACTTGCCCGGCATCCGCGTCGCCGGGAAGACCGGCACCCTTCGCCCTGCCGAGAGCGACGACACGATGACGAGCTGGTTCGTCGGCTTCGCTCCGAGCCGAAGCCCGGAAATCGTGGTCACGGTGATGCTCGTCAACGGCCATACCTACCGCCGTAAGGCCAACGAGCTCGCTCGCGATCTGCTCCGAACGTATTTCCACTCGCACGGCCGCGCGGCGACCGTGACCGATCCGTTCGAGGCGACCGCTCCGGAGCCGCTCGCCGCAGGACCGCGCGAGTGATAGCTTCACGGATTCATGACTTGGACGGCGTGGAGCGTGCTGGCTGCGCTTTCGATGCTCGCCGCGGCGTGCACGAGCGCTGGCGCGCAGCGCATCGTCGGGCCGGACGGCTCCGCCATGGGGCATGTGCACTGCGGCTCGGATCAAGGCACCTGCTTTCGCTTGGCCGGTGAGCTGTGCCCGAGCGGGTACGACTTGCAGCCGGCGCTGACCGGCTACGACGGCAACTTTCTGGTGCGGTGCCGAGCGCCGCGTGCGACCGCCGCCACCGCGACCTGCGTGGCCTCGGGGTCGCTAGCCGCGGCCAAGCCTCGCGACGCCTGGCCCCCCTCCAGCGAGCCGTGGCCCGTGACCTACCCCTGGTCACCGCCGGAGACGAGCGCGGCCGTGCAAGCAGCGCCTGCGGCGCAGCCCGCGAAGGCGCCGGTAGAGATCGACCTCGGCTACTGACACGTTCAACCGCTCAGGGAGAGCACGAGCTTCACGACGCCGAGCCCGACGAGGGGCCCTGCGAGCCACAGCGCGCGCGCCGGGCCGAGCGTGAAGGGCTGGCCCGTGAGCGCCGTGTGCGACGCGTCCGCGAGCATGATCGCCGCGCCGACTGCGATCAGCCACAGCCCCGGTTTCAACCGTGAAAACACCGAGCTCACGGAGGGCGTCTCACTGCGCCGGATGCGGCGTGCCTCGTCGCGCCCGACTGCGGCCAGCCCCAGCGTTGGGCCGCGGGGCGACCGAGCGGGCGCTGCGTGCGCCAGCTGGTCGAGCGAGCCGCCGCGCATCACCGAGATGCGCATTCCGTCGTCCTCCAAGTCGTCGAGCGGCGAAGCGGCAGGGACCGGCGACCGCGCCGCACGTGGTGGTGCGAGCGATAGGGCTCCGAGGCCCAGGGTGAGCTCGGGCAAGCGCTCGGAGCCGGCATTGCGCAGAGTCGCGTCGAGCTCGGTAAGTGCGTCTTCTCGCGGCGAGGCGTCGCGCGGCGGCGGCAGCGAGTCGCTGAGCGACACCTCCACGCCGAGCCGCGGCGTGGTCACGCCGCACGCCGCCTCTATCTCGTCCCAAAACTGGCCGACGTCGTGGAAGCGCTGCACCGGGTCGATGGCGAGCGCTTTGCGGAAGGCGGCTTCCGCGCGGTCCGGCAGCTTCACACCGAACGCGAGCGGAGTCGGTCGCTCGCGCTCGTCGAGGCACGCGCCCATCACAGCGGGAGCATCACCCTCGAACGGCACCCGCCCCGTGAGCGCCTCCACCGCGCAGAGCGCGAAGCCCCAGACGTCCGTCCACGGCCCGGTTTGGCCGTAGCGCTTGGGCAGCCACTGCTCGGGGGCGCCGTACGCCGGAGTGAAGGCGGCCAGCTGCGCGCCTTGCTCGGCCGACACTCGCCCGACGATTTGCGTCGCCGCGCTGCGCACCTTGCCGATGCCAAAGTCCAATATTTTCAGCGTCTCTTGGCCGTGCGCCTTCGCCAGGAACAAGTTCTCGGGCTTGAGGTCGCGGTGCAAGATCGAAAGGCGCCCCCCGTTGGGCGCCGGGAAGCGATGCGCGCACTCCAGCGCGCGCGCCACTGGCCCCATCATGCGCGCGACGCGCGGCAAGTCGAGCGCCGGTTTGCCCGCCGCGCGCCTTCGGGCCACCAGCGACTCGAGCGACTCGCCGTCCAGCCACTCCAGCGCAATGAAGGGCACGAAAGGGTCACTCGCGTTCTCCAGCGTGCCAACGTGCAGCGGGCGGACAACGCTCGGAATCAGGGTCGAGAGACGAAACAGCACCTCGCCCTCCTCCTGAAACTTTTGCAGGAAGGCGCGGCGTTGCTCGGGCGTGAATGCCCCCGGAATCTTCAAGCACTTGAGCGCCACCGCGGCTTTGAAGCCCTCATGGTGCGCTCGATACACGACTCCAAAGCCGCCCTCGGCAACGACGCGCTCGACTCGGAACACGGCCGCTTGGAGCGAGCCGACAATCCCGAAGACGTCTCCTGCCATCGTCTCAGGCTAAACGGACTCGCGCGGCCGCGCCATAAGCGTGGCCGCGCGATTTAACCCTTGGATTTCAGCGACGTCGGCGCCGTGAGGCGAGGCCGAGCGCCACGCCCAGGCCGAGCGCGAGCCCGGCAACGCCGCCAGTGCCCGTAGCGACTCGACAACCGCAGCCGCTCTTTTCGGCGGCTGCCGGCGCCGCAGCGCTACCGCCCGCCCCGCTCCCCGCGGTGCCCTCGGCTTTTACCGGGGCCGTGCCGAGACCGAGCTCCGGGATGGGAGTTTTGACCACCACTGCGGGCTTGATCTGCGTGTGGCTCTTGCGCGCGAGATCATCCGTGATCCACGTCTTGCGGAGGCCGCGGTAGTCACGCCCGGCTTTGCCCCACTTGTAGCGATCGGGGTTCGGGCACTGAATCACCGGCACCCAGGGGTGAAAGTTGTTGTAGCGAGTCTGCAGCTTGTTGGCGTCGCCCGTCTTTACCTCGGTGCTCGCCTCGCCCGTCTTGCCCTTCGGTAGCGCGGTGCCGCCCGCGGCGGGGGCCGCCTTGCCGAGCTGCGGATCGTTGGGCAGGCCCTTTTCGTCGTAGCGGTAGTGGAGCCGGGAGACGACGTACTTGTGGCGAGCGACCAGGCCCTTATTCTCGACGACGGTGATGCGCTCCTGCTTGAACATCTTCTCGCGGTCGCGCTTCTCCTTCGGCTTCAGCTCCTTGATCGACTCCTTGAACGCCGCTTCCTCTTCTTTGGTGAGCGCGGGCGGCTTCGGATGGCGCTCCGCCTCCGGCACGGATTGTTCGAAGTAGTCGCCGCCCAAGCTGAGCAGCTCGGAGAGCATCAGCGGCTCGGTGGCGCAAGGCTGGCCGCAGCCCTCCGTGGGCCACGCATACTCCGAGAGGAACGTCTGCGGGTTCTTCGCGCGAATGAGGTCGTAGAGCGCGTTGTAGAACTCGCCCATGCGCTCCTTCGCGCTGAAATCCAGCTCGATGTTCGTCGGCGGGAAGATGGTCTTGTAGTTCTTCGCCTCGTAGCGCGAGTCGGGGTCGATCGCATAGATGATGAGCTCTTGCTCCTTCGCGGAGTTGAGCACGCCGACCTTGCTCGGAATCGTGTCCCACGGCTGGCTGGTCGCGAAGCGAATCGGCGAGAGCACGGCCAAGTTGTCGCCGGTGAGCTCGATGCGCTTGGCGTCTACCTCCGCGACGAGCGGACGCAGTGACCCGTAGCCCTTGAGCGCGGCCGCGGCGCCCTCGGGTGGCTTGTAGCCGTGACTGGTGAGCCAAGCGACCACGTCCGCCCCCGCATCCAGCAGGGTGAACTTGTATTCGCCTTCCTTCTGCTTGGCTTTGGTGTCCAGGAAGAGCTCTTTCGCCGGCTTGAGCGGAGCGGCTCCGGTCGGCGCGGTAGGAGCCGCGGGGGCGACCTTCAAGTTGCGTTCCCACTCCTGCTCGGCGGGACCGGGGTCGCAAGGATCTTGCTCCCAGTACTCGTGGAAGCGAGGCGCGGTGAGCGAGTCCAGACGGTCGATGAAGTCCCGCTTCAGGGTCGTCACCTTGTCGGCCGTCACGTCGCTCGGGACGAGCAGAACCATGGCGAAGCCTTCGATGGGCCCGTCGTAGTCCGGCATGATGCTGACCACGGTGTCGGTGCCCTTCTTCATAACCGCGATCTGCGTGGAATGATTCTTGATGGGCTCCGACTTCTTGGAAGCGTAGAAACCGGGGAATGCGTCGGCAGATCGCGGAAGAGCGGAGACGGCCAGCGCGAGAGTCGCTGCGCCGAGCAGGCGAGCGGTAGAAGCGAGCTTCATGGCGGGCGAGACGTTACACCAAGGGCTGACGGAAATTCCACTATGGCTGTGAGGCAAATCGGGGCCTTCCCCGATTGAGCGGGGGCCTCCCTGCTCGCTTCTGGTAGAGCGGACCCCTCGATGAGCGAGCCGATCCAGCTCGGACGAGTCCGAAGGGCTCTGGCCGCGGCGGCGAGCACGGACCTGCTGCGCCCTCGGCGCGCCGCCGTCGCCCTCGTGCTCAGCCCGAGGCGCGAGCCGAGCGAAGGGCTCTCGTTGCTCCTGATGCGCCGTTCCGAGCGCGACGGAGATCCGTGGTCTGGGCACATGGCGTTTCCGGGCGGGCACGCGCAGTCCGAGGATACGGACCTCTTGCACACAGCTCGTCGAGAGACGCTCGAAGAGGTCGGCCTCGACCTCACGAGCGCGGAGGTCCTGGGCCGCCTGGACGACGTCAGCCCGATGAAGTCCTCCGAGCTCGTGGTACGGCCATACGTCTTTTTCGCCGAACACCCGACCGCGCCGCGCCTTTCCGATGAAGTCGCGGAGGTCCTTTGGGTGTCGCTCGACGAATTGGCGAGCGGCGCTTGGAAGCGCACGGCCGAGGTGGTCATTCGCGGCAGCCGCTACACCGTGCCGGCGTTCGTGATCGGGTCGCGCGTGGTTTGGGGGATGACCTACCACCTCCTCGAGCGGCTGCTCGCGCAGATTTCGGCAGAGGCGGATGACCTTGGAGACCCGACCCGGTGATGCTACAGCCGGCCGCGATGGCGCCCGCTGCTCGCACCGAGCTGGAGTTGGAGGCGACCTGCCGTACTTGCGGGCAGGCGCTAGCGCCCGGGAGCGCGGTTTGCCAGCGGTGTGGAGCCGCGCATGGGGTCGCCAATCGTTGCCCCCACTGCCAGGCGGTGGCGGACGTCGAGCGACACGCGGCGCTGGGCTTTCGGTGCCTGGTTTGCGGCGGTCCACGCGTCGCGCTGGACATCCAGGGAGTGGAGCCGAGCCCCGCCACGAACGAGGCGCTTCGCAGCGCCGGCCAGGAGCAAACGCAGCACCTCATGTTCAGCGCGGCGGGCTTTGCGCTCGTAGGCATGGGCGCGCTCGCGCTCCTGGTCGCGACCGTCGCGGTGCTGGCCACGAGCCCGAGCGCTCTGCTCACGGCGTTGGTGTACGCGGCCAGCGCCGTCCCCGTAGTGACCGGCGTTTTAGCCCTGTCGCGCGCCGCTCGCTCACGCCAGCGGCGGACGGGCGCGCTGCTCCGCGCTCGAGTCAGCGCGCTGGCGGACGTGCAAGCGGTCACGGGGGTGCTCTCCCCCGAGCGCGTCACCCAGGTGTTGCGGGTCTCCCCGGCGACGGCCGAGCTGGTCTTGGCCGAAGCGAGCGTCGCCAGCTACCTGAACGAGGCCCCCGCTCCGCGCGTCCGCGTGCAGCCAGTCGAAATCGCTTCGACTCACCTCGAGCCGCAGCTAGGCGAAACGGGAGCTGCCGCCCCCGCGGCTCGCACGACGAAGACGGAGCTGGAGTGAGCCGAGCGGATCGCATGTTCAAGTCGCTGGCCGCGGCAGACGTCCTGGTTTTGGGCTACCTCGTCATGCTCAACCTCGCGGTGCTACTGGCCCAGCCCAATCCGCTGAAGTGGCATTGCCAGCTGCAGGTGCTCACGCTCATCGCGGTCAGCGTCGTTTGCTTGGTGCTGGTGCGGGGGAGCGCTCTACGCAGCAATTTTTGGACCGCGCTGCTGTACCGCATCGGTATCTACGGGACGGTTCAGCAGAGTTACTTTTTCTTCAAGCACCTGCTCCCGGTCGTGAACCCGGGCTCGCTCGACCAGCAGCTGCTCGCGCTGGATCACGTGCTGTTCGGCTTCGAGCCCGCGATCTGGGCCGACCAGTTCGTGACGCCGGTCACCACGGAGTGGTTCGCCTTCTTCTACTTCTGTTACTTCTTTCTGCTCGCCGCCCACATCTTCCCCATCGTGTTCGGTGCGCGCGATCAGCTACTGCTCGGCGAGTTCATGCTGGGCATGCTGCTCATCGTCTGCATCGGCCACACCGGCTACATCCTCGTGCCAGGCTTCGGCCCCTACAAGGCGATGCCGGAGATGTTCAAGCACGAGCTACCGAGCGGTTTGTGGATGGACCTGGTTTGGTCCACCGTGCGCTCCGGCGGAGCGATGAAGGACATCTTTCCATCGCTGCACACGGCCGGGCCGTGCTTCATCGCGATGTTCTCGTTCCGGAACCGGGACCGCCTCCCGTTCCGCTACACCTGGCCGCTGCTCAGCTTCTTCGCGGCCAACATCATCGGGGCGACGATGTTCCTGCGCTGGCACTACGTGATCGACGTGTTCGCCGGGTTCACGCTCGCCACCGTTGCCGCTCTCGTCGCCCCGCGCGTCACTCGGTGGGAAGTGGCGCGCCGCCGCGCTCAGGGCCTCACGCCGCTCGTCCCCCTGTTTGGGGCACAAAATCCGCAGGGCGCGCCCGACAGTGCCGGACGCGCCGCCGCGTAGCGCTCACTTCTCGAAGACTTGGGCCGCGGCGACGCCGGAGCCCTGCGACACGGTCATGACGACCTTCATCATGCCGCTCATCGGGAAGGCCCACTTGAAGCAGTTGGGCTTGTCACCGACGATCGCGGTCGAGCCGACGGTGTTGTCCGCCGCCATCGTCGCGGCGGGCAGGCCGGGGATGGGCAGCGCCGGAACGAGCGAAATATCCAGGTTCGTGACCGGCGGCAGCCCGACGCCGACGACCGTGTAGCACTTGCCCGGGTTCATCTGAACCTGCGCCTCGAGCGTCTGGCCCTGCTGGAAGTTGCCGGCGATCGCCGAACCAACGGCCTTGGCGCCGGGAGCGTGCTGCGCGCCGAGGGGCGTGATGAGCTGGGTGGCAGCTTGCGCGGCCGTCGGATCGAGCGCTTGCGCGGTGGGACCCGAAGCGGTCGTGGCAAGCCCGGGGATCGCGGTCGGAACCGTGCCCGGCGCGGCCGTCCCGGCGGGCGGAACGGTGGCGGCCGGAGCTGTGGTCGTCGCGCCCGGCGCACCGACCGTCTGGCAGAGGCGGCCGTCGTAGATCTGACCCGGAGGACACTGAACGGCCGCGGGCTGTCCCGTCTCCGCGGGCTTGTCTTCGCCGCAGGCTGCGAGCAGGCCCAGGCTGCTCAGTAGAAGGAAGCTGATCGAGGTGTATCGAGACATGCCGTTTCTCCTCTTGTGGCACGCGCCACGAAGCCGCGTCCGGCGGCGTAGGTTTTCTAGTCGAAATGCAGCGAAGCCAGAAGGCTGAACTCATGTAGAGCCGCTTTTGGCCGCTTTCGGGCGAAACGCTCGGGACCGCGCCCCCCTTACAGCGAGCGGCCTGCGGACCTACGCAGGCGGGCCGGCGGCCGCGAAGTGGCGCCGGACGATCACGAAGCCGAGCCCGTAGGTAGCGGCGCCCAGCAGGACCACCAAGGTGAACCCGATGCGCATCGCGAGCAGGACCGACAAGACGGAGCCGACGATGCTGGCGAGCCCGTTGATACCCCAGGCCCACGGGACGAAGCGGCGGTCGAACTGCTCGACGTGACGAAGCGCGGTCGCGAACGGTACGCCAAGCACCAGCCCGACCGGCAGCAGCGAGACGAGCACGATCGCGACGCGAGCCGCAATCGGCCACGGCAGTGTGTAGCGAGTCACCAAGCTCATGACCGCCAGCCAGAGCAAGGAGACGACCGCGCACAGCGCCATGCCCCGAGGTAGAGCCTGCTCCGGTGACGCGAGCGCGCGGCCCGCGCGCTGACTGCCGATGCCGGTGAACACCAAGAGGCCCGCGAGCACCACCGACAGCGAGTACGTGGGGTGTCCGAGGTACAGATTGAGACGCTGGATCATGCCCAGCTCCAGAAACATGAAACCGATGCCCAAGCACGCGAACAACCCGACGAAGCCGCGCAGCCCGCGGACGCTCAGGCCGTCTCGCTCGAGCCAGTAGAGCGGACCGACGATGGCCAGACCGGCCACGAACGTCGCCACCGCGAACAGCAGATAGAGCACGTAGTGCACGCCCACACCGCGCAGGTCCAAGTCCTTTCCACTGGAGCGCTCGCTCCAGAGCTCACTGAGCTTGTGGTACTCGAAGAAGAACGGGCGGTCGTCCCAAACCGGCTCGATGCGATACTGGTACTCGTGCTCGAACTGTTTCCGCGTCGCCGCGTCGCTACGAATGAGCTGGGAGAACGCTGCTCGCGCCGGAGCGTAGTACTCGGTTTCGGTCGCGAAGAGCTCGGCCTCCAGCGCGGCCTGGCGCTCCGGCGGGAAGATGTCCGGCACGTACACCGCCGCCAGCCCCTTTTGTGTGCGCACCCGTGAGAGGACTCGCTCCACCTCCTCGGGGGTGAACGGGCGCTTGCGGACCATGGTCGCCGCCCAGCGGTAAGGCCCCGCGTAGTTGACCGCGACGACCATGACCGAGCGGGATGGGTGCGCGATCCCGCTCCGCTCCGCCGCCGCGACGTAAAGGTTGGAGAGGCGGAGGCTCTCGCGCGGTTGCTCGAAGAGCCAGCGGAAGACCGTCATCACCCCGTCCGGCTTGAGCGCGCCGAGGTAATCTTCGACCGCTTCGACCGTGTACAAGTAGTTTTCGGACAGCACGTAGGCGCCCGAGCTGAGCGCCGAGAACGTGTCCACCGCCGCCATCGTGATGGTGTCGTACCGTTTGCCGGAGCTGCGCACGAGGTGCCGGCCCTCGGCCACTCGCAAGTCGACGTTGGGCCAGCGCGGCCAGCCCAAGTAGTCGCCAAAATCTCGGCTCATCAGCTCGACCGTGAGCGGGTTGATCTCCGCGGCGGTGATGTTCTTCGCGCCGAACGCCTGCGCGGAGATCACGTCGATGCCGCCGCCGATGCCGATGACGAGCGCGTCCTCCGGCTGCGGCCGAATCAGGTAGCCGAAGTTGTGCGCGGTGATGTGCCCGCCCTTGGGCTCTTCGAAGATGCGCGCCCGCATCTTCGAGCCGGGCAGCACGGAGAGCGCGTCGCCGTCCTGCGTAAGCACCTTGTAGTAATCTGCAGGCCCAGGCGCGCCGCCATAGATGAGGTCCTTGCCCGGATCGGAGAACACGTCGATGCGCGCGATCGGCGACCAAGCAGTCCGCTCGACGCGCGCCAAGGGTCGCCAGGGTTCTTGAACGCGCGCCAAGAACTTGTAGCTCTCGACGCGCTCCGCGAGCAGACCATCGGCCCAGAGCAGGCCCAGCGCCGCCAGCGCGACCGGCGCCGCGAGCAGGGCCGACCAGCGTGCTCGCACCACCCAGCCGTACGCCAGGAATCCCGCCAGCGACAGGGCCGCGCTGATCCAGACCAGCGCCGGCGCGCCGAGTGGACGCAGCAGCAGGCTGAACCCGAGCGCGCCTCCGCCGCTCGCGGCGAGGTCCACGAAGTACAGCGTGTGGACCTGCTTGGCCCCCTGCAGCAGAAGCAAGCCGATCGCGGCGCCCGCGAACACGAACGGCACGACCAGCACCGCGTAGCAGAAGAGCAGCTTGAGGTAGTCGTAGTCGCCGACGACCAGCAACGGCGTGAGCGACGCCACCCGCACGCACACCGGAATGCTGAGCGCGAAACCGCCCGCCGCGCCCAGGGTCCACCTTTGCAAGTTGCGCCCGCGTTTGGCGAGCAGCCCGATCAGGACGCCCGAAAAACCGAAGCCGAGCAGGGCCACCGTAACCGTGAGGTAAACGACGTGGTTATAGAAAATCCACGACAGGATCCGGGTCTGCGTCAGCTGAAGGGTCATCATCGACCAGGCCAGGCAGAACATGGCCAGGTAGGTCAGAAGCCGCCTCGCGCCACCACCGCTCCCGTCGTCCAAGCCTCACCTCGATGGAATGAAAAGGGCCCCAGCCTACTCCGGCCAGGACCCTCTTACCCAACTAACGCGCGGGGAGGCCTCGAGCGCTCAGCGCGAGCAGAAGCCTTCGTAGTCGATGTACTCCTTGATCGTCGGGTTGTCGCCGCAGATGGGGCACGTCTTGTCGCGACGGAGCTTCAGGGTTCGGAAGCTCATCTTGAGCGAATCGTAGGTCAGCAGGCGACCCTTGAGCGGGTCCCCCTGGCCCAAGATGAGCTTGATGGCCTCGGTGGCTTGGATCACGCCGACCACGCCCGGCAAAATTCCGAGGACGCCCGCCTCCGCGCAAGACGGCGCCAGGTGAGCGGGCGGGGGCTCCGGGTACAAGCAGCGGTAGCACGGCCCGTCGAACGGCATGAAGGTCGTTACCTGACCGTCGAAGCGGAAGATGGAGCCGTGAACGACCGGGATCTTGTGAAAGAGCGAGGCGTCGTTCACGAGGTAGCGAGTCGGGAAGTTGTCGCAGCCGTCCACGATGACGTCCCAGCCGTCGCCGAAGATGCGGTCGACGTTGCTGCTGTTCACGCGCTCCTGGTACTTGACGACCTTCACGTCCGGGTTGAGGTCGTGAATGGCGGTCTCCGCGCTGTCCACCTTGGGCATGCCCAGTCGCGAGGTGGCGTGGATGATTTGGCGCTGCAGGTTGGACGCGTCGACCGTGTCCGCATCCACGATGCCGAGCTTACCGACCCCAGCCGCGGCCAAGTAGAGCGCAGCCGGTGCGCCCAGGCCGCCGGCGCCGAGCAGGAGCACGCGACCCTTGAGCAGCTTCTCCTGCCCCTTCTCCCCTACCTCCGGCAGCAGCAGGTGGCGCGAGTAGCGGTCCAGCTGCGCCGGCGTCATGCTGGTCGGCTCCTCGACCGGGTACTTGAGGTCCTTCCAACGGACGAAGCCCGGGTTGGCGCTTAGGACGTTCGTGTAACCGAACTCCTGCAGGGTCTTCGCGGCAAAAGCGCTGCGGGTTCCGCCCGCACAATAGAGGATGATCTCCGCGTTCTTATCCGGGAGCTTCTGCTCGGCCTGCATCTCCAAGTGGCCGCGGGGGATGTGCAGCGCGCCGGGGATGAAGCCGCCGCGGTACTCGTCCTTCTCGCGCACGTCTACCAGCGTGAAAGGCTTGTCTTTCCGTGTCTCTAGGCGAGCCTTGAGCTCGTCCAAGGAGAGGATTTTCACGCTCTGCCGGATCTCGGCAAACAGGTCGCTATACGTTTTCGGCATGAAACTGGCTCGAATCTTCACATTCCCCACTTTTCCGATGCGGGAATGGGTCAGGTCAGTATTTGGCCTTTTCAGGGGGGCGTCAAGGGGAGGCACCCTCGGCCCGCCCGGAGCCTGATAGAGTTCGCGATTCCGTGGCCTTAACGGTCAACCGACACCGGCGTAGCAAGGGTAGCGATGGCGCAAAATCGATTGGGTGAGCTCCTCGTCCGCGAAAAGCTGATCAGCTTGCAGCAGCTGCGGAAGGCGCAAGAAGAGCAGAAGAAGTCCGGGAGCAATCTGGGGTACACGCTAGCCAAGCTCGGCTACATCTCGGACGGCGAGATCACGAGCTTCCTCTCGACCCAGTACCGGCTACCAGCCATCAACCTGGACGAGTACGAGATCGACGCCGAGGTGGCGAAGCTGGTCTCGCGTGACGTGTGCGAGAAGCACCGCATCATTCCGGTCTCACGCTCCGGGTCGTCCTTGATCGTGGCGATGAGCGACCCCACGAACCTGAACGCGATCGACGACATCAAGTTTTTGACCGGCTTCAACGTGGAGCCGGTGGTGTCCAGCGAGACGTCGATTCAGACCGCGATCGAGCGCTACTACAGCGCCGGGCCCTCCTACGAGGAGGTGATGGCCGACCTCGATCTCGGTGACGACGACATCGATTTCGGCGAGAGCGAAGAAGAAGTCAACGCCATGGAGCTCGAGCGCGCCAGCGCCGACGCGCCAGTCGTGCGCCTCGTGAACGTGCTGCTCCTGAACGCGATCCGCAAAGGCGCGAGCGATATTCACTGCGAGCCGTACGAGAAAAAGCTGCGCATTCGCTACCGCATCGACGGCGTGCTCCACGAGGAAATGACCCCGCCGCTGCGCTTGAAAGCGGCGATGGTGAGCCGCCTCAAAATCATGAGCCAGCTCGACATCGCCGAGCGCCGGCTGCCGCAAGACGGCCGCATCAAGCTCAAGCTCGGCAAGGGCCGCGAGATGGACTTTCGCGTCTCGGTGCTACCCACGATGTGGGGCGAGAAGGTGGTCATGCGCCTCCTCGACAAGGGCAACCTCCAGCTGGACATGGCCAAGCTCGGGTTCGACCCGGGGCCGCTCGCGGACTTCAAGTGGGCCATCGACCAGCCGTGGGGCATGGTGCTGGTGACGGGGCCTACCGGCTCCGGCAAGACCACGACGCTGTACTCGGCGCTCTCCGACTTGAACAAGTCGACCGTCAACATCAGCACCGCCGAGGATCCGGTCGAGTACAACTTGCACGGCATCAACCAGGTGCAGATGCACGACGAGATTGGGCTCAACTTCGCGATGGCGCTGCGCGCGTTCCTCCGCCAAGACCCGGACATCATCATGGTGGGCGAGATCCGCGACTTCGAGACCGCGGAAATCGCGGTCAAAGCGTCGCTGACCGGCCACATGGTGCTCTCGACGCTGCACACCAACGACGCGCCCGCCACCATCTCGCGTTTGCTCAACATGGGCGTGGAGCCATTCCTGATCACCGCCAGCGTGAACCTCGTGCTCGCTCAGCGCCTCGCCCGTAAAATCTGCGTGGACTGCAAGCGTCCCACCGAAATCGATCACCAGGCGCTCATCGACCTCGGGATGAGTGAGCAGCAGCTCGCAGCCAAGCCCGAGATCATGAAGGGAGCCGGCTGTCAGACCTGCAACGGCAGCGGCTACAAAGGTCGCGTCGCCCTGTACGAGGTCATGCGCTTCCACGACGACTTGAAGGAGCGCGTGCTGCAAGGCGCTTCGAGCGCCGAGCTGAAGCAAGCCGCCATCGCGCGCGGCATGCTCACCTTGCGCATGAGCGGCATCACGAAGATCCTCGCCGGCGTGACCACGCCCGAAGAGATCTTGCGCGTCACCATGGCGGACTGACCCGCTCCACGTCCTAAGATAAGACTCCCCCCTCTCTCCTCAACTCGCCGCCCGTCCACCCCGGGGCAGGCACCGCAACCACTTGACTCCAGAGACCCACGAACCAACCGGGTCGAGCTAGAGCAGGTTCCGTGCCACCCACCGCGCGCGCGATGGTGCTCGAAAGACCGGGCTTTCGTGGGGGGTCCCGGTGTGCCAGCTGTGCCAGTGGGCGGTTCGCCCGGGTGTTCGCGTCGCGATTTGGGCTTTAATGCAGGGAGCGCAATGGGTTGGCTTCCTCGACCGCCAGCGCTCCGGGGAGGCATTCGGGGCAGTCGCCCTCAGCAGTCCGCCGCTTCCGCGACCCCGCAGGGCCTCAAGATGCCCGCGAAAACCCGTCGCCGCGCGCGGCCCTATGTCACGCCGCGCCCAACCCCATTACTCTGAAGGGCTATGAACGGCGTCGATGAGGGCCTGAGGGTCAATCTGCACCAGCTGCTGCGCGCGATGATCGAAAAGGGCGCTAGCGACATGCACATCACCACCGGCTCGCCGCCGCTCTTGCGCATCGACGGCGCGATCGTGCCGCTGAAGCTCTCGCAGCTCTCGCCCATCGAGACGAAGCAGCTCTGCTACTCGGTGCTGACGGAAGAGCAGAAGATCCAGTTCGAAAAGAACAAGGAGCTCGACCTCTCCTTCGGTGTGAAGAGCTTGTCTCGCTTTCGCGCCAACATCTTCATGCAGCGCGGCGCCGTATCGGGCGCTTTCCGCTCCATCCCCTTCAAGATCTTGTCGTTCGACGAGCTGGGGCTGCCGCCGGTCGTCGCGGAGCTCGCGTCCAAACCGCGCGGCTTGATCCTCGTGACGGGGCCGACCGGCTCTGGCAAGAGCACGACACTCGCCTCCATCATCGACAAGATCAACAGCGAGACGCGTCAGCACATCATGACCGTCGAAGACCCGATCGAGTATCTGCACCCGCACAAGCGCTCGATCGTCAATCAGCGTGAGGTGGGCAGCGATACCGGGACCTTCAAGCAGGCACTCAAGTACGTGCTCCGCCAAGATCCGGACGTCGTGCTCGTCGGCGAGATGCGAGACCTCGAGACGATCGAAGCCGCGCTCACCATCGCGGAGACGGGCCACTTGGTGTTCGCGACGCTGCACACGAACTCCGCCATTCAAAGCATCAACCGCATCATCGACGTGTTCCCGCCGCACCAGCAGTCGCAGGTACGCGCGCAGCTCTCCTTCGTGCTGGAAGGCGTCATCAGCCAGCTTCTGCTCCCGCGCGCCGGCGCCCCCGGCCGTGTGCTGGCGCAGGAGGTGATGGTCCCGAACGCGGCCATTCGGAACCTCATCCGCGAAGACAAAGTGCATCAAATTTACACACAGATGCAGGTCGGGCAGCAGAAGCACGGCATGCAGACGTTGAATCAGTCTCTTTACTCACTGTACGCGCGCCGCCTCATCACGCTCGAGGAGGCGATGGGTCGCTCCAACGACACGGAGGAGCTGCGCATGATGATCGAAGGGCGCGTCGCCGGCGGCGCGGGCGCCGCACCTCTGCCCTCGCGCTGAGGGTGCCGATCGCTTCGCGCAGATGTCGCGCTGAGCTTCGGTGTGTCCGCGCGTCGCACCGCCTGACGCGGCGGACATCTTCAGGACTCGTTTCAGGAGCGTTTCCTGTTTCCGACACTCTGCGTGTCAGAACACCGAACAGAGCGATATTGCTCAGGTCCTTTGCGACGAAACGAACGCGACATGCACGCGCAACGTTCGCCCGCCTACATCCCCGCTACATCCAGAGACGCCGCGCGTCCCTCGCGGCACTCCCAAAACCCGGAGATGTGATGCGAACTAACATTGCCCTGCTTTCGACTCTGGCGGCCTTAGCCGCGCTGGTACCCACCGCCGCTTTGGCGCAAGACGCCGCACCGGCAGCTGCTCCTCCCCCGCCGTCGGAAGTGCCGCCCGCCCCGGCGGGTGCTGCTCCCTCCAACCCCGTTGCCGAGACTCCGGCGACCACCGCCGAGCCCGCCCCCACGACCGCGGCCGAAGCGGCCCCCACTGGCCCGACCCCGGCCCCGGGTTGGATGCGCATCGACTCCGACTTCTTCGGCCTCCAGCTCTGGGGCGGCGGCACGCTGCCGCTGGCCGACGGCATCGGTCTGGCGATGGACATCTACACCAACGCCCTCGTCCCTGGATACGCCACGAGCTCTTTCGGTGAGTTCGACATTGGTCCGGCCATCACCGCCGGCCCGTTCGTCGTCACGCCGATGATCGGCTTGCAGATGGACTTCGCGGTGCACAAGGCGGCGGCGCTCGTGCCGCAGCTGTACGTGACCGGCGGGCCCGGGCCCATCTACGCCGAGCTGTGGTTCCAGTACTACAACTACAAGGTGTTCGACGGTCTGAGCAACCAGATCAACTCGCGTCTGTTCGTCGACTACAAGCTCAGCGACTACATCGCGATCGGTCCGCAAATCGAGCTCAACTACGACTCGGTCGGCATCCCGAACGCGTCTGGTGAAGCCAAGAAGGTCTACAAGCTCCCGATCGGCGGCAACATCATGTTCAACAACCTGGGCCTGAACAGCTCGCTGCTCGCGTTCGTCGGTTACGAGACGGGCGAGCCGTACGGGCTAGACAACCACCTCGCCGGTCGCCTCACGTACCTGCACAACTTCTGAGCGAATCAGAAGATCCTTCCCTCTTACCGGGCGAGCCGCATCCTGAGCGCGGTTTGCCCGGTTTTTTTTCGCTCACTCGATCGCGGCCGCCGCCAGCAGATCCGGGTTCTTCGGCAACTTCTTCAGCTGCATACCCAGGTAAGGCTTGGCTCGCTTGTCGTGGCCGGCCATCAGCGCGCGCGAGACGAGCACCCGCACCGCGAGCGGCGATTCGTCGGGCGGCAGATCCAGCTTCGTCAGTCGTACCGCGGCGGCGGCGGCTTGTTTGCTCGCGACGTCCGTCAGGACGCCGACCCAGCCCGCGAGCGGCCCCAGCAGCGCCGGGTAGCGCGCGGCGAGCTGCTTGGCCCCGGTGACGTCTTCTTTGGCGAGGAGCTCGTAGGCGCGCTCGAGCAAGAGCGGTAGCGCCATGCCTCCCTCCGCGGACGCGGCCGAAGCTTGTAGCGCTTCATCCAGCTTACCCTGCAAGCGACGCAGCCGCGCCAGCCGACGAAGGTGCACGGGGCGCAGCGTCTCGGCCGAGCGCTTGGCGAGTAGCTTCTCCGCGAGCGGCAAGTTGCCAGTCTCGATGGCGGCGTCGATCGCGACGAGCTCGCCCCACGGCTTTTCTGGCGCGGCCAGCTGCTCGATCTCGGCCGGCGTTGGGAACGCGCTGCCACTGACCACGCCGGCGGCCGCGTCTAACGCCGAGAACGCGGAGCCGACCGCGCTGTTGCCGAGGGCCTCGAGCGCGCTCTTCAAGTCCGCGCTCTCCAGCGACTCGTAAGCGACGACCGCGCGCACCACCGCGACGTCCGCCGAGGCTGGGTCCAGCCCTTCGATCGCCTTCTGGGCTTCGTCGATGCGCCCGCCGAGCAAAGCGACGCGCGCGGCCAAGGTGCGCGCCTTCGGGTAGACGCCCGAGAACTGCAGCGCCCGTAGCGCCGCCTTGCGCGCCACCACTTCGTCCCCTGCTTCGATGGCGAGGAAACCGAGCCCCGCCGCCAGCGCCGGCGTCATCGCGACGCCGATGGCCGAGTCGATGGAGCGGGACGCAGCGGGCAAGTCTTGCTTGTTGAGCGCGCGCCCGGCTTCCACCATGGCCGGCACGGCCGCGAGCGGAGCCGGCAGCTTTTCGGCGTCGCCGGGCTGGAGCTGCCCTTCCGCGGGAAGCTCGTCCGAACGATTCGGCGCGACCACCCACGCCAGCGCCGTGAGCGCGCGGGTGATTGGCGTGTCGCCGGTGCGCTTGCGCAGCGACTCGATCACGGGACGCGCGGCATCCGGCCCCGCCTCGAGGAGCAGCAGGCGCGCGTGCAGCATCTCCGCGGGGGCGAGGTCGGGACCGAGCTGCACCGCCGCCGCGTAGCGCTCGAGCGCACGTGGATCGCCGGCGCGCTCCAACACTGCCCCCGCCGCCAGCTGGTAGTACGCGTCCATGCCGGAGCTCTTGTCCCCGGCAACGAGCACGGCCGCGCCGCCGGCCACGTCCCCTTCCACCAAGAAGGAAGCCACCTTGCCCACGAGCAGGTCCTTTTCCGGCAGCCCTACCGTGCGACCACGGTAAACCGCGGCGTCGATGCCGCGGGTTTCCCCCGGAACGAGCAGCGCATTGAGCACGCGATTGCGCAGCCAGAGGCGGCCCGCGCGCTGGCTCCGCGAGTCCAGCTCGAAGGCGCGCGTGAGGCGATCGTCCGTGGAGCGCAGGTCGCTGGGGCTTCCAGTCTTGAGCAGCTTGTCGACCTGCACGTTGAGCGCCTCCGCCTCCTCGGCGCGCTCGGCCTTGACCTTGCGCGAGTAAGCGTAGGCGCCTCCGCCGGCGGCCGCGATGACGAGAGTAGCGATCAGCATCGCGAGCGCGCCGCGAGATTTCTGCTTGGGCGGCGACTCCCATGCCGGTGCGGCACCGCCGCCCGGCTCGTACAATCCAACGCGCGCCAGGTGCTCCATCACCACCGAGGGCGACGGGTTCGACGTATCTACCGCGTAATCGGGGCGGGAGGGCGACGACGACGGAGGTGGCGACGGCGGCGCGAGGAGCGCCGTAGCCGCGAAGGGCGAGACCGTCTCTGCCTCACGACTGAATGTCGGCACCGCGGGGGCGGGCGCAGGCGCGGCGCTGCGAAACGGGCTCGGCGGAGGCGCCGCGGGCATCGGCGGAACCGGCATCGGTGGTGGCGGCACCGAGTCCGGGATCGGCTGTGCGTTGAACGGCGGCGGTGTGATGACCGTGACCGCGTCGTCGTAAGGCATCGGGCGTTTTGGGCTCACCGGCACCGCCGCCGGGCGTGCCGCCGGGAGGGGCCTCCCCACCGGCTGCGCGGACGCGGGCTTGACCGGCACCGGCGCGGGCTTCGGAGCGGGCAAGCCGCTCGCCTGAAATCCGCCCACCTGGGTCTGCTTGAGGTTGGGCCGGTTGAGCGTCGCGCCGGGTCGTGTGCCCGCCGACACCTGTTGCCGCGCGCCGGGCTTCGGCGGAAGCAGCGAGCTCGCGAGCTGCTCGGCGACGTCCGTCGACCCAGCCGCGGGAGGAGGCGGCAAGGCTGGACCCTCCATCAGCTCCGAGTCGGAGACGCGGATGGGGTCGGCGCTCTCCTTGCCCGGGGCGCTGTCGAAGCGCGGCAACGGGTTCGCGTCCGCGAGCCCCAATAGGGTGGGCCTGCGCCCCACGGTGACAGCAGGGCGCGCTTCGTTGCGAGGCCGGGTCGATTCTTCCACCCCGAACGACGGCAAGGGATCGCTGCCGGGTGGAGGCGGTACGGACACATGGCGAGGCATGCTCCGCGCTACTTCCGCCGCGACCGCTTCGGGGCCGACGCGCTTTTGAAGCGCGGAGAAAAGTAGCGAGCGCTCGTGCCACAGCTGCACCTCGTCGTTCGCGCCGCCGAGCTGCAGAGCCCGGGCGAGCACCTTGTCCGCGCGTACCGCGTCGCCGCGCCGCAAGAGCACTTCGCCCAGGTAGCGAAACGGACGCGCGTCGCGAGCATCCGCCTTGCCCGCGGCGACGAGGCTGGTCTGGGCCTCCTGCAGCATGTTGGCGTCGAGGTACATGCGCCCCACCGCGAGCATCACGGCCACGCTACCTGCGTGCCACGTCTCCGCGCTCGCCCCCACCTCGCGGATCAGGTCGTCTCGCTTCGAGCTCCCTAGGTACGAACAAACGGCGATGGTGGCGTCGGCGTCGGGGTTGGAACGCCAAGAGTTGAGCAGCTCATCGAGCGCGCGCATGCAGAAGGAGGAGAATACTCAGTAAGCCTCGACTTGTTACCGCTGATGGTTACTCCTCCCTCACAGCTCCAATGTCCCACCTCAACGGGTCCCCCCGCACAGCTCGGCCTTACGGCCGGCAGTCTGACGACTGGCGGCCCACCCCGATTCATGGCACCGCTGCGCCGACGGTCGTCCCGCCCCGTCTTAGCGAGAGGCACAGCTAACCCAGATGTGTGGCGTCTTCGGAATTTACGGTCACCCGGAAGCTGCAAACCTGACGTACTTGGGGCTGCACGCGCTGCAGCACCGAGGCCAGGAGAGCGCCGGTATCGTCACCAGTGACGGTGACCAGCTCTGTTCGGATCGCGGTATGGGGCACGTCATCGACGTGTTCCCGCCGGACCACCTGGCGCGGCTGAAAGGCCAAAACGCCATCGGTCACGTCCGCTACTCCACAGCGGGCGGCTCTTACCTAAAAAATGCCCAGCCCATCGCCGTCGATTACGCGCGGAGCTCCGTCGCAATCGCGCACAACGGCAACCTGACCAACGCGGAGGGCGTGCGCGAAAAGCTCGAAGAGCGCGGGTCTATTTTCCAGACCAGCAGCGACACGGAGACCATCGTCCACCTCGTTGCGCTCAGCCAGCAGCGCGCGCCGGAGGACCGCATCGCGGACGCGCTGACCCAGGTGCAGGGCGCGTACTCGCTCGTCTGCTTGACGCCGGACTCGCTCATTGCGGCGCGAGACCCGATGGGGATTCGCCCCCTCTGCCTCGGCAAGATGCCGGACAGCGGCGCGCACGTGGTGGCGAGCGAGCCTTCGAGCTTCGACCTGATCGACGCCAAGTACGTGCGTGACGTCGAGCCGGGGGAGATGATCATCATCGACGCGCAGGGCATCCGCAGCCTGCGTCCGTTCCCGGATGCGCCTCGCAAGAGCTGCATCTTCGAGTACGTGTACTTCTCACGGCCGGACTCGATCCTGGACGGCGTGAGCGTGTACCAAGCTCGAAAGAACCTCGGCCGCAAGCTGGCTCAGCTGCACGGCGTCGAGGCAGACGTGGTGATTCCCGTGCCGGATTCGGGCGTTCCCGCGACCATTGGCTACGCGGAGGAGTCGAAAATCCCCTTCGAGCTCGGCCTCGTGCGTTCGCACTACGTCGGCCGCACCTTCATCGAGCCGCAGCAGAGCATTCGCCACTTCGGCGTGCGCTTGAAGCTGAACCCAGTCGGCGCGGCCCTGGAAGGCAAGCGCGTCGTCGTGGTGGACGACAGCATCGTGCGCGGCACCACCAGCCGCAAGATCGTGAAGATGCTGCGGGACGCGGGCGCCAAAGAGGTGCACATGCGCATCTCCAGCCCGCCGACCAAGTGGCCCTGCTACTACGGCATCGACACTCCCACACGTGGGGAGCTGATCGCCGCCAGCCACTCGGTCGAGGAGATCAACCAGTACATCACGAGTGACACGCTCGCGTACTTGCCGCTGGACGCGATGATCGAGTCGGTCGTGGAAGCCAAGACGGGGCCGGCCAAGCAAAAGCGCTCGCGTTTGCCCATCCTGCAATCCGAGAAGCCGCTCACCAAAGACGGCTTCTGCGTCGCCTGCTGGACGGGCGAGTACCCGATCGAGTTCACGCCGCACCCCCGCCAGCGCCAAATGCGTCTGCTGGACGTGTGAATCCCGGAGGGAGCTGCCCGTTCGAGCAGCTCCCTCACCGCCATCGTGAAGGCGCGCACGCACAGCAGGCGCCGGACCGGTTCATCGACGTCACTCCCCGAGCCGCCCGCGAGGCGCTATGCTTGTGGTTCGATGCTCGAAAGCTTGCCCGAACGTGTCTCGATCTACGAGGTTTCCCCTCGGGATGGGCTGCAGAACGAGGCGAAGCCCATCCCCCTGGAGGGCAAGGTGGAGCTGCTGCGCGCGCTCGCCGCATCCGGCCTTTCGCGCATCGAGCTAACGAGCTTCGTTTCACCCCGGTGGGTGCCCCAGCTGGCGGACGCAGAGGAGCTGGTGAAAGCCGCGGTCGTGCCCCCCGGCGTCACCGTGTCCGCGCTGGTGCCGAACGCGAAGGGCTTCGAGCGCGCGCTCGCGGCCGGGCTCAAAGAGATCGCCGTGTTCATGTCGGCGAGCGAGACCCACAACCGCAAAAACACGAACAAGAGCATCGAGGACTCGCTGCACACCTTCGGGGAGGTGGTCGCGCCCGCGCTCGCGGCGGGGCTCTCCGTGCGCGCTTACGTCTCGACGGTGTGGGGCTGCCCGTACGAGGGGGAAGTGCCGGTGAGCCGCTCGGTTCACATCGCGGAGCAGCTGCTCGCGCTCGGCTGCTATCAAGTGTCGCTCGGAGATACGATCGGCGTCGGCACGCCCCTGCAGACGAAGCGGCTGGTTCAGGCGTTTTTGAGCGAGTTTCCTGCGGAAAAGCTCGCCCTGCACTTGCACGACACGCGCGGCACCGCCCTCGCCAACGCGCTCGTCGGGCTGGAGCTCGGCATTCGGGATTTCGACTCGTCCGTGGCAGGGATCGGCGGCTGCCCGTACGCACCCGGAGCCGCCGGAAACCTGGCCACCGAGGACCTCGTCTACATGTTGGACGGCTTGGGGGTGCAGACGGGCGTGGACTTGAATCTGCTCATCGAGGCCGGGCGCGTCGCGGAAGGCATCCTAGGGCGCAAGCTGCCCGGCAAGGTGCACCAGGCGGGCCCGCGCACGCTCCGCCCGGCTTGAGCGCGCGGCTCAGAGCTGCTGCGGAATATTGCAGTCCAGGCGCGTGAACATCGTTTGCGACGTGCCGGCGCCTTCTTCCGTGTAGAGCACGCCGAGCCCGCCGTCAGCGGCCGCGGCGACTACGGGAGACAGCGAGTTCGACATCGTGGTGGTCAGGCGTTCCCGCGGCGAGATGGGCGCGAGGTTATCGTCGAACATTTGCGAGTAGAGCTGGTACGTCCCGTCGCGATCGTCTGCCCACACCATAACGAAGCGGTCCCCGTACGAAAAAGTCGCGTTGCCGCGCGCGTGCGGCGCGCCGGCGGTGAGCGACTGCACGTTACCGATTGCGGCGCCGTTTTGCGTCATTCGCACGCCATAAATGGACGGACCAATATAAGAGCCCGCGTGCTGGTGGAAGGTGACCACGAACCCGTCACCCAGCGGGGCCACGACGGCTCCGTTCGGATTTTCGAAAGGAATCGTCACCGGTGGAGCGGGCTCTTCCAAGGCGCGGGACGTCGTCATGAACGAGAGGGTCGGCACGTCGCCTTCGCCGAGAGCGGTGAACGCGATGCCAACGCGCGTCGGACCGAGCGCCGCGAATGCGCTCTCCGCTCGCACCCCGCCGGGTGATACCTGCACGTTGCCCCCCAGCAGCGCGCCGTCCGCGGAGACACGCTGACCGAAGAGGACGGAAGCGTCCCCCTCGCCCTCGAAACGGCGGTCGTCCCAGAGCAAGAGCGCCTCCGCCCCCGTCCACAGCACGGACGGACGAAGCGAGTAGTCGTCCGCGTTCGTGACGCGCAGGTCCTCGATGAGACGCTCACCCTGGCGGTTGAGCTGGTCGAAATAGATTTCGTAGTTGTGGTCTTGCCGGGCGTCCTCGTACGCGGTCAGAAAGCGCTGCCCGGACCACACGAGGGGGCCGCCGTAGCTCTCCGCGTTCACGCGCGCGATGCGCTGGGGCGCCCCGAGCAGCTGTCCGCGCGCTCCCAGGCGCTGGAACTGCCCTTGAATGCGGCCTCCCAGCGAGCTCGTCATCGTCGCGCCGAACGCCTCACCGTCGAAGGCCAAGCCGGTGGAATTGGAGCGTGTGGCCTCGGGCGGTGAGACGCGCGTGGGGGCAAGATCGGAGGGCAGGAGGCGGGCGAGGTCGTCCGTCACGCCGTTGCAGTCGTTGTCCACGGCGTCACACTGCTCGATGGCGCCGGGGAAGATTTGGGCGGAGGAGTCGTCGCAATCCGTGCCGCAGCCGAGCGCGGCCTTGGGATCGCGCGCATTACCGGTGGCGAATGCGCCGTCTTTGTCCGCGTCTACCCGCGCGTCGACGAAGACGCAGCCGGCGGCGCTGCAGGTGTCCACCGTGCAAGGGTCCCCGTCGACGCACACCGGGCCAGGAGGAATCACGCACTTGCCGTCCGCGCACACCGCACCCCCGCACTGGTCCGGCGGAGGCTGCGGACAGTCCACGTTGCTCACGCATTCGGGCGGTGGCTCGCTGCTGGAGCCAGCGACGCTCGGGCTGCCCGACCCTCCGCCCTGCGTTTGACCCGACAAAAGGCCGGTGCGCGAGCCGCAAGCCAGCGCCGCGAAGAACGCGCCCGTTAGCAGGAGCGCGCGAGGAGCCGCCAAGCGCGACATCTCAGCCGCAGACCCCGAACCCAGCGACGTCCAGCTCGCCGCACAGGAGGCCGCCGCTGCACTGGCGGCTCGCCGCGAGGTCGCACAGCTGAGCGCAGCGCTTGCCCGCGCGTTGGCCTACGACGCACACGAAGCCGGAAGCGCACCAGTCTGCAGCGCCGCCGCAGAGGGCGCCCTGAGTGCCGGAGCCGGCGGGCGCGCAGGCGGTACCGTACCGCTGTTGGTCGCACCCACTGCCCTCGGGATGATCCACGTACGGGTAGCACCCGAAGCCGGGGCCGCACGAGGCGGGGTCGAACGGGTCGCACTGCAAGTCCGGCGGGGGCAGTTCTTCTTCCGGACAGCCCGTGTCGATAGGATCCGGCTCGCGAGAGCCGCCTACACCCGCTTGGGCCGTGCTGCCGGCGCTGCCCGCGCTGCCGACCTTGCCGCCGCTCCCCGCGGCCGAGCCGCCGGAGCCGCCGGACCCGCTCGCGCTGCTGCCGCCCACTCCCGGCTCGGGCTCGCCTTCCCCCGAGCCATGCACGACAGAGCCGCCGCAACCGACGGAGCCGAGCGGGGCGCCGAGCGCCAGCACAAAGCTGCCCACCCCAATCGCGGTCCTGCACCCGAACATGCGCCGCTAACATAGCTGGGTTCCACCAAGTTTCCAGCAGCGGGGCGGCGTCCTCGCTTTTTGGGCCGCGGCGCGTAGTCGCGGGCGAAAAGTACCGCTACAAAGCGCCAATGCGTTCGTTTCTTCTTCCCGCGGCGGCGGTGCTGGCGCTCGGCTGCGCGTGCAACCGCACCGAGGAGCCGGCGGCGCCGCTCACTGCCGACAGCGCGCCGAGCGCTCCCGCCCCCCCGCCGAGCGCCCCCACGGCGCCGCTCACTCCCGCCGCGCCGAGCGCGGCCTGCACCGTTCCGTTCGGGGACCCCGCGCCCATCGTGGGCAAGGCCGTCAGCTGTCCCAAGGACCCGACTGGCAATCTGAAACTGCCGCTCGGCAAGGTCACCTTCTCAGACGCCCCCGACGCGCCCATGGTGGAAGTGGAGCTGGCGCGAGACGACGCAGCACGAGAGCGCGGGCTCATGTACCGCACGAGCATGCCCGAGAGCAGCGGCATGCTCTTCTCCTGGGAAGAGGAGCGCGTGCGCAATTTTTGGATGCACAACACCTGCATCCCCTTGGACCTCCTGTACATCGACAAACAGGGCTACATCGCTGGCATTTTGGAGCAGGTGCCCACGCTCAACGACGCCCCACGTGGGGTGCGGTGTCCCGTCGCGCACGTGCTGGAGCTGAACGCCGGTTGGGCGCGCGCTCATGGCGTAGCGCCGGGCATGAAGGTCAAAATCGAGGGCTGACCGGGAGGTTCCCACCGCCGGCCCGGGTGATGGTAGATCGCGAGTCGATGAACTCCGGTAGCCTCGTTCGTTTCAGTGCTCCGACCTCCGTCGCCCTGGCGCTTTCGCTGGCGCTGGGCTGTCAAAAATCGACGCCAGAGCCGGAGCCTTCGCCGCAGCAGCAGGCGGTGAGCGAGCCCGCCGCCGCCACTCCGGTCGCCACCGCTGCCCCTTCCGCTACGCCGGCCCCCGTGGAGACCGCAGCGACGGCCGCGTCGGCCGCGCCTGCGCTAGGCCCGCGAACGACCCCGGTCGCCTCGGTGCCGGTCAGCCCCGACGACCCGCTCGCCGGCAAATTTTCGCTCGAAGAGGCTACGAAAGGTCTCACCGGTACCGGCGCGTTGTACGCGGAGATCCAGACGGAGCTCGGCAAGCTGGAGTGCGAGCTCTACGAAGACAAGGCGCCGATCACGGTCGCCAACTTCATCGGCTTGGCCCGCGGCTTGCGCCCGTTCAAGCAGCCTGACGGCAAGTGGGCGAAGAAGAACGGCTACGACGGCACGACGTTTCACCGCGTCATCAAGGGCTTCATGATCCAGGGCGGCGACCCGCTCGGCAGCGGCGCCGGAGAGCCTGGCTACGTCATTCCGGACGAGATTTGGGAGGGCGCGCACCACGACGAGCGCGGTCAGCTGTGCATGGCCAATCGCGGCAAGAACACCAACGGCATGCAGTTCTTCATCATGGACGGCGTGGCCAAGCACTTGGACGGCGGCTACACCATCTTCGGCAAGTGCGCGCCGGAGGAAGTCATCCTCAAGCTCTCGGGCGTCGAGGTGCAGGGCGATCGCTCGGTGAAACCGACGAAGATCAACAAGGTCGTCATCAAGCGCAAGCCGAAGAAGAGCGACAAGCCGGAAGGGTCCGCCAAGCCGGCGACGCCGCCCGCGCCTGCGCCCGCCGCTCCCAAAGCCGCCGCGCCGACGCCCGCGGCTCCCGCCACGCCGGCGTCGACGCCAGCCGCCGCGGAGTAGGCGTCCGCCCACCCGTCAATCCGGCTGGTACAGCACCTTCTGGGTCGGCTCGATCACGTAAAACCTTGCGTGCTCGGGTCGACCGAAGGTGAGCGCCCCGAAGAAGTTGACGACGACCGCGAGGGCGGCGGCGACCATGAACCCGCCTCGAAGGGGCGGGCCCACGATCGCGAGCAGCACGAACAAGAGCGGCGCGTAATCATTCGAGAAGCGATAGCCGAACTGCACCCAGCCCGTGTTTTGATAGAAGAGCGTCGGCAGCGCGACCAATGCGACGCACAGCAGCACCTCGCGAGACAGAGGCGACCACCGGCGCGCGACCAGCAGCCAGAGGTACATCGGCGTGGTGACCCAGAGCGCCAAGCCGTGGGCGTTGACTTGCACCGGGCCCTCGTCGGCCGGGAGCCACGGCAAGCTGGTCAGCATGACGCCCAGGTTTTTCGCCAGGTAGTGGTAGTCGAAGAGCCCCCACGTCGCGATTCGCTTGGCCCAAACGATGTTCAAGTACCGGTACCCAGGCTCGAGCGCCGAGCCGAACCGAGCCGCGTTGTGCCAGAGCGATACCGCGACCGCGGCCGCGAGCGGGAGCGCGAACCACGCGAGCAACTTCCCCAAGCGGCGCGTGTCGTAGCGAGCGAAGAGCGGGGCTCCGGCCGGCGCCGCGATGCCGGTTTCGCGCACCGCCTCCAGCACGAAGAGCGGCGCCGCGAGCACCAGAGGCGCGCGAGTCGCGAAGCCCAGGGCCAGGCAAACGCCGGCCAGCAGCGGCCGCTCCGCGCCTACTGCAAAAAGGAAGTACGCGGCCATGAGCACCGCGCCTACGACGTGCGCGGCGTACCAAACGGTGCCTTGCAAGCTGCAGAAGAAGTAGACGCTGCCCAAGCAGAACAGGCACGCGAGCACGACGTTCTCGAGCTCGGTTCGCCGCGACTCCAGCCGCTGCCTCAGCTTCTCCAGCGCGAGGAATAGCGTCGCCGGAGCGAGCCCCGCGAGCAGGAGAAAGAACAACCCGTCCGCGACGCGCTCGGCGCCTCCACGCAGAGCGACGATGGGTAGAAGCAACAGGCCCGGCAGCGGCGGAAAGACCACGAACCACTTGCCGCCGTAGCTCGCGAAGTCGTTACCACCCGCGTAGCTCGGGGGAGCGCCGCCGAGATCCAAGCGACCGTGAAGCCAGCCCTCGGCGAGCAGGGCGAAGTGATTGTAAGGAGTGTGCTCGCTCCTCGTCTCGCGCGACGCGCACGCGAGCAAGAGGAGCGTGATTCCGGTGTAGATGGCGATAGCCAGCGCCAATCGGCGCGCACGCGTGTCGGGGCTCGCCTCGAAAGTCACGAGTCGTGGTCTATCAAACTCGAGGCCCGAGCGTCTCTTTTGCGCGGAGGGCGCGGCCGCGCTATTGCCCTCTCGTCGATGTCCCCCGAGCTGGTCATTCCCGTCGCAGACCTGGAGCAAGGTCCGAAACACGTCGTCTTCGTGCTCTCAGAGGCTTGGTTGCGTCGCGCCCTGCAGGGCACGGACGCCACGGTGACTGCCCCCGGCAAGGTGGAGGTGACGCTCAGCAAGACCGGCGGCTCCGTGCTGGTGCGGGGTCAAATCGAGGCTGACGTGACCCTGCCCTGCGTCGTCACCCTGGACCCGGTTCCCATTCCGGTCCGAACCGAGCTCGTGCTCATGCTTTCTCCTCGAGGTGGTGCGACCACCGCCCACGAGAGCCACGTGGCTCGCCGCAAGGCCCGCCCGGAGTCAAAATCCGCGACTTTGCCCGACAAATCAGGGGCAGAAAAGCCGACCCGCTCCAGAACTTCCGCGAAAGCGGAGGGCAAGTGGGACGAAACCCCTATCTTGTCCGATGAAATAGCGGGTCAGGACACGTACGACGGCCACGAGATCGCGCTGGACGACTTCGTCCGGGAGTTCGTCATCTTGGAGCTTCCGATGTTTCCACGCCGTTCGGACTTGCCAATTGAACAAACAGCCGCTAACCCTCCGCTCCCCGCTGACAGCCAGCCGGGAGGCGACAAGCCTCTCGACCCGCGGCTGTCACCGCTAGCCGAGCTCAAGAGTCGGCTCGAGCAGAAGATCAAGAAGGAGTAATCCTCGTGGCCGTTCCGAAACGACGCAAGAGCAGCAGCAGGCGCGATATGCGCAGGGCCAATCACGATAAGGTTTCGGCACCCAATGTGGTGCCGTGCCCCAGCTGCTCGGCACCAATGGTGCCGCACCGGGTCTGCCCGGGCTGTGGCTTCTACAAGGGTCGCGCCGTCGTCAAGAGCGGCGCTGCCGAGAGCTGAGCGCGCGAGCCGGCGGGGTCGTCCGATCGAACGACGCACTGCGTCCTGTTCGGTCGTGCGGCCCGTCAGGTGGTTTAACCATTTCTGGTGACGCCTCCGCCCGGTGATCGTATCCAGACTAGGCATGCCGAGCGTCACTGCCCCTCAAAGCGTCATCCTTGGCACAGGTGCTTACGCGCCTGACAAGATCCTGACCAACGGCGACCTGGAAAGGCTCGTCGATACGTCGGACGCTTGGATTACCGAGCGTACGGGCATCAAAGAGCGCCGTGTCGCTGCGGACGACCAAGCTTCGAGCGATATGGCGCTGCACGCGGCGCAGCGCGCGCTGCAGGCCGCCGGCATCACGGCCAAAGATCTGGACATGATCATCGTCGGCACGGTCACCCCTGACCTGCCGATGCCAGCTTGCGCCGCCATCTTGCAGCAGAAGCTGGGCGCGGGTCCTATCCCGTCGTTCGACATTTCTGCGGCTTGCGCCGGCTTCATCTACGCGATGTCGATCGCGGATCAGTTCATCCGCTCCGGCGCACAGAAGCACGTCCTCATCGTCGGGGTGGAGCTGCTGAGCCGCATCCTGAACTGGAAAGACCGCACCACGTGCGTGCTCTTCGGGGACGGCGCAGGCGCGGCCGTGCTCGGCCCCGCCAAAGGGGACGGCTCCGGCATCCTCTCGACGAAGCTCTACACGGACTCGTCGCTCGTGGGCTCCCTGTGCATACCCGGCGGCGGCAGCAAAGAGCCGCTCACGGCGGAGTCGCTCGCGAATGCGCGCGGCAAGGTGCACATGGCCGGGCAAGACATCTTCAAGGTCGCGGTGAAGAACCTCACCAGCGCGTCGCGGTCTGCGCTCGAGCACGCGGAGCTGCCCGCGTCGGCCGTGCGCTGGGTCGTGCCGCACCAAGCCAATCAGCGCATCATCGCGCAGGTTGCGGCGCGGCTGGACATCCCCCTCGAGCGCTTCGTCCTCAACATCGAGCGCTACGGCAACACCTCCAGCGCCTCGATCCCGATCGCGCTCGACGAGGGTCTGCGCGACGGTCGCATTCAAAAGGGCGACACGGTGCTGATGTGCGCGCTCGGCGCCGGCATCTCGTGGGGCAGCGCCCTCGTCCGCGTCTGATTTTCGCGTCGTCGGTGCACGACGCTTCAAGGAGCTGGCATTGACGACTGCATGGTTTTTCCCCGGTCAAGGCACGCAACAGGTCGGTATGGGCAAGGAGCTCTACGCGAGCTCGCCCGCCGCGCGTGAAGTGTGGGAGCGCGCGGACGCTGCGCTCGGCTTCTCGCTGAAGAACCTGTGCTTCGAAGGTCCGGAGGCAGAGCTCACCCTGACCAAGTTCGCGCAGCCCGCGATCGTGACGACCAGCATCGCCGCGCTCGCTGCGATCCGAGAGGCGCTGCCGAGCCTGCCTCTGCCGGCTTGCGGCGCCGGTCACTCACTCGGTGAGTACAGCGCACTCGTCGCGGCCGGCGCGCTCGGCTTCGAAGACGCCGTGCGTCTCGTGCATCTGCGCGGCCAGGCGATGCAAGAAGCCGTGCCGGAGGGCTTGGGCGGCATGGCCGCGATCATGGGCGGCGACGTGGAGGCCGTGAGCGCCCTATGCGCCGAGGCTTCTCAGGGCGAGGTCGTCTCGCCCGCGAACTTCAACGCGCCCGGGCAGATCGTGATCTCCGGTCACAAGACCGCAGTCGCGCGCGCGGCCGCCCTCGCCGGTGAGCGCAAGCTGAAGGCCATCGTGCTCAACGTGAGCGCCCCCTTCCATTGCTCGCTCATGGCCCCCGCGGCCGAGCGCATGAAGGCGGCGCTCGCGGCCGTCACCACTGGCGCGCTGACGTTCCCGGTGCTGCCGAATGTCGAGGCCACACCGAATCAGGACCGCGGGCGCGTGGCCGAGCTGCTCGTCAAGCAGGTGGATTCGCCGGTAAAGTGGGAGCAAACCGTGCTCGCGATGGCGGAGTCGGGTGTCACTCGGGCGCTCGAAATCGGCCCCGGCAAGGTTCTGGCCGGCCTCGCGAAGCGCATCGACAAGCGCGTCAGCGTCCTTTCCGTGGGAGATGCCGAGAGCGTCGCAAAAGTGGCGGAGTTTTTGGGTGGTTGACGCATGGCGCGCCGCGCAAGCCAGCGGCGCGTAAGACATTTTGCGCTCGACAACGCCAGCTACGTGCTAAAGACGCGCGCTCACGGCGGTTTTGACCGCGCTTTTCTCTGAAGGAACCTCGGCAATGTTCGATCTCACCGGCAAAGTAGCGCTCGTCACGGGCGGCTCGCGCGGTATCGGTCGTGCTGCGGCGCTGGCCCTAGCCAAGCAGGGCGCGCACGTGGTCATCAACTACGTGAGCAACGAGGGCAAAGCGCGCGAGGTGGCGGACGCCATCACCCAAGCCGGTGGTAAAGCCGAGATCGTCGGCTTCGACGTGGGCAGCGGCGACGCCGCGGACAAAGCCATCGCGGAGGTCGCCAAGCGCCTCGGTCGTTTGGACATCTTGGTCTGCAGCGCGGGCATCGCGATCGACGGCTTGCTGATGCGGCTCAAGGACGAGGACCTGGACCGCATCCTCGCCGTGAACCTGAAGGGCTCCATCGGGTGTGCGCGCGCCGCGACCAAGGTCATGATGCGCGCGAAGACGGGCCGCGTGATCTTCCTCTCCAGCGTCGTCGGGGAGATGGGCAACGCGGGTCAAACCGCGTACGCCGCGTCCAAGGCCGCCCTCCTCGGCGCCGCCAAGAGCATGGCCCGCGAGCTGTCGTCGCGCAGCATCACCGTCAACGCCATCACCCCGGGCTTCATCGATACGGACATGACCGGCGCGCTCACGGAAGAGCAGCAGGCGCGTATCAACTCTGCCATCCCCCTCGGCCGCACTGGCAAACCCGAGGAGGTTGCGGCCGCGGTCGTGTACCTCGCTTCGGACGAGGCCGCGTACGTGACCGGTCAGGCGCTGCGTGTGAACGGCGGCATGTACATGTAATTCTTTGGCTTTCCCGCGTTCGCGGCGCCTTCGGGCGCAGCGGGCGCGGCAAGCCTTTGGACGCACGACGGAATCTAGCTAACGGTTCGAGAAATTCCCTGCAAATGGGGCCACCGCTCTGGTAGAGGGCGCCCCTGGAGGCAACGAAGGCATCATGGCTGAAGGTCGGAACGTAACCGCCGAAGTAAAGCGGATCATCAAAGAGCAGCTCGACGTGGACGAGAAGGACATCAAGCCGGAGTCCACGTTCATCGACGACCTGGGCGCGGATTCGCTCGGCCTGGTGGAGCTGGTCTTGGCCTTCGAAGAAGCCTTCGAGATCGACATCCCGGACGAAGATACCGAGAAGATTCGCTCGGTTCAGGACGCCGTCGACTACATCGAAAAGCACCTGGCGGGCTGAATGCCTCCGTGGGGCGCCCCCGCGCCCCACGTCCCCACTGGCAGAAGCGTCAGTTGGCTCTAGGCAGCTAAGGAGCACATGGAGCGGATCGTCGTTACAGGAATTGGTCTCGTCACTCCGAACGGAATCGGGACGGATGCGAGCTTTCAGTCGCTCATCAACGGCAAGAGCGGCGTCGGTCCGATCACGCAGTTCGAGGCGACCGAGCAGTTTACGACCCGCATCGCGGCCGAGGTCAAAGGTTTCGACCCTGCCGCGTACATGGAGAAGAAGAAGATCAAAGAGGTCTCTCGCTTCATTCCATTCTCCCTCGCCGCAACGCGGATGGCGCTGGAACAGGCGGAGCTGAACCTGACGGAAGACGAGCGCGACCGCGCCGGCGTCTACATCGGCGTCGGCCTCGGCGGGCTGGAGAACCTCGAGCGCTGCACGATCACGCTGACCACCAAGGGCCCCGGCAAGGTCAGCCCGTACTTCATCCCCTCCCTCATCGCCAACATGGCCGCGGGGCAGGTCTCCATCGCTTTCGGTCTGCGCGGCCCGAGCATGGCGCACACCAGCGCTTGCTCCTCCAGTGCCCACGCGATGGGCGAGGCGCTGCGCATGATGCAGCGCGGGGAGTCGGAGGTCATGGTCGTGGGCGGCGCCGAAGCCACCATCACCCCCATCGGCATCGCCGGCTTCGGCGCGATGTTCGCGCTCAGCCGCCGTAACGACGAGCCCGAGCGCGCCAGCCGCCCTTGGGACAAGGGCCGCGACGGCTTCGTGTGCGGCGAAGGCGCCGGCACCCTCATCTTCGAGACCCTTTCGCGCGCCAAGAAGCGCGGGGCCCGTATCTTGGCGGAGGTCTCCGGCTACGCGGCGACTAGCGACGCCAACCACATCACCAAGCCGGCTCCGGAGCACGCGCAAGCGGCGCGCGCCATGCGCCAAGCGCTCAAGGACGCGAAGCTCAACCCGGAGCAAATCGACTACATCAACGCGCACGGCACCTCCACCCCCGTGGGTGACATGGAGGAGGCCAAGGCCGTCGCCAACACCTACGGCGCCCACGCGACGGACAAGAAGCTCTGGGTGAGCTCCACCAAGAGCATGATGGGCCACCTCCTCGGTGCGGCCGGCGCGGTCGAGGCCGCGGTCTGCATCAAGGCCATCGAGACGGGCGTCATTCCGCCCACCATCAACCTAGAAGATCCGGACACGGAAGTGCCGCTGGACTTCGTGCCCAACAAGGCTCGTGAGCGGCGTATCAAGCGCGCCATGAGCAACTCCTTCGGTTTTGGCGGGACCAACGCGACGTTGATCTTCTCCGCCTACGAGGGCTGAGCTCGGGGCCTCCCGCCGCCCAGTCTCCCCGTCATGCAGTGTCCCTACTGTCGTGAAATGGAGAGCCGGGTCGTCGACTCGCGGCTGGTTACGGGTGGCACGGTCACCTGGCGCCGCCGCGAGTGTGACGGCTGCAAGCGGCGCTTCACCACCTACGAGCGCGTCGAGACCACGCTGCCCACCGTCATCAAGAAGGACGGCCAGCGCGAGACTTTCGATCGCACCAAGATCTTGCGGAGCCTGCGCATCGCTTGCAACAAGCGCCCCGTCTCGGTGGAGGCGCTGGACGAGCAAGCCGAGCAGCTCGAGCGCGAGCTGGGCGAAAGCGGCGAGAAAGAGATCTCCTCCCGCATCATCGGCGAGCGTGTCATGGCGCGCCTCAAAGCGCTGGACGAAGTAGCGTACGTGCGGTTCGCCAGCGTGTACCGCTCCTTCCGCGACATCGACGAGTTCATGAGCGAGATGGGCAAGCTGGTTCGCTCCAAAGCCGACTGAGCATGGCCAAGGACGTCGACCAAGAGCTGATGCGGCGGGCGATCACGCTCGGCGAGCGCGGCGATCCCTCGCCCAACCCACACGTCGGCGCCGTCGTGGCGGACGCGCAGGGCAACGTGCTCGGCGAAGGTCACCACGAAGCGACCGGTCTCGATCACGCGGAGGTCGTGGCGCTCAAGGCAGCCGGTCCGGGCGCACGCGGGCAAACGCTCTACGTCTCGCTCGAGCCTTGTAACCACCACGGGCGTACGCCGCCCTGCGTGGACGCCATCGTGGCCGCGGGCGTTCGGCGCGTGGTCATCGGCTGCGCGGATCCGAACCCCCGCGTCACCGGCGGGGGCGTGGCCAAGCTGCGTGCCGCAGGCGTGGAGGTCGTGGAAGGCCTGCTGGAGAGCGAAGCGCAAAAGCTCATCAAGGGCTGGACCAAGTTCATCGTCAGCGGGCAAAGCTACCTCACCCTCAAGCTCGCCATCTCGCTAGACGGCCGCATCGCGACGCGAAGCGGCGCCTCCAAGTGGATCACCGGGCCCGAGTCGCGAATGCGCGTTCAAACGCTTCGCGCGGCCCACGACGCGGTCATGGTCGGCGTCAACACCGTGCTGGCGGACAACCCGCGCCTCACCGTGCGTGACGTACCGGGTCGGAGTCCCGTGCGCGTCATCGTGGACAGCAGGCTGCGCATTCCGATCGGCGCGCAGGTCGTGCAAACTGCCACCCAGGTCCCCACGTGCGTCGTGACGACGGTGGGCGCGCCCAAGCCGCAGGAAGACGCTCTCCACGCGCTGGGCGTGCGGGTCATTCGGGTGCCGCCTACGGCGGAAGGCCGCTGTGAGCCCGCGGTCATGCTCCGAGAGCTCGCCGCGCGCGAGGTCGTGAACGTGATGTGCGAAGGCGGCTCCGAGCTCGGCGGCAGCCTTCTCGCCAGCGGCTTGGCGGACGAGCTGCACGTGTTCGTCGCGCCGCTCCTGCTTGGCCCCCGCGGTCGCCCCGGTGCGGTGGACTGGGCGGGCCCGGAAAATCCGTCGGATGCCCCGCGAATCGACCCACCCCGCTGGGAGCTCTGCGGCGCCGACGCCTACGTGTGGGGCCCGCTCAAGTACCCCAAGAAGACGGGCCGCACCTCCCCGGGTTAGCGCTCGAGGGCGCGGATTGCCCGACCCGGAGGGCGGTGTTACGTTTCTTGGCACCTCCTCATGGCTCTGCTCCCGATCCTCAAGTACCCGGACCCCCGCCTGCGTGAGGCGGCCAAACCCGTCGAAAAGATCACGCCGGAAATCCTGGAGCTGGTCGAAAACATGGCCGAGACCATGTACGACGCCCCCGGTTGCGGTTTGGCTGCAAACCAGGTCGGCGTCCCCCTGCGCATCTTCGTCATCGACGCGGCGGCGGAGGACGAGCCGAGCGACCTCAAAATCTTCATCAACCCCGAGATCCTCGAGCTGGACGGAGTGCAGGTCTGGGAAGAAGGCTGCCTCTCCTTCCCCGGCGCGACGGAAGAGATCAAGCGCGCCGAGCGCGTGAAGGTCAAGGCGCTGGATCGAGACGGCAAAGAGTTCACGCTCGAGGCGGATGGGCTGCTCGCGGTGGCCGTCCAGCACGAAAACGATCACCTCAACGGGGTGCTCATGATCGACAAGCTCTCAGCCCTCAAGAAGCGGATGATGAGCAAGAAGGTCGAAAAAGCGAAAGCCGAAGCGCGCGCTTAACGGTCGCGCCCTTCGCGAGCAGCAGCGGAGCCGAACCGGCTCCGTTCTGCTTTTGTGCCAACGAATCCGTTCTCGCATCGGCACGAACGCCGCTTCACTCTGCTTCCCACCGGCCTGATGGAAGATGCCGCCGTCGCGTCAGCGCGATGGTGGCCGCGAGAACAACGCCGAGTCCAAGCTCTCCCCGCGGGCGCGCAGCGCCTCCACCACTTGCGGAACGTTGCCGCTCGCCGAAAAGATCCCTTCCACGGCGCCGCCAGCGGCAGTGCGGTCCGGGATGAACGTGAAGATATCTTGGGAGGTGATCTCTTCGCCAGAGACGCCGGTGAGCTCCACCACGCGCAGCACGCGCACGCGGTCGTCACGCAACCGGGCAACCTCCACCACCACGTCGTAAGCGCCGGCCAGCAGCTCGCGCGTCGCGCGGATCCCGAGGCCAGGCCGGGCCGCGGCGATCTCGGCCGCCAGCCGCATCAAGCCGCGCTTGATGGAGGTGGCGTGGCGGAGGGCGAGCACGCCGTCCACGCCGGAGGCCACCATCTCCGTGACGGCCGCCGTCACCTCTGGCGTCGTGAGCCGGGCCGCGAAGCGCACACCCGGGATACCGGACTTGACCGTCAACGCGCGGCGCGCCTCTGCGACCGTGCCGAGCCCGAAGTCGATACAAACTTCCGTATCCGGCGCCACGCCGTCCCCAACCCACACCGAGCGCGCATCGGTCTGCGATCCAACCAGCGCGGAGAGGAGCTGCTCCGGGCTTCCGTCGTGCCCGCCCACGATGAGCACGTTGACGCGGCCGAGCAGGCAGTGGCGGAAGAACGTCGCCATCGCGCGTGAGATCACACCGCGACGAACGAGCTCGTCCAGGGTGAGGGCGAGTCGCTCGGTCTTGCGAATGAGCAAGGATGCGGGCCGCCCGCTTCCACCCGGGTCCACCGACGCTCGTGCGCCGGAGCCGAGCCGCAGCTCGAGCGAAGTGCCCCCCTCCAGCGCCTCGGCTCGCAAGCGACGAATCGCCCACCCGAGCGCGCGCTCGGAGCTGAAACCGGGCTCCACCGCCACCGTGCGGCCGCCGCGCGTCGCTACGACCTGATCGAAGCGAACGACTCCCACCTCCGTGGCGGCAGAGTCCGCGAGCAGATCCCCGAGCGGGCCCAGCTCCAACAGCTCGTCGCGCGCCAGCTCGACCAAGCGGTCCGCGGCGACGCTGAGGGGGGCTTCCCGCGAGCTCGCCACCTTGTTGGCTAACTCCCGCAGGATCGGCTCGAGTCGCTCGGGCAGGTCCGCGCCGAGCGGCCCCTCGAACGTCTCCGCGCCCAGGCGCTCGGCCGCGCCCTGGACCACGAGGTTCAAGCTCACGGTGAGCGCGTTGCGTTCATAGCTCGGCGCGTCGTCCTGCGTGATGCGCCCGACGTGATGGGTCCCGGTCGTCTCGTTCGCCGGGAAGCCGCCCGCACGCAGGGGCGGCTCCGAGGTGGTCGCGCTCGATGGGCTGCGCGGCGGCGGCTCGAGCGTCCTCGCGGGGCCAGCCGCGCGAGCGGCGTCTTCATCCTCGTCCGATGGCGGACGCAAGCTAGCGCTGGCGACCTGAGCGACGGGGCTGGGGCCCGTGGTGGAGACTTCGTCCGGAGAAGACAGCAGCTCTGCGCGTGGCGGTGCTTCCACGAGCGCGTCCGCGGCGCCGCCCGGCAGCTCGATGCGCAGCACGAAGTCGCCCACGTAGATGCGGTCGCCTTCGCGCACGATCGTCGCTTGCGTGATGCGGCGACGGTTGACGTACGTGCCGTTGGTGCTGTTCAGGTCCGTAACGATGAAGCGACCGTCTCGATACAGGAGCCGCGCGTGGCGCTTGGAGACGTTGCCCTTCGGCAACATGAGCTCGTTGCCCTGCACGCGGCCAACGGTCAGCTCCGTGGTCTCGAACGTCTCCCGACGCTCGGCTCCACCCTTCTCATGGATAACCACCGCGAAGACGGGAGCCTGGGCGGTAGAGGTCGGAGAAATCACGAAGCTAAAGGATTACCCGAAACTAGACCCCCCGTGTCAATCCGAAGTGTTACGTCCGGTTCAACACGTACGTCATATCGCCTAGCAGTCGCAGGGCCGGCCATCGCTCACGCGCCGCGTGCTGACGCGGCGCGTGGCGAGTCGCCGGCAGACCTCGTCACTCTGCGGCGGTGTCGTGCTGGCGGCTCTTCACGTCAGTCGTGACGAGCGACAGCAGCTCACCGGCCAGGGCCATGACATCTCGCTCGTTGAAACCACCTGCGCGAAACTCGCGGTAGATGTTCTTGGCGAGGATCGCGACGGCGCGAGGATCTTGCGACGGTTGGGTAACGGTTTGCGCCATGATCGAATTTCCCTTGAGGGCGGCCGCCTGTATCCAAGAATGATGCCGAACTATTGCTCGACGACGAAATGGCACAATTGCCGTTAAAGTGAGGGGCGGCCTGGGTGAACCGCGAAGACCTATACGCACTTGAGGCGCGAAGGCCGTGTTGGAAGCGCAGAGGATTACGCGCACACTGAAACTGGTTTGACCAGTGTCATCATCCCGTCATGGCGGCCGAGTAGGTCGCCGCCACCTCCCTCGGAGGCCGCTCGAGACCACACACCGCGCTCGTGATGAGCTCGCGCCCGTCGTCCGCGAAATAGAGAGCCTCGCCCACCCCCGGTCCGTCGCAGACGGGAACCGCGGCGCCATTCTTGTGAAACTGAACGCCCCCGGAAAGTCGCCGACCAATGGCCAGGTGGGACGGCAGCCATTTCTTGGAGCGGCGGTCTCGAACGGCAACGCAGCGCTCCCCGCGGAAGTGATATTCGGTGTTCTTCGTGACGAAAACGCGGTTTCGCCGGCGTTCCGGGCCAGCGTAGGGCGAGAGCGGGTTCATGAGCGCAATTAGAAAAGAAGCCGCGGCGACCGGACAACTTCGATGGGCGGCTACGGGCGGCCTTGTGGAAGCGCTTCGATAGGCGCGCTCGCGCGGCGGTGAGCCACGAGAACTTTACTGAGCCCTGCCGCCCTGTCGTACGATCGCTGGGTGAAGCCGCGAGCCCGAGGCCCGGGTCTGAAGAAGACGCACGCCTTGCCGCTGCTCAGCATGCGCAAGGTGGAGCTATGGCAGAGCTCGGACTACCGCTGGCGCGAGCTGTTCGAGGGCGCGGACGTGATGAGCGAAGGGGCCACCCGCGACGAGCCCGACGGCCAGACCTACTACGGCTCGACCAGCATCTTGCTTCCGTTCTCGTCTCGCGGAGGCCTCATCCCCGACGACCAAGGGGAGCAGGTCGCGCGACTGCTCACGCGCGACCCGCACGCGCGCCTGCGAGCGACGCGCATCGCCCGGCTCGAGGCGCAAGTGCGCTCGGCCGCGCCCATCGGCCGCGTGCGGTGCGAGCTCGGTGCATCGCTCGCGACGCACGGCGTGCAGGTGAGCGTGGAGGTCGAAGCGCGTGTGCACAAGGAGCTCGCCGATCGACCACGAGGTCCGCGCAGCGCCACCGGCGCGACTACGAAGACGAAGCGCGGCGCGCACGCTTGAAGAGGCAGAGCGCTCCGGCGCTGAGTCAAGCACCAAATGAAAGCGCGCGAGCTGCGCGCGGAGCGAGCGGCCCCGCTGCCGGCGTTGCGCGAGAGGTCAGCAATCGACGGCAGATCCCCTCGAAGCGCGCCGCCGCTTGACAGGGGGCGCCGCGCGGAAAAATGTTCCGCCCTGCTTTCCCAAAGCACTTCAGAGATGTGTTCGTTTTGGAGAGGCAGGTCTCGGACAGCGTGATGAGCCGGAAGAAGCAGCGCGACGATAAAGTGATTCACGTCGTGTTCGGACCCGGCGGTGGTCGAGTCGAACGACGCGACGCGAAGGCTGTCGAGAACGCGACGGAGCCGCAGAGCGGGCGCGAGCCCCTCACGGATTTGTTCAGCGGTACGGAGATCGCTCGTCTGCTGGACGTGACGCCTGCGCGCTTGCGCACCCTGGACAGGGCGGGAGTCGTCTCCCCCACCGGCCGGCGCAAGGGCCGCCGCGCGTACACGTTTTCGGACCTCATCGCCCTCCGCACCGCGCAGACGTTGCTGTCGCAGCGCGTGCGCCTCCGCGACGTGACCCGCGCGGTCAGCGCCCTCAAACGCACGCTGCCCAAGGTCGCCCGGCCGCTCCAGGAGCTGCGCATCGTGTCGGACGGTCAAAGCGTCGTCGTGCACACGCAAGACGGCGCGTTCGAGCCGCTCACCGGGCAGATGGTGCTCGACTTCGAGGTCAAGTCCCTGCGGGACGACGTCGTGCGCGTGCTGCGGCCGTCCGCGGGGCGTGAGCGCGCCCGCACCGCCTACGAGCTGTACCTGCGCGCCAGCCAGCTAGACGAAGATCCGAGCACCATGGACGACGCGGAGCGGCTCTACGGTGAGGCCATCCAGCTCGATCCTTGGCTCGCCATCGCCTACACCAACCTCGGCAACATCCGCTTCCGCAGGCACGACGCCGAAGGCGCCGAGACCCTCTACCGCCGCGCTCTCGAGATCGACTCACGCCAGCCAGAGGCGCAATACAACCTCGGCTACGTGATGCTGGAGCGGGGCGAGCCGGACCTCAGCATCCCGCTGTTCCACGGCGCCATCGAAGCAGACCCGAAGTTTTCGGACGCCTACTTCAACCTGGCGATGGCGTACGAGCAGATCGGCGAAACCCAGAAGGCGCGTCCCTTCTGGAAAAACTACATCTCGCTCGAGCCCTCCGGCACCTGGACCGAGATCGCGCGCCGACACCTTTAGGGCGGTAGCCGCGTGAGCGCGGAGCCAATTCAAACTAGCTTGGGGCGCTCAACCGCTTGCGAGACCGAGCCTGCGGTGGCTCAGGCTCGGCAAGGAGCGGCGTACGGTAGTGAGTCTGGCGCGCTCCAGCGTCGCGATCACGATCCCTTCCCCGTCGGTGGCCTCCGCGATCACGGTGCCCCACGGGTCGACGACGAGGGAGTGCCCGTACGTTTGGCGGTTGCCGGGGTGGGCTCCTTGCTGCGCGGCGGCAACGACGAAGGCCTGCGCCTCGATGGCGCGGGCGCGGAGCAGCACGTGCCAGTGATCTTTGCCGGTGTGGAGCGTGAACGCGGCCGGCACCAACAGCACCTCCGCCCCGAGCTCGGAAAGCGCGCGGTACAGCTCGGGGAAGCGCAGGTCGTAGCAGATGGACAAGCCGAGCTTGAAGCCGCTCACCTCGGCCACCGCGATGTCCTTCCCGGCCAACGTGGCGTCCGACTCGGCGTATTTGCCGGCGGCGCCCAGCTCCACGTCGAACAAATGAATCTTGCGGTACGTCGCGATGTCTTCGCCGTCCGGGCCCACCGCGAGGAGGGTGTTGTGCGGGCGTGCCGCGTCTGCCGTGCGCTCGGGGAAGCCGCCGCCGATCACGCAGAGCGCGTTGTCCCTGGCCATACCGCGGACGGCTCGAGCGATGGCGCCGTCCGCGAGCGACTCGGCGACCTGGCGCTTTTCGGCCTCGGCCCCAAAAAACGCGAAGTTTTCTGGCAGGAGGACGAGCTCAGCGCCGCGCCGGCGGGCGCGCTCCACGAGCGTACGGCAGCGGTCCAAGTTCTGGGTCACGTCCGCCTGGCTGTTGAGCTGCACCGCGGCCACGACAAGCTCGTCTTTCGCCATGGGTCTTTCATAGCCTATGCTGGCCAACGTGGAAGCCCCGACCGGCGCCATGCAAGAGTTTCGCACCGGCCCGAGCCAGCCCTCGCGCAAGCGCCAGCCCGGCTTGGTCCTGCTGTATGCGGACACCTTTCGCGAGCTGCCTGCCGCATTTCTGCTGCAGGCAGAGCGCCACGTCATCGGGAGAGACGCCGGCGCGGCAGACCTGGTGGTCAAAGCACCCGCGGTGTCACGAGTCCATGCCGAGGTAGTGCGCGAGGGACGTCAGCTCGTGCTGCGAGATTTGGGCAGCCGAAACGGCGTGCTCGTCAATGGCCGCAAGGTCCAGAGCGCCACGCTGGAGCCGCTGGACGAGGTGCGCATCGGCGACGCCATCTTCAAATTCGTGGAAGAGCACGCGGAAGAGCTCGCGCGTTACCGCATCGATGGCGCGTTGCCCCACGGGGAGAAGCGCCTGGCGCAGCAGCCCAGCGCGCTCGCCGGCGGCTATCAAATCGACGCGATCATCGCCGAGATCGAGCGCGTGGCGGCGACGCCGCTGAGCGTCATCGTTCGCGGGCCGAGCGGCACTGGCAAGGAAGTGATCGCCAGCGAGCTGCACCGCCTGAGCGGAAGACGCGGCAAGCTCGCCGCCATCAATTGCACTGCGCTCCCGCAAAACCTGATCGAGAGCGAGCTGTTCGGGTACAAGCGCGGCGCGTTCTCGGGGGCGGACCGCGACAAGCCAGGGCTCATTCGTCACGCGGACGGGGGCACGCTCCTGCTGGACGAGATCGGCGACATGCCCCCCGAAGCGCAGGCCAAGCTCCTCCGCGTGCTGCAAGCGCGCGAGGTGCTACCGCTCGGCGCCACCTCACCGGAGCCGGTGGACGTGAGGGTGGTGGCGGCCACCCACCGCGATCTGGAGAAGCTGCAGCGTGAGGGCAAATTCCGCGAGGATTTGTTCGCGCGGCTCAACGAATACTCGGTAGAGCTCCCGGCTCTGCACGAGCGGAAGGAAGACGTTTACCTGCTCACGCAGACGTTTTTGGCGCGCCATGGCGGCGCGGGCAAGTCGCCGAGCTTCGCGTTCATGAGCGGCCTGCTCCACTACGACTTTCCGTACAACGTGCGGGAGCTCGAGGCGTGCATCAAGCGCGCGCTGGCGTTTTCGGACGGCGCGCTGCTCGAGCCGGATGTGCTGCCGGAGGCGGTGCAAGACGCCATGGGCGATTACGGGCGCGACGCCGGCGCGCGTCCGAGCCAGCCTCCAGAAGACGAAGACGCCCACGTCGCGCCGGACGAGCCCGCGCTGCGCGAGCTACTCGTCAAGCACGAGGGCAACGTGGCCGCGGTCGGTCGCGAGCTCGGCAAGGCGCGCATGCAGATCCACCGCTGGATGAAGCGCTACGGCATCGACATCGCCGAGTACCGCCCCGCCGACTGAAGCTTGGCTTTACCTGCCAGGTAATCGCCGGCCGCCTCGCGGTTTGCCATGTTCATCGGCGTCGAGCGACGCGCCCGCGCCGATGAACGGCGGGGAGCCGCGCGCTCTGGAGAAATCACATGAAATCGCATGAGCTGGTCGAGCGCTACCTGGACGCCTGGAACCTCACCGACGAAACCCACCGACGCCTAGCGCTCGCGAACCTATGCACGGAAAACTGCCAGTACACGGACCCGCTGGCCGACGTGAGCGGCCCGGGCGGCTTGGACACCGTGATCGCCGGTGCTCAACGGCAATTGCCCGGCTTTCGCTTCAGCCTCGCTGGGTCCGTGGACGCGCATCATGACCAAGCGCGCTTCACCTGGCACGCGGCGCCTGCGGGCGCCAGCGAGCCGGTCGTCGTCGGAACGGACGTCGTGGTCTTCGAGAACGGGCGTATCCGCTCGGTGCTCGGCTTTCTCGACAAGGTGCCCGGCTGATAGCCTCATCCCCATGAGCCCGCACGCTTCCGCCGTCGGCCCTTTGCTTCGCTCTTGGCGCACCTCGCGCGGCAAGAGCCAGCTCGCGCTCGCGGTGGAAGCGGGCGTTTCTACGCGTCACCTCAGCTTCGTGGAATCGGGGCGCTCGAGCCCGAGCCGCGAGCTCGTGCTCACGCTCGCCGAGCACTTGGAGGTCCCGTTGCGTGACCGAAATGCGCTGCTCACGGCCGCCGGATACGCGCCAATTTACCGGCAAACCGCGCTCGACGCGGAGGGAATGCGCGAGGTGAGGACCGCGCTCCGCCACATTCTGACCGCTCATGAGCCGCACCCGGCGCTCGTCGTGAATCGCCGCTACGACGTGCTGCTGGCCAACGAGGCGGCGATCGAGCTGCTGAGTTTTTACGCCCCCAGCTGGAAGGGCAGGAACAACCTCGCCTGCCTGCTCGTCGCGCCCGAAGGCCTCCGCCCCGCGGTGGTGAACTACACCGAGACCGCCAGCCACGTGCTGCGTCGCCTGCGCGCGGAGCTCGCGAGTAGCAGCGCCCGGGACGCCGAGGACGAGCGGCTCCTCACGGTCGCGGCCGCCGCGGAGGCGGAGCTCGCAGCGCACGGGCACTCCCCGGCCAGCGGAATCGGGCCTGGCGAGGTGCTGCTCCCGGTCACGTTCGAGCGCGCCGGCGAGCGGGTCGACCTCTTCACCACGATTACGACGCTGGGCACGCCGCTCGACATCACTCTGCAAGAGCTGCGCATCGAGACGTTCTTTCCCGCCAACGAGCCCAGCCGCGCGGCTCTTTCGAGGATCGTGGGAGGGCGGAGGGGCTAGGCCAGCGAGCCGAAGGGTTGACGCGGGGGGTGGAACGACGCTAGCGAATCGCGGTCACTCGCGGATGGCGAGCGGCGGAGACCGAAGATTGGCCCAGAAACGCAGCAAAAAAGGCGCCGGTAACGAGCCCCCCCAAGATCGGGGCGAAGGCCAGGCGGTCAAGGGACAGAAAAAGCGTGGGGGAGGAACGGAAGGCGGAGGCGGAGGCGATGGCCATCGCGAAGAGCCGGCCGCGCTGCACGAGGTCGCCCAGACCCGCTACCTGAACTACGCGCTTTCGGTCATCACCAGCCGCGCCCTGCCCGACGTGAGGGACGGCCTGAAGCCGGTGCAGCGGCGCATCCTCTACACGATGTGGCAGCAGGGTCTGCGCGCCGACAGCAAGCACCGCAAGTGCGCCAAGGTCGTCGGCGACGTGATGGGCAACTATCACCCGCACGGTGACGCCTCCATTTACGACGCGTTGGTGCGCATGGCGCAGCCGTTCAGCCTGCGGGCGTTGCTGGTGGACGGCTCCGGCAACTTCGGCTCGCTGGATGGGGATAGCGCCGCGGCCATGCGCTACACGGAGTGCCGCCTCGCGCCCCTCGCGCACGAGCTGCTCGAAGAAATCGAGCAGGACACCGTCCACTTCCGGCCCAACTACGACGGCACTCGCGACGAGCCGGTGGTGCTGCCGGCGGCGATGCCGAACCTGCTCATCAACGGAGCAACCGGCATCGCGGTGGGTATGGCCACCAACATCCCCCCGCACAACCCGGAAGAGGTCGTCAGCGGTGCGATCCGCCTGCTGGACGCGCTCGTGGAGGGCAAGCAGCTCTCCGCGCGCGAGCTGTCGCGGACGATCAAGGGGCCGGATTTCCCGACCGGAGGTCAGCTCGTCTCTTCTACCGAAGAGATCAAGCAAGTGTACGAGACGGGCCAAGGCTCACTGAAGCTGCGCGGCACGTGGAAGCTCGGCGCGGCCACGAAAACTGGTCAAATCGTGCAGATTACGAGCATCCCCTACACCGTCAACAAGGCGGACTTGGTGGAGCGCATCGCGGACGTCGCGCTCTCGCGCAAGATGCCGCTCTTGATAGACGTGAAGGACGTCTCCACCGACGACATCTGCGTCGAGCTCGAGCTGAAGAAGGAGGCCGACCCCCAAAAGGTGCTGGCGTACTTGTTCAAGCACACGCCGCTGCAGATCAATTTCGCGGTCAACATGACCTGCCTCGTGCCGACCGAAAACCCGGAAGTGGGTCGCCCCGAGCGCATCGACCTGCAGCAGATGCTCTGGCACTTCCTTCACTTCCGGCTGGACGTGGTCACCCGCCGCCTCGGCCACGAGCTCAAGGCGCTCGCCAAGCGCATCCACATCCTGGAGGGCTTCGAGACCGTCTTCGACGCGCTCGATCAAATCATCAAGATCATCCGCGCCTCCGAGGGCAAGGCCGACGCCGCGCAGAAGATCATGGCCAAGTTCAAGCTGGACGCCGAGCAGACGGACGCCATCTTGGAGCTCAAGCTGTACCGCCTCGCGCGCCTGGAGATCCTCGTCATTCAGAAGGAGCTCAAGGAGAAGCGCAAGCGCAGCAAGGAGATCAAAACCTTGCTCGACGAACAAGAAGGCAAAGGCCGCTGGAGCATCGTGCGGCACGAGCTCAGCGAGCTACTCGCCCGCTTCGGCAAGGACCAGAAGCGCCGCACGCAAATTCAAGAGGTCGGCGCCGAGCAGGAGTTCAGCGCGGAAGAGCTGATCATCGCCGAGGACGCCTACGTGCTGGTCACGGCCGACGGCTGGGTCAAGCGGCAGAAAGAGATCAAGGACCTCGGCAGCACGCGCCTTCGCGAAGGGGACGCGGTGCTGGCCTGTGAGCTGGGCTCGACGCGCGCGACGATCGTCTTCTTCTCGAACTTCGGCACCGCGTACTCGGGTCGGATCATCGACGTGCCGGCCACGGCTGGCTACGGCGAGCCGATCCAGAAGCTGTTCAAGCTGAAGGACGGCGAGAAAATCATCGCGGCGCTCTCGCTGGATCCGCGCGTCATCGGTAACATCGCGGAGCGCGAGGGCAAGCGCCCGCTGACCTACGGTGTGGCCGCGACGAGCGACGGCTACGCGCTCTCCTTCGGCCTTTCACCCTTCGCGGAGCCGAGCACGCGCGCCGGTCGCCGCTACGCGAAGCCGGCGGAAGGATTCGAGGTCGTGGGCGTCGGCAAGGCGAAGGGCAAGGAGATCGCGATCGCGGCCACCAAGCAGCGCCGTGCGCTCCTCGCCCCGGTGGAGGACGTCAACTACCTGAACGGACCCGGCAAGGGCGTCGTGCTCATCAAGCTGGATGACGACGATCAGGTCGTCGGCTTCAAGGTCGCCAAGGACAAGAACGACGCCCTCGTGCTCGAGAGCTCGGGCGGCGGCGAGCGCTCGGTCAGCGCCGCGGACTACAAGCCGACCGGCCGCGGCGGCAAGGGCCACGAAGTACTGAAGCGCGGCAACCTGGTGCGCGCCATCCCCACCCCGCCGGAAGTGCCGGCACCGCTCGAGGGCTGAGAACGAGACATGGCCACGAAATACACGGGCGACGACATTCAGGTGCTGGAGGGGCTCGAGCCCGTCCGTAAGCGCCCTGGCATGTACATCGGCGGCGTCGGCAGCGCCGGCCTGCATCACCTCGTCTGGGAAATTTTCGACAACTCGGTGGACGAGGCCATGAACGGTCACGCCTCCGAGATCGTGGTGACCCTGCACAAGGACGGGCAGAGCGTCACCGTCACCGACAACGGCCGCGGCGTGCCGGTCGACATGAACGCCAAGCTGAAGAAGCCCGCGCTGGAGATCGTGTACACGGTGCTGCACGCGGGCGGTAAGTTCGAGCAAGGGAACTACAAGACGTCGGGCGGTTTGCACGGCGTGGGCGCCTCCGTGGTGAACGCGCTCTCCTCCAAGCTCGTCGTGAACGTGAAGCGTGACGGAGCGGAGTGGCAGATGGAGTTCAAGGTCGGCAAAGCCACGACCAAGCTCCAAAAAGTCGGGCCCGCGCGCGGCACCGGCACGAGCGTGTTCTTCAAGCCCGATCCGACCATCTTCCCCCGCATCGATTTTTCCGCGGATACGATCCGCGAGCGCCTGGAAATCGCCGCGTTTCTGCACCGCGGGCTGAAGGTTCGTTTCAACGACGAGCCCGGCGGTCAAAAGTACGAGTTCGCCCACCCCGAAGGCATCGTGGACTACGTGCGCCAGCTCACCAAGAGCACGCAGCGCAAGCCGGTGCACGAGCCGCCCTTCACCATCGTCAAAGACGGCGACACCCGCATCGAGGCCACGTTCCTGTGGACCGAGTCGACGGAGGAAGCGGTCAAGAGCTTCGTCAACGGCATCCCCACCGGCTCCGGGGGTACGCACGAGAACGGCTTACGCGCCGGCATCGCCAAGGCCGTGCGCAACTACATCGACACGCACAACCTGCAGCCGCGCGGCGTCAACATCACGGTCGAGGATATCCGTGAAGGCATGCTGGGCGTGCTCAGCGTGTTCATCGCCGAGCCGCAGTTCCAGGGTCAAACCAAGGACCGCCTCAACAACCCCGAAGTACAGTCCTGGGTGGACGGCGCGGTGCGCCCGGCGCTGGAGCAGTGGCTCAATAGCAACCGCAGCGTGGCCGAGCAGATCGTGGCCCGCATCATCCTCTCCGCGCGGGCGCGGGAAGCCTCGCGCGCCGCCTCGGCCTCCGTCTCGCGCAAGACGGCCACGAGCGGCCGCCTCACGCTGCCGGGAAAGCTGTCGGACTGCTTGTCGAGCAACCGCGAGAGCACCGAGCTGTTCATCGTGGAAGGTGACTCCGCCGGCGGTTCCGCGAAGCAGGGTCGGGACCGGAACACGCAGGCGATCTTGCCGCTGCGTGGGAAGGTGCTGAACACCGAGGGCCTCGCCCTGGGCAAGGTGCTGGAGAACAAGGAGCTCTCGGATCTGGTGACTGCGCTCGGTTGCGGAATCGGTCAGAGCTTCGATCTGTCGCGGCTGCGCTACCAGCGGCTGGTGCTACTTGCGGACGCGGACTCGGACGGCCATCACATCACGACGCTCCTGCTCACGTTCATCTACCGCCACCTGCCGGAGCTCATGAAGAATGGCCGCGTGTTCGTCGCGGTGCCGCCGCTCTACCGCATCGATATCGGTAAAGAGACGTACTGGGCCGGCGACGACCAGGACCGCGACCGGCTCCTCAAAGAGAAGCTGAAGGGCAACGCCAAGCCCGAGATCACGCGCTTCAAAGGCTTGGGCGAGATGATGCCCAAGGTGCTGTGGGAGACGACTCTCAACCCCAAGACGCGCCGCATGCTCAAGGTGGGCATCGCAGACGCGCTCGAGACGGACCGCATCGTCGGCGAGCTGATGGGCAAGGACGCCTCTGCGCGTTTTCACTTCATCATGGACCGCGCCGACGAAGCCGCCGACCTAGACGTATGATGCTTGGCCCATGGGCCGCACCGCGCGCTCGCCCTCCCCGCGGCGTCGCGGCGGTCGGCTCCCTCGCTCCGCCAGCAACTCTCGAAATTCCCACGATTTTTGCCGATTTCATCGCAACCCATGACCCAGCTTGAGGGCCGCGCTGGTCTGGGCTACGCGGGTGCCCCGCCTCGTAACCGAGGGGCCTCCGCGCCCCACCTTGCTACCGCAGTCTTCCCGAGAAACCTCGACTCCGTGCAGAAGCTCGTCGCCCTCTTAGCCGTCCTGTTCGCGCTGCTTCTGCCCACGGCGGCGCGCGCGCAAGGCCTGCCGGAAGCTCCTGGTACCGCGCAGCCGCCCGCGCCGTTACCGCAGAGCGAAGCCGAGCTCGCGCGCGGCTTGCCAATCCTGCGCATCGTGGTCGCCGGCAACCGCCGCATCACTCCGGAGGACGTCGTCACGTACCTGCGCGAGCGAACCGGTCAGGAGTTCTCGCCCGAGGTGCTGACGCAAGACGTACGCGAGCTCTACGGCTCCGGCTTCTTCGACGACATCGAGGTGGACCTGGAGCGGCTGCAGGAGGGCGTCATCCTGCGCTTCGTCGTGCGCGAGCGGCCGAGCGTGAACGCGGTCACGTTCGAGGGTAACGACGAGATCGACAAAGACGACCTCAAGGAAGGTATCGAGCTCAAAGCCAACACCATCCTGAGCCCCCCCGCCATTCGCCGGAGCATCCAGAAGATCCGCGATATGTACGCCGAGAAGGGCTACTTCTTGGCAGAGGTGGAGAGCGAGACCGTTCCTCAGAAGAACAACGAGGTCGAGGTCAAGTTCAAGATCCGTGAGCAGGGTCAGGTGAGCGTCAAGCGCGTCACCTTCATCGGCAACGAGAGCATTTCCACGGAAGAGCTGCGCTCGCTGATGTTCATCGGCAACCCGGGCCTCTTGGCCTTCGGCTCCGGCGGCCCCTTCCGGCAGGACGCCTTCGAGCGCGACATCGCCGTCATCAGCGCCATGTACTACGACCGCGGGTTCCTGGCCGTCGCGGTCAGCACCCCGCGAGTCATGCTCACGCCGGACCGCACCGGCATCGAGATCACGATCACGATCGACGAGGGCCCGCGCTACAAGATCCGCCAGCTGCGCGTGTACGAGCGCGGCGAAGACGGCAAGGAGGTGGAGCCCATCGGCGGCCGCCGCAACCTCCGCATGATGGTGCGCGCCAAGGCCGGCGACTACTTCAACCGCGCGGCCCTGCTGGAAGACTTGCAGGCCATCCGCACGCTGTACCGCGACAACGGCTACGCCAACGTAGACGCCAACCCGCAGACTCAGCTGGACCCGGCCACCAACGAGGTGGACGTATTCGTTCCGGTGGTACGCGGCCCGCTCGTGCACTTCGAGCGCATCGAGGTGCGCGGCAACGGCAAGACCCGCGACAAGGTGATCCGGCGCGAGCTAGAGGTGTTCGAAGGCGGCCTCTTCCACGAGACCAAGCTGGACAAGAGCAAGCGCCGCGTCACGGCTCTCGGCTATTTCGAGCGCGTCGACATCTCGATGGAGCAGGGCTCGGCGCCGGACAAGATGAACGTCTACGTCGAGGTCGCGGAGCGCCCGACCGGCACGTTCCAGGTCGGCGCGGGCTTCTCCAGCGTCGAAAACTTCATCGCGACCGCTCAGATTCAGCAGGCCAACCTGTTCGGCAACGGGCAGAGCTTGTCGCTGCAAGGGCAGTTCTCGAGCTTGCGGCAGCTCGTGAACATCAGCTTCTTCGAGCCCTACTTTCTCGACAGCCTCTTCAACGCCAGCATCAACCTGTACGACCAGCAGCGGTACTACCGGGACTTCGCGCAGGCGAGCTTGGGAGGCTCGGTGACGCTCGGCTACCCGCTGATCGCGCCGGAGCTGTACGCGTCCATCTCTTACACCGCGTCGCGCGACACCGTGTCGACGGACCGCGCGCCGCCCCTCCTCGGCACGACGAGCAGCATCAGCGTCTTTCAGCGCCTGCCGCTAGCGAACCTTTTCAACGACGGCTTCACGAGCAGCATCCGTCCGGGCCTGACGTTCGACACCCGCGACAACCGCCTCTTCCCGACCAAGGGCATCTACGTCTCGGCCTCCACCGAGTTCGCCGGCAAGTACCTGGGCTCGGAAAACGAGTTCATTCGCCACAAGGTCACCGGTCGCTTCTACTACCCGGTGTTTTGGAACTTCGTGCTCAAGCTGAACACCGAGTTCGGGCACGTGACGAGCCCCTCGCAAGACGGCGTGCCCATCTTCGCGCGCTTCTTCCTCGGCGGTATCTACGACCTCCGCGGCTTCGACTTCCGGAGCATTGGCCCGCGCCTGCCGCTGACTGGCTCCACCGACCCGAATAGCGCGCCGATCACCAACGGCGCCAATATCGGCGGCAACTTGCAGTACTACCAGAACCTGGAGCTCGAGTTCCCGATCGTGGAGTCCGTCGGGCTCAAGGGCGTGCTCTTCACGGACGCCGGTAACGCGTGGAACTTGGAAGAGAACTACTGCCGAGCCGCCTCCGGCATCGTGAACGAGGTCACGAGCCCGTGCTTCCACGGGGTTTCTAGCCTCAAGAACCTGCGCACCTCGTACGGGTTCGGCTTCCGTTGGTTCTCGCCGCTGGGCCCGCTACGGTTCGAGTGGGGTTACCCATTCAAGCCGCTCTCTTACGAGCAGGCCTCGCAGTTCGAATTCACCATCGGCAACTTCTTCTGATGCAGAAGCAGCATGCTCAAGACGCGGACCCCGCCGCCCCTACGAGCGGCGCCCCCACCAC
>SECP01000022.1 GCA_004193285.1 Myxococcales bacterium | reverse complement strand
CGCCGAGCACGCTCGCGCCGCACGAAACGTCGCTCACCTTGGACAGCTTGCCTCCGCCGAGCGACATCTCGTCCACTCCCAGAGCGGAAGCGAGCGCAGCGGCTCGCTCTTCCGGGCGGGGGAGAGGGGCCGCTCGCGGCCGCGTCGGCAGTTGAGGAGGAAGCGAGCCGCCGCCGCCGCGCTGCTTGCGCTTCAAGATCAGCCGCTCGAGCGCGCTCGAGACGCGGGGCACGAAGGAGATCACCTGCCCGATCGAATCGAGCTGCACGTCTTGATGGCCGTGGTCGCCGTACAGCACCAGCACCGGGCGGCTGCGCACGCGGATCGGCAAGAGCAAGACTTGCGGCCCCGGGCGCCGGTCGAGATCGCGAGCCAACGCGCCGTCCAGACCGCCGGTGCCGAGCCGCAGGAGCGAGAAGCGATCCGCGGCGACCGCACGCGACAGCGCGCTCGGCAAATCCAAGGGAATGCCGAGAGAGAGCACGCGGCCGCGCGGCGCGCCTGCCCCCGCCGCGTCGCGGCCTTCCGCCAAGTCTCCGTGGACCGCAAAGAGCGCGGCATAGTCGAAGTACTGCGCCGCGAAGTCGAAGAAAGCGCGCAGCACGTCGTCGCTGTCCGCCGCTTCCAGCAGGTCGCGCTCGGCCATGACCGCGGTGTACGGCCCGAGACGACGCGGCTTCGGATCCTTGCGCGCCGCCAAGCTCGTGAGATCGATTCCTCCGCGTCGCGCCCCGCGCTCGACGGGGGCGGGCTCCGGAGCCACGTCTGCGAGCACGGGCGGCGCCTGCTCCGGCGGCGGCACGACGCTCGGGTTCGGGTCCGGGAGGCCCCCGAGCTTGGCCAAAATGCGCTCCGCGCGGGAGTCCAAGCCGAGCGAGTAGTCGCGCGCGAGGGCCTGGCGAATACGCACCGCGAGGCCGACCCGCTGCTCGATGCGCAAGCCGAGCGAGAAGCTCAAGTCACTCTCGACCTCGTTCGGAAGAGGCTCCGCGACCGCGACCAGCAAGGAGTCCCCCTCGCGCTCGAGCGGGTACAGCAGGAAACGGCGTGCCAAATCCCGAGGCACCAGCCGCAACACCTCGATCCCCGATTCCGGTAGCTCGCCGGCAGGAGCGGCTGCGATTTCGTAAGTCTCCGCCAAGGTCTTGGCGAGCGCGGCTTCGCTCACCGCGGAAAGCTCCAGCAGGTTCGTGACGAGATCGCCGCCGTACATGGCTTGGCGCGCGAGCGCCTCTTCGACGTCGCGCACGGAGGCCACGTTGTGCTTGACGATGCTCGAGCTCAGGGTCGGCATTGCCCTCGGATCAATTGAGCTTTCTTACCCTGCCGAGCAACACTTTGGAAAGCAAGTGACCGGAACCACGGCTTTCTTGCCTGACTGCGCCTTCGTCCCGGTACCCACGCGCTGCCGCGGGGGCCCGGCCACGTGCCTCACTTCGGGCCGTTGGGCCGATTCGGAGGTGGCTCGGCAGCGCCACCCGCGCCGGCAGCGCCACCCGCGCCGCCTTCTCCACCGGCTCCGCCGACGCCGCCCGGGACCGCGGCCACGTCCCACTCACAAATGGAGACGATGGTGTGCCAGCACGAACGATCGTTCCAGTCACCTTCGTCGGTTTGGAAGGCGCAGTGCTCGTAGCAGTCCGAGTCGTCATCGATAGGGCAATCGACCTCGAAGGCGTTGGGTTGCCCGTCCTCCCAGTCCGAATACTCCCAAGGCTCCCCACTGACCCAAACGTACGTGCCGACTCCGGCTGCGTCGTCCGCCAGCTGGTCGTTCGCGCCCAGCCAATGCTCGCCGTCGTGGAGGTCCCGCGCAAAGGCGTTCTCGTCGGCCGAGGCGATCGTCACCAAGTGGCCGGCGGCTCGCATGCAGGCGTCCTGCGCCTCCGCGAACGTGAGCTCGGCCTCGTTCACGCGGTAGCAGTGTCCGTTGAGCGGAGACACGACCGAGCCCGCGACCATGTCGCAGCTCTCCACCACGGGAGTGGGGGGCGCGCTGCCTCCGCTGCCTCCGCTCCCGCCGGGGCTGACGGTGCCTCCGCTGCCGGCTACTGGCGAGCTACCTGCGCTGGCACCCGAAGTACCGCCGCCGGGAGCGCCCGAAACGTACTGACCGGAATCGGTTCCAGACTGCGCGCCGGACGACGACCCCGAAGCAGCCTCGTTACCGCCGGTTGGCCCCGGGGGCACGTCGCGCTCGAAGAGCACGTTGTCGTCCGGACCGAAGCACGCCACGGCCGTGAATGCGAGCGCGAGCCAGAAGCGTTTCATCGCAGGGGACAACTAGTAGCAGCAGGAGCGCCCCGTAGCGTCGCGGTCATTTAAAAAACCGGCTTAACCTTGCAAAATTTCGCCGCCGGGGTAAGGCCGTTGCGCCCGCTGGGGCCTGAAACTAGCGTCTGCTGCCATGTTCGAGACCTCCGCAGCGGCGGGCTCGAGCTCGGGCAAGTACCGCACTCTGCTCGAGCTCGGGCAAGGCGGCACCGCCAACGTGTCGCTGGCGGTGGCTGGCGGGCCGGAGGGCTTCCGGAAGCTCTTCGTCATGAAGCAGCTGAGGAGCATCTACGCGCAGGATTCGGACTTCCGAGCGATGTTCATGACCGAGGGGAGGCTGTCGGCGCAGCTCAACCATCCCCACGTCGTGCAGGTTTACGAGGTGTTCGAGGATGTGACTCCGACCATCGTCATGGAGTACATCGAGGGCCAGACCTTGGACGCGGTCCTCGCAGTGAGCGACCCGAAGCTGCCGTTGGAGCTCCACCTGCGCGTCTTGGCCGACGTCCTCTCCGGGCTGCACTACTCGCACGAGCTCCGAGGACACGACCACGCACCGCTCGAGGTCGTGCACCGCGACGTGTCGCCTCACAACGTGATGATTAGCTACGAGGGCGTCGTCAAGGTGCTGGATTTCGGCATCGCGCAGCTCGCAGGCTCGACCGTCGAAACGGAGACCGGCGTCGTGAAGGGCAAATTGCGCTACATGCCGCCGGAGCAGGTCGCCGGCGAAGAGGTGGACCGGCGCGCAGACGTGTTCGCGGTGGGCGTCATGCTCTGGGAGGCGCTGAGCGGCGTTCGGCTGTGGAAGGGCTTGCCGGACGCAGCGATCATGAATCGCGTGCTCGCCGGCGCGATCCCGGAGCCGAAGAACGAGCACGAGCCCATCCCTCCAGAGCTCCTGGCCATCTGCAAGCGCTCGCTCGCTCCTCAGCGCACCGCGCGCTATCAAACCGCGCGCGAGCTCGAGGTAGCGCTCGAAGAGTACCTCGCGGCGCGCTCGCACTACGCTTCCGCCCGTGAGCTGTCGCGCTTCATGAACGAGCGCTTCGCCCGGCAGCGCGAAGACATCGCGCTACGTGTCGAGCTCGAGCTCGGGCGCCGATCCCACACCACCGTTGCGCCGTCCGCGAGCCGAAGCGCGGCGCCCTCACGCACCAGCCTCACTGCCTCGCGCAACGTACCCACGGGCGCGCCGCCGGCTAAAACGTGGATGGTAGCGCTTGGTTTCCTGCTTTTAGGGATCGCCCTGGTGGCGTGGGGGATGCGCTCCAAAGAAGGGCCCCTGCCTCGGGCGACTCTCGCGGCGCCGCGCAGCGTGTCGGTCTGGATCCAGGCGCGCCCGGACTCCGCGCGCATCCGCGTGGACGACGTGCCCGTGTCGAACCCGTACGCCGGCACGCCGCTCTACGATGCGAAGACCCACCTCGTGACGATCAGCGCGCCCGGCTTCCAGGCGGAGCAGACCAGCGTGCGGTTCGACGCGGACGTTCGCATCGTCACCGCCCTCTCCCCGCTCGTTGCTCCGGCTTCGGCCGGCCTCGTCCCGAGCGCGGCTCCGATCGTGCTGCCGCGGCCCCGGGGGACGAGCGCGCCTGCCACCAGCCCGAATGTGCCTCCGGCCAGCGCGAGCGCGGCTCCGGCGACTGCCGAGGCGCCGGAGAGTGCGTGCGACCCGCCGTTCTATTACGCGGGCGGCATCAAGAAGTTCAAGCCGGAGTGCTTGTAGCGGCACCACGCGGGACCCAGGCGCCGCCCCGAGACCGTCAAGCCGCCTTCGCTTTCTGAATGCGATGCTCTTGCGAGGGCAGCGCCGCCATGGTCGCCCCCCGCACGGCCGCGTACAGCTCCGGGTCGACGAGCAGGTTGTCGCGTGTTTTGTCGCGCCCCTGGCCGATGCTCTTGCCACCGAAAGTGAAGTGCGAGCCGCTCTTCTCCAGCACGCCGCAGCTCTGCGCGGTCTCCACCAAGTCCGCACCCTGATCGATGCCGGTACCCCAGCGGATGTCGAACTCGGCCTCCGTGAACGGAGGGGCGACCTTGTTTTTCACGACCTTGACCCGCGTGCGGTTGCCGACGAGGCTCTCGCCGAGCTGCACCTTGCCGATGCGCCGCACGTCCAGCCGGACGCTGCAGTAGAACTTGAGCGCGTTGCCACCGGTGGTCGTCTCCGGGTTACCGAATACCACCCCGATCTTCTGCCGCAACTGGTTGATGAAGATGAGCGTGGTGGAAGTCTTGCTCGCGATCGCGGTGAGCTTGCGCAGCGCCTGGCTCATCAGCCGTGCCTGCAGGCCCATGTGCGCGTCGCCCATGTCTCCCTCGATCTCTGCCTTGGGTACCAGGGCCGCTACCGAGTCGATCACGATCAGGTCCACCGCGCCGGAGCGGGTGAGCGCCTCCGCGATCTCCAGCGCTTGCTCGCCGCAATCGGGCTGCGAAACGAGCAGCTTTTTCAGGTCGATGCCGATGCCGCGCGCGTAGCGCAGATCGAAGGCGTGCTCGGCGTCGATGAACGCGGCCACGCCGCCGGACGCCTGCGTCTCCGCGATGGCATGGAGCGTCAGCGTCGTCTTACCGCTAGACTCCGGCCCGAAGATCTCCACGATTCGCCCACGCGGGAAGCCGCCGACGCCGAGCGCTTCGTCCAGCGCGAGGCTGCCGGTTGGGATGACCTGCACGGGCTCCACCGCGCGCTCGCCGAGGCGCATGATCGCGCCATGGCCGTAGGTCTTTTCGATGCCCGCCACTGCTTCGCGAATGGCGTCTTGTTTGGATGGTTTTTTTGCTTCAGTCATGTTGGGTGAGGCCCTTCTGAAGCTCCCGTTCAGCAAGGGGGGTGCCAGCGAGAAACGGCGACGAAAACGCGGCCGTAGCTACGCAAGTGGATGGCCGCCGGTCGGCGCTGGCGGCCACGCGCCAGTCGATCCGCGGCTCTCGCTCGGGCTGCGAACGCCGGGTGGCACTTCCCCCTCGGGTTTCCTCGGCGTGTCAGCCGCCGGGATGGTCGAGGAAATGCCCCGTCAATTTCGCTGGCGCAGTGCGGCGACCGCCCGCTCGTGGGCGCGGCGTGCAACCGGTGCTAGGCAAGTCCCGCTCGGCCCCGCCCGGTCCAGGTCCAAACAGAGAAGCTGGAAACCCGGCGCAGATTCTGTATAAGCCGGGTCTCGAGCTGAACAGACCTCACGAAAGCAAAAGGAACGAAGAAGATGACGATCAAGGTTGGTATCAACGGTTTCGGCCGCATCGGTCGCATGGTGTTCCGCGCTGCCATCGGTCGCGGTGACGTAGAAATCGTCGCCATCAACGATCTGCTCGAGGTCGACTACCTCGCGTACATGCTGAAGTACGACTCCGTGCACGGCCGCTTCAAGGGCGACGTGCAGGTGAAGGACGGCCAGCTCGTCGTCAACGGCAAGACCATCCGTTGCACGGCGGAGACGGACCCGACCAAGCTCAACTGGAGCGCGGTCAACGCGGACAACGTCATCGAGTCCACCGGCATCTTCCTGGACCAAGCGGGCGCAGAGAAGCACCTCGCCGCTGGCGCCAAGAAGGTCGTCCTCTCCGCTCCCTCCAAGGACGAGACGCCGATGTTCGTGATGGGCGTGAACGACGACAAGTACGCCGGTCAGGCGATCGTCTCGAACGCTTCTTGCACCACCAACTGTCTCGCCCCGGTGGCCAAGGTGCTGAACGACAGCTTCGGCATCAAGCGCGGCCTCATGACGACCGTGCACGCCGCCACCGCGACGCAGAAGACGGTGGACGGCCCCTCCAAGAAGGATTGGCGCGGCGGCCGCGGCATCCTCGAGAACATCATCCCGTCGTCGACGGGCGCGGCCAAGGCCGTCGGCAAGGTCATCCCGGAGCTGAACGGTAAGCTCACCGGCATGGCGTTCCGCGTGCCGACGAGCGACGTGTCGGTCGTCGACCTCACGGTGGAGCTCGTCAAGGAAGCCTCCTACGACGACATCTGCAAGGCGATGAAGGCGGCCTCGGAAGGCAAGCTCAAGGGCATCCTCGGCTACACCGACGAGAAGGTCGTCTCGACCGATTTCGTGGGCGAGACCTGCACCTCCGTGTTCGACGCGGAAGCCGGCATCCAGCTCGACAAGACCTTCGTGAAGGTCGTCGCCTGGTACGACAACGAGTGGGGCTACTCCAACAAGTGCATCGACCTGGTGAAGCGCATCGCCGGCTGACCACAGCGCGCTGCGCCCCGGCGTAGCGTGAAAGACGAGGCCTGGCTCCCCTGGAGCCGGGCCTCGCTGGTTTTGTGCGTGCGACGGAGGGCGGAGCTTGGGGCGACCGCGGCGGCCGTGAACGGCGCGATCAGAAGGGGATGAATTCGCCTTCTTTGGCGACCCGGCTCGTACCCGAGTAGTTCAGCGCGTCCGGATCGATGTGGAGGTCCAACGTGACGACGATCTCGCCGCGGAGGGTGCGGAACAGGTACACGACCTCCGCTTCGAGCCGCGGGCGTTGGCGCTCGAGCGCCTGCCCACTGAGCACGCTCGGTACACCGATACTGAGCATGAGGGCGAAGTTCAACAGACGATTCTTGACGCGCCCCGCTAGCTGATTCGTTAGCTCGCGCAGCAGGTCTCGAGCGCCGAGCGTGGAAGACGGCATGGGCGGAGTGAACAGCGAGAACACCGGATCCGCCCAGGAGAGCGAGATGCTGCCGTTTGCTTTCGGTGCCGAGAGCGCGACCACGCCCGCGATCGAGTAGTACGTCGGTTGATGTGGGTTGCCGACCGATGAAGGTAAGGGTGCGACTGCGATGCCGCGTGATTGAAAAAGCTCGACGGTGGAGCTTTGAACGAGGGCGTCCAGCAGCGGGCGAAGCGCGCCCGGCGGCCCGTTGCGCGGGAAGCTGTTGTGCTCGGTGGGAGGCTGGCGTGTGGCGGGCAACGTGCTGTGCTCTAATAGGTATCACGACCAAAGGCGCCGCTAATGAATACCCCCTCAACTTTTGGGGGTCGGCGCCGTAATATTTGATCTCCACCTTAGCTACGAGGAAGCGTGAAAAAGGTACTCGTCGTCGATGACTCGGAAACGATTCGCCTGGAAGTCAGCCGGACCCTCGGTCAGGCCGGCTTCACGGTCCTCGAAGCGCGCGATGGCGCGGAAGGTCTAGCTACTGCAATCAAGAATCCAGATGTGTCGCTCCTGGTTCTGGACGTGAACATGCCGGTCATGAACGGCCTGGATATGCTGGAGCGGCTACGTCAAAACCCGGTCACGGCGGACATTCCGGTCCTGCTCATGACCACGGAAGCGGAAGATCGGCTCATCGAGAGAGCCAAGAAGGCGGGCGCCAAGGGATGGTTCATCAAGCCGGTCAAGCCAGAGATGCTGCTCATGGCCACCAACAAACTGGCGCGTTGAGAGAGGACAGCATGTTCGTCGAACGATCAGAAACGACGCAAGCTATCCAAGCCTTGGCGGGGTCGGCCTGCGTGGAGCTGATGCAGGCGTACGGTGTCACACTACGCCCTACGAACGGTTGGGTGGAGTCGGACGAAGTCATGTTCTCCGGCGTCATGGGCTTCGTGGGGGACTCGGTGCGAGGTACCTGTTTGCTCGCTGCGCCTCAGGGCACGGTGGAGGAAGCGGCGCCGAGCGACGCGGGAGCCCGAGACTGGGTCGGTGAGCTTGCCAACCAGCTCGTCGGTCGTCTGAAGGCCAAGCTGCTGGCGCGCGGCGCGACCATCGCGCTCAGCACGCCGGTCGTGCTCCGCGGAGTGAAGCTGTCGCCGCTACCTCGCACGGACGTGGATCCAGTCGTGTTCGAGAGCACGGCCGGCAAGGTGCTGGTCTGGCTAGAGGTGGAGATAGAGACGGACTTTCAGCTGGGTGAAGAGCGTCCGCTCGTCGCCAACGAAGGTGAGCTTCTCGTCTTTTAGATCAAGTCGAAGCCCAGGCGTAGCGTGAGGGTCGGCACGTAACCGTACCTGCGGAGGGCCGCGTCTGCCTGGCTCGCGGCCGAGGTGAGGATGGCGTTGTCGGTGGGCGCGCCGTCCACCGCGACGATGCTCGTGGACGAGCCGAAGGTGCCCATACAGCCGAGGGCGACGCCGAGCACGAGTCGGTCCGCGACTTGACCTTGGTACCCGATCTCGAGCAGCCATAGGTCTAGCGTGGTGCGGGCTTGGTAACCTCCGCCCAGCGCCGCGAGCTGCGGAACGCCGCTGGAGGCGAGGTCCCAATCGCCGCGCGCGCTCAGGCGCGAGTAGCCGACATCTGTGTAGAGGCCGAGCTTGCGGAAAGGGCGCAGCCCGATCTGCACGCGCCAAGTTTTTCCGGAGTAGCGCGCGTCCTCCAGCAGCGGTCGCGCGTAAGAATCCCCGCTGGCGTTCGCGGCGATGCCGGTAAGGAGGCTCATGTAGCCTCCGGGTACGAAGCCGTAGCCAGCGGATGCGCGGAACCCTTGAGGCGTCTCGAGCCCCAGCTGGGCTCCCATGTCCACCGGAGCATGAGTCACCGCCTCCAGGGACAGCATCCAGGTCTTGCGAACGTCCTCTGCTCGCTCCGCGTTCGCGTCACGGCGCGGATCTGCTTCGCGAGGCGCGCTCGTAACACCGTAGCGGAGGGGCAACTGAGCCTCGGCCGGCGGGCTCCACGCAACGGAGGAGGCGACGAATGACGCGCAAATACAGAGGAAACGCACGGACATGCCACCGCCTTTCGAGCCCGCGGCAGGGCTCGTTTCGCTGGACTCCTGGGGTCTGGTGCAACACGCCTCGCGGGCGTTCATACCCACGGGTTTGCAAGGCGTGTGCTCGCAGGGGCGGCGGCGTCCGCTCCTCGAGATTCACCTGGAGCTGCACAATTGCAGACCACTACCGCCCGGAGCCGTGGGTGTCGCGGCGGCCGGCAGGGCTGTCGCGGTGCCCTCGACGCGTCTCGCGGCCGTGCTTGATGATGGCAGCCGCGCTTTCCGAGTCATCCGCCAGGGTGATTCCCTGCTCGGTGATGAGCAGCTCCCGCACCGCGGCCTCGTAGCCGCTGCCACGCTGCTTCACGATCGAGATCAGGCGCTTCAGCTCCGAGTCCAGGTCTAGGTACTCGAGGAGCAAGATGCCGTCGACGAGGGCCGATACGCCCTCGATGCGCACCTCCACCTCGGGGCCGAAGATCTTCTGCGTCTCCTCCGTGAGCACCAAAGTGACGCCCTCGGCGCGCAGCTCGTTGCAGAGCGCGGTCACGAAGCGGATCGTTCGCTCCGCATGGAAGGCGCTCTGGCGAACACCGTCCAGCCCGTCGATCACCAAGCGACGAACCTTGCGGCGTTGCACGTTTTCCAGCAAACGTTCGGCGAGCGCGTCCAGACTGTACCTGAGCGGCGGTTGCCACTGCAGCTCGATCAGGCCGTCCTCCACGTGCCGCGCGAACGGGAGGCCAACTTGCTCGGCGGCCTCGACGAGCCGCACCGGCGACTCGTAGAAACCGAAGTACAGGCTGGGCTCGTGGCGCGCGGCGCCCGCGGCGAGAAAATGACTGGAGAGAAGGGTTTTACCACTGCCGGAAAAGCCCAGCAGCATCGTGGAGCTGCCGCGCAGGAGCCCTCCGCCCAGCATGACGTCCAAGTTGGGTACGCCCGTCGACACGCGCTCGAGCTCCGTGGGCTGCGCGAGCTTGGCGCGCATCGCGAGGAGCAGCTCCGTTCGCGGACGAACGACCACGCCCTCATCGCAGATCTCCAGCTCGTGCCCGCCGAGCATGTGGTTCACACCGCGACACTTGAGTACCTCGAGCTCGCGGAACGTGCGCTGGCCGGCGCGATGCAGGGTCAGCTCCAGCATGCCGTCCACCATGGAATGCTCGGCGGCGTTGGCGTCTTTGGAGCTCATGTTTGCGAGCAGCAAGGTGGTGCAGCCCGAGCTCTCGCTCAGGAGCTGCAAATCCGCGATGAACTCACGCGCGGCCGCGTCGCCCTCGCGCACGGAAGAGGTCACCCCATCGATCACGAGGAGCGCCGGCTGCTCGTCCGCGACCACCTTTCTAATCAGCTGGAACAACCCTGGCAGGCGCCGTTCGCGAAGCACCAGGTAACCCCCCACGTAAACGACGGAGCTGCCGATCGCGGCCGCGTCGAAGAAGGCCATGCCCTGCAGGTTGGCCAGCATGCGCGACTGCGACTCGGTGAGCAGCGAAAGGTAGACCGCTCTCTGCCCGCGTGGCAGCGAGAAGCAGCATTGGTTGCCGAGCGTCGTCTTACCGGTGCCGGGCGCGCCCATGATGAGGTACACGGCGCCGGTGACGAAGCCGCCGTCCAGGAGTTGATCGAGGCCGGGGATGCCGCTGGGCAGCCGACCCTCTTTTGCCGGGTGCAGGCCGGAGGTCACGAGGACGCCTTTCGGTAGCTCCACGCGGAGAGCTTCGCGATGCGAGACACGAGCGCGCTGTGCGCCTCTGCCTCCGGGCAGTACGCCTGAAAGCCGTTCAACATGGCGTGCTTGGCGTCCTCCGGGTGGTCTGCGCGGGTGAGGGCGACCGCGGGGGTCGTGCGATGCCCGTTCAGCAGCCTTAGCTCGCGCAGGAGCGCGGCTCCGCTTCGGTCCGGCAAGCTCAGGCTGCAGACGAGCACGTCTGGATCTTGCGCGTCCAGCTGGCGGAGCGCGTCGTCCGCCCCTTTGGCGACGCTGACGAGCGCGCCCGCGTTGGCGAGCGTGCGCACGATCTCGGCCCGTGTGCCGCCCTCGCCGCTAACGACCAGCACGCGGAGGTCCGAGAGTGGTAGCGCCGCGGCCGGCACGCGCGCTGGACGCTGCTCCGCGGCGGTCGGGGTCACCCGCTCCCCGTCCGAAGCCCCCCGAATACGCTGCGCCAGGTTCATGATGAGCGCCATGAGCTCGGCCGGATCCACCGGCTTTGGGAGGTACATGTCGAAGCCGGCCAAGAACGCGCGCGAACGGTCCTCGCTGCGCGCGAACGCGGTGAGGGCGACCGCCGGTGTGCGCCCGCCCTCCGCCGCCGGTAGTTGCCTCAGCTTCTGCAAGAGCTCGTAGCCGTCCATCTTGGGCATACCGATGTCGGACAGCAGAATATCCGGCAAGATTCGGGGGAGCAGCGCGAGCGCTTCTTCGGCGGAGCCAGCCGCGGTCACCTCCACGCCGTTCCCTTCCAAGAGCGTCGTCACCAGCTCTCGCGCGTCTGGCTCGTCGTCCACGACCAACATCCGAAGGCCGAGCAGCTCGGGTCGCGGCTCGAGCATGGCGGGGGCCGCGCTCGCGCCGCTGCGCGTTGCCGAGAGCGAATCCTTTCGCTCGAGTGCGGGCGGCCTCAAAGAGGCGATGGGCAAGCGCACCGTGAACGTCGCGCCCTTACCTTCGCCTTCGCTCATCACCGACACTTGCCCGCCGTGGAGCTCCACCAAATGCTTGACGATCGAGAGCCCAAGGCCGAGGCCCTTGTGGCTGCGGCTGATGGCGCCGTTGGATTGGCGGAACCGATCGAAGGCGTGAGGCAGAAACTCCGCGCGAATACCGGAGCCGGAGTCGGCCACCACGAGCTCCACAGAGGACTCGACACGCTGCAGGCGAACTTGAATGCGGCCATCCCGAGGCGTGAATTTGACGGCGTTGGTGAGCAGGTTCCACAGCACTTGCTGCAAGCGGCTCGGGTCGCCCATGACCGGGCCCGCGTTCGGATCCAAAATGGGTTGAATTCGAATGCCTTTGGCCGCCGCCGCCGGCTGCATCGTGGCGATCGCGGCCTCCACCACCTCGAGCGGGTCCACCGGCTGCACGTCTAGCCGCATTTTGCCGCTGATGATGCGGGATACGTCGAGCAGGTCCTCGACGAGCTGCGCCTGCGCGCGCGCGTTTCGCGTCACCGTTTCCAAGGCTTGCGCGCGCTTGGTGACCGGTAGCTCCCCGGACTCTAGGAGGGTGAGCCAGCCGAGCATGGCGTTGAGGGGCGTGCGCAGCTCGTGGGAGACGGTCGCGAGGAACTCGTCTTTCGCGAAGTTGGATGCACGCAGCTCGTCGTTCAGCTTGGTAAGCTCCGCCGCTCGTTGCTCGATGCCTCCGAGGATGCCCTGGCGAAGTTGCTGCGCCACCTCCAAGTCATGCGGTAGCCAGGGCGCCGAGTGGCCTTTGACCGTCTCCTTCCATAGCGCGAAGGAACCGCGTGGGCTGAGCCTCGGCACGCCGTCCCGCAGCTGAACCGTCTTCTCCGGGTTACCACCCCAGTTGATGGTGCGCTCCACCTCCGGACGAAACCACATGACGAAATGCTTCTCTTCCGACGAGATGGGAGCGACCAGCACCCCAGCCACCTGAATGTCCGGCGCTTCGGGGTAGTCCAGCTTCAGCGACTCGGTGGCGAAGGGTTGGTCCGTCGTCACCCGAGGCAGCCACTCGATGAACGCCCGCAGGGCTCGCTCGGAGGGCACGGGCCCCGTACTTGCGAGCTTGCCGCCGCAGCTCACGGCGGAAGCCTCCGCTGAGACCAAGGCTGGCAAGGGCGAGTCCGGCCCCGCCAAGTCGAGCGTGGGGTGAGCGGAGGCCGACATCCGTTCCACGAGCTTGGCCAGGACGCGTTGAGATGCCGCGCGCTGCTCGAACGTATCCGCGCGCTCGCGGGCCGCGATTTGCCAGGAGAGTGCTTCCCCCAAGAATTCGCTGGCGGCGCGCGCCTCGTACGGCACGAAGTAAGGACCATAGTGGTGGCATGCGACGAGCCCCCACAGCTTTTCATCCACCACCAGAGAGATAGACATGGAAGCGCGCACTCCCATGTTGGTCAGGTACTCGACGTGGATGGGCGAGACGCTGCGCAGCACCGAGTGGGAGAGGTCGAGCGGTGCTTCGTCGAGCGGGTTCAGGGTGGGCTGAATCGGCACCGGTCGATAGCCGAGATCCGCGATCAGGCGCAGCCAGTTGATGGTGTAGAGCCGACGCGCTTGCGCCGGGATGTCGGAGGCCGGGTAGTGAAGACCCAAGTAGCTCTCCAAACCGTCGCGTTTGGACTCCGCGACCACCTCGCCGCTCGCGTCCGGCGCGAAGCGATAGACCATCACGCGGTCGAAGCCGGTCAGGCTGCGGACCTCCTCCGCGGCCAGCTCCGCCAGGTCCAGCACCCGCTGAGTCTCGCGCAGCCGTGCGACGGACTTGCGGACTCGGCGGTAGAATTGGCCGAAGGAGAGGTCGTCGCTGCTGGTCGCTGGCTCCAGCTCCACCACGAGCAAACCGCCGCTGCGATGGAGGATGCCATCGAACACCTGGCCCCCGTTCGCCGCCACCAGCTTGAGCGGGTTGTGATCGCGCAGCGTGCTGCGCTTGCACACGTCTGCGACCAGCGCTGCGCTCTCGCTCGTCAGGGCACAGTCCAGGGTGCGCCCGAGGAGCGCTTCGTGCGCAACGCCGAGGCGCTCCTCCGTGTTGATGCTCGCCATACGGATGCGCAGAGCCGGCTCCTCCATCGCCAAGAGCACGCCGTGGGATTGTATCGAGCCGGGGATGTGGATCGGCTCGTGATCGCAGTTGGCCAGCGTTACTGGCTCTGGCCGCGGCGGCGAGCTCAAGCGGCGCGGCTCACTTCCGCGGCGCCGCAGCGCACGAACCAAGCGTCGAGCCTCTGGAACGTTTGCAGCGCGGTAGCGACCAACTCCGCGTCGTGCTCGGGATGCAGGCGAGAGTGAGTCTGGAGCACCGCTCGCATTCGTTGCCACATGGCACCCAGGTCCTCTCCGTAGCTGTTCAAGTAGGCGCTACAGCCTTCGATTCCGAGCGGCGCCAGATGACGAAGGAGCCAGCGGGCGCCCAGCGTCGACCCCTCCAGGACATACAGAGCGCCGAGGGCGCGGGCGGCGGTGCCTTGCTCCGGTAAAACCTCGCAGAAAGGGGGCTTGGAGTCGCCTGGAGCGAGCACCTCCAGATCCTGCAGGATGAGCCGCGCTTTGCAGCGGCGCTCGAGCTCCAGCGTCTTGGAGAGGTCTGGCGGCAACTGCCCGAACGCCGCTTCCAGAGGCGCCACGAAGCCGTACATCGCACGCAGGTACGCCGAGTAGCTCCCCCGCGACACGGGATGTTGGGCCAGGTGCAGCCGGCGCTCGAGCGACTCGTGCGCCTCGGCCGTCGCTGCCTTGAGCTGGTCGAGAATCACCCCCTCGAGCTATCACGTATGTCACACTGACTCTCGCGGAAAGCGCAGGATTCTCGAGGCAAGGTAGCTCGTGGCGTTCCGCGACACCGTGGGAAGCCGCCTCGGCGGATGCGACATGCCCGAACGCGAAGCCCTCTCAGTGACAGTCACAACTACCCACGTCGTGTTGGTGCCAGGCTTCTTCGGCTTCGGTCGGCTCGGCGAGCTCACCTACTTCGCGGGGGTGAAACCGCTGCTACAGGCGCGCCTAGCCGAAGCGGGTCTGGACGCGCGCGTCGTGGAGGTGACTACCGCGCCGACGGCCTCCATTCGCCGAAGGGCGGCCAGCGTGGTGGAGGCGATAGCGGCCGTCGCGGCCGAAGGGGGGGACGTCCACGTCGTGGGTCACTCCACCGGCGGCCTGGACGCGCGGCTCGCGGTGGCTCAGACCGCCGCGCTGCCTACCCGCGCGCGCATCGCGGATTATGAACGAATCCGCTCGCTGGTATCGGTCTCGTGCCCGCACTTCGGTACCAATGTTTCCACTTATTTCACGAGACCGCTCGGGCGAGCCGTGTTCCGACTCGGCGCGCGCTACTTGTCGTTCATTTTGCGGCGCCGCCGCTTCCCGCTCAAGCTCCTGCTGCGTCTCGGCTACTTCGTGGTGCGGATCCGCGACCCTCTGCGTCGACACCGCGGCACCTTCGAGCAGCTCTACGAACGCTTGCTGAACGATCTGTCCGAAGAACGCCGGCTCGAGCTGGCGCAGTTTCTCGAGCAGGTCAGTCAGGAGCAAGCGCTGCTGTTTCAACTCACGCCTGCCGGCTGCGATCTGCTCAACGCGTGCACGGCGGACCCACCGCTCGCCTACGGCTCGGTCATCAGCTGCGCGCCGACACCGCGCTTCAAAACCCTGCTGCGCTCGATGCTCAACCTCTACACCCAGCTCATGTACCCTGTGTACTGGGTGCTACACCGGCTCGCCCGCGAGCCCAACGATGCGCTTCGGCAGCAGTTCGCCGAAGCGCAGCTCACCGCCTTGGACTCCGGGTTGGGAAGGCGCGCCCTCGGTTCGGACACGGACGGCGTGGTGCCGGTGCTGTCCCAAGTCTGGGGCCGCGTGCTTCACGTCGCGCACGGGGATCACCTGGACGTAGTCGGCCAATACGGCGCTCCTGGGAGCGAGGGCGACCCGAACGATCGGAGCTGGGGCGGGGACTGGTTACCGAGCGCCTCCGGCTTCGATCGCGCCGCATTCGAAGCGCTGTGGTCCAAAGTGGCGGATTTCATCGTCGAGGCATCGAGGCACCCCCGGCAGATCACAAAGCGAGATAGGGAATCGAAAGAAGAAGAGGAGTCCGGCGCCGCTACGGATCGCCGCTCCATCGAAGTCTTTTCCTGACCGACCCTTCGGCGGCGTTCGCGCGGCCTCAGCCCCGCGGCTTTTTACCTCGGTCGGCGCACGCCTGGCCTTTGGTGCGCGCCGTTCTGCAGCGCTACGCTTCACGAAGGTCGAAGCGATGTCCCTCAAGTATCACGCCGAGAAGGTGGGTCCGAGCCACTACGTTCTCCCGCGCACGGGCAGCATGCGCACGGACGCGCACGCTTTCTTTTCCGAAGCTCTGTTCGACGCAACGGAAGAGTCCATGTGGCAACAGCTGGCTGCCGGCGCGTCCTACGAAGGCGTCATCGGCGCCTACCTCATGCCGGACGCGCACTCCGGATACGGCGTCCCGGTCGGCTGCGTCATCGTCACCGAGGACACCATCATCCAGGCCGGCTCCGGGTACGACATCTCCTGCGGCGTGCTGTACATGCGCGTCCCCGGCTTGAAGGCGGAGGCGGTCGCGGATTGGGAGGCTCGCGCCCGCTGGGTGCAGGCGGTCGAGGAGCGGGTCGCGACGGGCGTCGGCTCGCACCGTCCGCGGAAGATGCCGCGCTTCTCGCATCGCAAGGCGAACGACATCCTGCGCTTCGGGGCCAAAGCGCTGGGCGTCCACGGAGATTTGTGCGAGCGCCAGTACATACCGGTGGACGACTCGGCAGACTTGGAGGCAATCGAGCGGGCGTACGCCAAGGTCGTGCCGCAGCTCGGCTCCGTCGGCGGCGGCAATCATTTCATCGAGATGCAGGTGGAGCGCGACACCGGCGAGGTGTGGGTGATGATCCATTGCGGCTCACGCGGTTACGGGTGGCAAACCGCCAACCACTTCTTCTACGAAGGGGCGGAGCTACGCGGCTTGCCCAAGAACCGAAGGGAGGACTCGTGGCTGCGCGTGGACGAGGAGCTGGGCCGCCGGTACTGGGCGCACCACAATAGCGCCGCCAACTACGCGGTGGCGAACCGGCACATCATCGTGAGCGGGGTGCAGGAGTCGCTGCAAGACGTCTTCCGCGTCTCCGGCGAAGTTTACTACGAGATCTCGCACAACTTGGTTCAGGAAGAGACTCTGGTGCTGCCGGACGGCTCCACCAAGCGCGGCTTCGTCCACCGCAAGGGAGCCACGCGCGCGCTGCCCGCCGGGCACCCGGATCTCGCCGGCACCGCTTGGGAAAAGACGGGGCACCCGTGCCTGATTCCCGGGTCCATGTACGCAGGCGCCGCGATCCTCTTTGCGGAGCCGGGTGCGGCCGCTTCCGCGTTTTCCGTCAATCACGGCTCGGGGCGCCTCTTGGGCCGGGGGCAAGCCAAACGGCAGCTGGAGGCGTCCCACGACGCCATCGATCGCGAAATGCGCGAGGTGCAGCGCGTGCTGGGCGGGGTACCCATCCGAGGTATCGTCGGCAACACCGAGCGCACGCCTCTGGACGAGTGCGGCCACGTCTACAAAGACCTGGACGAAGTGCTAGCAGTGCTGGAGAGCGAGCGCATCGCGCGGGTAGCGCACCGCCTCTACCCGGTGGCGAACCTCAAGGGCACGGATTAGGGCGCTACAGCGTGGTGCGCAGCCGGAGCATCACGCCATCTCGGCTGGGCTCGAGCGCCATGTCCGCTCTCGCGGGGGCGGACGGCGCGAGCAGCCAGGTGACCAGGCCTCCGACGAGCAGCGCGGCGCCGCCAGCGGTAAAGCCGATCGCCAGGTGCTCCGCATTGCGCCGTCGCTCATCGATCGAGCCGCACTGCTCGCGTCGCGTGGCTCCAAGCTGCTCGCAACTAGGCCCGTTCCATTCCCGAGCGGCGTCTTCTCGGCGCGCAGCCATCGCGCCAGCGACGCCTCCCGCCGCCAGCCCGAGCACCGCCAAACTGCCAGCGGTGATCAGGTACGGGGTTCGGTCCACCTCCGGGCGAGAGGGGGACGAGTAGGGGGCAGAGGCGGCGACGCCGAGCGCGAGGCGGTGCGGCTCGTCTTTGCTGCCGGACTCGAAAAGCACGTTCGAATGACGGTCCAGCACGCGCAGGTAGTACTGCAGCTCCGGGCCTTTCGGCAGGGGCTCCCTGCGCGCGCTCGCGGGGTCGTAGCGCCGCCGCGAAAAGGACTGCGACTCGCGCGTCCGCGTCCAAAGCTCCACGCTGGACGCGACTTGGAGCTGGTCTCGGAGGGTGAGCACGAGCTCTGCACCCCGCCGCTCCAGCCCCAGATCGAGCGGCGGCTTGCCGTCTGCACTCATCGCGTTACCGCGCGCCTCCTGGTAGGGCGCGCGCATCTTGGGTGACAGAGCGCGGTCGAGCCTCAGACCCGGGTTCGCGGCGAGAGCATGCGAAAAGGCCAGGCGCGCTTCGTCCGCTTCGTCGAGGGCGGCCGCCGCCGTTCCGAGCAGCAGGTACAGCTCGGCGGTCGCGGCTCGGTCGTTGCCGCCTTGCTCCAGCGCGACCGTGGCCTCGTGGCGAGTGGCCTCGTAGTCCACGGAGGCGTAGGCCTTTTGAGCCTCGGCGAGGTGCGGATTCGACTGCGCCTGCGCGGCGGAACCAGCGAGCGCGAAGAGCGCGCATGTGCGCGCCAGGAACCGCTGTCGATGGCTGAGCATCAGTCGAGCCCAATCCGGCGGGCGGTGGTCTTGCCAGCGCTGATCGTCACCTGATAAGTCGTCTTTATCCCCTGCTCGGCGTTGCTGAGCACGAGCGTATGGGTCCCCGCCGGCAGCGAAGCGCCGATGATCGGAGTCTGGCCGAGGACGCGGCCGCCGACGCTGACGACTGACCACGGCGTCGTATCCAAGTTCAACGAGCCGGGCTCCGCGGCGGGGGCCGGTTGCGGTGCCGGCGACGGCGGGTCCAGCGCGACGACGGCCGCGGCGGCCTGGGCCTGCTTCGAGAGCCGCGCCGCCGCCCCGAATGGCGCCACTCGGACCGCGCGAGGCGACGAGCTCTCTACGCGCGCGACCAGGGCCGGACCTGCTTCGAAGGGGGTAGATTCTTCGGCTTTTGCCGCCCGTTCTCTAGATGGGACCATCGGGCCGGCAGCGGGCGCGGCCGCGCGCGGCGCGGGCTCCGGACGCACGAAGAGAGTCCAGCAAACGCCGAACACGAGGGCGCAGGCCACGAGCGCGATCAGGCCTCCTAGTAAGCGCGTCGTCACGCGACGCTGCCGTGCAAGCTCGTCCATCAAGTCGGTAACGCTCGAGACTTGTGTGCCGCGCAGGCTGCCGGAGAGAGAGGCGGAGGTTCCGAGAAGCGGCGCGACCAGGGTCCGGCTGCTCTCTACCGCGAGCTCGGGCTGCGCCTGCAAGAGCCCTTGCACCTGCTGTCGTTGCTCACGTATCTCGCGTGCGAACAAGCGGCGCATCACCAGCGAGAGCGAAGCCTCCTGAGTGAGCTCCCGACCGCTGAGCCAGGCCTCCAAGTCGTCCCGCATCTCGGCCGCGGTCTCGTAGCGACGGTCGCGGTCACGCTCGAGGGCGCGAAGCAGGATGGTTTCGAGCTCGAGCGGCAGGTCCGGCCGGCGCTGACTCGGGGGGGATACCTCTTCCGTGAGGGTGAGGTGCAGCGTCGCGGCTTCGTTGCTTCCTTTGAAGAGCCGGCTTCCGGTGACCGCCTCCCACAGCACGACCCCCAGGCTCCAGAGGTCCGCGCGCCGATCCAGCTCCTCGCCGCGGGCCTGCTCCGGCGCCATGTAGGAGATTTTTCCCTTGAGCAAGCCGGTGCGCGTCCGGCCATCTTGCATGGAGTTCTTGGCAATGCCGAAATCGAGCACTTTGACCGCGCCGTCGTACGTCACGAACAGATTTTGCGGCGATACGTCGCGGTGCACGAGGCGCAGGGAATTGCCGACGACGTCCTTCAGCTCGTGTGCGTGATGAAGGCCGTCCAGAACCGCGATCGCCACCTGCACGATGAAGTCCAAGCTCAAGCTCGCTTCGGCTTCGTAGGCGCGCCGTAGGACTTGGTGAAAGGGCTGCCCCTCCAGGAATTCCATCACGATGCCGTGCCGACCCTCGAAGGTGCCGAGCCGCTCCGTGCGCACGATGTTCGGGTGAGCAAGGCATAGCGCCAAGCGCGCTTCGTCCAAGAACATGCGCACCGTGGCCGGGTCGTCCACGTGCTGCTGGTGCATGCGCTTCACCACCACGAGGTGAGGGGCGCCGCCCGTCGGAGCTTGATTGGCCAAGTGTACCTCGGCCATGCCGCCCTGGCCGAGGCGGCACAAAAGCCGCAGCCCGCGGCTCGAAATCGGCTTGCTCCGCGACTCGGGAACGACGCTCAGATCGGAGAAAGGTAGAGGTTCGGTCATCACGAGAGGTCCAAGCTGGCGCGCAGCGTATCGCCTCGGTGTGGAGGATCTGACATCGTCTGAGCGAGATCCCCGCAACATTTCCGTGGCGGAATCACGCCGTCGTCACGAGAGCGTCTCCGCCGCCGCGACGCCCGCAAATGCCGGCCTTCATCAATCCTGGGGGTTATCGCCGGCAGGGGCCGCAACCAGCTCGTGTCAGGGCGGCGACATTGTGGCGACGCGCGGAGCCTCTTGCTCGGGGAGGAGCTCGCGTCTGTTACACGAAGCTCGTGAAGAGCGCTCGCGCACCCTTTCCGAGTCCATCGTGGCTAGGCCTCACGCTGCTGACCGCGCTTTGTTGCACCCAGCTCGAGAGCGGTAGCGATCGTTTTGGCGCGCGCGGCCAGGCCGGTGCATCGGGCGACGGGACTACGAGCGGCGCGACGGGGCAGGCCGGACAATCGCCGGGCGGCGCGCAAGGCGGTGGCGGCTCGAGGAGCATTCCGGAGCCCGGTGGGGTGGCCGGGGAGGATGCGGGCGGCGCTGGCTGCGCGGACGACACGGGGTTCGACGGCGTGGGCTGCTACCGGTGTGAGCCTTACGACCAGACGACTCTCGAGAACGCCTGCACTGACGCGAGCTGCGTTCTGTTCGACAACTCCCTGCGGCTGCCGAGCCTATCGGACGGCAAGTTGCCGGAGCTCCCGCCGACCGCTTCCGCAGTGGCCGGCGCCGGCGCTGGCGCTGGCGGCGGTGGGAGCAACGCCGGCTCAGCGGGTGGCGGCGGCAGCGCGGGCTCTCCAGCCACCGGCACCGACTGCGAATCGCTTCGCGGGCAAGGTGCCGTGCTTTACGTGACCGGCTCGACCGCCGCGCGGCCATTCCTCCAGCAAATCGCGCAGCAGCTCGCGCTTCAGAACGTGTTCGTGGTCTACACGCCGACCGGGTCGTGTACGGGGGTGGACGCCATCGTCAACGGCACGCTCATGAGGACGGGCCCCGCGCCCCTTCCTAGCTCGGCTACGTACTGGGACGCGAGCTCCGCCAAAGCGTGCGACTTGCCCGCGGAGGGCGTGGCCGCCGACCTCGGCATATCGGACGTCTTCGCGCCTAGCTGCCCTGGCTTCGAGCTGGCAAGCCTGGACTCGCTGGGTATTCGCGACGCGCACGGTCCGATCCAAACGATGGCGTTCGCGGTGCCCGCGAACTCGCGCCTGAGTGAGATTAGCCAGCAGGCGGCGTACCTGGTGTTCGGCTTCGGCAAGGACGCTCAGGTGCTGGACGCGGAGGGGCGCCCGGTTTGGAACGACGAGAGCGCGCTCCTCCAGCGCAGCGCCAGCAGTGGAACGCAGGTCATGCTCGCGGCTGCGATTGGCGTTCCCCCTGGTCAGTGGAAGGGCAAAGCCAACAAGAGCTCCGACGACGTGGCGGCGGCCCTGCAAGCTGCGGCCGCGACGCAAGAGCAAGCGGACGCGAGCCTTGGCATCCTTGGCGCGGACTACGTGGACTCACGCAACCTGCGCGCGCAAATTCGCATGCTCGCATACCAGGACAGCAAGCAAGGCTGCGCGGTCACGCCAGACTCGAGCGACAAGGCCAAAGACAAGCAAAACGTGCGGGACGGCCATTATCCAATCTGGGGACCCCTGCACCTGCTCTACAAGGTGGATGAGCAAGGCAACCCGCAGAACGCTGCGATTCGCGACGAGCTTTACTCGATGGTGGGCTACCTCTCCGGTACGAAGGCGCTCCCGAACGGAGTGAAGCTGTTCGACGTGTACGCGTCCAGCGGGCTCATCCCGGAGTGCGCGATGCGAGTCACCCGAACCGCGGACGGAGGCCCGCTCGTTCCGGCCCGCCAGGACAATCCCTGCTCGTGCGCCTTCGAGCTCTCGACCACGGGCGCGACCGACTGCGCGCCATGCAAAGTGCAGGGAGATTGCGGAGCCGACGAGATCTGCGCGCAGGGCTACTGCGAACGACCGTAGCCGCGGCCGAGCTGCTATCCTGACCTTACGGGATGGCCGCCAAGAAATCGCGACCTCGCACCAAGCAGCGCGAAGCTGCGCGAACCCTGGACAAGCTCCGGGCCGCTCGCCAAAGGCTCTTCGAGCTGCAGCCCGGCGGCTCGCCCGAGCAGCCGCTGCAAGTGGTCAGCGCGGCGGTCGTGGAGGCGCAGGCAGAGTCCGTGCCGTGCCCCCGCTGCGAGGGCAAACACGACATCGTCGAGCACGTGGCGGTGACGCGGCAGGGGACTCGGCTGCGCGAGGCCCGCCTTCGCTGCCGACAATGTGGGACGACGCGTTCACTGTGGTTCCGCATCCAGGACGCGCTGCCGAACTAGCGAGCAGAGTGGGTTGTTTAGATCCACTCGCCGGAGCCGAGGTCGCGTTCAATTCGCTTTTCATCCGAAAAGTCCGGCGCCACCGTGCGTTCATTGCGCAGCGACTTCGACACCGTTTCTGGACAGTTTCTGAAGCGTCGGTCCGACCAACAAGTCGGTTTCGGATCTTTTCGCGACAGCGGGAGGAAACATTCAAGAAAAATAGAGCGGGTTAACACTGGCGCACTCAGGAGCCGGTGGGGCGAAATCCCCACTGGCTTGGCCGAAACCCCGTTCACGGCACGGTTCAGTCCGTCCTTTCTCAGAGGTACCCCAAGATGTCCAAACGGTTGCTCCTACTCCTTCTATTCGTCCTGGCGCTCTTGCCAGCCAGTGTAGCGTGGGCGGAAGACGCTCCGGCTGCTGCCGCTCCCGCAGCTGCTGCCGCTCCGGCCGCCGTCGACGTCTCGGCTCTGCAGGATCGCATCGCGGACCTCGAGGCCTACGTGAACAACGGCGCGCGCGTCGCCAAAGACGCCGCCGGCAAAGACCGCGCGTCGCTGGTCGCTGGGCCGGGCCCCGGTCACAACGCCTGGATCATGACGTCTGCAGCCCTCGTGCTGTTCATGACTCTGCCGGGCCTCGCTCTCTTCTACGGCGGCCTGGTCCGCAGCAAGAACGTGCTGAGCGTGATGGCGCAGTGTTTGGGTCTGGCCGGTGTGGTGACCATCCTTTGGTGGGCCATCGGTTACAGCCTGGCCTTCGATCACGGCTCGCCGTTCCTCGGCGGAACCAAATTCGCCATGTTGAAGGACGTCTTGAGTACTCCGAATACGGACTACGCAGGGTGGGTCTCGCACAACGTCTGGGCGATGTACCAGCTGATGTTCGCCATCATCACGCCCGCCCTCATCGTTGGCGCCATCGCCGAGCGCATGAAGTTCAGCGCGCTCATGCTGTTCATGGTCGGCTGGATGTTCATCGTGTACTTCCCCTTGGCCCACATGGTCTGGGGCGCGGATGGCTTCATGAACGGCGTGTGGAACGCCAACGCAGGGATCAAGGCCGTCGACTTCGCCGGCGGCACGGTCGTGCACATGTCCTCCGGTTGGTCGGCGCTCGTGCTCGCCCTCATCGTTGGCAAGCGCAAGGGCTTCGGCAAAGAGAACTTTGCGCCGCACAGCATGGTCCTCACCATGATCGGCACCGGCATGCTGTGGGTCGGCTGGTACGGCTTCAACGCCGGCAGCGCGGTCGCGGCGGACGGCGTGGGCTCGCAAGCCTTCTTGACCACCACCCTCGCCACCGCAGTGGCGTGCGCGGCGTGGCCGGCCGCGGAGTGGATCTCTCGCGGTAAGCCCTCGGTGCTCGGCTTCTGCTCGGGTGCGGTCGGCGGCCTCGTCGTCATCACGCCCTGCGCGGGCTTCGTCACCGCAAGCGGCGCCGTCATCATCGGTGTTCTCGCCGGTATCGTCCCGTTCTTCGCCTGCACCAAGCTGAAGACCGCGCTCGGCTACGACGACGCGCTGGACACGTTCGGCGTGCACGCGGTCGGCGGCACGATGGGCGCGCTCCTGGTCGGCTTCTTCGCAACCGCCGAGGTGAACCCGAACCTGGACCTGAACCTCAAGGACATCGTCGGCAAGACGCTCTGGCTCGAGCAGCTCAAGGCCATGGGCCTCACGATCGTGATGGCCGTGGTCGCGACTTGCATCCTTGGCTATGCGCTCAAGGCCACTATCGGCCTGCGCCCCAGCGAAGAGGACGAAGTCACCGGCCTCGACCTCAGCGACCACGGCGAGCGTGGGTACCACTCGAGCGAGGTCGCCTGAGTGACTTGCACGAGCTCGGCCAAGTAGCCAACTGAGCCGAAAGTCACGAGCGGCAGGCACCGGAGACCTCCCGGGCTGCCGCTCGCGGCTTTTTGTGGGCAAGCTTCCGCCATGGAACTGCCGAGCTACCGCGAGCTGGCCAAGATGGTCGACCACTCGCTGCTGAAGCCGACGATGGCGCGTGACGAGCTGGAGGCGGGCTGCCGCTTGGCGGTGGAGTACGACGTCGCGACCGTCTGCATCGTGCCGTACTACCTGGCTCGGGCGAGCGAAATCTTGGAGGGCTCGAGCGTGCTGCCCTCCACGACGATTGGCTTTCCCCACGGCGGGCAAGCTACTCGTGTGAAGCAGCTCGAGGCCGAGCAAGCGCTGGACGACGGAGCGCGCGAGCTCGACATGGTCGTCAACATCAGCCAGGTGCTGAGCGGCGATTGGGAGGCGGTGACGCGTGATATCGCGGCGGTGCTGGAGCCGACCCACGCGCGCGGGCAGAAGCTCAAGGTCATCTTCGAGAACTGCTACCTGACCGACGCGCAGAAGATTCGGCTTTGCGAGCTGTGCGGCGAGCTGCGCGTCGATTGGGTGAAGACCTCTACCGGTTTCGGTCCGTCCGGCGCCACCATCGAGGACCTTCGGCTCATGCGCGCTCACTCGCCGGCGAGCGTCCAGGTGAAGGCGGCAGGCGGCATCGCGGACCTGGATATGCTGCTGAAAGTTCGCGCAACCGGGGCCACACGCAGTGGCTGCAGCAAGACACGCGAGGTGCTGGACGAGCTAAGACGCCGGCTCGCTCTTGCCAACGAGGGGCGGCCCTGAGCTCGTCGGCTCGCTCTCGCGCTCGGGGGTGACATCCCACTCCGCGCGCCGCTGGTCCAGCAGTGCGCGTAGGCTCTCTCGAGTGACTCCGAGCCGCTCCGCCACCCCCCGCGCCAGCGAGGTCTTCGCGACGCCAGGCGTGAAGCGGTACGTCGCCTTCCCGTTGGCTCCGAGCTCCACCTGCAAAAATGTGAGCTCCACGGGGCGGTCGTGCTCGAGCCGAGCCGCGAGGCCCAAGAAGTGCGTGCTGATGAAGGCCGCCGGTGAAAGCTCGCCGAGCAGCTCGATGAGCAGCTGGAAGATCTCTTCGCCCTCCGTCGGGTTGGTCCCGGAGCACAGCTCGTCCAAAATCGCCAGGCCGCCACGCGGCAGGCTCTCGAACAGCCGCCGAATTCGGAGCAGCTCGGTGCCCAGGCGGCCCTCGCTCTGATCCGCCTCCGCTTGCTGCACCAGGGACACGAACATTCCGCTCCGCAGCGATAGCCGCGCCGAGCGGGCGGGCACGAACAGCCCCGCCTGGGCCAGGAGCTGGGTCAGACCCACGGACTGCAACAGCCGCGTTTTTCCGCCGGAATTGGGGCCGGTGATGATGGTGATGGCCCTTCCGCCGTGTTCGATGTCGCACGGAACCGGTGCGCCGCTCTCGAGCAGCAAGAACGGGTTGAAGAGTCGCTCGAACCGGCTCTGGGTCGCGTCCGCCGGCCCGAGCAGCTCGGGCAACGTGACCTCCAAGCCCTTGCTCCTGGCCAAGGCACGAAAGCGCAGCGCGGCGAGGTACACCTCGAAATCCAGCATCAGCTGGTAGAGGTGGAGCCAGACGTCCTGCATCTCGTCGAATACGTTCTCGACCAAGCGCCCGAGTAGCTCCGAGCTGCGGACGTGCAAGCCGCGAAACAAGAGCGCCGCGCGCGAGAGGAAGCGGCGCAGCGGCGAGACGTACCAGGGGTTCTTCTGATTTTCCTCCACCCGCTGGACGGCGAAGCTACGAATCTCGCCGTCGTGACCGAGCCGCAGCCGCACGTCTACGGTGGCGAGGTTGCTCTCGTAATCCAGCAAGCTCACCAGGTGCGCCCAGCCTTCCGACGCCTTCACGGCGGCGGTGAAGTCACGCACTCGAGCGAGCGGTCCGACGGCGGGCGCGAACGCGTCGTCCAGCTTGTCCACCGTGCTTTTGAGGGCGCGCAGAATATCCAAGCGGCGCATCACCGCGGCGCCGTGCCGCGCGCGCTCCCCCCCCTGAAACAGCTCGAAAAGGTAGCGAATCTCCGCCCAGGCGGTCTCTACCGGCTTTGCCGCCTCGGGGGCCTTGGTGAGGGCCCGCAGCACCTGGTGACGAAACGCGAGCGTCTGCGGATTCGTGCTCGGGTGCGTCAACAAGGCGAACAGCGGCCGCTGCAGGAGCGGGTAGCGATCGCGCTTCTCCGGGCTCGCGCACAAGCAACGTGACACCAGGTCTTTGACGAAGAGGTCGCGCGCGAATAGCTCCGCGTCGAACGTCGACTCGCCGGGTTGGTAGCTGCGCAGCACGCGCTCGAACGCCTCGGGAGAGCTGCCGGTCGCGAACGCGAACGTGAGAGTCTCCGCGAACAGGCGCGCGTCCAGGCGCAGCCGTGGCGTCGCTTCCAGTAAGTCCGGCGGCGGCTGCATCTACGCGCCCAGCGCGGCCAAGCGCTCGACCAACTTCTGCCGCAGCCCACCGTACGCGTCCGTGGCGCCGGCGCGGGGAGTGACGCTCGACGCTTCGTCCGCCCTCGCGAAGGCTTCGTAGAGGGAGGAGAAGGGGACGTGGCCTACCGCCTCGGCCGCGCGTAGCGCCGCGCCCAGGGCGGAGGAGTTGCCGACGGACAGCGACCGGATCTCCGCGCCGAACACGTCCGCCAAAACTTGCCTGATGCCGCGGTTTCGGGAGGCGCCGCCGGTGACCCTAATCACCTTCGGCTGCTCGCCGATCCAATCCGAATGGCGCTGCATACTGAGAGCTTGCGCCTCCACGATCGCGCGCGCTAGCGCCGCCGGCTGCTCCCAGGCCGTGAACTGCGAATTTCCGTAAAGTTCCACCTTGGGGGACAGCACCTTGGGGGTCATCTCCGGGATGAAAAACGGCAGGAGCCAGTTCCCTTGGTTCCCCGGCAGCGTTTCTTCGAGGATGGCGCGTTCGAAGGCTTCCCAGGTCAGGCCGGTGCGCTCGGCCACCTTCTCGCGCGCGAGCGAGCCGTTGGCGAAGCAGATGAGGCACATGAAGCCGCCAGCGGGGTTTCCGAAGACATGCCCGAAGCCTCGCGGATCGGTGAGGGGCTGGCGCATGGCCGCGAACACGGTGTCGCTTGTGCCCATGCTGATGACAGCGGTGCCAGGCTCCGTGGCGCCCATGCCCACGAGGCTGGACGGGTTGTCGCCCGTGAACGCCACGACGGGCGTGCCCGCCCGGAAGCCGTACTTCCGAACGAAGTAGGGCGAGAGCTCGCCGACGATCGTTTGCGACGGCACCGCCTCCGGCAGGCGCTCCGCCAAAGCGGGCGCGGTCGCAGCGAGGAGCTCTGCACTCCACGTGCCACTCGCCAGCTCCAGCAAGTTCATACCGGCGCCGTCCCCATGATCGATGGGGGCCGTCTTACCCACGAGGAGGGAGGCAAGGAAGGAGCTCACCAAGTGGATCTCGCGCGTGGCCGCGTAAGCCTCGGGGTCCCGCTCGTAGAACGCGCGGATCTGCGGACCGGTGAAGCGCTCGACCGCGCGTGAGCCGGTGATCGATACGACGCGCGCGTCGCCAGACACTGCCTCCGCGATGGCTCCGCATTGCGGGGTCGTGGAGCTGTCCATCCAGATCGGCGACGTGGGACGGCTGAGCAAAGGGCCCACCTGGCTGACGAGGTCCTGCGCGATATCCCAGGCTGGGACATCGCTCAGCCGCTGGGAAAGGTACACGGAGCCGTGCTGTTGACCGGCTCCGCTGATGCCCTGAATTTGGCTCAGGTCAGTCCCTGCGCTCTTGAGCTTTCCGAGCAGCAAGTCTAGCGCTGCGACCCACATCAGCGGATTGGCGTGCTTGATTCGGGGGTCTTCGTGGGGCAGGAAGCCGCTCGGAGAGCCATACTGCGGTAGCGCTTCGCCGAAGTTGACGCTCTGGTCCAGCACGACGCGCCCCGTATCCGTGTCGATGACCATGGCCGAAAGGCTTTGCGTGCTCGAATCCAGACCCAGGTACAGTCCCATCCCCCAAGCGTAGTTCTGGGTTGGAAAAGTCTCAATCTCGACGAGCTTGTAAAATCAGCGCTTGCTCCCGAAGCGGCGTAGCGCAAGACCTTCGCCGGTGATCAAGGTTCTGGTTAGCGCGCGGAGCCGAGGTGGCTGCGAGCCTTCCACGGAAGGGCGGCCGGGGGAGCGAGCATGACGCCGGCCATCGAGATCGATCGCAAGCAGGCCTTGGTGGTGGTCGTGCGCTTCAATCGCGGTCCGACCGACGAGGAGTTCGCGCAGTACCTCGCGGACTACACGAAGATTCTGGAGGCGGAGCCTCGCTTCGGTGCCGTGTTCGTCACGATGCCGAATACGCCGATGACCCCCGGGCGGCACGTCCGCATGCAGGCCGCGTTCATGAAACAGTACCGCCCGCTCATCGAGCAGCGCGTCGTCGGCGTGGCCTTCGCTTTGCCGAGCCCGCTCATGCGGGGTGTGCTACGCGGCGTGCTCATGATCCAGCCCATGCCTTGCCTTCATACCGTCGTCGGTACGGAAGCCGAAGGCGTAGCGTGGCTCAAGGCCCGGTTGTGGACGGATCACGTGCGGCGCATGAAGGGCTCCGCACCCTAAGGCTCGACGGAAGGAAGGTTTGCTTGGGTGTTTCTCGCGGAGCGCTGACGTTCACGCGCTTGTTCGTGCAGGGCAAGCCGCCGAAGGATTTGCGAAAGAAGTACTTGGACTCGGTGCGGCTACGGCAGTTCACGCCGCTGGCCCCGGAGGACGAAGCTTCGGAGGCAGTCGGCTGGTGCGTCATCGAGCGGCCGTTCGACTTGGACTTTCAAGCCGACAAGATCTTCTACGATCGCTTCGTGCAGCTCGGCTTTCGCGTGGATAAGTGGCGTATCCCGAGCGTCCTGCTCAGGTCGCAAATGGCGGAAGAGGAGCAGCGCGCCAAAGCGAGGAGCGGGCGCGAAAAGCTCTCTCGCGCCGAAAAGGAAGACATCAAGCTGCGCGTGACCAGCCGGCTGCGTAAGAAAATCCTGCCCACCTCGCGCGCCTTCGACATGCTGTGGGATCTGGACGCCGGGACGGTGCTGTTCTTCACGCACGCGGCTCGGTCCACGGACGAGTTCACGGCGCTCTTCGAAAAGACGTTCGGGCTAGAAGTCATGGTGGACAGCCCCTACGCCGCCGCCGGCCGCTCGGAGCTTTCCGCGACTCAGCAAAAGGCGTTCGACCGGCTCGAGCCCATCAGCTTCGCCGCGAGCCGCAAGGCCAAGGCCGCGTTCGAAAAAGCGGCGCAGGAGAAGGCGGCCGCAGAAGCGGCGTCGAGCGACGAGGAACAAGGCGAGGACGAAGAGGAAGACGACGAACCCGAGGAGGAGCTGAGCGAAGAGCAGGCGGCGCTCATCGAACGCATCGAGTCCACCCGCTTCTTGGGTTCGGAGCTGCTGCTCTGGGTGTGGCTCCGGCAGGAGCTATTCAACGAGCCGGTCACGCTCGGCGAGCACGGCAGCGCGGAGGTCTGGCTGGACCGCAAGATCACGCTCGAGCACATCCTGGACAAGGCGGAGCGCGTCGCCGTGCGCGGCGCGCAGCCCTCTGGCAGCGCCGAGGCGCGCGAGGCAGTGCGGAACCTGAAGCTACCGGTTGGTTCCCGCTTGGTGCTGCGCCTCAAGGAGCAGGACTTCGCCTTCGACTTCAACGCGCCGCGCTTCCTCATCGGCGGCGGCGCGATCCCAGCGCTGCTCAAGGAAGAAGGGGACGACGCGTTTCTGGAGCGCACCGCCCTGATCGAGAAGCTCACGAGCTTGCTGGACGAGCTGTTCTCGGCCTTCTTGCGCGAGCGCCTAGCCCCGACCTGGTCGAAGTCCTGGGAGCCGGCGCTGTCGGCCTGGGTGGAAGGCGAGAGCGTGCCCGCAGGCGCCCTGAAAGAGATCGCGGCCGTCACGCGCGCTGCCGCGCGCCGTAGCGCATAGCGCCATCTTCCAGTAGCGTGGGCGAGGGAATGGGAGCTCGAGGGACGCGCGCTTTCATGGTTTCCCTCGTACTCGCTGGCGCGGTGGCGTGTGGGGGCCGACTTGAGCGCTCGGAGCCCGAGGCGGCTTCCGGCGCTGACGGGCTCGGGCCGTCGAGCGGCCTGGGGGGCGGAGCTTCGCTAAACGGTTGCGAGAGCGATTTGCGGCGAGCCCATGCCGCCCGACGAGCCACTCTCGAACGCGGAGCTCCAGTGCGTAGAGCGCTACGTGCGCTGCGTGGCCGCAGACCGCTAGCCGGCGGCGCGCGCCCGCCGCGCCAGGGCTGCGCCGCCGACGAGCGCACCGCACGCCAGTAGCGCCGAGACATTCGCCCCGGGGCTCGGATCGAAGACGAGCAGAAAACCGTGCCCCTTGATGAGCGCGGCGAAGCTGGAGACGCAGAAGGGCATCATGTACAGGCGCGCAATCTGCCAGGGTTCGAGCGCGGTACGGGTGCGGCCGCCGTACGCGGTGCTCAGGTACAGACCCGTCCCGATGATCACGCTGATGCCGAGCGAGCTGAGCCACAGGCTGAGGCTGGGATCGAAGTAGCGGATGAGCACGAATGACCACCAGATCAGGTAGCACCACAGAACTTGGCGCGGCGTCGTGAGCTCCGCGAGGTAACGCGCCAGCCACGGCCAGCGCGTGGTGGGGCGAACCTCGGCGCTCACACGAACTGCCGCGGTTGCCCCGTCGCTTCGATCACGCTGGTCCACACGTCATCCCCCGGCTCCACTTGTTTTCGGCTCCGCGTCGCCAGCGGCATCGGCACGTGCACGAAGCGGCCGTGCCAGCGGCCAATGAGCATCTCCGTGTTGCCGGCCATCGCCGCGTGGACCGCGTTTCGGGCCATGTTCCAGCAGTAAACGCTGTCCGAGGGGGAGGCAGGCACGCTGCGGATGGCGTAGCTCGGGTCGATGTACTTGAGGGTGACCTCGCGAGCCTCGTCCTTGAAGTGCTTGGTGATGCGATCGCGCAAGAAGACGCCCACGTCCCCGAGCTTGGCGTTCCCGCTCTTGTCAGCGCCCGTGCTGTCCGCCACCAAGTCCTGCGCAGCGCCTTCGGCGACCACGATCACGCAGTGGCCTTGCCGGTCCAGCACGCGGTCGATGTACTTGTAGACTCCGTGATCGCCGTCCAGCTTCATCGGCACCTCCGGAATGAGCACCAAGTCCACGTCTGTCGACGCGAGGGCGGCGTTGCACGCCACGAAACCGGAGTGGCGCCCCATCAGCTTCACCAAGCCGATACCATCGCGGGCGCCCGTCGCTTCCACGCGAGCCGCGCGGATCACTTCTACGGAGGACGAGTACGCGCTCTCGAAGCCGAAGCTGCGGTCGATGAAATGGATGTCGTTGTCGATCGTCTTGGGCACCCCGACGACGCCGATCTTGAGCCCTCGCTTCTCCACCTCTTGAATGATCTGCATCGCGCCGCGGATCGTGCCGTCCCCACCGATCACGAACAGCATTTCGATGCCCAGCGCCTCCAGGGAATCCACGACGCGCGACGCTTCTTGGCTACCGCGCGAGGACCCCAAAATCGTGCCGCCCTGGTGGTGGATGCGCGACACCGTCTCCGGCGTGAGCGCATCTGGCGTCTTCCCGCGGCCAATCATGCCCTCGTACCCGTAGCGAAAGCCGGTGATGCGCTTGATGCCGTAGCCGAACCACAGCTCCAGCACCAAGCCGCGGATCACGTTGTTCAAGCCGGGGCACAAGCCGCCGCACGTGACGATGCCGGCGCGCGTCTTGCTGGAGTCGAAGTAGACGCGGTTGCGCGGGCCCGCGAGCTCGAATGCCGGCAATTGCCGGAGCAGCTCGGTGGAGAGTGGAAGCTGCGAGAGCCGGTCGTCTACCAGCACCTTGTCCGCTTCGCCGACGAAGTGCAGGGCTCCTTCGCCGAGGTGCGCCATGGCGGGGGAGGGGAAGCGGCACTGCCCCAGATCCTTGATCTCCACGTCTTGGGCGCTCACGGGGCCGCCCGGTACGGATACCAGGCGTGCCCCGCCAAGGCGCGCGGAGGGCACTGGATCGTCAGAGCGAGCTGCGTCTGCAGACATCGCCAGAGATCTTGCACCCCAGTAAGTTTCTACAATGCGTCGCGCCGATGACTTACTCTTCCAACAGGGGCGCGAAACCGCCGAAAATCATGCGCTTGCCGTCGAACGGCCACGAAGCAGGGTCCGTCTTCATGCGCGGGTCGTCCATGACCTTCTTGTTCACTTCGTCCCGGTGGGCTCGAGATTTGTACACGATGTACGCGAACACGACCGTTTCGTCGTCCTTCATCTGCACGCTGCGCGGAAAGGACGTTACTTCGCCGACAGGCGCGTCGTCCGCGAGCCACTCGCGGTAGTCCAGAGCACCGTGCTCTCGCCACACCTGCGAAGCGAGCTGCGCCAACTTTTTGTACTCTTCTAGCTTGGCCTTGGGGACCGGAGCCACGAATCCATCGACGTACGACATGGTAGTTCTCCCCGTGAGCCTTCGTACTAGTCCCCGAGCTACATGCGTCAACGTGACAAATCGCCGCTCGGCAATCGTCGCGCGTCGCCAGGCTCGCCGCGCCCGATGGTCCGCTATTTGCGGCTTTGCACGCTTTAGCTGCGGCCCAACGCGCGCGACCGACAGCTAGCTACTTGCTTCAAAAAAGGCGGGGTCTCGCGGCTCGAATGGTACTTCGGATCCGAAGTATCCCTTCGACTGGACTGCACTCTAATCGAATTCGACGATTCTGGCGAAAGGCTCCCACGTCTACGTCGGCGCTTGGTGGCGCGTCGCTTGGCTCTTGCAATGGCCTCTCGCTTGGATTCGCGGCGACCCGGCGCGGTGGCGGATTGCAAGCCGCTCTGCAGCGCTTATGGGGCTGCCCCTCGAAGTTCCGCTCCTCTGCGGATCCGAAGAACCATTCGAGCGAGGAACCCCGTCCCCGGAGCCGCAACAAAGACTTTCTTCGACGGATCACGCTGGGCGTGGCGGGTCTGGATGGCAACGTTCCTAGCGCGCTGAGTATTCAACCAAAGACGCCAGGGAACTTCCCGGTGACTTCACCGAATTGCTCGCCTGCGTAGCCGGCCGCCTGCATCGCGCTGATCAGCACATTGCCCGGGTGCGTGCTTTGGGGCGCCACGATATGGCGCCCTGGGGCGAGCCCCCCAGCCCGACCGCCGACGAGTAGCACCATGCGATCTACCGAGTGGGTTTGGAAGTTGCTGGTGCTGTCATTCAGCTGAATGCCGTGTCCGGCCTCCGGCATGAAGACCACAACGGAGTTGTCCAGCGCGTTGCCGGCGCCTTCCGGCGTTTGCTTCAGCTTGTCCAGTAGGTACGCGTAGTGGCCGATGTGCCAGCCGAGACACATGCTGACCGGCAATTGTCCGCGCGTCGTCGCGTCCCCATTGTGGCCGCACTCATGGAGGTCGGCGCGGATGGGCATGCCGAAATCCGTCGAAACTTGGAACATGTTCATGTGCGACTGAAACACCGTTACCTGCAGGGTAGCTACGCGGGTGATGTCGCACACGAAGGCCATGTGAATGAGGTCCGCCAGGAGCCGCGCGCGCAGGTCTTCGTTGCTGTAGCCGGTGTTCGTGCCGATCGTGTCGGACCCGCTACCAGCGTTGTCACCGCCGAGGGGCAGCTCTTCTGGTGGGGCGAGCGGCTTTTGGCACTGCTCGCCGGAAGCGGGCGGCATCGCCGCAATACGCCGCTCCAGGTCCCGGATCTGGTCGAAATGTTCGCCCAGCCTCGCCTTGTCCGCCGCGCCCAGCCTGGAGAGCAGTCGCTCGCGCTTGTCCGTGATGAGCGACAGCACGCTCTGCCGCGCACGGAGGTCGAAGTCGTGCTGCGCTTGCGCGGCGTCGTCCTTGGGAAGGAAGCCATCGAACAAGGAGTGATAAACGATGCTCGGGTTCGTTTGCGCTTCGATAGCCTTGCCGCCTGGGCCGTACGAAATGTACTGCCGGCCCGAGAAGTCCGAGCCAGAGAGGTACCAGCTCGGCTGCGCACGCAGGACCAAGGAGCCCAAGGTGGTCTCGTTCAAGCCGGCGACGATCTGGTCGCTCGTGATGCTGGCGGCCCGGAAGCCCGAGCTCTGCGAGCGCGTGCCGCACAGGAGCGGGCTCGCGCCGCCGCCGTGAAAGTCACGGTAGGCGCCGCCCATCGGCACGTGTGCGCCCTCGACCGAATTCGCGTTCCAGGGGATGCGCAGGTTGCTCACCATGCTGAAGTCGCCGAGCAAGCCCAGTTTTTCCAGCGGCTTCAGCGGAGTCGTCACCGGGTAGGCAGCGCCAGCGGCGGTATCGGCAATGAAGTGACCGGTCTCGGTCTTTCGCTCCCCCGCGACGATGAACTTGTCTTCGTCCCAGCCATCGCCGCCGATGGATTGCCCGGCGAACACGACACAATAGCGCCTGGGGAGCGCTCCGGACTGCGCGAGCGCTTCGCCGTTGCCGCTCAGCATGCACTCCAGCACGGGCAAGCCCACGGCGACGCCTCCAAGCCCGCGCAGCAAGGTCCGACGAGGTAAGACGAAGCGCTTCACGGGATCACCTCCTCTTGACGAAGCGCAAAGCGCTCGTCGGCGACGTAGCTTGCGAGCAAGCTCTTCAAGTCGAGCTCTCCCGCTTTGAAGGCAGCAAGCAGCGCGTCGCGCGCGCCGGCCTCCTCGCTGCGCAGCTCACGCCCGATGGCGTATGTCATCAGCTGCTGGATAAAGCATTGCTCGAGCTCGCCGCTATCTACTATCAAGCGCGCGAGCTGCCCTGGGCCGCTAAACTCACCGAGGCCCGGCAATTCGCCCTTGCCGGGCAGGACGCATTCTTCATGAGCGTCGTCGTGAGTGCGGTAGCGGCCCCCAATGTCGTAGTTTTCCAAGCCATAGCCGATGGGATCCAGCTGCGCATGGCACGCCTTGCAGCTCTCCAAGGTACGGTGCGCGTCGTAGCGCTCCAGCTTGCAAACGGCGTCGCCGTTGCTCGGCGGCTGGTCCACGTTCACGTTCGCCGGCGGCGGCGCGACCTTGTTACATAGCAAGCGGGTTTGCACGAAGATGCCCCGCTGCGTTGGGCTCGTGTCCGAGAACTTACTGAACCCCGCCAGCACGCTGCCGTGCGACAAAATCCCCGCGCGCTCGTCGCTTGCGTACGTGACCCAGCCCTCGCCGCCGCTCGGCGCAGGCAGCCCGTAGTGGGTCGCGAGCTGCGCGTTCACGTACGTTCGTGGCGCGGTGAACAGGTCCAAGTAGCTCGATGGCTCGTCGAATACGACCTTTTCGATGAGCTTGTTCGTCTCCAAGCCGAAAGACGCAGCCAGCTCCGGTGTGGCCGGAATGCTGCGATAGCCGAGCCACATCGCATGAAAACGCTCGAGCTGCGTGCGAGCTCGCGAGTCAGCTAGCAAGCGCTCCGCTGCGCTGGCGCGAGCCGCGCCGTCCATCAGCGTCCCCGCTTCGGCGTCCGCGAGCAGCGCGTCATCAGGCCCGCTGCCCCAAAGCAAAAATGAGAGCCGCGACGCGATCTCGTAACCGTCCAGCCGCGCGATGCCGGGCTCTCCGGTCGGAGCTCCGACCTCGATGCGGTAGAGCACCTCCGGATCTTGGAGCATGCTCCGCAGCACCAGCTCCACCGCGGTGTAAAAGTCGTGGCTGACGCCCGGCGTCGTCTCGGTGGCGAGCTTCTGCAGCGTGAGATAAGCGGCGATTTGAGTCTCCGAAAGTGGCCTGCGGTAGAGACGCTGCCCCACGCTCTCGACCACCTGCCGCAAACACGCTGCATCTCCCGTCCCGCTTGGCATGCACGGCACGACTTTCGCGCGATTGGCGGGCAGCACCGCGCGCTTTGCGACCTCCGTCGCCATCGCCTCCAAGGACTCGATGAGTGCGCCCGACGCGCTCTGCACCGTATAATCGTTGTCGAACGGGCGGTACACGTCCTCCGCCAAGTACTCACCGACCGCGCTCCCGTCGTCCCCCAGCACCTCCCGCACGACGTTCGTGAGCTCGGTGCGCGAAAGCCGCCGCGCCACACTGGCGGAAGCGGTCGTCAAGTTTCCCGGTCCGACCGGCGACGTCCCCCCGCTCGTGGCGCCGCCCTGCGCGCCGCTCCCGCCCGAGCCCGGGGCTTCGCTCTCCGGGGACGACCCGCTGCCACATGCCGCCAACACTGCGCTCAGCGCGCAACACGCAGCGAAACGTGTCGCGCTGCGCTCGAACCCGCTCGATGTGCGCATCTAAAGAGGGTGCACGATTGAGTGGCTGCGCGGAACCGCGATGAAGCCTCGCCGTCGAAATAGCGAGGTGTTGACCGCACGTTGAACGACTTGTCCTACCTCGGCACGAAGCAGTGCATCGCGAATCCTCGAAGGTCAGTGCAATTCGCGGCGACACGAAGCAGTGCATTGCGAATCCTTCGAAGGTCAGCGCAATTCGCGGCTGCTTGGGGGCCTCGCGGGCGCTCGAGGCGTTTTCGCTGCGCGGAGGCGTGAGTCGGCACCACCATTGCGTTTCGTGCGCTTGCTAGCTCTCGACCGACTGCCAATGGGCGCGTGTGGTTTCGTTGTCAGCCCCACAGGAGCGGCGTCACATTCCGGATTTTGGCCACTCTTTTGCTGAGTTGGTGCTTTTTAGTGGTTCCCGGCCGGGGGTCTGGCTATTCCCTGCCACCGCATATGGCGAAGAATCTTTCTGACATCGGCCTCGTGGGTCTGGCCGTCATGGGCCAGAACCTGGCCCTCAACATCGCGGATCACGGCTTCAAGATCTCCGTGTACAACCGCACCACCGCCACCACCGACAAGTTCGTGGCCGAAAACCCCAACACGCCCGGTGGGCTGGTGGGTAGCTCCTCGTTGGAGGAGTTCGTCCAGTCGCTCTCCAAGCCGCGCAAGATCATCATCTTGGTGAAGGCGGGCGGGCCGACGGACGCGGTGATCGACAGCCTGCTGCCGCTGCTGGACAACGACGACATCGTGATCGACGGCGGTAACGCGCTGTGGACCGACACGATTCGCCGGGAGAAGTCGCTCAAGGAGAAGGGCTTCCGCTTCATTGGCTCCGGCGTCTCCGGTGGCGAAGAGGGTGCTCGCTTCGGTCCGTCGCTCATGCCGGGCGGTGACCCCGAGGCGTACAAGGTGCTGGAGCCGATCTGGAACGCCATCGCGGCCAAGGTGGACGCGACGACGGGCAAGCCGCTGACCGGAGCTACGCCGGGGAAGCCCATCAGCGGCGGTGTGCCGTGCGCCACGTACATCGGCGAAAACGGCGCCGGCCACTACGTGAAGATGGTGCACAACGGCATCGAGTACGGCGACATGCAGATGATCTGCGAAGCGTACGACCTGCTTCGTGGCCTCTCCGGAATGAAGCCCGCCGAGCTGAGCGACGTGTTCAAGAAGTGGAACAAGGGCATCCTGGACAGCTTCTTGATCGAGATCACGGCCGACATTCTCGGGCAAAAAGACCCGGTTTCGAAGAAGCCGTTCGTGGACGTCGTGCTGGACGCCGCCGGCCAAAAGGGCACTGGCAAGTGGACGAGCAGCAACGCGCTGGACATGGGCACGCCCGCGCCGACGGTGGCCGAAGCGGTGTTCGCCCGCTGCCTCTCCGCCGTGAAGGAGGAGCGCGTCGCCGCCTCCAAGATCCTCAAGGGGCCGGGCAAGAAGTACAAGGGCGGCAAGAAGGACTTGGTAGACGCGGTGATGGACGCGCTCTACTGCTCGAAGATCTGCTCGTACGCACAAGGCTTCCAGCTGATGCGCGCCGCCCAGCAGGAGTACAAGTGGAAGCTGGATTTCGGCGAGATCGCGCAGATTTGGCGCGGCGGCTGCATCATCCGCGCGTCCTTCCTCCAGAAGATCACGGAGGCGTACGCGCGCGACCCGCAGCTCGCGAACCTGCTCCTGGATCCGTACTTCAACAAGACGGTGAAGAAGGCGCAGAAGAACTGGCGCAAGGCGGTTGCGCTCGGCATCGAGCACGGCGTCTCGCTGCCCACGTTCTCCAGCGCCCTCGCGTACTACGACGGCTACCGCACCGAGCGCTTGCCCGCGAACCTGCTGCAAGCGCAGCGTGACTACTTCGGCGCGCACACCTACGAGCGCACGGATCAGCCGCGCGGCAAGTTCTTCCACCTGGATTGGCCAGAGGCGAACCGTCCGCAGCTGGCGATCTGACGATTCCATGAGGCTGGGTCGCTGCACGTCGCAGCGGCCCCCGCGGGTGCCTTCTTTCTGCGACGAAGAGGCACCCGCATGCATTTTGTAGTCTCCGCTCATCCTCTTTCCTGGACAGCAGTCGCCGTCGCCCTCCTCACTCAGCTCGGCTGCGCCACACATTCCCTGGTTTTGCCAGCGGGCAATGACGCCCGGCCCCCAACGCCAGCCGCCACGCGCGTCGCCACGCCCGCCACCGTCGCCACGCCTGGGTCCGTGGCCACGCCTGGGTCCGTCGGTGCGCCTGGTTCCGTCGCCACGCCTGGGTCCGTCGGTGCGCCTGGGTCCGTCGGTGCGCCTGGTCCTGTCGCCACGCCTGGTCCTGTCGCCACGCCTGGTCCTGTCGCCACGCCTGGTCCTGTCGCCGCGCCTGGTCCTGTCGCCGCGTCTGGGTCCGTCGGTGCGTCGGCGACGCAGCCGCGCGGCGCGCCTCTGCCCCAAGCGGCCGTGGGCGGCCCGTTCCGGTGCACCGAGATCATCGGCTTGACCATCACCGCCGAATGGTACGGCGCCGGCTTCGAGCAGCTCGTGGATGACGCGCGCTTTCAAGCTCGAACACGGCCGCACACTTTCGTGGACCAATGGGCGGACCCGTCGCATGAGGCATGGTCCGCGCCCATCACTTCCGCCTGCACCGCGAAGTCCAACGCCCCCGACCGAGTCGTGCTGTTCGCCGCGAATTGGAAGCTTACCAGCGAAGAGGAGTGGGCGCGCGTGCTCAACGCGTTCGTCGACACCGCCAAGCAACGCTACCCTCAGCTGCGCTCGCTGGAGCTTTACACCGTCCTCCGCGGACCCAAAAACCAAACCTGCGGCGACCCCAAAAGCGTTGTCGAGCCGATGATCGACGCTGCAATCGCGCGCGTCGCGTCGACCGCGCCAGGCTTGGTGCACGCGGGGCCGCGCCTCGAGGCAACGGATTGCGCGGTATTCGAAAAGGGTGGCCCTCACTTCACCGAAGCCGGGCGAAAGGTCGTCGCCCAGCAGTTAGCGACCGCGCTGCGTTGACAATCGTCGGCGTGTCCCGCGTGTTCGGGGGTAGGGCGCGCGCATCCCGCGCATCCCTCGCATCCCGCGCATCCCGCGCGCCCTGCTCGGTGCGCCCGCACGCAGGTACCTAGCTTCTCCCGGCAGCTTCTGCAATCGGGCGGCGGCGCGGCAGCCCACCCGAACCAGCGGCTCCGTTTGACACTCCGCTTCAGCTCGAACATCGAGGCGCGCAGTCGCTCATCGCGTCGGAAGTGTCTCGCTCGGTCTCAACGGCTTGATTCTGTGTGCTCCGTAGCCCTTCGTGGATCGAAGGTGTGCCACCACGCGCCGCCCACATCGATCAAGCGAGGCCGCGACCGCTCCGTTTTCGAGCACCCATCAACCCTGCCGATTCAGCTCGAAGGCGCAGCCCTCGATGCGCCTTGGGGTGCTCTGCCAGGCGTGTGAAGGAGCCCATCCTCGCTCGCAAGACGTGCGCGAGCATCAAGGACATCGGGCCATGGTGCTCGGCGACCACGGACGACATTGGTGCCCGTGCTCTCCGACTGCGCCATCGACGGCATCCCGGTGAAACGGCTCCTCTCGGCCAGCGCCGGCCGAAAAGCTGCAAGCCTCGAATGCTCGTGAACGGACCAATCTGACGCTGCAAAGTAGGGTGATACGACCGCTCTGCGACGTATGGAAGCGTACTAGTTTTTCGCAATCATTTCGCGGGGACGCTCGGGTAAATCAGCGATGTACCGAATCGCACTAGTACGCCCTCATGTACGATTCGGTACATCCTCCCTCGACGCGATTCACGGCCGGAAATCGTTGAGGATTTTTAGTACGATTCCATACGTTGGCGCGGGGCTACAGAAGCGCTCCTCGCGAGCATCGCAGTTAGCTCCGGCTTGCGATAACTGGGCCATAGCGTCGGCGCTTGGTGAGCTCGCGAGCAGAGGTGACGGTTACCGGTTCGTCAGGCCATGTCTGCGGGGGTTGGCCCGCGTTCGGGCCCGTCTCGCCGCGAGGGTGCGCTTCGCCCAGAGGACGTGTCGGGGCGGAGAGGACGGTCTCCGAGGGTCTGGCCCCGAAGGCGCTTACCAGCGCTGGTGCACGCTGGGTTTGACGTCTCGCTCGTACATGTCGCGCAGGGCGCGCACGAGATCTTCCGGGAGCGGGCCTTTGGAGCCGGCGAACACGTTTTGTTCGATCTGGTCGGTTCGTCGGGCCCCGGGGATCGAGCACGTGACGGCGGGGAAGGAGGCGATGAAGCGCAGCGCGAGCTCCGGCAGGGTCATGCCTGGGGGAAGCAGCATTCGCAGCGTTTCCACCACCGCGAGGCTTTTTTCGTAGTCGAAGCCCGAGAAGGTTTCGCCCTTGTCGAAGGCCGCGCCCTCGCGGTTGAAGCTGCGGTGGTCGTCGGCCGCAAACTGGGTGGTGCGCGTGAGCTTGCCGGTCAGCATGCCGGAGGAGAGGGGAAGGCGGGCGAGGATGCCCACCTGGCGCTCGACAGCGCGGGGGAACAAGAGCTCAGCGGGGCGCTGGCGGAGGACGTTGAATACGACTTGCACCGACTGCACCTGCGGATACTCGAGCGCCTTGAGACCCTCTTCCGCGCGCTCGATGCTCACGCCGTAGAAGCGTACCTTGCCGGCCTTGACCAGGTCGTCACACACGCCGAACACCTCGGGCATGTAAAAGACGTCCGTCGGGGGGCAGTGCAGCTGCAGTAAGTCCAGCGCTGGTGTGTCCAGGTTGCGGAGGCAACGCTCGACGTAGGCGGTGAGGTTTTCGCGCGTGTAGCTCTGGGCGGTGTGGGGGCTCGAGCGGCGGCCGACTTTGGTGGCCACCCAGAACGGGTCCTTCCGCTCCTTGCGCAGGCGCGCGAGCAGCCGCTCACTGTGGCCGTCGCCGTACACGTCCGCCGTGTCGAAGAAGTTGACGCCCAAATCCAGCGCTTTGTGCAGGGTTTGCATGGACTCCGCGTCGTTCACGTCGCCCCACGTGCCGCCGATCGCCCATGCGCCAAAGCTGATGGTGGAAACCTCGTAGCCCGTACGGCCGAGCGCCTTGTACTGCATGGGCGCGTCATATCAGGAGCGAGGGCCGCATGCTATGAGCGCGAAGCCTGCCCGCCCCTGTCGTCGCCGAAACACCGAGCCTGCCCGTGACGAACCTGCCGCGCGCCGCGCTGTTCATGGTCGGGGCCGCGCTGCTGTTCGCGCTGATGAGCGTGATGGTAAAGTTGCTTTCGCATTCCTTGCCGAACGCGGTGGTGGTCCTCCTGCGTAGCGGCTTGAGCCTGGTCGTGTTGCTGCCAGTCGTGGCGCGCCGCGGCCGAGCGGAGCTGCGCACTCGGCGCCTCAAAGAGCACCTCATCCGCGGGGCGGTGGGCATGGGCGGTATGTACTGCTTCTTCTTCACCATCTCCCAGCTGGGCTTGGCGGAGGCGATGCTGCTCAACTACTCGCTGCCACTCTTCATCCCGCTCGTGGAGCGCGCCTGGCTAGGCGAACCGACGCCGCGCGGCGTCTGGAAGCCTCTGGCGCTCGGGATGCTGGGGTTGTTGCTGATCCTCAAGCCCGGCATGGCCCTGTTCCGCCCCGCCGCGCTCGTGGGCGTCGTCGGCGCACTCTTCGCCGCCACCGCTCAAGTCGGCGTGCGCCGGCTCACCCTGAGCGAATCGGTCACCAAGATCGTCTTTTACTTCTCGATCTCGTCCACCCTCATTGCCCTCGGCCCCGCCGCCCTGGTTTGGGTCACGCCGAGCGTTGCCGCGGTGCCGCTCATCATCGCGATGGTTGCCGCCGGAACGCTTGCCCAATTGATGATGACGCGCGCCTACCAGCTCGCCCCTGCGGCCCAAGTCGGGCCCTTCATCTACGGCTCAGTGGCGTTCGCCGCGTGCTTCGACTGGCTGATCTTCGAGCATCGCCCCGACGCGCTGGGCGCCGCCGGCACGGCGATCGTCGTAGTCGCCGGAGTGCTGGCGTTGCGGCGCCGCAGATGAGCGGAGCTTGGAAGGGCTTCTCGGGCTGACTGGCCCCCTCGAAAACGCTGCGGCTGCGCGCTCTACAAAACGACTCGGCCCACCAACGGCGACTGCCGTGGTGGGCCGAACCTCAATCACGCGTGTCTAGGCGCGTTCAGTCGGTGATGGCCGACTGGATCGCGGTACCTTCGACGACGGGCGTTTCCGTGCAGAACATACGGATACGGCTGGTTCCGGTGCCGGTGATGGCGCACTGAGCGTCCGACGAGCAGCCGAGCGGCGCGCAGAAGTTGTCGGAGCCGCAGACCGGGTAGTCCTCGCCAACGGCTGCATTGACGCAGTCGATGTTGCCGTTGCAGCGAACCTTGCACGTACCTTCGTCGCAGGCGACGTTCTGGTACGGGGCAGCGGCCTGACATTCCTCGTCCGTGGTGCACGCGGGTGCCTGAGTGCACAGGCTGTCGGCACCGCATTCGTAACCCGCGTCGCAGTCCAGGTCGTTGTCGCACGCGCGGTAACAAGCGCCCGACTCGACGTGGCAAACGCACTCGTCCTCGCTGCACAACTTCGAAGCACCCGTCGGGTCGTTGGTCACGGCCATGCCTTCGCAGTCCGCGTTCTTCTTGCAGACGTCCACCTCTACCGGCTCGGCCGCGCATGCGCCGTCCGCGTTGCAGAGGTTGTAAAGGGCGCGGCCAGAGCGGGTGTACGTCGGGCAGCCTTCGGGCTGATCCGCGACCGTGCCTTCGGTGCACGCACCTTGGTAGCTGCAGCTGCCAGCGTCGCAGCTCCAGGTGTCGTCGTCGTCGCACTCGCAGTACGCGGCGAGCGCGGCGCACTGCGCGCCGGTTGCGCCGGTCGCGGTCGCGCACTTGGCGGTGCCAAGCAGGGCCCGGAGCTCCGAGCAGGAGGAGGCGCCGGTGCCGTAGGGGGCCAGCACGCTGTACGCGACGTGCACGGCTTGCGGAAGCTCGCAGCAGTCCGCAGCCTCGCGGCACTCAGCGCCGCAGCTCTTACCCGAGGGCTCGACCGTCGTGCCCAAGGTGCAGATGCCGATGAAGCCGATGCCCGGGATTCCTTGGCCCTCGAAGGGGTAGCCACCAGGAAGGCAGTTGAGGCCCTTTTCGCAGTCAGAGCCGGTGACGCAGGTCTCGCCGGGCTGGCCGAGGCGCGGACCAGCCGTGCCGGAGCCGCCTTCGCCGCCGCCGTCCGCCGTGCAGCGGCCGGTGAAGCAGCCGAGGCCGGCTTCGCAGTCCGCGCGCCGGGTACAGCTTTCGCCTTCGCCGCCGAGGACTTCAGGCTTGGGGCCGACGACGGTGGTGCCGCCGCTGCCGTCGCCGCCCTCGTTGCCCGTGCCGCCGGTGCTTTGCGACGGGTAGCAGGCGCCTTCCAGGCACTTGAGGCCGTCGGAACAGTCCGAGGTTCTGTCGCACGACTCGCCGACGCCGCTTTTCGCGATGGCGTCGTCGCTGTCGCAACCAGAGAGGAGCCCGCCACCGGCGAGCGCCACGATACTAAAGAAAGACCAGATGACCGTATTTCGCATTGTTAGTTCCTCCGACTTGTTACGCCGGACCTCGAGGCTGGGCTCGAAGTCAAAAATCCCTTGTTGGCTTCTACCCAATCACTTTTGCTGGAGCAGCTTGAACTCGATACGTCGATTTTGCTGACGACCTGCGTCGGTCGCGTTGTCCGCGACCGGCTCTGTCTCGCCGGCGCCTCGTGTCTCGATGCGGCTGGCTTCGACACCCTTGGCCGTGAAGTAGGTCTTCACTGCTTCCGCGCGAGCTTGTGACAGCTCCAGGTTCTTCGCGGGCTCGCCGACGTTGTCGGTGTGGCCGCTCACCGAGATGCGCAGGTCCGGGTACGTTTGCAGAACCTTGACTGCCTCGTCGAGGAGCTTGTTCGATTGAGCACGGATGGTGGCCTTGCCGAAATCGAACTGGATGCCCTTGATGACGCCGGAGAACTTGGCGACCTCTTTGGGGAGCTCGTCGGGGCAGCCGTCTGCGTCTTGGAAGCCGTTCTTGGTTTCCGGCTGGTCCGGGCACTTGTCGACCTCATCCACGATGCCGTCTGCGTCCTTGTCGTGAACGCAGCCGTCGGGGGCGACGCCCTTGATGTCGGGACACTTGTCGTCCGGAAGGAGGATGCCGTCGCCGTCCGCGTCCTTGTTGGGGCAGCCGTCGGTGGGGTTGGGCTGCGCGCCGTCCTCTGCCTCGGTCGGGCAGGGGTCGGAAGGATCCGGAATGCCGTCTTTGTCCGTATCTGCCGGTGCCACCGGCGCGGGACAGCCGTTCGGGGCGACGCCCGGCTGCATCGGACACGCGTCTTGCGGATCGTAAAACCCGTCGTTGTCGGAATCCACCGGCGCGGCGGGGCGTTCAGCGGGAGTGCGACCAAGCGTGAAGGAGGCGCCTAGCAGCAGCTCGAAGTTTTGTACGAGGTTGCCGTCATCCACCCCAGGGTTGAGGCGGTTCTCTTGCATCAGGTTGTCGCGAAAATCGAAACGCGCGCTGATGTACTGCGTGATCGCGAACTTGGCGCCGACGCCGAAGTGCAGCTCCGGGTCGCTGTCCTTGCCCAGCCCGCTGCGGTTGCTGCGCAGGTTCATGCCGCCCGCGCCGACGAGCACGAACGGAACGAGGCGGTACTCAGGGTACTGAACGACCGCGCTCAAGCGGTAGGTCCAGATGGTGGCGGCGTCGCCGCTCACGTCCGTCTTGCTCGGAATGATACCGAGCTCACCTTCCGCACCGAGGAACGAAAGCGGGTAAAAGCCGGCCCTGAGGCCCAGGTCCAGCGCGGTGTTCAGCTTTTGATGGCCAATCGCCGGAGGCTCTTCCACGACGGCGAGGTTTTGGAGGTTGTGCTGCTTGGAGAAGAGCGCCAAGCCGCCGTAGATGCCGAGCTCCAGCGCCATCGGCGTGGGCCGGTACTGGCGCCAGAAGTCCTCCGCGCCGCCGGAAGCGGAGCCCTGGGCGGTGACACCCGAGCCCGATCCTTGGAGCGAAAATCCTGCTTCGGCAGCGCTTGCACGTGTGGGAGCGACCAGAGTGGCCGACACACCAATTAGTAACCCTAGGAGGTGATGAGAAGAACGCATTGGTAGAAGACGGGCCCCTGAGTAAATTCCCGAAGCCGAGCAGCAAAGCCCAGGTCGAAGATTTTCGCAACATCTAGGCAACCGCTCCGCAACCGAAGGAAGGCGTGAGCGGGCTGCGAAGGAGAGCGGACCCGAGGCCGATTAGACGAGCGGCAACTCCTCGTATTCACGAACGAACCGGCCTCGCCGGGGAGCGGTGGCGGGCGAGTTGGCTGCGAGCACGTCGCTCGCTACCGGACACGGAGAAGGTAGATGGACGGCCCACGGGCGGAACGTCTGTCGGGGCTGCGCGGCGAATCGCCTCGCTGCGCATGCAAGTTCATCCAGCTCGCCACAGTTCCAAGCAGGATTCGCGGCCGTTGCGTCGAACGGGTACGTGGCACGAAGGCTGCACCGCGGTGTCTCGCTTGGAAGAAACCACGGCTCTCGAGTGGCTGCCTGCTACCGAAACGCAAGGCTACGACCATCAATCGTTCGGGGACGCACAGCGGGTGCGAGTGGCCGCGCTGCATCGGCGGCGCGACCTCAAGATGGCTCGAAGCGCCCACGCGTACGTGCGCGGCAGCACGAAGTCCTTCTATGAGTGGCTCGAGAGCGGAGCGGGCAAGCACATTCCGGAGGGCCCGACGATCTGGATTTGCGGCGACGCGCACGTCGGCAACCTTGGCCCGATCGCCCGGTGCAATCGGGAGGTCGCGGTCGAGCTGCGTGACCTGGACCAAACCGTGCCCGGCAACCCCGCGTACGACTTGGTCCGACTCGCGCTCTCTTTGGCGATGGCGGCGCGCAGCTCTGACCTGCCCGGCGTGGTGACCGCGCGGCTCGTCGAGGAGCTCATCGCCGGCTATCTGGATGCGTTCGCGGACCCGGCCGATGAGAGCGACATCGAGGAGAGCGCGGCGGTGCGCTTCATCGTGCGCGAGGCGTTGCGACGCAAGTGGCGTCATCTGCACCGCGAGCGCATCGGCAAGAAACCGCGCTTCCCGGTGGGGACGCGGTTCCTCCCGCTCGAGCCGGCCGAGCGCGCGGAGGTGGAGGCGTTCCTCTCGCTCGAGCGAGTGCGCCAGCTCGTCACCTCGCTGGATTCTCGAGACGACGCCGCGGAGATCCGCCTGCGCGACGCCGCGTTTTGGGTGAAGGGTTGCAGCTCGCTCGGGCTCTGGCGGTGCGCGGCCCTGGTGGAGGTCCTTGGGCACGGCCGTCGCCGCGCGGGTTACTGCCTCCTCGATCTGAAGGAAGCGGTAGCGCCGTTGGCGCCGCCGGTCGCTCCCGAGCTCGTGCCGAAGCATCAAGGGGAACGAGCGGTGCGGGGCGCACGCGCGCTGTCGCCCGCGCTCGGGCAGCGCATGGTCTCCGGCACCGTCGCAGGTCACGAGGTCTTCGTACGTGAGCTCATGCCGCAAGATTTGAAGCTGGAGCTCTCGATGTTCGACGACGTGGAGGCGCGCGCGACCGCCCGCGCGCTCGCGCGCATCGTGGGCCTCGGTCACGCGCGGCAGATGGACGAGAGCCAGAGCACGGCGTGGCGCAAGCTGCTGCAGAGCTCGTCCACTCGTTCTATGGACGCACCGAGCTGGCTATGGTCCAGCGTGGTGGAGCTGGTAGGCGTGCACGAACGCGCTTACCTGGAGCATTGCCGGCGCTTCGCGCTGGGGGCCGAAAAAGCGCGTGAGCAAGAAGTCGCCGAAAATGGATAGCGCGTGGCAGGTACTGGCAGCGGCTGCCTTGGGCTCGCTGCTAATTTCGCAGCCGGCGTTCGCGCAAGAGCCCAAGGCTGACGCGCCAAAACCGGACCGGGCGACGGCGAAAAAAGAGCCGGTGCGCTCGGACCAGGCCCGCGGCTACGAAGTCGAGCCCGGCACCGAGCCTGAAGACGTCGCCCTTGCCGTGCCGCGCGTGATCTTGGCGGTGCCGCGCTACACGCTGAAGCTGGTCTTCTGGCCCGTCAAGGAGACCATCGAGTTCGTGGACCGCCACGCGATCGTCGAGCGGGTAACGGACTTTCTCTACAACGACGCGCGGACGGCGGCGATCGTGCCGACGTTCGGCATCGATAGCTACTTCGGCCCCAGCTTCGGTGCGAAGGCATTCCACAACGACTTGGCTGGTCACGATGAGCACGCGAGCATTCAGGCGCGGTTCGGTGGCCAGTACAAGCTGGCGACGCAGCTGCGCTTCAGCGCGAACAACTTCGGTGGTTCGCCGCTGTGGCTCGAGAGCGTGGCGCGCTACGAGAGCGAGCCTGGCCTCCTGTTTCAAGGTATTGGGCATGGCGACTCGGCACAGGGCGCCGGCGGGCTGGATCCACGACAGGCTCAGATCGCGACGCGCTACTCTCAAGACCGCTACCTGGGCCTGCTGCGGACCGGTATCACGTTCGGACAGCCAGGCGAAATGCTGCAGCTGGGCGCCACCGGCATCTACAACGTGCGAGATTTCGAAGAAAAGCACCGCGGCCGGGACCCCTCCATCGAGCAGGTCTACGACACGAGTCAGCTCGTCGGCTTCGACGAGCGCGTCGCGACCTTCGAGACGGACCTGAACCTGATCATGGACCTGCGGGACGTCGCCGGCGCGACCGCAAGCGGCGCATACCTGGATGTGTTCGGCGGGTACGTCCCGCGCATCGGCAAGTATTCGTTTTGGCATCACGGCGCAGAGCTCACTGGATACATCGACCTCTACAAGCGCACGCGCGTGCTCGTGCTGCGCGCGTTCGTAGAAGGGGTAGAGGGTGCGGACCAGGACATCCCGTTCGCAGAGCTTCCGCGGCTCGGCGGTCCTAACCGGCTCCGTGGCTACAAGCTGGACCGCTTTCGAGACGAGAAGACAGCGGTCGGAACCGTCGAGTACCGGTACCCGATTCATCAGTACGTAGCGGGTTCGCTGTTCGTGGACGTCGGGCGTGCCGAGCGCAACTACGCGGACTTTTTCGACACCAAATGGAAGACCGGCTTCGGCGGCGGCTTCATCTTACGCTCCCGGGATACCCAGCTGTTCACGTTCGATATCGCCTACGGCGACGGCATTCGCTTCTACCTGACTACGGAGCCGCTGCGAGCGTTCGTCAAGAGGGACACCGAGCTATGAGAGCCTGGCCTTCCGTTCTGTGCTTGGCCGCGCTGGCGTGTGGTTGCGCGAGCTCTCCGCGCTTCCGCGATGCGCCGCCCATTTGGCGGGTGGACGATGACCAGAACATACCCGAGCCGAGCGAGCGCGAGTACGACGCCAAGGAGTACTTCGCGAACATCTTCGTCATCAAACGACTCGACCGTACCCTACAGATCAAGGACCGCGAGCCAGCGCACAACGTGAATGCGCTCGAGGAAGTGCCGGATTCGGCTTGGTTTCAAAACCGCCTCGGCATCCGCCAAGTACCGCCGGCGGAAGCGGCCAAAGGAGCGGACACGGGCGGCCCGCCCAAGCCGCCGCTGAGCGTGATTGGCGGCAAGCTGGGCGGTGGCAACCCCGGGTTCATCATCAAGGACCAAACCGGCCGCAAGTTCCTCGTCAAGTTCGACACCGAACAGAACCCCGAGCTTCAAACCTCGGCCGGCGTGATCGTCAATCGCGTGTTTTGGACGGCCGGTTACAACGTGCCCTCCGACCACGTGTTTTGGTTCCGTCGAGAAGAGCTGGGCATCGACCCCGGCGCGAAGTACACGAACCCTCAGCACGACAAGGTGCCTTTCGACGCCAGCAAGATCGACGAAGTGCTGCTGACCGCGCCGCAGCCGAAGGACGGCCGGTACCGCGGTTTCGCGAGCCAGCTGCTGGAAGGCAAGCCCAAGGGCGGCTTTTCGCCCGACGGCCAGCGCAAGGACGACGACAACGACCGGGTGCGCCACGAGCACCGGCGCGAGCTTCGCGGCCTACGGGTGCTGGCGGCCTGGGTGAATCACAGCGACATGAAAGAGGACAACACCCTCGACATGTACGTGGAGGGTAACGGGCGCCGCTACCTCAAGCACTACTTCCTGGATTTCGGCGAAGCCTTGGACGGCCACGGCGCGGAAAAATCGCGGCGCGAAGACGGCTGGGAGAACTTCATCGACTGGGAGATGCAGGCCAAGGCGATGTTCGCTTTCGGCTTGTGGAAGCGGCCGTGGGAGGACGTGAAGGTCACGCCCTGGCCGTCGATAGGCTCCTTCACTGCCGAGCCGTTCGACCCCCTGGCGTGGCGAGAAGCTTACCCCTACTGGCCGTTCGTCGAGGCAGACGACGCCGACAACTACTGGGGCGCCAAGCTCGTGATGCGCTTCGACCGACCGATGATCGAAGCCATCGTCGCCGAAGGTAAGCTGAGCGACGCGGACGCCGCGCGCTACCTGGTAGAAACGCTCGTCAAGCGGCGGGATGCGCTGGGGCGCGCCTACTTCGAGCTCGTTTCTCCGCTGGACGACTTTGCGCTCACCCCCGAGCAGCTATGCATGACCGACTTGAGCGTGCGCTACGGCTTCGTTCCCGGGGGCGTGGTGGAGTGGCTGAACGGCTCCAAGGTCGTGTTCTCGCGTTCCGTGAGCGCGGACGGGCGGGTCTGCGTGAAAGCGCCGCAGAGTGACGCTTACACCGTGTTTCGCATGCGCGTGCGGCGGGGCAAAGAAGAGCACCCGCCGCTGGAGCTCCACTTCAAGGCTGGCCCGAAGGCGCGGATACTGGGGCTCGTGCGCTTGGCGCGCTAGCCGTTCGGCTGCTCTGCACGTCCTCGACCGGGAACCTCTCGCCGGTCTCGCTCGAGAGGGACGTGCTCTTGAAGCGCACGTTCTCGCAATCTACGCAGCGGAGACCCTGAGCCGCGACGATGTCTACGTTTTCGAAAGTGACGTCGCGAATGGGCAGCTCCGGTAGGCCAACGATCTCTATCGCGCTCTTGGCGCCGCGCGCGGTCACGTTCTTCACGTGCACGTTGCGGATGCTGGGCGGAGTCTGCGTCTTGGGCATCAGGGTGGAGCTGCCGTAAAAGGTGGTTAGCTCGACGACCATGAGGCGAATGTCTTGGTGTCGAACGTTTTCGTAGAACACGTTCTCGATGGTGCCGCCGCGACCGCGCATGCTCTTGATGCGGAGTCCGCGGTCGGTGCCGACGAACTCGGAGTCCGTCACCCAAACGTTGCGCACGCCGCCGGACATCTCGCTGCCGATGACGACTCCTCCGTGCCCTGCCTCGCCGTGCAGACGCCTCACCACGATGTTTTCGCTCGGCCGGTTGACGCGCCAGCCGTCTTCGTTGAGGCCGGACTTGATCACCACGCAGTCGTCTCCGGTGCTGAAGAACGAGTCCTCGATGAGCACGTTTTTACTGCTGTCGGGGTTGCAACCGTCGTTGTTGGGGCCCTCGGTCCGAACTTGCACGCGTCGTACGATCACGTTTTCCGAATAGACGGGGTGAATCGTCCAAAATGGGCCGTTGGTCAGGGTGACGCCCTCCACCAGCACGTTCTTGCAGCCAAAGGTCTCGATGAAGCTGGGCCGCAGGCCGCCTTCGCTCGCGAGCACGCGCTCCTTCGGCGGCACTCCGCTCGTCGCCATCTCGTAGAGCTGAGTGGCGGCAGTGCTCTGCGTCTTCTTCCACGGCCACCACGCGGCGCCGCGCCCGTCCAACTTGCCGCCGCCCGTGATGGCAATGTCTTCGCAATCGCGCGCGTAGACGAGTGGCGAATACCCGTACAACTCTTGGCCCTCCCAGCGTGTGAGCACCGGCGGCAAGTAGTCGTTGAAGTCCTGACTGAACAGGAGCTCGGCGCCCTTCGAGACGTGCAGGTTGATGCGGCTTTGCAGGTGAATCGGGCCGGTGAGCCACCTGCCCGGCGGAACGAGCACGGTGCCGCCGCCTGCGGACGTCGCCTTCGCGATGGCTTGGCGAAAGGCGTTGGTTACTTTTGCGTCACCGCCCTCTTGCGCGCCGAAGTCGCGAATGTCGAACACCGCCGACGGGATACGAGGCCGCGTCGGTTGCGGCATGTCGAACGGCGCGTGAATCGGGCCGAGCGGCTCCGTGGGTAGGTAGCTTGCGGAAGCGGTCGCGGCGGCGACGGGCGCGGTCGACTTGCGCGCTGCGTTCGAGGCCGGGTTAGCGCAGCCTACGAGCAGCGAGAGCGTACACAGCGCAACGCGATACGAAAACATGGGTCCAAACTCCAAGGTGCTCGACGGACCCGCCCCTGGAGTAAGCAGGGTTTGCCCGCGACCTGTCAAGGAGCTTCGATTCGTTTTGGCGGGGCTACTCGTCTTCTTCGTCCGCCCCTTCGCTCGCCCCGAGCCCGCGCTGGATAGCTTCCGTCCGAAGCTGCAGCTCCACCTGCGCCCTCTCTTGCATCAGCCGCGCGAGGCCGCGGTAGCGGTCGATGATGTTGTGCTCCTCGGCGGGGTCCTCCTCCATGTTCACGAGGGACTGGGTACCGCGCACGTCCAGCAGCTTGAAGGGGCCATAAACGGCGCCGTAGATGCCGCGTCGCATCAGCGGGATGAGCCGATGCGGCATCCGGTTCGTTGGACCGCCCCCTTCCAGCAGAGGCAAGAGCGAAACGCCGTCGTACTCTTCGGGCGGCGCGACGCCAGCGAAGTCCAGCACGGTGGCGGCCAAATCCAGCGAGGTGTCGATGGGCTCGCTTCGCACCGCCGGCGAAACTCCCGGCGCGACGACGATCAGCGGCACGCGGATGATGCTCGAGTAAAGGCTGCGGCCATCCTCATCCACGCGGATCCCGTGGTCCGAGCAGATGATCCAGATGGTAGGCCGCGCCGGGTCGGCCGTTTCGAGCATGAGCCGCTCGACGGCCGCAAGCCATCGGTCGGAACCGGCGATGGCGCTGTCGTAGCGGGCGGCACGCGAGTCTCCGAAATCGAACGCGGGGTCGGGTAGAAACTTGCGCTTCACCGGGTGGGTGCCGAGCAAATGCATCCACAAGAGGGACGGCTTGCCCTGAGCTCGGGCCTCCCGAACGTGCTGCTCCATCACCGGGAGGCGCTCTTCCAGCGGAGCTTCTAGCCGAGTCACGCGCTTGCTCTTCGCCACGTGAGTATCAATCTGGTAGGCGGCAGGATCGAACGTGTTCTGGCTCGAGTGCTCGAACCACGCCTTGACCAGCACGTGGTAGCCCCGGCGGTGCAGCAGCCGCGTGATGGACGCTTCTCGAAAGCTGTCCGGGACGCGGTGCTGCCAAGGCAGCACCGCCATGTAGCGGCCGGTTAGCAGCCCCGTGTTGAACCGCGCGGTCGCCGGGAAGCTGGAGAAGGCGTTTTGAAACCTGACCCCTCGAGCCGCGAAGCGATCGATATTGGGCGTCGTCGGGCGTTCCCGGTAGCCATATGCGCCGACGTGGTCGGGGCGCAGCCCGTCCACCGAAAAGATGACGATGTGCGGGGCCACGCTCTCGGCGCGCGCTCTCCGCGCGGCGAGCGTCTCGGGCGTGTCTAGCCTGGGTTTTACGGTGATTTCCGCGTTGCTGCCGTCTGGCGCAACTTCGGGCTCCAGCCAGCTCACTCGCGTCGTCGCATAGCGGCTCACCCCGCTCTTGCTCCAGATCACCCAGGCCACCTGAGGAACCCGACCCGCCACGAACAGCGCGATCGCCGTCATCGAAACGACGAAGGCGGCGCCGGCCAGGACGAGCGAGGGCCTCGGCCGCCAGTGCGGCGGCAAAAGCGCTCTGCCGAGCAGCGAGCTCAAAAGGATGGCCCACAGCGAGAGGAAGGCGTGAAGCTTTTCGTATTCGTTCGGCTGTGTGGTGCGGCTCGTCCAAACCAGGACTGCAAGCGTCACGGCGGCCGAGGCGAGGGCACTCCTGCGAAAGCGTCGGTGGAGGTCTGCGCCGAGCAGTACCGCGAGGCCGGCAAACGCGAAGATGATTGCGGCGGCCGCGAGCCCGACCAGCACTCCATGAAACCGGAGTGTGCGCGCAGCAGGACCCGAGAACGTGAACACTCCCATCGAGACGGCGTAAGGAGCGGCGAGGACGCAGGTCGCTCCGAATGACAGCGCGAGCCCTCGGCGCGCCCCGAAGCGCCGCACGAGCCAGCCGCCGCCCGCCTCGACCGCCACCAACCCCAGCGACGCCAGCGCCACGTAGGGCGCTAGATTGCCGATCTCCAGCGCTAGCAGGAGCAGCCACGAGCGAGCCCCCTGTAGAGAAGGCCCGTCCAGCCAGAGCAGGACGAGCCATTCCCAAAGCCCGAGTGCCAGCATCGCCGCCGCGGTCCCCAAGATCCAGCGCTGAAACGCCACCCAACCGTCGCCAAGCCCTCGCATCTAAGGAGGCGACGGTGTGACAATCACATGACGTCGTCAAGACGAACAGGGCGGCTCAGGAGGCGAGCCACTCGTAGATGACGCGCGGGTTTCGCGTCCTTGAATTACTGACTCAAAAAGGCCCAAACGGCTTCGGGTGCGGGAGCTCGGAAGCCTAAATAGTGGGCTGCTCCGGCTACCGACCACAGCTCGACCGCACCCGCTTTGCAATGCTGGTACGCGTCCACGCGCGTCTCCGCCCCCGGCAGTTGAGTCTCGAGGTTCAGCGCGGGCGCCGCGCTGGGCGTGGGGTCACAGCCCAGACTCTGCGCCCAATCGCTCGCGGTTCGCTGCGCGGAGAGGTGCTCCGGATAAGCGGAGTTGCGGAACAGGTGACCGCCTGGGTACGTGACGATTGGATCCTGCTCGCCGTGAATGTGCAGCACGCGCAGGGAGCCGGGGGCTTTGCACGCTGAGCGGCTCATCGGTCCCGTGCCGGCGATGGCGACGATGCCGCGCACCAAGTCTGGCCGCTCACACGCGAGCCGATGAGCCATGAAGCCGCCGTTGGAGTGGCCGCCGACGTAGACACGGGACCCATCCACTCCCGCAGAGGCGCCGAGCCGGGTGATGAGCGCACCGAGCGCCGCGACGTGGTCCACCGGGAGCTGGTCGAAATTGCAGCACTCGGGGCCCGCCGCCCAGAAGCGGCGACCGCGCCTATCGAACGGGCCGTTGGGAGCCACCCAAGCGATGCCGTGCGCTTCCGCGAAGGTCGGCCAATCACTGCCCGCGGCCAGCTCCTGCCCCGAGGAGCCGAGCCCGTGAAGCAGCACCAGCAGAGGTGCCTTCTGCCCGGCTTTTTGCGGCGGTAAATGAAGCACCGCGTCCAGCTCCGGCACGGCGGCGGTCGCGGACGGCGCGGGCTGGGCGCTCGCGGCGGGCTGCGGGCCCGCCGGTGTGCGCTGGCAGGCCGAGGCAAAAATCAACGAGCAGGAGATCGCGGCCGCGCGCGCAAGCATGAGGCTTCACATAGCTAATTCCGTGCCGGCCACAAGTGTAAGCTAGGACGCGTGAGCGACGAGGAAGCCGAGGTACTCACGGTCGAGGGACACGAAGTGCGCGTGACCCATCCGGGCAAGCCGTACTTCTGGAAACAGCTCAAGCTCACGAAGCTGGACATCGTGCGCTACTACCTCAGCGTGGCGGAGGGGGCGCTCGGCGGCATCAAGGATCGCCCCATCGTGCTGAAGCGCTTCGTGAACGGGGCGGAGGCTCCGCCGTTTTTTCAGAAACGCGCGCCCAACCCGCATCCGGACTTCGTACGCACGGTCACGCTGTCTTTTCCCTCCGGCCGCACCGCGGAGGAAGTGGTGGTGGACGACGCGGCCGGCCTCGCTTGGGTCGTGAACCTCGGCTGCGTCGAGCTGCATCCGCACCCGGTGCGAAGCGCCGATTTGGAGCACCCCAACGAGCTACGCGTCGACCTGGATCCGGGCCCCGGCGTTGCTTGGGCCGACGTCAGGGTCGTGGCGTTGGAGGTGAAGGCGCTGCTGGAAGAGCATGGCCTGCGCGGCTTCGTGAAAACCAGCGGCTCGCGAGGCATCCACGTCAACGCGCGCATCCTGCCGCGCTGGGGGTTCTCCGAGGTGCGTCGCGCGGCGCTGGCGCTATCACGCGAGATCGAGCGTCGGGCGCCGAAGCTTGCGACCTCCAAGTGGTGGAAGGAAGAGCGACACGGCGTTTTCCTGGACTACAACCAGAACGCAAAAGACCGCACGACGTGCTCGGCGTACTCGGTGCGCCCCTTGCCGGACGCGCGCGTCTCCGCGCCGCTGGATTGGCGCGAGGTGCCAGACTGCGAGCCCGCGGATTTCACGGTGCTCACGCTCCCCAAGCGCTTTGCCGAGCAGGGGGATCCGCACGCGGAGATGGACCGGCACGCGGGCTCGCTGGAGAGCCTGCTGGAGCTTGCCGCGCGCGACGAGGCGTCCGGCTTGGGGGACGCGCCGTGGCCGCCACACTTTGCGAAAGCAGACGGGGAGGGGAAGCGCGTTGCGCCTTCCCGAGCGAAAAAGCCGGCGGCAGCGAAGCCGAAACGCGAAAAGATGCCGCTCCTCGTGATCGCCAATTCACCGGACAAGGACGCGGCGCTGGCCGGCTTGGCTCGTTGGAAGGTCAAGCACCCGAACGTGGCGGAGAAGCTCGCAGTGGACGACGTCCTGGTAGATACGATGCGCGGGCGCTCGTCCACTTGGACTCGGGTGCGCGTGAACCTGCGGCACGTGCCGGAAGCGGAGCGGCCCGCCCAAGAAACGCCGGAGCCGGACGACGATCCGACGCGAGAGTGGCGTGAGGCGGTCGCGAAGAAGCCGCGCAAGAAGCCTAGCGCGTGAAGATCGCGGCAATCTCCTGGGCGGGTACGACCTCGAGCTGCTCGTAGGTGCAATCCCGCGGCGGCTTGTCCGCGCGGAAGCGCCGAAATTGCGCGGTATGCCGGAACCGCTCGCCCTGCATGTGGTCGTAGGCGACCTCCACCACGAGCTCGACCCGCAGCGGCTCCCACGAGAGATCTTTGCCCTGGCTCCAGCGGCTCTGTCCGCCCGGCATGCGTTGGTCCGACCCGTCCGCGGTGACGCTCGCTTCTGCCCATTGCTTCCACGGGTGCTCGGCCAGCGCGTCCTTTCGGTACGGCTCCAGCAGCTGCACAAGCTCTTTGCGCTTCGCGTCCGTGAAGCTTGCGCACACCCCGACGTGGTGCAGCTTGCCGGCGGAGTCGTACAAGCCAAGTAGAAGGGAGCCAACCGCGTCGCGGTCGCCCTTTTTGTGCCAGCGGAAGCCCGCGACGACGCAGTCGCAATCACGCTCGTGCTTGACCTTGAGCATGCTGCGCTTGTTGGGCTCGTAGGCGCCGCCAGGCGTCTTCGCCATCACCCCGTCGAAACCGGCGCCCTCGAAGCGCGAAAACCAGTCCGCGGCCAGCGCGCGATCACGCGTGGCGGGGGTGATGAACAAGGGCGGCTCCGCGCCTTGCAGCAGCTGCTCCAGCCGTGCGCGGCGCTCCTCGAACGGCGTGGTCGTGAGGTCTTGCTCGTTTTCCAGGAGCAGGTCGAAAAACACGATGGATGCGGGCGTCTTTTCCGCCAGCATCCGCACGCGTGAAGCGGCGGGGTGGAGCCGCTGCTGGAGCGCGTCGAAGTCCAGCACGCCGCCCGTCTCGATCACGATTTCGCCGTCCAGCACGCAGCGCTCCGGCAGCTGGTCCGTGATCGGCGCCAGCAGCTCCGGAAAGTAGCGACCCATGGGCTTGCCGTCGCGGCTTTGCAGCAGCACGTCCGAGCCGTCTCGAAAGACCAGCGTACGAAAGCCGTCCCACTTGGGCTCGAAGATGTAGTCCCCTTCGAGGGGCAACGCTGCGATGCGCTTGGCGAGCATCGGCAGGACAGGGGGCTGTACCGGAAGCTTCACTCTCCCGAAGTTAGCGGGTGATGCGGCCGAGCGCGATGGGCGTTTCCATGACGTACCGGGATCGCAGGCCGTACCAGCCGTAGGCGCGCGGCTCCCCGCTGGTTTCGTCGGCCAGGAGCAAGATGGTCCCGGTGCCGAAGCCGGTTCGGCCGGATTCGTAGCGGTCGTCCGCGTCGTGCTGGTAGGACGAAGCGTCCGCGATGCGCACCAGGAAGCCGCCCGGTACGCCTTCGATGGGGCGCGGCTGCTCCAGCAAGAACGCGACATGACCGGTGTTGGGCGACTGCACCTGCGCCGGCTTGAGCCACGCGACCAGATCTCCGGGCTGCGCGTCGGATACGCGCGCCACCTTGTGCAAGCCGCGCGGAGCCCGATCCGTCGGCGCGCGGGCGAACGCCCAGTAGTAGTCGCGCGCCACCGGGCGGGCGGAGCGCGCAATCAAGGCTGCGTGCGCACCGGGCGCAGTGCGCCGCAGCACCCATGTAACGAGGCCCGAGCAATCGAACTCGTAGCGCCCGCTCTTCTCGTCCACCACCGTGGCGTGGTTGTACTTGGACTCTCGCAGATTCTCGGCGATGCGCTCGAGCCGCTGCAGGATCCGTTCGCTCGCCTTAGCCTTCGCCGGCGCTTCGCTCGCATGCGCGCTCGAGACGGTGAGCCACGCCGCGGCGAAGGCGGCCATCCACCGTCGCATGCCCGAGTGTGACACGCGCCGCCGAAAAAGCTTGGGGCGCTACTCCGCCAGGAACCAGCGGTTGGTGGAGCCGCACGTCCACTCCAGCTTGCCGTTCACCGGGTCGGTCAAGCACACGCACCCGCGTGGGTTGGTCCCCGAGTACGGGTCCGTACCGATGCATTGCTGCCACTCGTCCGTGCACGCAGTGTTGTCGATCCAGTGCGTTTTACCGTCTGGACTGGCGCAAACGGGCGCGGTGGTATCTCCCTGGTAGTCCCAAGGTCGCGGGCAGTGGCACGACACGAACACCCCGCTCACACAGTCGCAGGTCTTTTGCCCCAGCCCGTAAAAGCCGCAAGTCGTCACGCACGCCGCGGTGCAGGCCATGCCGCCCTTGGCGCGATCGCTCGTGCAATTCACGTCTGGCTCAGGCACTGGAACCGGCTCCGGCGGGACCGGCTGCGAGCCAGCACTGCTGCCGCTCCCGGCGCTGCCGCTCACCGGCGCCCCCGTGCCTCCGGAGCCGGTGGAGGCTCCGGCCGCCGCGGGCGCTCCTGCCGAGCCGGAGTTCGCGACGAAGTCGTCGTCCGTCGCTTCGAGCGCTGAGCGCCCTCCGCAGCTCGCGAGAGCCACGAAGAGCGCCAGCGTGCAGGTTCGACTCAAATCACTTCCACGCGCTCGGCGTCGAGTCGCAGTCCCAAACGGTTCCGCCCGCCGGGTCGTCCCAGCACGCGCAGAAGCGGTCCTTCGTCGTGTCGAGCGACTTGCACCGCATGCCCTTGGTACACGCGGTGATGTCTTCCATCGCGGAGTCGGCCATCGCGCAGGGCTCGAGCGCGGCGGTGGGCTTCACCACGATCTCTTCGGTGCCCTTGTAGGTGCAAGAGGTGCACATGAAGTTGCCGGCAGCCGCCGCACAGCTGCAGTCCCTCGAGCCGAGCTTGTGCACGCCGCAGGTGGTACCCGGGCAGCTCGCCACCGCCGTGCACACGGTGCTGCTGTCGATCTTGGCCGGACAGGTTCCGCTGCCGGAGCCGCCTGCGCCGCCGCCGCCCGTCGCTGAGCCGCCCGCGCCGCCGCCGCCTGTCGCTGAGCCGCCCGCCATGCCGCCTGCGCCTGCGCCGCCCGCTGCCGCGCCTGCGCTGCCTCCGGTACCCCCGCTCGCGCCGCCCGTGCTTCCGCCCGTACCAGCGGTCGCGGTGGTGCCTGCGGTTCCGCTACCGCCTGCGGAGGTGCCTGCGGTCGGGGTGGAGCCGGTACCTGCGGTCGGGGTGGAGCCAGTACCTGCGGTCGGGGTGGAGCCGGTGCCCGCCGTGCCGGTGCTCGGCGGATCCTCGCTGCTGCAACCAGAGCCGACGAGGGTGACAAAAGAGGTAAGCAGAGCCAATGCGGCGAAAGACGTGCGATTCATGAGCGTCTCCTAGTGACCCGCTAGGTGTGCGCGCACTTCGGGCGCGCCAGACGTAATCGCGCTCGAGCCCCAATCGATCACAAAAAGCGACGGGCGCGGCCGTCTTCCGACGACCACGCCCGCGTGCTTTGGCGGTCTTTCCGCCTACTTGGCTACCTGGTGAAAGGTTCGATCAGCCCGCGCTGGCCGAGCCGCTCGCCGAAGCGGACGCCTTGACCGACACGTTGATGGAGACGGAAGCCTTGGCCGAAGCCTCCAGCGAAGCAGCGAAGCAGCTGCCCACCTTGAGGGCTGCGTCGCCGCCGCTCGTCACCGCCGCCTTGGCGCCTTCGACCGCGACCTTCACGCTGTCCACTGCGCTCTCGAGCTTGCCCTTCATCCCGACGGACACCTTCAGCAGGCCCGGCAGGTTCTTGGTCAGCGCCGCCTTGAGCTTCATGGCCGCTTCGGCGTCCGCTGCGCCGTTCACCTTCACGAACACGGTCGCCGGCTTGCACTCGGCCTTGCCGTTGACTTCGGCGTTGCAGTTCGCCTTGCACTCCGCGCTGACTTCCGGCGGCTTGACGGTGCCGCTGCACTTCGGCGCCTTCATCTCCACGCTGCACTTGCCCGAACAAGTGCCCTTGCACTCGCCCTTGGCCTGCATCTCGCAGCTGGCAGAGCAAGAACCCTTGCAGGTGCCGTTGCACTGCGCGTCAGCCTTGCCCTTGCACTTGCCTTCGCAGGTGCCGGCGCACTTGCCCTTGGTGTCCTTGCCGTCGCACTTGCCTTCGCAGTTGCCGTCGCACTTGCCGGAGATCTCCGCGCTGCACTCGCCCTTGCACTCGCCGCTGCAGCTGCCTTCGCAGTTGGCAGAGGCGTCCACCGTGCACTTGCCTTCGCACTTGGCGTCGCATTGGCCGCTGATCTCGCCGCCTTCGCAGGTGGCCTTGACCTCGCCCGGCTTCACCTTCGCGTCGCACTTGGCGGCACAGTCCACGCTCGCCTCCATGGAGGCTTCACACTTCGGCGGCTTCACGTCCACCACGACCTGGCCCTTGACCTTGGCCTTGAACTCGCCGACCAGCTTGCTGGCGACGTTGCACGCAGCCTCCGCCTTCTTGCCGGGGCCGTCTTCCTTCGGCTTCAGGTCGTCGTCCTTCGCGCCGAGATCTTTGGCCAGGTTGGAGCAGGCCGTGACGACCTCGCCCTCTACGTCGGCCGAAATGGCTTGCAGGTTGGCGCTCGCGGCCAGTGCGGCCTTGACCTTGCCTTCGAGCTCGCCCTCCAGACCGAAGTTCGCGCCCATGATGGCCGACGCATCGGCGATGTTCGCGGGGCAGCTGCCCGGGACGCCCGGCAGGTTCGAGGCGCCGGGAACTCCGCCCGGCATCTTCCCGCAGTTGTTGAGGAGCGGGACGCTCGCGACGATCAGCACGGCCATGAGCTTGGACGAAACGCTTCGGCCTCGTTTGGCTAACATTCTATAATTCTCCCTTAGGAAGCCGGGCTTTTGCCCGAACCCAGGCGCGGACGCTAATTCCCTTCGGTGGAGATGGGAAGCAGGCTGGAGTTTCGCGGGAATTTACGCCGAATTGGTGCCTAGTCAGCCGGCCTGTCGGGATTTGAGCAGCTCCTGGAGGTCCCAAACCGGCCCCGCGATGAAGGACAAACCGTCGTCGCTGAACGCGGGGGCACGCTTCTCATAGGCCGCGTGACCTAGGATATTCAGCGCCCAGCCCGCGGCGAACGCCCCGAGTGAGCCGGCCCACAGAACGCCCGTGACCGGGCTGAAAGGCTTGGACGCGAACAAACCCACCGCGCCCCCGACGATGAGCGGGATGCCGACGAGGTGCAGCGTGCGGTTCGTACCGTTCTGGTGCGTGTCTCGATAAAACGAGAGTGACCGCTGCCAACGCTCCGCCGCGTTCCCCGTGAACTCGGGATGCCGCGCGCGCCAATCTTTTTCCAACAGGCGAACGCCGCTGCCAAACAGGGTGAGCGCGCTCTTTTTGAAACCTGCGCACAGCGCGCCCATACCTGCCACCGTGAGCGCGACGCCGAACGTCGCCGTAGAAGAGCGCTTGGGCATGAAACTTACACTACTACGCGCCCGAGCCGAATCGCTTGGCCTTTTTGTCGTCAGTTGATCGACCAACTGGGTCGGTTCCGAACACTCATTGTCCATGGTCAGCTCGCTCCGCTCGTTTGCTCAATCTGCCTCCCTCCTCGCGTTCGGCGGCTACCTCGGCGCGCTCGCCGCCTGCAGCTCGGAGGATTCGCCGGTTGGCGGAGCGGCAGGCAGCGCGCCCAGCGGAGCCGGGGGTAGCGCGGTCGCGGGCACCCCTTCCGGCGGAAACGGCGGCTCCTCCGCGGCGGCCGGCACTGCGACCACCGGCGGCGCCGCGAGCGGCAACGGGTCCACGGGCGGCTCCGGCGTGTCAATCGGCGGCGCCGGTGGCTCTGCAGGCCCGGGCGGCTCCGGAGGCTCCAGCGGCGCGGCGGGAACGGCGACGGGTGGCGGCTCCGGCGGCTCTGGCGGCTCTGGCGGGATGCTGCCGGAGGTGAGCTCCGAGGGTGACGGCGACTCCGAGGTAGGTCCCACCTACACCAAGGATCCGGACCTCAACGATCAGAAGAACCCGCGAGGTAAGAAATTTACCTTCTCCATGAAGATCGCCGATAGCCAAATCTTCGACGGTAAAGACTCCACCCTGAACAAGCCCGTCAACGAGACGCGCAGCATCACGGTGTACGTGCCCGCGCTCTACAAGGACGGCACGGACGCTCCGGTGCTCGTCATTCAAGACGGCCCGGGCCCCATCGACAAGATCTCCTACGCTCTCGACAACCTGACCATCTCCACGGACCCGCTCAAGAAGCTGCCGCCCTTCATCGCAGTCGCGGTGCAGAACGGCGGTTCGGACGCACAAGGCTCGGAGCGCGGCCTCGAGTACGACACGATGTCCGACCGTTACTCGCGCTTCATCGATACGGAGGTGCTGCCCGCAGTCGTCGCGAACGGCATGATCAAGGCCGCGTATCCTGGCCTCAAATTCACCAAAAATCCGCAAGGCCGCGGCGCCTTTGGCTGCAGCTCCGGCGGCGCCGCTGCGCTCACCATGGGCTGGTTCGCCCCCAACCTGTGGAGCCGCATCGTCACGTACTCCGGCACCTTCGTGGACCAGCAGAACCACGCGCAGCCCGAAGCCATGATGATGAACCTCCGCTACGGCGCCTGGGAATACCACTCCGACGCCGAGCTCATCAAAACCGCGGACAGCAAGCCGCTTCGCATCTTCATCAACGCCAACGAGAACGACAACGGCGCGGCCGACGCGGAAGCCACCCACCATAACTGGGTCATGGCCAACGAGCGCACCGCGGAAGATCTCGCCGCCAAGAAGTACCACTACCAGTACGTCTTCGGAAAAGGGGCGGGCCACTGCGATGGCAAAGTGCAAGACGCCACCATCGCCAAGGCGCTCTCCTGGGTGTGGCGCGGCTACGTCTACCAAGGCTGATGAGCATGGGGGCTGCCGCTGCGCAGCCTTCCTTGCAGAAGCTACCGGGGCGTCTTTCGGTCTCCCTGAGCGCCGACACCCCGCGGCCCTCTTTCGCCCGCCTCGCGCTCGGTATCGATGCGCAATTGCCAGGCGCCCCCGTGGGAGGCGCTCAGCCTCACTAGCATTCGCCTTCTGCCTGAACCGCGGCGCGATCTGAGCCCGCGACTCCAGCTGGAACAGACGTGCGCGCTTCGCACGAGGGCGCTATTTCTCTCGCTGCGCCAACGTACGTTTCCGTACTAGAAATCCTCAATGATTTAGCGGTTCGCTTCGCTCAGAAGCGAGATGTACCGTTCCGTACGTGGGGGCGTTTGCGGGTGATGCAACCCCGGCGAAAAGAGGGCTGAGCCGTGCTCGGCACATGCTGCGACCACGCGTGCCCGTGCCCGCGTTGGCCGCGTCGGTCGGGCACTTCTCGTCGGTGACTTGCGAGACGAGACGCGAGCTCACGTGTGTACGCCGTACTCAGGCGCGACCGTCGGGCGCGCGTCTCGGAGCTCATCGACACCTTGAGCTACAGAGCGCTGCGGAACGTCCGGGTGCGCAATTGACGCGACCACGCGTGCCTGCCGTGGCCGCGTCGGTTGGGCACTTCTCGTCGGTGACTGGCGAGACGAGACGCGAGCTCACGCGTGTACGCCGTACGCCGGCGCGACCGTCGGGCGCGTTTCGGAGCTCATCGACACCTTGAGCTACAGAGCGCTGCGAAACGTTCGGGTGCGCAATTGCCACGCCCACGTGGGCGCAGCTCAGCCTCGCTCGTGTCCGCTCTGTGCCAGGGCCTCGGCGCGATGGACGCGCGACTCTAGCTGAACAGACGTGCGCGCTTCGCACGAGGTCGGCAAGCGAGCTTCCTCGTATGGTGAGACGGTGGCGGTATTTCTCTCCCCGCGCCAACGTAAGTATCCATACTAAAAATCCTGAATGATTCAGCGGTTCGCTTCGCTCAAAAGCGAGATGTACCGTTCCGTACGTGGGGGCGTTTGCGGGTGATGGCAACCCAGAGCCCGTTCGCTTTTTGCTAGTGACCGTTGATGGCGTTTTGGCGCGGGTTCGTGAACGTCTCCGGCGCGGTCTCAGACGCGCCCTGCAGGGCGCCTCTGCAGCCTTCAGGGCATGCTCTCCGGCGGACGCGCCCTACACGCACGTCCTACACGCACGTCCTACACGCACGTCCTACACGCACGTCCTACACGCACGTCCTACACGCACGTCCGCCGACCTAGCGCGACCTAGCGCGACCTAGCGCGACCTAGCGCGACCTAGCGCGACCTAGCGCGACCTAGCGCGACCTACCACCGGCAGCGCTACCGCCGGCACTAGCGCCGACCTAGCGCGGTCAACGCGAAAGAACCGCAGCCAACTTCGGATCCGAAGAACGAATGCGGGTGAGAAAGACGACTCTCCGCTGCGTCAGACGCGCTGGCGCGGGGGACCAGGCGCGCCCGCCCCTGCGCGCTCCGCAACGATTGCGAGCGCCGACTTAGCGCCGACCTAGCGGGGTCAACGGGAAGAACCGCAGCCAACTTCGGATCCGCGGATCCGAAGAACGAATGCGGGTGAGAAAGACGACTCTCCGCTGCGTCAGACGCGCTGGCGCGGGGGACCAGGCGCGCCCGCCCTGCGCGCTCCGCAACGACTGCGAAAGCGTAGGGTAGACGACGAGCAAGATGAAATTCGCGATCGCGAACGCCACGGATGGCGCGCACGCATCGCGGCTGTCGGTCCGGTGCCCATTGGGATCCAATGAATGAGAACCCGGGATCATGTCGTGTCGACGGCTGTTGCCAACGAAGCGGTGATACCTGGAGGCGCTACGTGAGCTTCTGCGATTTTAGCTGCGGAGTGGCAGCCCCCGCCGCGCGCGATGGCGTGAGGAGCTCACGCGGGGCGCTAGACGGAGAAGCGAGTCTCGGTGATGGTGCTCTCCACCACGTTGCCGCCCGGCAGGGTGGCGTAGAGGGAGCCGCTGCTACGCACGAGCTCGAGCGCGAGTGTCTTTTCGAGTCGCTCGTCGAGGGCGTCCAAGAAGCGCGGGTCGAGCAGCCATAGCTCGATGTTTTCGATGTCGTGGATTTTGCGGGAGGCGGCTTCGCGCTGAAGGAGCGAGAGCTCGGTGGCGCTGAACAGGGCGACGCGGCGCGCGGCTTTGGAAGCTCGATGAAGGCGATCGGCTGAGGGCGACCCGACGTCGATCCACGCGAGGAGCACGCCGGTGGGGTCGTGGATGGAGACGGGCGGCTCCTCGCTAGCCGAGAGTCCGCCCTTGCTGAAAGCGATGCCTTCCTCGTAGGAGAGGCAGTAGGCGAGTGTGCGCTGCCAAAAATAGCGCGCGCTCTCGGAAGGGTGCCGCGCGACGCGCAGCTCCAAAGTCTCGTAAACTCCCCGATCGACGTCGGAGAGCGTGACATTCAGGCGATGGACGGTGGCGGTAAGAGCCATGAGTGAAGAGCGCGAGACAAGTGGACGGCCACAGTGACCCGATCATGCGGCGGAGTCCAGACGGCTACGGGCAGAGGTCTGCGGCGAGGGGCGCGTCGTCGGTAGCGACTGTTCGAAGCGCTTTCCGTGGCGCGGGGTATCGCCTTGGTTTATAAAAAGGCAGATTTTAGGGAAGTATCGATGAAACTCATATGCTTGTCGGGGCTCTTGGGGGCAGTGCTGCTTGTGCTTTCGTGCGGCGACGACCGACCTCCGGTAGCCTATGAAACACCGAGCGGAGGAGGGAAGTCGTCCGGGGGCAAGGGCGGGAGCAGCAGCGTTGCTGGTAAGGCGGGGGACGCTGGTGGGGAAGGCGGGACCGTCGCCATGGAGGGCATCGAGGTCGAGATCACCGCGCCTGCTGCGGCTAGCGACCCCAACACCGACGAAGTCCTGGTGGAGGACGACGTGACAGTCGTGTGCTCCGTCAAGGCGGCGGACGCGAGCGCCACGGTGGACGGCAGCTCCGTGGTCATCGATGTTCTCGGAGCGGACGGCGAGGTCGTGCTCGGGCAAGACGATAAGCCTTTGACTGCGACGGGCGTGCCCACGGGCGAAGCAAACGAGTATTCGGCCGCCTTCGTGCTGACGCGTGTCCCTACCGGTGCTGTCTCCTTCCGTTGCTCGGCGGCATCCGTCGACAAAGCGAGCGGCGGGAAGGACGAGGTGGCAACTTTCATCGATCACGGTCCCACCATCGTCGCAACGTTTCCGGAGGTAGACTCTCCGCACGCCCTCAAGGGCGTGATGCCTGTCGAGTTCACGGTGACGCCGTCTCCGCTCACGGATGACGACGAGGGGGCGGAAGTGACCAGCGTGACGCTCTCGGTTGCGGGAGCACTCATCGAAGCGCCGCTTTTGGCGCAGGATGACGACGACCCGACCATCTACCGCGCCGAGGTCGATTTCACCGACCCAGCGCTGTTCAAGGAACCTCCGCCCGAGCACACCTCCGTTCGCGTCGAGGCGACGAACGCGCGTCAGCCCAAGGCGGTGACGGCAGTTAGCGACTACGCGATCGTGGTGGACGGTAAGGGCCCGGAGATCGAATTCGTCGATCCTTCCCCAAACGCGACCGTGCATGGGGAGACCGTGGTCGAGTTTACGGCGCTGGATAGCGGCGCCGGCATCGACTTGGACACGCTGGAGCTGTCTTTGACCGGCGTTGCGGCTCCGTACAAGTACGATGCCAGTAAGCCGAACGTTTGGACGAAGACGGGCAACAACTTCAAGTTTCGCTTCGACAGCTTGAGCACCGAGCTCGCGGGGGTCGCCTATCAGATCATCGTCTCGATCCGGGCGCAGGACCGCGCCAAAAACCTCACCGATGGCAAGGTCCTGGTTCTCAACAAGGACGACTTTGCGCCGAGCATCGACCTGGATCCCGGAAATGCGCGCGGCATGAACGGGCAAAACGTCTGCAGCAAGTCTTACGACCCGCTGTATGACGCGCTGAGCGACCTGGCGCAGGTGAGCGTCAGCAGCAACATGCTTCGAGCGATCGTCTACGATCGGACGAATACCGGCTCCGGTGGCGACGTCTACTACATGTCGGGGACGAACCGGAACTCGGTGCGCCTGTACGTTCAGCCAGATTCGTCCAAGCCCATCCTGAAGGATACCAACAAGGACGGTATCTGTGACGACTTGGCCCAGGATGACTTCAAGTACGTAAGCCTCACCGCGCTCGGGCGGGATGGTAGCCTCGAGTACGACTTGGACGGGACGACGGCGCCCGCCGTCGCGGGCGTTTGCCAGCTCCCTGCGAGCCCTTCGACGCCCTCGTCCAGGCTGTGCAACAACACCTCCGATATGTACGGGGTCGTGCAGCATGACGTCGGCACCAGAGGGGACGAGCCGATTGTCTACGCGTTGGCGCCTGCGCCTTCCGGCTTCGAGTGCACGGGTAAGAGGTGGGACCTCAGCTCTGTCACCCAATCCGGCGGAGTCTCGGCCAGTCCAGACGGATGGTTGTGTCTGGCCGTGAAGGGCCGTGACAACTTGGGCAACATCGGAGTGTCACGTCCTCTGCGCGTGTGCATGGACGACCCGGCCGTTACGTGGCCCGGTGACGGCCTGCCGGCTTGCATGAAGGGCGCGCCCCCGCCTTCTTGCGTACTTGGCTGCACTCCGCCACCGGCCATCCCGGCGCACGTCTACCGCAACTAGCGAAGTCTAGAAATGGCCGATTTGCGAGGTTTCTCGCAATTTCGGTCTGGTCCGGCGCATTGGGGCGGGGCGTGTCACAATCCGCCCCGCCATGAGTAGCTCGCGCATCGTCGATCCCCGATCTCGCATCGTCGACCCACGTCTGGAGGCGGACGCCTTTGCGGGGGAGTCGCGTTCGGACGCGCGGCGCGCGGAGCGGGTGAAGGAGGACGCGCTGGCGCGGCTGGCTTCGGACTTGATGGGGCTATCGGCGAAGAAGCTCGGGCAGCTGGAGCTTCATGAGGAGCTGGTGGACGCGGTGAGCGACGCCAAGCGGATCCCGACCGGCGCCGCGCTGAATCGGCAGCTGCGGCGCGTGCGCATCCTGCTGCGCGATCAGGATTGGATGAGCCTGCGCACCAAGCTCGATGCGCTGTTGGCGACGGGCGTGGTGCCTGGGCTGGGCGCGGCGCCAGCGGACCCGGTTTCCGATAGCTGCTTGGCGTGGACGCTGCGGCTGGTGGGGGAGGGCCATCCGGGGGTGGAGGCGTTCGTGACGGAATTTCCGCGCGCGGACCGGACCCATTTGCGGCAATTGGTGCGCGCGGTACAGAAGGCGGAGGGAGACCGACGGTTACGCGCAGAACGGACTCTTACCGCGGCGCTGCGAGGGTTTCTGAGATGAGTAAGGACACCGACACGACCAAGCCTGCGTGCGGCGCGCGCGCGACACTGCTTGTGACGATGACGCCGGCCGGAACGGCCACCAACGTGGCTCGGCAAAGGCTGAGCTTGCGTTGTGCCATGCCACTGGGGCACAAAGGGCCCCATCTCGATCCTGACCACGCCGAACAATGGGAGGCAGCGGCAGGAGCGACGCCGACGCTACTACGGCACGAGGAAGATTGATGAGCGCCACCGAGGACGAAACCCAGAGCTTGGACGCAGGTTGGGACGACGCGCCCAGCGAGCCGGACGCCTCGGAGCCGGGAGAAGCGGAAATCGACGAAGCTTGGGACAGCTTGCCGCCTCCGGTGAGCGTCGCTCGGGCTTCGGCGGCGCCTTCGGTCCCGCCTCAAACGGAAGAAGTAGACGAGGGGTGGGACGACGTGCCGGAGCCTGCGACGGGCGGCAAGCGTCGACCGCATCGCCAGCGTCGCTCGCGAGCCGCGAGCGGGTCCCCGGCAGCGGCCGCGAGCCCGGTCGTGCTGCCGCGCCCCGCCGAGCCGACCAAGAAGCACCACCGAGATCACGCTCGTAAACAGCGCGCCCACGCGGCGCAGGTGCGCGAGCAGCGAAAGCTCGAGCAGAAGGCGCAGCGCGCGGCGGAGGCGCGTGAGCAAGCGGCGGCGCGTCTTCGCTACGCCGAGACAGAGGAGCAAGCGCGGCGAGAGCGCCAGCGCGAGCGGCAGGAAGCGCGCGAGCGCGAGCGCGCGGCCCAGCGGAGCGCCAAACCGAAAGCCGCTAAACCGCTCCCCGCCGCCGGGGCCGAGCCTCGGCCCGTCGGCGCGAAGTCGCAGGCGATGGCGCAGAAGGAGCCCCGGGAGCCGGCGGCGAGCGGCAGAGCTCCGAAGCCGGGGATCCGCCCAGGCGTCATCATCACGCTGGCGGTGTTTTTGGCTGTGATCCTGCTGCTCTTGCTGCGCAAGTAGGGTCTATCTGACTCGCCCCCCCAGCGTTGGGGCCGACGGCTCGAGGGAGCCGCGGACGTGCCAGGTGTTTTGCGGACCTGTCGAGGACTCTGGCGGTGAGCTATAGTCTCTAGGCCGTGGGGCACCCGTCCACTCTTCGCGCTCTCGTTGCCTGCCTACTGGTAGGCAGTGCCGCGCTTGCCCAGCAAGGCTTGATCGTGGAGCCCTGGCCTCGAGCGGTCGCTGCGCCGGCGAAGTCTCCGGCTTCGCCGCTGCGCTTGATGCCCGCTTCGGGGTTGCCCACAGAGCTGCCGAGTCGTTCGGCTCCAGTTCCTGCAATCGCCACGGCCGCGCCTGCCGCTGCGCCCGCGTCCACCGTCAAATGGTCGCCTCCCGTGGTGACGCTGCTCGTGGACCCTTGGAAGCGCACCGCCATTCAGCCTCCCGCGCCGCGCCCTCGCTGGCTGCCTCGGCAGCCGGAGATCGTGGACCCGTGGCAACGCGAGCGCCACACCGAGCCGCCACGCGTCGCGAGCCGCCCGGCGGAAGCACCGCAGCGTTCGACAATCTTCTGAGCTCGGCGCTAAGCTTAAGGGCGTGAGCGAGTCGCTGATCACGGCAGCCTTGCGGGAAAGGCTGATTTCGGTGTTCGAGGATCCGTCCTACCGCCCGCCGCCCTTGCCGAGCGTGGCGATGGAGCTGCTAGCGCTTTCCAACAAGAACGACGCGCGGGCTACGGATGTCGTTCGCCTGCTGGAACAGGACGAGATGCTGGCTGGCAACGTGATGCGCCTGGTCAGCTCGCCCATCTACTCGGGCCGGAGCCGCATCACGACGCTGCGTGAAGCGGTCGTGCGCCTGGGCTTCAAGGTGGTGCGTGACATGGTCTTCGAGGTAGCGCTGCGCAGCGGCGTGTTCGACTTGGACGAGTACGCAGAGACGGTGGCGCAGGTGCAGCGGCACAGCACCGTGACCGCTTACATTGCGCGCATCGTCTGCAACAAGGTGCGCATCGACGGCGACCACGCCTTCATTTGCGGCTTGCTGCACGACGCCGGGTTCGCGGGCCTACTGTTCGCGGTCACCCACTTCGAAGGCGCAGAGAGCCCGCCCCTGGAGGCTCTGTGGGCCGAGGTGGACGCGCTGCATGAGCGGGCTTCCGGCATCTTGGCGCGCCTCTGGGGCTTGCCGGATGCGTTCGTGGAGGTCGTCGGCCATCACCATCACCTGCACACCGATGAATTCTCCAAAGTGGCAGCCGCAATCTGTATCGCGAATCGATTGAGCCGGTCTTTCGGGGCGGACGTCGTGGGTCCGGCGGACGCGCAGGGCGTCGCGATCGCGGCGGACTTCGTCTCGGAGGTGGACTTCGAGATCGCGCGCGCGGAGCTGCGCATCGACGACCAGAAGCTGGACGAGATCCAGGCCGAGGCCGAGCAGCTGGTGCCGCAGATCCTCTGGCTGTAGCCGAGCGACGCGACGCTGGGCGGGCGAGCTAGAGCAGCTCGCCCACGACTGAAAGTCCGCCGCCGCCGCCGTAAGCTTGCGGCAGCACCTTCCACCGCGGAACGAGCGAGGCGTCGCGAAGCGGTACGTCCACGTCGCGCGGGAGGCCGCACAGGCGCAGCACGTCCAGCGCGGCACAAAAATCCACGACTTCGCTCAGCAGCATCGTGACGCCCAGCGCGCCGCCGGCCACTGCCAGCTCCGTAGCGCGAACCTGCTGCAGATCCAGGCGATGCAGCGCGGGCACGAGGGCGCCGGTTGCCACGCCCATCACCGAGCCGACCCAAATGTCCGTGCGGTAGTGTCGCCCGGCTCGGGCGCGCAGCTGCGCGGTCATGCCCGCGAGCAAGAACGACACTCCCCAGACCGTGTGACGCGCGACCAGCTCGTCCGTTTGCAACGAGTACAGGACCGAGCCGGCAGTCGCGGCCGTGAACGAGGTACTGGCATGACCCGAGTAAAACGAGGAGTAAGCGTCGGCGCCCTGCCGATCCATGAAGTCTAGCAGGCGAGGATCTTTGGTGTGGGTGTAGGGCCGCGGCCGCCGTACGACGATCTTCGCGGTGCTGGCCATCAGCACATTGAGCGAAAGCGCCTCCGCGTAGATGAGCGAAGCGTTGCCCATGCGGGTGCTGAAACCTTGCGACATTTGGAGCAGCAGCGGCCCCGTCACGCTCAGGGCCAGCGTCTTGTCGCTGAGGTGCGCGGAAGATTCGCTGAAGTTCGCACGTACGGAGTCGTCCGGACCGAAGGCGTCCAAGTCGTAGCCGGGGCGATGGTGCGAGGTGAGGATCTGCTCCACCGCCGTTCCCAGGAAGCCGGCGGCAGCAAGGCCGCCGTGCAGGTAGTAGTAGCGGTCCGACTGCACCTCGGAGAGGTCACGCGGCTCCGCGCGAGCTTGCCTGGTAGTCGCACTCAACCAGGCGAGTGCCAGGCTCACGAACACGAGCGCTCGCTGCATCGAGCGCCACGCTAGCAGAAGCTTACGGGCGGGACTTCTTTCCGAGGTAACCGACCGCGACCAACCCCACGCCGACGAGCAGGTGCACCACATGGTCTGCCGGCCGCAGCGCAAACCAGCGCGCGGGAAACAAGCCCGTCACGCCCGCGACGGCCTGCCACAGGTCGATGCAGCCGAACACCAGGTTGAAAGCCACCGCGCCGGAGAGGGAACGCCGCGCCAAGATCACCAGCCCCGCTGCGCCGGAGACGAGGTGAAACACGTTGTAGGGCGTCGCCCCGCTCATCAAGGAAAGGTGCGGAGGTAGCGTGAACCCGAGCACCCCCGTCACCACCAACAAGGGGGCGAAGACGAGCAGCACCGACGCGTTGCGCGTGACCCAAGTCGTACCCACCGAGCTCAAGGCGCCGAGCATGCCGTGGATTACGGCCCAGCGGGGGCTTCGGATCGTTCAGGGCTCAGGAAGCGGCGCGCGTCGGCGCGGGCCCGTAGTTGGGACTGGGCTCCGAGATGCCGGCCAGCACGCCAGGCACCCACACCCGCGCCTCGTGGCTGAGGAGGGTCGGCGTCTGCGCGAGGCGCGCGACGTCTGCCAATGAGACGATTCCGACCAGCTTGCCCGCTTCGTCCACGACTGGCATGCGGCGCACCTGGTAGGTGGCCATCGCATCCATGAGCAGCCGGAGGGTGTCGCTGGGTCTGCAGCTCGCGACGGAGCGAGACATGGCGCTCTCCACCGTGAGCTCACGTAGCGAAACGCCGCGCGTGTAGGCGGCCATGCACACGTCGCGGTCGGTCAGCATGCCGATGGGCTTCCCTTGTTCGTCCACGACCGGGACCACGCCGAAGTCCCCTTCGAACATGAGCTTGGCAGCCTCACTGAGGTCATCGTGGGGCTGGCACGTGATGGGGTCTTTCTTCATCAAATCGACCACCCGCGTCGGCTCCCGCTCCGGCCTTTGAGCAACGAGCTCGGCGACCGCTCGGGTCAAGCCGCGGGCCGTGGCCACCACGTGCTCCGCAGCCCAATCGCCGCGCGACGTCAGCTTCCGCTCGAAAGCTTCGATCTCCGTCTCCAGATCCGAAAGGCGCCGCTTCGCGTCCATCCCTAGCAAGTGCACGCGCAGCCGAGCTTCGTCCCGCGCGCCCCGGAGCTCCTGCAGCACCTGGGTGATGTCGCGCGAGAGTTGGGTAGTCGTTCCCATGGCGCCGCGCAGGTGCAGGATCCGTTCCGGAACGACCCAAACCTCAGCCGGCACGCGGTCTGCACTCTACGACGCATGCGAGCTTGGTTGCTCCTGAGCGCAGCGCTGACTTCCTGTGATGCGCCCAGACGCACCGCGCCAGGTGCGGAGGCCGAGCCGCCCCAGGCCGCATCGACGCAGCTTCCAGCGGCCGGTACGGCCCGGCCGGCCACCGACGGCCCTTTGAGGGTGGAGACATTTCAGCCGCCGACCGGCCCCGCCACGTTCGTGCTGCGTGGGCCGCGAGGCCCGGGTCGGATCGTCTTCTTGCACGGCATGTGCGGCCACGGGCTCGGTTACGCCCAGGCGTTTCCGCGGGCGGCGGCGAAGCATGGCACCCTGATCGCACCCCAGGGCGATGTCAGCTGCGGTGGACCCTGGTCGAAGTGGTCGGCCGACATTCAAAGCCTGGACCGGCGCATCGCGGAGGCCTTCGCATCTGCCGGGCACGGCGAGCCCTTGCGCGACGTTTGGGTGATTGGCCTATCTCAGGGCGCCACTCGCGCGGTCGAGCTCGCCCGCAAGTGGCCCGACCGCTACACGCACCTCATTGGAATTGCGGCACCCACTGCGATCCGCCCAGGGGAGCTCAAGGACCTGAAAGCCGCAGTGATGATGGCTGGAGACAAGGACCGCCGAGACATCATGCAGCAGAGCCAGCGCGCGCTCACGTCCACTCGCGTCCCCGCGCTCTTCCTGCTCATGCCAGATGCGACGCACGGGTCTCTCGGCAGGGAGCCGGAGACCACGATGGCGACCGCCCTGGCCTACCTGAGCGAGCACCCGGGGCGTTGAGCTACTCCGCGGACCGCCGTCCTCCTTGATGAGCATCCGAGCGAAAACTGCCGCGTGGCTGTGATTGGAAAGCACTCCACCGGGTGAGTTGCGAACGTTCTAGAATCCCGCGGATACGAGCGAGCCATGCGCACCTTTCTCACCTGGACGGTTTTGGCGGCGGCGGCACTGGCGGCCTGTGGTTCCGTCAGCGACGTGGGGCCAGCCAGCGCCCCGTCGAACGCCGGCTCGACATCGGCAGGCGGGGCAGGGCTTGCGGCCGGAGACACTAATTCCGCCGGGCTCGCGGGCAACCGTTGCTCGGGCGTGCTGCCACAGGGTGGCAATAGCGGCCAGAGCGGAGCAGGAGGCGCGGCGGGCCGCGAGACCGGCGGCTCCGGGGGAGGCCCCCTCATAGACGCCCGCTTCAAGCTCGTATGGCGGGACGACTTCGACTCGTTCGACGACGCCAGGTGGTCCAAGCAAACTCACACCTTCGACGAGAACCTGGCGCACTTTGCGGCGAGCAACGTGGTCGTGGAGGGTGGCTTACTCAAGCTCCGCGTGACCAAGGCGCCCAGCGCCGATCGCGAGTATGCGGCCGCAGAAGTGGCGACGAAAGAGACGTTTACCTACGGCCGGTTTGCGGGGCGCATCCGTTTCTGCGCCGGGAGCGGCATGGTCTCATCGCTCTTCACGTACCAGCAGGACGTCGCCGTTTCTTGGCAAGAGATGGACATCGAGTACCTGGGCAAGCTGACGAATCCCAATCGCGTCCAATACAATTTGATCTCTGGCACTGCCGCCAACCGCGTCTACCAGCCCAAGGTCGTTGCGGCGCCGGGGTCTGCTACTGAAGAATTCCACGACTATGCGCTCGAGTGGGCGCCGGAAGGCATCACGTTTTTCATCGACGGCGTGCAAACGTGGAAGGACGTGCAGCCCAAGATCAAAGACGCGCAAACGCTTCACATGAACGCTTGGCCGGCCAACGATGCGGTCACTCAATTCGCAGGCGCTTTCGATGCGGGCTCGGTGCCCTGCGAGGCGCAATACGACTGGGTGGAGGCGTACCGCTATTCGCCCTAGCGTTGACGCCTTGGGATCATTTCGCCGCGGCGTGACCTAATTCGACGTGTGAAGTGTGTGATGCGCACGCAGTTGCGCGCCTGATTCGGGCCGTTTTCGAGGAGGTTTCCGGCGGCCCAGCTGTTGCTTGGGCGGCGAGTCGTCACCTTTAAGGAGATGACCCCAATATGAACAATTCCAATATTCGTTTTCTTAGCTTCGCCAGCCTCAGCTTGCTCCTCGGCCTCGCTCCTCTCGCTTGCGGAAGCGACGACGACACGGATAACCCCGGCACGGCCGGCAAGGGCGGCACCTCTTCCACCGCTGGCAAGAGCAATAGCGGTGGTGACGACAACGGCGGCACCAGCAACGGCGGTACCAGCAACGGCGGCACCAGCAACGGCGGGAGCCTGAACGTCGGCGGTGATGCCAGTGGCGGCGTCAGCGGCGGTGAAGGCGGCGTCGGCGGTGAAGGCGCGGTGGCCAAGAGCCGCCTGCGCGTCGTTCACGCGTCCCCGAACGCTCCGGCCGTGGATGTCTACGTCAAAGGCTCGAGCGCGGTGGCGGTAGAGAACGTCGCCTACGGTAAAGCCACGGAGTTCCTGGAAGTGGACGCCGGCACGATCGCTTTCGACCTGCGCGCTGCAGGCGCAGAGGCCACGGAAGACGCAGCTTTCACGTCGGAAGACATCACCTTGGAGGCTGGCGAGGACTACACGTTGGTCGCCGCTGGTGACTTCGTGAACACGGAGGACGCGGACGTGAAGTTCCGTATCCTGCCGCTGCAGCACGATTTCGACGCGGCGGAGGCCGGCACGGCTCTCGCGCGCGTCGTTCACGCGACGTCGGCCTGGGAAGACGTCAACCTGGACCTCGCGAGCACGAATGCCGTGGATTTGCCCGGTCTCGACCGCTTCGCCAGTGAGAGCAACGTCGCCCTGTCGACGGCTGCCACCGAGGACATCGCCTTCACGAACGCGGACGACGAGGTCGTATCCCAGCTCGTTTTGCCCAAGCTCGCTTCCAAGAGCGAAGTGTTCGTGATCGCGACCGGTAACCCTGGCTTCCCGTTCCGCGCTCCCGCCAACGGCTTCGCGCTGCTCGTCGTCGATCAAGACGGCAACACCAGCTGGGTTAAGGAGAACCCGTGGATTCACGTCCTCCACTCGTCGGACGTCGGCACCGTGGACATCTACCAGAGCACCGCTGCCACCACGAAGCTCGCGGATGACCTGGAGCAGGGGGCGCTCGCGGCCTTCCAGCTCAAGGCCAGCACCGCCGGTTACACACTGAAGGCCGTGGACTCCGAGGCGGTCAATGGCTCGATAACGAGCGACGCACAGGGCACCACGAGCACGCTGCTCGTGGGCGAGCACTACCTGAGCTACCTCGCGGGTGACCAAATCCGAACCCTGCGTGAGCAGTTCGACCTCACGCAAACGGACAAGGTCCTGCTGCGCGGCGTTCACGCGTTGAAGACCGGCGCGATTGGGGCTCAAATCGACTTCGGGCCGCTGAACGAGGCGGGAACTGCTCTGGCGAGCGCTCTCATCGAGGGCGTTGGGCCGGGACTCGCTTCGGCGCCCGCCGGTGAAGCTCTCGAGCCGGGTGCGGTCACCCTTGGTGCCACCGCGACCGGCACGACGACGCCGATCTACAACACGCTCGCTCTGACCGCTACGACTGCCCCCGTCGCCGGCGAACGCGACTTCCTGCTCCTCACCGGCACGGGCGCAACCGTCCCGACGACGAAGCTGTACGTGGTGGACACGTCGGTCGCCGGCTGGGCCGTCCGCTGAGTTAGTGGAAGAACGTAGGGAGCCGACCTTCATTCGAGGCGGTCGGCTCCTCTTCGTCTAGTTACGCGGTAACCCTCGACTCGGAGCGGTTTCCTCACGAAAAGTGATCCGTCAGCGGCGGCTCGAGCGATCCTTGGTCGCTATGAGCCGCCGCTGGTTGCGTTTTACGTTCGCGCTCGGGGTCATCGGCGCGACGTGGTCTGGCCCCGCCGACGCCTTGATCGTCGTGGATGGGAAGATCGTGGACGCCTGGCCAGAGCCCGCGCTGGCTCCGAACGTCGCGCTGGCGGCTCCGAACATTGGCCTCTACCCGCATCCCCAAGGCACCGTCTATGGCCTGACGCTGCTGATCGACTTCAGCGACGCGACGCCCGCCTTCGACAAGGCGCAGATCGACGCATGGCTCAACCAGAAGGGTTACACGCAGGGCGGCCTCAACGGCTCCGTACGCGACTACTTCTTGGACGAGTCGAACGGGATGGTGGACTTTCAAAACGAGATCTTCGGTTTCTACCGAGCGAAGTATCCGAAGTCCCACTACGAGGGCACCTCCGGCTACCAAGGCTCGGACGAGCTGTTCACGGAGATGCTCGACTACTTCGACGACTTGGTGGACTTCTCCAAGTACGACAACGACAAAGACGGCCGCACCGACGCCATCAGTATCGTGTACGCCGGCGAATCCGAGACGTGGGGCAAGGGGCTCTGGCCGCACGCTTCCGGCAGCAATCAGAAGCGCAACGGCGTCACCATCTCGCGCTACATGATGACGAACCTGGGCACGAGCCTCGGCCTGTACACGTTTAGCCACGAGGTGGGGCACATGCTCTTCGGGTGGCCGGACCTCTACGGCTTCGGCAACTACTGCATCATGGGTAATGGCAGCAGCCAGAAGAACCCGGTGGGCATCAACGACTTCTACCGAGCGGACCAGGGCTGGATCGACGTGGTGGACGTCACGAAGGACACGAACGCCGCCTTCAACGCCAAGCCGAACGGCGCGGGTTACCGCTACACGAACCCGAAGAACCCGAAGGAAAGCTTCTTCTGGTCCAACGTGCAGAGCACGGACCGCTTCAGCACCATCAGCGGGGACGGGCTGTTGCTGCTTCACTTCGACAAGAACATCGGCAGTAACGACCCGCCGAACCCTCTTGGCCTCGCGGTGGTGCAGGCGGACGGCAAGAAGGACTTGGACCAGACGATGTGGCCGAGCCCGGGCAGTGACGCGAAGGACTTCTTTCACGGTGCGGGCGTGAGCGAGTTCTCGGGCGCCAAGTTCAGCACTGCCAAGTGGAACGACGGCACCGCGTCCGAGCTTCGTATTTACGAGGTGGGGCAGGTCTCGGAGGACATGTCGTTCAAGGTCGGCAATGGGCCGATTGCGGTGGAACCGAGCGCAGGCGCTGGAGCCGGCGGTGCAGCGGGAGTGGGCGGCGGGGGCCTGGCTGGCGCGGGCGGCGCTGGAGGCGCGAGTGGTTCCGGAGCTTCATCCGGGGGCAGCGCTGGAAGCGACGGTGCGAGCGGCGGCACTTTGGGCGGAGCTACGGGTATCGCGATGGGGGGCGCGGCTGCGTCGGGCGCGGCGGGCACGTCGCAGGCCGGTACCGGCGGTCAGGGCGCTCCGGCGCCGACGACAGTGACGGACGAGGCGTTCGCCGCGGAGAGCGCGTCTTGCGCGTGCCGCGCCGCCGGCTCCCCGAATGGCCCGGCGACGCGGCTGGCGGCCCTCGCCGTCCTCGGCGCCGCCGTGCTCTCCCGGCGCGCTCGCCGGAGCCGGCCCCGCTGAGCGAACGCGCTGCGGCAAATTCTCGAAAATCCGCGGAATTTGCGGAGTGCTCGCGCCCCGCTGGGTTTCTGTTAAAGGGAGCGACGCCGTGACCTCACTCACACCGAAAAATCCGCAACAAGTCGCCTCTAGCCTGCCCGATTACGAAGCCCGCTACGCTGCCATCAAGCAGAAGGGGCTGAAGCTGGACATGACGCGCGGCAAGCCGTCCAACGAGCAGCTGGACCTGGCCAACGGTCTCCTCACCGCGCTCGGCGCCAGCGACTACAAGGCGGCGGACGGCACGGACACCCGCAACTACGGCGGGTTGGATGGCTTGCCGGAGATGAAGGCGATCTTCGCGGAGCTGCTCGAGACGAAGCCCGAGAACGTCATCGTCGGCGGCGCCTCCAGCTTGACCATGATGCACGACGCCGTGGTGCGCGCGCTCCTGCACGGGGTGCCGGGCGGCAGCGGCCCCTGGTCCAAAGGCAAGGTCAAGTTCCTCTGCCCGTCGCCTGGCTACGATCGCCACTTCGCGATTTGCCAGCATCACGGCATCGAGATGATCACGGTGGGGCTCGACCACGAGGGGCCGGACATGGCCGCAGTGGAGAAGCTCGTCGCGTCCGATCCCGACATCAAGGGCATGTGGTGCGTGCCGAAGTACTCGAACCCCACCGGCGAAACGTACTCGGCGCGGGTGGTGGAGCGCTTGGCCGCCATGAACACCGCAGCCCCGGATTTCCGCCTGTTTTGGGACAACGCCTACGCCGTGCACGACCTGTTCGACACGACCGATCCGCTCGTGGAAATCCTCGCTGCCTGCGCCGGTGCCGGTAACCCGAACCGCCCGCTGGAGTTCGCCTCCACCTCCAAGATCTCTTTCGCTGGCGCCGGCGTCGCGGTGCTGGCGACGAGCGCCGCCAACGTGGCGGACGCGAAGAAGCACCTGTCGATTCAGAGCATCGGTCCGGACAAGGTGAACCAGCTCCGTCACGTGCGCTTCTTCAAGGACGCGGCGGGAGTGAGGCAGCACATGCAGAAGCACGCCGAGCTCCTGCGCCCGAAGTTCGACGCGGTGACGCGCATCTTCGAGCGTGAGCTGGGCGGCAGCGGCCTCGCGGCGTGGACGAAGCCGCGCGGCGGCTACTTCGTCAGCTTGGACACGCTGGACGGCCTTGCCACCGACATCGTTCGGCTCGCGGACGAAGCCGGCGTGAAGCTGACCCCCGCGGGGGCGACGTTCCCGCTCGGCAAAGATCCGCAGAACCGCAACATCCGTGTCGCTCCGTCCTTGCCCCCGGCCTCCCAAGTGGAGACGGCGATGGAAGTGGTCGCGCTCTGCGTGCAGCTCGCGAGCGCCCGTAAGCTCGCCGGCTGAGCCTCAGCTGAGCCGCTGTTTCGCGTAGTTGACCTGGCTCGCTGCATCGAAGCCGTACTCACAGGCGTCGTTGCAGCGAGAGCAGGAGAGGCACGTCTCCGCCCAGCGCTGGGCCACCGGCAGCTCGCGGTAGTGCTCGCGTGCCCGCTCATGCCAGCCGTATTGGCGATCGTACATCGCGAATTGCACGACGTGAGGGATGGCAATGCCGTGAGGACACGCGGGCACGCACTGATCACCGCAGCCGCGGCAGTAGTCCGGGCTGAGCGCGCTCGCGTAGTGGTAGAGGAGGGCGCGGTCGAGCTCGCCAAATCGCTCCTGCACCGCGCCAACGGCCAAGTCTTGATACGTGCTGTCGGTGCCGATCTTCGAGTGGACGACGCTGGCTACGTCGTGGTCCAGCACCCAGCGCAGGTTGGCTTGGAAGATGCTGTATTTGCTCTTTGCGTAACCGTTGGGGATGAAGTCGCCCGCGGGCTGAGACTTCATCACCACGACGCCCACGTCCTTGGCCTTGGCGTGGGCAAGCAGCGCAGGGAGGTCAGCGCTCTCGTAGTCCAGCACGTTCATCTTGATGAGCAGCATGTCGAACGCGCCTTTGTCGATCGCGTGCCGTAAGATCTTGCTGCGCTCCGCCGCGTGCGAGGTGGCGCCGAAAAACCGAACTTTGCCGGACTTCTTGGCCTCCTCCATGGCCAGGTACAGCTCCTGGTTGTTCAAGCGGTTGAAGCCGTCGTCCGGAAACTTGTGACCGCCGCCCAGCCAGTGGAGCTGCATGATGTCGATGGTGGAGACGCCGAGCCGCTTCAAGCTGTCGTTCAGAGAGTCCAAGATCTCGGACTTCTTCCAGTTGTGCCCGACGTCCCACTTGGTGGCGATGACGAGCTTTTCGCGCAGGCCCGGGTTCAGTTGCAACGCGCGAGCGATGACCTTCTCGCTGCCGCCGTAGCAGATGGCGGTGTCGATGTAGTTCATCCCCTTGTCGACCGCGCGCGGGATCGGCTCAGGGCCGTCTAACCCGCCGGCGCCGATGCCGACGACCGACACTTGCAAGTTGGTTCGGCCGAGCCGCCGACGCGCGGTGACCTTCGTGCCCGCGGCGGGGATGAGACCCGGGTGATCTTCGACCACGTTGGCCACCGGCGCGTAATGGAGCCGGCGCCACTCGCGGTACCCGAGCGCCCCCGCCACTCCGAGCGCGCCTGCCCCGAGCGAATACGTGACGACCTTGCGGCGATTGATCTTCACGCCGCCGAGCATACTCCTTTGGCGTGAGGGTCGGTTAAGGCTCCGGAAAGTCCAGCAAGTTGCCGGTGAGCATGAGGAGCGAAAGTACCGTCCAGCAATGGTTGTAGTAGCGGCTCCGCGCGAGCAGCTTGCCCGTCTTCACGCGGTCGTAGGCCTCGTTCACGAAGCGCTGGTAGCGCGCGTCGTGCTGGGCGCCCACCGCCGCGCAGCCCACGAAGACAGCGGAGCCGGGGTTGGGCTGCACTGTCCGAGGGTCAGGAAAAGGCGCGCCGTTCAAGTGATAACCGTCGCCGATTTGGTCTGCGCCGATGCCGGCGAAGAAGTCACTCACCTGCGACAGGTAACGCCGAGCGCGGTCGTCCGCGTGGTACGCAAAGTCTTGGCCAAGCCGGAAGGGTAGGCGCGCGGAGTCCGTCTGGTAGTTGGTCATCGCCCCCGGGAACGCCTCCACCGGCGTGCCAGAAGCGTCGCACCAGGCGGGCACGAGGCCATTGCGAGCGTTGCCGCTGAGCTCGTTCAAGCTCGCGAAGACGATGTCGTAGCCGCGGTCCACGACGCTCCGCCAGCCTTCGCGATTGCCGGACTCTTCGCCGAACAGCCGGTATTGATGGGGCGCGAAGTACGACGGGTTGAACACGTTTTGGCCGCGCCATTCGTCGCCCGGCAAGAGCATGCCTTCGAACCGGTCGTGATCGATTTCGTACTGCCACAGCCGATCGATCTGTCGCTGGGCGTGGCTCAAGTACGTCTCCGTGAGCGAGCCGCTCCCGCCCCACTGACGGTGCGCCATGACCAGCGCCCACGCCATGTCTTCGTCCGAATCGGTTGCCCCGCCGCTGCCGAGCGCCTTCGAGCCGTCCGGCGCGATGTACCAGCTCATGAACCCGGCTTCGTTGAGGAAGGCGAGCGCGTACTGCCAGAACGCGTCGAACAGCGGCTGGTCGTCGAACGCGACGGCGATGATCATGCCGTATGCGATGCCCTCGGAAACGGTCGTGTCGACGATGCCGTCAGGCGTGTCCGGACGCCGCGTGCGTAGGAAGCCGCGCGCCCCTTCGGCGGTGACTATCTCCTCGCGGAACCGGAGGAAGGCGCGCCGGGCATCTTCCGCGTCAGCGGAGGATGGGTAAATGAGTCCTGGCAAGCGCTGGTTTTGCGGAAATGGGAAGCGGCCCATGAAGACGTTCATACCAATTCCAAGCAGTGAACGGCCGAAAGAACGTCTGCTCTTGCTCGCCGGGAAAGGGCCGGTAACCTAGCGGCGGCATGTCGAAGAACTGGTTCCAGGTGCGCCGTGAGGTCGCGTTCCTCGTCGTGGTGGCCGCCGGTGTCGGCGCCGCTTGCGGCGGGTCGAAGTCGTCGGGCCAGCTACCGGGGGCGGCCGGGAGCGCCGGCACCTCGGGGTGGACCTACCTGCCGCCCGGAAACGACGCGGGCACGACGGCCGCATCCGGCAGCGGCGGAGCCAGCGGCGTCGCCGGCTCGTCCGGAGCGCCTGGCTCGTCCGGCAGCTCGGGGTCGGGAGGCAGCTCCGTCGTCACGCCGACTCCGTTCGCGTGCAATCACATTCAGCCGACTGCGCCAGGGATCACCAGCTTCGACGCCTTCACTCAAAGCAGCTGGACGGGCCCTAGCAACATCCAAGGCGGCGTTTACATTTATCCCGACCCTTTCCTGCTGAAGCCGGGCGAATTCCTGCGCTACGCGGACCCGGTTGCGACGTACTCGGGCCTCGGCGTCTGGTTCGCGGGCTGCGTGGACGCTTCGAAGATGAAGGGCGTGCGCTTTTCCCTCGCGGGCAATGCGGGCAGCACGAAGTCACTGCAGTTTTATCTCGTCGTGAATCGCAACCGCGATATCGACGAGAAGAACCTCGTAGGTGCGTGCGTTCCCGATGATCCGAAGAACGTTTGGCCCAGTTGCCGCCCGCCCGGCGTGAGGCTCACCGTCACTGAGGAGCCGAGCACGCAAACGGTGCTTTGGTCGGACTTCGAAGGCGGTTTCCCGACGAACAGGACGGACGGCTCGGACATCCTGGCGCTGCAATGGTCCTTCGACTGGAGTGACGGGGATCCGAGCTATCCAGCCGATATCACGATCGACGACCTGGAGTTCGTGCCCGCTGACGACAGCGGCGGCATGGGCGGAGCTGGGGGCGCACCAGATAACCAGGGCGGCGCGCCTTCTGCAAGCGCAGGCGCGGGCGCAGGCGGCGACGGCGGCGCGGTGCCCTAGCCTTTCGGGTGGGCGAGGTGATGCCACGCCCGCGCTCCTCCGCTGGCCTCCGCAGCGCGTTGGAAGCCTTCTAGAGCGACGAGAACAAGCCCCAAAACGCGCTGGGCGCGAACGAGTCTTGGCGGTCGTGCCCTTTGCCTTGCGTCTCGCACCAGATGACGGGGTAGCCGGGGTCGCAGCCTTGGTAGCGCGCGCACGGAGCGGGAGCCTCCATCACGCGATCGGCCATGCAGTGGTTGGCGAGCACGAGCCGATCACGCTCGTCGTCGTTGCCCGCGTCGATCTTGTTGGTTTCGTCGTTGGCGTCGTGGATGAACATCCGCGCGTACTTGCCTTTGCACTTCGATTTGTCGCCGTAGCTGCCGCCAGAGACGGTGCCGGTGGCGCGCAGCTTGTCGCCGCGCTCGCACTCGAGCGTGTTCACGAGCCAAGAGCCGCTGCTGTAGCCGGTGGCGAACACACGCGAGGTATCCACGCAGCGCTTGGCGAGCACGTCTGCCAACATCTGATCGAAGAGCTTGACGTCGTTGCCACCCGCTCCCGCGTCCCAGCACACGTTGTCCGAAATACCGGTGGCGCGAACGAGGATCGCTTGGTCGCCCGTGACCTTCTGCATTGGCACGATGTTGCTCGAGTTGGTACAGCCGTGGAAATTGAACACGAGTGGATACGGCTTTCCCTTGTCGTAGTTGGTCGGCAGCCAAACCCACCACTGTCGATCCGTGCCCGCGACATTCAGCTTGGGTTGCTCGACCCACATATTCAGCTCCTGGCCGGCGGGCATCTCGCAGCCTGCGCTCGCCGTGGGTGAGGTCATGCCGCCGCCGCCGCCCGCGCCGCCCGCGCCGGGGTTACCGGCGCCTCCGCCCGCGGCTCCTCCACTGGCCGTTCCTCCACCGCTGGCTCCGCCCTGGGTAGAGCCCGAGGTGCTCGACCCCGCACCGCCCGCGCTTGCCCCGCCGCCGTTGATACCGGCCGAGCTGCTGCCGCCACTGGTGGAGGCTCCTCCGCTGTTGACCGCGCCGGTGCCAGTGCCGGCAACCGTCGCTGAACCGCCGCTGATAGAGCCGCCCTGGTTGCCTCCCGGCGCGTCTTCGCTCGAACAAGCGAGCGGTAGCGCAGTGAGCGCGAGCAGACACGCACCGCGAGCACCCAGCGTCAGCATGTGGGAGGCCATGAAACGCAGACTAACAGAACCTTCATCGCTCGTACGCAGCCGAGCCGTGAATGTCGCCCGCTAGTTAGTCCCAGCGCTGGGCGCTGGCTTCACGCGACTCTTCCGTCGCACGCTCCGCGGCTGAGTCACCCTCGGTGCTGCCGACGGCGACCGTTGTCTCCGCGGAGCTAGCCGCGCCTGTCGTCGACTGCGCGGAGCTCGGCGCGCCGGTGGCGCCCAAAGTTCCGGCGTCTGCATGAACTGGCGTTTCCTCGCTCAGACACGCGACGACGAGCCCCACGAAAGTGAGCGCGCCCAGAGACAAATCACTCAGCGTCCGCGCGGGAACGGCCATGCTCAGAAACCATAACAGAGTTTAGGGTGAGGGAGAATACATACGAGCGCGAGAATACATACGAGTGTCGTATTGCTACTTACAACTCGGTGAGGGGAGCGACGCTGTCGCCAAACTGCGCACCCGTGACTCCGGCTGCTTCCAACATGGTCACTAGTAGGTTGGAAACCTTCTGTTTGGGCATGCCCTTTTCAGAGGCGTAACGCACGTGCTGCCCTGGCTTGAGGCGGCCGCCAGCGTGGCCGCCGAGCACGATCGGCATGTCGTCGTGGTTGTGTCGGTTGCCATCCGAGATATCGCTCGAGCAGAAAATTGCAGAATTATAGAGCAAATTCTGGCCTTCGGCGCCGTCCGCCTGGTCCTTGAGCTTGCCGAAGAGGTAGCCGAGTTGCTGGATTTCCCAGGCGCCGATCTTCGCTAGTTGAGCGATGAGACCAGCGTCGTTCATGTGATGAGAGAGGTCGTGGTGACCGCCGCTCACTCCCAAGAATTGGTGAGTGCGGCCGCTGAGCGCGTTGCCCAACATGAGAGTCACGACGCGGGTCGCGTCGCAGGCGAACGCGAGGCTGATGAGGTCCATCATGGCCGCCAGGTGCTTGGGGTAGTCCAGCTGGTCCTTCTTGGGCGGGGGAGCGCCCGGGCTGCACGACACCTGAGGTCCGAGCTCGACCACGCGCTTCTCGAGCTCCCGTACGCTGGTCAGGTACTGATCGAGCTTGGTTTTGTCGGTGGCACCGAGCTTGGGGGAGAGTGAATCCACGTCTGCCAGCACGAAATCGATGACGCTCTTTTCGTAGGCCCGGCGCTTGGCTGTCTCGGCGGCAGACGCGTTCGGGTCGAAGCCCTCGAACAGCTGGTTGAAGGCTTGAGCCGGGTCCACGATCTTCGGAAGGGGCGTCACGTCGTCCGCCCAAGAGATGTTGCGAGTATAGATGCAGCTGTACCCGCTATCGCAGTTGCCGGTACTGCCTCCGCCATCGATACCGAGCTGAAGCGAGGGAAGGCGGGTGGCCGCTCCGATCTGTTTTGCCGCGATCTGATCGGCGGAGACACCAATCTTGATCGCCGTCTCCGACTTGAACGCGTGGGCGCACGTGATGAACGAAGAGGTCCCGGCGGCGTGGTCACCCGGGCCGTCCGGCTTGGCGTTGGCGTTCTCCAGCCCCGTAACGATCGAGAAGTCCCCTTTGAGGGCGTCGAGGCCCGTGAACATCGGAGGGAGCTGGTAGTCGCTGCCCACGGTGGCGGGGCGGAAGGTCGCCATGTCTAGCCCGTTGGGCAGGTAGATGTAGACGAGTCGGACCGGAGCGGCGGCTGCTTGCGCGCGGGCCGCATGCGGAAGAGCAGACTCGAGAAACGGCAGCCCAAACAAGCTGGCGGCGCCGCCGAGCACCAAGCGCCGTGAGACGGTGCGCCTCATGGCGTGCCTCCCGGTTCCCCGCGTCGTGAGGTGAAGGGGGCGCTCGTCACGATGCGCACCAAGAGCTCGTCGAAGGCATATTGGTTCTCCGCTAGCGCTGTGTTCAGATTGGCCAGCGTGGTTGCGTCCATGTGACCGGGCGCGTCCACCGGCGGGCGCCCGAGCGCGTAGGTGTAGAGCTTCTTCGCCGCGCAGCGCAGAAACTCCGGCTTGCCGGCGATCAATGCCGAGAGTTGCTTCGCGCCCGAAAAGCCCTCTCCGGAAGGGAGTTGCCCGCTCGCGTCGATGGGGTGCCCGGCATCCTGCTCGCGGTAGACACCGATGGCGTCGTAGTTTTCGAGGCCGAGGCCGATGGGGTCCATGAGCGTGTGGCACGCGAAGCACTTGGGATCGGCTCGGTGCTGCTCGAGAGCCTGGCGCTGCGTCAGGCCCTGCTCCTTTGCCATCGACACCGCGGCCAGGTTCACGTCCGGCGGTGGTGCGGGGACGGCGGCGCACAGCAGCTCGTCCATCACCCACTTGCCGCGCACGACCGGCGACGTCCGGTTGACGTGCGAGGTGAGGCTCAGGAAGCCGCCGTGGGTCAGAAAGCCGTCCCGCTGCGCGTTGTTGCTCAGATCCACGCGCGTGAGCTCGTTCGACCCCACCGCGGGGAGCCCGTAGTGCGACGCGAGCCGGTCGTTGACGTAGCCGTAGCTCGCGGTGAGGAGGTCCAAAAGAGGAGCCCGTTGAAAGGCGATGTCCGAGAAGAGCCGCTCGCTCTCCTCTTTCATGGCGCGGAGGAGGGGGGCGTCCACGTCCGGGAACAGGGTAGGGTCCGGCTGCAAGCCGTCGATGGCGCGCAGGTGCAGCCACTGGCCGGCGAAGTTGTCCACGAGCGCGCGGGCACGCGGATCGGCCAGCAGTCGCCGCGCCTCCGCCGAGAGGGCGGTTGGGTCGCTCAGCGCGCCGCTCTGGGCAGCTTGGAAGAGCGCGGCGTCCGGCATGCTGCTCCACAAGAAGTACGAGAGCCGGGAGGCGAGCTCGTACGGTGAAAGCGGATGCGGCGTCGCTGATGTCGGCTCCGGATCCAGCTCGACGCGAAAGACGAAGTGCGGAGAAAGGAGCACCGCTCGGAGCGCCAGGCCAAGACCGACTTCGGCGCTATCACCGCTGGTGCGAGCGGTCCCGACGACGTTCTGGAGCCGGGTGAGCTCTCCTTCCGTCACGGGACGACGCCACGCACGCTCGGCGAACCCTTTCAAGACTTGGCTCATGCAAGCTTCGCCTTGCGCGAGGTCGCACGTGACGACGCTGGCCCTCCGCGCGGGGTCGGCCAGGGCGTCCGCCGCCACCTTTTTGGCCGCAGCGTGAAAGACGCTGACATGAAGCGGCGAGACGGTGAGCACGTCGGCCATGTTGTCGAAGCCGCTGCCGCGGTCGTCGATGGGCAGGTCGTCCGCAACGGTCGTGGGAGCGCCGATGAGGTCTCGCAGCGTGTTGCCGTATTCGACGCGGTTCAGGCGATGCAGGGTGACGCGCCCGGGATCAGTAGCCGGCGCCGCGGCGCCGACGCCGACCCCACCGCTGCCCGCAGCGCTAGAGCTGCCACCGCTCGAGCTTGCGCCAGAACCGGGCGGAGTCACCTCCACCGGCCCTTCCACGCGCGCGGTGCACGCTGCCAGCGTGACGATGGAAAGCCACGCAGCCGGTAAGGCGGATGTCCTCACAATCAAGTGAGTGCTCGTGACGAGGCGAATTGGACGAAGTCCGCGCGCTATTTTTGCATTTTTGTAGGCGTATGGAGCGGTGGCGGAAGTTTGCGTCTCCGCCCCTCGCGCCGACTCCACTCCTACGACTCCGACCCACACGGTGTCTCACAACGTGAGCGCACGATGACAGCGGGACCGCACGAGCTTGGAAGCGGTCGAATTCGGCGTTCGTCCTGGAGTCGATCATTTCGTGTAGCCTGCGCCCATGCCTACTCGAGCTGCCGCATGGCTGAGCGTCGTGCTGTCTGCGGTCGGCTGCGCCGGGTCGCCCCCGCGCACCGAGGCCGGGACACCCGACGCTCCCGCGGAGCAGCCTGCAGCGGCCGTAGCCTCGGCGCCGGCTCCGGAGATACCCGCGGCGGCTACCGACGCAGACATTGCGGCCGTGCTCCAGCTCGTCGTGGACGATCCGGAGCTCGACAAGTATTTGCACCTCGGCGAAAAGGGCCGCTTCCCGCTTCAGCTGGCGGGTGAAAAGCTGCCGAGCGGGCTCCAGCTCGTGAAGTCGACGGAGCCGGTGAAGGTGGTGGGCGCACCGAAATCGAAGGCCGACGCCGTGCTCGTCGTTACCGACTTGGACCTGCAGGGGGACAAGGCGACCGTCCGCTACCGCTATGACGTGGAGGGCATCCGCGGCACGGTGACTTTGGCCCGGTCGGCCCACGGTTGGGAGCTGAAAAGCAGCCGCGTCGTGGAGCGCTGAGCGCGCGAGCGGCGTGGCGCGGTCCGGCTGCTAGGGTGGCGAGCATGCAGCCGCTCTCCGTCCCGCCGACCGACTCCGACCATGTGCTCGGCCGCCTCGACGCTCCCGTCGTGATCGTCGAATACGGCGACTATGACTGCCCGCACACTCGAAGGGCGCACGAGACCTTGAAGCAGCTCCTCAGCGACCCTGCCGGCGGGGTTGCACTGATCTTCCGGCACTTTCCACTCCGGCATTTGCACCAGAACGCCCAGAAGCTCTCGGAGCTGATGCAAGCGATTCGAACGCCCGCCGAGTACTGGGCGGCTCACGAGCGGCTCATGGCGCAGCGCCGCATGTCGGTCGAGGTCGCGCAGCAAGAGCTCTTGGCGCTCGGCCTTTCCGTGGAAGAGCTAGCGTCGCGGAGCTCGGAAGCGGCGCTCGCCGTCCAAGCGGACGTAGAGCGAGGGCTGGCGGATGGCGTCCACTCCACGCCCTCGTTCTTCTTCAACGGCGCGCCGCACGACGGCAAATACGATTTGGACACGCTGCGCCAGCAGCTAGCCGCCGCGCCGCCTCGCTGAGCATGCCGCCCAAGATCGTGCTGCAGGATCCGGTGCTCGGGCCGCTCACCGACGATCTGTTGACGCGCGACGTGCGCGTGTTTCAACGCGCCAAGGGTCATCGATTCTCCTCGGACGACGTCGCCACCGCCTACGTGGCGCACCGCGCGAGGCCCGACGCGCGCCGAGTTTTGGACCTTGGTACCGGCTTGGGCTCGGTCCTCTTGCTCCTCGCCTGGAAGCTTGGCGAGGCCGAGCTGTGCGGCGTGGAAGCGCAGGCGATGTCCTTCGAGCTGCTGACTCGCAACGTAGCCCGCTCCGGGTTTCAGGACCGTGTACGCGTGCGCCACGGCGATCTGCGCGATCCTGGGCTTCTGGCCGGATTCGAGCGGCAGTTCGACCTGATCACCGGCACCCCGCCTTACTTCCCGCCCCAGGCTGCCCTGGAAGCCGAAGACGAGCAGCGCGCCTACGCCCGCATCGAATACCGAGGCGGCGTCGAGGCTTACATCGAGGCCGGGGCGCCGCTCCTGGCGCCCGGCGCGGCGCTGGTCTTGTGCGGCGATGCCCGAGCCGAAGAGCGGGTCGTGAAGGCGAGCCGAGCCGCGAGCTTGGCGCTGGTGGGGCGAGCTGCTGTCGTCGCGCGCGCAGGGGAGCTACCCCTGTTCTCGATCTGGACTTTGAGCCACACCGCGCGCCCATTCGTGGCGGAAACGCTCACTTTGCGCGGGCCGAGCGGCGAGAGGACGCCGGACGCCCAGTCGCTCCGGGAATTCTCGGGCTTCGGCCATTGAGATCTCGGACTATCTTCTCGCGAGCGCCATGAGCTTCCCGAGGACTTTTCACCGCGCGCTGCTACTCGCGGCCCTGGTCGTCACTCCCGCTGTTGCTCGCGCGGAGGACGCGACGAGCCCCAGCGCGGCGGACGCCAAACGCGCGCAGGGTAAGGCGCGCTACGAGCGCGGCGTGGAGGCGTACTCGGCCGGCCGTTACAAGGACGCGATCGACTTGTTCTTGCAAGCCGACTCGCTGGCGCCCAGCGCGGCCCTGTCGTTCAACATCGCGCGAGCCTACGAAAAGATCGGCGACGACGCGGCCGCCCTGCAATGGTACCGGGACTTCCGACGCCGCGAGCCGAAGGCCAAGAACGCGGTGGAGGTCGACGCGCGCATCTCGGCCTTGGAGAGCGTGCTCGCGCAAAAGGGCGTGCAGCAAGTGACCATCAGCTCTCGGCCCGCCGGAGCGACGGTGATCGTGGACGACAAACCGGTGGGCGTGACCCCCTTCACCGGTCAGCTGACGCCGGGGGCTCACCAGGTCGTACTAACCCTGAAGGGTTACGCAGACACCGAGCGTGAGCTAGTCTTGCGGGCCGAGCGCGCGCAGGACTTGGAGGTCGCGCTGGAAGCGCAGCCGGCCAGCGCGACGCCCGTGGGAACGAGCACGAGCGGAGCCCCCGCGCCGTCACCTTCGGCGCCACGCAAGGGGCCGCGCTTCGGTCCCTGGCCGTGGGTAACGCTGGGAGCAGGCGGCGTGGTGCTCGGCGCTTCTCTAGGCTTCGAGCTGGCTCGGCGGAGCGCGGAAGACGCGGCGAATGGCGAGCGTACACAGGTCGACTACAAGGACAAGCTAGACACCGAGCAGAGCCGGCAGACGACGGCGCGTGTGCTGCTCGTTGCTGGCAGCGCGCTGGTCGTCACGGGCGGGGTGCTGCTCGCGATTGATCTGTCCTCGCGACGCCAGCCGGAGAAGCAAGCTCAGCTCGGCGCGCTCTGTTTGCCTGGAGCCTGCGCGGTCCAGGTACGCGGGGCCTTTTGAGGCCGCTCTAGTAGGGCGATAGGAGGTCCGACGCGCCGCTCGAAGCGCCCTCCCTCGACGCGGGTTCCGGCGCCGCGGCAGGAGCGGGCGGCACCAGGATTCGCGGCTTGTGCGAGCTCGAGCGAAGAGGCTCCGGGGTAGGTGCGCGCTCGGCGATCACGGGCGCGACGGACGGCGCCGCGGGGACGGGCGCAGCCACGGGCACGGTCGGTTCCCTCGTCATTGCAGGCGCGGGGCTGGCACCCAGGTTGGGCGCGCCTGCGGTGAACGCTTCCGACGACGCCGGTTTCGACCTGAGGGCTACGTAGGCAAGGATTCCCGAGCACGCGGCCACGACGCCGATGGTCAGGGCGACCCAGACCCGCCGCCTGGGCGTGAGCGAGCGCCCTTTGGTTCGAGAAAGAGAGTGCGGAGTGGCCGCGCTGCGGCTGACCACCGTCGGCGCGGTGCCAAAACCCTGCGCGTCTCGCACTCCGGAAAGCGGCTCGGGGCCGAATTTCGGTGGAAGCGACGAGGACAATCTCGCTCCCGTCGGGTCCGTAGAGCGCGACAACCAGCGCGCTTCCAGTGAAGCGCCGCAAGCGTCTTCCCCGATGCCTTGGTCCAGCAACCAGGTAGCGAGCGCCTTGCCCAGCTGCCCTAGCGAGGGCCACCGTTCGGCCGGCGCTTTGCGCATACCTCTGGCGATGATCGCCGAAAGCGCGTCGTCCGCGGCGCCGACGTCGCTCAGCGTTGCGGGCTCGGCCTCCACGATCAGTCGCATGAGGGCGTTGTAGTTGTCTGCCTCGAACGGGGGGTGCCCCGTGACCGCCTCGTAGACTACGACGCAGAAGGACCAGAGGTCACTCCGCGAGTCGATGTTCGCCTGACCGCGTGCTTGCTCGGGCGACATGTAGTCGGGGCTACCGACGACGAGCCCAGCTTGCGTCTGCGGCTCGCCGCTATAGTCGTCTTGCTTGACGATGCCGAAGTCCACCAGCTTGGGCTGCACTTGACCCTCGGTGCTCCGGCAGATGAAGACGTTGTCCGGCTTCACGTCGCGATGCACGAACCCCTTGGCGTGAGCCATGGACAGCGCGTCCGCGATCGGCAAGAGCAGCTGCACGGCTCGCTCGCAGCTGAGCCTACCTTCGCGCTCCACGAGCTCCGAGAGCGTCTCCCCCTCCAGGAGCTCCATGACGATGAAGGGGTCGCCCACCGCCGTTTGCCCGACGTCGAAGACGCGCACGATGGCCGGGTGCGCCAGCTTGGCCGCGGCGCGAGCTTCTTGGAGGAGCCGCCCGCTGAACTGGTCCCGATCCAGGTCGGCACGGATGAGCTTGAGCGCCACCGGCATATCGATGACCGTGTTTCGAGCTCGAAACACGGCGCCCATCCCGCCCGAGCCGAGGGGCGCACCCAGCTCGTATTTGCCCGCGATGACGTCGCCCGGCTGGTACGCGAGCGGAGCTTTCGCGATGGGGGGACTGACGGACATGGGCAGCTCGAAGGACAGCGTGGCTTATCACGCATTCGCGCCTCCCACAGCGGTGCACGGGACGAAAAACTGCGCATTTTCGCGTTCAGGCGGCGAAAAAGCGCGCACGCTCCAGTATCACGATACTCGGCCGCGCTTCAGGGGACGGCGCGCGGGCGGCGCGCGAGCGGGCGCGAACGCGAGCGTCGGTAACACTGAGGGGTGGTCGAGGCGCGTCCCGCAAAGAGACGTGAGTGGAAGCAAATGAGGGGCTGCTCACCACCGGCCCAGCCGCTCGTCTTGCGGTGTCGCGAGGCGCGCTGCCCTCGGCCCAAGGAAGAGTCGCGGCATCCTCTCCGGACGCGCGGCACCCCGAACCTCGAGCGGTTACCCGAGAGGCCGTGACGATGGGGCGCGTAGACCCCGCAATTGAGCGGCGGTCAGCGCACGCAGTACCCGACGCTCACCCCGCGGGTTGGATCGATCGCGGCCATCGGTCACTGGTGCGTGCAGCGCTTCCGCGTTGGCGGAGCGACGACTTGGAGGAATGGCGCATCGTGACCATCGCGGACGCTCCCGCTTGCACGAAACCACGCGTCAGCGGCGCTCGCCGAACGCTGGTTGTACTTTTCACGCATGCCGCAAACTGGTGCTCGGGTTGTGAGCGCAATTTCAGAACTGCGAGTTTTCTGCGCAAATCTGCGCGGACTACTGGCACGGGTAGGGGTGTGTATGTCAAGTTGAGCGCGTGGCACTCCAGCCTGTTGCGTGGCTGTTGGCGGTCGCCGCGTTCACACCCGAACTCGGGGCGGACGCCGTGGACGACTCCATGCCGGTGCGGCTGGAGCTCACGGCGCCGAGTGGCTGCTCCTCGCTCCGCGAGCTGCTCGCCGCCATTCAGCGGCGCAACGGTCGCGTTCGGCTAGCGAGCGATCGGGAGCCCGCGGTCGCGCTGCACGTCATCCTCCGTTCGGAAGAACAAGGCGGCGCCAGCGGCGAGTTGACGGTCCGCACCAAGCAGGGGGAGAGCAGCGCCCGCAGCGTGACCGGCTCCAGCTGCGAAGCGGTGGTGGACGCGCTGGCACTCACGGCCGCGCTGTCGCTCGGCTCGTACGAATTTTCTCCTCCACCGCTGACTGCTCCGTCGGGGCCGGTGCCGCCCGCATCGTCGACCCCCGTTTCCCAGCCGTCGGCGGCGCGCGGCACCGCGGACGCGGGAGCAGCGAGCCCGTCTGCTCCCGCGCGCTGGCAATGGCAGGCGGGTGCTCAAGCCTCGCTCGGCCAGATGGTCGCGCCGCACCTCCAGGCGGGCGGCGCCTTGCTCGGCCGCGCGCGGTGGGAGCGTCAACGCCCGCTCAGCCCCTCCTTCACTCTGTCACTCGGCCACAGCAGAAACGAGCTCTTCGAGAGCAGCCGCCACGCCGGCGTCGCGCTCACCGGGGTCTCGCTTTCCGGCTGCCCTGTTTCGCTGTGGCTCGGCACCGCGGTCCGTCTCGAGCCTTGCCTCACCGCCAGCGCAGCCGAGCTGAAGGCTTCCGGGCGCGACTTGCCGGCAGCCGCCTCCGTGTCGCGGTCTTGGTGGGGTGCGGGCGCCCTGGCTCGCGTCTCCGTTTCTGCTTGGTCGGGGCTATCCCTCGAGGTCGAGGGGGGAGCGCTCGTACCGCTGATCGAACGTCGGTTCGTCGTGGAGCCCAGCGGCAGGTCGCTCGGCTCGACGCCGGATGTTGCTCCTTTCGTCACCGCGGGGCTTGCTCATGCACTGTGAAGCGCTGGAACGCGAGCGCACGTTGAAGCGCTGGGTAACGGACTACGTGGGCTTCGTGGCCCGCGTGCTGCGCGGCGCCGGCACTCCTGCCGCGGAGGTGGACGACGCGGTTCAGCGAACGTTCATCATCGCCGCCCGCCGGCAGGCGGACGTGCGCGCCGGCGCGGAGCGGAGCTTTCTCCTGCAGACGGCCCTCAACGTGGCGGCGCACGCACGGCGTAGCGCGGCGCGCCGCCGTGAGGCGCCCGCCAGTGAGCTGCCGGAGCTCGTGGACGCGGCGACGCCCGAGCAGCTCACGAGCCTGAAGCATGACCGCGCGCTCCTCGAGCGCGTTTTGGCGGAGCTACCGGCGGAGCTCCGCAGCGTTCTCGTGCTCTCCGAGGTGGAGGAGCTGTCGCGGGACGAGATAGCGGCGTTTCTGGCGATCCCTCCAGGCACCGTCGCCTCCAGGCTCCGTCGCGCTCGGGAGCAGCTGCGTGAACGCTGGCGCGTCGAGCGTGGCGTGTCGGCCGCCCTCGGGCTCGCGGCGTTTTTCGCGGCCGCGCGCGCTCGCGCCGCTTCGCTCGGCTCCTGGGTAGCGCGCACCGGTGTCCCCAAGCTCGTCGCCGCCGCGGGCATCGCGGCCGTCGTGCCGATTGGCTTCTGGCTGCGGGCGCCCGCGCCGAGCGAGCCGCACGCTTTGGCCGCGGTGCTCCGAACGGCCGAGCCCGTCCACGCCGCTGCGCTGCCGCCCAAGCCGGCGGAACCGGGCTCACTGGAGCGACCAGGCTCTCCGGAGCCGCAGAGCTCGCCGGAGCCGCGGAGCGCGTTGCCGGCCAAGGCTGCGAGCAGCCTTCCGGCGTCGTCGGCGGCCAAGCGTGCCGGCCTTTCGGAGGCCCTCCAGCAAGAGCTCGCCCAGCTAGACGCCGTGCGCGCCCGGCTCGCTTCAGGGCGTGCCGAGCAAGCGCTCTCCTTGCTCGACACGTACGACCGCGGCACCCCGCGAGGCTCTCTCCGTTTGGAAGCCGAGGTCCTACGCATCGACGCTCTGTCGCGCAGTGGGCGGGTGGATCAAGCGCGGGCGCGGGCGCGCGTCTTTTTGACACGTCATCCAACGAGCGTGCTGGCGGCGCGAGTACGGCGGCTCGCGGGGGAGTGAGGTGATGCGGGGGCTCGTGAGCGCCCTCTTCGCCGCGTCCGCGTTGGGGCTCGGCGGCTGCGGCGCCACCGTGGATCCGCTGGGCCGCGACCCGCAACGCGCGGAGCCTGATCCGTCTCCGCCGGTCGAGCGCACCGTGCATCCCTTGGTGGCGCCGGCGTCGTATCCCAACGCTTTCGCCGATTTGCTCGGAAAGACCGAGCCGGAGATCGACCAGAAGCTGGACGCTACGTTCGAGCGCCTGTTCCACGGCAGCCCCACGACAGAGGCCGTTTACTTCACCATCGGTGACGACCAAGCGTACGTGCAGGACATCCTCCATGGGGACGTCCGAAGCGAGGGCGTGGCTCTAGGCATGCTCATCGCGGTGGAGATGAACCACCGCGACGAGTTCGACCGACTTTGGAAGTTCGCGGCGTCTTCGCTACGTTATGCGTCTGGGCCCAGCCGCGGCTACTTCCGCTCGACGTGCGCGGAAGGCCCATGCGCGGATCCGTACGGGCACCAGGAGCTCGCGTTGTCATTGCTGTTTGCTCACGGGCGCTGGGGCAGCGACCGCGACATCGATTACGGTACGGAGGCCCTCGAGCTGCTGGACGTGCTGTGGAACAAGGAGCGCGACAACGGCGGCGTCGTAGACGGCGTCATCAATGTCTTCGACACCGACTCTTGGCTAGCGGTGGACGAGCCCACGGTCGCGCGCGCCGGGCTGACGCGCCCGGAAAACGTGAAGCCCGGCTACTACGCGCTCTTCGCGCAGGCCACGGCAGAGGAGAGGTGGGTCAAGGCCGCGGACGCGGGGCGGGCTTTCCTCAAGGCCGCGGCGCATCCCAAATCCGGCCTCCTGCCGAGCCGGGCCGGGTTCGACGGCGTGCCGGAGCCCGGCTCCGACACCTTCACGCCGGAGGTGTACCGGGCGCAGCTGAACATGGCGCTGGATCAGGTGTTCGGTGCGGAAGAGCCCTGGTACGGCACGGAGAGCGACCGCCTTCTGGGCTTCTTTGCCGGCCAGGGTATGACGACCTACGGCGCTAGCTACTCGCTGGACGGCGCACGTTGTTTGGACTGCACGCGCAGCCTGGCCCTGGTGTGCATGAACGGCGTGAGCGCGCTCTCCGCATCCACCGCGGGCAAGAGCAGCTTCGTGGATGCAGTTTGGCAGCTCGAGGGCGTCACCGGCGACAACCGCTATTACGACGGCATCCTCCATTTGCTGTCGCTGCTCACCTTGAGCGGGCGCCTCCGCGTCTACTGATTCGGAACGCGCCTCAATACGTGTAGCCAGGTGTTTGCGGCGTTTGCCGCTCGCCGTGGTGCGCCGGCGAATGCACCGTGAGCACGCTCTCTTCAGCCGGCACCCCGAGCCGAAGGGGAAAGCCGTAGTGACCGGTGCCGCGGTGCACATACAGGCGATCCGTGCCGCGGGCCCATAGCCCGTGATCCGGCATCTTCACGAAGGCTCGCATCATCGTGTGCGGCAGCCCCAGGCTGACCAAGCCGACTTGGCCGCCGTGGGTGTGCCCGGAGAGCACCAAGTCCGCCTCACCCTCCGGGAGGTGCTGGAAAGCACCCGGATCGTGGAGCAAGACGATGCGGAGCGCGCCCTGCACGCGCGGGTGCTCGGCGCAGACGCGCGCCAGGTGCGCTTTGCGTTCGCGCCACACGAAATCCATGCCGACGATCTGGACTAGGCCGGCGCCGGTTTCGAGCGTGGTCGCGTCGTCATTCAGAAGAGTTACCCCGTTGCTGGAGAGGGCGCGGCGCACGATGTGGGGCGCCTCGTGATCGTGGTTGCCGAAGCACGCGAAGACCCGCCCCGGGAGCTGCCCGAGCGGAGCTAGCGCGCGCTCCAGGAGCTCTGGATCCGCCTGGGACTCCATGGTCAGGAAATCACCGGTGAGCACGATGAGGTCCGGCTTCTTGTCCACCGCGCGTTGGCAGATGGCGGCCAGGCGCTCTACGGACATGAAGGGGCCCAGGTGCGGATCCGTGATTTGTACGAGGCGAAGCGGACGCTTGACTCGGGCGGAGCCGGCGCGATGCCGCGCAAGGGCAGGCACCACCTCGGCGTCCGCGACCACGATGTCCCGCGTTTCCTCACGGGACCACAAAGACTGCAGCACTCCGACGCCGGCGGCCGCGTAGGGGAGGAACACGCCCGGTAGCTCGAACCCGGCCGCCTTGGCGAGCACCCACGGCAGCGCGAGTAGCGTCCCAGCCGCGAAAAAAGACCCCGGCACGCTGACGAGAGCGCGGTAAAGCCACGACCTCATGCGCGGGCGAATGAGCCCGAGCGCCTGCACGAAGACGACCGCATGCAAGTAGCAGAACACCCAAAACAACCAGGGCAGCTGCTGGAAGCGGTGCGCTAGCGTGGCCGCGAACACCACCTGCAGCCCTAGCGTGATGCCGCGGAAGGTGGCGTAAGCGCGGGAGCGCAACAACGCCAAGCTCACGACAGCTGCCCAACCGATCAACGAGATGAGGAGGAAAACGCTCATGGCACGCCGACGCGACTCGGCCCAACCGACAACCTGGGGTCACCTGGCAGGCCCGTCAACGCGGCGGGGCAAAGAATCCACGGCCAGCTCGAAAGGTAGGTGGATGTCGCGTCCACCGCCCGAGCCTCACGGTTCCACCTCACCCAAATACCTTGCCGCGAAGCAAGGCGAGGCCTAACTGCGACGTCGCGTTTTGTTCATGGTTCTTCATCGTCTGGCTCGGATCTTCCTCGCCGCTTCGCTCGGGTCGCTGGGCTGCGCCCAATCGCGCACAGAGCCCAGCGCCGCCGCGTCCGCGCGGGCAGCTCCGGTTGCTTCCGCACCGCCGTCACCGAGCGCGGAGCCCGACACGGTTTCCCAGGCTAGCCCCGCCTACGATGGCGGCGCCCCCGTCGAACCCTCCAGCGCCAAGGTGGTGGATGGGGCGAAGCTACGGGCGCGGCACATCGCTCGCCTCGAGTCCGACCGCTCACCGGTCACGGTGCTGACCGGCGAAAGCGCGCTCGAGCTCGGTCAGCGGTTGTGCGAATCGGTCGTGCCGCGCCGCGAGCCGGGCGTGCCCGTTCTGGTCAAGCCCAACCTCTGCGGGTTCGACGGCTTCAAGGTGGTGAGCAAGCCTGGCGGCGACGACGGCGTGGCGGGGCGCGTCACGGACGCAGAGTTCACGCGCGGCGTCGTCCGGTGTCTGAAGGCGCGAGGCCACCGGCGCATCGTGGTGGCGGACGGCTGCGGCAACTCCCACGAGCACTGGCTGCGCGCGGTGGAGCTCTCTGGCTACGCCCGCATGACCGCGGAAGAGCAGGTGCCGCTCGTCGCGCTGGACGACGACGGCGTGTTCGACAAAACGGGCGATCAGCCCGGCAAGCCGCTGCGGGTCAGTGGCCTGGAGAAGACCCACGTTCCTACGTTGCTGATGCCGAAGCTCCTAGCGGAGGCGCTCGAAACGGGGCTCTTCGTCTCCGTCCCCAAGATCAAAGCTCATCGCTACTCCGTTGTTTCGCTCGGCATCAAAGGAATGCAGGGCACCGTCATGCGCTCGGAGGCGACGCCCGCCTACAATCAAAAGTGGCGCATGCACGAGGAGCTGAAGGCGTACCTCGGCCGCCGCAAGCGCGGTGAGCCGGAAGATCGCGCGCAGTACGTCGCGTCTTTGGAGGCCTTCGCAGAACGAATGGTGGACGTGCTCGAGCTCTCGCTGCCAGACGCAGTGCTCGCGGAAGGAGTGCCGGCCATGGCGGGAGACGGCTTCCAGACCTTGCGCCGCGTGCCGGGCGGCGTGGCGATCGGCGGCACGAACCCCGTACTGGTGGATCGCGTGGGCGCCGAGTACTTGGGCCTGTGGAACAACGCGGAGCTCGCCCAGCAGCTCGGTGGGCATCGCACGTCTCCCCTCATCGAGCTCGCGGCGCGGCGCTACGGCGTGCCTTTGGCCAAGCCGGAGCTCATCGGTGACGGCGCGCTTTCGTTAAAAAAGCCGCGCGCGACGTTCTTCAAGGCCCTTGCGCCGTTCACCATCCCGCCCGCTCCGGCTGCAGCCGAGGCTCCAACGGCACACGCACGCCGCGTGACCGCGTCTCCACAGATCGACGGCAAGCTCGAGCCTGCGTGGCTCGAGACGCCCGCGATCAGTTGGCAAACTGATTATTCGGGCGCAGATACGGGCATCCGGACCACGGCGCGCTTCCTTTGGGCCGATAGCGCGCTATTTGCGCTCTTCGAGTTGGAAGGTACCGGCTCGAACACGGACACCTCGCGGCCGGTCGCGCTCGAGCGCGACAAGCTCTACCAGGAGGACTGCGTGGAGCTGTTCCTGGCGCCGAGCGCATCGCAGCCGAGCCGGTACTTCGAAGTGGAGCTCGGGCCTTTCGGCCATTTCTTCGACCTCGAGATCGGCGGCTACGGCAAGGTGTCCAAATCGGAGTGGTCGAGCAAGCTGACCATCGCCGTAGCCCGCAACGAGGCCGCGAGGACCGCGATCGTCGAGGCGCGCATCGCATCGGCGGATGTCACGAGCGCCCTCGCCGCCGGAGCGCGTCTGCCGCTCGCGCTTTATCGAATGGAGGGCAAAGCTCCGCGAAACTACTTGGCCTGGCGCCCCGCCCGAACGCCGAAGCCCAACTTCCACTTGGCCGAGGGCTTCGGTACGCTGATCATCGATCCCTGAGGGAGCCGGTCCGACCCCCGACGAGCGAGCGAGAAGTGACGTCTGCGCTACGCTTCGATTTCGCGGGCGTGTCGGAGCGAGGAGCTCTGGCCTCTGCCTCGATTCACCCACACGAGTAGGTGAATGTCGCCTCCAGCGGGACCTCGAATTGAGTACCAAGCTGGCGAAACTTCCCGAGCTTTTATCCGCCGAGGGCACTTTCCAGCCCGGAGGCCGGCTGATATCTTGACTCGATTGTCCGAGCTCGGTGCTCGGCACATCGAGTCAATGAACAGCAGCACCGCCAATGACCTCGGGGCGGGGGACCAGGGCGTAGGCCCAATACGCCCCGGTGACCTCGTCGCCGAGAAGTACGTCGTGGTGCGCACGCTCGGCGTCGGCGGCATGGGCGTCGTGGTGCAAGCGCGCGACCAGGTGCTGGACCGTCAGGTCGCGATCAAGTTCCTCCTGCCGAAGCTTGTGGGCTCGGACACCGCGGTCCAGCGCTTCGTCCGCGAAGCACGCGCCGCGACGCGGATCACCAGCGAGCACGTAGTGCGCCTGCTGGAGATCGAAAAACTACCATCCGGCACGCCCTTTTTCGTCATGGAATACCTGGACGGCTGCGATCTCCGCACGCTGCTCCGCGAGCAAGGCGCCCTCCCGGCGAGCCTGGCGGTGGACTACGTACTGCAAGCTCTGCAGGCCGTAGCCGAAGGCCACGTGCGCGGCATCGTCCACCGCGACATCAAGCCCGGTAACCTTTTCCTGACTCGCCGGGCCGACGGGACGCCCCTCATCAAAGTCCTAGACTTTGGAATCGCCAAGACCGCCGAGAGCGACGCTGCGGAATCCACGTCCCTCACCAGCTCGGACGACGTTCGCCTCGGCTCCCCCGCGTACATGCCGCCCGAGCAGCTTCAAAACCCGCGGGACGTCGACCTGCGGTCGGACATCTGGTCCCTCGGCGCGACGCTCTACGAGCTTCTCTCCGGCCGCCCGCCGTTTCAAGGCCCCGGTTACCTGGAGCTAGCGACCCACGTCCTCACTCGGCCACCTACTCCGCTCAGCGAGCACAAGATCGAGGCCCCGCCAAAAGGGCTCGAGCAAGTCGTGCTCAAATGCTTGGAAAAGGAGCGGAGCTTGCGGTACGCGAACGCGCAGGAGCTCGCGACCGCGCTCGCTCGCTACGGCAGCGCTGACGCGCGCATGTCGCTCACTCGCGTGAGCGGAATGTTTGCGAGCTCCAGCTCGTTCCCCGCTCTCACTCGTGCGATATCGGCCGATCCCGCTGTCTGCGATCCGACCCTGGACGTGAGCTCCGGCGCCGCCGGGCGAAAGCACGACGTCACCCAGACCGGCGATCACCGCGACACCAGCGACATCAACGGGAAGGCGACGAAGTCCGCCATGGGCTGGCTCGCAATCGGCGCGGTCGCGATGCTCGGCATCCTCGGGTTCGTCCTTTCGCGTCCTACCGTGCCGGTTGCAGTGGTGCCGGTCGCAGCAGTGCCGGTCCCGGCGCAGCCCCCGGCGGTCGTATCGATGCTCGTCATACCACCTCGACCCGCTAGCGAGCCTACCTCGTCGCCCCCGGCTCCCTCCGTCGTCGAGCCCGCGCCGAAAAAACGCCCCGCCCGCGTCGTGGCCGCAGTGATCGCCGAGCCCTCCGCGCCCCTCAGCACGGCCGCTCTGCCCCCGGTCGATGAAGCCGAAAAAGCGCCCGCCGCCGGCCGCTCCGAAGAAATCGAACGACTGATTCAGCACCGCCGCTGACGCTCGCTGCGCGCCGTCGCAACCCGCGGAAGATCCTCTTTGGGCGCGCTACGCCGGTCGACGCCCACTGGGTCGCTCCGAGGCCGTGGCGGAGCACGTCGCTAAGATCTTCACCGATTGAAGTCTCGGCTCAGCGGTGCCGATCGGCTCTGGCGCGACGTCAAACCCACGTGGGGTGATGGCGCCGCAGCACCGGCGCCGTCGTGCCGCAACGCGCGAACAGAGGCAAGCGAGCGGAGGATTCGCCTCGATCGGATCGGACCTCTTTCGGCGCGTATGCCGGTCGATGCCCACGTGGGTCGGGGGCCGTGGCGGAGCACGTCGCTGAAGATCTCCGCCGATTCAAGTTTCGGCTTAGGGGGGGCGATCGGCTCTTGCGCGAGGTCAAACCCACGTGGGTCGATAGCGCAGCCGGGCCGGCCTCCGAATGCAGAACCAGCTATCAAATGGCGGTCACCGTGTGCGCGTCGTGCCAGCTCGCCACCCAATCGGCCGCGGCGAGCCCGTTCGCATCTCGTCTGCAGTCGTCGCGATGGCCGAATGCGACGCACAGCTCGTCCCGGTTCCGCACGCGGGTACGACTGCGCACTCACCGCTCGCTACCCAAGCGGTTCCACCCGCGCTACGACGCACGGTGCTCCGACGCGATCACGGGCGTTGCCGAGTGCCCGGATGCACCCACGCGACGTTCGTCCGACATCCACCACGTTCTTGCCCGCGCCGACGGTGGCCAGCACGAAGCGGACGACCTCATCACGCTGTGCGGCGCGCATCACCGCGCTCTACATCTCGGTGCGCTGCGCCTCGACGGTGGGGTATCGAGCGGCTTGCGCTGGACGCATGCCGATGCGCGCGCGTATGGCGAGGTGGCGAAAGTTGCCGTGGTCGATGTGAAACGTCGCCTGCTCGCCGCGCTGCGTGGGCTAGATTTCGCGGAGCCCGACGCGAACAGGCGATCAGCGAGGCTCGGACCCACGTGGGTCTGGAGGTTTCGGACGAGTCGTGGTTGCGAGAGGCGCTTCGGCTGCTGACGCCGCGTGCTCTAGCCCAGCCGGCATAGGGTCAGCAAAGTACGGCTGCGACGCAAGCAACCTGCGACGCAGGCAACCTGCGAAGTCCGGCAATCTGCGACGCCGCCAATATCTGCGAAGTCGGCAATCTGCGACGCCGCCAAGGGTCTGGGCGCGCATGGGCGGCCGTTCGACGCACCAGGACCGAACGACCGCCGCGGTTGCGAGCTAGGTGCAGCCCGGACACGCTATGCACGACGCCCAGTTCGTGCCGGTTCGTGTCGGATTCGCGGTACAGATCTGCACCCCGGGCGAGCCGTTGCTTTGCGTGCAAAGACGCACGTCGTGCTCGAGGCAACGACAGCTAGAGCTCGGCATTATCTTCCAGACACATTCCCTGGGTGCATCTGGCAAGCAATACGCGGTCGCCGATTGGCCGCAGAGCGGAACGTTGACCTGGCAATCGGCGTTCCCGGCGCAGGTCCTGCCTAAACACTGTTCGGTCGTCGGAGTTACAACCGACGGATGGGGTGTCGCTGCTCCACACTGAAGGAGAGAGAGAAACACCGGTGTCGCGAACAGCAAGCTTAGAATCCGTGACTTGGAAACCGTGCGATGCTGACTTGGCATTAGTTGGTTAGTTGTCTCCTGGCTTTGATGAATCACGCGCGCAGCGGAAACCTATGAATGGCCGGAAGGCAGTTGGTGCGATCGGCGATCGAACTGGCACCTGCGCGATGTACTCGTCAGTAGCGTACGAACCGCCTCGGGTCACACGCTCTTGAGAGGACGTGGCGTTGACACAATCATCACAGACGGTCGGATAGTCACCGTAGAAGTCCATTGTCCACTCGGAGACGTTGCCGGCAAGGTCGGACTGACCCCACCTGCCGTCACCCATGGGCTTCGACCCCGGAGGTAGCACGGCCGTGCTGCCGTAGTTCGCGTAGTCGGGGGAGACGATGTCCGTTGGCTCGTCGAACCATGGGAACGCGCGTTGCGCGGAGCCGCCCGCGGCGGCGAAGTTCCATTCCGCTTCGGTAGGGAGGCGGCCGTGGTCCCAGAGGCAGAACGCGGATGCCACCGCGAATGAAACGCAATTCACCGGCTTTTCGTTGTTCAAGATGGGATCATCGGACCATGTGGTTCCGCCTTGATCTTCACACTTGAGCATCGTGATGAGCGCGGCCTTGTCCACGGGCAGCGGAAGATCAGGATTGTAGCCGGCGTCGTCAGCGATATGGGGCGCCTTGCCTTTCCCCGCGGTCAACCCGGTATCAGGATAGGTCGCGACGAACTGCCGCATTCGGCCCACCGTGACCTCGAACTTATCCAGGTAAAACGGGCTAACCGTGGCCTCGAACGAGTCATCGAAGTAGTCGGGCCCGCCGTCGTAGTCGCGGATGAAGGTGCCGCCCGGAACCGAGAGCGCGGTGCAGCAACTGAGGCCACTCTGGCACGTAGTCCGAGCGCTGTGCTGTTGCTCGCAGCTCGGCGGAGTGACGCAATCGCCCTCGTCGCAATAGTGCTTGCACGAGGCTCCTTCACTCTTCCACGCCCCACCCACACAGATTTGCGGCTGATTCGCGTCACAACCCGGCTCGCCGCCTTCGCAGACGGCGCAGCGCTTCTGTTCGGTTAGGCACTCCACGCAGCGACCTTCAGCACATCCTACGGCGCACTCGCCGCTCGCTTCAGTCTCATTTTGCACCCACTGACCGAATTCGTCACATACCTCGGGGGTTGAGCCCGTGCAGCGCACAGAATCAGTTTCACAATCCGGTGGGGTGACGACGGCATCGCCACCTTCACCACCGCTACCGGCGCCGGCCGTCATCGGCGCGCTACCGCCACTGCCGCCTTCACCAGCGCCGCCACCTTCCGACGTCGTCGCCGAGCCTGCGGTCACACTCCCCGTGCCGCCAGCGCTGGGCTCGCCGCCTTCCCCTGCGGGCGGGCGAATCATCGGGTCTTCGATGTCCAAGACGGAGTCGCACGCGACGGCACAGGCGCACGCGAGCGCGACGACGCACGAAAGCGCTGCGCGCCCGCGGAGGCGGGATTTAGACATGTTCAGAAGCTCCGGCTAAGCGTGACGCGGGGCGAGCCACCGCTGATGCTCGTGGCGAGCTGAGTGGACGAGGCGTTGTCCGCCTTGAAATAAAGGATGATCGCGGTCGCACCGAGCGCACCGGCGGCGATGAATGACCACGTGGCGACCTGCGCTGCATCCAGCGCGGATTGACGGCGATCTGCGCCGTAGGCGTCGCACCCGGTGCTGTCACAGTGCCCGTCGCGATTCGAAGCATCGTTGCGAGACTTTGCTGCGAGACCAAACGTCACACCTATCCCAACTCCCACGACGCTGGCAAGCCCTAGACCGAGACTTGCCTGGCGCATGTGGCGAGTGGAAGCGGACTCGAGCGGGGGCGCGAGCGCAGGCGCTCCGGTACGGCTCCGAGCCGGCGTGAGAAGCAGCACGTCGGCATCGGCCCCTCCGCGCTCGAGCTCGGGCAATTGTAGCGTTTTCTGGTCGCCTTCAGCCTGAAGGGTGACGACGCCGGCCCAGCGCTCCCGACCAGGCGCGGTCGCTTCGATGGAGTGGGTGCCGCCGTCCAAAGGGACGCTTACGTTGTAGGCAGTGCGATCGAGCTCGACGCCGTCACGCTTGATCTGGAGGCCTGCCTGCTTGGATAGCTCTGCCGGTACCAAGATGGTCAAGCTGGAGATGCGCTTCTGCAAGAGGGCCGCGCGCTCGGCGGCGACCTTTTGACGCTCCGACTGGCCTGCTTTTGCCGCCAAATCCGCGGCGGCGAGGTAGCTAGAGAGCGAGCTCGCGAGTAGCCCGACGCGCTCCTGGCAGTAGGCGAGCGCGAGTAGTGTGCCGGCGGCCGGCTCGGCGCGCTGGCTCTCTTCGAACTTCGGGCACGCCTCGGCCAGCTTGCCGTCTTTCATGAGCTCGCGTCCGGCTTGGAACGTCGCGTCCGCCTTCGCGGCATCCTGCGCGGCCGCGAGCTTCGGCAACGATAAGCCCGCTGCCAGCACCCATGTGGCCGCTCGGTTTCGTAGAGCCATTCCTATCCTTGGTAGTTCAAGTCGCGGGGCTAGGCGAGAGGCTTTGCGGCCGGCTGCGTCTCTCGGTTCGCGCGCGCGAGCGCCGCGCAGTGCTGCGCTTGGCGCCCGAAGGCGCGATCGAAGGGGGCCGTTTTGCCGGAGGAACGGGCGCCTCGAGGGCCCAGCGAGCGAGCAAGCAGAGCAGCTCCGCCCGGCCCGAAACATCCAATCGGCGGAAGCCCGAAGCGACCTGGTTTGCGACCGTGCGCACGGAAGTCCGGCGGGCCTCGGCGATTTCCGCGTAGGTCATGCCCTCGATGAGCAGGTGGATGACCGCGTGCTCAGCGGGCGCCAGCCAAGCCGCCAGCAGCTTGTCGGGCCGGTTGAAGGTGAGCGTGCGCTCACGAAGGGCCTGCTCCGCCCCCAGCGCAGTTTCGTACGCCGGGGCGGCACTCCCGAAATGATGGCGCGAATGCGCGGCCGCGACGACCAAGCCGGGGATGCGTGAAGGTAGGCAAGAGAGCCCCATGAAGTGGAAGCAGCTCTGCATGATCACCGCAATGCTCGAGCAGGATAGGCCGACCTCCACCGCCACGTGCTTGCGGACTCCGCTCAGCAGCGCATCCTCCAAAATGGCGACGTCTCGTCGGCGCAGCGGGTGAGCGGGCCGGTCCTGGTCGGGCCGCCGCGAAACGACCATGGACCAGGTCGTTTCCGTGTGCGACCAGCCGTCGATCTTCGTCGTGCCGGCGACGAGCTCATCCCAAAGTGCCGCCAGCTGCAGTCGTTCATGGCTCGCAAGCATCCCTCCACTGGTACCGGGACGCCCCACTGCGCGTCGATCGCAGTCAATTGCAAAAAGTCACAAGGTCGAATTTTCGTGGGTCTTTTCGCAGCTTTTACGGCGTGGTGTAATCGAATGACCATGGCCGAGCTGCGGCGCACAGATGGCACACGCTCCTGCCTGCTCACGACCGAGCATTTGGTCGGGCGCGGGCCCCAGTGTGCCCTGCGCCTCACCGCGCCTTATGTATCCACGCAGCATGCGCTCATCCGCTGGGACGGCTATGCGTGGGAGCTGCTCGATCGAGGCAGCCGCAACGGCACGCAGCTGAACGGCGCCGGGGTGGAACCGGGGCGCGCGTACCGGTTGAGCAAAGACGCTATCATCACCTTCGGCCACGCCGACGAGCGCTGGGCGCTGACGGACGCGGGCGAGCCCGAGACGATGGCGGTCGCGCTCGATACCGGGCAAGCGCTGCGCGGCACGGATGGTTGGATCGCTTTGCCCTCGAGCAAGAGCCCGGAAGCGACGCTGTTTTTGGCGCCAGACGGCGCGTGGAAGCTGGAGCGCGCGGATGGCGAGGTCGAACCGATAGCCGATGGGCAGATCATCGACTGCGCAGGTCGGCAGTTTCGGTTTTGCAGCCCCGCTTCGAGCTCCGCAACCGAGACCCTCTCGCTCACGGCCGGCGGGGCGGAGCCGGCGCTGTCATTCGTGGTTTCGTCCGACGAAGACTTCGTGGAGCTGAGCATCGAGTACGGCGACCGACGCGTGGCCCTCGGCTCACGCAGTCACAATTACCTGCTGCTCACCCTCGCGCGGCAGATGCTCAGCGACCGCGCGGCGAGCCTACCGGAGGGCTCCTGCGGCTGGATGGACAAGGAAGAGCTGGCGGACGGCTTGAAGATGACGCCGCAACAAGTGGACGGCGAAGTGTTCCGCATTCGCAAGCACTTCACCCAGCACGGCCTCTCGGAGTCGACGACGGTCATCGAGCGGCGCCCACGCACGAAGCAGATCCGCCTCGGAATCACCAAGCTACGCGTGGATCGGCGCTGAGCGCCGTTAGCGGTGAGGCAACATCGACTCGTTGTGGTGCCACTCGGGGTTGCTGGCGAAGGCGGCCGCACACGTCAGCGAGCAAAACCAGAACTCGCGGTGCGCGTAGCGCAGCCGCCCCGCTGCGGTGCGGCGGTCGATGTGATTGCGGCACACGGGGTCGATGGGCGTATCTCCAGAGCCGAGCATCAACGCCATGCTGTACAGAAACGTCGTTCTTCTGACGTTTTTGAGCGCCACTTCGCCGATGTCCACGACGGGTATGCCGAGCTCGCGCGCGGCCTCCGCGATGCGGGCAGTGCCGAGTACCTCTGCGGGATGCGCCTCTGCCGCGACCCGTGCCGCCAGGTTGACGGCCGCGCCAAAGACGTCGCCGTCCCGCTCGACGGCTTCGCCGTGGTGCAGGCCCGCGCGCAGCGTGGGCAAGCGCGGCTCGGCGGCGGCGTCCGTGAGCAAGCGCTCCACCCAGGTGAGGCTCGCGGCAGCGTCCGGCGACGTGACCAGCACCGCGTCGCCAATCGTCTTGATCAAACGATCGCCGGGAGCGAGCGCGGCGCGCGCGATCTCCGCGAACATCATCGCCAAGTCGGCGGCGTCCTCGTCGCCTTGGGCCTCCGTCAGGGCGGTGAAGCCGGCCATGTCCACGAAGGCAAAGGTGGCTTCGATGCGCATCAGTCCAGGGACGTGCGCAGCTGGCGCTCGGGGCGCGCCGCCGGCTCGAGCGGCGCGAAGGCGTTCGTCTCGTCGAGCGAGACGCGGATCAGCCGTACGGGGCTCTCCAACGGGAGCTCTCGGTGACTCGGGTCGTCGAGCGAGCTACGAATGAGCCGTGCGCTGTTAGCCGGTGCTGCCTCGGCCTGCGCTGCGTCCAAGCTCGTGCGCACGAGGCGGCTCGTGCCCGCGTAGGCAGGGTAGACGACGCACAGCGCCGAAACAGCTGCCGTTACTGACCAGAAACGCACAGCGACGAATCCTACCGGGGAGCCCGCGCCGGCGCAAACCGACACCTAGGTCCAGGCTCCCACCTCGAGCGAGCCCTGCGTTAGGAGTACTCCGGGCTCAAGCGAGCCCCACGTTAGGAGTACTCCGGGCTCAAGCGAGCCCCGCGTTAGGAGTACTCCGGGCTCAAGCGAGCCCCGCGTTACGAGTACTCCGGGCTCAAGCGAGCCCCGCGTTAGGAGTACTCCGGGCTCAAGCGAGCCCTACGTACAGATGCTGCACGTCGTCGTCTTCGTCGATGGCGGCCAAGAAGGCTTCGACCTCGGCTCGCGCTTCGCCTTCGAGCTTGACCGGGTTCTTTGGGATCCAAACGAGGTTCGCCGCCGTAACGGTCCAACCACGTGCCGCGAGCGCCTTGGACACGGCGTCCAGGTCCGTGGGCTCCGTGATGAAGCGGTGTTGACCTTCGTCCGCCGCCTCCACCTCTTGCGCGCCCGCTTCGATCGCGGCCTCTTCCGGATCCTCGCCGGAGGCCGGGGCGCTCGCTTCTACCGCACCGCGGCGGTTGAAGTCCCAGCTCACGGAGCCGCCGGCGCCGAGCTGGCCCTTCTTGAACAGAAGCCGGATGTTCGGCGCGGTGCGATTCTTGTTATCCGTCAAGCACTCCACGATCACCGGCACCTGGTGCGGCGCGAAGCCTTCGTACACCACCGTCTCGAACGCCGCCTGGTCGTCCAAAAGCCCCGCGCCCTTCTTGATGGCGCGCTCGAGCGTGTCTTTCGTCATCGACGCGCGCTTGGCCGCTTCGACCGCCAGACGCAGACGCGAGTTGGTGCTCGGGTCCGGCCCGCCAGTGCGCGAGGCCACCATGATTTCCTTTGCCAGCTTCGTGAACACGCGCCCCTTGGCGGCTGCACTCTGCTCACGACCTTTCTGTTTCCACTGAGCGCCCATGGCCGGGGCATCTAGCGCAGAAGACGCGCGGATTGGCATAAAAGTCACCGGAGCGCCGTTGACAAGGCACCGCGACGTACTCATCTCCTGGAGGCGAACGTGGAAACCCTGGCTCAGACCCCGCAAGCGGGCGAAATCAAAGTACACTTCGAGCAAGAAGGCTCGGAGCTCACCGCCGTGGAGATCGGCCGGAATAACCGGTCTCCGGTGATTGTTTCTCTGCACAAGGCGCTCTTCGCGCTCGGCATCGTCGTCTCATCCTATCAGGCGCGGCTGGGCACCCATGGCGGCCTCGTCGAGCGAATGACCCTCACGCGGCGTGACGGCGGAGCCATTCAGGGTCCGCTCAGCGTGGCGACCCGCGCGGCCATCTTACCCATCGCCCTCCACCCGAGCGGCGCGTAACAGCCCAGGTTTGACGCGCCGCTTTGTAGCAGGGCGCGTCCGTGTCGTCGGTCGCAGCACGCCAGCTCAACACCGCGCGCCGCCGTCGCCCCTCCCACCGCGCCCGCGAGTCCCCGTGCAGGTGGAGCGCACACGCGACCGAGGCGTGCCCCCGCGCACCTCATCGGCATCCGAGCTTGCGTAGCGATCCAAGCGCGCGCGGCGAGTCGAAAGGGCGAACCGAGCGTGCGCGGTCGCAACCACTGAAGGCGAGCCAGCGAGGTGGCTCGCGTTTGCCAGCGAGCTCGGGTTGACTACTCGCGCTCGGTTTCGCCGAATCACGGGCCAGCTCGCCCGCGGATGACATGCAGCTTTCGCGAGCTCGCTCGGAGGAGCGACGTCACGTGTGAGCTTGCCGCGAGATCGACTTGCGCCCCGCCGGAACCAAGCCGGCTAGGCCCGCGGGAGGCGAAGCTCCACGCGCGTGCCGGAGGAGCGTGGGAGTAGCACGAGCTCGCCATCCAACTCGGCGACGAGACGGCTCGCGACGAAGAGGCCGAGCGCGTCGCCGATACCTTGCGGTCGGCGCGCGTCGAACGGTGCGCCGACCGCGCCAGCGAGCTCACTGGCGATGCCGGGACCTTGATCCTCCACACTGAAGTGGACGCGACTGCCGAGCGCCAAGACTTGCAAGGCCAGCCTGCTCTCCCCGGAAGCAAGCGCCCCATTGACGATCGCGAGCCGGAGTGCATGACTGAGGCGCCCGGAGTCCGCCGCAACCATGAGGTCTCGCTCGAAGTGCCGCTCCACCGTGATCGACCGACCCAGCTGGCGTTCTGCGTCTGCTAGCGCGGCCTCCACCAGCGGAACGAGGGGGAGAGTGTGCCGCGATAGCGGCGCGTTGCTCGCGAGGAGCGGTAAGTAGCTCGTCGCGGTTGCGATGCGGCTGGCGCTGCTGCGCGCATCCGCCAGGGCTTCCAGCACCTCCTTCGACTCCTCCAGGCCTTCTGTGCCCAGGTGCGCCATGAGCTGCGGCACTCGGTCAGCGAGCCATTCGAGTGAGCTGACGACGGAGGCGAGGGGGCTATTGAGCTCGTTCGCGAGGCTGGCGGAGAGCTGCCCGGCCGACGCGAGCCTCGCCGATTCCAAGAGGCGCGCTTCCATGCGTTTGCGATCCGAGATGTCGCGCTGGATGCTGACCCAGTGGCTGTGCTTGCCCGCCTCGTCGAACATGGGAATGATTTGAAGCTCGACCCAGTAGGGCGTGCCGTCCTTCGCGTACTTGAGCAAGTCCTCGCGTACCGTGCGCGTCTCGGAGAGCCCGGCCTCTAGGCGCCCGAGCGTCTTTCGATCCGTGCCGTCCCCCACGGTGATGCTCGGTGTCTTCCCCAGCACCTCTTGCGCCGAGTAACCGGAGGACTCCGTGAAGGCCCGGTTCACGAAGACGATGCGCCGGCCCACGCCGTCGATCGCGTGCGCCTCGGTGATGAAGACGATGTCCGTCAGGTGATCGACGGCTCCGCCGAGCAGGCGGGCCAACTCGTACGAGCGCTCCGCGCCGTCTTCTGGCTCGATCAGCGCGAACACCACACGAGCGCCGGTCGACGCGCTCGTGCGGGCGAGCACGCGCCCGAGCAGCACGCGGTCGTTGCGGTCGACGAAGCGCTGCAGGTGCGGGCTGTCCGGCGCGCCTACCGCGCTTGCGCCGATAGCGGCGCGAAGAGACTGCTCGTCTTCCGCGCGACTCAGCACGGCGAGCGGTTGCTGGACGAGTTGGCCGTCTTGACTGCAGCCGAACCAGCGCAAACAAGCGGGATTGGCCTGCAGTACGCGCTCGCCGTCGTGAATCAACACTGGCCAGGGGAAGTCATCGGCCGCGCCCGGGAGCCCGCGCGAGGTGAGCTCGTCCATGACCATTCTCAGATCACGGAGGCCTGCGCCTTCGGCCCGAGCGAGGTCCGCGTCGCGATTGCCGTCCGAGCTGCCTGAGTGCTTGCTAGGCCCCACGCGGCATAACGTAGCAGATCGTCCGTTGACAGAGCAGCGCAGACGGTCCACGTTTTGCGAGTCGGCTCCCACCGACGACCATGCGTCTCTTCCGCTGACCTCAGACGAAAAGCGCCGCCTCGGCATCCCAGCGTGACGCGCTGGGTCGAGGGTCGGCTTCGTCTAGCGAAGTTTCGCCGAAAGATAGCCGTTGATCGGCTCCGCCGCCGCGGAGCGAGCCGAGGAGACACGTGCCATGTGGGAACGCTGAGAGCGCATCAGCTGCGGAGCTGGCGACAGCCCGCGGATTGTAGGTAATTCGAATCTTCAAGCCGCCTGTGGCCTGGCCCCGGCGGCTTGGACCCCATTGGCGCCGGGCCGTTGTCCGCGCGCCGCGGCGGGCGTGTGCGCTTCGAGCCGCCCACCGCCGGAGTTTCCGCTCGACAGCAAGGATCCATCATGACGGCCAAATGGCTTTTCACCCTGACAACGCCGCTCTCTATGCCCAGCGAAGCGACGGCGAGCACTGAAAGAGCCGACCCAAGCAGCGGGGCTCGCAAGCTCCATCGCGCGGCGCAAAGCGCGTCCGGCTCCCAGCGGCGCGCGCCGGCAGAGCGCGCCGAGAGGCGCGTTCGAAGCTTCGTGCCGCGCGGCCGCGGCAGATGAAATAATCAAAGCTGCCAAGTCGCGCGACTTACGCGGTCGGGAGGCCTCACCCATTTGGGTGAGGTTCTCCCTCGGTGGGGTTACAGCATGACTGCCGCCGCCGTGGGAGAAAGTCGCGAAATCGCGGACTAAGTACCATTGCGGAGAGCCCAACTGGCCTCTCCGGGAGTCGTCATAGAAAAAAGTTCAGGTGACACTTTGTTGGGACCGTCCTGATACAGAAGCGATTTATGATGAGTCACGATGCCACGTTCTATCAGTCGGGGAATGCTCTTGGTGAATGGGGTCACGTACCGCATCGAACGAACGGCACCGCACTGCTACTCCGTCGTGCGGTTGCTGGATGACGTGTCGGTGGGAACGTTCTGCACGACGCCGGCGCTGCGCATGCATCCGAAGGAGATTGACGACTCCACGATGCGCGACGTCGTGAAGGCGGCGATGCGCTCCGCGCGTACGAGCGCGGTCATGAATCTCGCGCCAGAGCTGCCACCGGAGAACAACCGTGAGTCGTCACCGGGGCCGGCTTCTTCCGTAGCGCCCTCGCCGCGTTCGCCCAGCACGGTACCTCCTCCGGAGAGGGCGATCGCTCGGGCCTAGCTCGACCGCGAGAGAGGGGGACTCCCGCTGGCTCGCCAAGCGCCGTATAGCCAGCCTGCCCAGAGGGGGACGAAGAGCATCGCTTGTCGCAGCGGCTCGTGAGGGGAAGGGATGGCGAAGGCGAGCAGCGCCGCGCTCGTGAGAAGGGAAGCCCCGAGCAGCAAGCCGATCGCTGGCCAGCTGCGTCGCCCCCGTGCCAACCGGCCGCCACTCCAAATCAAACCGAGCGACCAAGGTGGGCAGGCGAGCAGGCTCGTGTTGTCGTGAGCCGCCCAGTGCTTGGAACACGCAAAGACGAGCAGAGCAGCGCCGAGGAGGCCGAGCAGTAGCCCGAGCAACGCCGTGAGCGCGCCCAGCGCCACGCGAGCGGTTCGGGAGCGTGCTGCGCCCACGCCGAGCGCGGCCAAGCTCAGCCCGACGCAGGCGCCAAGCAGGCCGTACGGAAGTGTACGCGCGGGTGGCAGCACGGGCAGGGGAGGGCGCTCGGCCGTGAGGAGCACCCGCTCCGCGCGCACCAGGGGCTGACCTGAGCCGGGCCGGTTCGCACGCGCGAGCTCGTCGTGCAGCTCTTGCGGGAGAAACAGCTCGTCCCAGCGCGATAGGGGGCGATCCGTAGGTCGGCCCAGCGCGCTGTCCAGCCCGAAGTAGAGCAGGGGCGCCTGACCGACGAGGCGCAGCGTGTGCTGACGGTAGGTGAGCCGCCCTGCGCCTTGCACCTGCTGCTTCAGCGCGCCGCCGAGCACGACGTTCAGAGCGTCACGAACACGGGTTGAGCAATTGTCCTGATAGTAGTCGTAGGCGTAGTAGCGCTGCTCCGGCCGCGCATTATCGGCGAGCGCCGCGAATAAGCGGCCTCGCTCCGCGGCGCTGAGCGAAAGCTCTTGGGCGCTGAGCGCGCGGCGTGCAGCCGCGTAGGAGCGGAGGGTGCCCGAGAGGCTGCCGACGCTGAGCCAGTAGCGGAAGCGCCCGGCCATGAAGTCTTCCACGCCTTGCAGCCCGTCGAATTCGAAGGTGCCGAAATTGTAGACGGCGTTTTCCCCGTTATCCCACTCGAGCAAAATCGCATTGTGCCCGAAGCGCGTGAAGGGGTGGTCCCCCGGACCCATGGTGAGCACGGCCACGCGGTCCGGCGCGCCCTGAGCGAGCGCGCGCCGCGGCGCCAGGCAGAGAGCCACCCCGATCGCGACGAGCGCTCCCCAGCTCGAGACACGCGGCGACAGCATTCGCGTCTTAGCTTGCTACGAAAGGCGGCCCGGTGCCGCCGCCGGCGCAGTGGGCGACCGCTCCGGCTAAATGGGGCTCCCCGCCGCGTTGCCAGCTCGGCCGCTGGTCGCGGAGAGCTCGTCCTTGGGGCGATCGGCCGCCGAACGAGACCCGTCGCCGGCACGTGAGCGCTGCCAAGCGGGCCGCAGTGGAGGCAGCCCACCCCTCTTGAAAGTCTGGTCACTTCTGTAGCCAGAGCGTCCCGCCGGCGCGCTCGGGCGTCCGAAATCGAGAGTGAGATCTCATTTCGGTGCGCAACTTGCGCACCCGCGGCGCCGGCCCGCCATGCGCGGAAAACCACCGCCATCTGACGCGTTCGAGAGCTCAAAACGTCGCTTTAGATCTCATCGTCTCAACTTGTGGCACCTCATGGGATGGGTTGCAGGCTCGAACGAGTGGGCGTGATCCCGATTCGAGAACGACAGTCGGTCTGCGTAGCCAATGCGGGGCCCGCCCGCTCCGCGACGTAGGGCTAAATTTTGAGACGAGTGTCCGTTGCGTTGGTTGCTCGCAACGCTGTCATGCGGGGTCATATCGAATGTCCAGCACATCGCTTCGGATTTTTTCGGCTGTATTGCTACTTACGGGTGGGTTCTCTACCGCGGCGCGCGCCGACACCAAGAGCTGCGTGCAAGCTCACGCTTCTGCGCAGCGCGAGGTGAAGGCCGGCCGCTTGAAGGAGGCCGCGCAGCTGTACACGGCGTGCGGCTCGGACGCGACCTGCCCCGAGCAGCTGCGGAGCGAGTGCACCGAGCTGCTCGAAACGCTTCGCCGCAACGTGCCCACCGTGATCTTCTCGGTCGTCGACAAGGCGGGCGTGGATACGCCCACCGTGAAGGTTTACGGAAACGATCAGCTCCTGAGCGACGGCCTGGATGGCCGCGCGGTAGAGCTCGATCCAGGCAAATATCACCTACGTTTCGTGCTCGCGGACGGCAGCGAGCTGTCGAGCGACATCGTCGTGCGCGAGGCGGAGAAGAACCGTCTGGTGCAAGTTCGAGCGGAGCAAGAGGCCAAGGTCGAGGCCCCCGCGGAAGCGCCGAAGAGCGCGACTCCCGCGCCTCCACCCGCGCCGTCCTCCTCGGGTCCACCGGTGGCGGCATGGGTCGCGACGGGCGTGGCCGTCGCCGGTCTCGGCACCTTCGCAACGTTTGCGGTCCTGGGCAACAAGGACAAGCAGGCGTTGAACGACTGCAAACCGAGCTGCCCGGAGAGCGAGCGCTCCACGCGGGACGGGCTCAAGACCAAATTCTTGGTGGCGGACATCGGGCTCGGCGTTGGCGCCGCTTCTGCGGTGCTGGCGACGGTGCTGTTCATCACCGGCGCGAGTCGGGACGAAGCGAAGGACACCGCGCGCGGCGTGCGAGGGTTCGACGTCGCGAGCTCGCCGCAGGGCGCCTCGCTGCTGCTCAGGGGGAGCTTCTAGGTGACGCTACCCGGCTCCAAGCGACCAGGCTCCGGTAAGCCGGAGGTGCGCACCGCTTCCGGCAGCTTGCCCTCGATTCGCCGCTTTTCTTCGGGCGAAATGGCAGCGGTCAGCGTGGGGCAGCCGTCGTCCGGTGAGTTCCGCAGCGCCAACCCTCAGGGGGACGCGTTCCGGCCGCTGCTCGAGCTGGGCCGCGGCGGCATGGCGCGAGTCTACCTCGCCGAAAAGACGACGCGCGGCTTGCGGCGCTTGGTCGTGCTCAAGGTCCTGGAGCCGACACTCGCGACGGACCCGGAGATGCGTAGCTTGTTCCGCCGTGAAGCGGAGGTGTGCGCGCGACTGCATCACCCCAACGTGGTGCAGGTGTTCGAGGTCATCGACGAGGGCGCGGCTCCGTTCATGGTGATGGAGTACGTGGAGGGCGTTTCGCTCTCGCAGCTGCTCGCACGCACCGAGCATCGCTTGCCCGCTCGTCAGCACGTGCACGTGCTCATGCAGGTGCTCTCCGGCCTCCATTACTTTCACGAGCTGAAGGACGAAGACGGCCATCCCCTACAGGCGGTGCACCGTGACGTGTCGCCGCAAAACGTGATCGTGATGCACGAAGGCGCGGTAAAAGTGCTGGATTTTGGCATCGCGAAAGTGCGCGAGCCTTCCGGCACGGACGTGACGCGCGCGGGGATCATCAAGGGCAAGCTCAGCTACATGCCGCCCGAGCAGCTGATGGGCGACGCGAGCATCGACCGGCGCGCGGACATCTTCGCGGTGGGGGTGATGCTCTGGGAAGCGTTCGCTCGGCGCCGCATGTGGGACGGCGTGGACCCGCAGACGATGATGAAGGCGCTCGTCAACGGCTCGATCCCTTCGATCCGTGAGGTGTGCCCCTGGATCTCCAAGAACACGGAAGAAGTCGTGATGCGCGCGGTGGCGCCGAAGCGCGAGGCGCGCTTTCAGACCGCGCTCGAGCTGCAGGTCGAGCTGGAGGGCTGTGCGGCGGAGCTGGGCGGCGCGGTGCAGCAGCGTGAGCTGGCCGGCTTCATGGAGACCGAATTCGGAGAGTGGCGTCGGGATCGCCAGCGCTCGGTGGACTCCGCCGTTCGCAACCCCGGCCCCGCGCTGGATACGGTGCTGGAGGTCTCCCAGATCGAGGTGCTGGATCTCGACGACGACGCCTCGATTCAGCCGAGCCAGATCAGCTCACTGAAAGTGGAGCCGCCGCCGCGTCGAAAGCGCGGCGTTGCGCTGGGGCTGCTGCTAGCCGGCGGAGCCGCGGCCGCGCTGCTCGGGGTGCGCCTCGTCCAGCGCAGCGAGCCGGATTCGCCCTCGGCCTCGAGCGGCGCGCCTACTGAAAAGACGGCATCGGCGGCCGTAGCCGCCCCCGCGGCGTCGCCCACGACCGTTGTCGGCACGCCCTCTGCGGCGATTGCCGAAACGGCGGATGCGGCCGCGGCCGCAGCGCCCAGCGCCAGCGCCAAGAGCAGCGCCAAAGCTGCCGCGCGCATCGGCGGCAAACCCGTTTACGTCGCGCCGCGCGCGCCTGTGAGCGCTTCGCCCGCAGCCGCGCCGGCTCGCAACTGTTCACCACCGTACGTCCTCGATGCCGAGGGCGTCAAAACCTACAAGCCGGAATGCCTCTGAAGGCAGCCGGCGGATTGAGGGGCACTTTGTCATCATCGAAACACCTTCGTAAGCTTTTGTTGACGTCCACCATCGGTATCGCGGCCATGTGGGGCTGCGCCGACGGCGAAGAAGATTCACCGGGGCCGAGCGGTGGTAGCGCCGGCGCTGCTGGCGCAACCGGCAACGAGGGCGGCAGCGACGACGGCGGCGGCGCCGACTCCGGCGGCTCGTCGGCAACGGCTGGCAAAGGTGGAACGAGCAGCGCCGGAACCAGCGCCCAGGGTGGCACCGGGGGCAGCTCGACGGCGGGCACGACGCAAGGCGGCACGCCCGGCGAAAACGGCGGAGAGCCGGGGGAGGTGAACGGCGGCGCGCCCGGCGAAACCGCGGGCGCCGGCGGCGAAGCCGGTGGCAATACGGGGCCGCACACCGGCCCGGTGCTGGATTACGACTTCGATGCCGGGCTCGGACTCAGCATCTTGGATTCTTCCGGCAACCTGCTCAACGGCGCGCTCAGCGTGGCCGCGTGGTCACCTCAAGGCCGCAACGGCGCGGCTATCTCGCTGCTGGGCGGTCTGCTCCCGCTGACGTACGTCACCGTGCCTGCGGGGCCATTCAAGGACGCCAACGCGACCACGATCGCCGCGTGGGTGAAGCTGAGCGCCAACGACCCGTGGAATCGCATCTTCGACTTCGGCGGCACCGGCGTGGGCGCGGCAACGCGCTTCATGTACCTCACCCCGAACGTGGGCGGCGGCATGCGGTTCTCCTACTTCGGTGGGGTCCCGGAGCGCGAAGCCACCCTGACCACCACCACCACCCTGCCGCTCAACGTGTGGAAGCACGTCGCGGTAACGATCGCGCCGAACGGTGACCAAGCCATCTTCGTGGACGGCTTTCCGGTCGCCAAGGGCTCCAGCGGCCTCGTGATTCCTCCTTCGGAGCTCGAGCCGCTCGGAGCTGCTTCTTGGCTCGGCAAGTCCCGCTTCGAAGACCCCGGGTTTGCGGGACAAATGGACGAGTTCAAGGTCTACGACCGGGTGCTGAGCGCCGCCGACATCGCGAGCCTTGCGTTTCCGAAGTCCGACTACACGCGCATCACCTTCGACGAAGGCAGCGGCACGACGAGCGACGACCACTCCGACCGCGGCGTGGACGCGACGCTCACCGCTGGCACGACTTGGGCGAGCGGGCGCTTGGGCGCGGCGGCGGTGCTGTCGGGCGAAGAGCAGTACGCCACTCTGGCCAATCCGATCGCGGGCTGCACGGACGAGCTCACGGTTGCCTTGTGGGTGCGTCACGATGCGGCCGGTAACTGGGCCCGCATCTTCGACTTCGGCGGCACCGACGACAACTTCATGTACCTGACGCCCAGCACCACCGACGGCACGCTTCAGCTCGCGATCCACCACAAGGCTGCGGAGCAGCGAGTGATCTCGACGACCACGATACCTCCGGACGGCACCTGGCATCACTTGGCGGTGACGGTGTCGACCGCCGTTGCGCGGGTGTTCATCGACGGTGCGGACGTTGGTCATGTGGACGACCCCCTGACCCCGGCCCAGCTGGGAGCTACCAACGAGCATTGGCTCGGCAAATCACGGTTCCCGGACCCGTACTTCAAGGGCGCTTTCGACGAGGTGCGGATCTCTTGCCGGGCCTTTACGCCCGACGAGATCAAGAACCTGGCCTTCCGCTGATGAGCGTTTCCCTCGCGCACTGCTCGTGGCTCGCGGCGCTGCTGCTGCTCGCTTGCTCGTCCGAAGAGTCCCCGGGCTCTTCGGGTGACCCGGTGAGCGAGGCGGGCGCGGCCGGAGCCTCCGCTGCCGGCGCTCCGGCGGGCGGCGACTCCGGAAGCCAGGCTGGCCCCAGCCCGGCTGAAGGCGGGAGCGCAGGCGCGGCGGTCATCGAAGGTGGCCGGCCCGCGGAGGCCGGCGCCGGCACCGCGGGGCAAGCGGTCGGCGGCTCGGCGCCCGACGAGCTCACGGTGCTCGAGCTGTCCGGCGCGACCACCCAGGTGCACGACCCGCACATCGTCAAGGAAGGCGATACGTACTACCTGTTCTCGACGGGGAAGGGCATCAGCGTGCGCACCTCCAAGGACCTGCGGGTTTGGAAGGGCGCGGGGAGCGTGTTCCCCAGTAAGCCGTCGTGGGTGACCACGACGGCGCCGGACGACCCGAACCACCTTTGGGCGCCGGAAGTTCGCTTCTTCGGCGGGCAATTTCATCTTTATTACTCGGCCTCCAAATTCGGCAGCAATCAGTCGTGCATCGGCCACGCCACCCGCGCTTCGCTCGCCAGTGGTAGCTGGGCGGACCAGGGGGACTCGCTCATCTGCTCCAACCAGGGCGGAGTCTCCAACGACTACAACGCCATCGACCCGAGCCCGTTCGAGGACGAAGACGGCAAGCTGTGGCTCGCGTTCGGGAGCTTCTGGAGCGGCCTCAAGCTCATTCGGCTGGACGAAGACGGGCGGCGGGACGGCCCGGATCTGTTCTCGCTCGCTACCCGGCCGAACAAGGCCGTCGAGGCGGCGCAGCTCGTTCACCACGGCGAGTACTACTACCTGTTCGAATCGGTCGACTCGTGCTGCCAGGGCGCGAGCAGCACGTACAAGATCATGGTCGGTCGTTCGAAGAACGTCTCCGGCCCCTACGTGGACGCAGAGGGGGCGTCGCTCGTGGCGGGCGGCGGCACGTTGGTGCTGGAGGGCGCGGGGCGCTGGCGCGGACCCGGTCACAACGCCGTCCTCGTGGACGAAGGCCGATATTACAACGTTTATCACGCGTACGACGCGCAGAGCAGCGGCGTACCGAACTTGCGCATTGCAGAGATGACTTGGAGTGACGAAGGCTGGCCGGTATCGGCCGGACCGTGAAGGAAGAGGCAGGCAATGAAGATCGGGAGTAATCGACCTGCGGCGTGGCTAGCGGCTCTGAGCTTCGGCTTGGGAGCGGCGTGCTCGCTCAGCGTGCCATCCGAGGACGAGCTGTTCGGCGCCTCGGGCGCCGGCGGTAAACAAGCGACGGCTGGCTCGAGCGCGGGCGGCAAGGCCGGCACGGAGCCGAGTGACCAGGGCGGAGAGCCTGCCACGAACGGCGGCTCGGACACCGCTCCAGGCGGCGCCGGAGCGACGCCGCTGGGCGGCCAGCCAGCGATCGAACCGGGTGCGGGAGGACAGGCCGGTGAGCCCGGCGTGGTGGTGCTGCCGCCTGCGGTGCTGTTCCTGCACTACACCTTCGACGACGTCTCCGAGCTCATCGCCGAGGACGTGACCGGCAACGAGCTGCACGGCACCCTTGCCGGAACCTCGCTGCCCACGGGCGAGCTTGGCAAGATCGGCGGCGCGCTGAAGATGAACGGCTCGCTCAAGCAGTACGTTCAGCTGCCGGACGACGTGCTGGACGAAAAGCCCGCGGTCTCCGTCGCCTCCTGGATCAAGCTGGGGCAAGCGCTGGCTTGGGACCGGCTGTTCGACTTCAACTCCGGCGAATCCAACTGGTTTTACTTCTCGCCAACCGGGTGGAACGCGAACGAGATGACCTTCGGCACGCGCGTGGCGGCCCGTACCCCTTCCGCCCTCGCTCCGGAAATCATGCTGAGCGAGACGGTGTCGATCGATAAGTGGCACCACGTGGTGGTCGTGTTCGCCAAGCCGTTCCTCCGCTACTACCTGGACGGCAAGCTCAAGTCCGAAATCAGCAACATGAGCTTCGACAGCGCCGCGCTCGGCAAGACCAACCAGAACTGGATTGGCCGCTCCGTGTACGCGCCGGACCCGTACCTCACCGGCTCCGTGGACGACTTTCGCATGTACGCCGGTGCGCTCACCGACGAAGAGATCACCGAGCTTTACGACATGTGAGGAGCCGAGCGATGTCTCCTCTCCTCGAGATCGGGCTGTGGGCCGCGGTTGCTTTTGGCTTGGGCCTCGCGCTCTGGTTTTACAAGAAGCCGCCGCCGCCGCGGCGGAGCCTGCCCAGCTCCGTGCGCATCTCTCGGGTGCGGGTCGATTCGGGTCCGCTCCCGCGACTTTCACAGTTCGGCGACGATCCGGACGTCACGATGATCCAAGCTTCTTCGCCGCTCTTTACTGGGGGCGAAGGGGTGGTGGACTTGACGGATTTCGAGGAGCTTCGTCGCTCCCGCGTTCAGCTCATCTACGAAGAGCAAGCCGAGCCGGACGAGCCGACGGCTCCTTCCGCGCGCATCTTGATGACCGCGCGCGGCCAGAGCGACCGTGGGCGAACGCGCAGCCAGAACGAAGACCGCCTGCTCGTGGCGCCGGAGCGCTCCGTATTCGTGGTCGCGGACGGCATGGGCGGCCACGCGGGCGGCCAAATCGCGAGCGAGCTGGCGGTACAGACGGTCGCCAGCGCCTACGAGCGACGTGACTTCCAGGGGGTGGTGGAGTCGGAGCTGGCCATCCCACGACGCGCTCGGGACTTGGCGTGCGCCGTGCAGATGGCCAATCACGCGGTGCACGAGCGCGCGTGCACCACGCCGGGCCTCCACGAGATGGGCACGACGCTGCTCGTTGCGAAATTTTCGCCGCGCAAGCAGCGCGTTTACATCGGGCACGTCGGCGATAGCCGCTGCTACCGCGTGCGCGGCATGGGGGTGCGGCAGCTCACGACCGACCACAACCTCGGCTCCGTCGGCGTGGTGGGTCCCACCGCCGGGCGACTGGTGCGCGCACTGGGCCTCGAGCCGAGCGTCGTCATCGACCTGATCATCGACCGGCCGCTCCCTGACGACGTGTACTGCCTCTGTTCGGACGGCTTGACGAAGATGCTCAGCGACGAAGAGATTGGCGCCATCGTGGGCGCGCACCACGATCTAGACGCCGCCGTTCGCTCGCTCATCCAGCTCGCGAACGAGCGCGGCGGCCGCGACAACGTCACGGTCGTGCTGGTGCGGGTCGTAGAATCCGTGCGGCAGCGGGCTAGTGCCTGATCGCCAGCGCGGCGAGCACGATCACGATCAGCACCGCTCCGAGCACCCACGGCCATACCGCGGGCGTGGGCGGCTCCGTGCGTGAGATGAGCGTCTTGATGTCCGCGCTCGGCACCGGTGGTAGCGAAGGACGGCTGCTCGCCATCGCGCGCGGTGAAGCGGCCTTGGTCGAGTCCAGCGGCTGCTCCGGCACCTCGTGAGGGAGCGCGGTGGGCAGCGATTCTGCCGGTTGGGTCTGCGCCGGAGCCTCCGCTCCTGGCGGCTGGGTCGAGACGCGGGGCGGCGGTTCTTCCGCATCGCCCTCGGGTGGGGGAACCGTGCTCTGCGCGAAGCGGCGCTCCGCGTCTAGCGCTTCTTGAGGGATGCGGCCGATCACGGTGGGCTCGTCGTGGACGGAAAAGTCCTGCCCCTTGCGCATCACCCGCGTCGCGTCGTCCTCCGCGACGCTGAGCGCGTCGAAGATCGCCGGGACGCTCGCCATGGGGG
>SECP01000073.1 GCA_004193285.1 Myxococcales bacterium | reverse complement strand
ATGCTCGAGCGGGGGCGATGCTCGAGCGGGGGCGATGCTCGAGCGGGGGGATGCGCGAGCGGGGGCCCGCGATGCGCGAGCGGGGGCCCGCGATGCGCGAGCGGGGCCCGCGATGCGCGAGCGGGGGCGCCTGACGGACGCGGCCTGGTAGGGGCGACGAACCCTTAGATGCGACAGCGCGCGATGATTTCCGTCGCGCTGAGGGTGGCGCCCGGTGCGACGTCCCGCGTGAGGTCGTCGGCGGGAGATTCGGCTTTGCCGAGGAGGCGCTCGAGCGGTTTGAGGTAACGGCGCTCGTCCTCGTTTTGCGCGTTGCGGCGACCGCGGCGTGAGAGGCCGGAGGAGGCGAGATCGTAGACGGCTTGCGCGTAGTCCACCCCGCGCTTTTCGCCGAGCGGGGCGGTGAGGCCTTGGCGGACGAGGGCGAGGCGGTCGCGGTTCATGACCGCGAGGTTGAGGGGAGCGAGCAGCTCCGTCGCTTGGTCCAGCGCGCGCGTGTCGTAGAGGAGGCCGGTGAAGAGGGCGGGCACGGCCATCGCGAGGTGCGAGGGCAGAGAGTCGACGCTGCGCACCTCCAGGGTGTTTTTGAGGCGTGCTTCCGGAAAGAGGGTTTGCAGGTGCAGCTTGAAATCCGCCGTGGTGGCGCGGTGGCCTTCGAAGCCGTCTTTCATGAAGGCACGGAAGGTTTGGCCGGTGTTGGCGATGACCTTGCCGTCCCGTTTGAACAGGAACATGCCGCTGTCCAGCGCCCACTCCACGTAGTCTTTGTACGTGGGGCGCTCGGTCTGCCAAATGCGGGGTATGAGGCCCGAGCGTGTCGGGTCCATGTTGAGCCAGACCTCGCCGCGCACGCTCTTGCTGCCCGCGAGCTTGCCCTCTTTGAAGGGCGAGTTGGCGAGCATGGCGTGGATGATGGGCGAGAGCTTGAGCGAGAGCGCGAGCTTCTTCATCGCGTCCGTTTCGCTCGAAAAGTCGTAGTTGGCCTGCACGGTGGCGGTGCGGCGCATCATGTCGTGCGCGGCGGCGCCTTGCTGGGGCAGGTACTCGCGCATGATGGCGTAGCGCTGCTTCGGCACCCACGTGAGGTCCTCTTGCCGAGCGAGCGGGTGGAAGCCGACCCCGAGCCAATGGAGCCCGAGCCGTTTGGAGACCGGCGCGAGCTCGCGGAGGTGGTTCTGGAACTCCGCGTCGATTTCGTGGATGTTCGGCAGTGCGGCGCCGGACAGCTCTAGCTGAGAGCCGGGCTCCAGCGTCACGCTGGCGTTGCCGCGGCGGAGGGAGATGACGGGTCCGTCCGGAGTTTCACGCTCGGGCTCCCAGCCAAAGTCCGAAAGTGCATCGAAGATGCCGACGACGCCGTCCTCCCCCTCGTAGGGGAGAGCCGCGCCGTCCGTGTGGATGGCGAACTTTTCGGCCTCCGCACCGATACGGAACTGGTCGACGGGCTTTTCGGCCGCGGAAAAGAGCGCGGAAAGCTCGTCCAGGTCACGGATTGGACGGTCGTTCGGCGTAGAGTCGTTGGTCGCGGCCATGGGTCGGGAGGGGTAATAGAGCCGAACGGGGCGGGTTACCAGTTGCCTGGACCGGGTTCGAGCTCGGTGTCGGAGGGGCGGGTCGGGATCGACGGGTGGAGGGAGCCGAGAGCCAGCGCGAGGGCGTGCGTATGCGCCTCGGTCGTCCCGGCGCCGCCGCCGATGACGCGGGCGCCGCCCAGGCTCAGGTCGAGCGCCCGCTCGACCCAGCGCTCCGGGTCCGAGAGCGGATCGTCGAAGCCCCGCACCGCGCCTTCGCTCGCGGCCAGGAGGACACCTGGCGCGACCCCGTGCGTCTCGAGAGCACCTCGGAAGCGCTCGAGTTGGCGCAGACCCAGCTCGATGTGGGGCACCTCGAAGAGGAGCACGCTGGCTCCGGCGTTCGCCAGCGCGGCAATGAGCTCGTGCGGGTCGCCCTCCACCGTGCTGTCACCGGTGGGGCCGCATTCGACGACCGCCCAGGTTGGCAGCTCCGTACGGGAGGCCGCGACGACGGCGGCCATGAGCCCCAGCCGCGAGCCTTGGCCGCGCGCAACCAGCAGTTGACAGCCGGCGGCACCGAGCCTGGCCGCATGCTCGGTGAGCTCTTCGTGCAGGCGATCGGCCGCCATCGGGCTGACCATGTCCGAGCCGAGCACTCCCGCCACGGCGATGGGGCGAGTTTGCTCCTGCGCGGCGTCCAGCGCGAGCTCTACCGCGCGACCGGTGAGCTGGGCGGCGCGGTGCTCCATGCCGACCTCCGAGAGCGCGCGCGGCGTGGTGTCCGCGGTCAGCGCCGAAAGGACGTCCACGCGGCTCTCTATCTCGGCGCGGTAATGAGCCTCCACCTCCGTAGGCCGCTCGCGCAGCAGCTGACCGAGCGCGCCGGGCGAGCTGATGCCGACGCCGCGAGCGCGGAAGGACGCGCCGGTATCCGAGTCCAGCACGAGCGGGCGCCCTTCCTTCAGGCGTTTGCGAAGCTGCTCGAAGCTCATGGAGGCAGAAGCGACAACCTTAGGGGCGGTCCGCGTTCTGCGCAACGTTTGGAGTGCTCGCCGCCGCCGGCGCAGCGCCCTCCGGCGTGAGCAGCGCCATGAGCCCGCGTTTAACGTCGCTCTGGGTGAGCGGATCTTGCGCGGCGCGCTCCACCACGGCCCTGCCGGGCGCGCCGCCGATGCGCAGGAGCGCGCCCGCCACCGCCACGACCGCGCTCACCAAAGACGGCTCGTCTGCAGTGGCGCGGTAAAGGGCGAAGAAGGTGCGTAGCTCCTCGTATTCCGCGGGCGTCGCCAGCTTGCCCAGCGCGACCGCGGCGCGCTCCACGTCCGCCATGTCGTTGGCAGGGTCGTTGAGGTGGCGGGCCAAGAGCGGCGTCGCCGAAACTTCGTTCATCGCCGCCAGCGCGTCCGCGAGGGGGCCGAGCGGCGGAGGGAGCAGCACGTCCGACACGAAGTCGTAGTGGCGCTCCAAGGCGGCCAGCATGTACTCCTTACCGGTGCGACGCGTCGCGATGAGCTTGCGGGCGGCGCCGCGCAAGTCCGGCGGGATTTTGGTGCTGCTGGTCAAGTCGATGAGGATCTTGGTCACGAGCGGATCCGGCAGCTGGATGAGCTCGTCCACGAGCAGCTTCTGCGCGACGGCCATGTCCGGCGTGAGCTCGCCCAGCGCCTGACCGAGCTGCACGGCGAGCGCGGGCGGCGCTTGCCGCTCCTCCAGCGCAAGCGAAGTGATGTCCACGGTGCAGGCGCTGACGCGCGCGCCGAGCTCCGCGCTGCCGGCGGCTCCGCCTTTTTCGGATACGAGCGTGACCTTGCCGGTTGCGTCGCACACCGCGAAGCCCCGCTGCCCCGCGCTCAGGCCGAGCGCGTCCCCCGTGAGCGAATGAACGAAGCGGACCTCGCCTTTCTGCTCGCCGAGGCCGAGCACGACGCGGAAATAGCTCGCCAAGTAGGCGCCGTTCGTCAGCCGTGCGCTCTCCGTCGGCGTCGCGGCGAGGCGAATCTTCAGGCGCGCAGAGCTCGTGACCGGCCAAAGCTGGTTGCCGCTCCCGAGCCAAACCGGCTTACCCGGGAGGGACCGCGCCGGCAGCGCCATGTGAGTGGCCTGGTTGGTGGTGGCCAAGCGAATCTGCGAATCCAGCCGAACGAGGCCCTTTTCGCCGAACCAAAGCTCGCCGTTGAAGTTGCGCGCCTGGGTCACGATCTCGCGCAGCAGGAGCCGCGCGACCTCCTCACCGCTCTTCACGTCCACCGCGGAGACGTACTGGTTGTTCCACGGCAGGAAGGCGACGCCGCCCTTGATCGCCGGAAAACCGAGCTCCACCGCGGAGTCCAGCTGGCGCACGACATCACCCTGACGGGTGACGGCGACGAACCGGCTCTTGCCCGGGCTCTGAGCCGCGATGACGGCTACCGTGTACGTGCCGTCGTCCCCGGCGCCGCGCAGCTCTCGGCCTTCCGTGGGGATGCTCCATAGCTCTCGCCCCGACTTGGCATCCAGCGCGAACAGCTTGCCGGCGTGGCTGGCGACGACGACGCTCCCGGCGACTACCGGCAACGTGTCCGCGCTGGTGGGATATGACCAGCGCGCTCCCTCCGGCAAGGTGACGCCGTACAGTCCGCTCTCGTTGACGCCGACCGCGACGGGAGTGGCCGCGGGCGCCTTCACGGCGCGGAGCTTTTGCTCCAGCGCTGCGATCGACCGACCCTGGTCGGATTGCCACGTCTCCGAAAAAGGCGTGGAGGCGCTTTGCACCAAGTTGCCGCCGCAGGCGCCGAGCGGCAGGAGGGCGAGGTAGCACCACGCCTTCATTTCGAGTCCTCCACCGCCGAATAGCCCTTCAGCGCGCGCTCCAGCCCTTGCCTCACCTTGGGGCTCCCGTCAGGCGGAAACTTGGCGAGCGCGGTCTGGAGGAGCTGGTTGGCGGGGGTGGTCGCGAGGCGCCGCAGCCGCTCGATGACTTTCAGCTTCAGCTCGTCCGGCACCTCCGCCTGGGGGCGGAGCAAGAGGGGGACGATCGCCGACTCCATGACCTCGAAGCGGAGCTTGCCGAGCAGCTCCGTGAGCCTCTCGCACTCCGCGCCGACGCACAGCCGGCCCAAGGACTGCGCGGCCTCTGCTACGTCCTTGGGGAGGATGCTGAACAGGTCCGCGACGGCCGAGCGCACGCCGAGCTCTCCCAAGCCGCGCGCCGCGATCGCGCGGAGCGGAGCGTCGCTCCCGCGGAGGGCCTTGCGCAGCACCTCCCCCGCGAGGGGGCTCTTGGTCGCGATGAGCGCGCGCAGCGCGGCGCGACGCACCTCGGCCGTGCGGTGCTGAGCGTAGGGCGCGAGCGTGGCGCCAGATGAAGGCTGGGCGAGGACGCCGAGCGTCTCGATCGCGCTCCCCAGCACCGCCACGCTGGCTCCGCGACCCAGCAGCTGCTCCACGAGCGGCGCGCCTGCCGGGTCCGCGCTGCCAGCGATGGTCGATAGCGCGGCGAGGGCCTGGGATTCTTCTCCCGACTCGAGCGACTTCTGTAAGCTCGGCAGGTCCAGCTTGGTCTTGCTGGCGGCGACCGGCTTTTCCGCTTTGGGGGCGGCAACCGCGCCGGGCGCTGCGAGCGCGAGCGCTGCGCCGATGATCAGGGTGCGAGGATTTCTGACGGGCATCGTCGGCTCCGTGCGAAAGTACGCTTCTTACTGGGCCAGGCCATGAAACTCAAGGCGCCGGGGCTACCCCCGCTTCCCAATGTTCGGTTGGAGGTACTCGACGATCTCTCGCCCAAGGGCTCGAGCGGATTTCTGCGCCTCCGTCGCCGCCGCTTTCGCGCTCACTACCCGGACGGCTCCGCGAGCGAGCCCTTCGAGTACGACGAGGTGGACCGGCGCGCCATCGACGCCGCCTGCATGCTCGCGCACTACGCGGACGCACGCGGAGTCACGTACGTTTACCTGCGCAGCTGCTTGCGTCCGCCCGTCGCCCTGCGCGACAAAGCGCGCTCTCCGCTGCCGGACGAGCACGATCATGGTGGGCTCTGGGAGCTACCGGCGGGCCTCGTGGAGCCCGGCGAGCAAACTCCGGAAGGGGTCGTCGCCACCGCGCAACGTGAGCTCTTGGAGGAGCTGGGGTTCGGCGTCGCGCGCTCGGACCTGGCGCCGCTGGGGCACAGCGTCTTCTTGTCCCCGGGCATCGTCTCCGAGCGGTTGTTCTTCTTTCACGTCGAGGTAGACCCCACCCAGCGCCGCGCCCCCGAGCTCGACGGCTCGCCGCTGGAGCGCTTCGGCGAGGTCATCGACGTGCCGCTCTCGGACGCGCTCGCGTGGTGCGCGAGCGGCGCCATCGAGGACGTAAAGACCGAAGTCGGCTTGCGGCGCTTCGCGGAGCGGGTCGCGCGGGGCAGGCTCGCGGACTGAGCTAGCGCGGCGCAGGGCGCGCTGGACGAACGCGGGCGGGGTCACTACGCTCGGCGCACCGAGCCATGTCCGGTCCAAGAGTCATCGTCGTAGCGAAGCGCACGTCTTACCAGCGCTTCGTCGAAGAAGAGGGCGACCCGCGCGTCAGCGCTCTCATCAAGAAGAAGGACCCGGCGGTGCGCAGCTGGCTGGATTCGCACGGCGAGCACCTGCGCACGGTGGAGGTCGTCATGAAGGAGCTGCACCGCGCGGGCGCGCAGGCGCTGCTCCTGAACCGCGCTCACGCCGCGTTCGATACGAGCGACGCAGAGCTGGTGATCGCGGTGGGCGGTGACGGAACGTTGCTCGCCGCCTCCCACAACGTGGACGAGGTGCCCATCTTGGGCGTCAACAGCGCGCCCAAACACTCGGTGGGCTTCTTTTGCGGCACGACCCGCAAGACCTTCCGCGCGCACCTGGAGCAGGCGCTGAGCGGCAAGCTGCGCGCCCTCTCCCTGTCGCGCATGTCGGTGACGCTCAACGGGCGGCAGCGCAGCAAGCGCGTCTTGAACGACACCTTGTTTTGCCACAACTCGCCCGCCGGCACCTCGCGCTACATCTTGCAGATCGGCAAAGTGACGGAGACGCAGCGCTCCAGCGGCATCTGGATCGGTCCGCCCGCGGGCTCCACCGCCGCGCAGCGCTCGGCGGGCGGGCGCATTCTCCCCATCACCTCGCGCCAGCTCCAGCTCGTGGTGCGCGAGCCCTACACGCCGCGGGGGCGAAAAAACGCCCTTGCCCGCGCCATCATCAAGCCCGGTGAGCGCTGCACCATCACCAGCAAGATGGACGACAGCAGCCTGTTCGTGGACGGCCCGCAGCGCACGATCGCGGTGCGCCTGGGCGACAAAATCGAGTTCGCGCTTTCGGATGCGCCGCTCAAGGTCTTGGGCCTCAGAGCGCGCTGAGCCGCCGTCGCGGCCCCTGCTGCCGCTACGGCACGAACGAAAGCGCCAAGAACGCGCACAGCAGCACGACGTGGATCATGCCTTGCAGGGCGGTGCTGGTGCCGCGCCCCAGGGTCAAGCTGCCGGTCAGGAACGTGAGCGCGAGGATGGCGACGTTCTTCGGCTCCAGCCCGAGGACGAGCTGGCGGCCGGTGAGGATGACGAAGCCGCTGACGACCGGAATCGTGAGCGCGATACTGGCGGCGCCGGAGCCGAGGGCGAGGTTGACGCTCGTCTGCAGCTGATTGCCGCGCGCGGCGGTCACCGCGGCGAGAGTCTCTGGCGCGAGCACCAACAGCGCAATCACGATACCGACGGTGGCGCGGGGGGCGCCGATAGCGACGATGCCCGCCTCGATCGCGGGGCTGAGCGTCTTGGCAAAGCCGATGACCGCGCCCAGGCTCATGAGCAAGCAGAGCAGGCTCAACCAGGGCCGCGCCGGCGCCTGCGCGCCGTGACCACCGGCGGCGCCTTCGGCCGGCTCGAAGTAGTCCTTGTGGGTCTTCGTTTGCGCAAACAGCAGGCAGCCGTACAGCGCGAGGGACGCGACGGAGGCGAAGGCGAGCTGGAAGGTGCTGTAGGTCGGTCCGGCCGTCGACGTCGTGTAGTTGGGCAGGACCAAGGTCAAGCCCGAGAGCACCGCCAGCGCGGCCAAGAGGGCATTGGTGCCGGCGGCGTGGAACTCGACCTCGCGGTAGCGCAGCCCGCTGATCAGCATGCACACGCCCAAGATCCCGTTGGTGACGACGATGACCGCTGCGAACACCGTGTCCCGCGCGACGACCGCCGAGTCCGCGGTGTCGTTGGTCATCATCGAAACGATGAGGCCGACCTCGATCACGGTGACGGCCAAGGCCAGCACGATCGCGCCCAGTGATGGCCCCACCTTGGCGGCGATGGCTTCGGCGTGGTGCACCGCGGTGACGACCGAAAGCCCCAAGATGGCGACCGCCAGGAGGGTCCACGCCAGAGACGAAGCGCCGACCGCTACCGTGAGCGCCAGCGCGACGAGCGAGAGCGGCGAGACGACGTGGCTCGCGGTGAAGGACCTGCGCGGACGTTCGACCATGCAGCCTGAGTACAGCAATCGCCGCGGCGCCGAGCAGGTTTCGACCGACGTGCGTCAGAGCGCCCTTCGGCGCGCCCGTTGGCGAGGACTCGCGGGCGCGGCGCGGCGGCTCCCCGCGACGCTCGCGGCTGAGCTTTTGCCGCCCTGCGTGTGGCGGACGCGCCCTTGGCGGCGCGGCGCCCCCTACTGCACGTGGCGAACGGTGCGCGCCGCGATTCCGATGTAACTCTGCGGGGTAAGAGCCAGCAGGTAGTCGCGCGCTTCCGCGGGCAAGCTGAGGCCGGCGATGAACTGGTGCAGGATCTCTTTCGTGAGAGGGCGCCCGCGGGTCAGATCTTTGAGCTGCTCGTAGGAATCCGGCAGGCCGTGCTTGCGCATCACGACCTGGACCGCTTCGCCCAGCACCTCCCACACGCTCTCGAGGTCGCGCTGGGCGGCGGCGGGATCCAAAGCGAGACGGCCGAGGCCTCGGCGCGCAGCTTCGATCGCGACGAGCGAGTGGCCGACCGCGACCCCGATGTTGCGGAGCGCGGAGGAGTCCGAAAGGTCGCGCTGTAGCCGCGAAACGGGGAGCTTTTCCGCGAGGTGCTGGAGGAGCGCGATCGCGATGCCGCAGTTGGCCTCGCTGTTCTCGAAATTGATGGGGTTTACCTTGTGAGGCATGGTCGAGGAGCCGACCTCACCTTTGACCGCCGCTTGCTTGAAGTAGCCGAACGAGATGTACATCCACACGTCTCGGTCCAGCGAGAGCAAGATGTTGCTGAAGCGCGAGAGGGCCATGAACACCTCCGCCAGGTAGTCGTGGGACTCGATCTGCGTGGTGAGTGGGTTCCAGGTGAGGCCGAGGGACTCGACGAAGTCCTTCGAGAGGCTTTCCCAGTCGAGGCTCGGGTACGCGGCGACGTGAGCGTTGAAGTTGCCGACCGCTCCGCTGAACTTGCCGAGGTATTCCGAGGCCGCGACCTGCTTCAGCTGACGATTGAGGCGGTACACGAACACGGCCAGCTCCTTGCCGAGCGTGGTGGGCGAGGCGGGTTGGCCGTGAGTGCGCGCCAGGATCGCGATGCTCTTGGCGGACTCCGCGAGCTGCGTGAGGTCCGCCACCAGCTTGTGAGCGGCTGGGAGCCAGGCCTGGCTCAGGGCGCTCTTGAGCATGAGCGCGTAGGCGAGATTGTTGATGTCTTCGGAAGTGCAGCAGAAATGCACTTGAATCGCGTGCTCGGGAAGGCCAGCGCCGTTGAGCTTCTCGCGCAGGTAGTACTCGACCGCCTTCACGTCGTGCTGAATCTTGACCTCGTGGGCCTTGATCTTGGCGGATTCGGTCTCGTCGAAGCTCTCGATCCAGCCGCGTAGCGTGGCCACCTGCTCGGCGCTGAGCGGGGCAACGTGGGTGAGCTCGGGACGCTGCGCCATGAAGATGAGCCACTCCAGCTCGACCGCGACGCGGTACTTGAGCAGGCCGTACTCCGACATGTGCACGGCGAGCGGCCGCATGACGGACGCGTAGCGCTCGTCTAGTGGGCTCACGATGCTGGCAGAGGCGGTGGCGGTGCTGACTAGGTTCTTGGGCGCAGAGTCGCTCATGAGGACGCGGGACCCTGTCCTAGCGCGAGGTGCGGTGCAAGGCCGCCTCGCGCCCGCGCGGATTGCCCTGGAAAACGGCTACTTGACCACGATCTTGCGGCAGCTGGAGCTGCAGCCGTCGCCGTCTACGCGATTTCCGTCGTCGCAGTACTCACCCTCTTGCTTGATGCCGTCGCCGCAGTACGCGCCGATGACGCAGCCCGCCGCGCACTCGCCGTAGCCGCCGTCGTTCACGCCGTCGTCGCACTGCTCGCCCAAGCTCACGATGCCGTCGCCGCAGATGGGAGCGCAGTCGCTGCGCGCAGTGTTGAAGCCGTCCAAAGTCAGCCGGAAGCTGGAGCCCTCGGTCTTGCGCTCGGCGTGAAAAATGGAGATGGCGTACACCTTGCCGTCGGCGAGCCCGAAGTTACTGGCCGCGGCCGCGTTCAGAGTCACGCTGCCGCTCTTCGGCGGGTGCACGCCGCCGATGTCCACCGCGAGCTTCCCGTTGACGAACACCCACACGTCGTCATCACCGGTGAAGTCCAGGGTCGGCGCGCTGCCGGCCTGGTACTGAAACCAGTATTTGACCTCGGTCGTGAAGTGGAAATTGTGCGTGCCAGCGCCGGGTACCACCGCCTTTTCCCAGGGCCAGCTGCCGTAGCCGTAGTCCGGCCCGACTTTGGCCTCGGTGCGCGTGTCGGTCAGCGCTTGGGGCGAGGAGTCCAGCGGGAAGAAGAAGGGCGTGCCGTCGTACGCAACCCGCGTCCCTCGGCAGCCCTGGCTCGGGTTGTAAGTGCACGGCGTGCAGCCGCTGGCCTTGCACTCCTCGTAGGTGTTGGCGGCCCACTGCTCGTCGGTGACGGCGGTCCATTGCTCGCCCATCGCGCCCCAGCGATTCACGAACCCGGTACCCACCGCCTTCTTGAAGAGCACGACGTCTCCGACGACGGCCTTGCTCTTGTCCGAGTCGGAATACCACTGCTCGAAGCTCGCCTCGCTCGTGATGCACTGCGCACCCGGGTTGACGAGCTGCGGCTTCCCGCTCGCATCCAGCTGCGGCTTCACCAGCCCCGTCGTCACCTGCTCGCCGCCGCAGGCGACCTGAAAATCTGGGTGACCATTGGCGGAGTCCCGGGCGTTGAAGTCGCGATAGAGCGCGGGGACGCGCAGCACGCACTCGCCGCTTATCTTCTCGCACTCCGCGTCTTGCGAGCACTGGAAGCCGGGCTCTTTCTTGCACTCGTGGCTACAACCGTCGCCGTCCTTGGCGTTGCCGTCGTCGCACTCTTCGTCGATGACGAGCCCGTCGCCGCAGTCGGACTTGCAGCCCTCGGGCGTGCAAGAGGGCTCGGTCTGGCAAACCGACGAGCAGCCATCGAACGGCATCGTGTTGCCGTCGTCGCAGCTCTCGGCGCCCTCCTGCTTGCCGTCGCCGCAAACGGTGACGGTGCAGGCGCTCGGCTGGCCTTCGCACTTGAAGCCGAGCTCGAAGTTGCAGCGCGGCGAGCAGCCGTCGCCGGCGCTCTGGTTGCCGTCGTCGCACTGCTCGGAAGAGCCGACGAGGCTGTCGCCGCACACCACGAGCTCGTGGCACGGCTGCCCCGGGGGATTACAGGAAAAGCCGGGATCCACCGCCAGGCAGTTGGCTTGACAACCGTCGCCTCCCACCATGTTGCTGTCGTCGCAGGCTTCGTCCTCGGTGAGCAGGCCGTCGCCGCAGCCGGCAGTGGCGGGAGCGTCCGGGCTGCACGGCGAGCCAAGGTCGCTCGGGTCGCAGCCGAGGTCCGGACGGTCCGGCTCGATGTTGAGAGAGCCAGCGAAGCTGCTGCTGCTGCCTCCCGCGTTGCCGCTGCCCCCGTTGCCCTGACTTTGCGTCTTGCTTCCGCTCGCAGGAGAACAGCCGAAACCCAGCGTCAGAGCACCAAGATACACCGGTACCGTGAGGCAAAGCCACGCGCGCATCCTCTTGAAGTTACTGGACGCGTTCGAGCGCGCAAGCGGCTTTGCGATAGCGACTATTGCGTACGGTGTCGGTGCGCGTAGGCAGCGCGCGCGGCGAGGCTCGGGGGTGTGGGAGGGGTGTTTACATCGGCCTTTCGAGTCTTATGTTCTGCGGACCGAAAGTGGTGACTCAGATGCAGATTCGTCGAGCAGGTGATCGCGGCTACGCGGACCATGGGTGGCTGCGCTCCTTTCATACGTTCTCCTTCGCGGACTATTACGCGCCCGCGCACATGGGCTTTCGAGCCTTGCGCGTCATCAACGAAGACCGCGTCGAGGGGGGCAAAGGCTTCGGCACTCACCCCCATCGCGATATGGAGATCATCTCCTACGTGCTGTCCGGCGGCCTGCAGCACCGGGACAGCATGGGCACCGGCTCGGTGATTCGCCCGGGCGACGTGCAGCTCATGTCGGCCGGCACCGGCGTCACCCACTCCGAGTTCAACGCCTCCGCGGACGAGCCCGTCCACTTCCTCCAGATCTGGCTCTTGCCGGACGGCCGCGGCTACCCGCCCCGCTACGAGCAAAAGCATTTCACGGAGCAGGACCGCCAAGGCAAGCTGCGCCTCGTCGCGTCCAAAGACGGCAGCGAAGGCTCGCTCACCATCCACCAAGACGCTCGGCTCTTCGCGAGCCAGCTCGCGGCGGGCGACCGCGTCAGTCACGCTTTGCCCAAGGGCCGTTACGCCTGGCTGCACGTGGCGCGCGGCAAGGTGGAGGTCGGTGGCGAAACGCTGAGCGCGGGGGACGCAGCCGCCTTCGAAAACGACGGTGAGATTGCAATCACCAGCGCCGAGCCCAGCGAGATTCTGCTATTCGACCTCGCGTGAAAGCTGGAAAGCGGCCGGCGCCGTCGGTTAAGTTAGCGGCGGAGGTCAGGATGGCGCGTGTGGTAACGGCGGCCCTGCTGCTTGGCATGGCCCTCGGGCTTTCGCTCGGTTGCTCTGGGAAAACGGAAGACGACGAGGAAGACGAGGAGGTCGACCCCGTCGTCGCCTGCAACACTTACGCGAGCACGTGGTGCTACCGCGCCTTCAACTGCTACGCGCAGGTAGGGCGAATCCAGCAGTCTGCGGTCGAAGAGAACGCCGCCGCTTGCATCAACGTCATCGTCAGCAGGTTTCCCTGCTCGGCGGCGAGCTCGTTGGGGGAGGACTACGACAGCTGCATTTCACAGGTCAAAGGCATGGCTTGCTCGAAGTGGGACGTGCCGCAGCTGCAGTTCGCGACGGTGCGGCCCCCCACGAGCTGTGACACCGCCCTCAACTTCGAGTAGCGGCCTTCACTCGCTCGTCTCCGTGAGCCGATTGGCGAGCGTCGTCATCGTGTAGACGCCGACGCCCAGCACGAGCTCCAGCGCTTGCTCGTGGGTGTAGCCCGCTTCGCGAAACCGCTGCCACTCGGCGCGCGGCACGTCCCCCGAATGCTCGACGAGCGCGAGCACGAAGCACCGTAGCGCTTCTAGCCGCGCGTCGCTCAGCGGGTCCCCATTCTGCAGCGCTCGCACGAGCTTCGCGTCCGCCGCGAGCGAAGAGAGGAGCCGCGTGTGCAGCTGCAAGCAGAAGTGGCAGCCGTTTCGGCGGCCCATCGTCATCGCCAGGACCTCGCGCTCCAGCGGCGTGAGCGTCGTTTTCTCGAAGGAGTCCAAGCCGGCCAGGGCCGTGAGCAGCAGCGCGGGCGAGCTCGCGTAGCGGGCTACCGGCGCGGGTACGGCGCCGAAGCGCTGCCGGGTCGCAGTGAGCGCGGCGCGGGCGGCGGCGGGAGCGGAGCTTTCATCGAATGCGGGAAAGTCACGGAATGTCATCGGATCTCCAGTATGATTGTCAATGCAACTAAATGAGCGAAGGGAGCGCGCCGGCGCCTCCTCCGTTCAGCGTAGATTTTCGAGCATGCGCGACAGCGTGCGGTGGGTCGTCTCCAGGTCCGCCTCGGGGATTCCGCTCTCCAGCCGCGCGACCAGCTGCTTCGCTACCGGCACCAGCTTGGGGCGCAAGGACGCTCCGCTCCGCGTCAACTTGACCAGCTTGGTGCGCGCGTCCGCTTCGTCCGGCTGGCGCGTCACGAGTCCGCTCTTCTCCATCGTGTCTAGGATGCGCGACATCGTGGGCTTGTCGCGCAACGTGAGCTCGCTGAGCGCGGACTGACTCTGGCCGTCCTTTTGCCAGAGCTGAACGAGCACGACCCACTGCTCGGGCGTGAGCTCCAAGCCGTGCTGCAAGAACTCCTTGTAGGTGAGCGAGCGCAGCTGCTGGTAGCAAGCGTGGAGCATGAAGGGCAGGGCTCGCTTCAGATCCACCCGGTTGCCGTCGAACTGGCCGCGCATCCCCGGACCGTAGCGCTTTCGAATAAGGTTGTCAATGCAACCAAATCAGCAGACCGGTACGGCTCTGACGTTGGCCGCCCCGCGGTGGCTGCAGAGCTCTTGTCTCCAAGCTGCACCTGGAGCATGTTGCGCCGCATGAAAAATGGGGCTTGGGGTTTGGGGCTGTTGGCAGTGCTGTCGGTATCGAGAGGGGCGCTCGCGCAGGTGCCGCCACCGAAGACCGGGTTTCAAATGGCCCTTCGGACCGGTTATTCGGCGCCCTTCGGCAAGGTCACGGAGGGCCTCAAGCTGTCGGACTTCAGCTCCGGGCAAGTGCCGCTGATCGTGGACATCGGCGGCAAGCCCATCCCGCACCTCTTCCTGGGCGGGTACCTCGGGCTAGGCTTCGGCGGCGCCGGGGGGTCGACGGCGGACACGTGCGATCAGCTGAACGCAGGCTGCTTTGGGCTGAGCCTCCGCTTCGGCATTCAGGCTCAAGTTCACTTCCTGCCCGGCGAGAAGTTCAACCCTTGGCTGGGTTACGGCATCGGGCTCGAGTCCCTCGGGCTCGGAATCGACCAGAACGATAGTAGGGGCGCGGTCGCCGCCGGCGTGGGCGGCTTCGAATTCGCTCACTTGATGGCGGGCGCAGACGTGCGGCTGACCCGGGTGATCGGCATCGGCCCCTTCGTGGACTTCTCGTTCGGGCGCTACAACCGAGTTACGCTGGACGACGGCGACACCACGACCTCGTACGACATCGAGAGCTCGAACCGCGCGACCCACGGCTGGGCCACTTTCGGGTTGCGGGTCGTCTTTTTCCCGTAATCCGCGGAGCGGCCTTACCGCTTCCTCACGAACCGCTCGAGGACGCCGTCTGGAGAAGAGGGCGTCCTCGAGGCTCGACCGTCGCGAAGCTCAGCGACGCGAGAAGGGCGTTTTGCCGCTGTACACCTGCTCGTCGCCCAGCTCGTCCGCGATGCGGAGCAGCTGGTTGTACTTGGCAATGCGATCCGAGCGGGAGAGGCTGCCCGTCTTGATCTGACCGCAGTTGGTGGCGACCGCGAGGTCCGCGATGAACGCGTCCTCCGTCTCCCCCGAGCGGTGGGAAGCAATGCTGGTGTAACCGGCAGACGTGGCGAGGCGGATGGTATCCAGCGTCTCCGTCAGGGAGCCGATCTGGTTTACCTTGATCAAGATCGAGTTGGCGATCTTCTTCTCGATACCCTGCGTGAGGCGCTTCACGTTGGTGACGAAGAGGTCGTCGCCGACGAGCTGGAGCTTGCTGCCGAGGCGCTCGGTTTGCAGCTTCCAGCCGTCCCAATCGTCCTCCGCGTAGCCGTCCTCGATGCTGACGAGCGGGTACTTTTTGAGGAGGTCTTCGTAGACGTCGCACAGCTCCGCGGCGCTGCGCGGCTGCTTGTCCCACGTGTACTTGCCGTCTTTGTAAAACTCGCTGGCGGCGCAGTCCATGGCCAGCGCGACCTGCTTGCCCGGCTCGTAGCCGGCGGCCTCGATGGCCTGCATGATGTTCTTGATCGCGTCTTCGTTCGAAGCCAGCCGGGGAGCGAAGCCGCCTTCGTCGCCGACCGCGGTGACCATGCCCGCCTTCTTGAGGATGCTCTTGAGGTTGTGAAACACCTCCGCGCCCGCGCGCAGCGCCTCCGCGAACGTGTCGAAGCCGAGCGGCACGATCATGAACTCTTGCACCTCCAGCCCGCTGTCCGCATGCGCGCCGCCGTTGATGATGTTCATGAGCGGGGTCGGCAAGACGCGCGCCTGCACGCCGCCTAGGTAGCGCCAGAGCGGCAAATCCACCGTATCCGCGGCCGCGCGAGCGCAGGCCATGGACACCGCCAGGATCGCGTTGGCGCCGAGCTTGGACTTGTTGGGCGTGCCGTCCAGCTCCAGCAAGCGCTGGTCCACCGCGGGCTGGTCGAGCGCGGACATGCCGACGATGGCCGGGCCGAGCTTGTCGTTGACGTTCTCGACCGCTTGGAGCACACCCTTGCCGAGGTAGCGGCTCTTGTCGCCGTCGCGCAGCTCGTTGGCCTCGTGCTCGCCGGTGGAGGCGCCGCTCGGCACCGCCGCGCGACCAAAGCCGGAGGACGTATGAACCTCGGCTTCGACCGTCGGGTTACCGCGGGAGTCGAGGATTTCGCGTGCTTGTACGTGGAGGATCTCAGGCATGCGCCGGGAGCTAACATGCCTACCAGGGCGGCGCGAGAGCTCAGACGCCCGGCCCCGCGCGGGCGCGAGGTTACTCCTTGTCGGTAGCGGTCGCGGCCGCCGCGCGGGCGGCCTTGCGAGCCTCGTTCTCGCGGTCGCGCCGCTCGTAAGCGACGATGATCTTTTGCACGAGCGGGTGGCGCACGACGTCCTCGTCCGTGAAGCTGCAAAAAGAGATGCCGGGGGTGCCGGACAGCAGCTCGCGCGCCTCGCGGAGGCCGCTGCGCGCTCCAGACGGCAGGTCCGTCTGGGTGATGTCCCCGGTGATCACGCACTTGGACCCGAAGCCCAGGCGCGTGAGGAACATGCGCATCTGCTCGCTGGTCGCGTTCTGCGCTTCGTCCAAGATGACGAAGGAGTCGTTGAGGGTTCGCCCGCGCATGAACGCGAGCGGCGCGACCTCGATCTGGCCCCGCTCGCGCAGCTGCTCCACGCGCTCGAACTCCAGCATGTCGTGAAGGGCGTCGTACAGAGGCCGGAGGTAGGGGTTCACCTTCTCCGCCAAGTCACCGGGCAAGAAGCCGAGCTTTTCGCCTGCTTCCACCGCGGGGCGCGCCATGATGATGCGTTTCACCTTCTTCTGCATCAGCCAGGACGCGGCCATGGCCATCGCCAAGTAGGTCTTCCCGGTGCCGGCGGGGCCGATGCCGAAGATCAAATCATGAGTGCGAATGGCCTCCACGTACTGACGCTGCGCTCGGCTCTTCGGCAAGATCGGCTTCTTGCGCGCGGTGACGATGATCGTCTCCTCCAAGAGCTCGACGAGCGAGCGCGCCGGGTCCGCGCGAAGCCCGCGCATGGAGCTCACGACGTCGTTCGGGCCGAGCTCGAAGCCGCGACCGACCAGCGCCGCGGCGTCCCTCAGGAAGCGCTCCGCCAACTTGACGTCCTCGGCCTCGCCCGCCACCAAGATGGTGTTCCCCCGCAGGCTGATGTCAGTCCCGCTCTGGCGGGCGACCTCACCGAGCAGGTTCGATTGCGGTCCGGAGAGCGCGAGCAGGATCTGGGTGCTGGGAACTTCGATCGAGGTGGTGGTAGCTGCGTTCATACTGTACGAATTTCGCGATTCCTGTACTTCCAAGGGCGTGAATGACGCGGAGGCGCAGGCCTCGACCGAGGCGCGGGCCGCCGCCAGCATACGCGGCCCTCGCCTGGTTCGCACGCCGGCGCGGTACTACGGTTGGGATTATGGTTTTTCGGTCTGCTTCCCGCGGCGCGCTACGAGCGCTGCTCGCCTGCTGCGGCGTGCTTCCCCTGCTCCAAGCCTGCGGTGGCCGCTCGGATACGGAGGAGTACCTGTTCGGTGACGACCCCATCACCGTCGGCGCCAGCTCGAGCACGGGCGGCGCCGCCACCGCAGGTCGTAGCGGCGCGGGCGGTTCCGCCGCGGTCGGCGCGAGCGCGGGCGTGGGGGCACAGGCTGGTTTCGGGTCGACATCGCCGCTCGGCGGCGCCGCGAGCGTCGCCGGTCAGCCCGCCATTGGCGGCTTGGGCGGCGCCGGGTTGGCCGGTACGGCCCAAGGCGGCGGCTCCGTCGGGGGCGGCCCGGGCGTCGCGGGCGCCCCAGGCGGTCCGGTCATCAGCTGCGGGCCCGCAGTGTGCGACGTGGGCACCCAGAGCTGCTGCGCCGGCTTCGGGGGACTCCAATGCGTGGCAAGGGGCGACGTGTGTCAGGGCGCGGTGCTTGGCTGCACCAGCAACGCGGAGTGCGGGATGCAGGACTGCTGCCTCAGCATCACGGGTGACGCGAGCGCGGCATCTTCATGCAAGCCGCGGTGCGACGTCATGGGCGGCGGCCGTGACCGTCAGCTCTGCGAGGTGGACGCCGATTGCCGCCCACCCTCTCGGTTTTGCACCCCCACCGTGTTCGGCGTGAACATCTGCACCCGCCGGCCCTGAGCCTCAGCGGGCGGAGGGCGCTGGCGCGGCGCTGCTGGCCGGCGCTGCGCGGGGGGCGACCGGCACGATCTTCTGCCCTTCGTGCAGGGTCGCGTCGGCGATTTGAACCAGCCGGTCGCCGGCCTTGATGCCGCTCGACACGTGCAGCGTCGCCCCAAGGTCCCGCTCGATGCCGATGGTCCGCAGCTGCAGGGTGTCCCCCGGGCCCACGATCGCGACGCGCAGACCCTGCGCATCGTTGAGCAGCGCCGTGGCCGGGACCTCGAACACCTCCCGCGGCGCGGAGAGGCTCAGGCTCACCTCCGCGAACATCCCGGACAGCAGCTTGCCGTCGGGGTTCGGTACTCGAACCTCCGTGTTGAGCGTGCGCGTCACCGAGTCGAGCGCGCCCGCCGTGCGCGCCACCTTGCCTTCGAAGGTTTGGCCCGGGAATTCGCGCACCGTCACCTGCGCGGGCCGACCGAGCGTGATGCTCGGCGCCACGTCTTGCGGCAGCTGCACGAACACGCGCACGGTCTCCGTCGCGGCCAGCCGGAACATGGGGTTGCCGGTGCCGGCCGACACCAAGCTGCCGCGGTCCACCAAGCGCGCGGTGATGGTGCCCGCGAACGGCGCCGTGACCTTCGAGAACTGCTGCAGGTCGCTCAGGCGCCGAATGTTCGCCTTCTCCGCCTCGATCGCGGCGTCCGCCAGGTTGACGTTGGCGTCCCCCACCGAGCTCTCGGCTTGCGTCTGCTCCAGCTCCTGCTGGGTGGCCACGCCTGCGTCCACGAGCTTGCCGGTGCGATCGAATTTGCTCGAAGCCAGCGCTCGACCCGCTTCCGCCTGCGCCTTGTTGGCGTTCGCCTTGGCCAGCTCCGCGCGGCCTTGCGCGAGCTGCTGGTTCACCTCTGGCGTCTCGATCTCGGCGAGCAGCTGATCGGCTTTCACCTTGTCGCCCAAGTCCACCAGCCAGCGACCCACGTAGCCGCTGGAGCGCGCGTAGATGACGGCCTCTTCGAGCGGCTGAATGCTGGCGGGGAGCTTGAGCAGGCGCTCGCTCGCGACGAGCTTGGCGGGAGCCACCGTAAGACGCGGCGCCGCATGCTCCGCCTCGGCGGCTTGCGCCTCCAGCTCGGCGCGGGCCGACTTGCGGGGAGCGAACGCGAGCACGAACGCGCCTCCCAGGACCACGACCCCCACCACCGCCAGCGTGGCGGCGCGCCCGCGCGAGAGCCGCGCCGGCTCGGGTAACGCAAAGCCGAGATCCGCCGGGGGGGCGTCGCTAGGGCGGGGCGATTGAGTCTCTTCCGTGGTCACTTGACTTCCTCCAACACGATTTCACGGGGCGCCTGGCGGCGCAGCAGTGAATACATCACCGGCACGAAGAACAACGTAGAAAGCGTGGCGCAGAGCAGGCCGCCGATCACTGCGCGCCCCAGCGGCGCGTTTTGCTCGCCGCCTTCTCCCAACCCGAGCGACATTGGGAGCATACCGATGATCATGGCGAGCGCGGTCATCATCACCGGGCGCAGCCGCGTCATGCCCGCGGCCAACGCCGCCTCCAGGGCGTCCATCCCGTGCTTGCGCTGCTGGTTGGCGAAGCTCACCACCAAGATGCTGTTGGCGGTCGCCACGCCGACGCACATGATGGTGCCCATCTGCGCGGGTACGCTGAACGTGGTGTGAGTCATGAACAGCATCCACGCGATGCCGGCGAGCGCTCCCGGGAGCGCCATCAAAATGATGAACGGGTCCAGCCATGACTGGAAGTTCACGACGATGAGCAGGTACACGAGCAGCACCGCGAACAGGAGGCCGAAGCCGAGCGCGGTGAAGGAGGTCTCCATGCTCTCCACCTGGCCCTTGAGCGCGAGCTGCACGCCGCGCGGCAAGGAGGGCTTCGTCTCGGCCACCAGCTGGTTCAGGTGGGCCGCCACCGAGGCGAGATCCGAGCCGTCCACGTTCGCGTGAACGTCGTAGGTGCGCGCCACGTTGTAGTGAGTGATGTTCGCGGCGTTGAAGGTGCGGCTCACCTGCGCCATGTTGGACAAGAACTGCGGCGCCGCGCCGGTCGAAATCGGCGTCTGCTTCAGCGCATCTATCGAGTCCACGCCGTACTGCGGCGTTTGCACCGCGACCAGGTATTGGACTCCGCGCTTGGGGTCCACCCAGAAGTTCGGCGCGACTTGCCCGCTGGAGGAGAGCGACACGAGCAGGTCGCTCGCCACGTCGCGCTCCGAGAGACCGAACTGGCTCGCCATCGTGCGGTCCACGTTCACGCGCAGGGCCGGCACGCGCGTCACCTGAGCGAGCCGCACGTCCGCCGTCCCCGGGATCGCCTCCACCTTGACGCGTAGCTTTTCGGCCAGCTTGTAGGCTTCCAGCTCGCGACCGGGCGCGCTCACCACTTGCAGGTCGATGGGAGCGGGGAGGCCGAAGTTCAGCACCTGGGTGGAGATGTCCGGCGGCAGGAAGAAGAACGTGGACTCGGGGTAATCGTGGTTCAGCCTCTTGCGCAGCTGCCGGACGTAGCCCGCGGTCTCGCCGTGACCCTCCTTGAGGGAGACCATGATCTGGCCGTCCGCGGACGAGATGAGCGCGCCCTCGCTCAGCGACAGGTTGATGCCGCTGTACGGCACGCCAATGTTGTCGATCTGGGTCTCGATTTCGGAGGGCGGGATCACCTCTCGGATCGTGCTCTGCACGCTGGCGATGTGGCGCTCGGTCTCCTCGATGCGCGTGCCGGGAACGCCGCGCACGTGCAGCTTGATCAAGCCCGCGTCCACGCTCGGGAAGAAATCACGCCCGACCAAGGGGAACAGCGCCAGGGACGCCACCACGAAGGTCGAGAAGACACCGACCGTGAGCGGCCGGTGACGCAGCACGAGCGCCAGGTAGCTCCCGTACCAGTTCCGTAGCCGCTCGAAGCCGCGCTCGAAAGCGGCGAAGAACCCGGTGCGGTTCGAGTCGTGACCGGCGTTGTGGTGCGCGGCGGCCTCCTTCTCCAGCAGGTAGCGCACCATCGTCGGCACCAAGGTGCGCGACAGGAGGTAGCTGGTGAGCATCGCAAAGACCACCGCGAGCGCCATGGGCGCGAACAGGTACTTCGCGGGGCCGGTGATGAAGGCGACCGGCACGAACACGATACAGATGCAGAGCGTGGAGACGAGCGCCGGCACCGCGATTTCTTGCGCGCCATCGATGATGGCCTGCAAAAATGGCTTCTTCTGCGCCATGTTGCGGTGGATGTTCTCGAGCGCCACCGTCGCGTCGTCCACCAAGATGCCGACCGCGAGCGACATGCCGCCCAAGGTCATCACGTTCAAGGTGTGGCCCATCGCGTAGAGGAGGCTGATCGACACCAAGATCGAGAGCGGAATCGAAACGACCACGATCAGCGTGCTCCGCCAGCTGCCGAGGAACAGAAAGATCATCAAGGCGGTGAGGGCCGCCGCGATGGCCGCTTCCTTGGCAACGCCGTCCACCGCCGCGCGCACGAACAGTGATTGGTCGAAGAGCAAGGACGCCTTGATCTCGGGCGGCACCTTGGCCATCGTGGCCGGGAGCATTTCTCGGATGCGCGCCACGACGTCCAGCGTGCTGGCGCTGCCGAGCTTCAAAATACTCATCAGCACGGAGCGCCGGCCCTCCACGTGCACCATGCTCGTCTGCGGCGAGTTGCCGTCCCGCACGTTGGCGACGTCCCGAATGTAGACGGGGGTGCCACGGACCGTCTTGATCGGGATGGCGCCGATCTCTTCCATGAGCTCCGGGCTGGCGTTCAGCACCACCGGGTACTCCTGCGCCCCCATCTTGGCGGTACCGGACGGGAGCACGACGTTCCCGAGCCCCAGGGCAGTGTTCACGTCCCGTGGCGAAAGGCCCCACGCGTACAGGCGCTTGGGGTCGATGTCGATCATGACCTGGCGCTGCTTGCCGCCATAGGGCCACGGCACCTGCGCGCCCGGCACGGTCACGATGTCCGCGCGCACGAAGTTCACCCCCATGTCGAACAATTGCTGCTCGCTCACGGTGTCGCTACCGAGCGCCAGCTGCAAAATCGGGACGTTCGATGCGCTATATCGGATGATCAGCGGGGGCGTCGCGCCGGGCGGCATCTGCCTGACCGCGCCCTGCGATACGGCCGTGACCTGGGCGATGGCCTCCTCGATCTTGGCCTGGGGCTGAAAGAAAATTTTGACGACCGCGACGCCCGTGAGCGTCTGGCTCTCGACGTGGTCGATGTCGTTGACCACGGTGGTGAGGAAACGCTCGAAATTGCTGGTGACCCGGCGCTCCATCTCCTCCGGGGGCAGCCCGCCGTAGTTCCACACCACGGAGATGACCGGGATATCCACGTTCGGGAAGATGTCCGTAGGCATCTTCACGATGGACAGGACGCCCACCACGACGATGAGGAGCGACATCACCACGAAGGTGTAAGGGCGCTGCAGCGCTACTCGAACTAGCCACATTGCTGCACCAAAACCCGACGAAGCATGGGGGAGGCGGGTTTGTAGAGACCGCGGCCCACAACGTCCAATATATGTGAGGGGGGTATATGATACTTTTTAGGTATGATCGAACCGCGGTCCGACACAATCGGTAACAGCTGATGGAGCTGCGACACCTGCGCTACTTCACCGCGGTGGCGGAGGAGCGGCATTTCGGTCGCGCCGCCGAGCGCTTGGGCATCGCGCAGCCTCCGCTGAGTAAGCAGCTGCAAGATCTCGAGGCGGAGCTGGGGTACCCGCTCTTCGACCGCTCGAGGCGCCCCATCGAGCTCACCGCCGCCGGTCAAACGTTGCTGGAGCACGCCCGAAGCTTGCTGGAGTCCGTGGAGCTGGCGGTGCGAGAGACACGCCGCGCCGGCGCTGGCCATAGCGGGCGCATGGCCATCGGCTACCCCTCTTCGCTGGCGTACAGCGGCCTCACTCAGCTGCTGCGCGCCTTCCGCGAGCGCTCGCCGGACGTTGCGATCGAGGTCCGGGAGCTGCCTCCTGCCGACCAGGTGGAGGCGCTCAAACGCGGCGAGCTGGACGTTGGCTTCGTGCGCGCGCCGCTGCACGAGCCGCGGCTGGCGTCCGAGAGCATTCGCACGGAAAAGCTGGTGCTGGCGCTGCCGGCCGATCACCGCCTCGCGATTCGCGACCGCATCGCTTTGAGCGCGGTGGCGCGGGAGCCGTTCGTCTTCTTTCCGCGCGCGCGTGGTCCCGGCTTTTTCGACCTGCTCATCAGCGTCTGCCGTGACTCTGGATTTTCGCCGAACATCGTGCAGGAGGCTCCGCAAATCGACGTGCTGGCGTTGGTCGCGGCCGGCTTCGGCCTGAGCATCCTCCCCGAGTCGGTGCGCGAGCTGCGTCGGGCCGACATCGTCCTGCGACCGATCATCGGCTCGCCCACTACCGAGCTGCGGCTCGTGTGGCGCAGCGGCGATCCATCGCCGGCAGTGGCCCGCTTCCTCGAGACCGTGCGTCGAGTGGGCGTGAAGCGCACGCGCAAATTGGCGTAGTCTCGCGCAGTGGCTAGCAAAAAGACGACCGCGCCCCGAGCCTCGGCCAAGAAATCCACCGTGAAGAGGCGCGCGCCGCGCGCCGCCGCCCCGCCGTCGGCGGAGGTCCGAATCGTGGAGGCCACGGAGCGCGACTTGCCAGCAATCGCGAGGCTCGCGGGGGTGCTCGTGAGGCAGCACTACGGGTTCGACGCGAAGCGCTTCTTGTTCATCGATGATCCCGAGAGCGGCTACGCTTGGTGGTTCGCCAAGGAGCTACGCAACAAGCAGGCGCTCATCCTTTGCGCCAAGCTCTCGGGCAAGGTCGTCGGCTACGCGTACGCGCGCAAAGAGCCTCGCGACTGGAACGCGCTGCTCGACGCGCACGCGGCCTTGCACGACATCCTCGTGGACGAATCCGCCCGGCGCCGAGGGGTCGGTCGTCAGCTCTTGGAGGGCGTGCTCGCGGCGATGAAGGCGCGCGGGGCTCCGCGGGTCGTGCTGCACACGGCCGTGCAGAACGAGTCCGCGCACCGCTTGTTCGAAGCGCTCGGCTTCCGCCGCACGATGCTGGAGATGACCTGCGAGCTCTGACCGCGCTCGGGGTGCGGTGAGCGTCGGTGGGTGTAGGCAGACCCGGGCCGTAAAACGCTTTCGTGCGACCACGACGACAGAAGCAAACTTTTGTTGGCTTGGGGCGTACGTGCATCTCGTGCAGCGCGCTCGCTCTTGGCTTTTCGGAATTGGTCTCGCGCTCGGGTCGACGGGGTGCGGCCACTCGCCCGGCGTGGCCTTGCCCGTGCGGTCCAGTGACCCGAGGTTTCAGGACTTCACGGCGGAGCGCGTGGAGTCAGTCGCCAAGTTCGAAGAGCTCACGGCGGTGCCGGGGCAGGCGGAGCGCCCGCTCGTTTCTGGCGCAAAGTTCGTGATCACTGGCTTTTCGGACCCGGCGCGGCGACGCATCCACTTCCTGGACGGGCGGTACTACCGCTTTCACGACGAGTGGGCGTGGTTCCGCCTTTTGAACGGGCAAGCCGTCCGCGGCATGCCCCCGCTCGCTCCTCGCACCTTCGCCCAGCCGCAAGATGCTCGGCAGTGGGCAGGGGAGCACGCGGAGGAGCTCCCGGACGGCCTGGAGCTGACCGATGGTCGTCTCTACTCCAAGCTCTTCTACCAGGTGAGCATGGTGCCGAAGGGGCGGGAGCTCGGCGCCGGAAGCTTGGTGCACGTGCCGGCGCGAGCAGGGCGACCCGAGGTGTGGGGCTTCGAGCTAGAGTACGCAGACCCGGCGCAAGTCGCGGAAGTGCTCGTGTTCTGGGACGAGCTGGACGCTTCCGTTCCCGCGGAAGCGCGCCGCAAGCTCCATTGGTTCGCGCGCTCGCCGGCGCAGCTCGCAGTGGGGCGCGAGCTGCAAGCCCAGCGGCCGAGCTTGCAGGGGCGCGTGCTCACCTACGCGGACGTCAGCGTGGCCGGGGAGACGCAGGTGTACTCGGGCGGCATCGTGGCCGGGCGCCTGAAGGCGCTCCGCGAGCTCTCGCGCTTGGCGGAGGCGGAGCCGGAGGACATTCTGCTGCTCGGCGCGTTGCCGGAGTACCTGCCGCAAGCGCGGGGCCTGGTGACCGCGATCCCGCAGACGCCCCTCGCGCATTTGAACCTTTTGGCGAAGAGCCGGCAAATCGTGAACGCGTACCGGGGCGGGGTGCTGGACGATCCCGAGGTGCAGGATTTGGTGCGGAGCCGGGCGCCGGTCGTGCTCTCCGCAGAAGGTGGGCAGCTGAGCTTGCACCGGCTCACGGAGGCCGAGTACGCGCGCTTTTTGGATGCGGCCAAGAACGCGCCGCTCCCGGTCGGACAGGTGGATTGGCAGGCGGCGCCCTACTTGGTGGAGCTCGGTAAGGTGACGCGGGAGCAACTGCCGAAGCTCGCGCCGCTGCTCGGCGGCAAGAGCTCGGGCATGGTCAGGTTGCTGCAGGGCTTGGGCCCGGGCACCGCCTCGAACGGCGCTGGCTCCCTGCAGGTGGACGTGCCGGATCGCCCGCTGGGCCTCACGATTCGAGCCTACCGCGAGCACCTGGCGCCGCTGCGCCCGGAGATCGAAGCGCTGATCGCGGACGAGAATTTCCAGAATTTCAAGAAGCTGCGCTTCCTGGCGCTGGAAGGGGCAGACGAGTTCGTTCGTAAGTTTCGGACCAAGCAAGATCGGGAGCTGGCGACGAGCTATCAGAACCCCAGCGCGCTCGGTGCGATCGCGGCCGTGGTGCGAAAGGGAGGCGTCGCTTACATGGTGCGGCACGCCAAGCTCCCTGCGCCTTTGAAGGCGGAGCTCGACCGGGTCTTGCCCGCGCACTTCGCCGCGTACTCGCCGGAGCAAGGCTTGCGCTTCCGCTCTTCCAGCACCGTCGAGGACATAGAGGGCTTCAATGGAGCCGGGCTCTACGATTCTTCGACCGGCTACTTGGTGCCGCGCCAGGGCACGAAAGAGCTCGAAAAGCGCAGCAGCGTGGCGGACGCGCTCCGCAAAACCTGGGCTTCTTACTTCAGCTTCGAGGCATTCGAGGAGCGGCATAGCAGCCGTATCGATCACTTGGGGGCGGACATGGCCGTGCTGATCCACGCGCGCTTCGACGACGAGCTGGAGCAGGCCAACGGCGTGTTCACGTTCACCCTGGCGCCAGCGGGCGATGAGCTGGCGGTAGACGCACAACCCGGTGCGGTGAGTGTCACCAATCCACCGACGGACCGGGTGGTGATCCCGGAGAGCTCGCGCGTACAGAGGTCGAGCACGGCGCTGCTCGTCTCGCGGCAGACTTCGTCGTCGTTGACGAGCGCCGGCGCGCGCGTGATGAGCGACGCGGAGCTGCGCGAGCTCTACGTCCTCGCCGAGAAGCTCACGCGGCAGCAGCTCGCGGCCGACAACGCCGGTGTGCCGGCGGCGCAGCAGCGCCGTGCGCTCGTGCTGGACTTCGAGTTCCGGCGCGTCGCGCAGGGCTGGCCAGCGCTGCGCCAAGGGCAGCGGCCGGCGCGCTTCGTCATCAAGCAAATGCGCCCCCTCGAACCGAGCCCGCGCGTGAGCCAGGAGCTGCGCGAGGCGCCGATCCCGCGCGACGTCCTTTCCCGCGCGCGGCGTATCGAAACCCGAGTCTGCCGCGGCGCGGGGCTGGAGCTCAGCGCGCTACTCGTCTACACCAGCCCGGACGCCGCTCCGGATCTGGGCTACTCCCGGCAACCGCTGCTCGCCGGCTTGAGCGTGAGTCGGCCACTCACTCCCGGGCGCGTGTTCACTCACCTGGAGCAGCGCCGCGCTCGGGTCACGCCGGGCCGCCTGGAGGTGAGCCTGGTACCCGGCCTGGAGCTCTCGAAGATCGAGGTGGTGGGCAGCGAGGCGACGCTCGTGTCAGCCAACCAGGGTGAGGCTCGACATCGCGTTGCCTGCGAGGACGTCGTGATGTTCGCGGAACCGCGCGAGCTTTTGCGAAGTTTCGCGTCCAGAGCATCCAAACCGAAATGATGCGTGACGATTAGTGAACGAAAGCGCCGCGCTTCGGCCACGTATGCTCGTCATGAATCATGCGCTTGTCGTCTGCGATCGAAATAATGCAGCTTGGGTGATCGTGGTGCTCGGGCTCTGCGCGTGCAGCACCGAAGCACCCGAAGGCGGAGCCGGGGGCACGACGAGCGTCGCGGGCGCGGCCTCGGTCGCCGGCAGCTCCGGCAATCCTGGTAGCTCCACCGGGGGCACGGCGGGCGCTGCGAGCGGGACGGGCGGTGTGAACGCAACCGCCGGGGCCGCTTCGGGCGGCGTGGCGGGAGCAGCCAGCGGTGGTGGCGGCGCAGGCGGAAGCGCAGGGGTGACCGGTGGAGGCAGTGGCGGCGGCGGTTGCGTTCACAC